>NZ_CP031423.1:0-1200000 GCF_003991875.1 Microbacterium lemovicicum
GACACGCGGGGCGGTTCTACAGTGGAGTTTGCTCCCGACGCGCCCGCTGACTAGCGTGGCTCCGGCAGTTATCCACAGGCTCGAGGTCTTCTCGCCGTCGGTCCTGCGGAACATCGATCACCCCGGGGGGGCCATGTCACAGCACGACGCACCAGACGTTCCGATCTGGGCGAAGGTGCTGTCCGAGCTCACGGCCGACGACCGCGTCACGCCGCAGCTGCAGGGCTTCCTCAGCCTCGCCGTGCCGCAGGGCGTCATGGGCGGAACGCTCTACCTCGACGTGCCGAACGACCTGACCGCGGCGCAGATCAACAAGCGCATGCGCCTGTCGCTCATGGAGGCCCTGGCCCGCGTCGGCGACGACGACGTGTCCAGCTTCCGGGTGGTCGTGAACCCCGACCTCATCGATCAGCCGCCCGTCAGCTCCTCCGCGCCCGTCTCGGCTCCCGCGTCGTCGCCGGCCCCGGTGCTCGAGCGGCCCAGTCTCGATGAGCAGCCGGATGCCGCGGCATCCGGTTCGCGGAGCGACACCCGCCTCAACCCCAAGTACACGTTCGACAACTTCGTCATCGGCCAGTCCAACCGCTTCGCGCACGCGGCCGCCGTCGCTGTCGCCGAGGCGCCGGCCAAGGCCTACAACCCGCTGTTCATCTACGGGGACTCGGGTCTCGGCAAGACGCACCTGCTCCACGCCATCGGCGACTACGCCGTCAGCATGTTCCCCGGTGTGCGGGTGCGCTACGTCTCGAGCGAAGAGTTCACCAACGACTTCATCAACTCGATCGCGAACAACCGCGGCTCGGCCTTCCAGGCCCGGTACCGCGACGTCGACATCCTCATGATCGACGACATCCAGTTCCTGCAGGGACGTGCCGAGACGCAGGAGGCGTTCTTCCACACCTTCAACACCCTGCACGACCATGACAAGCAGGTCGTGATCACCAGCGACGTGCCGCCCAAGCACCTCACCGGCTTCGAGGACCGCATGCGCAGCCGCTTCGAGTGGGGCCTCATCACCGACGTGCAGGCGCCCGACCTCGAGACGCGCATCGCGATCCTCCGCAAGAAGGCGCAGAGCGAGCGGCTGCAGATCCCCGACGAGGTGCTCGAGTACATCGCCACCGTCGTGTCGAAGAACATCCGTGAACTGGAGGGTGCGCTGATCCGCGTCTCGGCCTTCGCGAGCCTCAACCGCTCGAGCCTCGACATCTCGCTGGCGCAGACCGTGCTGCGCGACATCGTCGATCAGGACGAGGGCAACGTCATCTCGCCGACGGACATCATCACGGCGACCGCGGCGTACTTCAAGCTGACGGTGGACGACCTCTACGGCTCGAGCCGTTCGCAGGCCGTCGCCACCGCGCGCCAGATCGCCATGTACCTGTGCCGGGAGCGCACGAGCCTCTCCCTCCCCAAGATCGGTCAGCTCTTCGGAAACCGCGATCACACCACCGTGATGTACGCGTACAAGAAGATCAGCGACCTCATGAAGGAGCGGCGCTCGCTCTACAACCAGGTCACGGAGATCACCACGCAGCTCGGCCGCGCCGGCCGCTGAGCAGCATCCGATCATGCCTCTGCGGGCATGACGCTCGTCGATCCCGCATTCGTCGCGCTCCGCACGAGGCGGCCCCGAATCGTCCTTGACAGCGACGTCGGCGGACGCCATCATCGCGTTCTGCACAGTGTGGATAACTTGTGGATAAGTCCGCCGACGAATCACACACCTGTGCACGGATGTGGACAGCGGGTGAATCCGCGCCGACGCGTCGATGATCGGATGTCGACTCCTCCGCAGCGCGTCCACATCTCACACGCGTGTAGTTCCCAGCGGACGACAACGATCCACCGACTTATCCACAGTTTCCACAGCGGTTAAGAAGATGACACTTAACTCTCTGATGAAGCGACGTCGATCACCTCGACGGCGGAGAGCCCGATCCGCTGGCGCGTCTCGGCGCGGGCACTAGCATGGGTAAGCCATGCCGTCGTCGAGGGAGCCCGCGTGAAATTCCACGTCAACCGTGATGTGTTCAGCGAAGCAGTGTCCTTCGTCGTGAAGCTGCTTCCCCAGCGCAACCCCCAGCCGATCCTGGCCGGTGTGCTGATCGAGGCGGGCGACGCCGGACTCTCGCTGTCGGCCTTCGACTATGAGGCCTCCGCACGCACCACGATCGAGGCGACCGTCGATGACCCGGGCACGATCCTCGTGCACGGACGTCTGCTGTCCGAGATCGCCAGCCGTCTGCCCAACGCCCCGATCCAGATCGAGGTCGACGACGACGGCGGGATCCTCCTGAGCTGCGGGTCCGCGCGCTTCACGCTCGCCTCGATGCCGGTGCAGGAATATCCCGCCATCCCCGAGGTGTCGGGAGAGTCCGGCCTCGTCCCGGCCGAGGACTTCGCCACCGCCATCGCCCAGGTCGCCTTCGCCGCCTCGCGCGACGACGTCACCCCGGTGCTCACGGGCGTGCAGCTCGAAGTCAGCGGCACGAGCCTGAGCCTCGTCGCGACCGACCGCTACCGGGTCGCCCTCCGGGAGATCCCGTGGGACGGCGGCACCGCGGCGTCGGCGGAGACGATGACGGCCCTCGTGCCGGCACGGACGCTGCAGGAGGTCGGCAAGACCTTCGCGCACGGCGGCGACATCTCGATCGCCTTCTCCGGGGCGGGCGACCGCGAGATCATCGCGTTCACCGCCGGCAACAAGACGGTGACGTCGCTGCTGATCAAGGGCAACTTCCCGCCCGTGCGGCGGCTCTTCCCCGAGGCCACCGAGCACGCCGCGGTCGTCAACACCGCCGAGCTGGTCGAAGCCGTCCGTCGCGTCGCGCTGGTGCTGGACCGTTCGGCGCCGCTGCGCTTCACGTTCACGACCGACAGCGTGTCGATGGATGCCTCGGGCACGGAGCAGGCGCGGGCCACCGAGTCCGTCGACGCCAACCTCGTGGGCGAGGACGTGACGCTGGGCCTCAATCCGCAGTACCTGCTCGAGTCCCTCTCGGCTGTCCGGAGCGAGTTCGCGCGCATCACGTTCACGTCGAGTGAGAACGCGAACAAGCTGAGCCCGGTGCTCGTCACCCCGCAGACCTCGGTCGACAAGGGCGGCGACGGCTCGTTCAAGTACCTGCTGCAGCCGAACCTCCTCCTGCGCTGATCCGGTTCCTCGTCCCGGAGCGGGTGTGGGTGGCGCCGAATAGGGTGTCACAGTGATCGTGGAGCACCTGAACCTCATCGACTTCCGCAACTACGCGGTCGCCGATGTCGCGCTCGTGCCCGGGCCGAACGTCTTCGTCGGCCGCAACGGCCAGGGCAAGACGAACCTGGCCGAGGCCATCGGCTTCTTCGCGACGCTCGGCTCCCACCGGGTCTCGAGCGATGCGCCGATGGTGCGCGACGGTGCCGATGCCGCCATCATCCGCGCTCGCCTCCGCCATGGCGAACGCAGCGTGCAGCTCGAGGTGCAGCTCAACCGGCAGGGGGCGAACAAGGCGCGCATCGGCGGTGCTCCGGTGAAGGTGACCGAGCTGCCGCGCTATGCGCAGGTCGTCCTCTTCGCCCCGGAGGATCTGCAGATCGTACGATCCGATCCCTCCGCCCGCCGTCGCTTCGCCGACCAGCTCCTCGTGCAGCGCTCACCGCGGCTGGCGGGTGTCTTCGCCGACTACGACCGCGTGCTGCGCCAGCGCACCGCGCTCCTCAAGTCGGCGCGGGCCCGCGGCATACGCGGCGATGCGCTCTCCACGCTCGATGTGTGGGACGACAAGCTCGTCGCGCTCGGCACCGAGGTGATCGTCGCTCGGCTCCGTCTCGCAGAAGATCTCGCCGAACCGCTGTCGCGCGCCTACACCGCGATCGCCGGCGCCGACCACGAGCCGCGCATCGAGTGGGCGCTGTCGGTCGGGGGCGGCGATCCGGAGGAGGACGAAGAGGGCGCGGATGCCGCGGCATCCACTCCCGCGCAGATCGCCGAGCTCTTCCGCGCGGCCCTGACGGCCAAGCGCTCGGCCGAGCTCGAGCGCGGCATCACCCTCGTCGGACCCCACCGCGACGACCTCGTCCTGCGGGTGCGCGGCCTGCCGGTCAAGGGATACGCGTCGCACGGGGAGTCGTGGTCGGTCGCCCTCAGCCTGCGTCTCGCCTCGGCCGACCTGCTCCGCGCCGAGTCGCAGCTCGGCGACCCGGTGCTGATCCTCGACGACGTGTTCGCCGAGCTCGACGCCGATCGCCGAGCCCGGCTCGCGACATTGGCGGCCGACTACGAGCAGGTCATCGTCACCGCCGCGGTCGAGGCCGACGTGCCGGCGGGCCTTCGCGCCCGGATCGTGCGGGTGGAGGCCGGGCGCATCCTGGAGGCGGCGGATGTCTGAGCCGGCAGACGGCGCCGCACCGGCTGCGCGCACCGAGGCGTCCGGCATCGACGACATCCCCGAGACGATCGCGACCTACATGCGGCTGCGCGGCATGGCGCCGTCGCCCCGCCGGTCGCGACGCACCCGCGTGCGCCGCGACGACGAGAACGAGCCGTTCAGCAAGGGTCGCGACCCGCACGGCGTCGGCGACGTGCTCGCCACACTCACCCGGACGGCCGGCTGGGACCCGCAGCTGGCCCGCGAGGACCTGGTGCTGCAGTGGGAGGACGTGGCCGGTGCGGACACCGCGCGGCACACGAAACTCGTCGCGCTCTCCGACGGCACCCTCACCGTCCAGGCCGACTCCACGGCGTGGGCGAAGCAGCTCCAGCTGATGCGCGCGCACATCCTCTCGGAGGTGCTTCGGCGCTTCCCCGAGGCAGGGGTCGAGAACGTCCGCTTCATCGGGCCTGACGTCCCCTCCTGGAAATGGGGTCCCAGAGCCATTCCAGGGCGCGGTCCGCGCGATACCTACGGCTGAGCCACGTCCGGACTCCTCCACAAGCATTTGATCGCGGCACAGAGGCGCAGAACCGGTGCCGGCCTCACGTCTTTGATAGACTGGAAATGACCGACGAACCGATGTGGAGCGCTCGAACCTATGACGTCACTCACCCCCGACAGCGTTCCTGAAGAACCCGAATCGCAGCCCGCACCGAAGGTTCACAACGAATACGGGGCCGACGAGATCCAGGTCCTCGAGGGACTCGAGGCGGTTCGCAAACGACCCGGCATGTACATCGGCTCCACGGGGCCCCGCGGTCTCCACCACCTCGTGCAGGAGATCGTCGACAACTCGGTCGACGAGGCCCTCGCCGGCTACTGCGACACGATCCTCGTCACGATCCTCGCCGACGGCGCCGTGCGCGTCGTCGACAACGGTCGCGGCATCCCGGTCGACGTCCACAAGACCGAGGGAAAGTCGACCGTCGAGGTCGTGCTGACCGTGCTGCACGCCGGCGGCAAGTTCGGCGGCGGCGGCTACGCGGTGTCGGGCGGCCTGCACGGCGTCGGCTCCTCCGTCGTCAACGCCCTGTCCACGCGCCTCGAGGTCGAGGTGCGCCGTCAGGGCTACGTGTGGCGCCAGTCGTACCGCGACGGCGGTGTTCCGCAGGCGCCACTCGAGCGCGCCGAGGAGAGCGACGAGACCGGCACGACCATCACGTTCTGGCCCGACGCGTCCATCTTCGAGAGCGTCGACTTCGACTACGAGACGCTCCGCACGCGCTTCCAGCAGATGGCCTTCCTCAATAAGGGGCTGCGCATCGACCTTCTCGACGAGCGCCCGCAGGCCGCGATCGACGAAGAGGTCGAGCCCGGCACGACCGTGCTCGTGCAGCGGCACGACACCTTCCTCTACGAACGAGGGCTCGTCGACTACGTCGAATACCTCAACAAGGTGCGCCACGCCGATCACGTCAACGAGGTGATCATCGACTTCGAGTCGGAGGACACCGAGCGCAAGATCGCCCTCGAGGTCGCGATGCAGTGGACGACGAGCTACACCGAGAACGTCTTCACCTACGCGAACACCATCAACACACACGAGGGCGGAACGCACGAAGAGGGCTTCCGCGCCGCGCTGACGACGCTGGTGAACAAGTACGCCCGCGCCAACGGGCTGCTCAAGGAGAAGGACGACAACCTGTCGGGCGACGACGTGCGCGAGGGTCTCACCGCCGTCATCTCCGTCAAGCTGTCCGAGCCGCAGTTCGAGGGCCAGACCAAGACGAAGCTCGGCAACACCGAGGCGAAGGCCTTCGTGCAGAAGGTCGTCGGCGACCGGCTCGGCGACTGGTTCGACCGCAACCCGGCGCAGGCGAAGAACATCATCCGGAAGGCCATCGACGCCGCCACCGCCCGGCTCGCTGCGCGCAAGGCGCGCGAGACCGCGCGACGCAAGAGCGTGTTCGAGAGCGCCGCGATGCCCGACAAGCTCAAGGACTGCACGAGCAAAGACCCGTCGATCAGCGAGATCTTCCTCGTGGAGGGCGACTCGGCCGGCGGTTCGGCGGTGCAGGGACGCGACCCGCACACGCAGGCGATCCTGGCGCTGCGCGGCAAGATCCTCAACGTCGAGCGGGCCCGGCTCGACCGCGCGCTCGGCAACAAAGAGGTCCAGGCGATGATCCAGGCCTTCGGCACGGGCATCGGCGAGGACTTCGACATCACCAAGGCCCGGTACCACAAGATCGTCCTGATGGCCGATGCCGACGTCGACGGCCAGCACATCACGACGCTGCTGCTCACCCTCCTGTTCCGCTACATGCGCGGGCTCATCGAGGCGGGCTTCGTCTACCTCGCCCAGCCCCCGCTCTACCGGCTGAAGTGGTCGAACGCCCCGCACGAGTACGTCTACAGCGATCGCGAGCGCGACGCGCTGCTCACCGAGGGCGTCGCCGGCGGGAAGCGCATTCCGAAGGACAACGGCATCCAGCGCTACAAGGGCCTCGGCGAGATGAACGACAAGGAGCTGTGGGAGACGACCATGGATCCGGAGACCCGCACGCTGCTGCAGGTCACCATCGACGACGCCGCCGCGGCCGACGAGATCTTCTCGGTGCTGATGGGCGAAGACGTCGAGTCGCGGCGCTCCTTCATCCAGCGCAACGCCAAAGACGTCCGCTTCCTCGACATCTGATCCCTCGACGAGCTCAGCGACCGGTACACAGAGAAGAATCACATGACTGACGACGCACTGCCCGACGCTCCCGAGCACAATCACGGCCAGATCGACCAGGTCGATCTGCAGTACGAGATGCAGCGCAGCTATCTCGACTACGCGATGAGCGTGATCGTCGGTCGCGCGCTGCCGCGCGTCGAAGACGGACTCAAGCCCGTGCACCGCCGGGTGATCTACGGCATGTACGACGGCGGCTTCCGGCCCGACAAGTCGTTCTCGAAGTGCGCCAGAGTCGTCGGCGAGGTGATGGGTCAGTACCACCCGCACGGTGACGCCCCGATCTACGACGCGCTCGTCCGTCTCGTGCAGCCCTGGTCGCTGCGCTACCCGCTCGCGCTCGGCCAGGGCAACTTCGGCTCGCCCGGCAACCAGGGAGCCGCCGCCCCGCGGTACACCGAGACCAAGATGTCTCCGCTCGCGCTCGAGATGGTGCGCGACATCGAGGAAGACACGGTCGACTTCCAGGACAACTACGACGGGCAGACGCAGGAGCCCACGGTCCTCCCGGCCCGCTTCCCGAACCTGCTGGTCAACGGATCGGTCGGCATCGCGGTCGGCATGGCCACCAACATCCCGCCGCACAACCTCCGCGAGGTCTCCGCCGGCGCGATGTGGGCGCTCGAGAACCCCGACGCCTCCCGCGAGGAGCTGCTCGAGGCGCTCATGGAGCGCATCCCCGGACCCGACTTCCCGACGGCCGCCCAGATCCTCGGCACGCGGGGCATCAAGGACGCCTACCGCACCGGTCGCGGCTCCATCACGATGCGTGCGGTCGTCAACGTCGAGGAGGTGCAGGGACGCACCTGCCTCGTCATCACCGAGCTGCCGTACCAGGTGAACCCCGACAACGTCGCGGTCAAGATCAGCGATCTCGCGCGCGAGGGCAAGATCACCGGCATCGCCGACATCCGCGACGAGTCCTCGGGTCGCACCGGTCAGCGCCTCGTCATCGTCCTCAAGCGCGACGCCGTCGCGAAGGTCGTGCTGAACAACCTGTACAAGCACACGCAGCTGCAGGAGAACTTCGGCGCGAACATGCTGGCCATCGTCGACGGCGTGCCGCGCACGCTGCCGCTCGACGGCTTCGTGTCGCACTGGATCGATCACCAGATCGACGTCATCATCCGCCGCACGCGGTTCCGGCTCCGCAAGGCCGAGGAGCGCATGCACATCCTGCGCGCGCTTCTGAAGGCGCTCGACGCGCTCGACGAGGTCATCGCCCTGATCCGTCGCTCACCGACGGTCGACGAAGCCCGAGGGGGGCTCAAGACACTCCTCGAGATCGACGACATCCAGGCCGAAGCGATCCTGACGATGCAGCTGCGTCGTCTCGCCGCGCTGGAACGACAGAAGATCCTCGACGAGGCCACAGAGCTCGAGGCGCAGATCACCGAGTTCAAGGCGATCCTGGCCGACCCCGAGCGTCAGCGCACGATCATCCGCGACGAGCTCTCGACGATCGTCGACCGCTTCGGCGACGACCGCCGCACCGAGATCCTCTACGGATACGAAGGCGGCATGACCAATGAGGACCTCATCCCCGAGGAGGAGATGGTCATCACCGTCACGCGCGACGGATACATCAAGCGCACCCGCAGCGACAACTACCGTCAGCAGCACCGCGGCGGCCGCGGCGTCAAAGGCGCGCAGCTGCGCGCCGACGACGTGGTCGAGCACTTCTTCGTCACCACGACGCACCACTGGCTCCTCTTCTTCACCGACAAGGGCCGCGTCTACCGCTCGAAGGCCTACGAGGTGCCCGAGGCCGGCCGCGACGCGAAGGGCCAGCACGTGGCGAACCTCCTCGCCCTGCAGCCCGACGAGGAGATCGCGCAGATCCTCGACATCCGCGACTACTCGGTCGCCACCTACCTGGTGCTGGCCACCCGCCGCGGGCTCGTGAAGAAGACACGTCTCCTCGAGTACGACACCAACAGGCAGGGTGGCGTCATCGCCATCAAGCTGCGCCCCGAAGCAGGCGAGGTCGACGATGACGGTGCGGGCGAGGCATCCGATGAGCTCGTCAGCGCGCTGCTCGTCGACGAGGGCGACGACATCCTGCTCATCAGCCGTCAGGGCATGTCGCTGCGGTTCTCGGCCACGGATGAGGCGCTCCGCCCCATGGGCCGGTCGACCTCCGGTGTGCGGGGCATGTCCTTCCGCGAGGACGACAGCCTGCTCTCGGCATCGGTCGCCGCGGACGACGCCTACGTGTTCGTCGTGACGGAAGGCGGCTACGCCAAGCGCACCGCCGTCGACCAGTACCGGGTGCAGGGCCGAGGCGGTCTGGGCATCAAGGTGGCCAAGCTGAACGTCGATCGCGGTGTTCTCGCGGGCGGTCTGATCGTCAGCGAGGACGACGAGGTCTTGGTGGTTCTTGCCAGTGGCAAGGTGGTACGCTCTGCCGTGGCCGAGGTGCCCGCCAAGGGTCGCGACACGATGGGTGTCGTGTTCGCCCGAGCCGGAGACGATGACAAGATCATCGCGATCGCGCGCAACGGCGAGCGTGGCCTGACCGAGGAGACGGAGGCCGCCGCCGAAGACGCGCAGGCAGCCCCCGACGGCTCCGCAGACAGCCCCGAAGGAAGTACGCACGCATGAGCACGGTAGCCGACAAGCTGGCGAAGAAGTCGTCGCACAAGACCAGCTCCAAGCAGGTCCGACTGCGGCTGGTCTACGTGGACTTCTGGTCGGCGGTCAAGCTGTCGTTCCTGGCGGCCGTCGCCCTGGCGATCGTCACGATCGTCACCTTCTTCCTGGTGTACATGGTCATCCAGACGACCGGTCTGGTCGGCAAGGTCGATGAGTTCTTCACGAGCTTCTCCGACGGCGGAGTGTCGATCACGCAGTTCGTCGGCCTCCCGCAGGTGATGGCGTTCGCGGCGGTCGTCGCGATCCTCAACCTGATCGTCGTGACGGTGCTCGGCGCCGTCATGGCCGGCATCTACAACCTGGCGGTGAAGGTGACCGGCGGACTGCTGGTCGGGTTCACCTCCAACTGACGACGGAGCCCGGCCGATTCGAGAAATCGGGTCGCGTCGGGTAAAGTCTGGGAGGTTGACGGCGCGCAGCGTCGCAGCGTTTCGGGGCTATAGCTCAGGCGGTTAGAGCGCTTCACTGATAATGAAGAGGTCCCAGGTTCAAGTCCTGGTAGCCCCACACACAGATCCCTCGGGGGCCTTAGCTCAGTTGGTAGAGCGCCTGCTTTGCAAGCAGGATGTCAGGAGTTCGAATCTCCTAGGCTCCACAGTGAGACGGAAGCCGGCCCGCGGGCCGGCTTCCGTCGTTTCCGGCCCCTCTTCCGCCCCGGGCTGCCGTCGGGCCCCTTCGCTAGGGTGAGCGGCATGGACATGCGGGTCGCGGCGTACGCGGTCATCACCGACGACGCCGACCGCGTCCTGCTCGCCCACTGGAACGAGGGCCGCCGCTCGGCGTGGACGATGCCCGGTGGCGGACTGGAGGCCGGAGAGGACCCCGAGCACGCCGCGCGCCGCGAGGTGCGGGAGGAGACGGGCTACACCGTGGTCCTCGACGCGCTGCTCGGCATCCACTCCCGCGTGATCCCCGCAGGCCGTCGCATCGTTCCGGGCACCGCGGGGCCTCTGCACGCGCTGCGCATCGTCTACCGCGCCCACATCACCGGCGGCCACCTGCGCAACGAGACGGACGGCTCCACCGATCGTGCCGACTGGTTCCCGCTCGACCGCCTCGCGGCGCTGCAGCGCGTCAAGCTCGTCGACATCGCCCTCGAGATGGCAGGGCTCAGCGCGGTCGCCTGAGGCTCAGGACGCCGGCTGCGAGATGTCGGCCACGGTCGCTCCGTAAGCGCGGATCAGGTCGTCGGCGTCGACGAAGAGACTGCGGCCGTGCGCGCCGGCGCCCATGGCGATGCGGTGCCCGACGATCCTCTCGTCGGCGAACACGGGCCAGTCGGTCGAGCTTCCGATGGGCACGATGGTGCCGCGCTCGTAGCCCGTCGCGGCCAAGGCCTTGTCGGGGCTCGGCAGCTGCAGCTTGTTCACGCCGACGACGGCCCGCAGGAGCGGCCACGAGATCGAGCGGTCGCCCGGGATCAGGGCGAACAGGTAGGTGTCGTCGCTGCGCTTGACGACCAGCGTCTTCACGATGGCAGACGCGTCGACGCCCAGCAGCGCGGCAGCCTCGGGGAGGCTGTCGGCTGCTGGGCGTTCGACGATCTCGATCGTCAATCCTCGAGCGGATGCCGCGGCCCGCACTCGTGCGGTCGCGTCATCGTTCACGCGTCGGGGGCGCGCAGCGGGTCGTCGGCGACCCAGAGCTCGTCGTCGGCGCGCAGCGTCTGCCACGCGGCGTAGGCGACACCGGCTGCGGCGGCCACACCGAGGAGGATGGCGATGACGCCGCCGGCGCCCATGCCCTTCTTCTTCGGCTCGAGGCGCGACAGCTGGGCGGAGAGCTTGCGGGTGGCCCGCTTGCCGTACTTGTCGGCGCGCTTGGCGTACTTCTTGCCGTCAGGCAGGGACAGGCCCTTGCCGGCGGCGAGGCGTGCGCGCGTGTCACCCGCGGCGTCCCAGATGGACAGCGCGGAACCGACGACGGCACCCGCGCCGGGGATGACCTTGTCGGACAGCACGCGGCGCGAGACCTGCGCGCTGCGGTCGATCACGGGCTCGGCGTACTTGCCGTAGGCGCCGCGGACGGTGGGCACGATCTCCTCGCGACCGTAGTTGCCGAGCTGGCGGCCGGCGTCACGCACGGCGTGACCCGCCTGGTCGACGAGGACCTGCTGCGACTCCCACAGATCGTTGAGCTTCGACTGGAGCTTGTGGAGTTCCTTCTTGCGCTTGCGACTCAGGCTCACGGGGGCCCTCCCTCTCAGTAAACAGGTTCCCCCATCTTGCCAGACCGACCTATGGGCGGGAGGGGTTGCAGAGATGTCTGGAAGAATGTACGTATGCCTCAGCACACAGCAGTCGCCACCCTGCACACGAACCACGGCGACATCGTCGTCAACCTCTTCGGAGACCACGCACCCCGCACGGTGCAGAACTTCATCGGACTCTCGGACGGAAGCGGGTCCTGGACCCACCCGGGCACCGGCAAGCCCGGCGAAGGCGCCCTGTACCAGGACGTCGTCTTCCACCGCATCATCCCCAACTTCATGATCCAGGGCGGCGACCCGCTCGGTCAGGGCGTCGGCGGACCCGGCTACAACTTCGACGACGAGATCAACGGCGAGCTGAACTTCAACGCGCCGTACGTGCTCGCCATGGCCAACGCCGGCCTGCGTCGCAACGCCATCACCGGCAAGGCCGAGGGCACCAACGGATCGCAGTTCTTCATCACGACGGATCCGACCCCGTGGCTGCAGGGCAAGCACACGATCTTTGGCGAGGTCGCCGATGACGCCTCGCGCGCCGTCGTGGACGCCATCGCGGCCGTGCCCACCGGTGCCGGCGACCGCCCGATCGAGCCCGTCGTCCTGCAGTCCGTCGACATCGCACAGGTCTGAGCCGCTCCGCGGCCCTCGATGACGACTGACGAGTTCCGTCGCAACAGCGACAACTTCTGCTACCGGCATCCTGACCGGCAGAGCTTCGTCCTGTGTCAGCGGTGCCTCCGGACGATCTGTCCGGAGTGCCAGACGCAGGCGGCCGTCGGCGTCATCTGCCCGGAGTGCCTGCGCGACCAGCAGCGCGCGCAGACCCCCGCCCAGGCGAAGGCGCAGCGTCGCTGGCAGCGCTCCACCGTGCGGCCCGTCGCCGTGCGCGACGGCCGTCCGGTGATGACGTACGGCATCATCGCGGTGACGGTGGTGCTGTTCGTCACGCAGCTGATCCCGAACTCGCCGACGCTGCAGCTGTTCGCCTTCAACAGCCTGTTCGTCCTCCCGGGCGGCCCCGCGCCGTTCGAGCCCTGGCGACTGCTCACCGTGCTCGTCACCCACAGCGGCTTCTGGCACGTGGGCCTGAACATGCTCGCGCTGTTCATGATCGGCGGAAGCCTCGAGCCCCTGCTCGGGCGGTGGCGCTTCCTCGCTCTCTACCTGATCAGCGGCCTCGGCGGCTCGGTCGCGGTGGCCCTTCTCGCGCCCGCGACGACGGTGGTCGGCGCGTCGGGTGCGATCTTCGGCATGTTCGGCGCCCTGCTGGTGATCGGCCGGCACGTCGGCGCGAACATCACCGGCATCGCGATCGTGATCGGCATCAACCTGGCCATCTCGTTCGTGCCGCTGCTGATCGGACTGTTCGGCGGTGCGGTGTCGGGCCCGCAGATCTCGTGGCAGGCGCACGTCGGCGGACTCGCGGTCGGGGCGCTGATCGGGCTGATCTTCGCCCGCACGAGATCGGCGCGACGGCGGGGCCTTCAGGTCGGCCTCCTGGCGACGACGACGGTCGGGCTGCTCGCCCTGCTGCTGCTGCCGCCGGTCATCTACGGCTGATCCACCCACCGCGTCGAACAGAGAAGCGCCCGGCTCCGGCCGGGCGCTTCTGCGTTCGTCGAACGATGGATGGTGCGCTTATCCACAGCTTTGTCCACAGGTGGGGACAAATGACAGCGGTGTAATTACCGCCAGCGCGTGGTCATGAGGAACCCGACGAAGGCGATGCCGAAACCGATCACGAGGTTCCAGGGGCCGATGCCGGGGATCGGGAACAGCATGCCGCTCAGGTAGAACACCAGAACCCAGACGAGTCCGAGCAGCATGAGTCCGATCATGATCGGCTTGAACCAGACCGGGTTGGGTGCTGCTTCGCCCTCGCTGCGGTCGACGAGCGCATCGTCTCTGCCAGATCGTGCCATGCGCACCATCCTAACCGCCGAGGAGAAGGGGCGCCGAGAGCCGCCCTGGCTAGACTCCACTCGTGGCAGCAGCAGTGGACGAGGGCGCGCTCCGGCGTCGCGGTCGTCGGCCGCGACACCGTGTCACTTTCTTCGGAGTGGTCGGCGAGCTGCTCATCACCCTCGGCGTCGTCACACTCCTCTACGTCAGCTGGCAGCTGTGGATCGGTGACATCCTCATCGGATCGCAGATGAAGGACGAGGCGCAGTCGCTCTCGCAGCAGTGGGCGGAGGAGCCCGTGGCTCCCCTGCCGTCGGCGACGGGCGGGACGACGCCGGCGGCACCGCCCGCCACCGCCGACCCCCCCGCGCTTCCGGAGCCGGCAGCGGGTCAGGAGTTCGGCGTCGTGTGGATCCCGCGCTTCGGCCCCGACTTCAGCTTCCGGCTCGCGGGCGGAGTCGACACCGCCGTGACGCTCGACCCGATCGGCATCGGTCACTATCCCGAGACGGCGATGCCGGGGCAGATGGGCAACTTCGCCGTCGCCGGCCACCGGGGCAGCCACGGCGCTCCCTTCCAGGACCTCCCGTCTCTGCGCATCGGCGACGCCGTCGTCATCGAAACGCAGGAGGGCTGGTTCACGTACCGCTTCCGCAACCTCGAGTACGTCCGGCCGAGCGCCGTCGACGTGCTGCTCCCCGTGCCGCAGGTCTCCGACATCGCGACCGACGGCAGGTACATCACGATGACGACGTGCAGCCCGCGCTACGGCTCGTCGGAGCGCGCCATCGCGTACGGCGTCTTCGAGTCGTTCACGCCGCGCTCCTCCGGTGCGCCCGTCGCGCTGACCGAGGGGGCCGCCGCCTGATGTACGCCGCCCTGTGGAGAGTGCTGCCCGGCCCGTGGTGGGTGCGGGTGCTGATCC
Source organism: Microbacterium lemovicicum (assembly GCF_003991875.1). Taxonomy (NCBI): domain Bacteria; kingdom Bacillati; phylum Actinomycetota; class Actinomycetes; order Micrococcales; family Microbacteriaceae; genus Microbacterium; species Microbacterium lemovicicum. Next base: position 14,784 of record NZ_CP031423.1, read on the forward strand.
TGCTCGTGCTGGCCGTTGCCGTGCTCTACGGCCTGTTCTTCCACGTCTTCCCCTGGGTCGGCGAGATCGTGAACCCCCAGGAGGTCACGGTCCAGTGACCGCGCCGCGCCCCCGCGTGCTCGTGGTCGACAACCATGACAGCTTCGTCCACACCCTCGTCGGCTACCTGCGCGAGCTCGGGGCCGACACCGACATGGTCGAGGCCGACGCGATCGATCCCCAGGGGACGGATGCTGCGCTCCGCCCCTACGGTGCGGTGCTCGTGTCGCCCGGACCGGGTACACCGGCCCGGGCGGGTGCGTCGGTGCAGGTCGTCCGCGCGGCGGCGAGCCGCGGCATCCCGCTCCTGGGCGTCTGCCTCGGACACCAGGCGCTCGCCGAGGCGTTCGGAGCCACGGTCGCGCACGCGCCGGAGCTCATGCACGGGATGACCTCACCGGTGCGCCATGGGGACGACGCGCTCTACGCCGGCCTGCCCGACCCCTTCACCGCGACCCGCTACCACTCGCTCGCGGTGGTGCCCGAGACGGTGCCCGACGACCTCGTCGTGACCGCGCGGACGGCCGACGGCGTGATCATGGGCCTCCGCCACCGCGAGTTGCCGCTGCAGGGCGTGCAGTTCCACCCCGAGAGCGTGCTCACCGAGGGCGGCTACCGGCTTCTCGGCAATTGGCTCGAGGGCGTCGGCGTGGCGGGTGCCGCCGAGAAGGGTGCGACGCTCCGTCCGCACCGCTGAGCCGGCGCGCTCCGGTCAGGCGCCGACGCAGGAGGTGAGGGTGATAGTCGATCGGATCGGCGCCTCGCCGGGAGCGATCGACTGCGTGGCGACGATCGGGGCCTCCGCGGAGCCCTTGCAGTTCGGATCCTCCGCGACCTCGACGGTGAGACCGAGCTCCGGCGACTCCAACTGGCGCTTGGCCGCGTCGAGCGTGTAGCCGGTGACGTCGGGGAGCACGACGCGACCCGTGGCCACGACCAGGTTCACGACGGTGCCCTTGGCGACCTCCGTGCCGGCCTGCTGATCCGCCGTCAGAACGGTGCCGGCCGCCGTGTCGGGGTCGTTGCGCGGGGTGATCGCGCCGAGGACGAGACCGGAGTTCTCCAGGGCGCCCTTGGCGGCGTCCTGCGACAGGCCGATGATCGTCGGGATCACGCTGGTCTCCCGGCCGCGGGAGACGAGCACCCGCACCTCCTGCTGCGGGCTGAGCGAGGAGCCGGCGACGGGATCGGTGGAGATGACGTTGCCGGCGGGCACATCGGCGTCGGGCTGATCGTCGCGGAACGCGAGGAGATCCTCGTCGGCCAGGGCCTCGCTCGCCCGCTCGAACGTCATGCCCGACACGTCGGGCACGATGCGCGCGTTGGCGGGCACGCCGCCGGCCGGCCGGATCGTGACGACCCAGAACAGCACCGACACCAGGAGCACGGCCAGGATGGCCACGCCGGCCCAGATCCACGCGACCGGAGGGCCGGTCTGCGTGCGCTTCATGGTCGTGTCGGTGCTGAGCTGGCGTAGCGAGCGCGCCGTCTCGGCGGCCTGCCGCGGGTTCGGGCCGTAGAGCTCGCTGGTGAGTGCGCCGAGCTGACGCTTGGACGGCACGCGGCCGTCGATGGTCGCATCCAGCGCCTCGCGGAAGGTCGCAGCATCCTGATATCGCTGGAAGGGATCTTTCGCCAGCGCGCGCAGGGCGACCGCGTCGAGGCCCCGCGACACCGTCGAGACGAGCTCCGACGGCGAGACCGGCGCCTCGCTGACGTGCTGGTAGGCGACGGCGACGGGCGACTCGCCGCGGAAGGGCGGCCGGCCGGCGAGCAGCTCGTAGAGCACGACGCCCGTGGAGTAGAGGTCGGCGCGCGCGTCGACCGGCTCGCCCTTGGCCTGCTCGGGGGAGAAGTACGCGGCGGTGCCGATGATGGCGGTGGTCTCGGCGACGGTCGAGGAGGAGTCGGAGACGGCGCGGGCGATGCCGAAGTCCATCACCTTCACCTGCCCGGCGTCGGTGACCATGACGTTGCCCGGCTTGATGTCGCGGTGCACGACGCCCGCGCGGTGGGAGTACTCGAGAGCCTCGAGGATGCCGTCGACGTAGCGGACGGTGTCATCGACCGGCACCGGGCCCGCGCTGATGATGTCTTTGAGGAGACGCCCGTGGACGAGCTCCATCACGATGTAGGGGATCGGACGGGCGATGCCGTCGGGGCCGACCTCGCTGTCCTCGCCGGCGTCGTAGACGCGGACGATCGTGGGGTGCGCCATGCGGGACGCCGCCTGCGCCTCGAGGCGGAACCGCGTGCGGAACGAGTTGTCGTTCGCGAGGTCGTGCTTGAGGATCTTGATGGCCACCTGGCGGCCGAGCGTGAGGTCGTAGCCGCGGTACACGGTGGCCATGCCGCCGCGTCCGATGACCTCGTCGACGCGGTAGCGCCCCGAAAGCACGCGCGGCTCAGCTGTCACGGTTTCCCCCTGCATGGAACAGCTCCCAGCCTAACCGACGGCCCACCCGGCCCCCTACGGAACCGGGTGGCGCACGGTCAGGGTGTCGGTGCCGCCGACGGCGTGGTGGGGGTGGCCGCGGTGATCGAGCGCTCCGCATTCGGGGACGCGTCGGTCACCCGGTCGCCGCCCGTTCCGCCGGTGCAGGTCACGGTGTACGTGACGATCAGCGCCTGGTTCTCGACGTTGCTCACGACGATCTCGCCGGAGCGGTCGTTCGTGCCGAACGCGGCCTCGGACGACCCGTTCACGGCGAACGTGCCGTTGGTGACGCGGAAGTTGTACGAGCTGACGGTGCCGGTGCCGGACGGGCACTGGTAGCCGCCCCAGGTGACCTGGACGGTGGAACCCGCCAGGACCTTGTCGGGCAGCGTGGCCGCCGTCGGCGGCGTGAGCGGCACCTGGTCCTGGTAGTACGTCAGCTTCAGCTCGCGGTCCTTCGGGACGTTGCCCTGCGGCTCGATCGAGTAGACGGTGTTGACGGCCTCGGCGTTGGGTGCGGCATCCCCGGCGGCGCAGGTGACCGTGGCCATGCCGGCCTGAAGCGCCGTCGCCCGCGCGTCCTCGCAGGACGCGCCCATGAGATTCAGCGCGGTGATGTCGACCGTGTTGGCGGTCTGCGTCGGGATCGGCGACGGCGAGCTGGGCTTGGGCGTGGGCGGTTCGCTCGTGGGCGCCGCGCTCGTGGGGCCGGCGTCGGGCTGCTGGTTGGAGACGAGCGCGAAGACCGTGCCGCCGATCACCAGCAGGAGCAGCACGATCAGGGCGATCAGCGGCCACGTCCAGGGGCTGCGCTTCTTCCGCTGCGGCTCCTCGTCGACGGGGAGGAGCGCCGGTGCCGCGGCACCGGCCGGAAGGAGCCGGGTCGCCTCGGAGGTGGCGGTGGGAGACAGCAGGCGCGTCACGTCGTCCTGAGTGGTCGCTCCCGCTCCCGCGATCGCGGGGATGGCGGCGGCGGCCGCCGCGACGTCGCCGCGGCGCAGCGCGGATGCCGCGCGGGCGACGGCGGCGGAGGAGGACGGCCGGTCCTCCGGCTTCTTGGCGATCATCGCCATGACGAGGTTCTGCACCGGGGCGGCGACCGTCGGCGGGAGCGGCGGCGGCTGCTCGTTGATCTGGGCCATCGCGATCGCGACCTGCGACTCGCCGGTGAAGGGGCGCTTGCCCGCCAGGCACTCGTACGCGACGATGCCGAGCGAGTAGGTGTCGGTGGCCGGCGATGCGGGGTGACCGGAGGCCTGCTCGGGCGAGAGGTACTGGACCGTGCCCATGACCTGGCCCGTGGCCGTCAGCGGCACCTGGTCGGCGATGCGCGCGATGCCGAAGTCGGTGATCTTGACGCGGCCGTCGGGGGTGATCAGCAGGTTGCCCGGCTTGATGTCGCGGTGCACGAGGCCCGCGGCGTGGGCCGCCTGCAGGGCGGCCGCCGTCTGCGCGACGATGTCGAGCGTCTTGTCGGTCGACAGCGAGCCGTCGCGCTCGATGATCGTCGAGAGCGCCTCACCGGGCACGAGCTCCATCACGAGGAACGCCGAGCCGGCCTCCTCGCCGTAGTCGAAGACGCTGGCGATGCCCTCGTGGTTCACGAGCGCGGCGTGGCGGGCCTCGGCGCGGAAGCGCTCGAGGAAGCCGGGATCGCCCATGTACTCGTCTTTGAGGATCTTGATGGCGACCGTGCGGCCGATGACGTGGTCGGTGGCCTCCCACACCTCGCCCATGCCGCCGATGGCGATCCTCGAGTCGAGCTCGTAGCGTCCGCCGAAAGTCACTCCCTGTGTCGGTCTCATCGTCCCAGCACCGCCTCCATGACCTTCTTCGCGATGGGCGCCGCGATCTCGTCGCCGCTGCCCGATTGGTTCTGCCCGCCGCCGTTCTCCACGACCACGGCGACGGCCACCTGCGGATCCTCCGCCGGGGCGAACCCGGTGAACCACAGACTGTAGGGCCTGTCGCCGTTCTCGGCGGTGCCCGTCTTACCGGCGACGTCGACGCCGTCTATTCTTGCATTCGACGCCGCGCCGTCACTGACATTGGCCACCATCATGGCGACCATCTCCGACGCGAGGTCCTCGTCCAGGGCACGCCCGAACTCCGAATCCTCGAACGTCTGCTGCACCGAGAGGTCGGGTGCGATCACCCTGTCCACCATGCGGGGGTTCATGACGACTCCTTCATTGGCGATTCCTGCGGACACCATCGCCATCTGCAGCGGTGTCGCCGTGACCTGACCCTGACCGAATCCGGAGAGCGCCGTCTGGGGGTCGTCCAGCGACGCCGGGTAGCTCGACGGGGTCGAGGTCAGCGGCAGCTGGAACGACGTGTTGAAGCCGTACTTCTGGGCCTCGTCGCGGACGGCCTTGTCGCCGAGGGCCACGGCCAGCTCGGCCATCGGGATGTTGCAGCTGAGCCGCAGGGCGTCGGCGATCGTCACCGTGTCGCCCGGCCCGCAGGTGCCGCCCGAGGCGTTGCTGACGGTGCGGCTCGACTGCGGCAGCTGGTAGATGCCGGGGTTGGGCAGCGTCGACTGGGGCGTGTAGTCGCCCGAGGCGAGCGCCGCCGACGCGACCACGAGCTTGAACGTCGATCCCGGCGGGTTCAGATCGCCGCCGATGGCGCGATTGAAGAGCGGATGCGACAGGTCGTCCTCGAGCTCCTGGTACGTCGCGTTCACCTGGTCGGCGCTGTGCGTCGCGAGGGCGTTCGTGTCGTAGCTCGGACTCGTCGCCATCGCCAGGATGCGACCGGTCGACGGCTCGATGGCCACGACCGCGCCCTGCATGTCGCCGAGCGCGTCGAAGGCCGCCTGCTGGACGCCGGCGTCGAGGGTCAGCTCGACGTTCGAGCCGCGCGGCGGCTGGCCGGTGAAGAGGCGCTCGACCCGCGTCAGGAACTGCGCGCCGCCCGTGCCCGAGAGCACGCCGTTGAGGGCGAGCTCGATGCCGGTGGCCGAGCCCAGCGCGGGGTTCGTGTAGCCCGTGACCGGCGCCCACACCGCGGGGTTCTCGTAGACGCGCTGCCAGCTGTAGATGTCGTCGGAGGGGACGGACGAGGCGATGGCGGCGCCGCTGGCCACGATCGACCCGCGCTGCACCTGGTAGCTGTCGTAGAGCGCGCGCTTGTTCGCCGGGTTCTGCTGGAGGGCGTCGGCCTGCACGACCTGGATCACGCTCGTCGAGACGAAGAGGGCGACGAACATGAGCAGCATCACGATGCTGAGGCGCCGGAGTTCCTTGGTCATGTCAGCCGATCACCACCCGGGGTCGGCTGCGCACGACGTCGGAGATGCGCAGGAGGAAGGCCACGATGATCCAGTTGGCCACGAGTGACGAGCCGCCCGCGGCCAGGAACGGCGTCGTCAGACCGGTCAGGGGGATGAGGCGCGTGACGCCGCCGACCATGATGAAGACCTGCAGGGCGATCGTGAACGACAGCCCCGTCGCCAGCAGCTTGCCGAAGTCGTCCTGACCGGCGAGGCCGATGCGGACGCCGCGGCTCGCGAAGACCATGTACAGGCAGAGGATCGCGAAGACGCCGATGAGGCCGATCTCCTCGCCGAGGGCGGGGAGGATGTAGTCGCTCTCGGCGACCGGCGTGAGGTACGGCCGTCCCTGGCCGAGACCCGTGCCGATGAGGCCGCCCTGGGCGAGACCGAAGATGCCCTGGACGAGCTGGTAGCTCGGCCCGTCCATGCGGTCGGGGTTGAACGCGTCCAGCCAGTTGTCGAAGCGCGCGCCGACATACGGCAGCACGCGTGACGCGAGGAAGGCGCCGGCCGCCGCGAGCACGACGCCGATGACGACCCAGCTGGTCTTGCCGGTCGCGACATAGAGCATCGCCACGAACATGCCGAAGATGAGCAGGCCGGTGCCGAGGTCGCGCTGCAGCACGATGATGCCGAGCGACACGAGCCACAGCACGAGCAGGGGGCCGAGCTCACGCGCGCGCGGCCAGGTCATGCCGAGGAAGCGCGTGCCGACGGACGACAGGCTCTCGCGCGTGCGGACGAGATAGCCGGCGAAGAAGATGGCCAGCGCGATCTTGGCGAGCTCGCCGGGCTGGAACGAGAAGAAGCCCAGCGACACCCACACGTCGGCGTTCGCGTCGGTGCCGAGGCCCGGAACGAACGGCAGCAGGAGCAGCCCGACGCCGATGAAGCCCGACACGTAGGTGTAGCGGAACAGCACGCGGTAGTTGCGCATCGCCACCACGACGATGATGGCCGCGACCACCGCGATGCCGGCCCAGGCCAGCTGCCGCGTGGAGAACGCGTTCCACCCGTGACGCCCGCCCGCGACATCCAATCGGTAGATCATCGCGATGCCGAGTCCGGTGAGCAGCGTGGCGATCGGGACGACGAACGAGTCGGCGTCGCGAGCCCGCAGGCGCAGCACGATGTGCAGGGCGATCACCAGCGCGGCCAGTCCGCCGCAGTAGATGAGGAACTTGGGGTCGATGACGCCCGCGGCGCCGAGCTGCACGAGAGCGACGGCCGAGGCGGTGATGACGAGGGCGAACACGAGCAGGCCGAGTTCGCGGTTGCGCTGGGTCTGCGGGCCGCGGATGCGGCGCAGCGCACGGACGACGGCGGTGTCGGTCGACACCTGTCCGGTCGAGGTCGCGGTCATCACTGTCCTCCTGAGGCGGTGTCGCGGAGGCGGTCGACGATGCTCCGCGCGTCGTCGAGGGACTGTGCGGTGATGGTGCCCTCCACGGTGCCGCGGGTGAAGGACGGCAGGTCCTCGAGGTCGATGCCGGTGTCTTCGTAGATCGACGACAGCGCGATCGGGCCGAGGTTCTGCTGCACGCCGCGGTAGATGGCCACGGTGCCGCGGTCGGCGCCGACGAAGAACCGCGTCTGGGTCCACTGGTAGGCGACGACCAGCCCCCCGATGAGGAGCGCGATGACGACGACGAGGCCGACGATCCAGCCGATCCGCCGGCGACGGGCGCGGCGGCGGTCCTCCTCGATGAGCTCCTCGAGGAACTCGGCGGCGGGCTCGAAGTGAGTCGGCTCGTTGGCGGCCTGACGGTTCGGGTGCAGCCAGTTGCCGCGACCCGAGCGGGCGGCCGGCACCTCGATGCCCGTGGGGTTGGAGGCGGAGCCGACGATCGTGGGCGTGCCCGAGAAGAGCGGATGCTGCCCCCCGACGTCGACGATGACGATGGTGACGTTGTCGGGGGCACCGGCATCCAGAGCCTGGCGCAGAAGCGTGTCGGCGGTGCGACCGGGTGCGAGACCCTGCGCGAGCGCCTTGGCCGTGTGCGGGTCGTCGACGACGCCCGACAGCCCGTCGGAGCAGAGCAGCCAGCGGTCGCCGGGCTGCGTCGGCATGATGAACGTGTCGACCTCGGGGTCGGGGTCCATGTCGCCGAGCACGCGCATGAGCACCGAGCGGCGCGGGTGGTAGCGGGCCTCCTCCGGCGTGATGCGGCCGGAGTCGACGAGGCGCTGCACGAAGGTGTGGTCCGTCGTGATCTGCGTGAGGGCGTCGTCGCGGTAGAGGTAGACGCGGGAGTCGCCGATGTGGGCGAGCACCGCGAAGCCGTCGACCATGATGAGGGCGCTGACGGTCGTGCCCATGCCCGCGAGCTCGGGGCGCACCGCCACGGTGTCGATGAGCTCGGTCGCGACGTCGCCGATCGCGTCCCTCAGCGCCGACTCCGCCTGGGCGGTGGAGCCGTAGGTGACGTCCAGGCTCTGCAGGCGTCCGATGGCGATGGAGGAGGCGACGTCGCCGCCGGCGTGGCCGCCCATGCCGTCGGCGACGGCGAACAGGTTCGATCCGGAGTACCCGGAGTCCTGGTTGTTGGAGCGCACCTTGCCGGTGTGCGAGATCGCGGCGCTCGAGCCCTGGAAGACCATGAGGAGGAGGTCGCCGCTACTTCCGCAGCTCGAAGGTCGTGGCGCCGACCTTGATGGGTGCGCCGACGGTCACCGGCACGGGCGAGGCGACGCGGGCGCCGTCGTGCCAGGTGCCGTTCGTGGAGTCGAGGTCCTGCACCATCCACTGGTCGCCCCACAGCACGAGGCGCGCGTGATGGCTCGAGGTGTAGTCGTCGCGGATGACCAGGCCCGACTCGCTCGAGCGCCCGATGGTGAGCGGCTCGGTGCCCAGCGGCAGCTCGAGCCCCGCCTTCGGTCCGCTGGTGATGACGATGCGCGACACGGTCGAGGTCGTCGCCATGCCGCCCTTGGCCTCGGACCGGGGGGCCTTCGCGGCGGCGACGGGCGCCACCGGTGCGGTCGCGCCGGCGCCCTTCGCGGCGGCAGGGGCGGGAGCGGCGGCGGCGGGCTCCGGCATCCGCCGCACCTTCACGCCGAACAGGTCGGCGCGGAGCGAGTAGACGACGGCGAAGACGAACGCCCACAGCACCACGAGGAAGCCGATGCGCAGGAGGAGGAGGGTGAGTTCGCTCATGACCGGAACCCTCCGTCGCGCATGTCGTAGGCGCGGGTGGCGTCGGCGGGCGAGGTGGTCGGCCGTGGCGGCGTGGCCTGGGCGATCACCCGGAAGACGATGTCGGTGCGGCCGATGGTGACGGTCGAATCCGGCTCGAGCGGCGCCTCGGTCACCTTGCGCCCGTTGAGCTGCGTGCCGTTGGTGGAGTTCATGTCGCGCACCATGGCGCGCTCGCCGTCCCAGAGGATCTCGACGTGGCGGCGGCTCGTACCGGGGTCGGGGATCGTGATGTCCGCGTCGCTGCCGCGGCCGATCACGGTGCGCGACGCGGAGAGCGGATGACGCGCGCCGTCGATGTCGACGACGCCGCGCCACGCGACGCGGCCCTGCGCGGTCTCGGACTCGACCCGCAGCGTGCCGGTCGAGAGCGCGTCGTCGCGGGTGAGGGCGATGCTCACCGGACCGGCGAAGGAGTACCCCTGCGCCCGGGCGTGCTTCTGCACGAGCGCGTCGAGCTCGTCGCCGAGCGCCGGGCCGATGGTGCGCATCTTCTCGTCGTCGGCGGGGGAGAGGCGCACCGTGAACGTGTTGGGCGCGAGGATGCGGTCGCGACTGACGACGGCGGCCTTCTTGTCGAGCTCGCTGCGCAGCGCGGAGGCGATCTCGACAGGCTGGATGCCGCTGCGGAAGGTCTTCGCGAACGCGCTGTTGACGGCGCGCTCGAGTCCCTTCTCGAAGCTGTCAAGTAGTCCCACGGGGCTCCTCAGGCAGGCGAAACAGTGCGGTGGTGCTCATCATCTCCGCTGCACAGCCGTTCCTCCGGCTCACATCGGTTCGAGCGCTCAGGGGTCTGGGCGTCCTGTGCAGTGTAGCCAGGCCCACGGGGACTTTCCTGGAGGCTGTCGCTCTCCCGGCTGCCCGGGCCCGCGGCATCCGGCGGGCATCGGGGGCGTCGAGAGGGCGCGGAGTGCGTGATATCCTCGGGAAGTTGAGTTCGGCGGTGCCCGCATCACCGACTCGCGCGAGTGGCGGAATAGGCAGACGCGCTGGCTTCAGGTGCCAGTGTCCGAAAGGACGTGGGGGTTCAACTCCCCCCTCGCGCACCACCGTGAAAGGCCCCCGGGAGACCGGGGGCCTTTCGCATGCCCGGCGGCGGCGCCGTCGGCCGCTCAGTCGCTGACGTCGATGCCGCGGTCTGCGGCGAGCAGCGGTGCCAGCTGGGCCAGCTGCGAGGAGGAGATGGTCGCTCCGCGCAGGGCGTTCAGTCCGGCGATGTCGCTCAGGTCCGCTCCGCGCAGGTCGACGTGCTGAAGGGTCGACTGCTCCACGAGGAGGCGCCCGATCCGCGTGCCCGGCGCGGCGAAGCGGGTGATCTTCGACTGGCCGACGTCGAGTTCGTCGATCATGCAGTCGGTGAAGGCGACGTCCTGCAGGCTCGACCCGCGCAGATTGACGAAGCCGAGGCGGCAGTTCCGGAAGTGCACCCCGTTCCACGACGATTCGTACGCCTCGATCGATCCGGAACGGGAGGCGTCGACCTCGACGTCGCGCCACGTCCCGCGGGCCGTGGTCCAGATCGGCGCGTCGATGCCGGCCATCGCCAGCTCGGAGAGGTGCGCGTACCGCAGGCCGAGCGTCGACGCGCGCAGGGCGCTCACGCGGCAGGCGGTCAGCTCGGCGCTCTCCAGATCCACCGCGTCGACCGAGATGTCGGTGAACGACCGGCCTTCGAGGGACGCGCGCGGGCGGAGTTCGTCGCTGCGCCCGGGGGTGAGATCGTCGAGGACGAGCGGGTCGAACGATGGCGCGGTGAGGGTGGGACGCTTCGGCATGGGGCTCCTGAATGGCTGCGGGCCGGCACGGGGGAACGAGCCTAGCCAGCCGCGGTCCGAGCTGCGGGCGTCGGGGTCGCGCCGTGCTCGTCTGACGCTCCGTGCGGGAACGCTGCAGAGGTGTCGACGATTCGCGTCAGGTGAGCTTCACCGGAACGCGGCGGTGGCGACCGCGGCGGCGGTGCTAGTTGAACAGGCGACGCCAGACGTTCGTGTCGGCCAGGTCGAGGAGCTCATCGCCGCGGCCGGAGAAGACGGTCCGCAGCGCGTAGAGGGCGAAGCCCTTCGCCTGCGCCACGGTGATCGACGGAGGGATGGTCAGCTCCTGACGGGCGACCACGACGTCGATGAGCGCCGGCCCCGGCTCGTCGAACGCGCGCTTCAGCGTGGCGGCGAGATCACTCGCCTTCTCCACGCGATAGCCCGCGATGCCCGACGCCTGCGCGATGGCCGCGAAGTCGGTCTCCACCAGATCCGTGCCGTAGGTGACGGTGCCGGCGGCCTTCATCTCCAGCTCGACGAAGTTCAGGGACGAGTTGTTGAAGACGACGACCTTCACGGGCAGGTCGTTCTGGCGGATCGAGAGCAGCTCGCCCATCAGCATCGAGATCCCGCCGTCGCCGGCCAGCGCGATCACCTGGCGGTCCGGTGCGGCGGCCTGGGCGCCCAGAGCGTGGGGCACGGCGTTGGCCATCGACCCGTGGCTGAAGGAGCCGATGAGCCGCCGATCGGGGGTCATCCTCAGATAGCGGGCCGCCCACATCACCGGGGAGCCGACATCCGCGGTGTAGATCGCGTCCTCGGCGGAGAGCTCGTCGACGAGCTTCGCGACGTACTGCGGATGGATGGGCGACCGGCCGTCGTCGTTCGCCAGCTCGTCGAGCTGATGCCGTGTGGAGCGATAGTGCTTCAGGCTGTCCTTCAGGTGCGCGTCCGAACGCCCTGCTCGCACGAGCGGCGCGAGCGCCCGGGCCGTCTCGCCGACGTCGCCGACCAGGCCGAGGTCGATGGGCGTGCGGCGACCGAGCTGCTCGCCGCGGACGTCGACCTGGATGACCGTCGCCTTCTCGGGGTAGAACTCGCGGTACGGGAAGTCGGAGCCGAGAATCAGGAGGGCGTCGCAGCGCTCCATCGCCCGGTAGCCCGACGCGAAGCCCAGCAGGCCGGTCATCCCGACATCGAAGGGGTTGTCGTACTCGATGTGCTCCTTGCCGCGGAAGGCGTGCACGATCGGCGCCTGCAGGGCCTCGGCGAGGGCCATCACCTCGTCGTGCGAACCGGCGACGCCGGCCCCGGCGAGGATCGTGACGCTGCCCGCGTCGTTGAGCAGGCCGGCCGCCGCGGCGAGTTCGTCCTCGCTCGGCAGGACGCGCGGGCGGGTTGCCCGGATCGGCGCCGAGGGCCGGCGCTTCGGGGCATCGCGGTGGAAGATGTCGCCGGGCACGACGACGACGGCCACACCGTTCTTCTCGACGGCGGTGCGCATCGCGGTCTCGAGCACCCAGGGGAGCTGCGCGGGGTCGCCGACCAGCTCGACGTAGTCGCTGCACTCGCGGAAGAGCTCCTGCGGGTGGGTCTCCTGGAAGTAGCTGCTCCCGATCTCCGCGCTCGGGATGTGCGAGGCGATGGCCAGGACCGGCACGCGGCTCCGCTGCGCGTCGAAGAGGCCGTTGATGAAGTGCAGGTTGCCCGGACCGCAGCTGCCCGCGACGACGGCGAGCTCGCCGGTGACATGCGCCTCGCCCGCGGCGGCGAACGCCGCCGCCTCCTCGTGGCGGACGTGCCTCCACTCGAGCTCGCCGGAGCGGCGGATCGCGTCGGTGAAGCCGTTCAGCGAGTCCCCGGGCAGTCCCCACACGCGCGTCACCCCCGCGCGCACCAGGGTGTGGACGAAGAGATCGGCGACGTTCTGACCCATGCGACCACCGTACGTCCGACGGGCGGCCGATCCCCTCGACGATTGTCGAGGTTCGGGAACCGCGTCGCGCACGGATCCCGGAACGCCGGCACTCCGGATGCCGCGGCTCAGGGCTGCAGGCGCTCCAGGCTCCAGGGCTCATCCGCACCGGGGGTGCGGAAGAAGACGAGCCGGTCGTGCAGCCGCGACGTGCGGCCCTGCCAGAACTCGACGCGGAACGGCCGCACGCGGAAGCCGCCCCAGCGCTCGGGCCGGGGCACGTCGGAGCCCTCGGGATACTGCTGCTCGAGCTGCGCCACGCGTTCTTCGAGGTCCACACGGGAGCCGATGGGCCGGGACTGCTCGCTCGCCGTCCCCGCCACCCGGGAGCCGTGCGGCCGCGAGTACCAGTAGGCGTCGGACTCGGCGTCGTCGACGGGTGCGACCTCGCCGGTCACGATCACTTGACGATGAAGGCTGTACCAGGGGAAGAGCAGCGTGGCGATCGGGTGTGCGGCCAGGGCTCGGCCTTTGCGCGATGACTGGTCGGTGTAGAAGACGAAGCCCGTGTCGTCCACACCCCGCAGCAGCACGGTGCGGCTCGAGGGGACGCCGTCCTCGCCGATCGTGCCGAGCACCATGGCGTTCGGCTCGTAGACATCGCGATCGGCCGCCTCGACGAGCCACGCTTCGAACTGGACGACGGGATCGGCCGCGATGCCGGCCTCTTCGAGGCGCTCCGCTCCGTAGTCGGTGTGGCGGGAGAGGGCGTCGCGGGGATCGGTCACACGATGACCCTAAACCGCTCCTGCGCGGCCGGGCCCGCCGTTAGCCTGGTGCGCGGCAGACGGAGAAGAAGCAGAGGAGAAGTGTCATGCGGCAGCTCATCGTGACGGGATTCATGTCGACGGACGGGGTCATGCAGGGACCCGGCGGCGACGAGGGGTGGCGCAACGACGGCTGGACCTTCAAGGCCGTCGACTTCGACCCGAGCGCGTACGAGATCAAGGGGCGCGAGCAGGGGGAGGCGACGGCGCTGCTGCTCGGGCGCCGCAGCTACGAGCTCTTCGCGCCCGTGTGGCCGGGCATGGTCGACGACTTCGCCGGCTACAACGCGATGCCGCGCTACGTGGTCTCGCGCACGCTGGAGACGGACGACGACCGCTGGCCCGCGACCGTGCTGCGCTCGCTGGACGACGTCCGCGCGCTCAAGGAGACCGAGGGCGGCCCTATCCTCGTGCAGGGCAGCGCCGAGCTCGGAGCCGCTCTCGCGGACGCCGATCTCGTCGACCGCTACCACCTGCTGGTCTTCCCCGTGCTGCTGGGTGCGGGCAAGCGCTTCTTCAGCACCGCCGACCGCGACTGGGTCAGGCTGTCGCTGGTGGAGCACGCGGTGTATCCGAACGGCGTCCAGAAGCAGGTGTTCGACGTCATCCGCTGACCCGGACGGGCGGCCGCTCGCTACGGTGGTGCCGTGCGGACGATGATCGTGATGGCCGGGCGGCTGCTCCTCGCGCACGGCCCCGCCCTCCTCGCGTGGTACCTGGCCGGCACCCTCGGGCGCTATCTCGGCATCCAGCTCGCCGGCTACGTGGGCGGGTACACGGCGCTCGGCGGCATCCTTCTCCTCCCGCTCGCGATCCTGGCGAAGCTGGTCAGCCTCGTCGCGATGTTCCTGGTGCTGAGAGACGGGATGCCGCGGCTCGGCGTCATCGCACCGCCGCCCGCCGACGGGCGGGCGCGTCGGGAGGCCTTCCGCGACGCGCTGCTGTCGGCCACGCTGCCGTTCATCGCCGTCTACGCGGTGCTCGGCTTCCTCGTCGAGGACGTCGCCTCCTATCTGAGCGTCGCGCTCGCCGTGAAGGTGGATCGCGACACGATCGGCATCCTCACCGGCACGGACGTGGACACGTCGGGCGCCGTGGCCGACCTCACGTGGGAGCCGTGGACGATCGGCGTCGTCGCCCTGGCGTTCGCCGGCCGCTGGGCCTGGAAGCGCTGGCAGGCGCAGCTGCCGCGCTGGACGTCGGTCGGCGCGACCTACCTCGAGGGACTCTGGGTGTTCCTCTCGGTGTACTTCATCGGCGAGGCGCTGGGTCAGGTGTCGGCGTGGGTCGACTCCCGCCAGGCGATCGCGTGGCTGGGCGAGGCGCGCGCGTGGGTGGGCGGCTGGTTCGCCCCGCTCGGCTGGACCTGGGACGCGGTGCTCTGGCTGATCGGTCAGGCCGGAGTCGTCCTGCTGGTGCCGCTCGCATGGCTGACCATCGCCGGCGTCGTCTACGGCCAGGCCGTCGTGCCGCAGGGCGTGCGTCTGCGCGGCGAACTGGTCACCCGGGCGCGGACACGGTACTCCAGCGTGCCGGCGCGCCTGCGTCGTCGCCTCACCGACATCGGCGCGGGGATGGGCGCGCGGTTCCGTCCGATCTGGCGGGCGATCGTGCTCATGTGGCGCGGCGGTCCCGTGCTCATCGGCGGCTACGTGCTGCTGTACGTCATCCTCCTGCTCGCCGGCCAGGTGCTGCGCATCGGGGTCACGCGCGTGGTCGGCCCTCAGGATTTCGAGACGTTCTGGCTCGTGGCCGGCACGCCGCTGTTGCTGATCGTGCCGCTCGTGATCGAGCCCCTGCGCACGGTGCTGATCGCCAGCGCCTACGACTCCACGATCGGGGCCCTCATCGGCGCTCCGGTGGTCGAGTCGGGGCATGAGGAGTCAGGGCACGATGACGCCGAGTCGCAGGAAGCCCGGCAGCTCGTCAGCGAGCGCGAAGTCGAGGCCGAGCGGGCCGCTGACACTGTCGGGCAGGAGGTAGGGGACCTCGATGGTGAACGGAGCGGTCGAGTCTGACGGGCACACCGTCGGGTTCCGGTAGTCCCAGTCCACGTCGCCGAGCGCGTTCTGCCAGCGCCGCTGCATGCCGTCGGGCTCACGGAGCGCGGGCACGTCGCACCCCAGCATCTTCCCGTGCGGGTCGACCGGCACCTCCACGACCAGGAGGCGACCATCGGCCGGCAGGTCGTCGTCCGGTCCGGGGGCCTGCGACCGCACGACCGCCGGGCCCCACGTGCCTCCCGCATACTCGACGGTGTCTCCCGCGGCGACGGTCGTCGCGAACACGGGCTGCGCCTGATTCATCTGCCACCACTCGACGCCGGAGATGGTGAGCCCCGTGACGGGCAGCAGCACCGCGACGGCCCCGATCGCGAGCGCATTGCGCCGCCACCACGCCCGCGTCATCGCGCCCACTCCGTCTTCCGGAGCTCCACATCGGTGCCGCGATCGAGTGCCGCCAGATCGACCGGCACGCGCACGACCGAGTCGAGCCGCGTCTCCTCGGAGAGGCCGAGCTCGATGACCCCCGAGCGCTGCGCGACGTCGGCCGGGATCTCGAAGGCGATGCTGCCCGACCTCGGCAGTCCCACGCTCAGACCCGTTCGGAAGATCGAGGGCGGCCGTTCGCTCGCGCGGTAGCGCACGCCGTCGACGATGAGATCGGCGTGCCCCAGCAGCGAGCCCTGCTCATCGAGCAGCGCCTGCGCCGTGACGTCCGCGACCACCCACGTGCCTTCGGCGCTCCAGCCGCCGGCCTCGGCGCGGTCACCGAGGCGCACGTCGGTCACGGAGGCTTGAAAGGCTCGTCCGGAGAGGGGGGAACCCAGCGCTCCGGGCACCTCGAACGGGGTCACCGCTGCGTCGTCGGACGGCGTGATCTGGATGACCGCCCAGGCCGCGACGACCAGCGCCAGACCGATCGTCCACACCAGCCACGGCTTCATCCGTCGCCGCCGTCCTGGGCGGAGGCGTCGGCTCCGGTGCCCACGTCCGTGACGTCGACCGCCAGCCGCGCGGCGGCGACCGGGCTGTCCCACCACTGCCCGTAGGTGACCAGCTGCCCGGTGCTGAGACTCATGTCACGGAGTACGACGTGGAGCTCCTCGCCGTCGGACACCGAATCGGCGTCGACCGCCCAGGTCAGGACGAGCTCCGCGGGCACGCCGGGCTGGAGGTAGGGGGAGTTCGTCGCGTCGTCGAGCCGGGCGACGGCGTCCGCCGGCACGTCGCCGAGCTCGTCGATGCGGACGGAGCCGATGACGCCTTCCCTGCCGCTCGGGCCGCTCGACGCGGCGAGGGCGCGATCCCACTCGTTCTCGACGGTCAGCACGACCGCCAGCACCCGCTGGCCTGCCTCGACGGAGACACCCGCGTCGCTCAGCTCGTCGATCAGCACCGCGCGCTCGACGGTGAGGGAGAACTGGTCGTTGCGGTGCGTCTCACCGGCGCGCAGCTCGGGGAGCGGGGGAGCGGCGACCGCCGAGAGTCCGCCGAAGGCCGCCGTCACGCCGAGGAAGCAGGCGGTGAGGATGCCGGCGAACCACCCGGTGGGCACGCGATCGGCCCAGGCGACGAGCCGTGTCCGAGCGCCCGCCGGACGGGGATCGGGGGCGCCGGAGCCGTCGTCCGCCGGACCGGCGGGGGCAGGGGGCGGTGCGCTCACGGCCACATCCTAGGGCGGCGGCGAGGCGCCGAGCACCGCGCGACGCGCGCGGCGGCGAGGGCGTCGCTCAGTTGCCGTCGAGCGTCGGCAGCAGCGCGAAGACGATCTCCTCCACGTTTCTCCCCACGCCGGGGGCGTAGGCGTCGTTGCGCGAGATCTCGGCGAACCCCGCACGCCGGAGCGCGGCGACGGAGGCCGTGTTGAGCGCCGCCGCGCGGGCGTAGAGGGGGCGCTCCGGTTCGAGCGCGATGAGGAGCTCGATCACGGCGGTGGCGACACCGCGGCCCCACGCGTGGCGCGCGATCCAGTAGGTGATCTCCCGGTCGCCGTCGACCGAGAAGGTGCCGGCCGTGCCGGCGAAGCCGCCGTCCTCGGTGACCACCTGCACGCGCGCCGACGGGTTCGCGCGGTTCCGTGCCATCCAGGCGTCGAAGCTCGCCCGGTCGTCGGGGTCCTTCGCCGTGAAGGCCGCTCGCGCGATGCCCTCCGGATCCCGCATCATCTCGAAGACGGCGTCGAGGTCGTCGTCGGCGATGTCGCGCAGTTCGATGTGGCCCACGTGCCCACGCTACCGATCACCCGCGACAGGCAGAACCCGTTCCTCCGGTCGGCCGGGATTCAGGATGCCGGATCCGGCACGTCCGCGCGGACGTACATGCCCAGCAGCACCTGCTCCGCCGCGACGGCATCGCGGATCTTCACCGCGTCGCGCAGCTCCGCGAAGCGATCCGCGAGAGCGGGGGTCGCGGAATCCGGGGTCTTCTGCTGGAGGTTCCGCTGCAGGGTGAGGCCCGCCTCCCGCATGACGGCGGCGAAGATGCCGTTGCGTGAGGCCCGGATGACCTGCTGGTAGAAGACGACCTGGGCGCCGAGCGTGGCCATCGCGTCACCGGACCGAGCTGCCGCCTCGAGGGCCTCCGCCAAGCCGATGAGCGTGCCGTGCGTCTCGTCGTCGCATCGCGAGAGGGCGAGGTGCAGTGCGTCGCCCACGATGAGCGCCATGAACTCGCGGGTCTCGTCGAACGCCGTCGCGGGGGGAGCGGTCACGCGGGTCCAGCGGTTGGCGGAGACCTCCACGAGCCCCATCCGCTCCAGTCGCTGCAGCGCCTCGCGGATCGGCGTGCGCGAGACGCCGAGCATCTGGGCGAGCTCGACGTCGCGCAGTCGATCGCCCGGGCGGAGCCTGCCCTCGAGGATCGCCTTTCCGAGCACGCGGAAGACCTCGTCGCCCAGGACTGCGCCTCGGGTGTCGAGCGGTTCGAAGGAAGTGTCCATGCTCATCGGCGTGGGAATTCTATGGCGCCATCGACGGATAGCCGTGAGGGGGCGCGCTGTACACCGATATATCACTAGAATCATGCTGTCGCGCTCAGCGTGACCTATCCGGGGGGATACATCGGCGCCCGGGTCCGTGCGCTCTGCCGGGCCCGGGCGTCGACTTGTTCCGGCAGCCTCGGTCCGGCCCGCGGCGCCGCGCGTCGTGCAACGGTTTCGTCACATCAGCCGCCGGACGGTGCGCTCGGCGGGCAGGGTCATTAGCGTGAAGGTCATCCGCGCGCCAGGTGCGGATACTCAGCAGAACGGCACGGAATGAGCACGCAGGGCACGGTCAAGTGGTTCAACTCGGAGAAGGGCTTCGGCTTCATCGCTCCCGATGACGGCAGCGCGGACGTCTTCGCCCACTACAGCGCCATCGCGGCGAGCGGCTACCGCTCGCTCGAGGAGAATCAGCGCGTGGAGTTCGACGTCGCACAGGGTCCCAAGGGCCTGCAGGCGGAGAACATCCAACCCCTCTGAACCACGCGAGCGGCGGTGCCAGGACCTCGTCCCGGCACCGCCGCTTTCTCGTGCCCGCGTGCAGCTCCGGGCGACACGCGGCCGCCCAGACCCCGCTCAGCCCTTGCCGCGGACGAGCTCCAGGCCGGCGCCGGCGAACTGGCGCACGGTCGCGTCGGGGAGGAACGCGCGCGTGAGCGCGGCGCCGATGGGGATGAGATCGCCTTCGTCGTGGAAGAGCAGGTACATCGTCTCGAAGCGCGGGTTGAACTTCATCTTGAATTTGTGGAGTGACTGGAAGCCGTAGACGGGCTCCAGCGACTCGGCGAGCTTGTCGCTCAGCTCGGCGATCATGCCGGCCCCCGGCGGGTACTCGTGCGCGAGCGGAGCGCCGGAGAGCGACATGATCTTCGCGCCCTCCTCCGAGAACTGACGCGCCGAGGCGCCGAGCAGGTACTCCATCACCGGGCCGAAGCCGCCCTCGCGCCGACGCATGAGGTCGAGCGTCCAGCCGTGCACCGCGCCGTCCGCGCCGTAGACCGGCAGCCATGACAGGAACCCGTCGACGTCGCCGCTCGGGGAGATGGCCAGCGCCAGGCGCACCTCCGGGTCCTCCGCCTCGGTCAGCGTCCCCAGCGTGAATCCCATCTCGGGCAGGCCCTTGTCACCGACCCACATCTCCGAGATCGCCCGCAGCTGCTGCCGGATGCCCCACGTCTCGTCCTTCAGGTGCGTCAGGCGGAACGTCATCTCCTCGCGGCCCGCGCGGTTGAGGGAGGAGCGCACGGAGTTCCACTGCTTGCCGGTGAACTGCACCGGCAGGTCGACGATCGTGTCGTCCGCGACGACGATGCTGCGCCAGATCGGCGGGACGGCATCCCGCGTCTCCTCGCTGGAGCTGAAGAAGCAGGGCGTCAGCCCCGCCGCCTCGGTCATGGAGATGAACTCCGTCACCGACTGCGCGCGCGTGCCGGCAGGCCCCAGCGGGTCGGCCAGGGCGACAGCGACGCCGGCCCGGCGCTGGTAGACCACGATCCCGTGCGTCGTGCGCACGTACTCGTTGTTCTCCCACGTCGACATCCAGGACAGGGTGCCGCCCCCGTGCGCGTGCAGCATCTCCTTCACCTCGTCGACGGTGGGCGGGCTCTGCGCGCCCAGCTTGGACTTCCGTCGCGCGGTGAAGGCGTGCCGGATCCAGAGGAGGTAGATGAACATGAGCAGCCACAGCACCGTCGACCCGGCGGTGAGGCTCGGGTCGCCGCTGAGGACCACCTCCGTGCCGTCGTGACCGAGCAGCAGCACCGCGGCGATGACCAGCCCTCCGGTGAGGAGGTTGAAGCTCGCCAGGATGATGGAGACGATCCACGCCCAGCGGCGGCCGTGGAACAGCCCGTTCGCGACGAAGAGGATGATGGCGGCGTCGATGATGATGTCGACCCACGACCCCTCTCCCGGGTCGGAGTACCCGAACGGCCCCTCCGTGGGCACGAGCAGCACGATGATCTGCGTGGCGCCGAGGGCGAGCATGACCGTGAAGGCTGTCACGCGCTGCTCGCGCACCGTCGAGCGCTGCACCCGCAGCGACCGGTCGACGCTGAGCACGAGCAGCGCGGCCAGCACGTGCTCGACGTCGGCGACCGACCCCCAGTACAGGAGGGCGACGAAGAGGAAGGCGAGGAAGACCACCCAGGCGCGCAGGCGCCACGGGGCCACGAACAGCCCGATCGCCGCGGCGAGGCACGCCATGGTGCCGCCGGACGGACCGACGTCCAGCACTCCCGCCTGCAGCTGAGCCCACGGCCAGGGGAGGAACGCCCCCACCCACAGGAGGAGCGCGGCGGCGAAGACGGCGAACAGCTGGCCGATGCCGAAGTAGGCCAGGGCGACCCGGGAGCCTCGCTTGAACTCCAGGAAGGCCATGCCGGCGAACCCGAGGATCGTGAGGATGTAGACCCACGGGAGATTGACAAAGAACGTCCCGGTGATCGGAGTCCAGAAGCGCCCCTCCTCCAGGGCGGGGAGCCCGTAGGCCACCTGCGGGAAGAGATCGCTGTCCTGGAAGGGCGACCACAGGCCGCCCCAGATCACGCCGGTGACGAGGATCGCGGCGATGAGGGAAAGAGTCGCCGGGATGCGGGACACGACACGCAGGACCGGGGGACGAGGGCGCGACACGGTGTCGGTCATGGTCACACGATAGCGGTGGGCATCCCCGGCGACACGGGAGTCAGGTCCCGTCAGCCGCGGCGGGCGTAGGCGGCCAGGTCGTGCGCGAACTCCGCGGCGCGCAGCGCCCGTCGGGCGGCGTCCAGCGCCTCGACCGGGTCCTGCGCCTGACGGGCGGCGGCGAGCTCGGACTGCGCGGTGCTCAGGCGCATGCGGGCGTCGGCGCCGGCCCGTGCGTGGGAGACGGCGCTCTCCGCACGCGCGACGGCGTTGCGCGCCGCTGCAAGGGTGCCGGGGAGCGCCGTGCGGGCGCCGCGGAGGCGCTGCTGCGCCGTTCGCGCGTCGCCCAGCGCCATGTCGAGGCGGTCGCGGGCGCGGGCGATGCCGTCGATCGTCGCGGTGGGTCGGCGGAAGGCTGCGGGCTCGAGGGCCGTGGCCGCGGCACCCACCTCGCGCATCTCGGCGGCGAGCCGGTCGGCGGCGTCGGGTTCGAGCGAGCTCCGCAGGGCCTCGGCCTGGCGCAGCGCCGTCCGCAGCACGTCGAGCTCGCCGGTGACCGCGAGGGCCGCCTGGGTCACGAGCCGGTGCCGCTCCTCCACGGCGCGCGCCTCGGCCTGCGCCTGCCGCAGCGCCCGCTCGGCCTCGCTCAGGTCGGGCAGGGCGGTGACCGTGGGGTCGCCGGCCTTGCGTCGTGCACGCTCGAGGTGCGACGTCGCGGCGTCGGCGTGGGTGAGGGCCGCGCGGGCGGCGGCCGCGGCATCCGTCCACTCGGACTCGTCGAAGCGGGACCGCAGCTCGTCCACGAGCGCGCGGAGGTCGCCGGTGCTGCCGCGCAGGTCGTCGAGACGAGCGGATGCCGCGGCCACCCGATCGGCTGCCGAGACGTTGCCGCGCACCCACTCGGCGTGCTCCGCGGCGGCGCGGTCGAGGATCGCCCGCGCCTCGTCGACGCGGGAGCGCAGGCGCCGGGACGTGCGCGTGACCTGGTCGGGATGGGGGGCGGGCTCGGCCGAGACGGCGCGGTACTCCTCGAAGGCCTTGTCGCGCACGTGCTGGGCGGTCATGCGCGCCCGGCGCAGGGACTGCGGGGCGTCGCCCCCGTAGAGGGCGCCCGACAGCCCCACCTCGAGGTCGGCCTCCTCGATCGCGTCGTCGAGCGCGACCAGTGCCGAACCTGCCCCAGCGCGCTCGCCCTCGGCGGCGGCCTGTGCGCGCGGACTGCGGCGCGCCCGGCGCAGCGCGACGACGAGCACCGCGATCAGCAGCGCGGCGACGGCGAAGACGATGACGGCCGGGATGATCCAGCCGAGCGCGTCGGCCAGGGCGTCAGGCATCCTCGTCCGGGATCAGCAGGAGGCGGCGGAGCTCGTCGACCGAATCGACGGCGGCCTGTGCGCCGTCGGCCTCGTGGGGCCAGCTGAACCCCCAGCGGACGAAGATCACGGGCACGCCGTGCGCCGCGCCACCCTCGACGTCGTGGTGCCGGTCGCCGATCAGCACGGGCCGGCTGACGTCGATGCCCTGCGCCTCGAGGCGCCGCAGCGCCTCGGCGACGATGTCGGCCTTCTCGCTGAGGCGCTTCTCGTCGATCGACGCGCCGACGATGACGGCCAGCTGGGGGGCGAGATCGAAGTGCTCCATCAGGGCCTGCACCTGGATCTCGGGCTTGCTGCTGGCCGTGGCCTGGGGCACGCCCGCGGCGGCGAGATCGGCGACGAGGTCGGCGATGCCGGGGTAGAGGCGTGCGCCGGTCGTGTAGCCGTCGTCGCGGCCCACCTCGCGATAGACGGCGACGGCCTCGGTGGCCTGCTCCGGCGTCATGCCGAGCTGCTTCTGGAACGTCTCGAACATGGGCGGCCCGATCCAGTGGACGAGCTCGGCCCGCGCCACCGGCGGGTGGCCCAGGCGCTCCATCGTGATGCCGAGCCGGCGGAGGATGCCGTCCGAGGCATCCACCATCGTGCCGTCGACGTCCCAGAGGATGCAGGACCAGGGGGAGTGCGACGCCATGCCCCTACGCTACCCGTCGGCTCAGAACAGCCGGGGGGCGCCGGAGGCGACGCCCTTCATCTCGTCGTAGTCCAGGGTGACGCAGCGGATGCCGCGGTCCGCCGCCAGCACGCGGGCCTGGGGTTTGATCTCCTGCGCCGCGAAGACGCCGGTGACCGGGGCGAGGTGCGGGTCGCGACCCAGCAGCTCCAGGTAGCGGGTCAGCTGCTCGACGCCGTCGATGTCGCCGCGCCGCTTCACCTCGACCGCGATCGTGCCGCCGGCGGGGTCGCGCAGGAGCAGGTCGACCGGGCCGATGGCCGTGGGGAACTCTCGGCGGACGAGCGTGAGGCCCTCGCCGATGGTGCCGACCTGCTCGGCGAGGAGGCGCTGGAGGTCGGCTTCGACGCCGTCCTTCTGCAGCCCGGGGTCGATGCCCAGCTCGTGCGAGGAGTCGTGCAGCAGCTCGTAGATGCGCACGAGGAGCGAGTCGCCGGTCTTCGCGTGCGTCACGCGCCAGACCTCCTGAACGCCGGCGGCGACGTTGTCGCCGTCGGGCGTCTCGACGGTGAGCGTGCAGGGCGGGCTCATCCAGTTGAGCGGCTTGTACGAGCCGCCGTCCGAGTGCACCAGCAGACTGCCGTCGCCCTTGTGGACGAGGAGGCGCGTGGCCAGAGGCAGGTGCGCGTTCAGGCGACCGGCGTAATCCACGGAGCAGCGGGCGATGACAAGACGCACCCGATGAGCCTACCCGCGGCGGCCGGTGGGCATCGCGGCGGCGTGGGCGTCGGTGCCGAGGGTGGCTCAGTGCGCCGCGTGCCCGGCGCCGACCTTCGACCCGGCGATCGGCTTGGCCGCCCCCGAGGCGAGGCCCGACATCACGATGAGTCCGACGATGATCCAGAGGGTGGGGAGGATGCCGATCGAGTGGCTGATCCAGCCGAGGAGCGGCGGGCCGCAGAGGAAGGCCAGGTAGCCGATCGTGGCGGCGGCCGAGACCGAGGCGGCGGCCTTCGTCGGGTCGTCGGCGGCGGCGGACATGCCCAGCGGGAAGCCGAGCGAGGCTCCCGCGCCCCACAGGGCCACGCCGACGAAGGCGACCGGCAGCGACGGCGCGAGGATGAACAGCACCAGACCGACGGCGGCAGCGACCGACAGCACCCGGAGCGTCCAGACGCGGCCGATGCGGTCGACCAGCGGTCCGCCCAGGATGCGGAAGACGGTCATCGCGACCGAGAACACCGTGAGCGCGACGGCGCCGACGGCCTCGGTCTCGGCGTGCCCGTCGACCATGGCGATCGTCAGCCAGTCGTTCGCGCTGCCCTCGGCGAAGGCCATGCCGAGCATGATGATGCCGATCGCGTACGTGCGCGGATCGCGCCATACGACGAGCGACTGCCGCAGGCGCTCGCCGCGGCCGGGCGCGGCGGCCTCATCGGTCGGCACCGCATCGTGGACGGGAACGGCGCGGAGGGCGAGGAGGCCGGTGATGATGACGGCGATGCCCACCGCCCCCAGGTGCAGGCCGACGCCCACGCCGCCGGCCGCCATCGCGATGCCGACGCCGGCGCCGGCGACCGTGCCGAGGCTGAAGAACGCGTGGAAGAGGGGCATGAGGGTGCGACCGAACGCCTGCTCCACCGCCGCCGCCTCGACGTTCATCATGACGTCGGTCGAGCTCATGCCCAGGCCCATCAGCGACAGCCCCACCGCGGTGACCGCGTAGGACTGCGCGACCTGCACGCCGAGGCCGGCGATGATGACGCCCGCCGCGAAGGTCAGGATGGTGAAGAACATGCCCCGCCGGGCTCCCCAGCGCACGACGATGAGGTTCGCCAGCGACAGGCCGATCAGCGACGTCGCGCCGGACACGAACAGCAGCACGCCGACCTCGAAGTCGTTGATGCCGAGATCGACCTTGACGGCCGGGAGACGGGCCGCCCACGACGCGAAGCCGAGGCCGGTGGCGAAGAAGATCGCGAAGATCGCGGTCCGCCAGGCGACGAGCTGGGGCCGGCTGAGGGCGGAGGTCATCGCACCAGGCTACCGAATCGATTCGACGGGCGGAAACCCGCCGGGCTAACATCCTCGTGTGAGCACTCGCAGAGCCACCATCTCCGATGTCGCGCGCGCGGCCGGGGTCTCGCCCTCGACGGCGTCGGTGGTCTTCAGCGGCAAGACGCCCGTGTCGGAGGCGACGAGCCGTCGGGTGCGCGAGGCCGCGGAGGCGCTCGGCTACAGCGGCCCCGACCCGCGCGCCGCCTCGCTGCGGCGCGGTCGCTCGGGCATCGTCGGCGTCGTGCTCGAGGAGCACCTGGGCGCGGCTTTCCTCGACCCGGTGACGCGTCTCACGATGGACGGCCTCGCCGAGGCCGTCGCCCCGCTCGGGGCCGGACTGCTGCTCCTCCGCGACGGCCTGGGCGCAGCATCCGCCGCCTCGGCACCCACCCTCACGACGGCGCCTGTCGACGCGGCGGTGCTGATGGGCTGCAGCGGCTCGCTGCGGGAGTCGCTCGCGGCCGTCCTCGCGCGACGGCTCCCGGTCGTGGTGCTGGAGGGCGATGCCGGCGACGACGTGCCGCAGATCCGGCTCGACAGCCGCGAGGCCCAGCGCCAGGCGGCCAGCCACGTGAAGGGCCTCGGGCACACGCGGGTCGCCATCCTCACCCTGCCGACCACGGTCGCGCGTCGCCGCGGCTGGCTCGACGCCGGGGCTGCCGACCGCATCACGGTGGACGTCACCCGCGACCGCCTCGCCGGAGCCCGCGATGTCTTCCCCGGCGCGCCGGCATACGCGTCGGCGGGCAGCTCGATCGACGAGGGCCTCCGCGCCGGCCGGGAGATGCTCGGCGCGGCCGATCGCCCGACCGCCGTGCTCGCGCAGAGCGACGTGCTGGCCGCCGGCATCATCCGCGCGGCGGAGGAGGCGGGGCTGCGGGTGCCGGAAGACCTCAGCGTCACGGGCTTCGACGGTGTGGTCGTGGACGGCCTCGCGCCCTACGAGCTGACGACGCTCGTGCAGCCCGCGACCGACAAGGGCCGCGCGGCCGGTGAGGCCGTCGCGGCCATGCTCGAGGGCCGGGTGGCGGCATCCATCCACTTCACCTGCCGTTTCCGCGAGGGGAACACGACGGGTCCCGCGCCGGTCTGAACGTGATGCCGCGCGAGTGAGCCCGTTCCACCCGGCGGATCCGCAGGTCGCCCGCCCGTAGAATGGGTGTCAGACCCCGATCGCCCGTGCAGCGCTTCCCCTCCGCTGCCGACGACCTTGAGGAGGCCGCGGATGCTGGCACTCCTCGGCGCGTTCGCGGTCATCCCGATTCTGCTGCCGTGGCTCGTGTCCCGCATCGGCGCCCGGGCGTTCTACGTCGCCGCGGCGCTGCCGGTGATCGCGTTCGCGCACACCGTCTGGCTCGCACCGCTCGTGCAGTCCGGTGATGTGCCGTTCGAGGCATATGACTGGATCCCGGCGCTCGGCATCCAGCTCTCGATGCGCATGGACACCCTCGCCTGGGTGATGGCGCTGGTCGTCACCGGGGTCGGCGCGCTCGTGATGATCTACTGCCGCTGGTACTTCCGCGGCAAGAGCGACGGCGTCGGGCAGTTCTCCGCCGTGCTGCTGGCCTTCGCCGGCGCGATGTACGGACTCGTGCTCACCGACGACCTGGTCGTGCTGGTGATGTTCTGGGAGATCACGAGCATCCTGTCGTACCTGCTGATCGGGTTCTACAACCGACGGGCCGCGAGCCGCCGCGCTGCGCTCCAGGCGCTCCTGGTGACCACGCTCGGCGGGCTGGTGATGCTCATCGGCGTCGTGCTCCTCGTCGTCGACGCCGGGACGAGCAGCCTGTCGACGATCCTCGCCGAGGCGCCCACCGGTCCGATGGTCGACGCGGCGCTGATCCTTCTGCTCGTCGGAGCGCTCAGCAAGTCGGCCATCTTCCCGTTCCACTTCTGGCTGCCCGGCGCGATGGCCGCTCCCACGCCGGTGAGCGCGTACCTCCACGCCGCGGCCATGGTGAAGGCCGGCATCTACCTCATCGCCCGCCTCGCCCCGGTGTTCGCCCTCGCGGCGCCGTGGCGTCCGATCGTCATCTCGCTCGGCGTGTTCACGATGATCCTGGGCGGACTGCAGGCGCTCCGCGAGGCGGACCTCAAGCGCATCCTCGCGTTCGGCACCGTGAGCCAGCTCGGCATGCTTACCGTCGTGCTCGGCTACGGCACCCGTGACGCCGCGCTCGCCGGCCTCGCTCTGCTGGTCGGCCACGCGCTGTTCAAGTCGGCGCTGTTCCTGGTCGTCGGCGTCATCGACCGCCAGCTGTCCACCCGCGACATCAACGAACTGAACGGACTCGGCCGGCAGGCGCCCGTGATGGCGGTCTTCTCGTTCATCGCCGTGGCGAGCATGGCCGGCATCATCCCCACGATCGGCTTCGTCGCCAAGGAGGGCGCCCTGACCGCGCTGCTCGAGGAGACGGCGGGCGGCTCGGCGTGGGGCCTGGTCGCGCTCCTCGGCATCGTCCTCGGCTCCGTGCTGACGATGGCCTACGGCGCGCGGTTCCTCTGGGGCGCCTTCTGGACGAAGAAGGACAGCGGCATCGACCGCACCGAGTGGCCCGATCCGCCTATCGGCTTCCTCGCCGCACCGGTGCTGCTGTCGGGGCTGTCGATCGTGGCCGGAGTCGCCGCGCCCGCCATCGACGGCGCGCTCACCCCCTACGCCGACACCGCGCCGGTCGCGACGCCGGGCGTGCCCGCGCCGGACCACCCGTACCACCTCGCGCTCTGGCACGGCCTCGAGCCGGCGCTCTTCATCTCGCTCGGCACCGTCGGCGTGGGGCTCGTCGTCTTCCTCCTCACCCGCGGCTGGACGGCGCGCGCACGCGTGCTGCCCTTCACCGCCAACGAGGTCTACAACGCCGCCCTCCGCGGCATCGCGCGCCTGTCCGTGCTCACGACGAGCCTCACGCAGCGCGGATCGCTCGCGGTCTACGTCGGCACGATCTTCGTCGTGTTCGTCGCCGCCGAGGCCACGGCGCTCATCGCGGGCGGCGGCTGGGAGGCCCGGCTCACGCTCTTCCAGACGCCGATGCAGCTCGTGGCCGCGCCGCTCATGATCATCGCGGGCGTCATCGCCGTGCGGGCCCGCAAGCGCTACACCGGCGTCGTGCTCGTCTCGGTGACCGGGCTCGGCATGGTGATCCTCTTCGCGACGAGCGGGGCGCCCGACCTCGCCGTCACGCAGGTGCTCGTCGAGACGGTCACGCTGGTGGCCTTCGCTCTCGTGCTGCGGCGGATCCCCGCGCGCCTGGGCGAGCACAACGCCTCCGTCCTCCCCGTCCTCCGCGCCGTCGTCGCCGCCGCCGTCGGGCTCACCATGGCCGCGATCGCGATCATCGCCACGTCCTCGCGCGTCGCGACGCCGATCTCGGAGCGCTTCCCCGAGCTCGCCTACGAGCTCGGCCACGGCCGCAACGTCGTCAACGTCGCCCTCGTCGACCTCCGCGGGTGGGACACCATGGGCGAGCTGTCGGTGCTCATCCTCGCCGCGACGGGCGTGGCATCCCTTGTCTTCGTGACCCACCGCGCCGACACGCTGTCGGACTTCACCGCCCCGCTGCCGCGCACGCGCACGCGGCGTCCGCTCGTGGAGACGGCGGAGGGCGTCAAGCCCCGCACCGACGGCAGGCAGCGTCAGGCGTGGCTCGTCGGCGGACAGCGCGTGAAGCCGGAGAACCGCTCGATCCTGCTCGAGGTGATCGTGCGGGTGCTGTTCCACTCGATCATCGTCGTGTCGCTCTACCTGCTCTTCGCCGGCCACAACCTGCCCGGCGGCGGCTTCGCCGGCGGCCTGGTCGCGGGCATGGCGCTCGTCATGCGCTACGTCGCGGGCGGCCGGTACGAACTGGGCGCCGCCGCGCCCGCCGACGCGGGTCGCCTCCTCGGCATCGGCATGAGCCTGGCGGTCGCGTGCGCCGTCGTGCCGCTGCTGTTCGGCGCCGCGCCGCTCACCAGCACCTTCTTCGAGGCCGACCTTCCGGTCATCGGCCACATCGAGTTCGTCACCTCCACGATCTTCGACGTCGGCGTCTACCTCGTGGTGATCGGGCTCGTGCTCGACGTGCTGCGCAGCCTCGGCGCCGAGGTCGACCGCCAGGCGCAGGCCCAGACGGCCGCCGGAGTCCGCCCGGGGGTGAGTGCCTGATGGATGCCTCGCTCGTCCTCATCGTCGTGATGGGCGTCCTCTTCGCCTGCGGCGTCTACGCGATGCTCGAACGCAGCCTCACCCGCGTGCTCATCGGCTTCCTCCTGCTCGGCAACGCCGCGAATCTGCTGCTGCTGATCGTCATGGGCGAGCCCGGCCTCGCCGCCTTCTCCGGCGACGGCGATCCGGAGCAGCTGTCCGACCCGCTGCCGCAGGCCCTCACGCTCACCGCGATCGTGATCACCTTCGCCGTCTCGGCGTTCCTGCTGGCGCTCATCTACCGCTCGTGGCAGCTGGGCCAGGCCGACACCGTCGAGGACGACGCCGAGGACATCGCCGTACGCCGCCGCGGTGTCGAGGACGAAGACGACATGGACGACGAGTCCGAGACCGAGTCCGACGACGCCGCGACCGACTTCGTGGGCATGGAGACGTCCCCCATCACCATCATCGGCAGCCGCGAGTTCTCCGGACTCCGCGACGACGCGCCCACCGACAGCCCGGCCGCCCGTCAGGCCGACCGTCCCGAGGGAGGCGCCCGATGAGCATCAGCGCCCTCGTCCCCCTGCTGGTCACCCTTCCCCTGGTCGGCGCGGCGATCGCGCTCATCGCCGGACGCCACCGCCGCACGCAGGTGTTCGTCTCCACCATCACGCTGACGCTCGTGCTCGTCGTCGCGTCGGTGCTCCTGTACGCCGTCGACGCCGGCGGCCAGCCCATCGCGGTGTCGGTCGGCGGGTGGCCGATCCCGTTCGGCATCGTACTGTACGTCGACCGACTGGCGGCGCTGCTGGTCGTGGTGTCGAGCGTCGTGCTGCTCGCGGTGCTGCTCTTCTCGGTCGGTCAGGGCGCGGCCGACGGCGACGACGACACTCCGGTGTCGATCTTCCACCCGTCGTATCTCATCCTGTCGGCGGGCATCTTCAACGCCTTCATCGCCGGCGACCTGTTCAACCTCTACGTCGGGTTCGAGATCCTGCTCGTCGCCTCATACGTGCTCATCACGCTCGGCAGCACCGAGTCGCGCATCCGCACCGGCGTCGTCTACATCGTCGTCTCGCTGGTGTCGTCGATCCTGTTCCTGGCAGCGATCGCGATGATCTACGGCGCGCTCGGCACGGTGAACATGGTGCAGCTGTCGGAACGCATGACCGAGCTGCCGCAGCAGACCCAGCTCGTGCTGCACCTCATGCTGCTGCTGGCCTTCAGCATCAAGGCGGCGGTCTTCCCGCTGTCGTTCTGGCTGCCCGACTCCTACCCGACAGCGCCGGCACCGGTGACGGCGGTCTTCGCGGGACTCCTGACCAAGGTCGGGGTCTACGCGATGATCCGCACCGAGACCGAGATCTTCCGCGACAACGACGTCAACACGCTGCTGCTCATCGTCGCCCTGGCCACGATGGTCGTCGGGGTTCTGGGCGCCCTCGCGCAGGCGGAGCTGAAGCGCATCCTCTCCTTCACGCTCGTCAGCCACATCGGCTACATGGTGTTCGGGCTGGCGGTGGCGACCCCGGCGGCGATCGGGGCGACGATCTACTACATGGTCCACCACATCGTGGTGCAGACGACCCTGTTCCTCGCCGTCGGTCTCATCGAGCGCCGGGCCGGGTCGACGTCGATCCTCAAGGTGAAGGGGCTGATGCGCGCCGCCCCCGTGATCGCGGTGCTGTACTTCATCCCCGCCATCAACCTCGGCGGCCTCCCGCCCTTCTCCGGCTTCATCGGCAAGTTCGCGCTGTTCGACGCGGCGGCCGAGGTCGGAACGCCCCTGATGATCGTCCTCATCGTCGGCGGCATCGTCACCTCGCTGCTGACGCTCTACGCCCTCATGCGCGCCTGGAACCTGTCGTTCTGGCGCGAGGAGGACGACTCGGCCGAGACCGAGTCGCGCATCTCCTACCTCGACGGGTCGGACGGCGCCGCCGTGCAGACCGAGCGCCGCGTCATCCCGCGCATCATGACGGCCGCGACCTCGGGGATGGTCGTCGTCACCATCGCGCTCACCGTCTTCGCCGGCCCGCTCTACGCGGTGTGCGAGCGCATCGGCGCCTCCCTGCTCGACCCCGTCTCGCTCGTGCAGCTCGAGAAGGAGGCCGGCCGGTGACGCCGCAGGTCTCCGGGGCCCGCCTGCTGTGGCGCCAGCTCCCGTTCCTCCTCTGGCTCGTCGCCCTGTGGATGCTGCTCTGGGGCCAGTTCACGATCGTCGCCCTCCTCACGGGCCTCGTCGTGGCGGTCTTCGTGACCCGCGTGTTCCGGCTGCCGCCCGTGGAGCTCTCGGGCCGGGTGAACCTCTGGTACGGCCTGGTGTTCGTGCTGTCGTTCCTGTGGGCGCTCGTGCGCGGGTCGCTGACGGTCGCCTGGCAGGTGCTGAATCCCAGGGCCTACCCCGGCACCGCCATCATCGCCGTGCCGCTGCAGACCGACGACGACCTGATCATGGCGCACGTCGCCGTGACGGCGTCGCTGATTCCCGGGTCGCTGATCGTCGAGAGCGACCGCGACCGGCGCATCCTGTACCTGCACGTCATCGGCGTGAAGGACAGGGAGGCCGTCGAGGAGCAGCGCCGCAGCGTGCGCCGCTGGGAGAGCCGCATCGTGCTCGCCGTCGGGTCGAAAGCCCAGGTCGAGCAGCTCGAGAAGGATCCGCAGCTGCATCGTCCGGCGGGGGGAGCGTCGTGAACATCCTGCTCGTGATCGTCTACGTCGTCTTCGCGGTGGCGGCGCTGCTGACCCTGTGGCGGATCGTCCGCGGTCCGTCGATCCTCGACCGTGCGGTGGCCTCCGACGTGCTGCTCACCGAGGTGCTCTGCCTGCTCGGGGCTGAGATGGCGATCAACCACCACTCGCGCTCGCTGCCGGTGATGCTCGTCATCGCCGCCGTCGGCGTCTTCGGCTCGATCTCGATCGCCCGGTTCGTGGCGAGGAAGGACGACGCCCAGCGATGAACGCGCTCTTCTCCGTGACTGCGGATGCCGCGGCCCCCGGTGTGCTCGACGCCGGGCTGGATCTCGTGTCGCTGCTGCTGATCCTCGCGGGCGCCCTCCTCTGCCTCACGGCGGCGATCGGGCTTCTCCGCTTCCGCGACGTGCCCACGCGCCTGCATGCGGCGACCAAGCCGCAGGTGCTCGGCCTCATCCTCATCTGCCTCGCGGTCGCGCTGTCGCTGCGCTCGTGGCCGGTCGTGGCGTTCCTCGTGCCGGTGGTGCTGATCCAGCTCGCCACGGCGCCGCTGTCGGCGCACATGGTCGGGCGGCAGGCCTACCGCAACGGCACCGTGGCGCAGCGCGACCTCGTCGTGGACGAGCTCGCCGAGTCACGCGAGACGCCGCCCGCCGCCGGCGGCTGACCCGCTCTCAGGGGCGACCGATCCAGCCTGGCCGGCCGTTCCACGTCGCCGGCACGCGATGTCCTTTGCATGCAATCGCAAGGACTCGTGGAGGACACGCCCAGAAACGGCACCTAACGTGAACGGGTCCGCCGCAGCATCCCGATGCGGAGGACGCCCTGCCCGCTCTCTCCCGAGGAGTGGTCGCCTCGCCGGCGGCCGTGGTGCGGGGCTGCCAGCCTGACGGCCGCGCGTCCGCGCGCACTCCTTCCTCGGAGCAGCCTCAGGGAAGCCCGATCATTGGAGCCCCGTGCGCCTACGCACTCCCGCGCGCGCGAAGAGATTCGCCATCCCCGCCGCCGTCGCCCTCGCCGTCATCGCCGGCGTCGCAGTCCCCGCCGTCTCGGCCGTCGCCGCCGTCAACGCCCCGCAGGCCGCGGTCGTGGCCTCGCCGCAGCGGGCCGTCGACCAGGACGCCGCGTTCTACACGACGATGGCCCGGGCGGTGAAGCAGTCCGCGGAGGGCAAGGTCGACACCTCGCTGCTCGACACGCAGCTGGCCAACCTCACCGATCCGTCCTCCCTGCCCGAGTCGTCGGTCACCGCGCTCACGCGCCTGGTGCGCGAGACGTCCTCGAAGGTCGTCAGTCAGGTCGCCGCCGTCAACGCGCAGCTCGCCGCCGAGGCGCAGGCCGCCGCGGAGGCCCAGGCGGCAGCCGAAGCGGCTGCGCAGGCCGCCGCGATCGCCAACTCGCCCGACGGCGCCCGGGCGACCGGCGCGTCGATGGCCGCGTCGCAGTACGGCTGGGGCGCCGACCAGTTCTCGTGCCTCGACTCGCTGTGGACGAAGGAGTCGAACTGGAACTACCAGGCGTACAACGCCGACGGCGGGGCCACCGGCATCCCGCAGGCACTCCCCGGCGACAAGATGGCCTCGGCCGGGTCCGACTGGCAGACCAGCGCCGCCACCCAGATCGCCTGGGGTCTCGGCTACATCTCCTCCGTGTACGGCACGCCGTGCGCCGCGTGGGGTCACTCGCAGTCCGTCAACTGGTACTGAGCGCACGAGGGCCGCGGCGATCCTGAGGGATGCCGCGGCCCTTTCGCGTGCGCCCGACCCTCCGGTCAGCCGATCAGGCTGGGCTGAAGATCCCGCAGGGTCCGTCGTCGTGTCATGCGCGACACCCCGATCGCGGTCAGCACCAGTGCCCCCAGCATCCACGTCAGAAGCACGGCCAGATCGCCGCTCACCCGGCTGAGGTCGCCCCCGTACATGACCTGCCGCATCGCGTCGACGACATAGCCCATCGGCAGGACGTGGTGGAGTGCGGCCAGCGGCGCGGGCAGGGTCTGCCAGGGGAACGTGCCGCCCGCGGTGACCAGCTGCAGCACCATGAGCACGAGTCCGAGGAACTGACCCACCGAGCCCAGCCAGACGTTGAGCGCCAGGATGATCGCCGCGTACGTGAACGACGCCAGCACGAGGATGCCGAGGGTCGCGAGCGGGTTCGCGAACGAGAAGCCGAGAGCGAGGGCGAGCACGCCGAAGAGTCCGAGCATCTGGAGCCCCCCGAAGAGGGCGGGCGTCGCCCAGCCCGCGAGGGTCACCCGCAGCGGGGAGTGGAGCGCCGTGACGGCGCGGCGCGAGACGGGCTTCACGATGAGGAACAGCGCGTAGATGCCGATCCAGCCGGCCAGCGCGGCGAAGAAGGGTGCGAGCCCGGCGCCGTAGTTCTGCGCCGGCGCGAGGGTCGCCGCGTCGACCGAGACGGGCGCGGCCAGTGTCGAGGCCTGCTGCCCGCGGGTGGCGGCGTCGGTGTCGGGAAGCTGGTCGATTCCGCTCTGCAGGCCGTCACGCAGCGTCGTCGCGCCGTCCTCGAGCTGTCCGAGTCCGCCGTCGAGGCCGGAGATGCCGTCCCGCAGCGCCGCCGCGCCGTCGGCCGCCGAGGCCGCGCCGTCGCGCAGGGAGGCGCTGCCGGTGGCGAGCTGGGCGCTGCCGGTGGCGACCTGAGCGCTGCCGCCCGCGACCTGCTGGGCGCCGCTCGCCACCTGCTGCGCGCCGGCATCGAGCCGATTCACCTGGCCCACGGCGGCCTGGACGCGGTCGTCGACCGCGGTCACGCGCTCGCCGATCGGGTCGAGCCGCGCGAGGATCTCGTCGATCACGGCGGGGTCCACCCCGCGGTCGGCCAGGCGCTGGGCGATGTCGGCCCGCACCTGCGGGACGAGCGAGGTGACCTCGGTCGCGGCGTCGCCCACGCGCTGGGCGATGTCGTCGATGCGCGCGGTGCCGTCGGCGACCTGCGCGCTGCCGTCCGCGACCTGTCCGGCGCCGTCGGCCGCCTGGGCCGCGCCGCGGGAGACCTGGGCGGCGCCGTCGGCAAGGGTCGCGGCGCCGTCGCGGAGCTGCGCCGTGCCGTCGGCCAGCTGCGACGAGCCGGCGACGAGCTGCGCGGAGCCGTCCCGGGCGGAGGCGAGCCCGTCGACGAGCTGTCCGGCGCCGGTGGTGGCGTCGGTCAGCTGCACACGGATGGTGTTGAGCGCGTCGAGCAACGTCAGTCCGGCCTCCGCGACGACCTTCTCCGTCACCGTCGAGCGGATGCGCTCCACGGTCTGGGTGCCGATGGTCGTGGCGAGGTAGTTGTTGGCGTCGTTGGTGCGCAGGTGCAGGGTCGCGGGCCGGGGATCGTTCGTCGAGATGGAGGCGATCGCGGTGGTGAAGTCGGCGGGGATCTCGACGGAGAAGTCGTAGACGCCGTCGTCGAGTCCGGATGCCGCGGCCGCAGCATCCACGACGTGCCAGTCGAAGGAGCCGCTGGTGGTGAGCTGGTCGGCCACTTCGTCGCCCAGGTTGCGTTCGGCGCCGTTGAGGGTCGCACCGGTGTCTTCGACCACGAGGGCGACGGGCACCTGGGAGAGGCGTCCGTAGGGGTCCTGGTTCGCCCAGAGGTAGAGCCCGCCGTAGACGATGGGCACGGCGAGCAGCGCGATCAGTGCGATGACGGACATGCGCGTCGCGGTCAGGCGGCGGAACTCGGCCGCGATCATCGCGGGAACCTTCATGAGCGGTTCTCCTCTTCGGTGGTGCCGGGTGCGTCGTCTGCGGTGGGGGCGGGCTCGGGTGCCGGCTCGCGCTCCGGCTCGGCGTCCGGTGCGGGTGCGGGCTCGGGCTCGGGTGCGGGCTCGGGTGCGGGCGCCGGCTCGGGTGCGAGTGCCGGCTCGGGTGCCGGTTGCGGCTCGGGGGCTGGGTCATCCTCCGGTGCGACGGTGGGCGCCTGCTCCGGCTCGGGATCAGGCCCACGGTCGTCTGCCGGTGCCGGTGCCGGTGCCGGTGCCGGTGCCGGTGCCGGTTCCGGCTCCGCGCCCATGAGCGATGCGCCGCCGCTCTGCGCGAAGGCGGCCTGCCGCTCCGACACCTCGCCGAGCGCCTCCGTGACGAACTCCTCGCCCGCGGCGATGTCGTCGATCGCGGTCTGGTGGTCGATGGCCCATTCCGACGCGCGTCCGGCGATCACGAGCACCGCGGCGCCACGGTCGGCGTACTCGTGCAGCAGTCGCCACCACATCAGCGGCGCCCCGCCGTGGCGGTCGGGGGCGACGACGACGAGGCCGTCGACACCCGGGCGGAGGAGGGCGAGCTCGCACAGCATCCGGAGTCTGTCCTCGGGCGAGACGTCGGCGAGGGGCGTGGAGGCGAGGTCGCGCAGACCGCGATCGGCGAGCCACGCGCGCGCGGCGAAGGGGTCGGCGCGGCGGCCGGCGAACATGAGCTCCTCGCCGACGAGTCCGGCCACCGAGACGTTCGGTGCCGGCTCGCTGACGGCGGGGGCGTCGACGAGGGCGACGCGACGACGGATGCCGCGGCTGTCGGCCGTCCCGTCGAGGGTCACGGTGCCGCTGTCGGGCCGCATGCGTCCGGAGGAGAGGAGGCCCAGCACGGTCGGGCGCTGCTCGGTCTCGGCGACGGCGAGCGTCACGGTGCCGGAGGAGAACGTGAGGGACGTCTCGGGGAGTGCTTCGCCGCGGCGTCCCTTGCGCACCCGGTCGAGCGAGACGCGCATCAGTCGGCGTCCGCGACAGGGGTGCTCGCCGGAGCGGCGAGGAGGTCGGGGTGGTCGGCGAGGAGCTCGATGCTCTCGCGCCAGGACAGTCCGGCGATCGACAGGGTCGAGCGGACCGCGAGCGACTGCGCCTCGGGCGAGGAGGCATCCACGCGCATGATCACGGTGCGTGCCGCCTCCTCGACGAGCCGGGCGAGCGTGGGCGCGGCGACGTCGGTGCGGAGCGTGCCGTCGTCCTGGCCGCGGCGCACGACGTCGACGACTGCGCGACGCAGGGGTGCGAGGGCGTCGGCCGTCTCCTGCACGTGGGCGTCGTCCAGCGCGATGGCCGCGATCACCTGCACGTGTGCGGCTTCGGCCCACAGCTGGGCGGCGAGCCGGGCGAGGGCGACGCGGGCGTCGCGGTCCTGCACGCGGACGGCGATCGCGTTGAAACGCTGGGCGCCGGCGGCGATCAGGTCGCGGACGAGCGCATCGCGGTCGGCGAAATGGCCGTAGAGCGCGCGCCGTGAGAGGCCGGCCGTGCGCGCGATCGCGTCGACCGAAGCGCGCGGGTCGCCGGCGATCGTCTCGGTGGCGGCGGCGAGGATGCCGGCGCGGTTCTGCACGGCGTCGCGCCGCGGGCGTCGCTCGGAGGAAGTGGTGGTCACGTCCTCGAGTGTACTCTAACGTGCACATGCTTGTGCAGTTTTATAGATGCGTTCACAACCCGGCACGCGCGGCCCGCTCAGGAGTGCCCGGAATCAGGTATGTCACGAGAGTCAGGCCGGACGCCGCGGCATCCCCTGATGCTCGTGACATCCCTGATTCCGGCGACACCTTGAAGGAGCCGGACCGCCGGGGTCAGTCGGTGCCGGAGTCGAAGGCCGAGCCCTCGGAGGCCTCGTCCACGGCGTCGGCGAGACGCTCGCGCTCCGACGAGTAGCCCGACGCGTGCTCGATGATGTCGTCCGCACCGCCCTGCTGGAGCTCTCCGACGAGCTCGGCGGTGGCGCCGCCGATGAGGCCGAGGCCGGCGTACTGCTCCAGGCGGGAGCGCGAGTCGGCGATGTCGAGGTTGCGCATCGTGAGCTGGCCAATCCGGTCGACGGGTCCGAAGGCGGCGTCGCCGACGCGCTCCATCGACAGCTTCTCGGGGCCGTACGACATGTGCGGCGCGACGGTGTCGAGGATCGTGTAGTCCTCGCCGCGGCGCAGGCGCAGGGTGACCGTGCCGGTGATCGTCGATCCGACCCACTTCTGGATGGACTCGCGCAGCATGAGCGACTGCGGCTCCAGCCAGCGGCCCTCGTACATGAGACGGCCGAGGCGGCGACCCTGCTCGTGATAGGTCGCGAGGGTGTCCTCGTTCAGGATGCCGTTGACCAGGCGCTCGTACGCGATGAACAGCAGGGCCATGCCCGGTGCCTCGTAGATGCCGCGCGACTTCGCCTCGATGATGCGGTTCTCGATCTGGTCGCTCATGCCGAGGCCGTGACGACCGCCGATGCGGTTCGCCTCGAAGACGAGCGCGACCGGGTCGGGGTACTCGACGCCGTTGAGCGCCACCGGACGGCCGCCGTCGAAGGTGACCGTTACGTCCTCCGTCGCGATCTCGACCGCGGGGTCCCAGAACCGCACGCCCATGATGGGCTCGACGGTCTCGAGCGAGACGTCGAGGTGCTCGAGGGTCTTCGCCTCGTGGGTCGCGCCCCAGATGTTCGCGTCGGTGGAGTAGGCCTTCTCGGCGGAGTCGCGGTAGGGGAAGCCGTGCGCGACGAGCCACTCGCTCATCTCCTTGCGGCCGCCGAGCTCGGTGACGAAGTCGGCGTCGAGCCACGGCTTGTAGATGCGCAGCGCGGGGTTGGCCAGCAGGCCGTAGCGGTAGAACCGCTCGATGTCGTTGCCCTTGTAGGTGGAGCCGTCGCCCCAGATGTCGACGCCGTCCTCCTTCATCGCGCGCACGAGCAGCGTGCCGGTGACGGCACGGCCGAGCGGCGTGGTGTTGAAGTAGGTGCGCCCGCCGGAGCGGATGTGGAACGCGCCGCACGCGAGCGCCCCGAAGCCCTCCTCGACCAGCGCGCGCTTCGCGTCGACGATGCGCGCGACCTCCGCGCCGTACTCCAGCGCGCGGTTCGGGATCGAGGCGATGTCGTCCTCGTCGGGCTGGCCCAGGTCGCCCGTGTAGGTGCAGGGCACGGCGCCCTTGTCGCGCATCCAGGCGACGGCGACGGAGGTGTCGAGGCCCCCCGAGAAGGCGATGCCGACGCGCTCGCCGACGGGCAGGGACTGCAGGACCTTGGACATGCTCCGAGTTTAGCCAAGCGGCCGCGGCGCCCCCGTTCCGTGCTCGGCGGAACCCCGGTGCTGGCCAAGCCGCCGGCCGTGACCTAGCCTGAGCCCCATGGCTCCGAACACCGCTGTTCGCCGGACCCTCGCGCGCTCCGTGGTCGCGCTCGCCGCGGCATCCGTCCTCGCGATCGCCGCCGCCACCCCCGCGTCGGCGCTTCCCGCCGACGAGCTCGGCGTCTTCCCGACGTGGACGGTGAGCGGATCGGCGGGCGCCTACACGGCTGCCCCGGACTTCGCCGCCTCCGCCGGCTCCCCGGCCGCGACCCTCACCTCGACCGCGACGACGGTCACGACCGCGAGCGGCGCGAGCGCGTACCTCAACGCGGCCACGGCCTTCGGCGCGGAGTTCGGCTCGACCCGCCTGCAGCCCTATGTCACCCTCTCCGCCGCCCGGGGCGGGGGGAACTCGACCACGTTCCTCTCCTTCGCCGACTCCCCGCCCGCCGGGTGGGGCATGGCGCTCGGCGACGTCGATGCCGAGTGGATCGTCGTGCAGGCGTGGGCGGATGCCGCGGGCACCGTTCCGCTGCCGATCGCCGATCTCGGCTTCCGCGGGGCGGAGAACTACTGCGGCTCCAGCCCCCGGCCGGGAACCTGCACCACGGCGCCCTTCACCGATGCGCCGGTGTGGGTGACCGCACCGGAGGCGTTCGACGGCATCGACTACGTGCCAGGGACCCTGCGCGGCAACAGCCTCCCGGGCGCGCCGGCGCCCTCCCGTGACACCTCGGGAGCCTACGGGTGGTTCACGCCGTCCGCCGCCGTGCGGGCGATCACCCTCACCCTCGGCGTCCGAGACGGCGCGCCCACGTCGCAGCTGTGGCTGGCCGCCCCCGCGCCGAAGGTCACCGTGACGGGCACCGTCGCACTCGCCGACGGCACGGTGCCCGAGGGCACGGCGGTGCAGATCGAGGATGCCGCGGGCACCCCGCTGCTCGACCTGCAGGGCGAGCCGGTGGTGGTGCCGGTGGACGCCGACTCGGGCGCGTTCACCGCAGAGCTCGAGGAGTCGGCGGACGGGTACCAGGCGCAGGTCCTCGTCCCGGAGGGATATGCGGCGCCGCCGCCGATCGCGATCCCCGGCGAGCCCGAGGGCGACGACGGGTCGATCGTTCTCGCGCCGATCGTCGTCGAACCCGTCGTCGACCCGTCACCCGAGCCGTCCAGCCCGGCGCCGGTGCCGTCCAGCCCTGCGCCGGTGCCGTCGCCGAGCACGCCGGCGCCCGCGCCGAGTTCGACGGCGACGGGGATCGGCGGCGTCACGCACCTCCCCGACACGGGAGCGGACGGCGATCAGGTGCTGTTCGCCGGGCTCGCCGGCGGTGTCCTCCTGCTGGCCGGGATCGCCGCCGCGATCATCACGCGCCGTCGCCGCACCAGCTGAACCCTCGGCCGTGCCGCGGCTCCCTGCTTTCGCGGAGTGGCCGCGGCGCGGCATCCGCTCGCCTTCAGGTGACGCTTCCTGCGGGAATCAGCGCGCGGTTCCCGCAAAAAGTGTCAGTGAAGCCTCGCAGTGGCCGGAGTGTGGCATCCGCCCCTTCAGGTGACGCTTCTTGCGGGAATCAGCGCGCGGATCCCGCAGCAGGCGTCAGTGAAGCCTGGCAGTGGCCGCGGCGCGGCATCCGCTCGCCTTCAGGTGACGCTTCCTGCGGGAATCAGCGCGCGGATCCCGCCGCAGGCGTCAGCTAAGCCGCGCCGGCTGACGACTGGACGCGCTGGCCCACCGCAGCGCCGCAGCGTCTCGCCTTCAGGTGGCCCTCCGTGCGGAGATCAGCGTGAGATTCCCGCAGCAGGTGTTAGATGAGGGACAGGCGCGACGCTCAGCGCGGCAGGCGCGGAACGGCGGCGACGAGGGCGCGCGCGTAGTCGGTCGCCGGAGACGACAGGATGCCGCGGGTCGGCCCCTCCTCCACGACGCGACCGTCGCGGAGCACGACGGTGCGCTCGCAGACCGCCGCGACGGCGCCCAGGTCGTGCGAGACCATGACGATCGCGAGGCCCTGCTCGGCCCGCAGGCGGGCGAGCAGGTCGATCACCTGCACGCGGGTCGTGACATCCAGCGCACTGACCGGCTCGTCGGCCAGGAGCACCCGCGGACGGGAGACGATCGCACGGGCGATGGCGATGCGCTGGCGCTGGCCGCCGGAGAACTCGTGCGGGTACCGGTCGCGCACGTCGACCGGCAGCCCGACCGAGGTCAGCGCCTCGGCGACCCGGGCGCGGGCGTCGTCGCCGCGGGCGAGGCGCAGCGCGCGCAGCGGCTCCGCGACGGTCTGCTCGATGCGCAGGCGCGGGTCGAGCGAGGAGTACGGATCCTGGAACACCGGCTGCACACCTGCGCGGAAGCGGCGCATCGCCGCGCGGTCGCGCACGCGCAGCGGCGAGCCGTCGAAGAGCACCTCGCCGCGGGACGGCACGTCCAGCCCCAGCAGCAGCCGCAGGATCGTCGACTTGCCCGCGCCGGACTCGCCGACCAGGCCGACGGCGCCGCCCTCCTCGACGGCGATCGAGACACCCTGCAGCACCGGCCGGGAGCCGTAGGCGAAGTCCGCATCCCGCAGGTCGAGCACGCTCATGCGGCACCTCCGTCCGACCCGCGACCCGCGGCATCCGAACCGGGCACGGCACCCTCACCGGGCACGGCATCCGACGCATCCGCACCGGGCACGGCATCCGCAGCAGCCGGACCCGCGGCATCCGCATCCGGCACAGCACCCGACGCATCCGGATCCAGCGCGTCGTCGAGAGCGCGGGCGCTGGCGACGAGGGCGGCGGTGTACGGATGCTGCGGCGCCCACAGCACGTCGCCCACCGGTCCGCTCTCCACGACGCGGCCGCCACGGAGCACGGCGATGCGCTCCGTCATGCGAGAGACGACCGCGAGGTCGTGGCTGACGAACAGCAGCGCCATGCCGCGCTCGGCCACGAGCCGCTCGAGGAGGGAGAGCACCGCGTCCTGCACCGTCACGTCGAGCGCCGTCGTGGGCTCGTCGGCGATGAGCAGGCGCGGCCGTGCGGCGAGGGCCATCGCGATGGCCACGCGCTGGCGCTGACCGCCGGAGAGCTCGTGCGGATAGGCGCGGGCGATGCGCGGGTCGGTCAGGACGACCTCCGCGAGGGCCTCGCGGACGGCGTCGCGCAACGCCGCCCCGCGCAGCCCGAGGTGGCGCCGCAGCGGCTCGGCGATCTGCGCCCCGACGCGCATCAGCGGATCGAGGGCCGTGAGCGGCTCCTGGAACACGACCTGCGCGACCGGCCCGCGCAGGGGTCGCAGCGTGCGGTCGCCCGCACCGACCACCTCGTGGCCGTCGAGCAGCACCGACCCCGAGACCCGCAGCGCGTCGGGCAGCAGCCCGACGGCGGCGAGGGAGGTCAGCGACTTGCCCGACCCCGATTCGCCGATCAGCCCGACGCGGTCGCCGGGGCCGACCGCGAGCGAGACGTCGTCGACGAGCACGGTGCCGGCGGCGCGGACGGTGAGGCCGGAGATCTCGAGCAGGCTCATCGCGCCCTCCGCCTGGTCGGGTCGGTGAGGTCGCGGAGGCCGTCGGCGAGGAAGTTGACCCCGAGCACGAGCACGATGACGGCGATGCCGGGGGCGATCGCGCCGACCGGGGCGGTCAGCACCGTGCCCTGCGCCTCCTGCAGCAGGCGGCCCCATGACGCGTTGGGCGGCGGGGCGCCGAGACCGAGGTACGACAGGCTCGCCTCGGCGAGCACGGCGACGCCGAACTGCAGCGCCAGGCTCACCATGAGCGTCGGCGCGATGTTCGGCAGCACGTGGTCGCGGACGACCGCCCAGGTGCTCGCGCCGCTCGTGCGGGCGGCGGTGACGAACTGCTCCTGGAGCACCCGGC
This sequence comes from Microbacterium lemovicicum, assembly GCF_003991875.1. Classification (NCBI taxonomy): domain Bacteria; kingdom Bacillati; phylum Actinomycetota; class Actinomycetes; order Micrococcales; family Microbacteriaceae; genus Microbacterium; species Microbacterium lemovicicum. The sequence goes on from NZ_CP031423.1 coordinate 57,611, forward strand.
GCGCGAGGATGCGGCTGAGGCGGGCGACGACGGCCGACATGGCCAGACCGATCGCGAGGATCGCCGACCACAGCGACGGTCCCTGCACGGCGACGACGAGCATCGCCAGCAGCAGCACGGGGAAGGCGATGACCACGTCGAGCGCGGCAGAGAGCGTGTCGTCGAGCCACGGGCGGGCGAGGGCGGTGAGCACGCCGATGAGGGTGCCCAGGATGCCGGAGATCAGCACCGCCCCGAGGCCCACCACGAGGGCGATCCGGGCGCCGACCATGAGCTGCGAGAGCAGGTCGCGTCCGAGGCGGTCCGTGCCGAGCAGGTGCGCGGCGCTCGGAGGCGACAGGCGTCCGCCGCCGAGCTCGGACAGCGGGTACGGCAGCCACACGAGCGACACGAGGGCGATCACCGCGATGAGCGCGGTGAGGGCGATCCCCAGCACGAGCGTCGGCTGACGTCGACGGGCGCGGCGGCCGAGGGCCGCGACATCCTCGACGATCTCAGGCGTGACGACCTCGCTCATCGGTTGCCCGAGACGCTCGTGCGCAGGCGCGGATCGACGAGGCGCTGCACGATGTCGGCGGCGAAGCCGACGAGCAGCACGAAGAGGGTGCTGACCACCAGCACGCCCTGGATGTTCGCGAAGTCGTGCTGCTGGATGCCCGTGAGCAGCATGCTGCCGAGTCCGGGCAGGGTGAAGACGCTCTCGACGACCACGGCGCCGAGCAGGGTCGTCGACAGCTCGATGCCGAGCACCGCGATCACGGGCACCGCGCCGTTGCGCACGCCGTGGCGCAGCAGCGCCTCGGTGCGGCCGGCGCCGCCCGAGCGAGCGGTGCGCAGGTAGTCGCTGCCGAGCACGTCGAGCGTGGCCGAGCGCACGTAGCGGCTCAGCGACGCGCTCATCACGATCGCGATGGTGATGACGGGAAGGGTGAGGGAGCGCAGCGCGTCGGCGGGATCGCGCCAGTCGCGACGGGGGAAGCCGCCGGAGGGGAGGAGGCCGAGCTGCAGGGCGAAGATCCACACCAGCACCACGCCGACCCAGAACACCGGCACGGCGACGCCGAGCTGCGAGAACCCCGACAACGCCACCCCGTACCAGCGGTCGCTCTTCACGGCGGCGGTGATGCCGACGACGAGCGACACCAGCAGCGCGAGGCCGAAGGCGAGCAGGGTGAGGGGGATCGTGATGACCATGCGCGCGGCGATCTCGTCGCCCACCGGCCGACCGCTGATGAACGAGTCGCCGAGGTCGAAGCGCACGAGCTGCCCCGCCCACGTGGCGAACTGCTGCAGCAGCGGCTGGTCGGATCCGACCTGTGCGCGGGCGGCGGCGATCTGCTCGGGCGTCGCGTCGACCGAGAGCAGCGCGTTCGCGGGGTCGCCGGGCAGCAGCCGCAGCAGCACGAAGATGACGATCAGCGCCACCACGAGCGAGAGCGCGAGGAAGGCCGACCGGCGCAGGAGATAAGAGGGCATGGGATCCGAAATGCGGGATGCCGCGGCCGCGAGGTGCGGCCGCGGCATCCCGCGTTCACTCAGGACAGGACGATGTCGTAGACGTAGAACTGCGAGTTCAGGCCGTTGACGGGGTAGCCGCTGAGGTCGCTGGAGGCGACCACGATCTGAGGGTAGAGGTAGAGCCAGGCGCTCGCCGCGTCGGCGGCGATCTGCTCGTTCACCTTGCGCAGCAGCTCGGTCTGCTCGTCGGTGGACGCGGCCTGCTCGGCCTCGCTCACCCACTGCGTCACCTGCGGGTTGTCGTAGCCCCAGTAGAAGTCGGGGTTGCCGTACCAGACTACGTCGCGGTCGTTGACGTGCTCCTGGAGCGTGGCGGTGAAATCGCGCTCCTGGAACACCTTCGTGTACCACTCGTCGGCGCTGATCGTGTTGATCTCGACGGTGATGCCGACCTCGGCGAGCTGGGACTGGAGGAACTCCGCCACGGCGGGGTGCGGGTCGTAGCTCGGGGTGTCGAGCGTGAAGGTGAACCCGTCGGCGTAGCCGGCCTCGGCGAGCAGCTGCTTCGCGAGGGCGGGGTCGTAGGGGTTCACGTCGGTGAGGTCCTCGTACCAGGGATCGGTCGGGGGCACCATCGAGCCGATGAGCGTGCCATAGTCGCCCCAGATCGAGGAGAGCAGCTGCTTCCGGTCGATCGCGGAGTAGACCGCCTTGCGCACCTGCGTGTCGTCGAACGGCGCCACGCGGTCGTTGAAGGCGAGGAGCTCCTTGGTCGTGGAGGTTCCCTCGCTCACCGTGTACGCGTCGTCGCCTTCGAACTGGGTCAGGGCGTCGGGGCTCTGGATGCTGGTGATGATGTCGATCTCGCCGGTGCGCAGCGCGTTGGCCTCGGCCGTGGCATCCGTGAAGTAGGTGAAGACGACCTCGGCGTTCTCGGCCGCCTCGCCCCAGTAGCCGTCGAAGCGCGTGAGGGTCAGGGTGCTGCCCTGGCGCCACTCGTCGAGCGTGTACGGGCCGGTCCCGTCTTCCTTCGCGGTCAGGTCGCCGGCGTCGGTGTTGACGATCCAGACGTAGCTGAGGTTGTACAGGAACGAGATGGAGCGATCGGCGAGCGTGAAGACCACCGTGCGGTCATCGGGCGTCGCGATGTCGGCGATCTTGCCGAAGCTCGACTTGCGGGCCGACTTGGAGTCCTCGGCCGTCACGGCCTCGACGCTGTTCTTCACGTCGGCGGAGGTCAGCGCCTTGCCGGAGTGGAAGGTGACCCCCTCGCGGAGCGTGATCGTGTAGGTGAGGCCGTCGTCGCTGACCTCGGAGCCCTCGGCGAGCAGCGGCTCGACCTGGCCGTCATCGGTGAGCCGGAACAGGCCCTCGTATACGTTGCCGTTGAACGCCTCGGTGATGCCCTGGCCGCCGCCCTGCGTGTTGCTCAGGTTCTGGGGCTCGTAGAGCGAGCCGACGGCGATCGTGGCGTCGGTGCTGTCGCCCGACGTAGAGGCGCTGCCGCCGCCGGCGGCGCAGCCGGCGAGCACGAGTGCTGCGGCGACGGCCGTCGTCAGGGCGATGAAGGGTCTTCTCATGGGCGTGCTCCAGGTGCGGTGATGCGGGGGGTGCTGTGGTGTGGGGGATGCCGCGGCTCAGGCCGAGTAGATGTCGAAGCCGTCGCGGAACACGACGTTCTTCTCGCCCGCGCGCACAGGGAACGCGAAGCGGTTCGAGGCCGGCGGCAGCGGGCAGTTGTACTGGGCGGAGAAGCCGCACGGCGGGACGAAGGCGCGGTTGAAGTCGAGCGTGACCGGGATCGGGCCGTCGGGGGAGGCCGCGGCATCCGTCTCCACGAACAGGAAGCGCCCGGAGCCGTACGTCTCGACGCCGTTGGTCTCGTCGCCGAAGACGAGCAGGAGGGTGCCGCCGTCGTCGAACGCGGCCAGCGTGACGTCCTGGCCCTCGATCGTCGCGTGGATGTCTCCGGGGACGACCAGCTCGCGCGTGCCGCCGTTGTCGCGGATGTGCTCGAACGGCACCGTGCGCCCGAGCGAGACGGGGGTGAACTCGCCGAAGACGACCCACTCCGGGTCGTAGGGGTAGGCGTCGATGCGGTCGAAGGCGCGGATCGCCGGGGCGTCGGCGTCCCAGAACCGCAGGCCGTGCTCGGGCGCGCCGGTGTCGAGGTGCGTGCGCGTGAGCGGCGTCACCTGCACGGTGGGGGCCGCCGAGGCGCGCGCGGCCTCGATGTCGGGCAGGTCGCCGGTCCAGCGGGTCTCGACGAGGGAGAGGTTTCCGGTCGCGGACGTCACCGCGCGGGTGCGGTCCTGCAGCCAGGAGGCGTGGTCGTCGGATGCGGGCATGGTGGAACCATTCTCGTTTTCGCGGGGGAGGGTGACGCAATCGGGCGTCATGAAGGGCAATACCGGGCGACGCCCGGGTATTCCCGCCCCGCGGACGCCGTCAGCTTTCGCCCAGCGACCGGAGTTCTTCCCTGCTCAATCGGACAGGTGCGTCCCCGTGCGACGCCGCCACCAGACGACGAACGAGCCGACGACGAGGAAGGCGATCGAGATGATGATCACGTAGATGACGACGGAGCCCCAGCCGCCCGGGTTGTTCGGGTTCAGGAACGGGTACGGGTACCAGAAGGGCTGGCCGTTGCCGGGGTTGGTGATGAGCGGGCCGCGGAGCAGCGTGTAGACCACCCAGACGATCGGGAACACGATGATCGCCAGCACGCGCGACCATGGGAGGGAGCGCCGCGCCGGGCCGAGGAAGAGGTCGGCGAGGAGGAAGAGGGGGCCGACGAGGTGCAGCGTCTCGTTCGACCACGGGATCGGCTCGCTGCCCTGCGGCAGCGTGATGCTGCGCAGCAGGGTGTTGTAGACGATCCCCGTGATGATCATGTACGTCGACACGCAGGCCACCGCGGTCGCCAGCGCGGCCGGCTCGATCAGGCGCGTGCCGGCGTCCTCGAACTGCTCGCGAGCTTGCCTGCGGGTGAAGAACCAGACGACCGAGATCAGCAGCACGATCGCCGCGAGGACGTTGGAGAGGATCGTGAAGAAGCTGAAGAAGTTCGTGACGATCGTGAGCATGTCCTTGCCGTCGGCTGCGGCGGCGCTCAGCGACGCGCCGAGCTGGGCGAACACGGCGGCGAGGATCACGACGGCCATCAGCGCGCGGAGCACGGTCCACAGGCGCGCCCAGGCGAGGGTGCGGGTCATGGGCTCACCATATCTGCCCGGCTCCGCGCCTCGGTAGGATGGGGTGTACCGTCCGCGACACGGGGGAGCACCCATGCCAGGCATCGTCATCGTCGGAGTGCAATGGGGGGACGAGGGCAAGGGCAAGGCCACCGATCTCCTCGGTGAGCGCACCGACTGGGTCGTCAAGTTCAACGGCGGCAACAACGCCGGCCACACGGTGGTGATCGGCGACGAGAAGTACGCGCTGCACCTGCTGCCGTCCGGCATCCTCTCGCCCGGGGTCAACCCGGTCATCGGCAACGGCGTGGTCATCGACCCGGAGGTGCTCTTCGCCGAGCTCGAGGCGCTCAACGCCCGCGGTGTCGACACCAGCCGGCTCAAGGTGAGCGCGAACGCTCACCTCATCACGCAGTACCACCGCACGCTCGACAAGGTGACGGAGCGCTTCCTCGGGAAGCGGATGATCGGCACGACCGGCCGGGGGATCGGTCCGGCGTACGCCGACAAGATCAACCGCGTCGGCATCCGCGTGCAGGACATCTTCGACGAGAACATCCTGCGCCAGAAGGTCGAAGGCGCCCTCGACCAGAAGAACCACCTGCTGGTGAAGGTCTTCAACCGCCGCGCGATCGCGGTCGACGAGATCGTCGAGGACCTCCTGTCCTACGTCGAGCGCCTGCGCCCGATGGTGTGCGACACCGGACTCCTCCTCAGCGGCGCGCTGGACGCCGGCGAGGTCGTGGTCTTCGAGGGCGGCCAGGCCACGATGCTCGACATCGACCACGGCACCTACCCGTTCGTGACGAGCTCGTCGGCGACCGCCGGCGGGGCCTCCACGGGCTCGGGCATCGGACCCAACCGCCTCGACCGCATCGTCGGCATCGTGAAGGCGTACACGACGCGCGTCGGCTCCGGACCCTTCCCGACCGAGCTGTTCGACGCGAACGGCGACTTCCTGCGCTCGCGCGGGTTCGAGTTCGGCACGACGACCGGCCGCCCGCGCCGCGTCGGCTGGTACGACGCCCCGATCACGCGCTACGCGACGCGCATCAACGGCATCACCGACCTCGTGCTGACCAAGCTCGACATCCTCACGGGTCTCGAAGAGATCCCCGTCTGCGTCGCCTACGACGTCGACGGCGTGCGCTACGACGAGGTGCCGGTCAATCAGTCCGACTTCCACCACGCGACGCCGATCCTGGTGAACCTCCCCGGCTGGAAGGAGGACATCTCCACGGCCCGCACGTTCGAGGACCTCCCGAAGGCGGCGCAGGACTACGTGCTGACGCTCGAGGAGATGAGCGGCACCCGCATCTCGGTCATCGGCGTGGGCGCTGCCCGAGATGCGGTGGTCGTGCGCCACGACCTGCTGGACTGATGAGGTTCTGGCTCGGCTCGTACACGTCCGACGCCGGCGGTCGTGCCGCCGGCATCGGCGCGCTCCGGGCCGGTGAGCCCGACGTCGCGTCGGCCGGCGGTCCGCTGTCCTTCGTCGGAACCGCTGCCGCAGCGGCGTCCCCGTCGTGGCTGGCGCAGCATCCGACCCTCGACGTCGTCTACGCGACGCTCGAGCACCGCGGACAGGTGGCGGCGTTCCGCCGGACCGGCCTCGACTCCTTCGTTCCGCTGGGCGCGCCGGTCGACGCGGGCGAGGCCGTCTGCCACGCGGCCGTGGCTCCCGACGGCCGCACGCTCGTGGCCAGCTGCTGGGGCGACGGACGCGTGGTGCGGATGAGTCTGGATGCTGCGGGCACCCCCGCCGCGCCCGTGATCGCCGCCGCAGCCGCCGATCCGTTCGCGGGTCCGGTCGATCCCTTCGCCACCACGGGCGACGGATCGGCGGGGGAGTCGTTCGGGGGCGCGGAGGGTGCGGCCCTGGCCGCCGGCCTCTTCACGGTCCCGGGCATGGGCGTCGGGCCCTCCGCCCTCGACGCGGAGCTCGCCGCGGCATCCCGTGCCCTGCGCGCGGCCGCGGGCGACGAGTACGGGCACCTCGTGCCCGAGTACGACCTGGCCGAGGACGCGGTGGCCGAGGCGGCGCCGCCGGTCGCCGGGGGCGTGCCGGAGCGGGTGTCGCGCGCGCACGCGGCGGTGTACCTCCCCGACGGGCGCGTCGCCACGACCGACCTGGGCTTCGACCTCGTGCGGTTCTGGCGGATCGGCTCGACCGGCATCCGTATCGACGGCGAGGTCGTGCTGCCGCGGGGATCCGGTCCGCGGCACATGGTGCTGCACCCGAGCGGGCACCTGCACGTGCTCGCGGAGTATTCCCGCGAGATCTTCACCCTCGCCGCCGGCCCCGACGGGCGCTGGCGGCTGCTCGGCGGCATCGCCGCCTCCGCCCTGACGATGGACGGAGACACCGGTGCGGAGCTGGCGCGCTCGCACGACGGGCAGTTCCTCTACGCCGGCATCCGCGGTTCCGACACCATCGCGACGCTGCGCGTGCGCGGCGAAGGCGATCGGCTGGAGGCCGTCGCGCTCGTCGACGCCGGGGTGACGTGGCCGCGCCATCACCTCGTCTCGCGCGACATCCTGCTCGTGGCCGGGGAGCGCTCCGACGACGTGGTGTCGCTCACCCTCGACATCCGCACGGGCGTGCCCGGTCGGGTGCGCTCGCGCACCGAGGCGCCGTCGCCCACGCGCATCCTCCCCGCGCGGCGCTGAGCCGCGGCATCCGGGTCAGATCTTGGCGTCCTGCTTCGGCAGGAACACCTGCTTGATGATCAGCAGGATCGACGCCGTCACGGGGACGGCGATGAGGGCGCCCAGGAGTCCGAGCAGGGTGCCGCCGATGAGCGCGCCGATCACGACCAGTGAGCCGGGGATCGAGATCGCCTTCGACATCACCCGCGGCGTCAGCACGTACGCCTCGACCTGGATGTAGACGAGGTAGGCGATGCCGAAGATCAGGGCGGCCACGGGGCTCGTGAACAGCGCGAGGACGGTGCCGAGGATCCAGTAGAGCACCGGGCCGACCAGCGGGATGATCGTGATCGCGAACGCGATCACGCCCATCAGCAGGGGGAACGGCAGCCCGAGGAAGAGGTGCAGCAGGAAGGCGACGACGGAGTTGAAGAAGGCCAGGATGACCATGCCCATGAGGTAGCTGCCCACGGAGTCGGTGATCTGGGTGGTGAGGTCCCGCACGCCCGCCCGGTTGCGGGCCGGCGCGAAGCGGGTGAGCGATTCCTTGATGGCGGGCAGCGACGCCACGAAGTACAGGGTCAGCACGACGACGATGAGAGCGCCCGAGATGGCGGTGGCGATGTTCGCGCCGACCTTGAGGATGCCGCCGGAGATGGCGGCGATGTTCGCGGGGTTGGTGGCGAAGGTCTGCAGATCGTTGACGAGCGAGCCGAGGCCGTCGCCGAAGATGCCCTCGAGCCAGTGGAAGACGTCGGAGTTGCGGAAGTCGGAGATCGTGGCCGGGATGCTCTGGATGAAGCCGGTGACCTGATCGACGAACGTCGGCACGACCAGCCACAGCAGCCCGGCGATGAGGGCGCCGAACACGACGAAGACGATGGTGATGCCCCACGGCCGGGCGATGCCGCGGCGGGCCAGGAACTTCACGATGGGGTCCAGGCCGAGCGCGGCGAACATGGCCAGGGCGATGTAGATCAGCACCGTGGAGATGCTGCTGACCGCGAAGCCCAGGACGAGCGCGAGCAGTCCGCCGAGCGTGAGCAGGAAGCCGGCCGCGAAGGGGCTGTCCAGGTGCGCCCAGAACGGCCGGCCGCCCCGGTCGGTGGCCGCCGTCGCGGCGGCCATGACCTCCCCGGTGTCGGTGCTCACGCCGGGCGAGTCGGCTCCGGGCGAGGGCGAGGGGGCGGGGGTGGCGTCGGTCATGGACACACTCTAGGTCCGCGCGCCGGAGCGGCCCGGCGGCGTGCGGGCGCGGCACCCGGTGTGACGCCGGGAGGTCATGGCGCGGGGCGCTATCGTCGGGAGTCCGAGGAGGATGCCATGACCGACACCGCTGATCCGACGATCACCCTGCAGCGCCTGCGCGCGAGCATCGACAACATCGACGCCGCCCTCATCTTCATGCTCGCCGAGCGCTTCCGCTGCACGCAGCAGGTCGGCGTGCTCAAGGCCCAGCACGGCATGCCCGCCTCCGACCCCGACCGGGAGCAGACGCAGATCGCGCGGCTGCGCAGTCTCGCCGAAGACGCCGACCTCGATCCGGAGTTCGCCCACAAGTGGTTCACATTCGTGGTGTCGGAGGTCATCCGCCACCACCGGAGCGCGGCCGAAGGCGCCTGAGCCTCTGCTTCGGCGGCGACGTCAGAGCGTGATGATGCCGGTGTCCGCGCGCCGGGCGCCCGGCTCGGGCACACGCTGCGCGACGCCCTCGCGGGCCAGTGCGGCGCGGCGGCGGGTGATCGCGATCATCCACTCCGCCGCGGTGGATCGGCGAGGACGCCCCGCGGCGGTCTCCCAGATCTCCACGAACACGTCGGCGAGCACCGTCTCGGCGACCCGCCGGTCGGGGATGAGAGCGATCAGCAGTCCGAAGACCTTCGGCGACAGTGCGTCGTACAGGCGCGTGAGGCACGGCGCGTCCCCGGCGCCGATGCCGTCCAGCAGCGCCCCGAGGCCGCTGTCTGCGGCGGAGTCTGCGGCGGCGAGGGGGTCCATTGAAGGATCGTGACATGTCGGCCTCGGGAAAGATGCCGCTTGCTTCACGACCCCCGCTCGGGTAGGCGCCGTCCCGTCGCCCTCCGAGGAACCCGCGAGACTGCAGCGGGGCGGCGAGACCACGGGGCTCACCCTCGGTCTCGCCGCCCTGATGCTGTCTCGCGGGCCCAAATGCTGTCTCGCGGGAGGGCGGAGCGATCGTCGACGGGCTCAGGGCACCGCGCGACGGAGGGTGAGGAACGAGGATGCCGCGAGAACCGTGATCAGAACGAGACCCCACACCGCCAGGCCCAGGGCGCCCAGCGCGACGAACCTCTCGGTGACCGCCGGCCACGATCCGGTGGCGGTGATCAGCCAGGCCAGCGCCACCAGCAGCGCGGCGGTGCCGATCAGCGTGGCCGTGGTGGCCAGGGCGCCGAAGCGCTTGTAGATGGTCGCCGCCCAGAAGCCGACGACGAAGAACAGCAGGGCGATGGCGAAGAAGACGACGCCCGCGCCGAGCGGTCCCGCCTCCCACAGCCAGGGCAGGTAGAAGAAGTACCCCTCGATGCCCCAGCCGCGGGTGGCCTGCTCCACGAGCCCGCCGATGACGAAGATCACCGACAGCAGCACGGAGGTGATGCCGGCCGTCACGAGCGTGCCGATGTAGAACTCCCGGCGGGTGACGCTCATCGCCTGCGAGAACGGGAAGGTGAGGGTCAGCGCCTGCACGCCGACCACGCCGAAGTACCACAGCGGCGCCTGCGCGCCGCCGCCGTACTTCGGGGTGGTCACGCCGACCGAGAAGAGCAGCTCGTACACGGCGAAAGCGATGGCGAACGAGCCGAGGAGCACGATCACGGGCACCCAGATGTAGGTCTGCCGGTTGATCAGCTGCATGCGGACGACATTGAGCGTGCGGGTCATCGTCCCGCTCCTTCCTGCGCGGAGGCGCGTGCGGGCGCCGGGTGGTCGGACGCGTCGGCGGGGTCGCCGGACGCCGAGTGCTGGGTGGTGCGGACGATCAGCTGCTGCAGCGACACCGGCGCGACGTCGAGTCCTGCCTCCGCCAGGCGGCGACGGTCCTCGGGGGTCAGGGCGCCGAGCACCGTGACCGACACCGTGCGGCCGAGGCTCTCCCGGTGGACGACCTCGCGGGCGGCGGTGAAGGCCTCGACGGCGGCCACGTCGCCGACGATGTTCGCCGCCCGTTCGCGCACCGACTCGGTGTCGTCGTCCATCACGATGCGGCCGCGGTCGATCACCAGCACGCGCTCCAGCAGGTTCGACACCTCGTCGATCAGGTGACTCGAAAGGATCACCGTGCGCGGGTGCTCGGCGTAGTCCTCCAGCAGACGGTCGTAGAAGATCTGCCGGGCGACGGCGTCGAGTCCCAGGTAGGGCTCGTCGAAGAAGGTGATGTCGGCCCGCGCGGCCAGCCCGATCACGACGCCGACAGCCGAGAGCTGACCGCGGGACAGCTTCTTGATGCGCGTCTTCGCCGGAAGCTGGAACTCGTCCACCAGCCGGTCGGCGAGCTCCTGGTCCCAGTGCGGGAAGAACAGCCGGGCGGTGTCGAACGCGTGCTTCGGCAGGGCGTCGTCGGGGTAGCGCTGGCTCTCGCGCACGAAGCAGATGCGGCCGAGCACGTCGCTGTTCTCGTATGGGTCCTGCCCGAAGACGCGCACCCGGCCCGACGTGGCGAAGTTCTGGGCCGTCAGGATGGACATCAGGGTGGTCTTGCCGGCCCCGTTGCGGCCCAGGAGACCGGTGATGCTGTCCTTCTCGACCGAGAACGAGACCTGGTCCAGGGCGAGCGTGTCGCGGTAGCGCTTGGTGAGGCCCTCGACCTCGATGACGGCGCTCATGAAGCGCTCCTTCCGGTGATGGCGGATGCTGCGGCGGCGCGATCGCGGATGAGCGCCGCGAGGTCGTCCGGGCCCAGCCCGAGCTTGCGCGCCTCGACCAGCAGCGGATCGACGAAGCGGTCGCCGAACGACGTGCGCCGGTCGGCCAGCAGCAGTTCGCGCGCACCGGGTGCGACGAACATGCCGACGCCGCGTCTCTTGTAGAGCACGCCTTTGTCGACGAGCATGTTGACTCCCTTCCCGGCGGTCGCCGGATTGATGCGGTGGAACGCGGCGAGCTCGTTCGTCGACGGCGCCTGGCCCTCCTCGGACAGGCTGCCGTCGATGATCGCGTCTTCGACGCTCTCGCTGATCTGCAGGAAGAGCGGTCGGCCTTCGTCGATCACGTGCACCTCGTTCGGTGGTTAATTACTTGACTAACTAACCATGCAACGCTCCTTCCCCGCCTGTCAACCCCGATCTTCGATAACGGACGTGTAACTCTGCGGAAGGGGATGCCGCACCGCGCTCGAGCCGCGGAAAGACGCGGTCTGCGGCGGTCTGCGGGAATGATTTGCGCGCTCGCGCCGCGCTTGTTATCACGGGCGCGTGTGGCCGTCTTCAGCGAATCGGTCAACCGGTCATCAGGATTTGCCAGCTTCGCCGACCCGTGGAACCGTTGACGAGTCCCGAGAGGGATGTCAACCCCGACCAGTCCGCGGACGCCGGTGGCCAGCGAAGCCAGACCGACGTCCGTACGGTCGGCGGTCCCTCCGCGGGTCGGATGCCCGCGGCCCGGAATCTGCCCCGACGGGGCGCCGGACGGATCGCCACCCGGGCGCGACCCCGCGGCGCCGTGCGCGCCGCCGAGGTGCATGTGACCGCTCCGCCTGCCATCGAGGCCCGAGGCCTGTACAAGGTCTTCGGCCGCAATCCCCGATCCGCCGTCCAGCGCCTGTCCGCGGGCGCGTCCCGCCGCGAAGTGGCCGACGCCGGGACGGCCGCCGTCATCGACGCGTCCTTCACGGTGCGCACCGGTGAGATCTTCGTCATCATGGGCCTGTCCGGCTCGGGCAAGTCCACCGTCATCCGCATGCTCAACGGGCTGCACGACACCACCGCCGGCGAGATCGTCGTGTCCGATCAGTCCATCACCGAGCTCTCCCCCAGCCGCCTGCGAGCCCTGCGGCGCGACCGCGTCTCGATGGTCTTCCAGCACTTCGCACTTCTGCCGCACCGCACGGTCGCCGACAACGTCGCCTACCCGCTCGAGCTGCGCGGCATCGGCAAGGCCGAGCGTCTGGCCCGGGCCGAGGAGATCCTGACCCTCGTCGGACTCGAAGGCTGGGGCGACACGCTGCCCTCGGCCCTGTCGGGAGGAATGCAGCAGCGCGTCGGCATCGCCCGAGCGCTCGCCGCGGACACCGACATCCTGCTCATGGACGAGGCCTTCAGCGCCCTCGACCCGCTCATCCGCCGCGAGATGCAGGAGCAGCTCCTCGAGCTGCAGCAGAAGCTCCGCAAGACCATCGTCTTCATCACGCACGACCTGAACGAGGCGATGTTCCTCGGCGACCGCATCGCGGTCATGCGCGACGGGCGCATCGTCCAGATCGGCACTCCCGAGGACATCCTCACCGACCCCGCCAACGACTACGTGGAGCAGTTCGTGCAGGACGTCGACCGCGCCCGCGTGCTCACGGCGGCGCACGTCATGGAGCGCCCGCGCCCGGTCGTGTCCGTCTCGGCCGGCCCCCGGACGGCGCTGCGCCAGATGCGCGACGCGTACATGTCGGCCGCCTACGTGACCGGACGCGACCGGGTGCTCCAGGGCATCGTGACCGACCGCGATGCCGTGAAGCTCGTCCGCGCCGGCGTCACCTCGCTCGAGTCGATCCTGCGGCCTGTGCCGCAGAGCGTGAGCGAGGACGACGTGCTGATGAACCTCTTCGTCCCCGCCGTCGAGTCGCCGCTGCCGCTGGCCGTGCGCGACGAGCAGGGCCGGCTCACGGGGGTCATCCCGCGCGTCACGCTGCTGGCGGCACTCGGTCCCGGGCCAGGTGCCACGGAGGAGGTGACGCTCCCGCAGCAGCCCGTGCCGGCCGAGGTCATCGATCGGCTCCTGGCCGAGGGCGACGACGCCGCCGACGCGTCCAGGGCCGACGGGCGAGAGGCGGTGCGCTGATGGACGGGTTCCGCATCCCCATCGGCTCCTGGGTCGACGCCGGCGTGGACTGGGTCCGCGACAACCTCGACGGTCTCCTCACCGTGATCGCGGTGACCGTGCGCTGGCTCGTCGAGTCGCTCACCGATGTGCTCCTGGACGCTCCGATCGTGATGGCGATCGTCGTGGCGGCGCTCATCGGCTGGCTGGTGCGCTCCTGGCAGCTCGCCGTGGGAACCGTGGTCTCGTTCGCCCTCATCCTCGGCATGGGCCAGTGGGTCACCTCGATGCAGACGCTGGCGCTCGTGCTCGTCGCGACGGTCGTCGCCGTGGCGATCTCGGTGCCGCTGGGCATCTGGTCGGCGCGCAACGACACGGTCCGCGCGGTCATGAAGCCCGTCATGGACTTCATGCAGACGATGCCGGCCTTCGTCTACCTCATCCCCGCGATCACGTTCTTCAGCATCGGCGTCGTGCCGGGGCTCGTCTCGACCGTCATCTTCGCCCTGCCGCCCGGCGTCCGGCTCACCGAGCTCGGCATCCGCGGGGTCGATTCCGAGACCGTCGAGGCCGGGCACGCCTTCGGTGCCACGCCCGGACAGATCCTCCGCGGCATCCAGCTACCCCTGGCGATGCCGACGATCATGGCCGGCGTCAATCAGGTGATCATGCTCGCCCTGTCGATGGCGGTCGTGGCCGGCATCGTGGGCGCGGACGGCCTGGGCAAGGAGGTCGTCGAGTCCATCTCGACGGTCAACCTCGCCAAGGGCGTGGAGGCGGGGCTGTCCGTGGTCATCCTCGCGGTCTACCTCGACCGCGTGACGGCGGCGCTGGGCACTCCGTCGGCCTACCGCTCCTCCCTGCTCGGCGTCCTTCGACGCCGCCGCTCCGCGACCACCCCCAACCGGGAGACTCCCGCCGCCGCCCCGCACCCCGCACCCGTGGCGTGACGCCCGGCACTCCCTCCTACGAAACCGACGACGACATGCGAAAAGGACGACACATGAACACGCGACACCTCACCGGAACCGTGGCGCTCGGCGCCGTGGCGGCACTGGCCCTCGCCGGCTGCGCGAGCGGCAATGCCGCGGCGGGCGGCTCGGGCGACGCCGGGGACAAGGGCACGATCACGCTCGGGTTCCTGCCCTCGTGGACCGATGGCCTCAGCACCGCCTACCTGCTGGAGAACAGGCTCGAAGGCCTGGGCTACACGGTCGAGATGCAGACCCTCACCGAGGCGGGGCCGCTGTACACGGGTCTGGCCCAGGGCGACATCGACATCTACCCGTCGGCGTGGCCGGAGCTCACGCACGCTTCCTACATGGAGAAGTACGGCGACTCGATCGAGGATCTCGGCGCGTACTACGACGACGCCAAGCTCACCATCGCGGTGCCCGACTACGTCGACATCGACTCCATCGATCAGCTCGCCGGGCAGGCCGATCGCTTCGGCGGCCGGATCATCGGCATCGAGCCGGGCGCGGGGCTGACGAAGCAGACGCAGGAGAGCATGCTGCCCGGATACGGGCTGGACGGCGAATACGAGCTCGTCACGTCCTCGACGGCGGCCATGCTCACCGAGCTCGACAACGCCATCACCGCACAGAAGGACATCGCCGTGACCCTGTGGCGTCCGTTCTGGGCCAACGACGCGTACGACGTGAAGGACCTCGCCGACCCGGACGGCCGCATGGGCGAGCCCGAGGCGCTGCATTTCCTCGGCCGCGAGGGACTGGGCGAGGAGTACCCCGACATCGCGGAGCTCATCGCCGGCATCCGCCTGGACGACGAGCAGTACGGAGCGCTCGAGGACCTCGTCGTGAACGAGTACGGAGAGGGCCGTGAAGCCGAGGCCGTGCAGGCGTGGCTCGAGCAGTATCCCGACGTCATCTCCTGACGCGTCGCGCTGACGTGCGACCCCATCCCCGAAGGGGCACGGCCGTGTGCCGCGTCCTCCCGGGGATGGGGTTGTCCGCGTCGTCCCTCGGAGACGTGGCGCGGCCCCGCGGCATCGTGGGCGCGGGAGGATGGAACCATGGCACGCTCCCGGGGTGCGACGGCGGTCCCGCCGCCCAAGACGTGCGCCTCGTGCGGGCGCGAGATGCAGTGGCGCAGGAAGTGGGCGTCGAACTGGGACGAGGTGCGCTACTGCTCCGACGCCTGCCGGCGCCGGGGGGTGGGCAGCGTCGACGAGCGTCTGACCGCGTCGATCCGCGAGCTCCTGGCCACGCGCGCCCAGGATGCCACGATCTGCCCGTCGGAGGCGGCACGCGCCGTCGGCGGCGAGGAGTGGCGCGACCTGATGGAGCCCGCCCGTCGCGCCGCGCGGCGGCTCGTCGCGGAGGGCGAGGTCGAGATCACGCAGCGCGGCACGGTGGTCGACCCGTCGACCGCGAAGGGCCCGATCCGCATCCGTCGCGCACGCTGACCGCAGCGCACGCTGACCGCCGCGATGCGCGACGTCGCGCGCCAGCGACGTGCCGGCGCTCAGCGCGAGGGCTTGGGGTGCACGACGCGGCCGGGAGCCGTGACCGGTGCCGCTGCTGACGGGCGGGGGGATGCCGGGGGCACCGGCTGACGCTCGGCGTCGGCCTTCGTCACGCCGTCGGCGGTGGCCGCGGCATCCGTCGTCGAGGCGGCCTGTCGTGCGGACGCGGCATCGGTCGTTCCGGTGGTGAGCTCGAGCGCCACCTTCTTCTCGAGCACATCGATCGCCTCGTCGGAGACGGAGATGAGCCCGTCGAGCTCCTCGCGCACGCGGCGGTAGGCGAGCTGGCGCTCGGCAGGGGTGGCCGCCTGATCGATGGCGACGGTGAGCAGCTGTTTCGCGGTGTCGAGACGCTTGCGCTCGGATTCGCTGAACGAGGAGTCGCGGATGCGCCGCGCGTCACGTTCGGCGACGTCGAAGGCGACCTCGTAGTCGGTGACGGCGGCGCGGTACTCGGCCAGCTGGTCCTTCGCGATGCGGACGTCGACGGAGTCGGGGCGCAGACCGTCGGCGATCTTCTTGGCCCGGAGGAAGGCCGCGGTCAGCGGCTGGCGGCCGTCGCTCATTGCCGGGAACGCGATGAGCTTCGCGACGTCGAGCTCGTAGTCGAGCCAGCGGTGCGTGACGTCGTCGTGGGCGGCGAAGAGCTTCTGCAGCTGCTGGCGGTGCGGCGCCTCGGCCTCTGGCGCTGTGGCGGGCGCCGTGGCGATCGCGCCCGTGCGCACGCCGCGCAGCTCGGCCTTCGCCCGCATGACCTCGAGCCGGCGCTCATGCCGTGCGCGGGCTCCGCGCTCCCACGCCTTGGCGGCACCACCGGCGACCCCCATCAGGGGGAAGATGATCCACCAGAAATTCCACCACTCCACGGGCCCATGCTAGACCGCGCCGTCGCGGGGGAGTCCGGATCAGGGACGCTTGTCAGGTCGCCGTCCGCCCCACGCGGCGGCGGCCCGGGCGACGGCCTCCGCGGTGCGGGATGCCCCGTCCCAGATGTCCTTGGCGACGTCACCCCAGGCCTCGCCCCGGCCATCCGCGTCGCCGGTGCCCGCGGCCGAGGGCCGCGTGCGCCCGCGGGCCTCCTGCTCAGCGGTGTCGAACGTCTGCCGCAGGCGCCGCACGGCATCGCGGTAGGCGGCGTAGGCCGACGGCGTCGTGCGGGCGTCGGGCGCCGACGGACGCAGCCACTGCGCCTGCGACTGGGCCTGCAGGAATGCCGACAGGGCCGGGTTCCGCACGTCGCTCATCGAGGGGTACGCGATCGCCAGGGCGGGATCGGTCTCGTAGGCCATCCACCGCACGAGCACGGCGTCGTGCTCGTGCATCAGGCGGGTCAGCGGGTGGAACTCGCGGGCGGATCCGGCCGGAGGCATCGTCGAGCGGGCGGCCTTGACGGCGGCCCGGCGCGCGCGGACGTCGGCCGCCGACGCCTTAACCTCGCGCTGCGCCACCTGCAGCCGGCGCTTGGCCCCGGCAAGTGCAGCCGGCACGACGGACTGCGCGCGGGTCTGATCGGCCTGGAGCCGGAGCAGGTCGGCCTGCGCGGCCTGCACCTCGGCGCGGCCGCGGACCGCGGCATCCCGCGCCTCCTGGAGATCGTGCAGCGCGGCATCCAGTTCCAGACGTCGCGCGGCTCCGCGCGGCATCGCCCGGTGCGGCTTCAGACGACGGTTGGCGCGCAGACCCACCCACGTCGCCGCTCCGCCGGCCACGGCGGTGGGGGCGACCCACCACCACTGAGCCAGGAGGAGCAGCGGTTCCATCTCCTCATGCTAATCGCCGCCCCTGCGGGGAGCACAGGGAGATGCGCGACGGCACCGCGGGCAGCGAGCCGAGGCCTCCTGGTCGGCGCGCCGGAGCGCGCACGCATCCCCCGGCCATCGAGGATGACTCCATGCTCTCCGTGCGCGTGACGCTCCCGGCATCTCTTCGCGCGCCGATCGAGCGCGATCTGCGCAGCGACCCCGCGGTCGCCGACCTCGCGGTCATCCCCGGCGCGGCGCTCGACGGCGCGGGCGATCTGCTCGTGTTCGACGTCGCCCGCGAGGGCGCGAACGGTGTGATGCGGATGCTGCGGAAGGCCGGGGTGCCGCGAGAAGGCTCGGTGGTCGTGAGCGAACCCGTGGCGATGCTCTCGGACGCGGCAGATCTCGCGGAGCGCGTCACCCCCGGTCATCCGGCCGACGGTGTCGTGTGGGCTCAGCTGGCCGACCGCTCCCGCGAAGACTCCCGCCCGTCCTGGAGCTTCTTGACGTTCCTCCTTCTCGCCACCCTGATCGCCGGGATCGGACGATTGCTCGATCAGCCGATCCTCATCATCGGCGCGATGGTGGTCGGTCCCGAGTTCGCGCCAATCGCGGCCATCTCGTACGCGGTCGTGCGGGCGCGACGCGGAATCGCGGGCGCCGCGTCCCTCACGCTCTTCGGAGGCTTCGCGGTGTGTGGACTCGTCGCGTGGGGTGTCTGGGCGATCGTCTACGCCACAGGTGCGTTCAGCTTCGCGCAGGCGACGACGGGCCCGCAGACGCAGTTCATCGTGTCGCCCGACGGGTGGTCGTTCGTGATCGCGATCCTGGCGGGCATCGCGGGCGTCCTGTCGCTCACGAGTTCGAAGTCGTCGGCCCTCGTGGGGGTGTTCATCTCCATCACGACCGTTCCCGCCGTCGGCACCCTCTCCCTGACGCTCGCGGTGGGTGCCTGGGAAGAGGCGGGGGCGTCGCTCGTGCAGCTCGTCCTCAACCTCGCGGGGTTGCTGATCGCGGGCACGGCGACCCTCTTCGTGCAGCTTCGCGTCGGGCGCTGGGTTTCCGATCGGGTACGCGAGCGCCGCGCGGTCGGCTGACGCCGCCGGGTCAGCCGAAGAGGAGGGCGATGACGGTGGCACCGCCGCCCACCAGGATGAGGGCGACGATCACCACCCACGCCACGATCTTGACTCGGCGCTGGCGCACGGCGTCGAAGCCGGCGTACTCGTCGTCATCCGACACGGTTGTCCCCTTCCGCGGGCTCGGTCACGGTCGGACCGAAGGCGGCCGGCAGCGTCGCCGTCGACAGGGCGCGCAGCTCCGGCGTGGTGAGCGTGAAGACGTCCTGCACCTCGAGGGCCGAGGCGCCGTCCTCTGCGACGTCGGTGACGCCGATGCGCAGCACGGGGTAGCCGCGGCCGTCGCACAGTCCGCGGAACTTGACGTCGTCCTCCCGGGGCACCGACACGATGACGCGACCGGTGGACTCCGCGAACAGGGCGGCCGCAGCATCCACCCCGTCCCGCTCCATGATCTCGCGCAGCCAGACGCGGGCTCCGATGCCGAAGCGCATCACGGCCTCGGCGAGGGCCTGGGCGAGACCGCCCGACGACAGGTCGTGGGCGCTGGAGATCAGCGACTGCTGCGACGCCGCGTGCAGCAGCTGCGCGAGGCGCTTCTCCTGCGCGAGGTCGACGGCCGGCGGGCGTCCGCCGAGGTGGCCGTGGATGGTGCCGGCCCACTGCGATCCGCTGAGCTCGGTGGCGGTGACGCCGAGGAGGTAGATGTTCTCGCCGGCATCCTGCCAGCCGCTCGGGACGCGGCGGGCCACGTCGTCGATGATGCCCAGCACGCCGACGACCGGGGTCGGGTGGATGGGCACGTCGCCGGTCTGGTTGTAGAACGAGACGTTGCCGCCCGTGACCGGGATGCCGAGCTCGAGGCAGCCGTCGGAGAGTCCCTCGACGGCCTGGCTGAACTGCCACATGACCTCGGGGTTCTCGGGGCTGCCGAAGTTCAGGCAGTCGGTCACCGCCGTGGGGATCGCCCCGGTGACGGCGACGTTGCGGTACGCCTCGGCGAGGGCGAGCTTGGCGCCCTGATAGGGGTCGAGCTGGCAGTAGCGGCTGTTGCAGTCGGTCGCGATGGCGAAGCCCAGGCCCGTCTCCTCGTCGACGCGCACCATGCCCGCATCGTCGGGGAAGCTCAGGGCGGTGTTTCCGAGCACGAAGTAGTCGTACTGGTTGGTGACCCACGACGTGTCGGCGAGGTTCGGGCTCGTCAGCAGCTTCACGAACTCGTCGCGGAGCGTCTCGGGGTCGCTCGAGCGGGGGAGGGCGGCGGCGGAGTCCTCGCGCAGCGCGTCCATCCAGGTCGGGTACGCCACCGGGCGCTCGTACACCGGGCCGTCGACGGCGACCGTCGAGGGGTCGACGTCGACGATGCGCACGCCGTGCCAGTCGATGACGAGGCGTCCGTCGCCGGTGACCTCGCCCAGCACGCTGGTCTCGACGTCCCACTTGCCGACGACGGCGAGGAACGCGTCGAGCTTCTCGGGCGCGACGATGGCCATCATGCGCTCCTGCGACTCCGACATGAGGATCTCCTCGGCCGTGAGCGAGGGATCGCGCAGCAGCACGTCGTCGAGCGAGACGTGCATGCCGCTGTTGCCGTTGGCGGCCAGTTCGCTGGTCGCGCACGAGATGCCGGCCGCCCCGAGGTCCTGGATCGCCTCGACGAGGTCGTCGCGGTAGAGCTCGAGGCAGCACTCGATGAGCACCTTCTCGGCGAAGGGGTCGCCGACCTGCACGGCGGGGCGCTTGGTGGGACCGCCCTCCGAGAAGGTGTCGGAGGCGAGGATGGATGCTCCGCCGATGCCGTCGCCGCCGGTGCGGGCGCCGAACAGCACGACCTTGTTGCCGGCGCCGGAGGCGTTGGCGAGCTTGATGTCCTCGTGACGCATGACGCCCACGGCGAGCGCGTTCACGAGCGGGTTGGCCTGGTAGACCGAGTCGAAGACCGTCTCGCCGCCGATGTTCGGCAGGCCGAGGCAGTTGCCGTAGAACGAGATGCCCGACACGACGCCGTGCACGACCCGTGCGGTGTCGGGGTCGTCGATGGCGCCGAAGCGCAGCTGGTCCATGATCGCGACCGGGCGCGCGCCCATCGAGATGATGTCGCGGACGATGCCGCCGACGCCTGTGGCCGCCCCCTGGAACGGCTCGATGTAGCTGGGGTGGTTGTGCGACTCGACCTTGAAGGTGACCGCCCACCCCTCGCCCACGTCGACGACGCCCGCGTTCTGGCCCATGCCCACCATGAGGCGGGTCTTCATCTCCTCCGAGACCTTCTGGCCGAACTGGCGGAGGTAGATCTTGCTCGACTTGTAGGAGCAGTGCTCCGACCACATGACGGAGTACATCGCCAGCTCGCCGCTCGTCGGGCGACGGCCGAGGATCTCGCGGATCTGCGCGTACTCGTCGGGCTTGAGGCCCAGCGCGCCGTACGGCTGCTCCTTCTCGGGAGTGGCTGCGGCGTTGTCGACGGAGTCGATGACGGGAACGGATGCCGCGGCCGCGGCGGGTGCTGAGGGGCTGGTCACGCGGCTGAACTCCCGGATCGAAGGTTGCGCCCCCAGTCTAGGCGCGCGGCCCGGCGAGGACCGTCCCGCTAGCGTGGGGTCATGCTCGACGTGGAGTACGCCAGAGACCTCATCTTCATCGGAGTGCTGTTCGGAGTGGCCGCCTTCGTCTGGGCGGGGTGGGGCCAGGAGCGGCCGCCGGCCGGTGTGCGGTGGCGCGTTCTGCTGGGTGCGGTGCAGCTCGCCGGACTCGGCCTGGTGGCGATCGGGGTGCCCCCGCTCATCCGATTCTGGGGCGCCGACACCGCGCTCACCCCCGACAACCCTGCGCTGCTGGGGTACATCGTCGTGTTCTGGGTCGAGGTGGTCGTCATCGTCGTGCTGGCGATCTGGCTCATCCGCACGAAGCGGGCGCAGGCGGTCGCCCCCATGGTCCTTATCGTCGTCGGCGTCCACTTCTTCCCGCTCGGGTTCGTCTTCGGGCAGGGCATCCTCTTCGTGGCGGGAGCCCTCGTCACGGCTGCGGGAGTCGCCGCCCTCGTGTGGCGCCGGCGTGACGTCGCCCCGAGCTTCTGGTGCGGCATCTTCGCAGGCCCCGTCTTCGTGCTGATCGGCGCGCTCGCCGCCGCCACGGGCCGCGCCGCGGTCGGCGCCTGAGTCGCGGCCGCACCGCCCCCCTGTCCCCGCGGCCCGCACCGTCCCCCTGTCCCCCCGGCCCGCGCCTACCCCTGCCCCGCGAGACGTCGCAACACGCCGCACCGCTCGGCGAACGCGCGGCGTGTTGCGACGTTTCGCGAGGGCGGCCGAGGGGCGAGGGCGGCCGAGGGTGCGGGTGGCCGAGGGTTCGGGCGGCCGACGGGCGGCCGACAGGTGCCGGAAGCGGGTGTTGACGAGGCCGTGCGGCCGCGCTAACGTACAACCAAATGGTTGTAGAACACGAACTCAGCGATGCCGACGTGGACCGGATCTTCCGGGCCCTCGCCGACGCGACGCGGCGCGACATCCTGCGCCGCACCATCGACGGCGAGCAGTCGGTCTCGGCGCTCGCCGGCGAATACGAGATGAGCTTCGCCGCCGTGCAGAAGCACGTGGCGGTGCTCGAAGCCGCCCACCTCATCGTGAAGCGGGCAGAAGGAAGGGAGCGCCTCGTGCGCGCCGATCCGGACACCATCGCCCGAGCCCGATCGCTCCTGGCCGAGTACGAGCGTCTCTGGCGCTCGCGCATCGACCGCCTCGACTCCCTGCTCGCCGAAGAAGACTGACGACCGGATGCCGCGGCATCCACCACGCTCGAAGGAGAACGCCATGCCCGTCACATCCGTCACGACCGACCCCGAGGCCCTCACCCTCACCCTCGTCGCCGACTTCCCCGTCGCGCCGCAGCGCGTGTGGAAGGCGTTCACCGATCCGCGCCAGCTCGAGCGCTTCTGGGGCCCTCCGGGGTGGCCGGCCACGTTCACCGCCTTCGACTTCGCGCCCGGCGGCGTGGCGACCTACCGCATGACCGGACCCCGCGGCGAGAGCGCGGGCGGCCGGTGGGAGTTCACCCGCATACAGGAGCCGACCTCGTTCGAGGTGCTCGACTCCTTCGCCGACGTGGACGGCGAGCAGAACCCCGACATGCCGGCATCGCGCATGACCTTCTCGTTCGAGGAGACGCCCGACGGCTCTCGGCTGCAGAGCGTGACCCACTTCCCGTCGACCGAGGCGCTCGCGCAGCTCGTGGCCATGGGAATGGTCGAGGGTTCGACGATGGCGATGGCGCAGCTGGACACCGTGCTGCAGGATCTCCGCGAGTACGCGCAGGGCAAGGGCACCCGCACCGAGATCCTCAGCGACCAGCACGTGCGCATCACGCGGCTGATCGACGGACCGCGCGAGCTCGTGTGGCGCGCGCACCACGACTCCGAGCTGATGAAGCAGTGGCTGCTCGGTCCCGACGGATGGACCATGCCCGTCGCCGAGGTCGCCACGGAGGTCGGCGACTCGTACCGCTACGTCTGGGAGCCGGTCGGCGGCGGCGAGGGCTTCGGATTCGAGGGCGAGCTCGTCCACGCCGAACCCGGGCGCCGTGCCGTGACCACCGAGCGCATGATCGGCATGGACGGCCCCGGCACCCTCAACGACCTGAGCCTCTACGAGGAGGACGGCGCGACGCTGCTGACGCTGCTGATCGAGTATCCGGATGCTGCGACCCGCGACATGATCCTCGCGACCGGCATGACGGAGGGCATGGAGACGTCCTACGCACGACTGGAGTCGCTGGTCCTGGCCTGACGCCGGGACGCGATCCGCCGCCGCCGGCTCAGCGCACGCGGCGGCGGTGGATCGCCATCGCGGCGATGAACGCCACGGCGAGGATGCCGACGCACCACGCCAGCGCGATCCAGAGGTCGGCGCCGACCGGCTGCCCGGCCAGCAGCGCCCGGATGCTGTTCACGATCGAGGTCACCGGCTGGTTCTCGGCGAACCAGCGCACCGGCCCCGGCATGGTCGTGGTCGGCACGAAGGCCGAGCTCAGGAACGGCAGGAAGATCAGCGGGTACGAGAACGCGCTCGCGCCGTCGACCGATTTCGCGGTGAGCCCGGGGATGACGGCGAGCCAGGTGAGGGCGAGCGTGAACAGCGCGAGGATGCCGATCACGGCCAGCCATCCGAGCACGTCCGCGGACGAGCGGAACCCGATCAGCAGCGCCACCCCCACCACGACGGCGAGCGAGACGAGGTTCGCGGCGAGCGACGTGAGCACGTGCGCCCACAGCGTCGCCGATCGCGCGATCGGCATCGACTGGAACCGCTCGAGGATCCCGCCCTGCAGATCGAGGAACAGCCGGTACGCCGTGTACGAGATGCCCGAGGCGATGGTGATGAGCAGGATGCCGGGGAGCAGGTAGTCGACGTACGAGCCACCCGTGTCGGTGGCGATGGCCCCGCCGAAGACGAACACGAACAGCAGCAGCAGCGCGATCGGCATGATCGCGGTGGTGATGATCGTGTCGGGACTGCGGAGGACGTGGCGGAGCGATCGCCCCGTCAGCACGGCGGTGTCGCCGAAGAAGTGCGTGCGCATGATGCTCCTCAGGATTCGTGGCGGATGTCCGGGCCGACGAGCGCGAGGAAGATCTCCTCCAGGCTCGGCTGCTTCTCGACGTACTCGATGGTCGCCGGGGGCATGAGCGCCTTCAGCTCCGCCAGCGTCCCGTCGGCGATGATGCGTCCCTCGTGCAGCACCGCGATGCGGTCGGCGAGCTGCTCGGCCTCCTCGAGGTACTGGGTGGTGAGCAGGACGGTGGTGCCGGCTGCCGCGAGCTCGCGCACCGCGCGCCACACCTCGATGCGCGCCTCCGGGTCGAGCCCGGTCGTGGGCTCGTCGAGGAACACCACGGCGGGGTCGCCGATGAGGCTCATGGCGATGTCGAGCCGGCGCCGCATCCCTCCCGAGTAGGTGGCGACACGGCGGCCCCCGGCATCCGTCAGCCCGAAGCGGGAGAGGAGGCGGTCGGCGATGCCGCGGGGGTCGGCCTGGTGGCGGAGTCTCGCGACCAGCACGAGGTTCTCGCGACCTGTGAGCACCTCGTCGACGGCGGCGAACTGTCCGGTGAGGCTGATCGCGGCACGCACCTCGGCGGGCCGGGCCGCGACGTCGAGGTCGGCGACGACGGCCTCACCGGCGTCGGCGCGCAGCAGGGTCGACAGGATGCGGATGACGGTCGTCTTGCCCGCCCCGTTCGAGCCGAGCAGGGCGAAGATGCTGCCGCGGGCGACTTCGAGGTCGACCCCTCGCAGCACGGGCACGTCCGTGTAGGCCTTCTCGAGGCCGCGGACGCGGATGGCGGTGGACATGTCTCTCCTTCGGTCGAGTCACGGGTGAAGCTGTTTTCGGGCGCACTCGTCCACCGCGTCGGCGCGGTCGCGCTGAGCGTGCGGGCGGAGTGGGGCGCGGATGCCGCGGCCGCGGCATCCGGAGTCGTCAGGGGATCAGCGCGAGGACTCGGCCTCTGCCCCGGCGATGGCATCGCGCAGGCGGGTCTGCTCGGAGCGGATCCAGCTGCCGCCGCCGTAGTTCTCCATGAACGTGTCGGCGAAGGCGACGGGGTCGTCTCCGACGACGTCGCGGATCGGGGTGGCGTCGGCCGCACTCTGCTCGAGCAGGTCGCCGAGGTCGTCGAGCATGCGGATCAGGCCGGCGCCGTCGTTGCTCGGGCCGAGGTGCAGGAGGTACCGCTCGAGTCCCGCCGCGGCGGAGCGGTAGGGCGCGGGAAGCTTCTTCATGCGCGCCTTGTAGGCGAGGTAGCGCTTCTTGTCGCTCAGATCGCCGACGATCTTCTCGTACCAGGCCATGTCAGTTCCCTTCGATCCGCAGGTGCTCGAGCCGGTCGGCGAGCGAGCCCCAGGTGTTCCAGAAGTCGGCGAGCTGATCCCGCCCGGTGGTGTTGAGCGCGTAGACCTTGCGGGGCGGACCCTTCTCCGAGGGGACCTTCTCCACGTCGACCAGGCCGCGCTGCTCGATGCGCAGGAGGAGCGCGTAGATCGTGCCCTCCGCGATGTCGGCGAACCCGCGCTCGCGCAGGTCGGCCGTGATCTCGTATCCGTAGGCGGGACGCCGGGCCAGCACGGCCAGGACGATCCCCTCGAGGACGCCCTTGAGCATCTCCGTGTCCTGCTTGCCCATCGCGACCTCCTCGCTACTCAGTGTTGCTGACTACCACTACATAGTAACGCCGAGTACCGGTACTTAGCAATACCGAATACCGGTACCCGTGTGGATCCCGTGAGGGCGGCGCGCGCGGGCGTATGGATTCCGTGAGGACGGCGGGATGCGGCATCCGGCGGGTATTGCATCGAAGCCGTGCCCCGCACAGGGCACCCGCGTGCCCTGCCGCGGTCATCGTCTTCTCAGGAGTTCCCGTGCTCGATGTGGTCTTCATCGTCGCGACGCTGGCGCTGTTCGCGCTCGTCGCCCTGGTGGCGAAGGGGGTCGAGAAGCTGTGATCGTCTTCACCGTCATCGCCGCCGTCCTCGCCCTCGCCGCCGTGGTCTACCTGGTGGTGGCCCTCGTGCGTCCCGAGAGGTTCTGACGTGGACGCCGGTGTCATCTGGTCGATCGTCCTCACGAGCGCGACCCTCATCCTCGCCCTGGGACTGGCCTACCGCCCCCTCGGCGACTACATCGCCCACGTCTACACGTCGGCCAAGGACTCGCGCATCGAGCGCGCCACCTACCGCCTGATCGGCGTCGACGCGGCGGGCTCCCAGACATGGCAGGCGTACGTCCGCTCCGTGCTCCTGTTCTCGGTCGTCGGCGTCGTGTTCGTCTACGCGATCATGCGCCTGCAGCAGTTCCTGCCCTACTCGCTGGGACTCGGCGCGCCGAGCGAGGCGCTGTCGTTCAACACCGCGGTCTCGTTCGTCACCAACACGAACTGGCAGTCCTATTCCGGCGAGGCGACCCTCGGCTACACCGTGCAGTTCGCCGCGCTCGCGGTGCAGAACTTCGTCTCCGCCGCCGTCGGCATCGCCGTGGCCGTCGCGCTCGTCCGCGGCTTCGCCTCGCGGCGCAGCGGCGTCATCGGCAACTTCTGGGTGGACCTCGTGCGCGGCACGTTCCGGCTGCTGCTGCCGATGGCGGTGATCGCCGCCGTGGTGCTGCTGGCGGGCGGCGTGATCCAGAACCTCTCCGGCGCGACCGATGCCGCGACCCTCACCGGTGCCGCGCAGTCGCTCCCGGGCGGCCCCGTCGCCTCGCAGGAGGCGATCAAGCTCCTCGGCACCAACGGCGGCGGGTTCTTCAACGTCAACTCCTCGCACCCGTTCGAGAACCCGACGCCGTGGACGAGCCTGTTCCAGATCTTCCTGATGCTCGTGATCCCGTTCTCGCTGCCGCGCGCCTTCGGCCGCATCGTCGGCGACGACCGCCAGGGCTACGCGATCCTCGGCGTCATGGCCGCGATCTTCGTGGCGTCCACGGCGATCCTGACCGCGCTCGAGGCCGGCGGGGCGGGCACGGCCCCGCAGCTGGCGGGCGGTGCGATGGAGGGCAAGGAGGTGCGGTTCGGCATCTTCGGCTCGACTCTGTTCGGCAGCACGAGCACGCTGACCTCCACCGGAGCGGTGAACTCCATGCACGACAGCTACACCGCCGTCGGCGGCATGATGCCGATGCTCAACATGATGCTCGGCGAGGTCGCCCCCGGCGGCGTCGGCTCGGGACTGTACGGGATGCTGGTCCTCGCCGTCCTGGCGGTGTTCATCGGCGGACTGCTGATCGGCCGCACGCCGGAGTATCTGGGCAAGAAGATCGGGCCGCGCGAGATCAAGCTCGCGAGCCTCTACATCCTGGTCACGCCGACGCTCGTCCTGGCCGGCACCGCCCTGAGCTTCGCGATCCCCGCGATCCGCGCTGACGTGGAGGCGACGTCGATCTGGAATCCGGGCGTCCACGGCCTGAGCGAGGTGCTCTATGCCTTCACCTCGGCCTCGAACAACAACGGCTCCGCCTTCGCGGGCCTGACCGCCAACACCCCGTGGTTCAACACCGCGCTGGGTGTGGCGATGCTGCTCGGACGCTTCCTGCCGATCGTGCTCGTGCTGGCGCTCGCCGGCTCGCTGGCCGCGCAGGACAAGGTGCCGGCCACCGCCGGGACGCTCCCCACCCACCGGCCGCAGTTCGCCGGCCTCCTCGCGGGCGTGGCGGTCATCGTCACCGCCCTCACCTACTTCCCGGTCCTGACCCTGGGACCTCTCGCCGAAGGACTCTCCTGACATGTCCACCACCCTCACCCGCGCCGCTGCCCCCGAGCCCATCGCCGACCCCGCGCCCCGGCGCGCGTTCAGCGCCGCGCAGATCGTGCAGGCCGTCCCCGGAGCGCTGCGCAAGCTCAACCCGGCGTCGCAGTGGCGCAACCCCGTCATGTTCCTCGTGTGGGTGGGCGCCGCGCTCACCACGCTGATCGCGATCGCCGAGCCGCTCCTGGGCGGTCCGGAGTCGTCCGGGGGTGCCCCCGTGCCCGCGGGCTTCACGTGGGGCATCGCCGTCTGGCTGTGGCTCACGGTGTTCTTCGCGAACATCGCCGAGTCGGTCGCGGAGGGGCGCGGCAAGGCGCAGGCCGCCACACTCCGCAAGACCCGCACGAGCACCACGGCACGCCGCGTGGTCGCCTACGATGCGACGGCGGATGCCGCGGCATCCGCTGCGACCGTCGAGGACGTGCCCTCGGGCGACCTCCGCCTCGGAGACGTCGTGCTCGTCACCGCGGGCGAGCTGATCCCCGGCGACGGCGACATCGTCCACGGCATCGCGACGGTCGACGAATCGGCCATCACGGGCGAGTCGGCGCCCGTCGTCCGCGAATCCGGCGGCGACCGCAGCGCCGTCACCGGCGGCACCCGCGTGCTGTCGGACCGCATCGTGGTGCAGATCACCTCGAAGCCCGGCGAGACCTTCGTCGACCGCATGATCGCGCTGGTCGAGGGCGCGTCGCGCCAGCGGACGCCGAACGAGATCGCGCTCAACATCCTGCTCGCGAGCCTGTCGATCGTCTTCGTCATCGTCGTGCTGGTGATGAACCCCATCGCCTCCTACGCCGCCTCGCCCGTCAGCATCCCCGTGCTGATCGCCCTGCTGGTCTGTCTCATCCCGACGACGATCGGCGCGCTGCTGTCGGCGATCGGCATCGCCGGCATGGACCGGCTCGTGCAGCGCAACGTGCTTGCGATGTCGGGGCGCGCCGTCGAGGCCGCCGGCGACGTGACGACGCTGCTGCTCGACAAGACCGGCACCATCACCTATGGCAACCGTCGCGCGAGCGAGTTCGTCGCGATGGCCGGAGTGGACGCCCGCGAGATGGCGGAGGCGGCAGCGCTGTCGTCGCTGGCCGACCCCACTCCCGAGGGCACGTCGGTGGTCGAGCTCGCCGCCGTGCAGCAGATCGTCGCGACGATGCCGCAGGGCGCCGTCGCGGTGCCCTTCACCGCGCAGACCCGCATGTCGGGTCTCGACCTCGCCGACGGCACGCAGGTGCGCAAGGGCGCGGGGTCGGCGGTGCTCGCCTGGCTCGACGCCGCGGGCTCGCCGGTCGCGGGCGCGCTGCGCACGCAGGTGACGGCCGAGACCGACCGCATCGCCGGCTCGGGCGGCACGCCGCTCGTGGTGGCCACTCTCTCCGAGGCGGGCGCGGGACGCGTGCTCGGCGTCGTCCACCTCAAGGACGTCGTCAAGGACGGTCTCCGCGAGCGCTTCGAGGAGCTGCGCTCGATGGGCATCCGCACGGTGATGATCACCGGCGACAACCCGCTGACGGCCAAGGCGATCGCCGCCGAGGCCGGCGTCGACGACTACCTCGCCGAGGCCACCCCCGAGGACAAGCTGGCGCTCATCCGGCGCGAGCAGGAGGGCGGCAACCTCGTCGCCATGACGGGCGACGGCACGAACGACGCCCCGGCGCTGGCGCAGGCCGACGTGGGCGTCGCGATGAACACGGGCACGTCGGCGGCGAAGGAGGCCGGCAACATGGTCGACCTCGACTCCGACCCGACCAAGCTCATCGACATCGTCCGCATCGGCAAGCAGCTGCTCATCACGCGCGGCGCGCTGACGACGTTCTCGCTGGCGAACGACGTCGCGAAGTACTTCGCGATCATCCCCGCCATGTTCATGGGCGTCTTCCCGGGGCTTGCCGCCCTCAACGTGATGCAGCTGTCCTCACCCGCCTCGGCGGTGACCAGCGCGATCATCTTCAACGCGATCGTCATCGTGTTCCTCATCCCGCTGGCGCTCCGCGGCGTGAAGTACCGCGCCGCCGGTGCCTCGCAGATCCTCAGCCGCAACCTGCTCGTCTACGGGCTCGGCGGCGTGATCGTCCCCTTCATCGGCATCAAGCTCATCGACCTCGTCGTGAGCCTCATCCCCGGCTTCTGAAAGGCCCCGACATGCGCACCACCCTGCGTACCTCCGGCGTCGCCGTCCGCGCGATGCTCCTGTTCACCCTCGTCCTCGGCGTCGGCTACATGCTCGTCATCACCCTCATCGGCCAGGTCGCCCTGCCCGCGCAGGCGAACGGCTCCCTCGAGCGCGACGCCGACGGCACCGTGATCGGCTCGCAGCTGATCGGGCAGTCGTGGACCGATGCCGACGGCGCGGCCCTGCCCGCCTGGTTCCAGTCGCGGCCCTCGGCCGCCGGCGACGGCTACGACGCCGCGGCCTCGAGCGGATCGAACCTCGGCCCCGAGAACGCCGACCTCATCGCGGCGATCGAGGAGCGGAAGGCCGCGGTGACCGACCTGGACGGCGCCGGATCCATCCCCGCCGACGCCGTCACCGCCTCGGGCTCGGGGCTCGATCCCGACATCTCCGTCGCCTACGCGCGGCTGCAGGTCGACCGCGTCGCCGCGGCCCGCGGCATCCCGGCATCCGACGTCGACGCCCTCGTCGACGCGCAGGTGCTGCCCCGAGACCTCGGCTTCCTCGGGGAGCCGCGTGTCAACGTGCTGGCCTTGAACCTCGCCCTCGACGCGCGCGCGCCCCTCGCGCGCTGACAGAATCGCCCCATGCGACCCCTCCCCTGCGTCCGCGGCCTCCGACGGCCGTGCGGCGGAGCCGTCTCGCGCGGTGCGGCCGTTGCGCTCGCGGGATCGCTCTCGCGCGGTGCGGCCGTTCCGCTCGCGGGATCGCGCTCGCGCGGCGGAGCCGTTGCGCTCGCGGGACGCCTCTCGCCCGGCGGAGTCGTCTCGTGAAGCGCGGGATGCTGCGGGTGCTGCTGGGCGCCGCTCCCGGCGTCGGCAAGACGTACGAGATGCTCGAAGAGGGGCGCCGGCTCCTCGGCGAGGGCCGCGACGTCGTCATCGCGGTCGTCGAGACCCACGGCCGGGTGGCGACCGCCGCGCAGGCGGAGGGTCTTCCGGTGCTGCCGCGCCGGACGGTCTCGCACCGCGGCGTCGACCTCGACGAGCTGGACCTCGAGGGTCTCCTCGAGCGGCGCCCGCAGCTCGCGCTCGTCGACGAGCTCGCGCACACGAACGCGCCGGGCTCGCGCCACCTCAAGCGCTGGCAGGACGTCGAGGAGATCCTCGACGCGGGCATCGACGTCATCACCACCGTCAACGTGCAGCACATCGAGTCGCTCGGCGGCGTCGTCGAGAAGATCACGGGCATCGCCCAGCGCGAGACCGTGCCCGACGCCGTCGTGCGCGGCGCCGATCAGATCGAGATCGTCGACCTCGCGCCGCAGTCCCTGCGTGACCGGCTCGCGGCCGGCTCGGTCTACCCGGCCGAGCGGATCGACGCGGCCCTCTCGAACTACTTCCGCCTCGGCAACCTCACCGCGCTGCGCGAGCTCGCCTTGCTGTGGCTGGCCGACGAGGTCGACAGCGCACTGGAGTCGTACCGCACCGAGCACGGCATCGACGGCGCGTGGCAGGCGCGCGAGCGCGTGGTGGTCGCGCTGACCGGAGGCTCGGAGGGGGAGACCCTGCTGCGCCGCGGTGCCCGCATCGCCGCCCGCTCGTCCGGCGGCGAGCTGCTCGCGGTGCACGTCACCAGCCAGGACGGGCTCCGCGCGGAGGCGCCGGGGGCGCTCGCGGCCCAGCGGCTCCTCGTGGAATCCCTCGGCGGCACCTACCACCAGGTCGTCGGCGGCGACGTCGCGCGCGCCCTGGTCGCCTTCGCGCGCTCGGTCAACGCGACGCAGGTCGTCGTGGGCGTGAGCCGCCGCGGCCGGCTGTCGGCGGCGCTGACCGGACCCGGCATCGGCGCCACCGTGATCCGCGAGTCGGGCGACATCGACGTGCACATGGTGACCCATGCGGCCGCGGGCGGTCGCGCGTCGCTTCCGCGCCTGAGCGGGGCGGCCCTCAGCGTGCGCCGTCGCATCCTGGGCTTCGTCGTGGCGCTCGCCGGCGGGCCGCTGCTGTCGTGGCTGCTGCTCGCCCTCGGCGCCGAGGACTCCATCACCACCGACGTCCTGGCCTATCAGCTGCTCGTCGTCATCGTCGCGCTCGTCGGCGGGCTGTGGCCCGCCGTGTTCGCCGCCGTGCTCTCGGGCATCACCCTCGACTTCCTCTTCATCGAGCCGCTCTACACCGTCACCATCTCCGACCCCGAGCACGCTCTGGCGCTGGTGCTCTACGTCGTGATCGCTCTGCTGGTGAGCCTCGTCGTCGACCAGGCGGCGCGACGGGCGAGGGCCGCCCGCCGTGCGCTTGCCGAATCCGAGCTGCTGGCCACCATCGCCGGGAGCATCCTCCGCGGCGAGAGCGCCGTGCCCGCCCTCGTCAGCCGCACCCGCGAGGCCTTCGCGCTCGCCGGCGTGCGCCTGCTGGACGCCGAGGGCGCCGTCATCGCGACCGACGGCGAGCCGGTGCGCGGCGACGTCGACGGCGCGGCGGCGGTGCGCCTCCCCGTCACCTCCGGATCGGGACCGACCGCGATCCTCGAGTTGCACGGACGCGTGCTGGATGCCTCGGAACGGCGTCTGCTCGACGTCATCGTCGCGCAGCTCGCGTCGGCCCTCGAGCGCTCCACCCTCACCCGCACCGCCCGGGAGGCCAGCGCGCTCGCCGAGACCGACCAGGTGCGCTCCGCGCTCCTCTCCGCGGTGAGCCACGACCTGCGCCGGCCGCTCGCGGCGGCGGTCGCCGCGCTCGGCGGCCTCCGCGCGGCAGACGGGCACCTCTCCGACGAGGATCGCCGCGAGCTGCTGGCCACCGCGGACGAGAGCCTCACGACCCTGACCACCCTCGTCACCGACCTCCTCGACGTCAGCCGCATCGAGGCGGGCGTGCTGGGCGTCTCGGTGCAGCCGACCGATCCCGCCGCCGTCATCCTCGGCGCCGTCGACGAGCTGCACCTCGGCCCCGACGACGTCGAGCTGGCGCTGGACCCCGACCTCCCGGCGCTCGCCGCCGATCCGGTGCTCCTGCAGCGCGTGGTCGTCAACGTCCTCGCGAACGCCCACCGCTTCGCGCCCGAGGGCACGCGGGTGCGCGTCACGACCAGCCGTCTCGGCTCACGGGCCGAGATCCGCGTCGTCGACCACGGGCCGGGGGTGGAGCCCGATCGCCGCGGCGAGATGTTCTCGCCGTTCCAGCGGCACGGCGACACCGACAACACCACCGGCCTCGGGCTGGGGCTCGCGCTGTCGAAGGGCTTCGCCGAGGGGATGGGCGGCACACTCACCCCCGAGGGCACGCCGGGCGGCGGCCTCACGATGGTCATCGGTCTGCCGGCGGCGACCGCGCCCACCGGCGCCGTGTCGACGGGAGGCCTGCGGTGAAGATCCTGATCGCGGACGACGATCCGCAGCTCGTGCGCGCGCTCCGCATCACCCTGTCGGCCCACGGCTACGAGGTCGTGGCCGCGGCGGACGGCGAGGCGGCGGTGACGCTCGCCGCCCAGCACCACCCCGACGTGGTGCTCCTCGACCTCGGGATGCCGAAGCTCGACGGCGTCCGGGTGATCGAGGCGCTGCGCGGCTGGAGCGACGCCCCGATCCTGGTCGTCTCAGGTCGCACCGGCTCGGCAGACAAGGTCGAGGCGCTCGATGCCGGCGCCGACGACTACGTCACCAAGCCGTTCCAGATCGACGAGCTGCTCGCGCGGCTGCGCGCCCTCGGGCGGCGGAGCGCCGCGGCATCCTCCCCGTCGGAGCCGGTCATCGGCTTCGGCGACGTCGTGGTGGATCTCGCCGCGAAGGCGGTGACGCGGGCAGGCGTCCGCGTGCACCTGACGCCGACGGAGTGGCGGATGCTGGAGTTCCTCGCCCGCAATCCGGGTGTGCTCGTCACACGTCAGACGCTGCTGAAGGAGATCTGGGGCAGCGAGCAGGTCGCCGACTCGGGCTATCTGCGGCTGTACATGTCGCAGCTGCGGAAGAAGCTCGAGCCGGATCCCGCCCGTCCCGTCCACCTCCTCACCGAGCAGGGGATGGGCTACCGCCTCGTTCCGTGACCCGCCCGCGGCGCCCGCGGAGTCGCGAGCGTCGCGTGGGAGAGGATGGGGCGATGGGCACACCACCGCAGCGGATCGTCGTGATGGGAGTCTCGGCGTCGGGCAAGAGCACCGTCGGGCTGGCCCTCGCCGCGGCCCTGGGCTGCGCGTTCACCGATGCCGACGACCTCCATCCGGCTGCCAACCTCGCCAAGATGGCCGGGGGCACGCCGCTCACCGACGAGGACCGCCAGCCGTGGCTGACCGCGGTGGGACGGGCGCTGGCCGATGCCGATCGCATCGTGGTGGCGTGCTCGGCGCTGCGTCGGGTCTACCGCGATCGGATCCGGGAGGCCGCACCCGACGCCTTCTTCGTCTTCCTCGACGCCGACGCGACCGTGCTCCATGCGCGCATCGCCGCGCGGACCGGTCACTTCATGCCGCCGGAGCTGCTCGATTCGCAGCTCGCCCTGCTCGAGCCGCTGCAGTCCGACGAGGCGGGCGTCCGCATCGACGTCGACGGCGCCCCGCTCGAGGTGGAGGCCGCCGCGATCGCCGCGGTGCAGCATCCGCCCGTGGGCTGACGCCGTCGGCTCTACGGCCGGTTCGCCGCGTCGCCCCCGCCGTTCGCTGGCGGTCCGCCGTCGCTGCGGGAGTCCGCCGTCTCCGGCGGTCCGGCCGGACGCGACGCGCGGAGATGCTTCGGCTGCGGCACCTGGCTCGGACGTCCGCCGCGCTCCTGGCCGGGCAGCGGCCGCGAGCGGCGGCCGTAGATGAGCTCCGACGAGTCCAGCAGCCACGGTACGAGGGTGATCGAGACGCCGTGCACGAGCATGAGCTGGTTGGCGATGCGGCGCGAGCGGCGGTTGTGCAGGATCGACTCCCACCAGTGCCCGACGATGTACTGGGGCAGGTAGACGGTGACCACCGCGCTGCCGTTCTTCTCGCGGTACTTGTCGATGAAGGTGGCGACGGGGCTCGCGAACATCCGGTACGGCGAGTCGATGACCAGCAGCTGCACGGGGATGCGGTGCTCCTGCCACTGGCGCTGCAGCTCGTCGGTCTCCTCCTTCGTCGTCGACACGTGCACGGCGAAGGTCTTCTCGTGCTTGGCGGCCAGCGCGTAGTCGATGGCCTTGATGACCGGCTTCTGCAGTCGGTTGACGAGGACCATGGCGACGTCGCCCGACGAGCCGAAGTGGGTGGAGTCGTCGACGGCGATCTCGTGCTCGACGTCGCGGTAGTACCGGTTCACGCCGATCATCAGCGTTGCGAGGATCGGGATGGCGATGAACACGAGGTAGGCGCCGTGGGTGAACTTGGTGATCGTGACGATGAGCAGCACGAACACGGTGAGGGCGGCGCCGGCGGAGTTGATGACGAGTCCCGCCCGGGCGCTGCGGCGCGTGGAGGCGGCGCTCTCCTGCGCCGCCGCCTCGGGGCTCAGCGCCTTCAGCTCCCGCATGACCCGGCGCCAGTGCCGCACCATGCCGATCTGGCCGAGCGAGAACGACACGAACACGCCGATGATGTAGAGCTGGATCAGCGTGGTGAGGTTCGCCTGGTAGACGACGAGCACCACCACGGCCGCCAGACCCAGGATGATCATGCCGTTGGAGTAGACGAGGCGGTCGCCGCGCGTGTTGAGCGCCTTCGGCGCGTAGCCGTCGCGGGCGAGCACCGCTCCCAGCAGCGGGAAGCCGTTGAACGCCGTGTTGGCGGCGAGGAGGAGCACCAGGGCCGTCGCCGCCTGGATGATGTAGAACGGGATCGACCCCATCCCGAACGTCGCGGACGCGACCTGGGCCATCAGGCTCGGCTGCGGCTGCGTGCAGTCGAAGCCGATGAGATGGCAGGGGTTCTCGGCGTAGTGGACGCCGGCGACCAGGGCCAGCAGCGTGAGCCCGGCGAAGAGGATGATGGCGATGGTGCCCATCAGGGTCAGCGTCATCTGCGCGTTGCGGATCTTGGGCTTCCGGAAGGCCGGGACGCCGTTGCTGACCGCCTCCACACCGGTGAGGGCGGAGCATCCGCTCGAGAAGGCTCTCAGGATCAGCAGGATGATCGCGGCCTGACTGAGACTCTCGGCCTGCACGGTGTAGCCCGCGCTGGCGGCGACGGGCGCGTCGCCGAGCAGCATGCGCGCGATGCCCACGACGATCATCAGGAGCACGGATCCGATGAACACGTAGGTGGGGATCGCGAACACGAGCGAGGCCTCGCGGACGCCGCGGAGGTTCACCACGATGATCACGATCACAAACAGCACGGCGAGCTCGACGCGGAAGGAGTTGAGGAACGGCAGCGCGGAGATGATGTTGTCGACGCCGGAGGCCACCGACACCGCGACCGTCAGCACGTAGTCGACCAGGAGAGCGGATGCCACGACCACGCCCGGCACTTCGCCCAGGTTCTTCGACGCGACCTCGTAGTCGCCGCCGCCCGAGGGGTAGGCCTTGATCAGCTGGCGGTAGCTGATGACGACCACGATGAGGAGCACCACGACGGCCGCCGCGACCCACGGGCTGAAGGCCAGGAAGCTCAGCCCGCCGATCAGCAGGATCATCAGCAGCTCCTGCGGCGCGTAGGCCACGGAGGAGAGTGCGTCGGAGGCGAAGATGGGCAACGCCATCTTCTTCGGGAGGAGCTGCTCGTCGAGTTTCTCGCTCGTGAGGGGCTCTCCGATGAGGATCCGCTTCGCTATCGGCGTCTCCATGGCCGCGTCGCGGCTCTCGTTGGTCACGGCGGGACATTACGCCCCTGCGCGCGCTAATGGCAATCCGACGGGCGGCTCGTCACCCATTCGTCACTTGCATGGCGTCCAGGAGTAAGGTTCGGCGGATTCCGCGCTCGAAGCGGGGTGCGCGGGGGCGCGGCGGGGCGTCCGTAGACTCGGCCCATGAGGGATCAGGTCGCGCTCGGTGCACTCGCCATCGTCGCCGGAGTCCTGGTCGGCATCGTGCTGTTCGTGCCCTTCGTCGCCGTGTCGTACCGGCGCCGCGGCGGGCTGACGTTCGGACGATTCGCCCTCTGGTTCTCGCTGCTCGTGTACGTCCTCGCGATCTGGACCTACACGCTGCTGCCGCTGCCTTCGCCGGAGTCCATCCGCTGCGCGGGGGTGAACCTCGATCCGCTCGACTTCGTCGGCGACATTCGGGGTGCGATCTCGCGCGGCAGCCCCCTGACCGACCCCGCGGTCCTGCAGCTCGTGCTCAACGTCATGCTCTTCCTGCCGCTCGGCTTCTTCGTGCGCGGGCTCTTCCGCCGCGGCATCCTGGTCGCCCTCCTGTCCGGCTTCGGGCTCTCCCTGTTCATCGAGTGCACGCAGCTGACCGGAGTCTGGGGGCTCTACCCCTGCGCCTACCGTGTGTTCGACGTCGTCGACCTGATGACGAACACCCTGGGCGCGGTGCTGGGCGTCACGCTCGCCCTCCTGCTTCCGCGCGCGATGCGCGTGCGCGACGGCGAGCGGATCGACGCCGATCGGCCCCGACCGGTGACGTCGCTCCGGCGATTGATCGGGATGCTGTGCGACCTGCTCGTCGTGGGGCTCGGCAGCACCGCGATCCTGCTCCCGTGGCAGATCGTCGATGTGCTGCTGCGGGGAAGCGACGCCGCGGCCGACGACGACGCGATCGCGCAGCTCGTCGCGAACCTCGTGCTGATCGTGGTCACCCTGACCTGGACCCTCGTCACCGGACGCACCCCCGGCAACGCTGCGGTGCAGCTGCGATACACCGGATCGCGACTCCCCTCCGCCCTCGCGCGCATCGTGCGCTACGTCGGCGGCATCGGCGGGTTCCAGCTGCTGAACCTGCTGCCCGGCGAGTACGGCAGCTGGCTCGTGCCGCTCTTCGTGCTGGTGTCGTTCATCCTCGTCTTCCCGACGCGCACCCACCGCGGACTGCCCGGCCTCGTCTCGGGTCAGCGGCTCGTGGACGCGCGCGCCGCCGACGAGCGGGAGCCCGTCGCGGCCGACTCGTGATCTCCCCACCTCTTCGTCGGAGAACGCCCCTGTGCGCGCCCCTGCCCAGGAGTACGGTGTGACCATGGCGGCCCGTGTGACGCCCATCGCCCAGGAGCTGTTCGACGGATTCGCGAACAGCTCGGCCGTCCACGTGTTCACGGAGCTTCTCGGGCTCATCTTCGACGGCACGCTGCCGCCCGGCTCGGCGGTGAGCGAGAACGACGTCGCCCGCCGCGCGGGGGTCTCGCGCACGCCGGCGCGCGAGGCGGTGCAGCGCCTGCGCGAACTCGGGATCGTCGAGACATCGGTGGGTCGGTCGTCGCGGGTGGCGGTGATCACCGAGACGCGGCTGCGACAGACGCTCGTCGTGTGGGACGCCCTGTTCGCGGCGGTCCTCGAGGAGGTCGTCCCGGTGATCGACGACGAGGACCTCGCCGCGATGGAGGAGGCGACGCGGGTGTTCCGGATCGCCGCCGACCAGGGCAAGGTCTCCGAGGCCGCCCAGGCGAACTTCGACCTCTACGCAGTCGTGGTCGGGCGCTCCGGCAATCCGCCGCTCATCCGCACGATCGCCTCGATCGTCTACCTCGTCCGCCTCGGGGGCCAGTCGCTGCCGCGATGGATCGACGCGGACGTGCTCGAGGCGGCGCAGCACGACCTCATCGCCGCCCTCCGGCGACATGATCTGGCGGCGTCACGGGCCGCGGTCCGCTCCGCCGCGGGGTTCCAGCTGCCTCCCGACGACTGAGACGGCCGCGCGCGGCGCAACACTCTCATCGCGTCGGCTGGAGTTCTGCTGAACGAATCCACAGGACTGGCCGCAGGTGTCACCGCGGGGCGGCAGGTGGCTGCATACTTGTGTACAGGCAGACGGGAGAGCGGCCGGATCGAAGGATCACCGACCTGTGGGGGGTCGGGAGCTGCTCGGGGGACCGGCTGAAGAACTCCGTCCTCACCGGCGTCGTCTCTGGGGGATGACGCCGGTGGGAGCACGGAGGACGGGTGACCGGGGGTCGTCTGAAGATCGGCGGCGATCCGGGGAGATGGCCGTTCGGGATGATCGGGGAATGCGGCGGGTCTGGGGAGACCGTCCGCTCAGCGGCCACGCCGGTGCGCGTCCGGGGGGACGTCACCGGCGGGCCGGCCTCCGTGACAGCGGGCTGGGGAACCGCCGTCCGGAGCGGCTGATCAGGCCGAAGCGTCCGCCAGGAACTCGCGGGCGGCGACGACGAGGTTCTCGACGCCTCGGTTCAGCGTCGGCTGCAGCACGGGGGCGAAGAACGGCGAGTGGTTCGTCGGGATGTCCCGCTCGATGGTGCCGGCGGCCGCGGCATCCGCGTACTTCTGGGGGTCGACGCCGCCCCAGAACCAGTACACGAGGGGAGCGCCGGATTCGCGCGCGAACCATGAGACGTCTTCGCTGCCCGTGAACATGCCGGGGTCGACGACCGCGCCCTCGCCGAACTCACGGCGGAAGGCCGCGGTGATGCGGGCCGTCGCGTCGACGTCGTTGATCGTCGGCGGCAGGGTGTGGTCGGTCACGATCGTGGGCTGTTTGACGGCGCCGGATGCCGCGGCTTCCGCCCGCACGACCCGTTCGACCTTCTCGAGCACGCGCTCGCGGGCTGTCTCGTCGGGATAGCGGAGGCTGAGTTCGAGCTTGGCCTCGGCCGGGATGATGTTGTTCTTGAGTCCGGCGTGGATCGAGCCGACCGTGACGACGGCCACGTCGCGCGGGTCGATCTCGCGCGAGACGACCGTCTGGAGGCGCATGATCGTGGCGGCGGCCATGACGATGGGGTCGATCGTCGAGTGCGGGCGCGAGCCGTGTCCGCCGCGGCCGAAGAGCGTGACGGTGAGGCCGTCGGATGCGGCCATCTGCGTGCCCGGGCGGACGCCCACGGTGCCGGAGGGCAGCGGCGTCACGTGCTGGCCGAGGACGACGTCGGGCGTGGGGAACCGGTCGAGCACGCCGTCGGCGATCATCGCCTGCGCGCCGGCGCCGTACTCCTCGGCGGGCTGGAACACGGTGACGATCGTGCCGGTCCACTCGTCCTTCGTCGCGACGAGGCGCTCGAGGGCGCCCAGCATCGCGGTGACGTGCATGTCGTGGCCGCACGCGTGCATGACGGGGACCTCGTTGCCCGCGGGATCCGTGCCGCGCGCGGTGCTCGCATAGTCGAGTCCTGTCTGCTCGGGCACCGGGAGGGCGTCCATGTCGGCGCGCAGCCAGACGACGGGCCCGGTGCCGTTGCGGATGACGGCGGCGATGCCGGTGCGACCCACGCCCTCTTCGAACTCGATGCCGAGCTCACCCAGCCGCTGGGCGATCACGCCCGCCGTGCGCGTCTCCTGGAACGAGAGTTCGGGGTGTCGGTGCAGGTCGACGTAGATCGCTTCGAGGTCCAGAGCCATGCGGTCGAGCCTACTCAGGGTCTCAATGGCGCCGACCGTCCTCTGTACGCGGTCGTGCGCGCTCTGCTCAGCCGAGGGCGATCTGGTAGTGGATCATGCCGCTGCGGCGCGCGACGCGGTCGTAGAGGGCGCGGGCGGCCGCGTTGTCCTCGGCGGTGAGCCAATAGACCTTGGCCGATCCGTGCTCCTCCGCCCACACCCGCACGTGCTCGATGAGCGCCGCGCCCGTACCGCCGCCGCGAGCGTCCGGCGAGACGAAGAGGTCCTCGAGGTAGCAGTAGTCCGTTCTGGTCCACGTGGCGGCGTGGGTGAGCCAGTGCACGATGCCGATCGCGCGGCCATCGTCGTCGCGGGCGATCGCTCCGTGCAGCTCACCGTTCTCGTCGACGATCCGCGCCAAGGTGGACTCCGTCGTCCCGTCGTCGATCGTGCTCTCGTAGAAGTCGAGATACCCCTTCCAGAGCGGCAGCCACTCGTCGCGGTCTGAGGCTTCGATGGACGAGATGCGGACCATCCGCCGAGCCTAGCGACCCACTTCGACGGGGTTCTGCCCGCGGAGGTCCAGGTGTCCATCACGCCGCCTCGAATCGCCGCGGTGAGCGGGAGCGGAGGCGCTCGGGTGGCGGGATGACGCCCGTCGTCCGGTCCGCCGGTTCCTGCCACCAGTACGTGTCGACGCCGCTCTGCGGATGACGCCGGCGCACGATGCGAGCGCCGCGATTGTGCAGGTCGAGGTGGTGGAAACGGCACAGAGGAACGCCGTCGTCGACGTCGGTGCGCCCGTGGTGTTCGTACCAGTGGTCGATGTGGTGAATCTCGCACCAGGAAGGCGGAGCCGAGCATCCACGGCCCACGCATCCGCCGTCACGCACGCTGATCGCCACGCGCTGCTTCGGGGTGAACGTGCGCTGTTCTCGTCCGACATCCAGCGGCCTGCCGCGGACATCGGTCGTGATGACCCGTGCTCCGGCATCGCAGAGGTACTTCTCCGCGACGTGACGGGGGAGCGTGTCTCCGCCGTCCTCGAGATGCGCGACGCCCGCGTCTTCCTGCGTCAGCACCGTGGACTCGACGATGACGCGCACTCCCGGCTGACGGTCGCCGAATGCCTGATTCGGATCGACGGCTGCGCCGACGCGCAGCACGGCCATGACCAGGTCGTACTGCAGTTGTTCGTTGCTTCGAGGATCGCGCGCCGCCGAAGCCGTCTCCGCGGCGGGGCCGCCGGCGTCGACGAATCGCGGACCGCGCCGCGGGCGCAGAGCCGCGTCGCCGATCGCGTCGATCCAGGCCGCGCTCTCGTCGTCGAGCGTGAGGTGGGCGTGCTGCTGCCCTGCGGCGTCGGCCCACCGGCGGAAGGACCGCGCCGCGAAGCGCTCGTCGAAGCGCAGCGTCACTCCGCGCGGGTCGAGGCGGTCGCGCGCGATGCGCGCCGCGTGACGCAGGTCTTCGACGGACAGCTCGCCGGCGTCTTCGAGTAGCGTCTCGGTGGATCGTGCCCATGCCGCGGGCAGGACAGCCGGATCGCAGTCGGCATAGCGATCGACGGGCGGATCGCCCATGCCGACGCGGATCGCCTCGTGCTGCGCGGTCGTGATGCGCCCCTCGGTCAGGGCCGTCCGGAGAAGAGTCCGCCAGCGAGGAGCGGCATCGCGGTCGCCGGACAAGCGGTCTCCGGTGCCGATCGGCGAGCCGTCGGTCGCCGCGCCGCCGGCAGGGAGCAGGCCCTCTCCCGCCTCCCCGAGCAGGTCACGCCCCGTGCGCAGCGCGCGCGTCACATCGGATCGCGACTGCCCCGTCATGCTCTGCAGCAACGACGTCGCCGACCGGTGCCCGTTCCGTCGCGCGAGTCCCGCCGTACCGCGAT
This sequence comes from Microbacterium lemovicicum, assembly GCF_003991875.1. Taxonomy (NCBI): domain Bacteria; kingdom Bacillati; phylum Actinomycetota; class Actinomycetes; order Micrococcales; family Microbacteriaceae; genus Microbacterium; species Microbacterium lemovicicum. The sequence goes on from NZ_CP031423.1 coordinate 99,881, forward strand.
CGCGGTCGGACCGCTGATCGACGACCGCGGCGGCGGCCGCCAGCACGAGGTCGACGTTCTTACGCACCTCGGCGGCATCCGCGATCAACGAGACGAGCGTCTCGTCGTCGAGTGCGTCCAGCGGCCCGCGCCCCGCAGACCGACTCACGCGCGCGACCGCACTCGCCATGCGAGCGACTGCGGCTACGACGTCTTCCATAGAACAAATATACGAAGGACCTCCGACATCGAGGCGATTGTTGGGAAGGGGCGGCTACGCTCCGGAGATGCATGCGACCGGGAACACCGCGCCCTTCCGCATCCGACCGGCATCCTCGGCGGACGCGGACGACATCGCCGCCGTGCACACGACGTCGTGGCGCGAGACCTACGGAAGCATGGTCGACGACGACGTCGCCACCAGCCGGTGGTTCGACCTCGGCCGCCGCACGGAGATGTGGCGCGCCAACTTCGCCGACGGAACCTACACGCCGCACGTAGCCGTCGATGAGCGCGGGATCGTGGGTTTCGGGGCCGCGCGCCCTGCGCCCGAGCCCGACGCCGTGCGGCCGGAGGAGCTCACCATGCTCTACGTTCTCGCGCGGGCGCACGGCACGGGAGCGGGGCAAGCTCTCCTCGACGCGGCGCTCGCCGACCGCCCTGCATACCTGTGGGTGGCCGCCGACAACCCTCGCGCGCGGGCGTTCTACCGACGCAACGGGTTCGAGCACGATGGCGTGGAGTCGACCTTCGGCCCCGTCGGCGTCACGCACCGCCTCGTCCGCTGACCGCGGCAGAGAAGGAACCGGGAACGCGCCGCTTCGTCCGCTGACCGTGGCAGACAAGAAGCGAAACGTGCCGCCGATCAGACACCACCCCCCACGCTCACACCGCCCGCAGCGCCTCCCGCGGCTGTGCCGGCAGCTCGACCTCGATGGCGTCGCCCGGCCGCACGACTCCGCCTGTCAGCACGATCGCCATGACGCCGGTCTTCTGCATCAGGGTGCCCGCGGCATCCCGGGTCACGAGCTGCTTCATCAGGCCGGCCTCGAGACGATCGATCTTCGTGCACGGATTGCGCAGGCCGGTGACCTCGACGACCGCGTCGTCGCCGAGCCGCAGGCGGGCGCCGCGCGGCAGGCCGAGCAGATCGATGCCCGACGTCGTCACGTTCTCGCCCAGGTCGCCGGGGGCGACGTCGGCCGTCACCTCGTCGAACAGCTCCTCGTGGATGAGGTGCACCTGCCGCAGATTGGGCCGCTGCGGCCCCCTCCGCTTGTCGAAGAGATGCTGCACCGTGGCTCCGAAGTGCGCGTCGCCCTCGACGCCGAGTCCCTCGACCAGCGTGATCTCCTCGCGAGATGGCTTGCTGAAGCGGTGACGCTCATCACGGCTGACGGAGATGACCCGGGCGTTCGACATGTCTCCAGTGTGCCCGCGCGAAGAGGCTCAGCCGCCGCGCGACACATGCGCCGTGCCGCGCACGACAGGCGCCTCGCCGCGCACGACAGGCGCCTCGCCGCACACGACCGCGCGCGGCTCAAAGCGAGTCGATGTAACCGTCGTAGTCGAAGTCGATGTCGTTCTGCCCGACGTCCTGCTTCGCGCCCCGGTCAGCGGGGTCGGCTTCGGTTGTCCTCTCCCGACGGGGGTAGAGGTGGTGCGAGGTGAGACGCTGCACGGCCGCCGAGAAGTCGGGGGTCTCGCCCTCCCAGCTCGCCGGCGAGGACAGCACGTCGTTGCCGACGCCGATCACCAGGTCGGCCTCGCCCACCTCGCCGCCGGATCCCTCGATGAGGATGGGGATCCGCACCGCCTCTGACGCACCGGTCTGCGCCACGGCAGCCGTCAGCGTGACGAGGGCCCCTGCGACGTCGTCGGTGGTCATCACGGTTTGACCGGCATAGGTGACACAGCGCATGCATCCACTTTCCGGCACGGCCCGCCGCCGGAAGGGCGCCTTGCGAAACGGGGAAGCGTCGGGTACAGCGGCCCCGAAGCCGCAGGATCGGCGGATGCTGCGCCTCGCGGGCGTCGGCGCGACCGGGTCAGTTCGGCGCGGGCCCCGTCGAGCCGCGCTGCACGAGACGGAACGGCAGCGGCGCCGGAGCGACCGTGCCCGCTCCGCGTCGACGGCGGGAAGCCTCGGCGCGGGCGTCCGTACCGGTCGCAGGTGCCGGGCGCCGCGGGTCGAGGACGCCCAGCATCGCGGCGGCCGCACGCTCGCCCTGCTCCCGCGGACCCTGGTCGATCGTCGTCAGGCCGAAGAACTCGCCGAGTTCATGGCCGTCCACGCCGAGGATCGACACGTCTTCCGGCACGCGGAGCCCCAGATCGCGTGCGGCGAGCAACGCGCCGATCGCCATCTCGTCCGATGCCGCCAGGATCGCCGTCGGTGCCGCCCGTGCCGTCGGTCCGGGGATCGACTCCGCAGATCGCCGCGCCGCCCTCGAGCTCGACCCCGAACCGGAACCGTCGCCCCCGCCGGACCCCGCGAGCGCGCCGCCCCCGCTGGACCCCGCGAGCGCGTCGCCCCCGCCGGACTCCCCGAGCAGCCGCGTCGCCGCACGGTGTCCGCCGGCGACCGTGAAGTCGGCGGGCTCGAACAGATCCGCGCGGGCCGGGACCGCAGCATCCTGCAGCGCCTGCTCGAACCCGCGACGGCGCTGGGCGGGCACGTGGAAGTCGAGGTCGAACTCGGGGCGCGCTCCGATGTGCGCGATCCTCCGGTGGCCCAGCGAGAGCAGGTGCTCGGCGGCGAAGCGTCCGATGGCGACGTCGTCGACCATGAGCGTCGTCATGCCGGCGTGCGGGCCGCCGAGCGCGACGAGCGGCAGGCCGAGCTCGGCGAGCCGCCGCGTCTCCTCCTCCTCGAGGGCGATCGACACGCAGATCACGCCGTCGACGCGCTGGCGGCGCACGAACGTCTCGAAGACGCGCCGCCGCTCGACCGGGTCGTCCGTCACGCTGTAGAGCGTGATGTCGTAGCCGCCGCGCATGAGCTCCGCGGCGATGCCCGCCAGCACGGTGCTGAAGAACCAGCGGTCCACGTAGGGCAGAAGCACGCCGATGTTGCGCGCGCGGCCCGAGGCGAGGCTCGACGCCGACGCCGACACGACGTAGCCCAGCACCTCGGCCGCCGCCCGCACCCGCGCGCGGGTGACGGGTGAGACGTGCCCGCGGCCGCTCAACGCGCGCGAGACGGTGGCCGTCGACACCCCTGCGGCACGCGCGACGTCGTCTATGCTCACCATGGCATATGCCCCGGATGCCGCCTCGTGGCTCCTAGCTCTGCTCGAGCCACACGGTGGTGTCGGCCGGGATCGAGCCCGCGTCGACCGGCCCGCTCGACAGGATGACGCGCCCCTCGGGAAGGGGCACCGCCGCTTCGCCGAGGTTGGCGATGACCGTCACGCCGCTGTTGGTGAACGCGAGCACCTCGGGTCCGAGGTCGTCGATCCACGCGAGCTTGCCGGAGCCGAGCGACCGCGCACGGCGCTCCGCGAGCAGGTCGCGGTAGAGGGACAGCGTCGAGTCGGGCCGATCCTGCTGTACGTCGCGGGCGAGCGTCGCCCACTCGGCGGGCTGCGGCAGCCAGCTCTCGCCGTCCGGGCTGAAGCCGTACGCGGGGGCTTCTGCCGCCCACGGGATCGGCACGCGGCAGCCGTCGCGCCCGTAGCGCTCGCCCTTCGTGCGGAACCACGTGGGGTCCTGTCGCGCTTCGTCGGGCAGGTCGATGACCTCGGGCAGGCCGAGCTCCTCTCCCTGGTAGAGGTAGGCGGAGCCGGGCAGGGCGAGCATGACGGAGGTCGCGGCGCGGGCGCGGCGCAGGCCGACCTCGGGGATCGGCTGGCCTTCAGACTTCGGCCCGATCCCTGAACCCTGCGGGTTCTCGGCCGTCAGAGCGAGCCGGGAGGCGTGACGCACGACGTCGTGGTTCGACAGCACCCAGGTGCTGGGGGCGCCGACCGCGGGGTAGGCGCGCAGCGACTCGGTCACGACGGCACGGAGAGCCGCAGCATCCCAGTCCGTCTCGAGATACTCGAAGTTGAAGGCCTGGTGCATCTCGTCGGGGCGCACCCAGAGCGAGGTCTTGGCGATGGTGGGGAGCCACGCCTCGGCGCAGAGCGCGCGGTCGCCGTCGTACTCGGCCAGCACCTCATGCCAGTCGCGGTAGATCTCGTGCACGCCGGGCTGTCCCCAGTAGGGCACGGACGCCTCGTCGCCGCCCATGGAGCCGGCGTCGGGATCCGGCGTGTAGTCGGGGAGGCCCGCCTCCTTGACCAGTCCGTGGGCGACGTCGACGCGGAAGCCGTCGGCGCCGCGGTCGAGCCAGAAGCGCAGCACGCGGCGGAACTCCTCGCGGACCTCCTCGTTCGACCAGTCGAAGTCGGGCTGCGACGTGTCGAACAGGTGCAGGTACCACTGGCCGGGCCTGCCGTCGGGGTCGGTGGTGCGCGTCCATGCCGGACCGCCGAACACCGACTCCCAGTTGTTCGGCGGGAGGTCGCCGTCGATGCCGGTGCCGTCGCGGAACATGTAGCGCGCGCGCTCACGGCTTCCCGGCGCGGCGGCCAGAGCCTCCTGGAACCACACGTGCTGGTCGGAGGAGTGGTTCGGGACGAGGTCGACGATGATCCGGATGCCGCGGGCATGGCTGGCCGCGAGCATCGCGTCGAAGTCGGCGAGCGTGCCGAAGAGCGGATCGACGTCGCAGTAGTCCGACACGTCGTAGCCGGCATCCTTCTGCGGAGACCGCTGGAAAGGGCTCAGCCAGATCGCGTCGACGCCGAGCTCCTGGAGGTCGTCGAGATGGGCGGTCACGCCGGCGAGGTCGCCGATGCCGTCGCCGTTGGTGTCGGCGAAGGACCGCGGGTAGATCTGGTAGATGACGGCGGTGCGCCACCACTCCGATCCGGGGGTCTCATCCTGGGCGGGCGCGGCGACGGTCAGCTCGGGCGTGCTCATCCCTCCACGCTAGTGGAAGCGCTTGCACATTCAGGCCGCCGCCGTCCCGGCCAGAGGGAACCGGGACGCGCGCGTAGGCTGGCGCGGTGCCGACCACCGAAGCCCTCGACCGCGCCGAAGCCCTCATCACGACGATCCCCGACTATCCCCAGGAGGGCGTGCTCTTCCGCGACATCACCCCGCTGCTGGCGGATCCGCGGGCCCTGGCCGACGTGATCGCCGCGCTGTCCGAGCCGTTCGACGGGCAGTTCGACGTCGTCGCCGGCATCGAGGCGAGGGGGTTCATCCTCGCCGGAGCGGTGGCGATCGCCGCAGGCGTGGGTCTCGTGCCGATCCGCAAAGCGGGCAAGCTGCCCCGGCCCGCGGCATCCGTCGCCTTCTCGCTCGAGTACGGCGAGGCGGTCATCGAGATCCACGACGACATCGCCCCCGGCACGCGCGTGCTGCTGGTCGACGACGTGCTGGCGACGGGTGGGACGCTCTGCGCCGCGCACGAGCTGGTCGCCGCGGTCGGCGGCGAGGTCGTGGGCACGGCGGTGCTGATGGAGCTCGAGGCCCTCGGCGGACGCGCGATCGTCGGCGACGTGCACACGGTCTTCACCGCCTGAGTCCTACGCGCCGTCAGCGCTTGTCGATGACGACGTTGAGCGGCTCCTCGCCCGCCGCCATCCGCTCGATCTGGCGCTTCACGAGTCGCGCGATCCGCGGGCGCATCGCGCTGGACGCGCCGCCGACGTGCGGCGCGATGAGCACGCCCGGCAGCGTCCACAGCGGGTGGTCCTGCGGCAGCGGCTCGGGGTCGGTGACGTCGAGCGCGGCGCGGATGCGCCCGCGGCCGACGTGCGCGACGAGCGCCTCGGTGTCGATGAGCGGTCCGCGGCCGACGTTGACCACGAGCGCCCCGACGGGGAGGGCCGACAGCGCGGCGTCGTCGACGAGGTGGCGGGTCGCGTCGCCGCCGGGGAGGCTGGCGATGAGGATGTCGGCGGTGGCCAGCAGCTCCGGCAGCTGGTCCATGGCGTGCACCCTGACGCCGTCCTCGTCGCGGGCGGTGCGGGCGACGGCGACGATCTCGACCTCGAAGGGCGCGAGCCGGGCCGCGATGGCCTTCCCGACGCCGCCGTAGCCGAGCAGGAGCACCCGGCGATCGGCCAGGCTCGCAGTGGTCTCGGGCGCCCACCGGCCCTCGGGCTGCGCGCGCACGAACTCGGGGATGTGCCGCTGTGCCGCGAGCGTCAGGGCGAGCGCGAGCTCGGCGGTGGAGGTCTCGTGGACGCTCGAGGCGTTGGCGAAGACGTAGCCGTCGGGCAGCAGGTCCTCGACGCCTTCGTAGCCGATCGACTGGCCCTGGACGAGCTCGGTGGTCACGCCGTTGAGGGCCGACAGCACGTGGTGCATCGACATGTAGGGCGCCACGACCAGATCGATGCGGTCGCGCGGGGCGGGCTCGGTCATCGACCACACCATCAGCTCGACGCCCTCGGGAAGCGGCTGCAGGTCGCCGGCGAGCTCGTCGGACGGCACGGACACGGACAGGGGGCGGATGCCGGAAGTCATCCGTCCACGCTAGCCGCCGGTGCTACTGCCAGATCACGGTCGGCGTCGACTGCGTCAGGTCGACCGTGGCGCCGGCGAGGATCGGGGCGTCGACGATGTCGCACTCGCCGTTCGCCTGCCCCTGGGTGCAGTTGGCGGCCGCCGCGACCGCGCCGATCACCCCGCCGTGCGCGAGCGCGGGATGCGTCGGGTCGAGCACCGGCACGATCGCGGTCAATCCCGCCTGCGCCTCGAGGGTCAGCGTGCGGAACACGGTGCCGTCGTAGAGCGTCGTGCCGTCGGAGAGGGTGGGCGCGAGATCGAGTCCGCACCCCGAGGCGAGTGCCCGGGAGGCCAGGCAGGCGTTGACCGCGGCGGCCACGGCGGTCCGGTACGCCTGCACGCCGGCATCCGTCAGCGAGGGCACGACGTCCGGCCCGACCGTGGCCTCCTCGGGGCCGGTGACCGTGACGGCGGCGTCCGCCGGGACCGTGTAGTCGTCGCCGCCCATGGTCAGCGGATAGGTGCCGGGGAAGGCGTCGAGGGTGCCGTCCGTGAACGCCACTCCGGCGAGCAGCACGGGCAGCCCGGCGAACCGGGAGCCCAGCTGCACCTCGGGCACGTCCGCGATCGTCCACACGGCGTCTCCGTCGGTGTCGGTCACGTCGTAGGTGGCCGTGACGGGCGTGCCGCCGAGGGAGTAGCTGACACGGACCTGACCGCTGTCGCCCCAGAGGGGATCGGCCGTCGCGCTGATGCCGGTGAGCGGAGCGAGCGCCGCCGAGGCCGCCAGGGCGTCGTCGGTGAGCAGCCCGCCGGTGGGCGCGCCCTGCACGAAGGTGAGCGCGCGGGCGGCGTCGCCGGAGGCGATGGCGGTGAAGTAGTCCTCGACGGATGCTGCGGCCGCGACGCCGTTCGCCTCCGCTGCGGCCCGGGCGTTCTGGTACAGCAGGAACGCCGTGAGCCCCGCGGCCACGAGCAGCACCGCGGCGATGACGATGCCCCAGATGAGGCCGCGCCGCCGGCGCCGTTTCGGCGGGGGTGCCCACAGCACCGGGCGGCTCAGCTCCGCCAACGGGTCCGCGGTGATTCCCGGCGTGAGCGTCGCCGTCTGCGATGTCTGCGCGCGGTCGGCCTGGGAGCGCGCCGCCTGCGCGCGCGCATCGGCCTCGGACTCCGCGAGCGACAGGTCGGCGCTCCGTGCGTGACCCGCGGCGCGCTGCGCGGCGCGCGTCGCCGGTTCCCGGGGCGGCGCCGGCGCCGCGGGCGCGGTCGGCTCGGCGGTGAGGGTGACTGCGTGGCCCGCCGTATCGGCGAGCGGCGACCGCGTGGACGTGGAATCGGATGCCGCGGCTCGCGGTGCCGGCGCGCCGGAGGGGCTACCCGTGGCATCCGTCGATCGCTCGCGAAGGGCGTCATCATCCGCGTTCGGAACCACGTGTCAACCCCCTTCCGCGATCACCTTAGCGTCAGGAGCGATGTGCGACCTGACGGCGGCGATGCCCTGCGCCAGGAGAAGCGGAGGGTCAGGCGGCGGCGTTCACGACGGCGGTGATCGCCGATTCGAAGAACGTCCGGCCGTCTTCACCGGAGCGCATGGCCGAGGGGGTGTCCGGACCGAATCCGGCCTCGACGGCGTGCTCGGGGTGCGGCATGAGACCGACGACGTTGCCGCGCTCGTTCGCGAGGCCGGCGATGTCGTCGAGCGAGCCGTTGGGGTTCACGCCGAGGTAGCGGAACGCGACGAGCCCCTCGCCCTCGACCCGCGCGAGCGTCTCCGCGTCGGCGATGTAGCCGCCGTCCGCGTTCTTGAGCGGGATGACGATCTCCTGGCCGGCCTCGAAGCCGCTCGTCCAGGCGGTGTCGGCGTTCTCCACGCGCAGCCGCTGGTCGCGGCGGATGAACTGCTGGTTCGCGTTGCGGATCAGTCCGCCCGGGAGCAGACGCGCCTCGACGAGCATCTGGAACCCGTTGCAGATGCCGAGGATGGGCATGCCGCGACCCGCAGCATCCTTCACCTCGCTCATGATCGGCGCGAGCGCGGCGATCGCACCTGCGCGCAGGTAGTCGCCGTAGCTGAATCCGCCGGGCAGCACGAGCGCGTCGACGCCGTCCAGATCGTGCGAGCCGTGCCACAGCGCGACCGCCTCGGCGCCGGCGAGGCGCACCGCGCGCTGCGCGTCGCGGTCGTCCAGCGAGCCGGGGAACGTGATGACCCCGACGCGGACGGTCACTCCACGACCTCGATGCCCACGACGTCCTCGATCACGGAGTTCGACAGGATGTCCTCGGCGATCCGGCGTGCCTTCGCGAGAACGTCCTCGCCGACCTCGCCCTCGACGGTCAGCTCGAACCGCTTGCCGATGCGGACACCCGCGAACTCGTCCATCCCGAGGCGGCTGAGCGCTCCGGATACGGCCTTCCCCTGGGGGTCCAGGAGCTCGGCCTTGGGCATGACGTCGACGACGATGGTGGGCATGGGCCAGCTCCGGATGTCGCGGGAAGGGGTCGCCGCCAGTCTACGGGCGTGACGCGCCCCGTGAGGAAACGCGCGTCCCGAGGCGCTCGTCTCCGCCCGTCGGCACCGTGACACAACCGTGACCTGTTCGTGGGAGCGCTCTCTTGACCCTCATGGGAGCGATCCCATAACGTGAGGGCTCACATTGTGAGAGCGCTCCCATGGGGGACCGCGGTCACCTGTGCGCAAGACCCACCTGACAACACAAAGGAGTGACAGTGAACACCTCTGCCTTCCGGAGGACGGCCCTCGTGCTGGCCGCCGCATCCACCACCGCCCTCGTCCTGGCCGGCTGCTCGGCGGGCGCGACGCCCGCCGCGTCCGGCGGATCCGGTGACGAGAAGATCACGCTGACGATCGCGACGTTCAACAACTTCGGCTACACCGACGAGTTCCTCAAGAAGTACACGGACGAGCACCCGAACGTGACGATCGTGCACAACAAGGCCGCCGAGTCCGGCGACGCCCGCAAGAACTACTTCCAGAAGCTCGGCAAGGAGGGCCTCGCCGACATCGAGGCCGTGGAGGTCGACTGGCTCTCCGAGGCCATGCAGTACTCCGATCTGCTGGCTCCGGTGCCCGACGACCTCAAGGGCCGCTGGCTGGACTGGAAGGAAGCCGCCGCGACCGACCCCGAGGGCAACCTCATCGGCTACGGCACCGACATCGGCCCGCAGGCGATCTGCTACCGCTCCGACCTGTTCGCCGCCGCCGGTCTGCCGACCGAGCCCGCCGACGTCGAGGCGCTGTTCGACGGCGACTGGAACACCTACTTCGACGTCGCCGACCAGTACAAGGCGGCCACCGGCAAGGCCATGATCGACTCGGCCAACTCCGTGCTCCAGGGCATCGTCAACCAGATGGAGTACACGTACGACAAGCCCGACGGCGAGGTCATCGCGACGACGAACCCCGAGATCGAGGACACGTACGCCACCGTCATCGACCGTGCGGTGCCCAACGCGGCCTACTCCAAGCAGTGGGGCGACGACTGGATCGCCGCCTTCCAGGACGACGAGTTCGCGACCGTGCTCTGCCCCGGCTGGATGCAGGGCATCATCGCCGGCTACGCCCCCGAGGTCTCCGACTGGAAGATCGCGAACACGTTCCCCAACGGCGGCGGCAACTGGGGCGGCTCGTACCTGACGATTCCGGCCAACGGCAAGAACGTCGCCGCGGCGCAGGAGCTGGCCGCCTGGCTGTCCGCCCCCGAGCAGCAGGTCGAGGCGTTCGTCAACGTCGGCGCCTTCCCGAGCCAGTCCGAGGCCTACTCGATCGACAAGCTGACGGGCTACACCAACCCCTACTTCGGCGAAGCAAAGACCGGTGAGATCGGCGCCGACCGGGCCAAGGCCGTGACCGTGCGCCCCTTCAAGAGCGCGAACTACTACAAGTACCACGACGCCCTGCAGAACGCGATCAACCGCGTGTTCGACGGCACCGAGGACAAGACCACGGCGTGGAACACCTACGTCGCCGAGGTCGAGGCCTTCTGACGAATCGATGCTGCGGGTCGCGCCATGCGGCGCGGCCCGCAGCATCCGCCCCTCGGGGCACTCGCAGACCGCCAGAGACACACGACAGGGAGACCCACGTGACCGTGACCGAAACCCGCGCGAGGACGTCACCGGAGCCGCGCACGCCCCCTCAGCGGGCGCCCCAGACCAAGAGCGTCCTCACGTTCCGCAACCGGCTCAGCCGGTGGGACTTCCGCTACTCGCCCTACGTCTACATCGCCCCGTTCTTCATCCTCTTCGCCATCATCGGGCTCTTCCCGATCGTCTTCACCGCCGTCATCTCGTTCCAGGAATGGGATCTGGTGCGCAACTCGGGCACCTTCGTCGGCTTCGAGCAGTACCTGTGGATCCTCAACGACCCCAAGTTCTGGACGGCCCTGCGCAACACGTTCAGCATCTTCCTGCTGTCCACGATCCCCCAGCTCGCGCTCGCGATCGTGATCGCGGCGATGCTGGACCGCAACATCCGCGCCAAGACGTTCTGGCGCATGAGCGTGCTGCTGCCCTACGTGATGGCGCCGGTCGCCGTCGCCCTGATCTTCAGCAACATGTTCGGCGACAACCACGGCCTCGTGAACAACGTCCTCACCGACCTGGGCATGACCGCGATCCCCTGGCACACCGACCCGTTCTGGAGCCACATCGCCATCTCCACGATGGTCAACTTCCGCTGGACCGGCTACAACGCGCTCATCCTCCTGGCGGCGATGCAGGCGGTGCCGCGCGAGTACTACGAGGCGGCCACCGTGGACGGCGCCAACGCCCTGCGCCAGTTCGTCAGCATCACGCTGCCCTCGCTGCGCCCGACCCTGATCTTCGTCATCATCACCTCGACGATCGGCGGCCTGCAGATCTTCGACGAGCCCCGCATGTTCGACAACACGGGCGAGGGCGGGGCGGCTCAGCAGTGGCTGACGATCACCCTGTACCTCTACAACATCGGCTGGGGCCAGTTCAACTTCGGTCGCGCCGCCGCCCTGGCGTGGATCCTCTTCATCATCATCCTGGCCATCGGCCTCATCAATCTCGTCATCACGCGACGCCTCGTGCGCGATGACGGCGGACGCGGCGTCGTGCGGCCCCGGCGTCGGAAGGGAGTCCGGTCGTGAGTGCTGTCAGCACCCCGCCTCTGGCGGTCATCGAGGAGAACCTGCCCAACGCGGGCCGGCGTCGCGCCGAGCGCACGACCCGGATCCGCGGGATCCGGGCGGGCAAGACCGTCTACATCGGTCTGGGCGTCGTCGTCCTGTCGGCCGTCTTCCCCTACTACTGGTCGTTCCTGATCGGCTCGGGGACGCCGTCGACGATCAACGACCCGAACATGTCGTGGCTGCCGGGCGGCAACTTCATCTCCAACGCCCTGTCGGTGGTGAACGATCCGGCCGTGAACTTCTGGCTCGCGCTGTGGAACTCGATCTTCAGCTCCACCCTCATCGCAGCCTCGGTGGTGGTCTTCTCGACGCTGGCCGGCTGGGCGTTCGCAAAGCTGCGGTTCCGGGGCGGCAAGTGGCTGCTCGCCTTCGTCGTGGCCACCATGGCCGTGCCGATGCAGCTGGGCGTGGTGCCGCTCTACATCCTCTTCTCCGACCTCGGCTGGACCGGGCAGATCGGCGCGATCATCGTGCCGGCGCTGACGAGCGCCTTCGGGGTCTTCTGGATGACGCAGTACCTCAGCCAGACGGTGCCCGACGAGCTCATCGAGGCGGCACGCGTGGACGGGGCATCCATGATCCGCACCTTCTGGACGGTCGGCGCGGTCGCCGCCCGTCCGGCCGCGGCCATGCTGTTCCTCTTCACCTTCGTCGGCGCGTGGAACCAGTTCTTCTGGCCGTTCATCGTGCTCGACCGGCAGAGCCCCACCCTCCCGGTGGCGCTGTCGCTCCTCCAGGGCAACTACTTCGTGGACTACTCGATCGTGCTGGCGGGCGTGCTGCTGTCGACGATCCCCCTGCTGATCCTGTTCGTGTTCGCCGGCAAGCAGCTGGTGAGCGGCATCATGGCGGGGGCGGTGAAGGGATGACGACTTCCCTCGATACGCTCGTCGCACGTCGCTCTCCTGAAAGGACCACGGTCCCGATGCCCTCCCTCGCACGCCCGTTCCCCGAGTCGTTCCTCTTCGGAGCCGCCACCGCCGCCTTCCAGGTCGAGGGGGCCGCCCACGAGGACGGTCGTCGCGACTCGATCTGGGACGCCTTCTGCCGCGTGCCCGGCGCCGTGATCAACGGCGACGACGGCGAGGTGGCGTGCGACCAGTACCACCTGTATCGCGATGACGTCGCCCTCATGAAGCGGATGGGGCTCCAGACGTACCGCTTCTCGACGTCGTGGTCGCGCGTGCGCCCCGACGGCGGCCCCGTCAACCCTGCGGGCGTGGACTACTACTCCCGTCTGGTCGACGAACTGCTCGGCGCCGGCATCCTGCCGTGGCTCACGCTGTACCACTGGGATCTTCCGCAGGCACTGCAGGACGGGGGCGGCTGGACCGTCCGTGACACCGCGGAGCGCTTCACCGAGTACGCCCTCGACATGCATGAGGCGCTCGGCGACCGCGTGAAGGTGTGGACGACCCTCAACGAGCCGTGGTGCTCGTCGTTCCTGAGCTACACCGCGGGCATCCATGCTCCCGGGCACACCAGCGTCGCGGAGGGCATGCTCGCCTCCCACCACCTGCTGCTGGGCCATGGTCAGGCCGTGCGCGAGCTGCGGGCGCGCGACTCCTCCCTCGAGCTGGGCATCACGCTCAATCTCACGGTCGCCGACGCGGTGGACCCGACGAACGAGGCGGATGCTGCGGCCGCCGCCAAGATCGACGGCCGCTTCAACCGGTGGTTCCTGGATCCGGTGTTCCGCGGCTCGTACCCGGCGGACGTGCTGGCCGACATCCGCGCCGCCGACCCCGCAGCGGCGGACGCGTTCGACGCGGCCGTGCAGCCCGGCGACCTCGACGTGATCTCCACGCGGCTGGACGCCCTCGGCGTGAACTACTACCACGGCGAGCTCGTCGGCGCGCAGCCCCCGGCCCAGCCCGCGCGCAGCGGCGACGCCCCGACCGACCGCGAGGTCGCCTCGCCGTTCCCGGCGGCGGACGGCGTGTACTGGCACGACCGCGGCCTGCCGCAGACGTCGATGTTCTGGGACGTGCAGCCCGAGGGCCTCACCCGCCTGCTGAACCGCGTGTGGGACGAGTACGCCCAGCCCGCCGGCACGGTGCTCTACGTCACGGAGAACGGCGCCGCCTACGACGACGTGCCCACGACCGAGGACGGCGGCGTGCGCGTGCACGACGCCGAGCGCGTCGACTTCGTGCGCGCGCACCTCGGCGCGGTGCTCGACGCCATCGAGGACGGCGTCGACGTGCGCGGCTACTTCTACTGGTCGCTGCTGGACAACTTCGAATGGGCCTGGGGGTACGAGAAGCGCTTCGGGATCGTCCGGGTCGACTACGACACCCAGGAACGTGCCGTGAAGGACAGTGGACGCGAGTACGGTCGGATCATCGCCGCACGGACGTTGGACGCCCACCCGGCGCCGTAGCCGGGAGGGCAGGATGAGCACCACCGCGATCAAGGGGTCGGTGACGATCGAAGAGGTTGCCGCCACGGCCGGCGTGTCCCGCTCGACCGTCTCGCGGGTCGTCAACGGCTCGACCGCCGTGAGTCCCTCGGCGCTCGAGTCGGTGCGGCGGGCGATCGCCGACCTCAACTACGTCCCGAACCGGGCGGCGCGCTCGCTCGCGAGTCGTCAGACGCACGCGATCGCGCTCGTCGTGCCCGAGGACATCACGCGGTTCTTCGGCGACCCGTTCTTCGCGTCCGTCGTGGCCGGCATCAACGCGCGGCTGAGCCGGTCGGACTACGTGCTCAACCTCTTCATCGCCAGTGACGACCCGGGCGACAAGACCACCGCCTACGTCCGCAGCGGCAGCATCGACGGGGCGATCATCGTGTCGCACCACACGAGCGACACGTTCATCGACCGGATCGCCTCCTCCGTGCCCGTCGTCTACGGCGGACGGCCCGTCCGCGAGCGCGCCGACGCGTTCTACGTCGATGTCGACAACGTGCAGAGCGGCCGGGAGGCGACCGAGTTCCTCATCGCGAACGGGCGCCGTCGCATCGCGACCATCACCGGACCCGCCGACATGCCCGCCGGAGTCGACCGCCTGCAGGGATGGCGCGACGCGCTCGCGGCCGCCGGCCTGCCCGAGGGTCCGATCGAGGACGGCAACTTCACATCCGACGGGGGAGCGCACGCGATGCGCCGCATCCTCGGGCGCTCCGGCGAGCGCCCCGACGCCGTCTTCGTCGCGAGCGACCTGATGGCCCGCGGAGTGCTGGCCGTCCTGGCCGCCGAGGGCGTCCGGGTGCCGTCCGACGTGGCGGTGATGGGCTTCGACGACTCGCCCGTCGCGACGTCGGTGACGCCCGGCCTCACGACCGTGCGGCAGCCCTCGCGCGAGCAGGGCGAGCACATGGCGAGCGTGCTGCTCGACATCCTCGCCGGCCGCGAGCCCGAGCGCGTGACGATCCTCGGGACCGAGCTCATCGTCCGCGACTCGGTCTGATCCCGCCGCCGTCCCTGTCGGCCCTGCCGACTCCCCTTCCGCCCGTGCGGATCGGGAGGATCAGCCCGTGCCCTCTGCCCTCTGCCCGCGCCCCCTGCCCGTGCAGAACGGGAGGAGATGTGTCGATCCGGAGGACGGATGCCGCGGCATCCCCCTCCCGACCTCCACATCTCCTCCCGATCGGCCACGCGCCTCCGGCGCCCCCGGAGGCGAGCAGGCCTCCTGCGGGTCGCCGCCGAGCAGGCCTACTGTGGGTCGCCGCCGAGCTGACCGACCGCGGGGATCGGGCCGCCGTCGTCGGCGCCGGTGCGGCGCCAGCGGGCGATCGCGTTGCCCAGGTGGTAGATCAGGAGCGCGGCCGCGGCGCCGAGCACGATCGCGCCGAGCTGGAAGTCGCCCCACTGCATCGTGAAGCCGGCGATGGCGATGACCAGCGCGACGGCTCCCGTGTACTGGTTGACGGGGCGGGAGAAGTCGACGCGGTTGTCGACCCAGATCTTGATGCCGATGATGCCGATCAGGCCGTAGAGCGCGGTGGTCACGCCGCCGAGCACTCCGGCGGGGATCGTGTTGAAGACCGCGCCGACCTTGGGGGAGAGGCTCAGCACGATGGCCGCTGCGCCGGCCACCCAGTAGGCGGCCGTGGAGTAGACGCGGGTCGCGGCCATGACGCCGATGTTCTCGCCGTAGGTGGTGGTGCCCGAGCCGCCGAAGAAGCCGGCGACGGTCGTGGCCGCGCCGTCGGCGATGAGGGCGCGTCCGGTCTGCTTGTTGACCTCCGCGCCGGTCATGGTCGCGACGCCGCGCACATGCCCGACGTTCTCGGCGATGAGCACCAGCACCACCGGCAGGAACATCGCGATGACCGACCACGTGCCGGGGTTGCCGAAGTCGGCGATCTGGAAGGTGGGGAGGCCGATCCAAGCGGCATCCGCCACCGCGCCGAAGTCGATCAGCTGCTCTCCGGTGGTCACCTGGATGAGCACGGTCGCGAGGTAGCCGACGATGACGCCCAGGAAGATCGAGACGCGGCCGAGGAAGCCCCGGAACAGCACGCTGAACAGGATGACGGCGACGAGGGTGATGGTGCCGGGCAGCGGCTGCAGCTTGAAGTTCGACCAGGCGACGGGCGCGAGGTTGAAGCCGATCAGCGCGACGATCGCCCCCGCGACGACGGGGGGCATGAGGCGGTCCACCCACCCCAGCCCGGCGACCTGCACGATGAGGCCCACGGCGGCCAGCAGCAGGCCGACGGCGACGATGCCCGCGAGCGCCGAGCCCATGCCCTGCGAGGCGGTGGCGGCGGTGACCGGTGCGATGAACGCGAACGACGACCCCAGGTAGCTGGGCAGCTTGTTGCGCGTGATGATCAGGAACAGCAGCGTCCCGATGCCGGAGAACAGCAGGGTGGTCGAGACCGGGAATCCGGTCAGGACGGGCACGAGGAACGTCGCACCGAACATCGCGATGACGTGCTGGACGCCCACGGCGATCGTCGCGGGCCAGTTCAGGCGCTCGTCCGGGCGGACGACCGCCCCCGGCTCGACCGTCCGGCCGTTCCCGTGCAGCTTCCAGATGGGCATCGCGGATCCTTCTCTCCCGGGCGGAGGTCGGACCGCCTCGCTCACGATAGCGACCGATCGAAACGATCCGGCGCAGGATGCCGCGTCGCATTTGCGCGTCGGCGGCCGGGTCCGAGAGGGTGGTGCGGTGACAGATATCCCGCCGCAGGATCAGCTCCTCGCCCCCGCCACGTCCGGTCCGGTCGGCGACGCCGCCGTCGAGCTCGTCGGACTCGTCAAGCGCTTCGGCGAGAAGGTCGCCGTCGACGGCGTCACCCTCACCGTGCCGACCGGCTCGTTCTACGGCCTCGTCGGCCCGAACGGCGCGGGCAAGACGACCAGCCTGTCGATGGCGACCGGCCTGCTCGTGCCCGACGCGGGTCAGGCGTTCATCCACGGCGTCGACATGTGGCGCGAGCCCGTGAAGGCGAAGGGGATGCTGGGCAATCTCGCCGACGGCGTGAAGCTGTTCGACCGCCTCACCGGCGAGCAGCTCGTCACCTACAACGGCCTGCTGTTCGGCATCCCGCAGGACGAGATCGCGCGGCGCACCGCCGACCTGCTGGCGCTCATGGACATGACGGATGCCGGCGGCACCCTGGTCGTGGACTACTCCGCGGGCATGACGAAGAAGATCGCGCTCGCCTGCGCCCTCGTCCACGCGCCTCGCGTGCTCGTGCTCGACGAGCCCTTCGAGTCCGTCGATCCGGTCTCGGCGGCCAACATCCAGGACATCCTGACCGGCTACGTCCGCGGCGGCGGCACCGTGATCGTGTCGAGCCACTCGATGGACCTCGTGCAGCGCCTCTGCGACCACGTCGCCGTCATCGCCGCGGGCCGGCTGCTGGTCGCGGGCACCGTCGACGAGGTGCGCGCGGGCCAGTCGCTGCAGGATCGCTTCGTCGACCTCGTCGGCGGCCGCCGTCACACGGAGGGGCCGGAATGGTTGCGACGCTCCTGAAGCTCCGGTTCCGCGTGCTGGCCAACCAGCTGTCGCGGAGCCCCTGGCAGCTCGTCGGCTTCATCTTCGGCGCCCTCTACGGGCTCGGGGTGCTCGGCGGCGCGATCGTCGGGCTCGTCTTCCTCGGCTTCGCCCCGCAGGAGGTCGCCGCGAGCGTGATCGTCGGCGTCGGCACGCTGGTGACCGTCGGCTGGATCCTCGGCCCGCTCCTGGTCTTCGGCGCCGACAACACACTCGACCCGCAGCGGCTCGTCGTCTTCCCGATGACACTCCGGCGGATGATGGTCGCCCTCACGCTCGCGGGGGTCGTCGGCATCCCCGGCATCGTCACCTCCGTCGCGGCGCTCGGCACGATCGCCACGTGGGTGCAGTGGCCGGCGGCGATCGCGGCATCCGTCCTCTCGCTTCCGCTGGCGGTCCTCACGGTGGTCGTCGCCTCGCGCGCGGTGTCGTCGCTGACGTCGGGGCTCGGCGGCAGGCGGAGGTTCCGCGAGGCGTCGGGCATCTTCGTGATGATCCCGCTGATCCTCGCGGGCCCGATCATCGCCGGAGTGGCGACCGGCTTCGCGCTCAACATCGACACGCTCGCCGTCGTGGTCCGCGTGCTCGGCTGGACGCCGCTGGGCGCCGCGTGGGCGGTGCCGGCGGATGCCGCCGCCGGCGACTGGATCGCGGCCGCCGTCAAGCTCGTGATCGCCGCGGCCACCCTCGTGCTGCTGTGGCTGCTGTGGGGCTGGTCGCTGCGCAACACCCTCTCGCACCCGGGGCAGTCGGCGGCCGAGGCCGTGCGCCCCGGCAAGATCGGCTGGTTCGGCCGTGTGCCGGCCACCCCGACCGGTGCGGTCTTCGCCCGCTCGCTCACGTACTGGCTGCGCGATCCGCGCTACCTGCGCCAGCTGATCGGCGTGCCGCTCGCACCGGTGCTCATCTGGTTCTACCTGCGCGACGGCGACCCGGCGGTGGGGCTCAGCTTCTCCGCCCCTCTGATCGCCGTGATCGTGGGGATCGTCCTCTACGCCGACATCTCCTTCGACGGCACCGCCTACGGGACGGAGCTCGCCACCGGCGCCTCCGGCCGCGCGGACCGCGCCGGCCGCACGCTCGCCGCGGCCGCGATCGCGGTGCCGATCATCCTCATCGCCGCTGTCGTGCCCTTCATCTTCTCGGGCCTCTGGGGTCAGTTCCCCGGCATCCTCGGCATGTCACTGGGCATCCTCCTGACCTCCTACGGGGTCTGCGCGGTCACGTCGGCGCAGTTCGTCGTCCCGGTCGCGGCCTCCGGCGACAGCCCCTTCGCCCGGGTGCCCGGAACGACCTTCCTGCAGGGGATGGCGGCCATGCTCATCTGGCTCA
The DNA here is from genome assembly GCF_003991875.1 of Microbacterium lemovicicum. Classification (NCBI taxonomy): domain Bacteria; kingdom Bacillati; phylum Actinomycetota; class Actinomycetes; order Micrococcales; family Microbacteriaceae; genus Microbacterium; species Microbacterium lemovicicum. The sequence continues at coordinate 118,839 of NZ_CP031423.1, forward strand.
TCGCGATCGGGCTGTCGGCACCGACGATCGTGATCGGCCTGATCGCCTTCTTCACCGGCAACGCCGTCCTCAGCGCGATCGGCGGCGTCGTCGGCGTGGTGATGGGCGTGATCCTCGTCGTGGTGGGCATCCGCGTCGGCGGGCGCACGCTCGACCGCACCGGCCCCGTGCTGCTGTCGCGGCTCAAGGCGATGAAGAACGCCTGAGCCCCGCTCGGCGGCCGGAGCCGGACGGCAGCGAGTCAGCCGCCCGTGAGACGCTGCAGCAGCTCCCGGTAGCGGTCGGCCGTGCGCCCGATGATCTCTGCGGGCAGCTCGGGCGGCGTGCCCGTCTTGTCCCAGTGCGCGGCCAGCCAGTCGCGGACGATCTGCTTGTCGAAGCTCGCCATGCGCTCGGCCGGCGTCGTCCCCGAGCGCCAGGCCGCGGCATCCCAGTACCGCGACGAATCGCTGGTGAGCACCTCGTCGGCCAGCGTCAGCACGCCGTGCGCGTCGGTGCCGAACTCGAACTTCGTGTCGGCCAGGATCAGCCCGCGCGCCTCGGCCACGGCGGCGGCACGGCGGTAGATCTCGAGCGAGGTGTCGCGCAGCGCCGCGGCGACCTCGGCTCCGACCAGCTCGACCGTGCGCTCGAACGAGATGTTCTCGTCGTGCTCGCCCATCGGCGCCTTGTAGGCGGGGGTGAAGAGCGGCTCGGGCAGGCGGTCGCCGTCGGAGAGGCCGTCGGGGAGGGGGATGCCGCACACCGTCCCCTCCGCGCGGTACTCCGCCCAGCCGCTGCCGGTGAGGTAGCCGCGCACGACGCACTCGACGGGGTGCATGTCGAGCGAGCGGACGAGCATCGCGCGACCGCGGACGGCCGCCGGGATGAGCTCGACGGGCTCGTCGTCGTCGCCGAGGACGTGATCGGCGACGAGGTGGTTCGGGATGCCGCGACCGCCGTCGCCGCCGGAGAGCTGGTCGAACCACCAGAGGCTGAGGGTCGTCAGCAGCTCGCCCTTGTCGGGGATGCCCGGCTCGAGCACGTGGTCGAACGCGCTGACGCGGTCGCTCGCCACCACGAGCAGGCGGTCGGCTGCGGCTTCCGTCTCGGCCTCGTCGGGAACGTAGAGGTCCCGCACCTTGCCCGAGTAGACGTGCCGCCAGCCGGGGATGTCGAGGGATGCGCTCACCCCGCCATTATCGCGGAGCCCGATCGGGCCTCGACGTCGGATGGCGGCGGTATAGTCCATCTGGGCTAATCCGTCTGGAGTGAGGACACCGTGAAGAGCGCCGTCGACCGTCTGACCCCGCTGGGCATCATGGTGCTGGCGCTGCTCATCGAGGGCGACATGCACCCGTACGAGATGATGCGGCTGATGCGCGGGCGCCGCGAGGACCGGCTCGTGTCCATCACGAACGGCACGCTGTACCACACGGTCGGGCGCCTGGAACGGGCGGGCCTCGTCGCGCCGGTGCGCGTCGAGCGCGACGGCAACCGCCCCGAGCGCACCACGTACACCCTCACCGGTGACGGCGCGGAGGCGGTCAGGGAGTGGGTGCGCCGGGAGCTCCCGCGCACCGACCATCCGGCCGAATTCCGCATCGCGCTGGCGGAGGCGCACAACCTCGACCGCGTCGAGGTCATCGACCTGCTGCGCGCGCGGCGCGCGGGCCTGGAGGGCCAGCACGCGCTGCACCGCGACGGGCGCGAGGACGCGCTCCAGCGCGCGGTGCCCGAGGTGTACCTCCTCGAGGTCGAGCGCGAGGCCGTGCTGCTCGAGACCGAGCTGCGGTGGCTCGACGGGCTCCTCGACCGGCTCGACGACCAGAGCTTCCCGTGGGGGGCCGACGAGCTCGGCCCTTCCACCGACTCCTATCTCTCCGAACGAAAGGCCGCACGGCTATGACCGAGCAGAACACCCGAGCCGCGGCATCCGACCGCGCAGGATCCGGCCCCGCCGCCCCCGTCGCCGAACGCAATCCCTGGCCGGCCCTGTGGGCCCTGGTCATCGGGTTCTTCATGATCCTGGTCGACACGACGATCGTCTCGGTGGCCAACCCCGCCATCAAGGCGGCGCTCGACTCGGACACCAACAACCTCGACAACGTGGTGTGGGTGACGTCGGCCTACCTCCTCGCCTACGCGGTGCCGCTGCTGATCACGGGACGCCTGGGCGACCGCTTCGGGCCCAAGAACATGTACCTCATCGGTCTCGTGGTCTTCACGCTCGCCTCGCTCGGGTGCGGACTGTCGGGCTCGCTCGGCATGCTCATCGCCATGCGCGCGGTGCAGGGCGTCGGCGCCGCACTGCTGACGCCGCAGACGATGGCGATCATCACGCGCACCTTCCCGCCCAACCGCCGCGGCGCGGCGATGGGCCTGTGGGGTGCGACCTCCGGTGTCGCCATGCTCGTCGGCCCGCTGGCCGGCGGTCTGCTGGTGGACGGCCTCGGGTGGGAGTGGATCTTCTTCATCAACATCCCGGTGGGCATCATCGGCTTCGTGCTCGCGTGGATCCTCGTGCCGAAGCTTGAGACCAACCCCCACCGCTTCGACGTCCTGGGCGTCGTGCTGAGCGCCGTCGCACTCTTCCTCATCGTGTTCGGGCTGCAGGAGGGCGAGACCTACGACTGGGGCGTCATCTGGGGCCCGATCTCGGTGTGGTCGATGATCATCGCCGGTGTCGTCGTGCTGGGACTCTTCCTCTGGCAGCAGGCCAAGACCAAGAGCGAGGCCCTCGTGCCGCTCGGGCTGTTCCGCGACCGCAACTTCGGCGTCGCCAACCTCGGCATCGCCGCGGTCGGCTTCACCGTGACGAGCATGTCGCTGCCGATGATGTTCTACTACCAGCTCGCGCGGGGGCTGACCCCGACCGAGGCCGCACTGCTGCTCGTGCCCATGGCGATCGCCGCGGGCGTGCTCTCGCCGTTCGCCGGACGCCTGCTCGACCGCATCGACCCGCGCTTCCTCCTCGTGCCCGGGCTGCTGCTCGTGGCGGCGGCGCTCGTCGTCTATGCCGTGCTCATGACCCCCGACACCCCGATCTGGCTGTTCCTCATCCCGTCGCTGCTCATGGGCCTCGGCAACGCGGGCATGTGGGGACCGCTGGCCACCACCGCCACGCGGAACCTGCCGATGCATCAGGCCGGCGCCGGCGCGGGCATCTACAACACCACGCGCGTCATCGGCTCGGTGCTCGGCTCGGCGGCCATCGCCGCGTTCATGCAGGCGCGCCTGGAGGCGAACCTGCCGGGTGCGTCGGAGTCGACCGGATTCGGCACGGGTCAGCTGCCCGACATGGTCGTCGACGGGTTCTCCACGGCGATGGCGCAGTCGATCCTGCTGCCCGCCGGAGCGATCCTCGTCGGCGTCGTGGCGGTGCTGTTCCTCCGTCGCCCGAAGGCCTCGAGCACCGCCCAGTGGCATGCCGCTCAGCGCGCGGAACCGGCTCCCGCGGCCGCCCGCGACTGAATCGACCCACCCTGGCAATGGCGTGGGAATGCCGCCCGCGGCGCCCACGCCGTGCCAGCGTGGAGTGATGACCGGACTGCAGCGCACCCGTGCCCGCGTGACCGGTGGGGTCCTCGCGGCCCTTCCTCTCGCTCTCGTGATGGCGGCGTGCTCCGCCCCCGAGGAGACGGAGGTCGCCCCGACCGCGGCCCCGACGGCATCGCCGACGGTGGCCGTCGAAGTGACTCCGCCGCCGACCCGGAGCGACGAACTCGCCAGGGCGGAGTTCGTCGAGGCCGGACCGAGCGGGATCCCCTCCGGCGCCAACGTCGCCTCGGGCGCCATCGGCGACACTCCGGTGAGCCTGGAGGGGGCGTGCACCGGTGACCGCGTCGAGTACGCGCTGTTCTCGGCCGCGACGGACCAGCCCCGGACGGAGCTGGCCCGCGGGTGGATGAGCTGCGACGAGCCGTTCTCCCAGCCCGTCTCGATCGGCGATTACCGGGGCGTCGTGCAGCTCAGCTTCGTCGACGCCGACGCGGTGTCGTCCGGCTGGATCCGGCTGCTCGCCGACGCGGCCTGACGACCCGCCCGACGCGCCTCACCCGACGCGCCCCACCCGCCGGGTGCCGGGGCGCGTGTTCCGATCCCGACCCGCCGCGAGACGTCGCAACACGCCGTGCCGTTTCGCGCGCCGGCGGCGTGTTGCGACGTTTCGCGGCGCGCGCAGGCGGCGTGTGGCGACGTCTCGCGGCCGGGCGGGCGCGACCCTCAGCGCTCGCTGATGCCCGCCGCGATGTCGGAGCGCGCCTGACCGCCCTCGAGGCGGATGTCGCCGAGGGCGGCGTAGGCGCGCTCGCGGGCCTCGCCGAACGTGGTGCCCAGCGCGACGACGCTGAGCACGCGGCCGCCGGTCGCGACCAGGCCGTCGGCCGTGCGGGCGGTGGCCGCGTGCGCGATGTGCACGCCGTCGCGGGCGGCTGCGGCATCCACTCCCGCGAGGATCCGGCCGGTGATCGGCTTCTCGGGGTAGCCCTCGCTCGCGAGCACCACGGTCACGGCCGCCGCATCGGCGAAGGCGGGTGCGGGGCGGTCCTCGAGGGTGCCGGATGCCGCGGCCAGCAGCAGCTCGGAGAGAGGATCGAGCAGCCGCGGCAGCACGACCTGGGTCTCGGGGTCGCCGAAGCGGGCGTTGAACTCGATGACCTTGACGCCGTCGTCGGTGACGATGAGGCCGGCGTAGAGCAGTCCGATGAAGGGCGTGCCCTCGGCGTCGAGACGGCGGATGACCGGCTCGGCGACGGTGCGCGTGATGTGCGCGACGAACTCCGCCTCGCCGTCGAAGCGCTCCAGCAGCCAGGGGAGCGGCGAGTAGGCGCCCATGCCGCCGGTGTTGGGGCCCTCGTCGCCGTCGCGGAGGCGCTTGAAGTCCTGCGCGGGGCTGAGGGGCAGCACGTGGTCGCCGTCGCTGAGGAAGAACAGCGAGATCTCGGGTCCGGAGAGGAACTCCTCGATGAGCACCGCGCCCGCGGGGAGGTAGGACTCGGCGTGGGCGACGGCGGCGTCGCGGTCCTCCGTGACGATCACGCCCTTGCCGGCCGCGAGGCCGTCGGCCTTCACGACGTAGGGGGCGCCCAGGTCGTCGAGCGCGGCGGCGACCTCGGCGGTCGTGTGGGCACGCAGGGCCCTGCCGGTGGGAACACCCGCGGCATCCATCACCCTCTTGGCGAAGGTCTTGGAGCCCTCCAGCTGCGCGGCCGCGCGACCGGGCCCGAAGACGGGGATGCCGCGCTCGCGCAGCGCATCGGCGACGCCCGCGACGAGCGGGGCCTCGGGGCCGATCACCACGAGGTCGATGTCGGCGTCGTTGGCGTACTCCGTCACGGCCTGCGGGCTCACGGGGTCCACGTCGACGATGTCCGCGATCTCGGCGATGCCGGCGTTGCCGGGGGCAGCGAAGAGGTCGTGGGCGGCCTCCTCCGACCGCAGCGACTGGAGGATGGCGTGCTCGCGCGCGCCCGAGCCGAGGACCAGGATTCTCACCCCGTCAGCCTAGCGAGGGGCGCCGGGGCGGACCGGTCGGAAAGTCGGTGCCGACTCCGCCCCGCGGTGCGACAATGGAGCCATGGCAGCTCGCCGCAGTGATGGGGACGACTCCGGCTTCGAGAATGAGCGCATCGTCGACCGTGAAGTCCTTCCCGTGCACGTGCACGCGGCCCCGCGCTACGAGCGCTTCCTCCTCTTCGGACTGCTGGGCGGCCTGACGCTGGCGATCGTCATGACCGGCGTCGCCGGCATGACGGAGCAGCCCGGCGGCCCGATGTCGACCGGACTGTCGGGCCTGCTGGTGGTGTTCGCCGTGTACGCCGCGATCTTCGTCGGTGTGGGGCTGCTGATCGCCTCCGTGCTGTCGATGACCCTCGCCCGCATCTGGGCGGGGCGCGCGCAGCGGCACAGCGCGGAGCACGACACCGCGCTCAACCGCGATCCCTTCCTGCCGGGCAACGACGACATCCCGCGCTGGGTGCACGAGGCCGAGGATCTGGCGCGCGTGAAGAAGCCCGGGCGCATCCGGCGACCGCCGAACCGCGACCAGCCCGACGCGACCCCGCGCTGAGCGCACCGCGACCGCGTAGCGTGGACGGATGCCGCGCAAGATCGACACCGTCGCAGGGCGCTCCGCGCTGACCGCCGTCGCCGATGCCGTGGCCGCCGACGTGAAGCCCGCCCGGACCGAGCTGGCCACGGCCGTCCGCTACCTGCTCCAGCTGCTCGCCGAGAAGGCGCCGGGTCACGCGGTGGAGGTGCGGGTGCCGCCGTTCGGCGCCGTCCAGGTGATCGAGGGTCCGCGCCACACCCGGGGCACCCCGCCGAACGTCGTCGAGACCGACGCCCTGACCTGGATCGCGCTCGCGACCGGCACCGAGAAGTGGGCGGATGCCGCGGCATCCGGTCGCATCCTCGCCTCCGGGGTGCGCGCCGATCTCACCCCCGTCCTGCCCCTCCGTCCCTGATCGCCGCGGCGGGGCCAGGCCGTCCGGCCGGTGAGAGAATGGACGCATGTCCCTTCCGCAGGACCCCGCACCCTCCGCCGACGAGCCCCGTCCGGTGATCGACGAGCAGATCGTCACCGTGACCGTCCGGCGCGCGCCGAAGTACGCGGTGTTCCTCGTCGCGGGCGGCATCATCGGCGTCATCGTCGCGGCGATCCTGACGTTCTCGTTCAGCGGCGTCGACGAGCTCAGCCCGAACACCGGCGTCGTCTACTCGCCGATGCAGGTCTTCGGCTTCGTCGGCCTCATCTGCGTCTCCGCCGGCGTCCTGCTCGGCGGACTGGTGGCGCTCGTGCTCGACCGGACCATCGGCAGCCGCACCCGCGAGGTCACCGCCGACCGCGAGCGCGCCCGCTACCTCGACTGACCCGCGGCCGGAGCGCTTCCGTCGGATTCAGACGAGCTCGGGTTCAGACGAGCTCGACCTCAGGCGAGCTCGGCGATGATCGGATGGATCGCCGAGTCGAAGGCGGCGACGTCTCCGCGCAGGCCGTCCGTGACGGCGATCGTCAGTGAGCCGATCCACCAGACTCCGCGCTGGGCCAGCGGCAGCACCTGCACGTTGAGCTCGAACGAGTGCGCACGGCGGCCGACCCGGCGCTCGTGCTCGGCGATGGCGCTGGCGTACGCACGGTACGAGACGCCGGGCTTGGCGGTGGCCTCCCGCCGGTAGCGGGAGTGGGCCGCCCGCGAGAAGGCGAGCGCGGCGTCGGCGTGCGGCGCCATCGCCGCGCGCAGCTCGTCGAAACCCGCCGAGGGCAGGGCGATGAGCGTCTCGAAGCCGTTGACGAGTTCGAGCGGGACGGGGGACGGATGCGCCTGCGGCTCCACGGTCATGGCCCAGTACTCGCGCCACTGGCGCTCGAGCGCCGCCTGATCCGACTCGAGCCGGTCGACCGGCGACGCGGGGAGGCCGCGCAGCTGGGGAAGCTCCTCGGGGGAGCGCAGGGACATCGCCTGGCGCAGATAGAGCGCGAGGAGCACGGGCTGTCCCGCGTCCTCGCGGATCACCCACTCCGGTGCGCCGGCGCCGACCATGCGCCCATGGTACCGGTGGGCTCGCACCTCGGGCCGCGGTCGCCGCCGGTAGGCTGTCCCAGTGGCCTCTGCTTCCACCGAACCCCCCACCCCCTCCTCCTCCTCCGGCGACTCCGCGCCGCGCGATCCGTACAGCGCCGCGGGCGTCGACACCGAGGCGGGTGACCTCGCCGTCGAGCTGATGAAGTCCGCCGTCAAGCGCACGCACGGCCCCGAGGTGCGCGGCGGCGTCGGCGGCTTCGCCGGACTCTTCGACGCGAGCGCGCTGCGCGCCTACGAACGGCCGATCCTCGCGACCAGCACCGACGGCGTCGGCACGAAGGTCGCGATCGCCCAGGCGATCGACAAGCACGACACGATCGGCATCGACCTGGTCGGCATGGTCGTGGACGACATCGTCGTGGTGGGCGCCAAGCCGCTCTTCATGACCGATTACATCGCGTGCGGCAAGGTCGTGCCGCAGCGCATCGCCGACATCGTCGCCGGCATCGCGCGCGGCGCCCACGAGACCGGCACCGCCCTGGTCGGCGGCGAGACGGCGGAGCACCCCGGTCTGCTCGGGCCCCAGGACTACGACGTGGCCGGCGCCGCCACGGGTGTCGTGGAGGAGTCCGGCATCCTCGGTGCCGAGCGGGTGCGCCCCGGCGACGTGGTGCTGGCGCTCGCCTCCAGCGGCCTGCACGCCAACGGCTACTCGCTTGTGAGACACATCGTCACCGGCGCGAGTATCTCCTACGGCGACCGCGCGGCCGACCTCGGAGCCGCCGGCGCGACGTGGGGCGAGGCCCTCCTCGAGCCCACGCGGCTCTACACCGCGCCGCTCCTCCGCCTCGTCGCGGGCCTCGGCGGCGGCGTGCACGCGCTCAGCCACGTCACGGGCGGTGGCATCGCCGCGAACCTCGCGCGCGTGCTGCCGCAGGGCACCTGGGTCGACGTCGACCGGTCCACGTGGTCGCCCCTCCCGGTCTTCCGGGTGCTGGCCGACCTCGGCGGACTCGACCTGTCGGCCACCGAGGGCACCTGGAACCTCGGCATCGGCTTCCTCGCGGTCGTCTCCGTCGAACAGGCGGATGCCGCGGCATCCGCTCTCTCGGCCGACGGCATCGCGACGTGGCAGGTGGGCACGGTCCAGTCGCAGGCGCGGCCCGCGGGGGACTACACGCAGGGCGCCAAGGGCGTCGACGGCGGAGCGGTGCGCCTGGTGGGCGCATTCGCGGACGGGAGCTGAGCCGAACGTGTGCGGAATCGTCGGAATGGTCGGCCAGGGGCCGATCAACCAGGAGATCTACGATGCGCTGCTCCTCCTGCAGCACCGCGGGCAGGATTCCACGGGCATCGCGACGGCCGAGGCCAGCGGCGTCTTCCACATCAACAAGCAGAAGGGCATGGTGCGCGAGGCCTTCCGCACCCGCGACATGCGCACGCTGCTGGGTGAGATCGGGCTCGGGCACGTCCGCTACGCGACGAAGGGCACCGCGAGCAACGAGGAGGAGGCGCAGCCGTTTTACGTGAACGCGCCGTACGGCATCGTCCTCGTGCACAACGGCAACCTCACGAACACCCGCGAGCTGACCGACGAGCTGTTCCACAAGGACCGCCGGCACCTCAACACGAGCTCCGACACCGAGCTGTTGGTGAACGTCCTGGGCAGCGAGCTGCAGACCGAGATGGCCGGCCTCGAACTCGATCCGGAGCAGGTCTTCGCCGCCGTGTCGCGCGTGCACGAGCGCGTCGAGGGGTCGTACGCCGCGATCTCGCTCATCGCGGGCTACGGGCTCCTCGCCTTCCGCGACCCGTTCGGCATCCGCCCGCTCATCCTGGGCACGCGGCACTCGGATGCCGGCGGCTACGAGTGGGTCGTGGCATCCGAGTCGCTCGTCCTGGAGAACGCCGGCTTCGACGTCGTCCGCGACGTCATGCCCGGCGAGGCGGTCTTCATCGACCTCGCCGGTCACCTGCACACGAAGCAGTGCGCGCCGGCGCCGACGCTGGCACCGTGCTCGTTCGAGTACGTCTACCTCGCGCGGCCCGACTCGGAGATGAACGGCGTCTCGGTCTACGAGGCGCGGCTGCGGATGGGCGAGCGCCTCGCCGACACCATCGCGAAGTACACGCCGGTCGGCTCGATCGACGTCGTCATGCCGATCCCCGACTCGTCGCGCCCCGCGGCCATGCAGGTGGCGCGCAAGCTCGGGCTCGAGTACCGCGAGGGGTTCTACAAGAACCGCTACATCGGGCGGACGTTCATCATGCCCGGGCAGGCGGTGCGCAAGAAGAGCGTGCGCCAGAAGCTGAACGCCATGTCGAGCGAGTTCAAGGGCAAGAATGTCCTGCTGATCGACGACTCGATCGTGCGCGGCACGACGAGCAAGGAGATCATCCAGATGGCGAGGGATGCCGGAGCGAAGTCCGTCACCTTCGCCTCCGCGGCGCCGCCCGTGCGCTATCCCCACGTCTACGGCATCAACATGCCGTCGCGGCAGGAGCTGGTGGCCCACGGTCGCACGATCCCCGAGATCGCCGAAGAGCTGGGCGCGGACTACCTCGTCTACCAGGAGGTCGAGGACCTCAAGGCCGCGATCCTGGAGGGCTCCGACCTCGACGACCTCGACATGAGCTGCTTCGACGGCCGCTACGTCACCGGCACGGTGAGCGCCGAGTACCTCGACTGGGTGGAGAACTCGCAGGAGAGCTGAGCCGCGCGGCGCCCGCGGTGCGCCCAGCGCCGTAGTTGAGCCGCGCGGCGCGCGCAGCGCCATAGTGTGGGGACGGTGATCTCTGCTCCTCCCCGTCCCTTCTGGCGGGGAAGGGCACTCGCCCTCGTCGGCATCGTGCTCTTCGCGTTCTCCCTCCGTTCCGCCGTCGCCTCGCTGTCGCCGCTGATCGGCCATATCCAGGACGACTTCTCCGTGCCCGCGGCCATCGCCGGCCTCATCGGCACGGTGCCGCCGGTCTGCTACGCCATCTTCGGATTCGCCACGCCCGCGCTCGAGCGCAGATTCGGGCTCGAAGCGCTCGCGACCGCGGCGATGGCGGTCGTCACGATCGGGCTCGTCGCGCGCAGCCTCGCGCCCGACGCCGGCCTGCTGCTGGCCGGCACGGCGCTCATGTTCGCCGCGGTCGGCACGGGCAACATCCTGCTGCCGCCGCTCGTGCGGCGGTACTTCCCCGACCGGATCGGCGTGCTCACGACGATCTTCACCACGACCATGACCGTCGCCACCCTGCTGCCGCCGCTGGTCGCGGTGCCGGTGGCCGACGCCGCCGACTGGCGGCTGTCGCTGGGCATGTGGGCCGTCTTCGCCGTCGTGGCGACGGTGCCGTGGATCGGCATGACGCTGCGGCGCCGCAGCGCGGAGCGGGCCGACCCGACCGAGGTCCTGCCCGGGGTGTTCCGCCGCATGTGGCGGTTGCCGCTGGCGTGGGCGATCACGATCGGCTTCGCCGTCTCGAGCACGATCGCCTACACGTCCTTCGCGTGGCTGCCGTCGATCCTCGTCGACATCTCGGGCGTCACGCCCGCGCAGGCCGGCGTGCTGCTGTCGCTCTTCGCCGGCATGGGCGTGCCCGCGTCGATCGCCGTGCCGCTGCTGGTCACGCGGCGCGGCGCGACGCGCATCCTGTTCGGAGTCGCCGCGGCGACCGGCCTCTCCGGGATCGCCGGATTCCTCCTCGCACCTGCCGCGGCGCCCTGGCTCTGGACCGCGCTGCTCGGGCTCGCGCCGCTGCTGTTCCCGATGATGCTGGTGCTCGTGGGCCTGCGCTCACGCACGCACGAGGGCGCGGTGGCGCTCAGCGGATTCGTGCAGAGCGTGGGCTACGGCATCGCCGCGGTGTTCCCGCTCGGCGTCGGCCTGCTGCACGACGCGACGGCGGGTTGGACCGTGCCGCTCCTGGTGATGGGCGGCGTCATCGCCTGCTCGATCCCGGTCGGCGTCGTGGCGTCGCGCACGGTCACGATCGAGGAGGAGTGGAGCAGGCGGCACGGCGCCTGGTGAGTCGGTCCGCCGAGAGGATCCGGAGGCGCGACGAACGTCCGTCGACCGCGCCGGTGGGGGTGGGGCTCAGACCTGGGAGGACGAGGAGACCGGAGTCGTCTCGTCTTCGTCCTCTTCGTAGTCGTCGGCCCACTTGTCGACGTAGAGGTCTTCTCCCTCGGGGTGCAGCTCACGCTCCAGAGCGGAGTAGTTCACACTCGGGCTGAACGACTTGAGCTCACGGGCGATCTTTGTGTGCTTCGCCTTCTGACGGCCACGACCCATGCGAGACCCCTCATCTTCTACAGACGCGGGATGTTTCGCAGTCCCGCCGCATTCACGAATCCGGTCCGAAGCCGGTAAGAGTAGCATCCAGGATATCACGGAGACCCTGGTCCCCTGCGGCCACGGCCACTCCCGGAAGGTGAGGCGGAACACATGTCGGAAGAGGCATCTGCCGTCCCCGCGCCCGGTGCCGACGACGGCGCTCTGCGCGGCGCGGTCATCGCGGGGGTCGTGCCCGGTCAGTCGTCACGGGTCGTCCGCGAGGCGGGGCGCTACGCGGCTCTGCTCGGCGCGCACCTGCTGGTGGTGCACGTCGACGTCACCCGCTTCGTGACCTACGAGGACCCGGACGGGTACGTGCACTCGGCACCGCTGGACGCGGAGGGCGGCGTCGGCTCCGTGGAGCTCGCCGCCGTCACCGAGCTCGCCCGCACCGCGCTCGAGGGCCGATCCGTCACGTGGTCGGTCCGCCAGCTCATCGGCGACCCGGCGCTGGCGATCAAGCACCTGGCCGAGAAGGTCGACGCGCGGCTCATCGTCGTGGGCACGCGTCGGCGCGGTCTCGGCGAGTCGATCCGGGAGTTCTTCAGCGGCGCGGTCGCCGCACGGCTCGCGCATCGCCAGCAGCGGCCGGTGCTGGTGGTGCCGCTGGGCGACCCGGTCGCCGACGATCAGGACATCTGGCCCGACGCCGTCTGACGCAGCCCCTCTCGTCGGGGCCGGCCCTTTCGTGCCTGTCCGCGAGAAGTCGAAACACGCCGGCGGCTCTCGGGAGCGGGCGGCGTGTCGCGACTTCTCGGTGAGGGTGCGGGCGAACGCGCGTCAGCGCTGCAGCGCGCGCGTGACCTCGCGGCCGGCCTCGTCGAGAGCGGCGGTGAGCCGGTCGACCACGTCGGCCTCGATCACCCCGCCGCCGGCGGTGAACAGCCGGAGATCGCTGCGCACCCGCGCGCGGAACGCGTTGATCGCGACGTCTGCGCGGTGGAGCTGCTCGCGTCCGGCGAAGCGCGGGTCGTCGGCGCGAGCGGGGGCGGGCGGATCCTGCTGCTGATCGCGCGCGGAGGCGAGGTCGGCGCGCAGGCTCTTCATGGCCTCGCGGACGCTGCCGCGCACCTCGTCGGCGATCAGCCGGACCGAGTCGGCCAGCCCCGCCTGGATGCCCTCGAGATCGCCGGACCGCGAGGCGACTTCCGCACGCCCCGCGTCGGTGATCTCGTACACGGTCTTGCGACCGTCGACGGTCTTGGTGACCAGGCCGTCGTCCTCGAGCTTCGACAGGCGCGGATAGATGGTGCCCGCGCTGGGGGTGTAAGTGCCGCCGGTGCGGTCGGCCAGGGCCTGCATGATGTCGTAGCCGTGGCGGGGGGCCTCGTCGAGCAGGCTCAGCAGGTAGAGGCGCAGATCGCCGTGGGAGAAGACGGGACTCATCACCACGCCTGCCCGTCCTCGACGGCGTTCACGGGGCTCTCGACCGGCCGCTGCTGCTCCGATGCGCCCGCCTCCACGGGAACGGATGCCGCGGCATCCACCACTGCCGGCTGACGCAGCACGGTGATGTCACCCGAGACGGAGTTGATGCGCATGTCGGCGAAGGATCCGCTGAGCTCGCCGACGGAGCCGGCGAAGTTCGTGGTCGGACCGGTGCCCCTGCCCGACTGGACGACGCCGTCGATCTGCACGCGGCCGCTGACGCTGCGCACGACGTAGTTCGCGGGGACGCCCTCGGACAGGCGGATCGTGGAGTCGCCGCTGACGGTGTTGAGGCCGACGACCTGGATGTCGCCGTCCGAGTCGACGAGCATGCCGCCGGACACGGTGTCGATGGTGGCCTTGCGGACGGTGCCGGTGATCGCGACGTCTCCCGAGACGCTGTTCGCGTTGAGGGAGCCGATCACGTGCCGGGCGGAGACGTCGCCGGACACGGCGTTGACCGTGAGATCGCCGGTGAGGCCGTCGACGATGATGTCGCCGGACACGGTGTTGAGCTTGGCGTCGTTGCGGATGCCGGAGACCAGCGCGCTCGCGCTGACCACGCCCAGGGTGAGGGCGATGTCGCGCGGCACCGCGACGCTGATCTCGGCCTTCGGTCCGCCCGCGCCGAAGTTGCGGAAGACCTCGAGGAAGTTGTCCCAGCGCAGCTGCGGGTGGTCGATCTCCAGCTGGTCGCCGGTGGCCTCGATGCGGAGGTCCTTGACGGTGACGCCGTGGACCTCGATGCGGATGCCGGACTCGTCGTGGGCGACGACGTCGATCTGGCCGCCGACGAGACCGACCTTGAGGGCGCGGATGCCGTCGATGTCGATGATCCGGGTCTCGCCCGGGTGGATGAGCCACTTCTCGAGGGTCATGGGGTGCTCCTTCGTGTCAGACTCGAGATATATCGCGAGTAAGGACAGTAGACACGATATATCGCGTCTCGTCAACACCTCTCGGAACTCTCTCAGATCGACGGCTTGACCTTGACGCAACGTCAAGCTCTAACGTCGTCCTCACCGAGAGAGGAGGCGCGCGATGGACTGGACGATCCAGGACGTGGCCCGGCTGACGGGCACGACGAGCCGCACGCTGCGTCACTACGACGCGGTCGGGCTGCTCCCGCCGTCGAGTGTGGGGGCGAACGGCTACCGGCGCTACGACGAGGACGCCCTCGTTCGGCTGCAGCGCATCCTGCTGCTGCGGGAGCTCGGGCTCGGCCTGCCCCAGATAGCCGATGTGCTGGCGCGGGAGGTCTCGGAGGAGGACGCCCTGCGGGCGCACCTCGCCTGGCTGGAGCAGGAGCAGGAGCGCACCGCGCGGCTGGTCGCGTCGGTGCGCAGGACGATCGAAGCGAGATGGAGAGGAGCACCGCTCATGGCGGAGGACATGTTCGACGGATTCGACCACACCCGGTACGCGGACGAGGTGCGCGAGCGCTGGGGCGAGCGGGCGGTCGCCGTCGGCGACGCCTGGTGGACCGGGATGGACCCCGACGACCGTCGGGGCTTCCAGGCGCGGCTGCGCGCGATGGAGGCCGACTGGACCGCCGCGGCCGCTGCGGGGGAGGAGCCCGAGGGGGCGGTCGCCCAGGCGCTCGCCGCACGGCACGTCGCCTGGCTGCGGACGGTCCCGGGGACGCCGCTGGTCGATGCGGACGGTGACGGCCGGGCCTATGTCATCGGTCTCGGCGAGCTGTACGTCGACGATCCGCGCTTCAGCGCGCGGTACGCGGTGTCGGACGGCGATCTGACGGGCGCACGGCTGGTGCGCGACGCGCTCCGGCTCCACGCCGAGACGAACCTCTAGCGGGTCGCTCGCGCACGTCGGCCCCTGAGCAGTCGCGCGAAGGCGCAACCGTGCTCAGGGCCGACGCGCCCGCCGTCAATCGGACATGAGCTCGCGCAGCTCCTCTTCGGTGAGCTCCAGGTCGGGTGCCTGTGCGGAGTCGCGGATGCTCTCCGGTCGAGAGGCCCCCGGGATGGGCACGACGATCGCCGCCAGGGCCAGCTCCCATGCCAGGGTGATCTGCTGCGGGCTCACCCCGCGCGCCTCGGCCACACGGGCGAAGGCGGCGTGGTTCTCCCCCAGCTCGCCGGCCTTCGAGATGCCGCCGAGAGGCGACCACGGCAGGAAGGCGATGCCGAGCGAGGCGCAGTGCTCGAGTTCGCCGAGACTCGAGCGGAAGGCCGGAGAGAACTGGTTCTGCACCGATGCGAGCCGACCACCCAGCACCTCGTTTGCCTCGTCGATCTGTGCGACGTCCGCGTTCGAGATCCCGGCCATCCGGATGACGCCTTCGTCGAGCAGGTCGCGGACGGCGCCCACCGACTCGGCATACGGCACTGAGGAGTCCGGACGGTGGAACTGGTACAGCCCGATGGCGTCCACCCCCAGCCGGCGTGCCGAGGCCTTCGCGGCCTCTTTCAGGTAATCGGGATGACCGTTGACCGTCCATGTCCCGTCGCCGGGACGCAGGTGTCCTCCCTTCGTCGCCACGAGCACGTCGGCGGCGCCGGAGCCGTAGGAACGCAGCGCCTTGGCGATGAGCTCCTCGTTGTGGCCGACCTCGTCGGCGTGCAGGTGGTACGCGTCGGCGGTGTCGATGAGGGTGACACCGGCGTCGAGCGCGGCGTGGATGGTGGCGATCGAGCGATCCTCGTCGGGTCGGCCCTCGATCGACATCGGCATACCGCCGAGTCCGATCGCGCTGACCTCGTGGGTGCCGATGATGCGTCGCTTCATGGGGATCCTTCCTGGGGTGATGAGGAGGAGACCCACTCTTCCTGCCGGCATCCGTTCGGGCACAGGGCTTGCGCGCGGCCCGCAGCCTCCTTGTGGCTCCGTCGCCTGACCCGGATCACCCGATCGTGTTGACCGCCCGGGCGATCACGAGCAGGCCGAGGATGTAGGCGGACAGCGCCTGGGTGACCATGAGCAGCTTCGCGCGGTGCGTGAGCGGCATGGCGTCGGTGGCCGAGAAGGCGATGCCGTCACTGAGCGACGAATAGAGGTAGTCGAAGAAGCGGGGCCGCCACTGCGTGCCCGCACCGTGGTCGTCGTCCTGCGGGAAGCGGAAGTCGGGTGGCTCGAGGTCCTCTGTCGAGCGGATGCCGCGGGCCACGGGCCCCCCGCGATCGATCTCCCAGAAGACGAGGCCGAACACGATGGCGTTCGTGGCCCACACCTGAAGGGCGGACAGCAGGATGAGACCCGCCCGGCTCGGGGGACTCGCGATCAGCTCGTAGATGAGCTGGACGAGGAGCACCTGATTGACGATGAGCAGCGTGATGGACAGGCCGACCGACAGCACCCGCGACCACTGCTCCTCGCGGTTCAGGCGGTGCGGATTGAAGATGATCAGCGGCACGAGCGCCGCGAGGGCGAGGCCCACCGCCCCGTACCGCAGCCACGGGTAGAACGCGCTCGGCAGCAGTGCCCAGAGCAGCAGGACGACCAGGACGGCGGCAGCCGGCGGCCAGCGGTGCTCGGGGAGGCGGGGTGCGCCACCCCCGGACGTCGACGTCTGCTGCGATCCGGCCTTCGACATGACGGAACCCCCCACCCGAAGGGTAGGGGGTTCGGCCTGGTATTCGGTTCAGACGCGGTTGCGTCCTCCGGTGATCACTCGGAAGAGGAAGACGATCAGCGCGATCACTCCCACGATGAGCGCCACCCACAGCAGCCACGAGAGCGCGCTGTTGAGGCCACCGAAGATCGCGAGGACAACGGCGATGACGATGATGATGATGAGGGCGAGGTTCATAGGAGGCTCCTTCTCCGTCGTTCGGTGCAGGGGGGTGTCTGCACACGGTGCCGCACAGGACACGCATTCACGCTCGCACGCGTGCACGTGGTGGGCGAGGGCCTTGCGAGCGGGGCTCTTCGGTGGTACCTGGGAGAAAGCTGAATGCGGCGTGAGGCCGATCGCCCCGGACGGCGGTGTCAAGCCCTCATCGCCTCGGAGGACGCGAGCCCTATCGTCAGGACGCGAGGGTCGCGCTCGGCGCGGCCGGCCGAAGAAGGAGGACGCGATGCCGGACGGTCGTGGATCGAACAGCGTGAAGGACCCCGAGCTGTACGAGGCGCTGCGCGCGCAGGGGGATTCGAAGGAGAAGGCGGCGCGCATCGCGAACGCCGCGGCGCGGGACGGGCGCAAGAGCGTCGGCCGGCGCGGGGGATCCTCGGGCGACTACGACGACTGGACCGTCGCACATCTGCGCGCGCGGGCCAAAGAGCTTGGGATCTCGGGCTATTCGGGGAAGCGCAAGGCCGAGCTCATCTCGATGCTGCGCGAGCACTGACGCATGGCGAAGCTGCGTCGGGTCGTGCCGTTCGTCGACCCCGGGTACACCCGCGTCCGGGTCGGCGAGGGCCATCAGTTCGTGAACGCCCGCGGCAAGCGCGTGGGAGCGAAGGACGACGTGCGCATCCGAGCGCTGGTCATCCCGCCCGCTTGGACGGATGTCTGGATCAGCGCGCGCCCGGACGGCCACATCCAGGTCGTCGGAACGGATGCGGCCGGCCGCAAGCAGTACATGTACCACCCGACCTGGAGCGAGGACCGCGACAAGGGCAAGTTCGCCCGCGCGCTGGACCTCGCGGCATCCCTTCCCCGCGCCCGCGCCCGCGTCACGCAGGCGCTGCGCACCGAGGGACTGTCTCGGGAGCGTGTGCTGGGCGTCGCCTTCCGCCTGCTGGACCAGGCGGCTCCGCGGGTCGGATCGACCGCCTACCTGAAGGCCAACGGCAGCCGCGGGCTCACCACCCTCCAGCGTCGGGATGCGGAGGTCGACGGGTCGACGGTGATCCTCTCGTTCCCCGCCAAGAGCGGGAAGCGTGCCCTCCTGCGCATCGACGATCCGCTGCTGGCGGAAGCGGTCGCAGAGTTGAAGGCCGGGCGGCCCACCGCTCCTCTCCTCGCCTACCGCCGCAAGCGGTCGCGCGTCGCGCTCAGCGCCGGCGACGTCAACGCGCATCTCCGCGCGCTGACGGGAGGCCCCTTCACCGCGAAGGACTTCCGCACCCTGCGGGGGACGGTGAGCGCCGCCGACGCGCTCGCCCGCATCGGCACGGTCGACACGAAGAAGGACCTCGCCCGCGCGGAGAAGCTGGCCGTCCGCGCCACCGCGGACGCGCTCGGCAACACCCCGAGCGTCGCCCGCGCCAGCTACATCGACCCGCGCGTGTTCACGGAGTACCGCAAGGGCAACGTGATGTCGCTGGAGGGCTCGCGCGACGCGGCCATCCGCGCGCTCATCCTCGGCGACGCCGCCGACCGTCCGGCGACGGCCGACGACCGCGCGCGGAGCCGCAGACGGCGGCGGAGTACCGTGAAGCGGTGACGACCGCCCCGCCCGCCCCGCGTGTGGATCCGCGCATCCTCGGCTGGGTGGTGCTCGGCGGCGCGCTCGGCACCGCGGTGCGGGCCGCCCTCGTGTTCCCGTGGCAGACCGGGACGGACGACGCGACGCTCGCCGTGCCGCTCGTGACGCTCGTCGTCAATCTCGTCGGCGCGTTCGCGCTCGGGCTCGTCGTCGGGGTCCTGGGGCCGCGGCATCCTTCCGCCCGCGCGTTCCTCGGGACCGGCGTGCTCGGCGGCTTCACGACCTACTCGGCGTTCGCCGTGCAGACCGTCACGGTGTCGTCGTGGTCGCTGTGGCTGTCGGTCGGGCTCGCGCTGGCGAGTGTCGCCGTGGGCTTCGCGCTGGCCGGTGTCGGCGTGCGGAGCGGCCGGCTCCTCGGCGCCCGTCGCGGTAAGGCCGACGAGCCGGAGGAGGCGGAGTGAGCCCGCTGCTGCTGCTCGCGATCGGCGTGGCCGGCGGAGTGGGGGCGGGGCTGCGGTACCTCGTCGACACCGGCGTGCGACGCGTCGTGCCGCGCCGGTTCCCCTGGGGGATCCTGCTGGTCAACATCTCCGGCTCGTTCGCGCTGGGCGCCGTGACGGGCGCGGTCCTGTCGGCGGAGCTCACCGCGATCATCGGCACCGGATTCCTCGGCGGCTACACCACGTTCTCGGCGGTCGCCGTCGAATCGTGGCTGCTGGGCGAGGAGCGCCGGGCCGGCCAGGCCTGGGGGAACCTCGTCGGAACGGCTCTCGCGTGCATCGCGGCGGCCGGGCTCGGCGCGCTCGTCGGTCGCGCGCTCACGGCCTGAGCACAGCGGCCGACGCCCAGGGAGGCCGTGGGATACTGGCCACTCGATACATCCGCGTATCGGATCGGCGGCTCGCCGCCGCCCTGCCGCAATCATCGAAGGTCGACCGTGTCGAATCTCGCCCTCCTGAGCCTGCGGAACCGCGCGCTCATCGCCCTCATCACGATCGTCGCGGCGATCTTCGGCGGCATCGCGCTGACCAGCCTGAAGCAGGAGCTCATCCCGTCGATCGAGTTCCCGCAGCTGGCGATCGTCTCGAACTACCCCGGCGCGTCGCCCGAGGTGGTCGAGAACGACGTGTCGACGCCGATCGAGACGGCGATCCAGGGCGTTCCGGGCCTCGAGTCCAGCAGCGCGACGAGCACGACGAACGCCTCGATCGTGTCGGCGTCGTTCACCTACGGCACCGATCTGGCGACCGCAGAGCAGAAGATCCTCCAGGCGATCAACCGCATCCAGAGCACCCTGCCCAGCGGCGTCGAGCCGAACGTCATCTCGGCGAGCTTCGACGACTTCCCCGTGATCCAGCTCGCCGTCACGGGCTACAGCGACGAGAAGACGATCCAGCAGCAGCTCGAGGCCTCGGTGCTGCCCGAGCTGCAGGACGTCGCCGGCGTCAACGCGGCGCAGATCGTCGGCGGCCAGGGCTCGCGCGTCACGATCACGCCCGATCAGACCGCGCTCGCCGCGGCCGGCTACTCCACACAGGCGATCCGCGACGTGCTCGACCAGAACGGCGTGCTGTTCCCGGGCGGGACGATCACCGAGGGCGACCAGACCCTGACGGTGCAGACCGGATTGAAGATCACGACGCTCGACGAGCTGTCCGCACTCCCGCTGGTGCCCACCGACGCGCAGCAGCTCCAGGCCGGAGCCCTCACACTCGGCCAGGTGGCCTCCGTCACGCAGGACACCGACCCGGTCACCTCGATCTCGCGGGTTAACGGCGAGCCCGCCCTCACGGTCGCCGTGACCAAGCTCCCCGCCGCCAACACCGTCGACGTCTCGCGCGGCGTGCTGGCCGCCATCCCCGACCTCGAGCAGTCCCTCGGCGGAGCGACGTTCACCGTCGTGTTCGACCAGGCGCCCTACATCCAGCAGTCCATCGACTCGCTCGCCCAGGAGGGGCTCCTCGGGCTCGTCTTCGCGGTGCTGGTGATCCTGCTCTTCCTGCTCTCGGTGCGCTCCACCCTGGTCACGGCGATCTCGATCCCGACCAGCGTGCTGATCACCTTCATCGGCATCCAGGCGTTCGGGTACTCGCTCAACATCCTCACGCTCGGCGCGCTCACCATCGCCATCGGGCGCGTGGTCGACGACTCCATCGTCGTGATCGAGAACATCAAGCGGCACTACGTCGGCGACGCCGACAAGCTCGCCTCGATCAAGCTCGCGGTGCGCGAGGTCGCGGCCGCCATCACCGCGTCGACGATCACGACGGTCGCGGTGTTCCTGCCGATCGCCTTCGTCGGCGACGTCACGGGCGAGCTCTTCCGTCCGTTCGCGCTGACCGTGACCATCGCCATGGTCGCCTCGCTGTTCGTGGCGCTGACGATCGTGCCGGTGCTGGCCTTCTGGCTGCTGCGGCCGGGCAAGGTCGCGCGCGACGCACAGGGCGCGCCCATCGACGCCGAGTCTCCGGATGCCGCGCCGACGCGCCTGCAGAAGGCCTACCTCCCGATCCTGCGCTGGACGCTGCGTCACTCGGCCATCACGCTGATCGCCGCCGTCGTCGTGCTCGGCGGCACCATCGCCGTGGCACCGCTGATGAAGACGAACTTCCTCGGCGACTCCGGCCAGAACACCTTCACCATGACCCAGGACGTCGGCCCGGCGCCGAGCCTCGATGCGGAGGACGCCGCATCCAAGGGCGTGGAGGAGAAGCTGCGGGCCATCGACGGCGTCGAGAACGTGCAGGTGTCGATCGGCTCGAGCGGCTCGGCCCTGCGCGACGCGTTCAGCGGCGGCTCCTCCGGCATCACCTACTCGATCACGACCGACTCCGGCGTCGATCAGGTCGCTCTGCGCGAGCGCGTGCAGGAGGAGGTGTCGGCGATACCGGATGCCGGCACCTTCACCGTCGCGGGATCCGGCGGCGGATTCGGCTCGAGCGACATCGCCATCGACGTGTCGGCGCCCGACCAGCAGAGCCTCCAGGACGCCACGGACGCCGTGCTGTCCGCCGTCAGCGGGCAGGCCGGCATCGGCCAAGTGACGAGCAATCTCGCCGCCTCCCTCCCCTACATCGCCGTGCAGGTCGATCGGGCGAAGGCGGCGGGTCTCGGCCTGTCGGAGGTCGCGGTCGGCGGCATCGTCTCGGGCGCCATGCAGCCGCAGCGGATCGGGACCGTCGAGATCGACGGCACCGGTCTCACCGTCTACCTCGCCGCCTCGCAGGTCCCGCTGACGATCGACGAGCTGCGCGCTCTCAGCATTCCGTCGGCCTCCGGTGCGCTGACGCTGGGCGACGTCGCGACGGTGCAGCAGAGCGAGGGCCCGACGTCGGTGACCACCGAGCGCGGCCAGCGGACGGCGACGATCACCGCCACGCCCTCAGGCAACGACCTCAACGCCGCCTCCGCCACGGTGCGCACCGCGCTCGCCGACACGGAGCTGCCCACGGGTGCACGCGCCGAGGTCGGCGGCGTGCTCTCGCAGCAGCAGGACGCCTTCTCGCAGCTCGGGCTGGCGCTCCTCGCGGCAATCCTCATCGTCTACATCGTGATGGTGGCGACCTTCAAGTCGCTGCGTCAGCCGCTGCTGCTGCTGGTGTCGGTGCCGTTCGCCGCGACCGGCGCGATTCTGCTGCAGATCGCGACCGGCGTGCCGCTGGGCGTCGCGTCGCTGATCGGCGTGCTGATGCTGATCGGCATCGTCGTGACGAACGCGATCGTGCTCGTGGACCTCGTGAACCAGTACCGCTCGCGCGGCCTGTCGGCGCACGACGCCACGATCGCCGGCGGCTCACGCAGGCTCCGGCCCATCCTCATGACGGCGCTGGCGACGATCTTCGCGCTGACGCCCATGGCCCTCGGCATCACCGGCCACGGCGGGTTCATCTCCCAGCCGCTGGCGATCGTCGTGATCGGCGGACTGATCTCCTCGACCGTCCTGACCCTGGTGGTGCTGCCGACGCTCTACAACCTGGTCGAGGGGGCGCGCGAGCGCAGGACCGCCCGCAGGCGCGGCGATCGCGAGGCAGCCGGCGGCGTCGACCTCGACGGCCTCGACGGCGGACGTGTCATCGCGGGCGTGCCCGGGACGCGCCGGGAGAGGCGCATCCTCGAGACGGACGACCGCAGGCGCACGACGTCATCGGTCGCCGTCGTCGAGCACGACGACGAGGGCGTGACGGATGCCGCGGCACCGACGGTCGCGACCGGCGACGATGCAGCGGCGACCGGCGCGACCACGACGGGCACGGCGCCGACTGGTGCGCGAACGGCGGCGACCGGCTCGGGGATCGACGTCAGCAGCGCGGGCACG
This sequence comes from Microbacterium lemovicicum, assembly GCF_003991875.1. Lineage (NCBI taxonomy): Bacteria > Bacillati > Actinomycetota > Actinomycetes > Micrococcales > Microbacteriaceae > Microbacterium > Microbacterium lemovicicum. The sequence goes on from NZ_CP031423.1 coordinate 141,739, forward strand.
GCCGGGACCGGCGCGGACAGCGCGGTCGTGGACGCCTCCGAGGCGACGACGTCGGGCGCGGTGGACGACACGCGCGAGCCGCGGAGCGGGACCGACGCCGACGGCGACGCCACGACGTAGGTCGCGGAGGTCGCGGCGGGAGCGCCGACCGCGGACCACACGAAAGTGCGCGCGGCGTCGGCGGTGACGACGGGCGCCGCGGCGACGATCGACAGGCCGCGGCGCAGACGGCGGCGGGCGGCGCGCTCGGTGGTGCGGGCGGGCGCCATGTGGCCGAAGAACAGCCAGAGCCAGAGGAACATCGACGCGAAGGCGATGAATTCGAAAAGCGTGAGGTTGATGACGCCGCACGTCATGATGACGAATCCGCCGACGAGGAGGATGCCGGTCGGCACGTTCTTCAGCACGAGGCGGCGACGCAGGCCGGGCACGTAGATGGGCGTGACGATCAGCAGCACGAGGAACGAGAACGTGATGCCGAGCGCGGCCAGGTCGTGCACGGGCTTGACCGTGTTGATCGGCACGAGACCGACGACGGCGAGATGGAGACCGAGGGAGGCGATGAGGCCCGACACGAGCGCGGGGCCGCGACGGTGGGTGCGGCGGCGCGCGGAGTGCTCGCGCATCTCCTGCCGGACGCGGCGGGAGAGCAGGAAGATCAGGATGCCGGCGGCGAGCAGCGTGGTGTTGAACGAGAAGCCCGAGAACACCGCGACGGTGCCGAGCTGGCTGAAGTAGAGGTACCACCACTGGTGGTCGGGAGCCGTGAGGATGGCCGTGCCGATGCCGGCGACGAGCAGCACGGAGATGCCGACGAAGAGCTGGACGGCCGGGGTGCGCTCGGGGTCGGCTCGCGGGTGCAGGCCGACGGCGGTCGCCGGAAGCGGCTCCGCCACCGTCGCCATCGGGGCGCGCTCAGCGGTCGCCGGATGCGGAGGATGGCCGGGGGCCGTCGGAGAGAGAACCAGAGTCATTCGTGCACCACTTCGCCAACAGTGCTCCGATCAAGGATTCCCCTCGACGCCTCTCGCCGAATCCGTGGTCGGGGCCACTGATCGATCGTTAGTCGTCCCCAGTGCGACTCTTAGCCCAGACAATACCGGATTCCCCTGAATATTCCGCTAGCGATTGCTCCGGACCGGTGTGCATTCCCTACCAGTGATCGATGGGGGGAGTATGCTCCACCCCCCATTCCAGCTTCCAGGTCTCGCCGGGTGCCAGCCAGCGGAGGTGCTGACCGGAGTTGAACGCGTCCGGCGGTGCGGTCATCGGCTCGAGCGCGAGGGCGAGCTCATGGCCGGGATAGGTGTTCATCGTGAACACCTGCACGTGGTTGAACCCGGCGCCGAGCCAGAGGGTGACCCGCTGCCCGTCGGGCGCCTCGAGGGCGCAGCGGACCCGGTCGTCGTCGTCACGGGCGATCTCGCCGTAGGCCACGTTGAGGTCGAGATCGCCCACGCGGCGAGGAGCGCGCAGGTCGTTGACCGCATCGACCGGGCGCTCGGCGATCGGGAGCAGCCGGTCGTCGAGCTCGAAGAACGACGACGCGGGGACCGTCAGCGCGAGGTCGGCCGTGTCGACGCCGCCGAGGCAGAAGTAGGGGTGGATGCCGAGGGCAGTCGGCGCGTCCTCGCGTCCGACGTTCGTGAGCCGGTGGACGGCGGCGATGCCGTCCGATGTCGCGGTGTACTGCACGGTCGTCTCGAGGTGGAAGGGGTAGCCGGTCTGCGGGAAGACCGTCGCCGCGAGGGTGACGGAGGATGCCGTCGCCGACATGTCGGCCGCGGCATCCGTCGGCTGATAGGGCATGAACCGCAGGAGCCCGTGCGAGGCGCTGCCGGTCTTCGGCTCGGTGATGGGCAGCTGCCGGGTCTCGCCGCGCTGTGTCCACCTGCCGTCGCGGATGCGGTTCGGCCACGGCACGAGCGTGATGCCCGAGGCCGACGGGGTGGGCACGTCGTCGGGATACGGCGGGATGAGCGCTCTTCCATCGACCTCGAGGGAGCGGAGGGATGCTCCGACCTGCGCCACCTGGGCGGTCACCCGTCCGTCGGGCGAGACGAGGTGGAAGCGCCGGCCGGTCGGGTCGGCGGGGATGGATGTCGTCATGATCACCTCTGCAGCCACGGCCGGAGCAGCCGTGTCACCCAGGGTAGGACCAGGTACGTCATCACGGGGGTGAGCAGGACGGTCGTCAGCAGCACGCGGACGACCAGCGGCCATTCGACGAACCCCGGCACGAAGCCCAGCAGCCAGGAGGCGAGGAGGTTGACGGGGAAGAAGCCGAGCCAGATCGTCACCGCCTGCTTCCACCGCGGGGGCGCCGCCGGGATGGGCTGCACGATCGGCCCGGTGGTCGCGGCCTCCAGCGGAGAGCCGGCCGTCCGCGACTCGACGTGCGTCGCGAACGGGGCGTCGAACCAGCCCTCGATGCCGCTGCGCCGCTCGACGCGCACCTCGCGCGCGAAGGGGCGGCCCGAATCGAGCCACCAGCTGCGCTGCGTCGACTGCTCCCACGCCTCGAGCGTCGGGATGTCGCGGAAGCGGTAGAGCATGTACCAGAGGTCGCTGCCTTCGCCCGCGCGCACCCACCCCGACCCGAGGAAGCCGTCGAACGCTGCCGCGAGGTCGGTTCCCGCCTGCATCCAGGTCGTCGCGACCGACGCCTGCTCCGGATCGATGCGCCGCTCGATGGCGACGGTGATGGGGGCATCTGTCATGCGTCCATTCCATCCGATCCGGCTCCGCCATCGTTGCACGGGTTCTCAGGGTTCGGGGAGGGGTCTCCGCTACCATGGAGAGTCGGCTCCGGACACCGCGGGCCAACCGCGGATGCTTTTGTGAGTCCCAGCGGGCCGATGGTGGGGGCGCATCCGCCCCGACGACCATCCAGTGAACGGCCCCCGCCGGCCAGCAGCGTCCGGCATGCTCCTCTGCTTCTGCCTCAAGAAGCCGCTCGCGTCTGCGCGTGCATCCACTCCCCTGCGGAGTCTCGGAGTGCTGTTCCTGCTTTGTGAGAACAGGAAGAACAATGGCTAACCCCAAGAAGAAGACCTCCACCGGACGACCGAACTTCGAGCCGCGCTACGGCGAGAAGAAGTCGTCGTACCAGGACCGCAAGCGCTTCAACGGCGCTGCCGCCGCCGGCGGCGAGGCGGGCGGCTCCGCCCGCTCCGGTGCCCCTGCCCGCTCCGGTGCCCCCGCCCGCTCGGGCGGCTCGAAGGCGGGCTGGGCGAAGCCCGCATCGGCGAAGGGCGGCGCGGCCAAGGCCGGCAGCCGCAGCGCCGGCCACCGCGGCTACCGCTCCGAGGAGGAGGGCGCGGCGCCCAAGGCCCGCTGGACCTCCAACCAGCGCGCCGGGCGCGACGAGGCGCGGGGCATCCGCGACCACGCCTCCCGCCCCGCGGGCGCGGGTGCGGGCGCGCGCAGCTTCGACGACCGTCCGCGTCGTGACGATCGCCCCGCGCGCAGCTTCGACGACCGTCCCCGTCGTGATGATCGTCCGGCTCGCTCGTTCGATGAGCGTCCGGCGCGTCGGGATGATCGCCCCGCGCGCTCGTTCGACGAGCGTCCGGCGCGTCGTGATGATCGCCCCGCGCGCTCGTTCGACGAGCGCCCCGCCCGTCGTGATGATCGTCCGGCTCGGTCGTTCGATGAGCGCCACGCCCGTCGTGATGAACGTCCGGCTCGGTCGTTCGACGAGCGCCCCGCCCGTCGTGACGACCGTCCCGCCCGTCGTGACGAGCGTCCCGCCCGTCCGTTCGCCGACCGTCCGGCGCGTCCGTTCAACGACCGCCCGGCCCGCTCGGCCGGCGATCGCCCCGCGCGCCACGACGACCGCCCGGCCCGTCGTGACGACCGGCCCTCGCGTTCGTGGGACGACAAGGCCCGCACGGCCGGCACGCACCGCGACGCGGTCGACGTCGTCCACGAGCGCCTGCAGGCGCAGGCCATCCAGGCCGAGGAGACCACCGAGATCGGCTGGACCGACCTCGGTCTGGGGCAGAACATCGCCGGCGTCCTCGTGGACCTCGGCGCTCCGACTCCGTTCCCGATCCAGGCCGCGACCATCCCCGAGGTGCTCGCCGGTCGCGACATCCTGGCCCGCGGCCGCACCGGCTCCGGCAAGACCATCGCCTTCGGCGCACCGCTCGTCGAGCGCGTGCTCCGCTCACAGGGCGGCGGACGACGCGAGTACGGCCGTCGGCCGCGCGCGCTGATCCTCGCGCCGACGCGCGAGCTCGCGCTGCAGATCGACGGCACCGTGCAGCCCATCGCCCGCAGCGTGGGCCTGTTCACGACGCAGATCTACGGCGGCGTGCCCCAGGGCCGTCAGATCGGAGCGCTCCGCAAGGGCGTCGACATCGTCATCGGCACGCCCGGCCGCATCGAGGACCTCATCGATCAGCGCAAGCTCGACCTGTCCGACGTCCGCGTCGTCGTGATCGACGAGGCCGACCACATGAGCGAGCTCGGCTTCCTCGAGCCGCTCCAGCGCATCCTGCGCCACACGCCCGGCGGCAGCCAGAAGCTGCTGTTCTCGGCCACGCTCGACCGCGAGGTGGCTGCCGTCGTCGACGAGTTCCTCGAGAACCCGGCCGTCTACGAGGTCGCGGGCGAGACCCAGGAGACCGGCACGATCGACCATCGCGTGCTCGTGATCGACCACCGCGAGAAGGGCGAGATCCTCCGCCGCCTCGTCGATCGCGACGGCAAGACGCTCGTGTTCGCGCGCACCCGCGCCTACGCGGAGATGCTCGCCGACGACCTCGCCGACGCCGGCATCCCCGCAGTCGCCCTCCACGGCGACCTCAACCAGGCCAAGCGCACCCGCAACCTCGAGCGTCTGACCTCGGGCCGCGTGCGCGTGCTCGTCGCCACGGATGTCGCGGCCCGCGGCATCCACGTCGACGACATCGATCTCGTGGTCCAGGCCGACGCGCCCGACGAGTACAAGACGTACCTGCACCGCTCCGGCCGCACCGGTCGCGCGGGCGCGGTCGGACGCGTGGTCACGCTGATCCCGCGTCAGCGCCGCCGTCGCATGACCGAGATGCTCGAGCGCGCCGAGATCGACGCGCCGTTCGAGGAGGCCCGCGTCGGCGACGACGTGATCGACGAGCTGGCCGGCACCCTGCCGACCGACGCCGAGCTCACCCGCTGAGCGACGTCCTCAGAACAGCATCGGAGCGGCGGTCTGCGCGGTACGACCTCTCGAGGTCGTGACCACGCGGGCCGCCGCCGTGCGTGCGGCGAGCCCCGGCGAGGGCGCCCGCCGCGCGCCGTCCTCCTCGGCCCATCCGTCGAGGCGATGCCGGCGCAGGAGGGGCCTGACCCGCTGGGTCAGCCACGTCCGGTAGCCCTTCGGCGCGTATGACGCCACACCCGGGTACAGCCCCAGGTACGCCGGCACGAGGTCGGGATGCTCCCGCTCGAGCCAGGTCATGAACCACTGCTTCGCGCCCGGCCGCAGGTGCAGCGCGCCGAAGACCACGCGCGACGCCCCGGCTGCGGCGATGAGGTCCAGCGCATGGTCGAGAGCCGCGACCGAGTCGGTGAGGTGGGGCAGGATCGGCATCAGGAACACCGTCACCCGGAACCCCGCCTCCGTCGCCGCCCGCACCGTGTCGAGGCGCGCCTTCGCCGACGGCGTGCCGGGTTCGATCGCGTGCTGGAGCGCGTCGTCGAAGATCGCGATCGACATCGCGAGTCCGACATGGACGGATGCCGCGGCCTCGGTGATCAGCGGCAGGTCGCGCCGCAGCAGCGTGCCCTTGGTCAGGATCGAGAACGGGGTGCCCGACTCCGCGAGCGCGGACACGATGCCGGGCATGAGGGCGTAGCGGCCCTCCGCGCGCTGATACGGGTCGGTGTTGGTGCCGAGCATGACGGGCTCGTGCTGCCACGACGGGCGCCGGAGCTCCTTGCTCAGCACCTCCGCCACGTTGACCTTCACGACGACCTGCGAGTCGAAGTCGCGTCCCGCGTCGAGGTCGAGGTACTCGTGCGTGCCGCGCGCGAAGCAGTAGACGCAGGAGTGGCTGCAGCCGCGGTAGGGGTTCACGGTCCAGTCGAACGGCATGCCCGATGATCCGGGCACGTTGTTGAGGGCGCTCTTGGCCATCACCTCGTGGAAGGTCATGCCGGCGAAGTCGGGCGTCGTGACCGATCGCACGAGACCGTCGATGCGCTCGAGTCCGGGCAGGGCGGCGGCATCCGGCACCCCGAGTTCCTGTCCCTGCCAACGCATGGACCTATACGAACAGATGTACGAATGTCTGTCAAGCGCGTCGGCCTGCGCGTCGAAGCTCGCGCCAGCCCGATCGCGCGGTCGCGTCCCGGCGTTCACAATGGGAGCGTGACGGCACCCGATCCGCACGCTGGCACCTCTCGTCGCGCGCACCCTCCCGCGCGTGACGTCGAGCGCGCCGCCCGCCGACGCCGCGCCGCCCGGGTGCGGCTGATCTTCGCGCTGGCGATGGCCGTCGCCCTGGTCGTGGGCACGACCGTCGCCGTATCGGCGGTGCTCACTGCCGGTCCGGTGGCCGAGGCATCCGCGTCCACCGCCACGCCGTCGGCACTCGTCGCCTCACCCGCTCCCCCGCAGGCCGAGGCCCTCCCCGCCCCGACGATCGTCGGCAGTTCCGTCGCCGCCGTCGACCTGTGCGCGGACGCGACGGTCACCGCCGAGCTGGCCGCCGGCGACGACGCCGCGGTCATCGTCGCCGCCGGTGGTCCTGACGGGCTGCGCCAGGGCGTGGCCACCGGAACGCTGCCGTGCGTGTCGCTGTCCGATCCCGGGCACGTGTGGACGGTCGTCAACAAGACCCGCCCGTTCCAGCCGGTCGACTACGAGCCGTCGCCGCGCGAGCTGCCCGCGGGTGTGCGCAGCATCGAGGGCGGCACGCTGCGATCGGATGCGGCGGCCGCCCTGTCGGCGCTGGTCGCCGCCGCGGCGGCGGAGGGCGCCGGCGAGATCGCCCTCGAGAGCGGCTACCGCTCCTACATCACGCAGCAGAACAACTTCGGCTCGGGCGGACCGGAGGTCGAGGCATCGGTCGCCCGTCCGGGATACAGCGAGCACCAATCGGGCCTGGCGGCCGACGTCGTGGCGTGCGACGGCGGAGGATGCGGCACGCTGGACGACCTCGCCGCGACTCCGCAGGGCGCGTGGACGGCGGCCAACGCCTGGCGATTCGGGTGGATCGTCCGCTACGAGGCGGGACGCACCGACACCACCGGCTATATCCCGGAGCCCTGGCACCTGCGCTACATCGGCACGGAGCTGGCGCGCGCCTATCACGACGGCGGCTGGCTGAGCCTGGAGGAGTTCTTCGGGCTGCCCGCGGCGCCGACGTACTGAGCACCGACACCCGACACCCAGTCCCACGATGAGTGGGATGGAATGCCATTTCCCCGGCTCGTCCATCGATTCGGAGACATAGAATCGCCGCAGGCGCCGCGGCCGTTCCGGCCTCCGCCACCGAGATGTCTCCGCGCGGCGGGGAGGGAAGGACCGGGCATGGACCGCGAGATCTACGACGAGGACCACGAGGCGTTCCGCGAGGTCGTCAAGGAGTTCGTCAAGCGCTTCGTCACGAACGAGAAGCGCGAGCAGTGGGATGCGGCGGGCGAGATCGACCGCGCGACGATGAAGGCCGCCGGCGAGTCGGGCATCATCGGCCTGTCGGTTCCCGAGGAGTTCGGCGGCGCCGGGATGCTGCAGGACTACCGCTTCCGGGCTGTCGTCAACGAGGAGATCATCAAGGCCGGTGCGGGGTCGCTCGCGGGCGCCTTCGGCATCCAGGACGACCTGGCCGTGCCGTACCTCGTGCACATGGGCACGCAGGCGCAGAAGGAGAAGTGGCTGCCGGGGATGGCGACGGGCGACGTGCTCGGCGCGCTGGCGATGAGCGAGCCGGGCGCGGGCTCCGACCTCCGCGGCATCTCGACGACGGCGAAGAAGGTCGACGGCGGGTACCTCGTCAACGGTGCGAAGACGTTCATCTCCTCCGGCAAGACCGCCGACATCGTGGTGACGTTCGTCAAGACCGGCGAAGGCAACAGGCCTGACGCGTTCAGCCTCCTCATCCTCGAGAACGGCATGGACGGGTTCGATCACGGCAAGAAGCTCCACAAGATGGGCTTCGCCGGTCACGACACCGCCGAGCTCAGCTTCAGCGACGTCTTCGTGCCCGATGAGAACCTCATCGGCGGCGAGGAGGGCAAGGGCTTCGTCCAGCTGATGATGAACCTGCCGCTGGAGCGGCTGTCGATCGGCGTCGCCGCGGCGGCGGCCTCCGAGGCCGCGCTCAACTGGACCCTGGAGTACACCGCGAGCCGCGAGGCGTTCCGCCAGCCGGTGATCGACTTCCAGAACACGCGCTTCAAGATCGCGGACGTCGCCACGACGGTCGACGTGCTGTGGGCCTACATCGATCGCGCGATGATGCTGTACTCCGAGGGGAAGCTGTCGCCGGACGAGGCCGCCAAGGTCAAGTTCTGGTCGACCGAGCGCGAGTGGGAGATCCTCGACACCTGCGTGCAGCTCTTCGGCGGCTACGGCTACATCACCGAGTATCCGATCGCCCGCGCGTTCCTCGACGCCCGCGTGCACCGCATCTACGGCGGCACGAACGAGATCATGCGCGAGATCGTCGCCCGGCGGGTGACCGGCCGGAAGTGACGACGGATGCCGCGGCTCGCGCCGCGGCATCCGTCGTCGTCAGTTCGCTGAGCCTGTCGGCCGCGACGCGGCGCGCGTGGAGGTGCGGAGGCGGTAGAGGCTCGTCGTGGCGGTGAGGAGGAGGTCGGTGCCGTCGTCGCCGCCGAAGCAGACGTTGGAGACGACCTCGGGCACGGGGATGAAGCGGATCTCGGTGCCGTCGGGCTCGAACACGTGCACGCCGTCGCCCGCGGAGGACCACACGCGTCCGTGCTCGTCGACGGCGATGCCGTCGGGCAGGCCCACCTCGATGACGGCGAAGGTGCGGCCGCGCGCGGCGCCGGTGCTCGCGTGCTGTGCGGGGCCGGTGACGTCGTAGGCGCGGATCCAGTGGCCGGGGCCGTCGTCGAGGCCGGCGGCGGTGTCGGTCACGTAGACCGTGCGACCGTCGGGCGAGAAGGCGATGCCGTTGGGCTGGTCGATGTCGGTGATGACGGGGGTCAGCCCGTCGGCCGGTGACCAGCGGAAGACGAAGCGACCGCCGTATTCGCGCGCGCCGGGGTGTCCCTCGTTCGGCTGGACGATGCCGTAATCGGGATCGGTGAACCAGTACGACCCGTCGGGGGCGATCGCGACGTCGTTGGGCGAATTGAGGCGCGCGTCGTTCCAGTGGGAGACGATCGCCTCCACCGTGCCGTCAGGCGACTCGCGCTCGAGGCGGCGGTGACCGTGCGAGCACTGGATGACGCTGCCGTCGATGTCGAGTGCGCGTCCGTTGGTGAACTCGACACCCTGTCGGTGCACGGACGTCTCGCCCGTGGCGGCGCTCCACTGCAGGATGCGGTCGTTCGGTATGTCGCTCCACCGCACGGTGCGATCGGCCGGGATCCACAGGGGGCCCTCGGTCCAGATCCCGCCCGTGGCGAGTCGGTCGATGCGGGTGCCGTCGGGCAGGAGGGGATCGGTCACGGGTGCTCTCTCTGTCTCAGGCGGAGCGGAACACGTCGACGCTCGCGGGTCGCTGCCGGGCGGCGAGCACCAGCGAGAGGACGCCGAGTCCGACGGTTGCGGCGAGGGAGGGGAGGGTGCCGGCGATGGTCCACGTCCTCGTCACCTGCCGCATGGGTCCAGGCTAGCGAGGGGTGTGCGCGCCGCGATCGGACGGATCGCGCCCGAGATCCCGATCCCGGCGTCGAGCCCATTCCCGACCGTGGCGCGGATCTTCATTCAGATCTATCGAAGCGATCAGAACGGCGGTGGGTCGTCGGCGACGAATCGCACCACCGGCGCGGGGGAGTCGAGGTAGATGCGCTTCGTCGGACTCGTCCACCGCAGCACCCCACCGCCGGCCTGCTCGACGGTCCACGCGGACTGATGCTTCAGCACGTGATGTCGTCGGCAGAGGTGCGCGAGGTTCTCGATCGCCGTCGCACCGCCCCGCGCAGCATCCTTCGTGTGATCGAGATCCGACCGCCGCGCGGACACCCCGCATCCGGGGAATCGACATCGCTCGTCGCGTGCACGGAGGAACCGCCGCAGGTCTTCGGATGGGCGGTACTGGTCGACGGCCAGCACCGCTCCGCTCGAGGCATCGGCGAGCAGGCGGTCCCACGCGGGTGCCGCCGCGGCGAGCCGCGCAGCGGTGTCGTCGTCGATCGGCCCGTGGCCGGTGAGCATCGCCGGCCGCCCGTCGCCGACGGCGAGCGTGACCACCGACACCGTGACCTGCACCGTGGCGACGATCGCATCGAGTCCGTCACCGTGGCCATGGGCGAGGCCCGTCAGTGCCAGATCGCACAGCAGATCGGCGCGGCGCTCGTCGATGGATCGCGGGTCGTCGGTGTCGACTGCCGGTGAACCGTCGCGGGCCTCCTCGTCGGTCATCGGGCCTTCGCCGCTGCCCGACTCCGCGCCGGCCATCGCATCGTGCCCGTTGTCCGCATCCGATCCCTCCGCAGACGCGCCGTGTTTCGTGGTCGCGTGCGCCATCTGGGTGAGACGGTCGTGGATGCCATGGGCGAGAGCCGCGGGCAGCACGGCGAGCAGTTCCGCCATGCCGTCGTCGAGATCGGTGACGACGACGCGGCGCAGCCGGCGCGCCTCCGCGTGACGCTGGGCGATCGACCGCGACCGCGCATCCTCAGCCAGCGCCCGCACGATGGCACGCAACCGCCCGGGTGTCTCGTGCGCGGCCTTCTCGACGGCACGGGCCTCGTAGGTCGCCCGCGCCTCGGCCTCGTCGATGCCGAGCCCCGCGTCGACGATCACCGACAGGTGGGCGCGGCTGATGCGCCCGTCGGCCAGGGCGGCGAGCGCCGCGGGGAACCGGTCGACGGCGACGTGCGCATCGGACAGCCGTCGCTGCACGGTGCGATCGCTCACGCGCAGTGCCGCCGCCAGCTCGGCGGCGATGGACCGGAGCGGCAGGTCGGATTCGGCGGTGCCCGCCGGTCGGCGCGACGCCTGCTCTTCCGCGAGCGTGACCGCCGCAGACAGCAGCTGGGCCTCGAGCGCCTGCAGGGCGCCGATCGTGCGATGCGCCTGCTGGAGGGTGGTGACCAGCTCGGACAGCATGACTGACTCCTCCTCGGTGGGGAGGGAGTCGGGTGGCCGGCGATCGGTCATGAACCTATTCTGACCAGGGGTTCCGACATTCCCGCCTCGGGGATGCCGTCGATCGGGCAGGTCGCCTCGGTGACCCTCAGAGCACCACGAACAGCCCCGCCGTCACTGCCCAGAACAGCAGCACGAACACGACGTCCCTTGCGCGGAACGGCACGAGATGCCGCTCGGTGCGATCGGGATGGGCGCCGAACGCGCGGGCGTCCATCGCCAGGGCGACCCGCTCCGCGTGCCGGATCGCGCCGGCCAGCAGGGGGATCATGTAGCCCCACCACCGCCCGATCGCCGCGAAGGGGCCACGGCCCGCGTGGGCGCCGCGCACGCGATGCGCCTGTCGGATGACCTCCAGCTCGTGGCCGAACCGCGGCACGAAGCGCAGCGCCGCCAGGGCGGTGTAGCCGATCCGGTACGGCACCCGCAGCTGCTGCACGCTCGCGCGGATGAGGTCGGTCCCGTCGATCGACAGCCCCGGGATCAGGCTCAGCGCGACGATCGCCGCGAGCCGCAGACCGGTCGACAGGCCGATCTCCAGGGCGCCGACGCGCACCTGCCACGCTCCCGCCCCCCACACCACCGGCGTCTGGGCGACCACGGCCGGATCCGTCCACAGCGAGAACCCGAGACCCAGGACGACGACGACCACCGGCAGCGCCAGGAGCGCGGCGAGCAGCCGCCCGCTCAGCCGCACGCCCACGAGGAGCACGAGGACGGCCAGCACGAGGAACGCGGCCGGGGTCGTGGCATCCCGAGCGAAGACGAGCGCGACCATCGCCGGCACGGGGGCCGCCAGCGCGGCCAGCGGATTGAGGCCGTTCAGGAACCTGACCCCGCCCGCCGCGCCCGGCTTCTCGGCCACGGACGTCACCGGTCACCCCCGGGAAGGTCGGCGAGCCGCGTCACAGGGGCGAGGGACGGATGCCGCGTCAGGCCCGCGAAGGCACGTCGGAGGGGCGGCTGCGAGAGGCCGGCCGCGGCGATGAGCGCATCGTCCGCGAAGACCGTGGATGTGGATGCTGCGGCCACCACCTCGCCGCCGGCGAGCACGATCACGTGGTCGGCGTACTCGGTGACGAGCTGCATGTCATGGGTGACGACGAGGACCGTCGTGCCCTCGGCGCGCAGATCGGCGAGCATCGACAGGAGCTCCTCGGCGCGGGCGCGATCCTGACCGAACGTCGGCTCGTCGAGCGCCAGCACCGGGGCGCCGGCGATGAGCGCGGTGCCGACCGAGAGCCTCCGCTTCTGCCCGCCCGACAGGCGGAACGGATGCGCGTCCGCCTTCGCCGCGAGTCCGAAGCGATCGAGCATGCGCGACACCCGCTCGTCGATCTCGTCGCCGGAGAGGCGGAGCCGGCGGAGTCCGTATGCGAGCTCGTCGCGGACGCTGTGAGCCACGAACTGGTGCTCGGGGTTCTGGAAGACGAAGCCGATCGCGGCATTCAGCTCGCGGATGCCCGCCCGGCCGATGTCGAGCCCGCCGACCGACACGGTGCCCCGGGGCGGCCGGTTGACCCCGGCGATCGCCTGGACGAGCGACGTCTTGCCCGCGCCGTTGGCGCCGACGACCGCGGTGAACGAGCCGCGGGCGACGTCGAGGTCGATGTCGCGCAGCACCTCGGCTCGACCGCGCTTCAGCGACAGCCCGCGCACGCGGACGGCCGCCTGATCGGGACGCTCGCCGGCGTCGAGACCCGCCGCCTCCCTCGGGATCGCCCCCGCGCCGCGAGGACCCCCAGCCCCCGCGCCGCTGGAACCCGCACCACCGGCGTCGGGCACGCCCGCTCGCCCGCTGGAACCCGCAGCCCCGACCGGCCCCGCCTCGCCCTCGAGCGCCCTCCGCAGCTCCGCCGGGTCCAGGGGCAGCGGGTCCAGGACCCACCCGGCCCGTCGCAGCCGCAGCGCCGCCAGCGTCGATGCGGGCAGCCAGACGCCCTGCGCGTGCAGCTCGGCGGCGCGATCCTGCAGGAGGGTCCGCGCCGGGCCGTCCGCGATGACCCGGCCCTCCTGGTCGAGGGCGACGATGCGATCGACGAGGTGCATCGCCGCGTCGAGGTTGTGCTCGATGAGCACCACGGCGCGATCTCCGTCGGCCACGACCTCGGCGAGGGCACGGTAGACCTCGTCGACTCCGCGCGGATCGAGGTTGGCGGTCGGCTCGTCCAGCACGAGCAGCGGCGACCCCATCGCCAGTGCACAGGCGATCGCGAGGCGCTGCCGCCCGCCGCCCGACAGCCGGTCGGGGTTCTCGGCCCGCCGCTCCCACAGCCCCACACGACGGAGCGCGGCCTCCGACCTCTGCAGCACCTCGGCCACCGGCATCCGCAGATTCTCCGGTCCGAACGCCACCTCGTCGAGAACCGTGCCCGTGACCAGCTGCGCGTCCGGGTCCTGGAACACCATGCCGACCCGGGTGCTGAGCACGGCCACCGTCGTGTCGGTCGTCCTCAGTCCGTCGACCTCGACGCGCCCGTCCAGGTCGGCGGGGAGGTCGTGCGGGATGAGTCCGTTCAGCGCCAGGGCGAGCGTCGACTTGCCCGATCCGCTGGGTCCGAGCAGCAGCACCACCTCGCCGTGGGCGACCTCGAACGACGCCGCTGCCGGCGTCGGCACCGACTCCCCGTCGTGCGTGATCGCGAGGTCGTGCACGCTCAGCAGCGGCGGACGAGCGGATGCCGCGGCCACGGTCAGCGGCGTCGGCCGACGCCGGTCCTCCCTGCGCCGGAACGACCACCGCCGGAACGACCGGCCCCGGAGCGTCCGACGCCCGCGCGCCGCAGCCCGGCTCCGATCCCCAGCCCGACGGCGGTCCAGGCGACGGGGCCGAGCACGGAGAGCACGAGGTACAGGATCTGCGCCCAGCCGGGGAGGGTCGAGAGATGCGCGGCGAAATAGACGGCGGCGGCCACGACGACGCCGATGACGAGCGCCGAGACGAAGAAGCGCCACGCGGCCCACGACCGGTAGCGCACCGCCGCAGCGACGAGCTCCTGGATCGCCCCGAAGAGCAGCGCCGTGCCGAGGAACTGCGCGGCGTAGATCGGTGCGATCGCGCTGGAGACGAGCGCGGCCAGGGCGTGCGCGGTGAGGGCGACCCACGGCATCCGCAGCAGCTCCTGAGCGATGATCCCGGGCAGCACGTGGACGCCGAGGAGGAAGCCGTAGACCACCGGCAGTGCGGCAAGCACGGGCACCGTGACCCAGCCCGCGACCCCGCCCGCCACGCCTGTCGCGACCCCGATCGCGGCGCAGATGAGCAGAACGCTCGTCGAGATGCGGGTTCGCTGGGCCACCTGCTCAGCCTATCCGCGGCCTCTCATCACCTTCTCACCCGATCTCGTTCCCTGAGTGAAAACCGTGAGTTAGGTTTGCGTGAACCGTACGTCGTCGTGCGGTTTCGCTTCCTCCCCACCTCTAGGAGCGCATGACTATGGTTCGCAACACCGTGCGAGCAGCAGCGGTCGTCACACTCGCCGCGCTGTTCACCGGATCGGCCGCCTCGGCCGGATTCGCCGCAACACCCGCCCCGGACGCGCCGCCGCCCGCGCCGATCGAGTCGCCCACCGGCAACTACATCGTGCTGCTGGACGAGGACCCGGTCGCCACCTACACGGGCGGAGAGGCCGGCCTCGCGCCGACCCGTCCCGACGAGGGGCGGCGACTCGACAGCCAGTCGGTCGACGTGAAGGAGTACCAGGCGTTCCTCGAGCAGCGCCAGGAGGACGTCGCCGCGGCCAGCGGTGTCGACACCCTCGAGACGTACCAGACGACGCTCAACGGCTTCAGCGCGAAGATGTCGCCGGAGCAGGCGGCCAAGGTGAGCGGCATCTCCGGTGTGAAGGGCGTCTTCCCCGACGAGATCCGCCACCCCGACGCCGTCCCGTCGACCGAGTTCCTGGGTCTCGAGGGCGACAACGGCGTGTGGAGCCGCCTCGGCGGCACGGAGGGCGCGGGCAAGGGCGTGGTGGTCGGCGTCGTCGACACCGGCATCGCCCCCGAGAACGCATCGTTCGCCGGCGACCCGCTCGGCACGGCCCCGGGCGACGAGCCCTACCTCGACGGCAACGACGTCGTGTTCCAGAAGAGCGACGGCAACGAGTTCCGCAGCGAGCGCGTCGACGGCGCGCAGTGGAGCGCCGACGACTACTCCACCAAGATCGTCGGCGCGAAGTACTTCACCACGGGCGCCGCGGCGGCGGGGTTCGACTTCCAGTACGACATCCTCTCGCCGCGCGACGGTGCAGGGCACGGATCGCACACGGCCAGCACGGCCGCGGGCAACCACGACGTCCCGGCATCCGTGAACGGCGTCGACTTCGGCCTCATCTCGGGTGTGGCCCCGGCGGCCAAGGTCGCCGCGTACAA
This sequence comes from Microbacterium lemovicicum, assembly GCF_003991875.1. Taxonomy (NCBI): domain Bacteria; kingdom Bacillati; phylum Actinomycetota; class Actinomycetes; order Micrococcales; family Microbacteriaceae; genus Microbacterium; species Microbacterium lemovicicum. The sequence goes on from NZ_CP031423.1 coordinate 157,388, forward strand.
GGCCTGCTACGACGGTCCCGACCCCGCGGACAACACCGACGACATCTGCGCGCTGAGCGACCTGCTGGCCGCGATCGACGCGGCCGTGGCCGACGGGGTCGACGTCATCAACTACTCCATCGGCGGCGGCTCGGCCACGAGCGTCCTGCAGCCGGATGACATCTCCTTCTACAACGCCGCCGTCGCGGGCGTCTTCGTCTCCGTCAGCGCCGGCAACTCCGGACCCGGAGCGTCCACGGCCGACCACGCGTCGCCCTGGTACACGACGGTCGCGGCATCCACGATCCCGACCTACGAGGGCACCGTCCAGCTGCCGAACGGCTTCCAGGCCGCCGGCGCCTCGGTGTCCGTGCCGGCCGGTCAGAACGTCACCGGTCCGGTCGTCTACGCGGGCGACGTCGCTGCGGCGGGAACGGCGGGTGCGAACGCCGCGCTCTGCTTCCCCGACTCGCTCGACCCGGCGAAGGTCGCCGGCATGATCGTCGTCTGCGATCGCGGCACCAACGCGCGCACCGAGAAGTCGGACGTCGTCAAGGCGGCCGGCGGCATCGGCATGATCCTGGTCAACGTCACCCCGAGCTCGGTCGACAACGACTTCCATGCGGTGCCGACCGTCCACATCGACGCGCAGTACCGCACGCCGCTGCTGGACTACGTCCGCAGCACCGCGGATGCCACGGCCACCCTGGTCGGCGAGAACACCACGGGCGTCACCACGCCCACGCCGGTCGTCGCGGGCTTCTCGAGCCGCGGACCGATGCTCGCCGACGGCAGCGACGTGCTCAAGCCGGACATCGCCGCACCGGGTGTGGCGATCCTCGCCGCGACGAACAACCCGCTGGGCTCCCCGACGACGTACAACTTCCTGTCGGGCACCTCGATGGCCGCGCCGCACATCGCCGGTCTCGCCGCGCTCTATCTGACCGCCCACCCGCTGGCGCCGCCGGCGGAGATCAAGTCGGCCATGATGACGACGGCCTACGACACGCTCAACGGCGACGGATCGACCAACACCGACCCGTTCGCCCAGGGCGCGGGCCAGGTCGACGCGAAGAAGTTCCTCGATCCTGGACTGCTGTACCTGAACGGCGTGAGCGACTGGCGCGCCTACCTGCAGGGTCTCGGACTCGCCGACTTCGGCGTCGACCCGATCGACCCGAGCGACCTCAACCTCCCGTCGCTCGCGATCGGCACGCTCTCCAAGGAGCAGACCCTCACCCGCACCCTCACCGCGACCGCTCCCGGCACCTACACCGTGTCGGCCGAGGTCCCGGGGGTCGACGTGACGGTGAGCCCCTCGACGCTCACGTTCGGCGCCGCGGGCGAGGCGCAGTCCTTCGAGGTGACGTTCTCCAACGCCACCGCGCCGGTCGAGGAGTGGGCCACCGGCTCGCTCACCTGGACCGACGGCACGACCGATGTCCGCTCGCCGATCGCGGTGCGTCCGGTCACGGCCGACGCCCCCGCCGAGGTGCAGGGCACCGGCATCACCGGCAGCACCGACGTCACCATCGACGCCGGCCTGACGGGCGACCTCGCGCTGAACCTCTCGGGTCTTGCGCCGGTCACGCTGCTCACCGACCCGACCCACCCGGTCGAGGGCCACTCCGGCGACCAGGACTCGGGCGATGAGAACGGCCTCGTGACCTGGATCACCGAGGTGCCCGAGGGTGCGACGCTCGCCCAGTTCGACCTCGACTCCTCGGACGACACCGAGGGGACCGACCTCGACCTGAACGTGTACCGCATCGTCAGCCCCACCGATACGCGCTACTACGAGAAGTTCACCTCGGCCACCGCGTCGGCGGACGAGCAGGTCACGCTGAACGACCCGACCGCGGGGTACTACCTCGTCGAGGTCGACATGTACGCCACGCCGGTGCCGATGACGTGGGACATGACCACGGCGATCGTCACCCCCGGCGGCGAGGGGTCGCTCACCGCGACGCCCGATCCGCTGCCCGTCGTCCGCGGCGAGCAGGCGACCTACACCCTGTCGTGGAGCGGCCTCCAGGCCGAGACGCGCTACCTCGGAGTGGTCGGCTACGGCGACTCCGCGGTGCGCACCATCCTCACGGTCGACAGCGGCCCGGCGGCACCCGTCGCCACGGTGGCTCCGTCCGTGACCGGCACGGCGCAGGTCGGCAAGACCCTCACGGCGACCCCGGGCACCTGGGATCCGGCCGACGTGACGGTCGCCTACCAGTGGCTCCGCAACGGCGAGCCGATCGACGGCGCGACGTCGGCCCGCTACCGGGTCGCGCAGGGCGACGTCGGCACGAAGCTGTCGGTGCAGGTCACCGCGACCGCGGCGGGCAACCCCAACGCGGGCACGGCCGTCAGCAACGAGGTGTTCGTGAAGTACACCTCGCGCACGACCGTGAGCATGAACAGGTACATCGGCTCGTCCTCGCAGCCCTACGCGGTCACCGTGAAGGTGACCCCGTCGGGCGGGGAGGCCGCCACCGGCAGCGTCACCATCTGGGTCGGCTCGCAGACCTACACCGGCACGCTGGCCGACGGTGCCGTGACGTTCAACCTGCCCACGCAGTCGCGCGGCATCCACGTGGTGGTCGCGACCTACGCCGGCAGTGAGAGCGTGCAGTCGTCGTGGGGCCTGACCGGGTTCCTCGTCCTGCGCTGATCGACACGGAAGCGCCCGGGCTCCGGCCCGGGCGCTTCTGCGTGAGCGGATGCCGCGGCGCGCGCCGTGGCATCCGTCGAGGTCGTGGCGTCAGAGCCGGCGGCGGCGCCGGGTCAGCCGGACGCCCGGGAGCGGCGGCGCGGGGATGCGCTCGGCGCCGTGGTCCACGACGTGTCCGAAGCGCGGCGAGTCCGCCTCCCACGCGTCGCGCGCCTCCACGATGTCCTCGTGGGAGCGGCCGACGAAGTTCCACCACATGACGATGTCGTCCTCGAACGGCTCGCCGCCGAGCAGGAACAGCGTCGTGTCCGCCTCGGCGGAGACCTCGACGACGGTGGGCCCGGAGCCGAGGTAGAGCAGATGCGCGGCATCCACAAGCAGCGACTCGTCGGCATCCACGGCGGCGACGCCCTCGCCGAAGACGCCGGCCACGGCGTACTCCCACTCGGCATGCAGGGGGATCCGCACCCGCGACCCGGCCGGGATGTGCAGCTCCGCGCCGACGATCGGGGTGAAGGCGGAGGCGGGCGACACCGCGCCGCCGAGCTCCCCGAGCACGACCGTCGCGACGCCGTCCGCGCCGTGCGCCGCCGGCAGCGCGATCTCGGGGAGCGCCTCGTGCCGCTCGAATGCCGGCCCGCCGTGCCGCCGGCTCTCGGGGAGGGCGACCCACAGCTGCAGCGCGTCCAAGGGAACCGGCCCGTCGCCGACCGAATACTCCGAATGGGCGATGCCCGCGCCGCTCGTCATCAGGTTCAGGGCTCCGCGGGCCACGATCACATCGCTGCCGACGGTGTCGCGATGGCGCACCTCGCCGACGAACGGCCACGTCACCGTCTGCAGACCGATGTGCGGATGCGGCTCGACCCGCATCCGGGTCTCCTGCGGCCCGAAGCGGTCGAGGAAGCACCAGGCGCCCACCATCGGCAGGTCGCGCTGCGGCAGCGCCCGGTGCACGGACATCCCGCGCACGCCCCCGAGCGGAACCTCGCGGCTCTCCAGCAGCACCGTCCGCGGGCCGAGACCGTGCGGGGCGGGCTCCGACACGGACTCCGCGTCGACGTCGAGCCGGGTCATACGCCCGAGCCGCCTGACCCGCTGCCGGCTGCGCCGGCGCCGCGCTCCGCCGGACCGCCGTCGGCACCGGCGTCGCGGTCGTCCGCGCGGGGGCGGTTGCCCGCCTCGTCGCGGCCGGCCGCGGCCCAGTCGATGTGCAGGCCGGCGACCTCGTGCCCGCGGAGGTACGTGGCGACGAACGAGCACAGCGGCACCACCGTGGCGTCGTGGGCCGCAGCATCCGCCATCGCCTCGCCCACGAGCTTCCCGCCGAGACCGTGCCCCGCGAAGGCCGGATCGACCTCGGTGTGGGGGAACACCCACCGGCCCTCGTCGTCGAGCTCGACCTCGGAGAACCCGCCGAGCTCGTCGCCGACGTGGATCTCGTAGCGGCCGGCCTCCTCGTTGCGGGTGACGGTCACGGGTGCGCTGGGCTGGGTCACGGGAAGTCCTCTCTTCGCTGCGTCCACCGTAGGTCGCCGCAGCGGTGTTCCGCCATGCACGATGACCGTTCGTCGCGCTGATCGGACCGTTCGCCGCACGACGAGCGTCGGCCCGACACCCCAGGGGCGCTCCTGCCTAGCGTGGAGGGGAGACGCACAGTGTCGCGCGTGAGGAGAATCGCCATGTCCACCCGACCCCCCTCTTCCCAAAAGGGCGGTTCGACCGCCCTCGCCCCCGATCCCGAGCTGCCACCGGTCGAGGTGCCGCAGTCCGAGCGTGAACGGGAGGGCCGCTGGAGCCTCCCGAAGATCCTGCTGTGGATCGGCATCGCGCTCCTCGGCGGGCTCGCCTGGGTGATGCTGGCCATCGTCCGCGGCGAGACCGTCAACGCGATCTGGTTCGTGTTCGCCTCGGTGTGCACGTACCTGATCGGCTACCGGTTCTACTCGAAGGTCATCCAGAAGTTCATCACCCGACCGGATGACACCCGGGCCACGCCGGCCGAGCGCAAGCAGGACGGCAAGGACTACGTCCCCACCGACCGCCGCGTGCTCTACGGCCACCACTTCGCCGCCATCGCCGGTGCCGGCCCGCTCGTCGGACCGGTCCTGGCCGCGCAGATGGGCTTCCTGCCGGGCACGATCTGGATCATCATCGGCGTGATCTTCGCCGGCGCCGTGCAGGACTACCTGGTGCTGTACTTCTCCATGCGCCGCGGCGGCCGCTCGATCGGCCAGATGGCCCGCGACCAGCTGGGCCGCATCGGCGGCACGGCCGCGATCATCGCCTCGCTGCTCATCATGATCATCATCGTGGCGATCCTCGCCCTGGTGGTCGTGAACGCCCTCGGCGAGAGCCCGTGGGGCGTCTTCAGCGTCTCGATGACCATCCCGATCGCCTTGTTCATGGGGTGCTACCTGCGCTGGATCCGCCCGGGGCGCATCACCGAGATCTCGATCATCGGCTTCGCCCTCCTCATGCTCGCCATCGTGGCGGGCGGCTGGATCGCCGAGACCGAGTGGGGCGCGGCCGCCTTCACGCTCGACCGCACCACGATCGCGTGGGGCATCATCGTCTACGGCTTCATCGCGGCCGTCCTGCCGGTGTGGCTGCTGCTCGCGCCGCGCGACTACCTCTCGACCTTCATGAAGATCGGCGTCATCGTCATGCTCGCCGGCGCCATCGTGCTGGTGCGGCCGGAGATCCAGGTGCCGGCGTTCACGCAGTTCGCCGAGACGGGCCTCGGCCCGGTCTGGTCGGGGCCGCTGTTCCCGTTCCTCTTCGTCACCATCGCCTGCGGTGCGCTCTCGGGCTTCCACGCCCTCATCGCGTCGGGCACGACGCCGAAGCTCATCGAGAAGGAACGCCAGACGCGCTTCATCGGCTACGGCGGGATGCTGATGGAGTCGTTCGTGGCGATCATGGCGCTCGTCGCGGCCATCTCGATCGACCAGGGCATCTACTTCGCGATGAACTCTCCGGCGGCCCTGACCGGCGGCACGGTGGAGGGCGCGGTCGCGTTCGTCAACAACCTGGGGCTCCAGGGGGTGACGCTCACCCCCGACATGCTCACCACGACGGCGGAGAATGTCGGAGAGCCGAGCGTCGTGTCCCGCACGGGCGGCGCTCCGACCCTCGCCCTCGGCATCGCGCACATCATGAGCTCGATCGACGGCGGCGCGCTGATGGCCTTCTGGTACCACTTCGCGATCATGTTCGAGGCGCTCTTCATCCTCACGGCGGTGGATGCCGGAACACGCGTCGCCCGCTTCATGCTGCAGGACTCGATCGGCACCTTCGTGCCGAAGTTCCGCGACGTCACCTGGCGTCCGGGCGTGTGGATCTGCACCGCGGTCATGGTGGCCGGCTGGGGAGCGATCCTCATCCTCGGTGTCACCGACCCGCTGGGCGGCATCAACACGTTCTTCCCGCTCTTCGGCATCGCCAATCAGCTGCTGGCGGCCATCGCACTCGCCGTCGTGCTGGCGATCGTGGCCAAGCGCGGCAAGAGCTACGTGAAGTGGCTGTGGATCATCGCCGTGCCGCTGGCCTTCACGGCGGTCGTCACCATCACGGCGTCGATGTACAAGATCTTCTCGCCGGTGCCCTCGATCGGCTACTGGGCCAACCACGTCCGCTACCGCGACGCCCTCGCCGCGGGCGATGACACGCTCGGCACGCCGGCCGTCATGGAGGCGGTCGTGCGCAACACCGCCGTGCAGGGCACGCTGTCGATCATCTTCGTCTCGCTCGCCATCGTCGTGATGGTCACCTCGGTGATCGTGACGATCCGCGCGATCGGCGGCAAGGGCGACACCGGGCAGCACGAGGACGAGTACGTGCCCTCGCGCCGCTTCGCACCCTCCGGCTTCCTCGCGACGAAGGCCGAGCGTGCGATCGAGAAGGAATGGGCGGCCCTCCCGGACGCCGCGCAGCGGAAGGAGGCGTCCCGCCACTGACGGTGGGATGCTGAGGACATGGATCAGATGGATGCCGCGGCCTCCGCGCCCCGCGAGGGCGCGTGGTCCCTCGTGGCGCGGGTGGGCCGCGGCATCCGCTGGTACACGACGACCCTGATGGGCGACCGCGCCTACGACACCTACGTCTCCCACCACCGCGTTCAGCACCCGGACGAGCCACCCCTGACGGAGCGCCAGTTCTGGCGGCAGCGGATGGCCGACCAGGACCGCAACCCCGGCGCGCGCTGCTGCTGACATGCCCGACGCGGTGGTGCTCGCGGGGGCGGCCGGCGTCCTCGCGGGCGCGCTGCTGACCCTCGCGCTCGTCTTCGCACGGCGCTTCGCCCTGGGGGCCCGAGAGCTCGGGAGCGAGGCGGAGGGCGCGGAGTACCGCACGCTGCACGTCGTCGGGCTCGCCGCCTCCGCCCTGAGGGGCGGGCGTGAGGCGCCCGACCGGGTCCGTGCGGCGAAGCACCTGCGGAGCCTCCTGCGCGCCGAGGCCGTCGCCATCGTCGGGCCGGACGGCGACGTCGCGGGCGACGGCGCCGACGGACTGCACGACTCCGCGGTGCGCGTGGCCGAGCGCGTGCGCGCCACCGGCCGCCGACAGGTCTTCCCCCGCCGGCGCACGGGCGACCTCGAGGCGGTGGGTGCTCCCGTCGTCGTCGACGGGGTGGTGTGGGGCGCGGTGGTGGCCTTCGACGACCCGGTGCGGGCGCCGCTGGTGCGCGCGACGGGGGAGGTGGCGACGTGGTGCGCCGCGCAGCTCGCCCTCGGCGAGCTGGAGGCGTCGCGCACGGCGCTCGCGGAGGCGCAGCTCAGGGCGCTCCGCGCGCAGATCAGCCCGCACTTCATCTACAACGCGCTCACGGCGATCGCGTCGTTCATCAGCACCGACCCCGAGCGCGCCCGCGACCTCGTGCTCGACTTCGCCGATTTCACCCGGTACTCGTTCCGCCGCCAGGGCGAGTTCACGACGCTCGCGGAGGAGCTCGGCAGCATCCATTCGTATCTCGCCCTCGAGCGCGCCCGCTTCGGCGAACGGCTGCAGGTGCGGCTGCGCGTCGCGCCGGAGGCCCTGTCGACGGTGATCCCCTTCCTCTCCGTGCAGCCTCTCGTCGAGAACGCCGTGCGGCACGGCCTGGAGCCCGGCGAGCGCGGCGGCACCGTCACCATCGCCGCGCACGACGACGGCACGCACACCGAGATCACGATCGAGGACGACGGGATCGGCATGGATCCGGCCGCAGCGGCCTCGCTGCTGGCGTCCGAGCCGTCGGCCTCCCACGTCGGGCTGCGCAACGTCGACACACGGCTGCGCTCGCTGTACGGCTCGGGCGGCGGGCTTGTCGTCGAGACGAACGTGGGGGCGGGCACGCTGGTGCGCATGCGCGTGCCGCGCTCGCAGCCGCTGAACGAGACGGGCATCGGCTGACGGGGCGACCCCTCGGTAGCCTGGTCGCCATGGTGGGTGAAGGCGGGCTGGTCGACGTGCTCGTCGCGGACGACGAGCCGCCCGCGCTGGCCGAGCTCGTGGCGTTCCTGCGCCGCGACGCGCGCATCGGCGAGGTGCACGCCGCCGCCAACGGCGCCGAGGCGCTGCGGATCATCGAGCTCCACCGGGTGGCCGGGGCCTTTCTCGACATCCACATGCCCGGCCTGTCGGGCTTCGCCCTCGCCCGCGCCTTGGCCGCGACGGACACCCCGCCCGCCGTGGTGTTCGTCACCGCCGACGACGCCGGCGCGCTGCAGGCCTTCGACGTGCAGGCGGTCGACTACGTGCTGAAGCCGGTTCGCGCCGAGAGGCTGAGCAGGGCCGTGGACCGGGTGATGGATGCCGCGTCCCGCACCCCCGCGGCAGCGGATGCCGGCGAGACGATCCCCGTCACGGTCGGCCAGACCGTGCGGCTGATCCGACGCGGCGACGTCCGATGGGTGCACGCCCAGGGTGACTACTCGCGCCTCTGGACGGCCGGTGGCGGACACCTCGTGCGCACGCCCATCTCCGAGCTCGAGGAGCGCTGGTCGGATGCCGGATTCGTGCGGGTGCACCGGTCGTACCTCGTGCATCGCGATGCCGTCGTGGAGCTGCGCCTCGGCGGTTCCGCGCCCACGGTGGTGCTCGCCGAGATCGAGCTCCCGGTGAGCCGGCGTCTGGCGGCGTCGGTGCGCGAGATCCTCGCGCGGAGCGGGGGATGAGCCGCCACGGCGGCGAGGCGTCGCGCGCACGCGTCCGCGTGACGGGCGCCGCGGCCGCACCCGGTGCGACCCGCGGCATCGCGCTGCCGGGATCGCCCGTGAGCGAGGCCGGTGCGGTGTTCGACCGCTCCCTCGTGCGCAGCCAGCTGCGTCTCGCCGTCGGATGCCTCCTCGGCTTCCTCCTCGTCGCGGGCGCGTTCACGGCGGCGGTGTTCGTCATCGCGCGCCTGGACGACCCGGTGATCTTCGGCGTCCCGCTGTCGTGGCTGCTGCAGGCTTACGGCTACTACCCGCTCATCCTCTTCTTCGCGGTCGTCTACGCCCGCGGAGCGGGTCGCAACGAGCGGCGCTATCGCGAGCTCGATGCAGCCCCCGATGACGACAGGCTGCGACGGCTGTGAATCCGGTGTTCGACACGGTCGCGATCGCACTGCTCGTGGCGTCGACGATCGTGCTCGGCTTCGCCGGCCTGCGGATCAGCCGCACGACCGGCGACTTCTTCGTCGCCTCACGTAGCGTGCGCCCCGTGTGGAACGCCTCCGCCATCAGCGGCGAGTACCTCTCCGCCGGCACGTTCCTGGGGCTGGCCGGGCTGGTGCTGCTCTCCGGCGCGGAGGGCTTCTGGTTCCCGATCGGCTACGCCGCGGGGTACCTGCTGGTGCTGCTGTTCGTCGCCTCGCCGCTGCGGCGCAGCGGCGCCTACACGATTCCCGACTTCGTCCAGGCGCGGCTGGAGTCGGTGGCCGCCCGCCGCGTCACGAGCATCGTGGTGCTCGTGATCGGCTGGCTCTACGTCGTGCCGCAGCTTCACGGCGCGGCTCTCGCTCTCGGGGTGGTCGCCGACGTCGACCCCTGGGTGGGTGCGGTGCTGGTGGCGGTGCTCGTGGCCGGCATCGTCGCGGCGGGCGGCATGCGCGCCGTCACAGCGGTGCAGGCGATGCAGTACTGGCTCAAGCTCACAGCGCTGACCGTGCCGGTGGTCTTCCTCCTGATCGCACTCTCCGACGGCGATCCGGCCTTCGATCCGTCCGTGGTCTTCCCCGTCGCGGAGGGGCCGTCCGGCGTGGATGCCTACGCCACCGCCTCCCTCCTCCTCGCGCTCCTGCTGGGTACCATCGGCCTGCCGCACGTGCTGGTGCGGTTCTACACGAGCCCCGACGGCATCGCCGCGCGCCGCACGACGGTGATCGTGATCGCGATGATCGGCGCCTTCTACTCCGTCTCCGGCACGATGGGCCTCATCGGCCGGGCGGTCGCCCCCGAGCTCGCCGTGCCGGGGCTCGCCGACACCGTCGTGCTCGCCCTGCCCTCCCGCGTGTTCCCCGGCCTCCTCGGCGAGCTGCTCACGGCGCTCATCGTGGCGGGGGCGTTCGCGGCGTTCCTGGCGACGTCGTCGGGGCTGGTCGTCTCTCTCGCCGGAGTGGTCAGCCAGGACGTCTTCTCGGGATCCGTGCGGTCGTTCCGCATCTCGGCGGTGCTGTGCACGGCGGTGCCGCTCGCGATCGCCCTGCTGACCGTGCCGTCGGGACTCGTCTCCAGCGTCGGCACCGTCTTCGTCTTCGCCGCCTCCGCGCTCACTCCGGTGCTGCTCCTCGGGGTGTGGTGGGCCGGACTCACCGCGCGCGGCGCCGTCGCCGGCATGGTGTGCGGGGCTCTCTCGTGCGGCGGCGCCCTGCTGGCGTCGGCCCTCGTGCCCGACGCCGGGCTCGTCTCGGCGATGCTGGCGCAGCCGGCGGCCTGGACGATCCCGCTCGCGACCCTCGTCGTCATCGCGGTGTCGCTGCTCGACCGTCGCCGGGTGCCCGTGCGCACCGAGCGCTACCTCGCCCGTCTGCACCTGCCCGAGCGCTGAGCCGCCCGCCGTCGTGCAGACTCGGGGGATGACCCTGCTCGAGCTGATCGGCGACAGCCGCGACCCCGACGCGGTCTACGACGCCTTCGTGACGTGGGCGAACGGTCGCGGACTCGAGCTGTATCCGGCCCAGGACGAAGCCGTCATCGAGATCGTCTCCGGCGCGAACGTCGTGCTGTCCACCCCGACCGGCACGGGCAAGTCGCTCGTCGCGATCGCGGCGCACGCGGCATCCCTCTCCCGCGGCGGACGCAGCTACTACACCGCTCCGATCAAGGCGCTGGTGAGCGAGAAGTTCTTCGCCCTCGTCGAGATCTTCGGGGCGTCGAACGTCGGCATGGTCACGGGCGACTCGTCGGTGAATCCGGATGCCGCGATCATCTGCTGCACGGCGGAGATCCTCGCCAACCTGGCGCTGCGCCACGGCGCCGAGTCCGACGTCGACCAGGTCGTGATGGACGAGTTCCACTACTACGGCGACCCCGATCGCGGCGGCGCCTGGCAGATCCCTCTGCTGCTGCTCCCGCGGGCGCAGTTCATCCTGATGTCGGCCACGCTCGGCGACGTGAGCGCCATCGCATCGGATCTGACGCGGCGCACCGGGCGTCCCACAGCCCTCGTCACCGGGGTGGAGCGGCCCGTGCCGCTGCACTTCTCCTACGCCCGCACGCCCATCCACGAGACCGTGGAGGAGCTGCTCCAGACGAACCGCGCGCCCGTCTACGTGGTCCACTTCTCGCAGGCGGCGGCCATGGAGCGGGCGCAGGCGCTGTCGTCGGTGCGGATCGTCTCCCGCGAGCAGCGCGACGAGATCGCCGAGGCGATCGGCGGGTTCCGCTTCACCACCGCCTTCGGACGCACGCTGTCGCGCTACGTGCGCGCGGGCATCGGCGTGCATCACGCCGGCATGCTCCCGCGCTACCGCCGCCTCGTCGAGACGCTCGCCCAGCGCGGGCTGCTGCGGGTGATCTGCGGCACCGACACCCTCGGCGTCGGCATCAACGTGCCCATCCGGACGGTGCTCATCACGGCGCTCACGAAGTACGACGGACAGCGGATGCGGCAGCTCAGCGCCCGCGAGTTCCACCAGATCGCCGGCCGCGCCGGACGGGCAGGCTACGACACCGCCGGAACGGTCGTCGTCATGGCGCCCGAGCACGAGATCGAGAACGCCGTCGCCGTGGCGAAGGCGGGCGACGATCCGAAGAAGCAGCGCAAGGTCGTGCGCAAGAAGGCACCGCAGGGCTTCGTGAACTGGGGCGAGGCCTCGTACGAGCGTCTCGTCGCCGCCCAGCCCGAGCCGCTCGAGCCGCAGCTGAAGCTCACGGCCGCCATGCTCATCAACGTCATCGCACGCGGCGGGGACGTGTTCGCGAACGTCCGGTCGCTCGTCTTCGACAACCACGAGCCTCGCGCCCGCCAGTACGAGCTCGCCCGCCGTGCCCTGGCGATCTTCCGCACCCTCGTGCAGGCCGGCGTCGTCGAGGTCGTGCGCGACGCCGCGCCCGGTGGGCGACCGCAGCGGGCCGACTCGCACTCCACCATCCGCCTCACCGTCGACCTCCAGCCGAACTTCGCGCTCAATCAGCCGCTGTCGCCCTTCGCGCTCGCCGCCATCGAACTGCTCGATCCCGACGACGCCGTCGGGGCGGCATCCACCCCGCCGACGAGCGCGGCCCCCGCCGAGGACGCCGCGGAGGGCGAGCACGGCGGGAACTCCGAGGAGACGGCGGAGACGGCGCCCGCGACGGTGACCGCCGGCAGCGGCCACTACGCGCTCGACGTCGTGAGCGTCATCGAGGCGACGCTCGACGATCCGCGGCCGGTGCTCTCGCAGCAGCAGTTCCAGGCGCGCGGCGAGGCCGTCGCCGCGATGAAGCGTGCGGGGATCGAGTACGAGGAGCGGATGGAGGCGCTCGAGGAGGTCACCTACCCGCAGCCCCTCGCCGAGCTGCTCGCGCAGTCGTTCGAGGTCTTCGCATCGAGCCAGCCATGGGTGCGCGACTTCGAGCTCTCGCCCAAGTCGGTCGTGCGCGACATGTTCGAGCGGGCGGTGTCGTTCGCGGAGTTCATCTCCGTCTACCAGCTCGCCCGCAGCGAAGGCCTCGTGCTGCGCTACCTCAGCGACGCGTACCGCGCGATCCGCCAGACGGTGCCGGCCGAGGCGCAGACCGAAGACCTGCTCGACGTCATCGCGTGGCTGGGCGAGCTGGTCCGCCAGGTCGACTCGAGCCTCGTGGACGAGTGGGAGAGCCTCATCAACCCGGTCGCCGACCCGACCGCTCCGGTCGTGCCGCCCGCGCCCCCGTCGGTGCTCACGAACCGCCGCGCGTTCGTCGTGCTCGTGCGCAACGAGCTCTTCCGCCGCGTGCAGCTCGCCGCGCTGCAGCAGGATGACGCCCTCAACGAGCTCGACCCCGAGGTCGACTGGTCCGCCGCGCTCGACGGCTACTACGACGACCACGACGTGCTGCTCACGGGCGGCGCCGCGCGGTCGCCGGCGCTCGTCACGATCGACGAGTCCGAACCCGGCGTGTGGCGTGTCGAGCAGACGCTCGACGACCCCGAGGGCGATCACGACTGGCGCGTCCGCGCGGAAGTCGACCTCGCCGCCTCCCAGGAGGAGGGCACCGCCGTCGTGCGCGTGACCGAGGTGCTCCGGCTGTAGCCCGGGCAGCCGGAGCCGCGGGTGACGAGCCGAACACCGGATGCCGCGGCATCCGCTCCTCACGAGGCGACCGTCCTCCCACGCGGCTCACTGCGGACCGTCCGGCGGGCGGCTGCGTCGGCGGCCGCGGATACCCTGGAGAGGTGACCCCTCCTGCCGCGCCCGGCGACCCGTACGCCGACCTCGTGTGGGATCCCGATGAGCTCGCACCGCCCGACGACGAGTTCGCCCCGCCGCCCGACGAGTACCTCCCCGGCGGCTTCGACGACCGGCCGGCCGGTCCCCGTGCGACCGGCGAGCGCAGCGCGACCAGCCGGGCGGCGAGCAGCAGCGCGCCCAGCCGGGCGCCGAGCAGTGCCGCCCCCGTCCGCGGCGTGCGCGCCGCGCGCTACCCGACCGCCGCGGCGGCGCTGCACGACGTCTACGGCTACGACGCGTTCCGCGGTGACCAGGCCGACATCGTCGAGCACGTCATCGGCGGCGGCGACGCCGTCGTGCTCATGCCGACGGGCGGCGGCAAGAGCGTCACCTATCAGGTGCCCGCGCTGGTGCGAGAGGGCACCGGCCTCGTCGTCAGCCCGCTCATCGCCCTCATGCACGACCAGGTCGACGCGCTCACCGTCAACGGCGTGCGGGCGGCCTACCTCAACTCCACGCAGAGCCCCGCGGAACGCGCCGACGTCGAGCGCGCCTACATCGCCGGCGAGCTCGACCTCATCTACGTCGCCCCGGAGCGGCTGTCCTCGCCGGCCACGGCCTCCCTGCTCCAGCGCGGCACGCTCAGTGTGATCGCGGTCGACGAGGCGCACTGCGTGTCGCAGTGGGGCCACGACTTCCGGCCCGACTACCTCGCGCTCGGCGGCCTGACCGACCTCTTCCCCGGCGTGCCGCGCATGGCGCTCACGGCCACGGCCACCGCCGCCACGCACCGCGAGATCACTGAGCGGCTGCGCCTGCCCGAAGCACGCCACTTCGTCGCGAGCTTCGACCGCCCGAACATCCAGTACCGCATCGAGCCCAAGGTCGACCCGCGCCGCCAGCTCGTCTCCTTCGTCAAGGAGCACGCGGGCGAAGCCGGCATCGTCTACGCGCTGAGCCGCAAGTCGGTCGAGGCCACCGCTGAGCACCTCCGCACCCAGGGCGTCGACGCACTGCCCTATCACGCGGGTCTCGACGCCGGCATGCGGGCCCGCCACCAATCCCGCTTCCTGCGCGACGAGGGCGTCGTGATGGTCGCGACCATCGCGTTCGGCATGGGCATCGACAAGCCCGACGTGCGCTTCGTCGCGCACATCGACTGCCGAAGTCGGTCGAGGGCTACTACCAGGAGACCGGCCGCGCCGGCCGTGACGGCGAGCCGTCGGTCGCGTGGATGATCTACGGACTCGGCGACGTCGTGCAGCAGCGCCGCATGATCGACCAGAGCCCCGGCGACCGGTCGTACAAGATGCGCCTGGGGCAGCATCTCGACGCCATGCTCGCCCTCTGCGAGACGATCGGATGCCGCAGGCAGAACCTCCTCGGCTACTTCGGCCAGGACTCGGCCCCCTGCGGCAACTGCGACACGTGCCTCTCCGCGCCCGAGACGTGGGACGGCCTCATCCCGGCGCAGAAGCTGCTCTCCACGATCGTCCGCCTCCAGCGCGAGCGGAACCAGTCGTTCGGAGCAGGTCACCTCATCGACATCCTGCGCGGCTCCGACACCGAGCGCATGCGCCAGCAGGGCCACGACCGGCTCTCCACCTTCGGGCTGGGCTCCGACCTGTCCGAGCAGGACTGGCGCAGCGTCATCCGCCAGCTGCTCGCGCGCGGCATCCTGGTGGCGCAGGGCGAGTACGGCACCCTCGGTCTGAGCGACGCGGCCGCTCCCGTCCTGCGGGGCGAGGCCGACGTGCCGCTCCGTCGCGATGTGCTCGGGCGGGGCGGCGGAGGCGGCGGCTCCCGATCGCGGCGCGCGACGGCGCCGGCGAGTCTCGGGGGAGCCGACCAACCGCTGTTCGAGGCACTGCGCGCGTGGCGCGCGGAGCAGGCGCGCGAGCAGGGCGTGCCCGCCTACATCGTGTTCGGCGACGCCACCCTCCGCGCGCTCGCCGAGCAGCGCCCCACGTCGCTCGCCGCGCTCGACGGCATCACCGGCATCGGCGCCAAGAAGCGCGAGGCCTACGGCGAGGCGGTCGTGGCGGTCATCGCCGAGCACTGATCCGCGACCGATCCACAAAACCTATCGTCGTTCGGTTTATGCTCGACCCATGAGCAACGACGCCCCGGCCCTCGACGACCGCCCCTGGCTCGACTCGGCGCTGCCGATCGAGGAGCGCGTCGACCTCCTCATCGCGGAGATGACGCCGGAGGAGAAGGCCGGTCTGCTCTTCCACACCATGCTCGGCGTGGGCGACCTCGAGCAGGCCAATCGGGCGTTCGACCTCCCGTCCGGCCGCGAGTACGTGACCGAACTGCACATGACGCACTTCAACGTCCTCGGCGCGGCTCCCACCGGCCGGGAGCTCGCGGCCTGGCACAACGCGCTGCAGCGGCTCGCAGCATCCACTCGTCTCGGCATCCCCGTGACGCTGTCGACCGATCCGCGGCATTCGTTCAGCGACAACCCCGGCGCCGCGATCAACTCCGGACCCTTCTCGCAGTGGCCCGAGACGATGGGCCTCGCCGCCATCGGCGATGCCGACCTCGTCGAGCGCTTCGGAGACATCGCGCGCCAGGAGTACACCGCCGTCGGCATGCGGGTCGCCCTGCACCCGCAGGTCGATCTGGCCACCGAGCCGCGGTGGGCGCGCGGCTCGGCGACCTTCGGCGAGGACGCCGATCTCACCTCGCGCATGGGGGCGGCGTACATCCGCGGCTTCCAGGGCGCGGCGTTCGGTCCGGGATCCGTCTCGACCATGACGAAGCACTTCCCGGGCGGCGGCCCGCAGAAGGACGGCGAGGATCCGCACTTCGCCTACGGGCGTGAGCAGGTCTACCCCGGCGGGCGGTTCGAGCTGCACCTGAAGCCGTTCGAGGCGGCGTTCGAGGCCGGCACCCGCCAGATCATGCCGTACTACGGCATGCCGGTCGGCACCGAGCACGAGGAGGTCGGCTTCGGGTTCAACAGGTCGGTCATCACCGGACTCCTGCGCGAGCGCTTCGGCTTCGACGGCGTCGTCTGCACCGACTGGCGCCTGCTGACCGACTCGGTCATCCTCGGCGACACCCATCCGGCGCGCGCGTGGGGCGTCGAGCACCTGTCGCCGAAGGAGCGGGCGAAGAAGGTCCTGGATGCCGGAGCCGACCAGTTCGGCGGTGAGGCGTGCCCCGAGCTCGTCCTCGAGCTCCTCGCCGAGGGCGGCCTCACCATGGACCGGCTCGACGTGTCCGTCCGCCGCCTGCTCCGCGAGAAGTTCGCGCTCGGCCTGTTCGACGACCCCTTCGTCGATGAGGACGAGGCCGACCGCATCGTCGGTCGCGCCGACTTCCGCGCGGAGGGCGAGGCCGCCCAGCGCGCGTCGGTGACCCTCCTCGCCGACACGGGCATCCTTCCGCTCGCCACCGGCACGCGGCTCTACGTCGAGGGGATCGATGCGCAGACGGCCGCCGCCTACGGCACCGTCGTCGACGACCCCGCCGACGCCGACGTCGCGATCCTCCGCCTCCACGCGCCGTTCGAGACGCGCGCGACCGCGTTCGAGAACTTCTTCCACGCGGGTTCGCTCGACTTCCCCGTCGAGGTGATCGCGCACGTCCGCGAGGTGGCCGCTGCCGTGCCCACCGTCGTCGACGTGCTCCTGGACCGGCCGGCGATCCTCGAGCCGCTGGCGGATGTCGCGGCCGCCCTCACCGCGAACTGGGGGGTCAGCGCGGCCGCGCTCCTCGACGTCCTCACGGGCGCGGCCGTGGCGAAGGGCCGGCTGCCGTTCGATGTGCCGCGCAGCATGGCGGCGGTCGAGGCATCCCGTCCCGACGTCCCGTTCGACACCGCCGACCCGCTGTTCCGCTTCGGCCACGGACTGGACCTGCCGGCGCGCTAACCCGGCGCGCCCGCGCGCACAACCCGGCGGGTACGGCGGTCGCGCGCCGTTATCGTGAGCGGATGCCTCGACCCTCCGTGCACGTCCGCCCGCTGCTGCGGTCGTGGTTCGTCGACGACCTCCAGCTCCGCACGCGCACGTCGACCGGGGCCGTGGGCAGTGCGCGGACGTACGTGCTGATCCACGGGATCGGGATGTCGCACCGTTACCTCATGCGCCTCCACGGCGAGTTGGCGGCTTCCGGCGCGACCGTCCACACCTTCGATCTGCCCGGGTTCGGCGGCTTGCCGAAGCCCGGACACGACCTCGACGCCGGAGACATGGCGGACGCCCTCGCCACGGTGCTCGACCGGCTCGACGTCGGTGCCGCCGTGCTGGTCGGACAGTCGATGGGCACCCAGTGGGCGGCCGAGCTCGCGGCCCATCGCCCCGACCTGGCCGCCGCCGTGGTGCTGATCGGGCCGGTGTCCGACGAGCGGCATCGCTCCTTCGCGGGGCAGGCGGTCGCCCTCGCCGTCGACACGCTCCGGGAGTCGCCGGACGCGAACCTGCTCGTCTTCACCGACTACCTGCGGTGCGGCATCCCGTGGTACCTCGTGCAGCTCCGCCACATGCTGACCTACCGACTGGAGGAGACGGTGTCGAGGATCGAGGCCCCGGTGCTCGTGCTGCGCGGCGGTCGCGACCCGATCGCCGGCGTCGAGTGGTCGCGCCGGCTGCGCGACCGCGCCCGCCGCGGATCCCTGGTGAGCGTCCCGGGCCACGCGCACAACGCGCAGCACTCCGCGCCGCGCGCGGTCGCCGCTGCGATCGAGGCGTTCGCGGCGGCGCAGAGCGCGATGGCGACGACGTGATGACGCTGCTGCGCAACCTGGCCTGGTGGGTGCAGGACTACACCTATGCCGCCATCTGGCAGGTGCGGGCGGCCTTCGACCGCACGACCCCCGAGAGCTTCGGGACCGGACCCGGCGTGCCCCTGGTCATCCTCCCCGGCGTCTACGAGACGTGGCAGTTCCTGCAGCCGCTCATCACCGCGCTGCATGATCGCGGCCATCCCGTGCACGTGGTGGCACCCGCGCGCCGCAATCAGCGCCCGGTCGCCGACATCGCGCGGCAGGTGGAGGACTACCTCGTCGCGCACGGCCTCACCGACGTGGTGCTCGTGGCGCACAGCAAGGGCGGGCTCGTCGGCAAGCAGGTCATGACCGGCGGGGAGGGGGCGGAACGCGTGCGCGGCATGGTCGCCGTCGCGACGCCCTTCGGCGGATCGCTCTACGCGCGGTTCATGCTCGGCCGCACGCTGCGGAGCTTCTCGCCGGCGAACGCGACGATCCTCGCGCTCTCGCGCTCCACAGACGTCAACGCGCGCATCGTCTCGATCTACGGGCGCTTCGACCCGCACATCCCGGAGGGCAGCGAACTCGCCGGCGCCAAGAACGTCGAGCTCGAGACCGGCGGCCACTTCCGCATCCTCGCCCACCCGCGGGTGATGGCCGAGGTGGCCGCGCTCGCGGAGTAGCCGGCGAGGCCGAGCATCCCGGCGGGTCCGACGTGCGACCCGCCGTCCCTCACCGTCGCCTCCTCGGAGTGCCGCCGCCGCGGCCCGCCGGGATGCCCGCTCGACCCGCCGCACCGTCGGCTGTGGGGGGAGCACAACGCGCCGGCGAGACGTGGTCCCGTCGACTTGGAGGTATCACCCAACCCGCTTGGGAGGTCGTTGGAGGAGTCCTACCGTGGACACGTCTTCACGCTTCGCCGAAAGGTACCGACATGGCCGACGCCGCCGTTCGCCCCCACCGCCCCGCCACGAGCAGGCGCACGCCCGCCGGAGGTGCTCCCCGCGCCCCGCACACCCCGGAAGAGGCCTCGGAGGCGCGCATCGACGTCGCCGCCGTGACCGACCTCCTGCTCGGAACCTGGGGCGAGACGCGCCGTGAGGCGCGCGAGATGATCAAGGACCCCGCGTTCTGGCAGGTCGCCGGCATGCCGATGGACCAGCACCGCGAGCGCGTGCTCACCCAGCTGCACCTCCTCGTCGAGGCGGGCGGCTCGCGCCGCGCGTTCCCCACGGAGTACGGCGGACTCGACAACAACGGCGCCAACATCGCCGGCTTCCAGGAGCTCGTGCTGGCCGACCCCAGCCTGCAGATCAAGTCGGGCGTGCAGTGGGGCCTGTTCGGCTCCGCGGTGCACCAGCTCGGCACAAAGAAGCACCACGACGCATGGCTGCCGGGCATCATCGACCTGTCGATCCCGGGGGCCTTCGCGATGACCGAGACCGGGCACGGATCGGATGTCGCGGCGCTCGGCACGACGGCGACGTACGACCCCGCGACCGAGGAGTTCGTCATCCACACGCCGTTCCGCGGCGCCTGGAAGGACTACCTCGGCAACGCCGCCCTGCACGGCAAGGCCGCGACCGTCTTCGCGCAGCTCATCACCGGCGGCGTCGACTACGGCGTGCACTGCTTCTTCGTGCCCCTGCGCGACGACGAGGGAAACTTCCTCCCCGGCGTCGGCGGCGAGGACGACGGCGTCAAGGGCGGTCTGAACGGCATCGACAACGGCCGCCTGCACTTCGATCAGGTGCGCGTCCCGCGCTTCAACCTGCTCGACCGCTACGGCCAGGTCGCCGCCGACGGCACGTACACCAGCGAGATCGCCAGCCCCGGCCGCCGCTTCTTCACGATGCTGGGCGCACTGGTGCAGGGGCGCGTGTCGCTCGACGGCTCCGCCACGACCGCGACCGCCCTCGCCCTCTACATCTCGCTGACCTACGCGGGCCAGCGCCGGCAGTTCGACTCCGGCGCGGGCACCGACGAGGTCACGCTGCTCGACTACGGCAAGCACCAGCGGCGCCTCATCCCGCTGCTCGCCCAGAACTACGCGCAGTTCTTCGCGCACGACGAGCTGCTGAAGAAGTTCGACGGCGTCTTCTCGGGCCGCACCGACACCTCCGAGGAGCGCGAAGACCTCGAGACCCTCGCCGCCGCACTGAAGCCGCTCTCGACCTGGAACGCCCTGAACACGATCCAGGAGTCGCGCGAGGCCTGCGGCGGCTCGGGCTTCCTCGCCGAGAACCGCATGGTCGACCTGCACCACGACCTCGACGTGTTCGTCACCTTCGAGGGTGACAACAACGTGCTGCTGCAGCTCGTCGGCAAGCGCCTGCTCGCCGACTACGCCGCGCAGTTCAAGGGCGCCGACACCGCCGCGCTCGCGAAGTTCGCCGTCGGTCAGACCGCCGGTCGGGTGTTCCACGGCGCGGGCCTCCGCCAGCTCGGCCAGGCCGTCGCTGATTTCGGCTCGACCGCCCGATCGGTGGAGCTCGGGCTGCGCGTCGAGCAGCAGCACGAGCTCCTCGCGGGGCGCGTGCAGCAGATGGTGGCCGATGTCGCGGGTGCCCTCCGTCCCGCGTCCAAGCTCTCCCGCGCCGAGGCCGCCGCCCTGTTCAACCGCCACCAGAGCGAACTCATCGAGGCCGGTCGCGCCCACGCCGAGCTGCTCCAGTGGGAGGCGTTCAGCGACGGCGTCGCGCGCATCGACGACGAGGGCACGCGCCGGGTGCTCACCTGGCTGCGCGACCTCTTCGGTCTGCACCTCATCGAGAAGCACCTGGCCTGGTACCTCATCAACGGGCGTCTCTCGGCGCAGCGGGCTTCCGCGGTGAGCCGCTACATCGACCGTCTGACCTCGCGCCTGCGCCCCCACGTGCAGGATCTCGTCGACGCCTACGGCTTCGCGCCGGAGCACGTGCGCGCACCCATCGCCTCCGGTGCCGAGCAGCGCCGCCAGGACGAGGCCCGCGAGCACTACCGCCGCCTGCGCGAGTCGGGCGAGGCGCCCGTCTCCGAGAAGTCGCTCAAGAAGAAGTAGGCCCTCCGGCCCCGGGTCCGGTGGGGGAGGCGCTCGCTAGAGTCTCTGCGTGAGCACCGACGTCCTCCTCGGACCCGACGGCCGCGCGCGCTGCGCGTGGGTCGGTGACGACGACGAGTACCGCCGCTACCACGACGAGGAGTGGGGGCGCCCGCTGCACGGCGATCGGAAGCTGTTCGAGAAGATGAGCCTCGAGGGCTTCCAGGCCGGCCTCTCCTGGATCACGATCCTCCGCAAGCGACCGCGCTTCCGCGAGGTGTTCGCCGGCTTCGACCCCGAGACCGTCGCCGCCTTCGGCGAGGCGGACGTCGAGCGCCTGATGACGGATGCCGGGATCATCCGCAACCGCGCGAAGATCCTCGCCACCATCGGCAACGCGCGCCTCGTGCGCGACATGGCCGACGGAGAGCTCGACGCGCTGCTGTGGTCGTTCGCGCCACCGCCGCGCCCGGCCCCCGGCGCCTTCGCCGACGTGCCCGCGACGACGCCGGAGTCCGCGGCGATGAGCGCGGAGCTCCGCCGCCGCGGCTTCCGCTTCGTCGGGCCGACCACCATGTACGCGCTCATGCAGTCCGGCGGGATGGTCGACGACCACGTCGCGGGCTGCTGGCGCGCTGCCTGACCCGCCCGCCCGCGCCCGCCGCCGCCCCGGCCTCACGCGCGCTCTTTCCCGCGAGACTGCATCGGGAGCGCGAGACGTAGGGGAATCCCCTACGTCTCGCCGCCCGGGTGCAGTCTCGCGGGAAGTCCGGCATCGCGCAGGATCGAGGAAGCGCGATGTCAGCCGGGTGCGCCACACTGGTGGCACGCTTCCCGAGGAGGGCTCATGACCGACGACGCGCGCCCGGCCGCAGCATCCGCTCCGTCGCCCGACAGCCATGATGTGCTGCGGGTCGTCGGCGCCCGGGAGAACAACCTCAAGAACGTCACCGTCGACATCCCGAAGAGGCGCCTCACCGTCTTCACGGGGGTGTCGGGCTCGGGCAAGTCATCGCTCGTGTTCGCGACGATCGCGAACGAGTCGCAGCGGCTGATCAACGAGACGTACCCGACCTTCGTGCAGCAGTTCATGGGGCAGCTCAGCCGGCCCGAGGTCGACGCGCTCGAGAACATCAGCCCGGCGATCGTCGTCGACCAGGAGCGGATGGGTGCCAACGCGCGCTCGACCGTCGGCACGGCGACCGACGTGCACGCCATGCTCCGCATCCTCTTCAGCCGCCTGGGTCAGCCCCACGTCGGCTCGCCGCAGGCCTTCTCGTTCAACGTCCCCTCCGTCTCCGGCGCGGGCGCCATCACGATCGCCACCGGCTCCGGCGCGGGACGCAAGGAGCGCCGGTCGTTCGAGATCACCGGGGGGATGTGCCCGCACTGCGAGGGGCTCGGCACCGCGTCCGACCTCGATCTCGACGCCCTCCTCGACAAGACGAAGTCGCTGGCCCAGGGAGCGATCCTCGTGCCCGGGTACACCGTCGACGGCTGGATGGTGCGCGCCTACACCGAGTCGGGCTTCCTCGACCCCGACAAGCCGATTCAGGACTTCACGGAGCAGGAGCGCGCCGACTTCCTCTACAAGGAGCCGACGAAGGTCCGCATCCAGAGCATCAACATGACCTACGAGGGTCTCGTGCCCAAGATCACGAAGAGCATGCTCCAGAAAGACCGCGACGGCCTGCAGCCGCACGTCCGCGCGTTCGTCGACGCCGCGGTGACCTTCATGCCCTGCCCCGAGTGCGGCGGCACGCGCCTCAACGAGGGCGCGCGGTCGTCGCGCATCGGCGGGGTCAACATCGCGGATGCCGCGGCGATGCAGATCAGCGACCTCGCGGCCTGGCTCGCCACCGTCGACGACCCGGAGGTCGCGCCGCTCATGGCCGGCCTGCGCGACACCGTCGGCTCGTTCCTCGACATCGGACTCGGCTACCTCTCGCTCGACCGCGCCTCGGGCAGCCTGTCGGGCGGGGAGTCGCAGCGCATCAAGATGATCCGCCACGTCGGCTCGCCCCTCACCGACATCACCTACGTCTTCGACGAGCCCACCGCCGGCCTGCACCCCCACGACATCCAGCGCATGAACGCGCTCCTGCAGCAGCTGCGCGACAAGGGCAACACCGTGCTCGTGGTGGAGCACAAGCCCGAGGTGATCGAGATCGCCGATCACATCATCGACCTCGGGCCGGGCGCCGGACGGCACGGCGGCGAAGTCCGGTACACGGGCGATGTGGCGGGCCTGCGACGCTCCGACACGATCACCGGACGCCACCTCGACGATCGCGCTCGGCTGAAGCCTTCGACGCGCATCGCCACCCGGTCACTGCCGATCCGGGGCGCGACGCAGCACAACCTCAAGGCCGTCGACGTCGACATCCCGCTCGGCATCCTCACGGTCGTCACCGGCGTCGCGGGATCGGGCAAGTCATCGCTCATCCACGGCAACGTTCCCGCCTTCGACGACGTGGTCGTCGTCGACCAGACCCCGATCAAGGGCTCGCGCCGCAGCAGCCCCGCCACCTACACCGGCCTGCTCGACACCATCCGCGCCGCCTTCGCGAAGGCGAACGGCGTGAAGCCCGCCCTCTTCAGCGCGAACTCCGCCGGCGCTTGCCCCGCCTGCCGCGGGCTCGGTGTGATCATCACCACCCTGGGCTTCACGCAGACCGTCGAGACGCTCTGCGAGCTGTGCCAGGGCACCGGGTTCAGCGACGAGGTGCTCGAGTACACGCTCGACGGCAAGAACATCGCGGAGGTGCTCGCGCTCTCCGCGTCCGAAGCGCTCGAGTTCTTCCCGAAGGGGCCGGCGGCGCTCACGCTCGCCCGTATGGTCGACGTGGGCATCGGCTACATCACGCTCGGACAGGCGCTCAACACCCTGTCGGGCGGCGAGCGGCAGCGCCTGAAGCTCGCGATCTCGATGGCCAAGAAGGGGGCGGTCTACGTCCTCGACGAGCCCACCACGGGCCTGCACCTGGCCGACATCGACAACATGCTCGGGATGCTCGACCGACTCGTCGAGGCGGGCAACAGCGTCATCGTCATCGAGCACCACCAGGCCGTGATGGCCCACGGCGACTGGATCATCGATCTCGGTCCCGGAGCGGGCCACGACGGCGGCAGGGTCGTGTTCGAGGGCACGCCGGCAGATCTGGTCGCCGCGGGCGGGACGCTCACCGCGACCCACCTCGCCGCCTACGTCGCCGGCTGAGAGCGGCTCGCCGTCGGCCGCAGCGGATACCCCCGCCCGGGCGTGCGGCCTCAGCGCCCGGCGTCGTAGAGGTGCCGGCCGCCGGCGCCCAGCACCTTCACCACGACACCGCGGCGGTGCAGCTCGGCGACGGTGCGGGTCTCCTCGTCGATGTCGCGGCCCAGGGCGTGCACCGTGGCCACGACGAGCACGTCACCCGCGCGGAGCGTGCCGAACAGGCGCACGAGGCGCTGCTCCCACGTCTCCATCGTCTCCGGGGACGGATGCCGGAACCCCTCGATCGGCACACCGAACCGCGTCAGCTCGTCACGCTGGGCCACGATCGACGGCATGTCCTCGCGGGAGATGACCAACCCGACCAGGCGGGAGCCGGCCGGCCGGGCGCGCCACCAGTTGTGGTCGCTCTGCAGCTCGGTGAAGCACTTGGGGCAGTCCGCCGCGACATGGGGGAGGTGCAGGGGCGCGGTGGCCGCGGCATCCGCTGTCCCGCCCGACGCCCTCGTCGTCTCGCTCATCCCGGTGCCACCCCCTCGCCTCCATTGTGCACTGCGGCGCGGCGCCGTGCTGCCGAGAAGCGCGACCGTCAGGCGCGGCGCCGTGCTGCCGAGAAGCGCGACCGTCAGGCGCGGTCGCCCAGTCGCAGCTGGATGCTGATCTCGTCGGCGTCGAGCTCGGCCAGCGCGTGCCGGAGCGCGAGGGTGCTGTAGCTCCCCTCGGATGACAGCTCGAGGAGGCGCCGGCGCATGACGCCGATCATCGCCAGTCGCAGCTCGATCAGGTCGCGCCCGAGCATGCTCGTGTCGTCGTCGGGCGGTGTCGTGAAGCGGGCGCCGACGCGTTCGACCAGTCCGTCCGGGAACGGTGACCCGTCACGGCGCACGATCGTCGTGTCGTCCCCGACCAGCTCACGGGAGGCTGCTGCCCGCAGCTCGTCATCGATCGCGCGCTCCTCGGCGGCCGACGGGCCGGCGGGTGCCTCGCTCGTGAGCTTCAGCATGCGGGCGACGCGGGGGAGCGTCGTGCCCTGCAGGAGGAGGCTCCCCGCGGCGACGAGGAACGCGGTGAGCACCAGCAGGTGCCGGTGCGGGGCATCGGCGGGCAGGGTCTGGGCGGCGGCCAGGGTGACCACGCCCCGCATCCCCGACCACACGATGATCGAGCCGTGCCGCCAGCCGAGGGGCGATGCCCGGTAGTAGTCGAGGTCGGCGACGGTGCGCGAGATCCGGCGGCGCGCGACGCCGACCCACTTCTCCCGGCGCTCCGGGTCGCTGGGCAGCCGCCGACCGAGGGCGGACGCGGATCCGCCGGGCGGTTGCGCCGCCGCGTGCTCGACCCGCTCGGCGAAGTGGTCGAGGCGGTCGCGGCCGTGCGCCTCGGCCCGCCTGCTCGAGCGGCCCTGGAGCGCGATCAGCACGGTGACGTACAGCGCCCGCACGGCGACGAGGATGAGGAAGGCGACCCCGGCGAGGGCGAGCCCGTGGCCGAGACCCCGCTCGGCCGACATGTTGGCGGCGACGATCTCCTTGAGCTCCAAGCCCATGAGGAGGAAGACCGCGCCCTCGAGCATCAGCTCGATCGTGCGCCAGTTCAGCTCGTCCGACAGGCGCTGCTCAGGGGTGAAACGGCGGGCGGCGCCCTGGCCGGTCACGATGCCCGCGACCACCGAAGCGACGAGGCCGGAGCCGCCGAGGTGCTCCGTGGGCAGGTAGGCGACGAACGGCACGACGAAGCTGATGGCCGTGTTGGCCGCCGAGTGCGACACACGCTCGCGCACGAGGAGGTTCAGGTAGCCGACGAGTCCGCCGATGATGAGCGCGAGGAACACACCCCACGCGAAGCTGCCGATCGCCGCGCCCCACGAGACGGCGCCGGCGGCGAAGGCAGCCACCGCTGTGCGCAGCAGCACGAGGGCCGTGGCGTCGTTGAGCAGGCTTTCGCCCTCGACGATCGTGATCACGCGCGGTGAGATGCCCAGCCGCTTCGCGATCGTGGTGGCGACGGCATCCGTCGGACTCAGGATGGCGCCGAGCCCGATCGACAGGGCGAGACCGAGGTCGGGGATCGCCCAGAAGAAGAAGAGCCCGAGCGCGACCGCGCTGACGAGCACGAGCAGCACCGACAGACCCGCGATCGGACGCAAGTCGCGCCGGAACTCGATGGCCGGCAGCGACACCGCGGCCGAGTACAGCAGAGGAGGCAGCACGCCGACGAGGATGATCTCGGGATCGATCGGGTCGATGTGCATGAACGGCAGCAGGCTGACCCCGGCGCCGATGGCGACGAGCGCGAGAGGCCCCGCGATGCCCAGCCGCGGCGCGACCGCCGTCGTCAGCGCGATGACGATGACGAACGTCAGCGCGATGACGAGCTGATCGGTCACCGACCCGCTCCGGCCGCGGGCGGTGCGCTCTCCTGCATGAGGCGAGCATATTCCCGGCGGTCTCCGCCGCCGCTCATGCTGCGGGCGCCGGCCCTCGCAGCGCGCCCCTCCTCCCGCGCAGCGCGCCGGGGGACGGATGCCGCGGCTCGGGAGGCCGCGGCGGTGCGGCCCGCCCGGTACCGTGACCACATGACGTTCAACGACAACGCCCGCGTCGGGGGCAACACCGCCAAGCGGCGCGGCGGGGGCGTCGCCGTCGCCGGCGGCGGCATCGCGGGCATCGGAGCCCTGGCGGTGCTGCTCTTCTCCCTGTTCACCGGGACCGACCTGTCCGGCCTCCTCGGGGGCGGCGGCGTTCCCGCCCAGCCCGGCAGCGGCGGAGGCGAGGCGATCGCGAACTGCCAGACCGGTGCCGACGCCAACGAGAGCGACGACTGCCGGCTGGCTGCGGCATCCCTCAACATCGATCAGTTCTGGGCGGCGACCGTCGAGGGCTACCGCCAGCCGCAGCTGATCATCGTCGACGGCTCGACCTCGACGCAGTGCGGGACGGCCTCCAACGCGACCGGGCCGTTCTACTGCCCGCCGGAGGAGACGGTGTACGTCGACCCCACCTTCTTCGCGCTCCTGCGCGAGCGCTTCGACGCCACCGCCGGCCCGCTCGCGCAGCTCTACGTGCTGGCGCACGAGTACGGCCACCACGTGCAGAACATCACCGGACTGATGGAGCGCTACCCGAACAACGGCACGGGGCCCGACAGCAACGGCGTCCGCACGGAGCTGCAGGCCGACTGCTTCGCCGGTGCGTGGGTGGCCGCCGCGGGGGACCAGCTCGACGAGACCGGCACGCCCTACCTGCAGCAGCCGACGCAGCAGCAGATCACCGATGCGCTGAACGCCGCGGCATCCGTCGGCGACGACCACATCCAGCAGGAGTCCGGCCAGGGCGTGAACCCCGAGAGCTGGACGCACGGCTCCAGCGAGCAGCGTCAGCGGTGGTTCGACGCGGGCCGCGAGGGCGGAGTGGGCGCCTGCGACACGTTCGCCGTCTCGGGAGGAAGCCTGTGATCGCCACGGATGCCTCCGACGCGCTGTACCCGCCCATCGAGCCGTACGAGACCGGGATGCTGCTGGCCGGAGAGGGTCAGCGCATCTACTGGGAGCAGAGCGGCAACCCCGAGGGCAAGCCGGTGGTGTTCCTGCACGGCGGTCCCGGCGGCGGCACGTCACCGTGGCAGCGCCAGCTGTTCGACCCGGAGAAGTACCGCATCGTGCTGTTCGACCAGCGCGGCTGCGGTCGCAGCACGCCGCATGTGAGCGAGCCCGACGCCGACCTGAGCCACAACACGACGTGGCACCTGGTGGCCGACATCGAGCTGCTGCGCCGCAACCTCGGGATCGCGAAATGGCAGGTCTTCGGGGGCTCGTGGGGGAGTGCCCTGGCCCTCGCCTACGCGCAGACGCACCCCGAGGCCGTCAGCGAGATCGTGCTCCGAGGCGTGTTCACGCTGCGCCGGCACGAGCTGGAGTGGTTCTACGAGGGCGGGGCGTCGGCGATCTTCCCCGACCTGTGGGAGGACTACATCGCCCCGATCCCCGTGCTGGAGCGGTTCCACCTCATCGAGGCGTACCACCGGCGGCTGACCGACCCCGCCCCGGCGGTGCACGTTCCGGCGGCCCTCGCGTGGACGACGTGGGAGGCGTCGACCCTGACGCTCACGCCCGACGCGGGTCTCGTGGAGTCGATGACCGACACCGACAAGGCCGTCGCCTTCGCCCGCATAGAGAACCACTACTTCATGAACGGCGGCTGGTTCGAGGAGGGGCAGCTCATCGCGAACGCGGGCGTGCTCCGCGACATCCCGGCGGTCATCGTGCAGGGACGCTACGACATCTGCACGCCGATCATGACCGCGTGGGACCTCCACCGGGCCTGGCCGGAGGCCGAGCTCGTCGTGGTGGATGACGCCGGGCACTCCGCGACCGAACCCGGCATCGCCCGCGCCCTCGTCGCCGCGACCGATCGCTTCGCCGCGCGGTAGCCCCGTTCGCCGGGCGGCGCCGCGGGTCGGGACGCCCGTCCGCGACCGTCCATTGCGCCGAATCGGGCGCCGGGGAACCCGGCGGTCAGGTCGACGCAGCCTCACGGATGAGATCGGCGGCGACCTCGCCGATCACGATCGCGGGCGCGTTGGTGTGGCCGCGGATGAGCGTCGGCATGACGGATGCGTCGGCCACCCGCAGTCCGGACACCCCGCGCACCCGGAGCTCCGGGTCGACGACGGACGCGGCATCCGTCCCCATCCGCGCGGTGCCCACCGGGTGGTACAGCGTGTGCGAGTAGCGCGTGAGGCTCAGGCGGTCGCGCTCGGCCGGCGTCATCGACTCGCCGCCGGCCGGCTGCACCCACGACCCCCTGGTCAGTGCCGACAGCGCCTTCGTCGCGATGAGCTCCTCGCACGCGGCGAGGCCCGCGAGCATGGTCGCCTCGTCCAGGCCGTCGGGGTCGGACAGGTACCGCGGATCGATGAGCGGCTTGGCCGCCGGGTCCGCCGATGCGAGCCGGATCGTGCCCCTGCTGCGCGGTCGCAGCAGGATCGCCCCCACCGTGAGCCCCTCCGCCGGCAGCGGCACGAGTCCCTCGCCGACGTAGGGTGCCGAGGCGAAGATCACCTCGATGTCCGGAAGACCGGATGCCGCGCGGGCGGGGGCGGCCTGGGTCACCCGGTCGGCCACCTCCGTGCGGATGAACCCGTACGCCTCCGCGACGTTCGAGGTCAGCATCCCGCGCCGCCGCGCAAGGTAGGCCGCCAGCTGCAGGGGCTTCTCCGCGCCGAAGAGAGTGCCGCCAGCGGCCGTCGGCGCGAGCCCGGCGACGAGGTGGTCCTGCAGGTCGGAGCCGACGCCGGGTGAGTCCACGCGGAGCCGGATGCCGTGCTCGGCGAGATGCGCGGCGGGCCCGATCCCGCTCAGCATCAGCAGCTGCGGGGTGTTGATCGTGCCGCCGGAGAGGATGACCTCGCGCCGCGCGAGGGCGTGCCGGGGGATGCCGGCGATCTCGACGTAGACGCCGGTGGCCCGCGCATTCCCTCCGTCGTCCGGGGCGAAGGTGACCCGGCGCACGAATGCGTTCGTCACCACGCGGAGGTTCGGGCGGGCGCGGGCGGGTTTCAGGTACGCGTCGGCGGTCGATGCGCGCGCGCCGCGTCGCTGCGACACCATCGTCTGGCTGAACCCCTGGCCCTCGGGGAGATTCGCCGGGGTGACCGGATGGCCGGCCTCCCGCGCGGCGGCCAGGAACGCCGCGGTGTGCGGCCGGGGGTCGCGCTGGTGCTCGACGGACTGCGGCCCCGCCGCACCCTGGGTCGCATGCGCCGGCGTCTCGGTCCGCTCGACGCGCACGAAGTACGGCGCCAGGGCGTCCCACGACCAGCGCGGACCGGCCGTCTCCGCCCATTCGTCGTAGTCGGCGGCGAAGCCGCGCACCCACATCATCGCGTTCAGCGACGACGAACCGCCGAGCGTCTTGCCGCGGGGCCAGAACACGGTGCGGTTCTCGAGGGCGGGCTGCGGCACCGTGTCGTACCCCCAGTCGTACGCGCCGCGGAACAGCTTCGAGAACGCCGCCGGCACGTGCAGCTCGAGCGCCGCGTCGGGCCCGCCGGCCTCCAGCAGCAGCACCTGCACCCGAGGATCCTCGCTGAGACGCGCGGCGACCGCCGCACCCGACGATCCGGCGCCGACCACGATGTAGTCGGCGCTCAGATCGGCGCTGCGCGCGCGCCCGCGCCGCAGCCGTC
Source organism: Microbacterium lemovicicum (assembly GCF_003991875.1). Taxonomy (NCBI): domain Bacteria; kingdom Bacillati; phylum Actinomycetota; class Actinomycetes; order Micrococcales; family Microbacteriaceae; genus Microbacterium; species Microbacterium lemovicicum. Next base: position 187,987 of record NZ_CP031423.1, read on the forward strand.
CCGCGCGGACGAGACGCCGAGGGGAGCTCACGCGCGGAACGCCTTCACGAGCGTCCCGGCCATGCGCGCCCAGTTGCGGTCCATCCGGAAGCGCGTGAAGCCCTCGCTCACCGCCGCGCCGGTGCGTGCCGTGACGAACCAGGGCGGCTTGGGCAGCAGGCTGAAGCGTCCGGGGCCGAACAGCGCGGACGCGGAGCGCGGGAACGGACGGAACGGACCGCGCACCACCGACCGCTCGACCCGGTCGAGGAGCAGTGCGTTGTGGACGACGCCGATGCCGCTCTGCACGTCGGCGACCGTGCCGCCCGGGAAGGCGCCCCACGTGAGGGTCGGAGTGAGAAAGGCGAACGCCGTCCAGGCGTTGATCGCGATGTCGCCGTAGCGGAGGTCGGCGATGGAGTGCTCGAACCCGTCGCCGAGGGCGTCGCGCGTCACCGGATCGATGAGCACGTTGGCGCCGAGCGTGCCCACCAGCTTCTCGTTGGCATGGGTCACCGCGGCATCCAGGAACTCCTGCCCGGATCCGGGCAGCGACACCACACCGAGCACGGGCGAGAAGTACTCGACGGTCTCGAGGTCGCCGGCATCGTGGCCCGGCGGCACCTCGACGATCGCCCGCCGCCGGCCCGCGCTCCAGCGTGCGTCGGGATGAGCGGATGCTGCGGCCTCCAGCTTCTCGGAGCTCTTCGGGTACCAGACGGGCCGATCGGGAGCGGCGGCGTACGCCGCGCGCAGGGCGCCGAGGAAGGCCGCGCGCTGTGGCCAGTCCTCGCTGAGGATCACGACCTGCCCGGCGATGCAGTTGTGGCCGGCGTTCTGCAGCCGCATCGTCGCGACGTGCTCGGCGTGGAAGCGCAGGTCGGCCGGCGTCCACTCCCCGGGCACGATGATGATCGGCGAGACGCCGCCGAGCTCGGCGGTGATGGGCGTGGCGAGCACCGGCTCCGGTCCGCCGTCGCGCACGATGAGGTCGAACGTCGCCGCCGACCCCGTGATGTGCACGTGCGCGATGTCGGGGTGGGTCACGAGGGCCGCCCCGGCCGCGCCGTCGCCGGTGACGATGCGCAGGAAGCCCGGCTCGATGAGCGGCGCGAGCGCGCGCTCGTAGACGGGGACGAGCGCGTCCTGCGTCGGGTTCACCTTGAGGATCACCACGCGGTTGTGGGCGAGCAGCTCGTAGAGAACGTCCAGCACGGGGATGGAGGTGATGTTGCCGGCTCCGAGCACGAGGCCGATGCCGGCCTTGTCCGTCGGGTGCAGCTGGCCGAGTCCGGCGCTGACGCGTGCCTGCGTCTCGGTCACGCCCGGCTCGAACCACACCTCTCCGGTGTAGCCCGACAGCAGCAGCGCATCGGTCGCGGTGAGGGGGAAGGTGTAGGCGCGCAGGCGGTCGCCGGGTGCGGAATCCAGCAGCACATCGCCCAGCGGGCTCCGCGACGAGGCCAGCGCCTCGAGCGTCGTGCGATAGGCCTCGAGCGCGGTGAGCACCGCGTACGGGCCCGACAGCCACTCCTCGCCGCTCAGCGGATGACGCGTCGAGAGGCCCTTCGACGTCGCGGCGACGTCGGCCCATTCCTCCGCCACGGCCGACACGGTGGCGTGCAGCCGCTCGAACAGCCGCTCGCGCTGTCCGAGGGTGAGATGCGCCCACACGCCGACGCCCGTGCGCAGGGCGGCGAGGTCGGCGTCCAGCGACGCGGAATCGGATGTCGTGGGCGCGCTGATCGACACGTCGCTCTCCTTCGTGCGGGTGGCCCTCAGCTTACGTCCGTGGTCCGGAGGGCGCTCGCCGGGCCGACGCCGCGGCCTCGAGGGATCAGATCGCGTGCCGCCGCACCGACGCCTCGACCGCGCGCATCCCGGCGAGCGTCTCGGCGAAGCTCGTCGACAGCGGCGAGAGGCCGATCCTCAGCCCGTCGGGGTCGCGGTAGTCGGGGATCACGTCCTGCTCCCACAGATCGGCCGTGACCTTCCGCATCGCCGGATGCGAGAGCGTCACGTGTCCGCCCCGTCGCTCCCGATCGCGAGGTGAGGCGACGGTCACGCCGAGAGGCGCGAGGAGCGCGTCCGACACCCGCTCCGCGAACGAGGTGAGCGCGAGCGACTTCTCGCGCACCGCCGCGATGCCCGCCTCCGCCAGCATCCCGAGGGTGTCCTGCATCACCAGCATCCCGACGATCGGCGGCGTGCCCGACAGGAAGCGGCGCATGCCGGCGGCCGGGGCGTACTGCGGTCCCATCGAGAACACGTCCGCGGCGCCCATCCAGCCCTGCACCGGCTGCGTCAGGGCGGCCTGGTGCCGCTCGGCGACATAGACGAACGCCGGCGACCCCGGCCCGCCGTTCAAGTACTTGTAGGTGCAGCCGACGGCGAGGTCGAACCCCCAGTCGTCCGCGTGGACGGGCACCGATCCGGCCGAGTGGCACAGGTCCCACACCGTGAGCGCGCCGGCATCGCGGGCGATGCGGGTGAGCGTCTCGGCGTCCGCGAGATGGCCGGAGCGGTAGGCCACGTGGCTGAGCAGCACGACCGCCGTCGCGGGGCCGACCGCCGCGCGCAGCGTCTCCGGCTCGACCCCGCCGTCGCGCGGCACCTCGATCCACCGCACGGTTCCGCCGGTCTCGCGGGCGATGCCCTCGACGAGGTATCGGTCGGTGGGGAAGTTGTCGCGGTCGACGACGATCTCCACGCGCGCGGGATCGTCGGCGCGCTGCGCCTCGAAGGCGGCCCGCAGCGTCTTGTAGAGGAGCACCGTCGTCGAATCGGCGATCACGGTCTGACCCGCGGCCGCGCCGATCGCGACGCGCCCGATCTCGTCTCCGATCGCGAACGGCAGCTCCATCCACGACTCGTCCCAGCCGCGGATGAGCCGGCCGCCCCACTCCTGCTCGACGAAGGTCGCGAGCCGCGCCGCCGTGGCCTTCGGCGGACGCCCCAGCGAGTTGCCGTCGAAGTACACGAGCGCACTCTCCGCCCCGACGAAGCGGTCGCGGAAGCCGCGCAGCGGGTCGGAGGCGTCGAGGGCGGATGCCGCGGCATCCAGTTCGGCCGCATGCAGGGCGGTCATCGGCTCACTGGTCATCGGGCACGAGCTCCTCTGTGGGAACGACCCGCGCACCGGCGAGCCAGTCGGGCACCTCGGCGAGCGAGGCCGGCGGGGCGCCGGGGACGAAGGTGGACACGCCGTGCAGCACGGCGGCGCGCGGCCAGGGATCGGCGAGCGCGGCGATGACCGCCGCACCGTCGAGGTCGGCGGCGAGAAGGAGCCGCACCTCGGCCGCGTTCACCCCGAGCGGTTGGGGCCCGTTGCCGAGATCGGTGCCGTACAGCACGCGACCGCCCGCCGCGGCGAAGCGGCGCAGATTGTCGACGGCGCGCGGCAGTGCGGGACCGTCGTGGATCGCGAGGGTCGAGATCCACACCTGTCCGCGGTCCAGGGCGCCGCGCAGCAGGGCGTCGTCGACGGCCTCGGTGAACGGCGTGTGCGCGAGGGCGTCGACTCCCGCCTCGACGGCGAGGCGGGTCATCCCCGCGCCCTGCGCGTGCGCGACGACCGGCAGCCCCCGCTCGTGCGCCCGCGCGACGACGGCCGCGAGGGTGTGCGCGTCGACCACCGGCCCGGCGTCGGCGTTGAGGGCGACCTTGATGACGGATGCCCCGAAGTCGGCCTGCTCGTCGACGGCGGTCGGCGCGCTGCCCGTGGCCCCCTCGCCCGAGGATCGGCCGATCTCGCGGACGATCGCGGGCGGCGCCCAGGCCCGCCCGGCGGGGTAGCCGCCCGGCGCCGTGAGGAAGGCGCCGGCGTAGTCGATGTGCGGCACGGCGCGCTCCGCGCGGAACAGCGCCGCAGGGTCGCCGCCCAGGTCGATCACCGCGGCGATGCCGCCGAGGAAGACCTTCGCGAGGTCGACCAGGTGCCCGTGCACGTGGTGGTCGGCCAGGGGCGGGAGCGCCACTCCGATCTCTCCCGAGATCGCCCGCCGCGCGACGGCGGCCTCGTCGCCGAGGAGCGCGCGCACGGTGAACGGGTCGGGGTGCAGCATCCGGATCAGCCGATCTCGGTGCGCACGGCGAAGAGCTCGGGGAAGAACGTCAGCTGCAGGGCGCGCTGCAGGAACGGGACGCCGCTCGACCCGCCCGTGCCCGTCTTGAAGCCGATGATGCGCTCGATGGTCTTGAGGTGACGGAAGCGCCAGAGCTGGAAGTTGTCCTCGAGATCGACGAGCTCCTCGCACGCCTCATAGGCCGTCCAGTGCTTCTCCGGGTCGGCGTAGATCTGGGCGAAGAGCGGCACGAGCTCGGGCACGAAGGTCCAGGCCGTGGTGACGTCGCGTTCCAGGATGCCGGCGGGCACGGCGTAGCCCGAACGTGCGAGCAGGCGGAGGAACTCGTCGTAGAGGCTGGGGGCCTCCAGCGCCGCGGTGACCAGCGCCAGCGCCGGTGCGTCGTCGGCGAACACCCGCAGCATCCCGGCGTTCTTGTTGCCGAGGGTGAACTCGACGGCGCGGTACTGGGCGGACTGGAAGCCGCTCGCGCTGCCCAGCACGCCGCGGAACTGCGCGTACTCGGCGGGGGTGAGGGTCGCGAGCACCGACCACTGCTCGGTGAGGGTCTTCTGGATGTGCTTCACACGAGCGACGCACTTGAGCGCGGGAGCCAGACGGTCCTCGCGCAGCAGACGGCAGGCGGCCGCCAGCTCGTGCAGCACGAGCTTGAGCCAGAGCTCCGTCGTCTGGTGCTGGATGATGAACAGCAGCTCGTCGTGGTGCTCGGGGTCGCTGAGCGGGCGCTGCGCCGACAGGAGCGTGCCGAGGTCGAGGTAGCCGCCGTAGCTCATGCGATCCGCGAAGTCGGTGACGACCGTCTTCTCGATCGTGCGGGTGTTGTCCTGGACGCCGTCGCTCACGCGCCGAGCCTATCCACCCGCTCCGTGTCGAGCCGCGTGCTCAGATGAGCGAGAGCTCGCGCAGCTTGCCCTCGACGTCGGCGTTGGACGGCTCGACGTGGTGCGACGAGTCCGGGTAGACGACGACCGGGATCTGGGTGCGACCCGAGATCTCCTTCGCGACGTCGGCGGCTGCCGGCTCGGCGACGAGGTCGACGTAGGTGTACTCGACACCGAGCTCGTCGAGCTGCTTCTTGGTGCGGATGCAGTCGCGGCACCAGTCGGCGCCGAACACCGTGAGGGACGAGGGAAGATCGGTCATGCATCCAGGGTAGACGCGGTGCGGGCTCCCGGGCTCGACACCGGATCGGCGTGGGCGAGGAGCAGAACTCTGTGTTTACGCTATGGACTTCTGTCAACGGTCTTTCCACTGCGCGTGCCCATGCGAAAATCGAAGGATAATGCAGCTCTCCATCGTCGTCCCCACCTTCAACGAAGCTCCCAACATCGCGGAGCTCGTCCGCCGGGTGTCCGAGGCGACCGCGGACATGGACGTCGAGGTCATCTTCGTCGATGACAGCACGGATGCCACGCCCGAGACGATCCGGGAGGTCGCGGACGCGGCATCCATCCCCGTCCGTCTGATCCACCGCCAGGACCACATCGGCGGACTCGGCGGCGCCGTGGTGACCGGCATCCAGGCCGCGACCTACGACGCGTGCCTCGTCATGGACGGCGACCTGCAGCATCCGCCCGAGGACATCCCGCTCATCGCGCACCGGCTCGATGTCGGTGACGTCGACCTCGTCGTGGCCTCGCGCTACGTCGCCGGCGGAGAGGCCCACGGACTGGCCGACAAGAGCCGCGTCATGGTCTCGCGCTCCTCGACGGCCTTGACCAAGGCGATGTTCCCGCGGCGTCTCAAGGACGTCAGCGACCCGATGACCGGCTTCTTCGCCGTCGACCGTCGCTCGATCGACATCGACGACCTGCAGCCGCGCGGCTTCAAGATCCTGCTCGAGATCCTCGCCCGCAAGACCATGCGCGTCGCCGAGGTGCCGTTCTCCTTCGCCGACCGTCACGCCGGCGACTCCAAGGCCTCGTTCCGCCAGGGCCTGCACTTCCTCGTGCAGCTCGCCGCGCTGCGATTCGGCAAGATGTCGCTCTTCGCGATCATCGGCGGGCTGGGCGCCGTCGCGAACGTGCTGATCGTGTGGGCGCTCACCCACCTCGGCATGGACTACATCGTCGCCGCCGTGATCGCGGCCGAGCTGACGATCGTCGCCAACTTCCTGCTGATCGAGCGCTTCGTCTTCCAGGACATGCGCAGCGAGGCATCCGGTGTCTGGTCGCGGTTCGCGAAGTCGTTCACGTTCAACAACGTCGAGCTGATCATCCGCATCCCGGTCATGGCCCTCATGGTCGGCACCGGCCACATCTCGGCCGTGCTCGCCACCGCCATCACGCTCGTCGTGGCATTCTTCGTGCGCTTCGTCTTCCACTCGCTGGTGGTCTACGCACCGAAGCGGTCCAAGGCCGCGCCGGTCAGCCGCACCCGCCAGGTGCTCCGCGAGCTCGACGAGCAGGCGATGGCTCCGGGCGAGCTCTGATCCGACGCGACACGCGTTTACCGGTCCCACCTGGGACTTGGCGCACCCGGTATATCCGTGAGAATGCTCTCACGCGCTATCCCCGCTCGCTCGTAGCGCCCTAGGGTGGCCCTTGCGGGAATGATCGGCCCACCCGAATCGGCCGACGTCACCGTGTTCCGCCTCGACCTGGTGTCGGTGGACGGCATTCAACGCGCTGGGGAGCGATGTTCATGATGACGAGAGCAGAACTGCGGCGTGCGTCGATGCGACGACGTCGACGGACGATGACGGCGATCGTGGCCACGGTGAGCCTGGCGGCCACCGGCGCTGTGGTGGCAGGGACCACGGCGGCGAACGCCGCGCCCGGCTGCTACGCGGCCGACACGACGGTCGAGCGCTGGGAGGACCCGCGCGGGGTCGTCATGTTCACGACGGACGACGCCCAGGAAGCGGATGCCGCGGCCTCCGGCTTCACGGCCACGGGCGACGCGTTCGCGGTGGCGAGTCAGCCTGCGAAGGGACTCGTCCCGCTGTACGACGCCTACCGCACGACCTCGGGCAACCACGCCTGGATCATCTGGGATCGTGAGTACCGCAACGTCGTGAACCTCGGTTGGGAAGGTCGCGGCGCCATCGGCTATGTCTCGCCGACTCCGCTGGCGGATTGCGACTCTGTGGCAATCACGCGCGGCGTCAAGGAATCGTTGCACACCGTCGTGATCGGCGACGAGGAAAAGGCCGATGCCGCCGCTGATGGGTACCGGATCGAGTACAGCTGGTATGCACCGGTCCTCTCTGCTGAGCCGACACCGGAGCCCGTTCCGACCACGGCGCCCTCGCCGACCGCACAGCCGACGCCCACGGCGGAGCCCACTCCGACGCCGGAGCCCACGCCCGACCCGACGCCGGTCGACCCCGCGCCCCCCGTCGACCCTCAGCCGCCCGTCGAAGGAGACGGCGATGGCCTCTTCACCGTAGCGACGTACCCCGACACACAGCAGGAGGTCTTCAGCTGGTCGGGAAGCCGCTTTCGCGACCGGTCGGAGTGGCTGGTGGAGCAGCGCCAACAGCTCGACCTCCGCTTCGTCGTTCACACCGGTGACGTTGTGAATTGGGATGCGGATAGCCACGATCAGTACGTGAACGCGGAGGCGGCGATGGACCCGCTCGAAGAGGCAGGCATCCCGTACCAGCTCAGCATCGGCAACCACGACACGATGGCGACCGGACCCGGAGGAGGCGCGCGCGACTCGAAGCGTACTCGCGAGTATCAGCGCACGACCACGACGTTCAACCAGTTCTTCCGCCCGTCCGACTACTCCGCGCTCAAGGGCACCTTCGAGCAGGGCAAGGTCGACAACACATACTCCGTCTTCGAGGCGGAAGGGGCGACGTGGCTCGTGCTGAATCTTGAGCTGTGGCCCCGCGAGTCGGTCGTGGACTGGGCAGAGGGCGTCATCGACGGCAACCCGCGGGCCAACGTCATCATTCAGACCCACTCCTTCCTCGATGCCAACGCCAACATCGATGGCGCCGGTCAGTCGCTGACGCGCTGGTCATACGGCGACTCGTCCCCGCAGTACATCTATGACCGGCTTGTCGCTCCGTACGGCAACGTCAAGGTGGTCACGAGCGGTCACGTCGGAGCGGCGGCGTCCAAGGTGGTCACGACCGCGGCCGGCAACAAGGTCGCCTACATGCTGCAGGCGATTCACTCGAATACGGACAACCCTGTTCGCCTGTCTCAGTTCGACGTGAACGCGGGAAAGATCGACACCAAGGTCTACTCGCCCGAAGACGGCGTCACCTGGGACGCCAACAGTCTGACCGGTCTGTCCTTCATCAAGGACTGACCAGGAATATGCGAAAGGGGCGGCGCCGATGGCGTCGCCCTTTTTACTTTGCTGGCGCTCGCAACGGTCAGGCGAGCTGCTCCGCGGCGCGCGGCCTGCTGAGGATGTCGATCGCCGTGCGCAGTTGGGTGCTCGACGTGTGCGCGGTGTACGGGAAATAGACGACTTCCACGCCGACCTCGGCGAACTCCCGCTCGAGGCGCAGGCCCTTCTCGGTACCGCGCCAGTCGTCACCCTTGAAGAAATGCGTGAAGCCGACCTCGCGCCAGGTGTCGAGCTTGTCGGGCACGGTCTCGACGTGCACCGCGTCGACGAACGAGATGTGGCGGACGATCTCCGCGCGCTCGTGCGTCGGGATCATCGCCTCGACGCCCTTCACCTCGCGCAGCATCTCGTCACTGACCACCCCGGCTACGAGATAGTCGCAGTTCTCCTTCGCGTGCCGAAGGATGTTGAGGTGCCCGACGTGGAAAAGGTCGAATGCACCAGCCGCATAGCCAACGCGAAGCGTCATAGAAGATCCCCCAGAGATCAGATGCGCGGAACTCCCCAGTCCTGCGCTCAGGAGGCCAGTGTAGCGCAGTCGCTTTCGCCTTGACCTCATGGACCGTCGTCACGCCTGTCCCTCGGCCGACAGTGCGGCTGCTCTTCCCCATGCCTTCCACCGCCGGTCCGGAAAGGAGCACGCTCTCCCGCCCGGTAGGGTCATCGTGTGGGTGGGGTATCAGCGGGTCCGATCGTGATGGTGTCGTTCTCTGCGACCAATCGCGATCCCCTCACCACGGTCTTGTTCGACGCATTGAGCGAACACATGGACATACGTCACTTCACGTGGCGCTTCGCGATCCTCGGCCACTATGACGTGCTGAACATGCACTGGCCGGACCACCTGACCAAACGCCACGGGCGGCTGCAGACGTGGGTGAGGTGGATGCTGTACCTCCTCCTCATGATGCGCGTTCGTTGGGGACGACCCGTGCTCGTGCGCACCCTGCACAACCTTGCTCCGCACGAGGGCAGGCGAGGGGTCGAGCTCGGGCTTCTGCGTCTCACCGATCGATGGACTGACACGTTCATCACGATGCAACCCGACCCGCCACTGAGTACGCGGGCTCCTATCGTGTTCATTCCGCAGGGCCACTATCGCGATGTCTACCAGAAGATGCCGCGCCGCGAAGCTCTCGCCAAGCGCCTCCTCTTCTTCGGCATCGTCCGAGCGTATAAGGGTGTCCCGGAGCTTCTCGACGCCTTCGCGGAATCCGAGGATGACGAGATGTCACTCAGGATCGCAGGCCGAGTGCTCGATGCCGAGGTGGGATCGGCCGTGAGAGCAGCGGCCGCGAAGGACCAGCGAGTGAGCTTGCATCTGGATTGGGTGACGCATGATGCTCTAGCCGAGGAAATTCAGCTGAGCGAGATGGTCGTGTTGCCGTACCGGGAGATCTTCAATTCAGGCACGGTGATCGTGGCCTTGTCCTTGGACCGTCCCGTGCTCGTGCCCGAGGATCAGACCACTGCCCGTCTCCGCGACGAGGTCGGCCCAGGCTGGGTGTTCTTGTTCCAGCCGCCTCTCACCGGCCGCGACATCGAAGTCGCTCTTGCCAGTCACCGACTGTCCCGCCCTTCGGACCCGCCCAATCTCTCTGCGCGTGAGTGGAGCGAGATAGCGTCTGCCTACGCACGAACCTTCGAGGAAGCCATCCATGCCAACAGCAATAGTTAGTCCGCTCCCTGCCGACGCGAGGATACTGGTCACCGGTGGTAACGGGTTCGTCGGTGAGTGGGTGGTGCGCAAGCTGCTTGAGAGAGGTTTCACCAATCTCGTATGCATCGCCCGGTCGGCGGGTGGTGCGATCGCAAATCTGCAGGCTGAGTTCCCGAACGCGACTGTGGACGTGGTCGTAGGCAATCTCCTCTCGGCGTCGAGCTGCGCCGAAGCCGTGCGCGGCGCAAGAGTCGTTTACCACTTGGCAGCAGGTCGCGGTCGAACGTTCCCGGCCTGCATCCTGAACTCGGTTGTGACCACTCGAAATCTGCTCGACGCCGTCGTCGCCGAGGGCTCGGTGGAACGATTCGTCAACGTGAGCTCCATGTCGGTGTACTCGAACGCGGATCTTTCCCACGGTGGTCGGCTCCGCGAGGACACGCCGATCGATCTCGAGATCGCCGAGCGCCATGATCCCTACGCGTACGCGAAGGCCAAGCAGGATGAACTGGTGGAGGAGTACGCCCACACCCGCGGCCTTCGGCAGGTGACGGTCAGGCCAGGCTTCGTGATCGGACCGGGGAAGCCGAATATTCCCGGGCGCGTCGGCAACGCCGCTTTCGGCCCGTTCCTCAACGTGGGTCCGTCGAACCAAATGCCCTTCACATACGTTGAGAATTGCGCGGACGCCATCGTGGCTGCAGGACTCGTCAGCGGAATCGAGGACGAGCTGTTCATCATCGTCGATGATGACCTGCCGACGAGCTCCCAGTATCTGCGCAAGTACAAGAAGAAGATCGGCTGGTTCCCGACGGTTCCCACTCCCTATCGCGCGTACCTCGGTCTGACGGGGATGCTCGAGTGGTATTCGCGCTGGTCCAAGGGCCAGCTGCCGCCGACGTTCAATCGTCGCTCGACGCGCACGTACTACAAGGGCAACACCTACTCGAACGCCCACGCCAAGCAGCTCCTCGGTTGGCACCCGGCGGTGTCGATGGACGACGCGCTCGATAGGTGCTTCCGATTCATTCGATCCACGAAGGGCACAGCATGATCCGGGTAGCGATAATCGGGTGCGGGAATATTGCTGAGAAGCACGCCTTGCAGATCGGACGGATCGACGGTGCGGAACTTGTCGCTGTCTGTGACCAGGAACCTCTCATGGCGGCGCAGCTTGCCGATCGATTCAGCGTCCCTCACCGCTTCACCGACGTTCGAGCGATGCTTGACGAGAGCAAGCCTGACGTGGTGCACATCACCACCCCGCCGACGAGTCACTACGCGCTTAGCATGCAGTGCTTGACCGCAGGTGCGAATATCTACGTGGAGAAGCCGTTCACGCTCACGACGGATGAGGCGCGAGAGGTGATCGCGCTGGCTGCAGAAAAGGATCTGCGCGTCGTCCCGGGTCACAACGGACAGTTCACTCACGCGATGGTCAGGATGCGCGAGCTGGTGGCATCGGGTTATCTCGGCGGCAAGCCCATGCACATGGAAAGCCTCTACTGCTATGACCTCAGCAACCCGGTCTATGCCCAGGCGATGTTGGGAAACCGCGACCACTGGGTCCGCAAGCTGCCGGGCTCTCTGCTGCAGAATCTCATCAGCCACGGCGTGGCGCGCGTCGCAGAGTTCCTCGAAAGTGATGAGCCCGAGGTGACGGCGGTCGGCTTCACCAGCAACCTCCTCGACGGTCTCGGGCACGGCGACATCATCGACGAGGTGCGCGTCATCATCAAGGACGGGGACCGGTCGACGGCAGTCTTCACGTTCTCCACACAGATCAAGCCGGAGCTGCACCAGTTCCGGCTTTACGGGCGCAAGAACTCGCTCGTCGTGGACGACGACTACCAGGTACTCGTCAAGATCGACGACCGCAAGTATCGGAGTTACTTGAGATACCTCGTTGCTCCCGTGCATTTCGCGGCGCAGTATGCGAAGAACGCCGGATGGAACACCCGTCACTTCCTTCGCCGCCAGTTCTTCTTCCCGTACGACTCGGGTATGAAGACGCTGCTCGAGGACTTCTATTCTTCGATCGAGCGGGGAACCCCTGCGCCGATCTCGCCGGGCGAGATCCTTCGCACGTCCATCATCATGGATCGGATCTTTGAGCAGGTGCGGCCGGCAGCAATCTCCTGATTGCCCCCGGCCGCACCAGTTGTCTATCGATTGGAGCCGAGCGCCTTCGTGCCCGAGGGCCAGCCAGCAACTGCCGTTGCGTCCGATGGCAAGGAGACGGCGACGCCGACATTCGCCGACCTGTCGGCCGCCATGTCCGCGAGTGTTTTCACTGTGGAGGTCATGGCATTTCTCCACGAGGTGTTCTTGGCCGCGGCAAGGTCGTCTGGAGTGTTGTACTTCACCTCCGTCTTGTTGTCGCCCAGTCCCCAGGAGACCATGGTGGGGCCACCGGCAGCCTTGTTATTGAAGAGATTGCCCGTGATCGTGAGATTCCACGTGTCGACTGCTCGGTTCGATCGCCCGTCCATCGCTCGGATCGAGAAATAGCCGCCCGATCCGAAGACATTGTTGGACACGACGATGTCTTTGACGATCCACGTCATCTCACCCTCTAGGCCCGCGTTCCTCAGGTAGGTCGCACTCCTCTCCGAGGTGGCATAGCGGCGGGCGTCCTGTGCGAGCTTCAGGCTGTGGAGTGAATTAGCGCCGAAGTCGCTGTTGTAGATCCGGACGTTGGATGCGTTAAAGACTGCTACGCCTTGCTCTCCTCCTAGGGTCTGATTGTTCATCAAGAGCACCTTCGCGGAGAGCTCGATCACGATCTGCGTGAACGAATTGTTGTTCGCTCGCACGCCGGCGATCTTCACGTTGTACGAGGAGACGTCGAACCAGAGTCCATTCGCCTTATTGTTGACGACGTCGCTGTTTGTGACCGTGACGTTCTGCGACGAGGTGATCTTGACTCCACCGGCCACAGGAGCCTTCTTGAAACGCTCCGTATTGTTTCCGGAGATGACTGAATCGCGGAGCACGAGGTTGTGCGCGACGTTCATTCCGATGCCGAGCATGCCATTGTTCTCCGCGGTGACGCGCTCCACGAGGCCGTCGGCGTTGGTGAGGGAGAGCCCGATGGTGGCGTTCTGCGAGATGACGACGTCACGAAGCGTGGATTTCACGTTTTGCATCCGGATGGCGCCCTTCAGGTTGAAGTTAGTGCCATACCGGCGGACGCCGAACCCCTGAAGGGTCGTACCCTCAGACACGACATTGAATGCCTGGCCGAGGTCACTGGCACGCACCGTCTTTCCGGCGGGGTTCGAACCCAGGATGATTTTCTTGGCTGCGTAGTCGACTGCGAACGTCCCGGGGACCACTTCTGCGGCGGAAGCAACCTGACGTTGAGCGCTCCCGTCGATGAACACCTGGTCAGGGTGGGATGCCATCGGGTAGTTCGGGTCCGTGTAGCGCGAAGCGTCGCCAGCAATGTCCGACGAGAACTGCGCGCCCCAGTTGCCCGCGACCCATGTGGAGCCGGACTGAATCCAGTTCGTGACGGTGGAAGAGCCGTCGAACCATACAGTCTCGTTCGGGTAGGCCTGAATCGTCAGCGATTTCGCCCACGGGACCTCGACCTGCTCGTGATAGGTCCCGCGACGGATGACGATCGTGTTGCCGCTCCTGGCGGCATTGACGGCCGCCTGCACGCTCTTGTACGGAGCGCTGCTGCTGCCGTTCTGCGTGCTCGCCGTAGAGGAGTTGCTGACGAAGATGGCACCGGACGGAACTGGATAGGTCGTGGTACCCACAGTCGCTGAGCCGCGTCCCGTCGAAGTCGATGCCGGCGCCGCTGCTTGACTCGTGGTGGGAGCCGGTGCGGGGGCCGTCGTCGCGGTAGGCGTCGGCGACGGTGTTGTGACGGGTGCCGCGGGAGCTGCGCCGGACGTCAGCGGTGACGCATTGTCGGTGATCCAGAGGTTGTCCACCACGAGGTCGGTCCGGGAGGTCGCGGTGTCGACGAGGAAACCGCCGAAGGAGACTGCCCCTGCGCCGGTGATCTTCTGCGCCGACGAGTCTGTGAATGTCAATTGTGGTGTCGACGTCGCTCCAGGTGCCGAAAGCCGCACCTCCACCTTGACCGGGTCCACCCCGGTGACCGTGGTGTCGAGCGCCTGTGCCGAGGTGTTGAGAAGCGAACCCTGGAGGGACACCTTGGCAAGCGAGGTCTCCGTCTTCCCGTTCATCCTTGACAGGGCGAGGGTGGGACTGCCGGTCGCATTCGTGTGGAGTCTCACTCGGTACTCCGAGCCGTCCGCCTGAGAACGCACGTTGAACGAGTAATAGGCATTACCGGAGGCCGCCTTCAGGCGCACCGTTGCCTGGGCGCGAACGTCACGGACGCTGACTGGAATACGCGCCACGGCCGACTGGGCTGCGGACAAAGAGAGGATGCCCGCGCTTCCGTCGACTGTCAGAGCGTTTTTCTCGCTCGACCAGCTGCTCCAGGCTTTACTCGAGGAGGACGTACCCCAGCCTGAGGACGAGGATCTGGTGAAATTGTCGGAGAAGACCACGCTCGGTGTCGCGGCGGACGCGGGAGCAGCGACCAGCAGACTCGTGGTGAACGCGATGGCGGTGACGGCTGCGCCGATAGCGGACAGGCGGCGACGCGGCGTCAGGGGGACGTGAGCACGGGGCATGATTCTCTTCTCGGTCGACTCACCAAGGCACCGTTGATAGCACGACGAATAACGCCCGAAATGGAGCGTGTTCGGGAAGCAAGCGCGTCGGCGCACACAGCGGGGGATCTGTGAGGGGTTGTTCCAAGGTAACGGGTCGCTTTTGGCAACCCTTACCGGATGAGACTTATCTCACGAGTCCCTCATGGCCAGCTCATGTGCTCTCGAAGTCGCGATCTGTCGCGTGCGGGTCGCGGAATGACACCGTTGTCGCGGTGAGCGCGGCCCGCGCCGACTACCGAGTCAAAGCCTGGTCGTACCAGCCGTCCACAGCTCCAGGCAAGCGATCGATGCTCCAGCGGCTGGTCGGCGTTCCGCCCGCTGCGGCTGCGAGCAGTAGCTGCTCGGCGAGGTTCTTCACGATGTCCCCTGAGAGGGACGCGGGGAAGACGTTAGGAGATGCCAACAAGGGTGGGCCCCCGAGGGGAAGGCACACGGTCGGGCAACCGATCGAGTTGGCCTCCGCTGCCACCCAGCCCGCCTGATCGTGCATCGAGGGGAAGAGGAACACCTGGGCCTGAGCGATGGCCTGGAGTACTTCAGCGCGGGGACGTTGGCCGAGGAACACCACGCGGTCCGACACCCCGAGGTCCCGCGCGCGGCTCTCGAGTCGCGTCCGGTCGTAGCCGGCCCCATAGATCTCCAGCCGCCAGCCGACCGCCCGGGGGTGCGCAATGGTGTCGATGGCGAGGGCGGCGCCCTTCCAGGCCAGCAGCCGTCCCGCGAACACGGCCGTCTTCGCTGAAAGCTCCTTCGCGCGAGCGGGTAGATCGTCCAAAGACGCATTCGGCTCGATCACGACGGCGCTCCCCCGTCGTTCGAAATGATCACCGACCTGCGGATTCTGTGCCACGACAAGGGCGGCACGGCGTGCAACGGGGTCGCCGCCGATACTGCGAGCTGCCGAGGTGATGGCCTTCCGCGCAACCTCGGTGACGATCCCGCGAAGGCCGAGCCACTTGGCGAGTCGTCTGACGGGCACACTGCTCGATCCGCCGACCGGCCCCCAGATGAAGGGAAGGTCAGGAACGGCAGTGAGCCCGGACGGCATCCAGTCGTTCGCGAAGGTCACGTGGTGCGCCAGGTTGAAGTGATGCTCGGCGTGTAGTCGACGTGCTGTGCGACCGAGTGCCCTCTGCCAGAGCAGGTAGTACCAGTACAAATCCCAGGACCGCTTCTTGAGCCGCACGAGGCGAGGACTGAGATCGAGGTAGACGGGGTGGAGGCGCGACGCGAGTTTCGGATCCGTCGCGAGCGCGCTCTCGATCGATTCACGGAACCGGGGCCGCGTGACGACCCACACGTCGCAGCTCTCCGAGGCTGCCCGCGCGAACTCCCAACCGGCTCGCGCCTCGGGCTCACTGAGCGGACCGCACGCATACGCGCTGAGAAGGACCCGCCGGCGTCGGGTCGACTCCACGCCGCTCACGACGACGCCCGACGCCGGCGACCGTACTCGTTGTGGGCGTAGCCGGCGACACCGGCCAGCATTCCCAGTCCCCGGTAGACCATCCGATGCCCCTTCGCGCGATGCGACGAGTTACGGGTGACAACACCGGCGATCCAGCGCGCACACCCGTAGAAGACGCGTCCGGCGCCGCGCGACACCACCCTCGCGCGAGCGATCAGGCGTCGTCGCGGGCTGCCGGCCAGCGCGAGATCCACCCGAGCCGAGGTGTTACCGAAGCGGAACGTCCTCATGAGGACCCACTTCTTCGTGAATCGGTTCTCTTCTTCCTGCTCGACCACGACCGCGGCCTCCGCCCAGCGGATCTCCCCGCCGCGAGCGGTCAGCTGCCTCGTGAACATGCTGTCGCTACCGCCGGTCAAGCCGAAGCGCTCGTCGAATCGCAGGCCCAGCGCGCGAATGGTGGGCAGATGGAGGAGGAGGTTGTTGGTGGCTGCCTCGTTCATGGGCTGGCCGTCAACGCGCACGGGGCGGATGAACGCCCCACTGTCACGGATCCAGGGTTCGAGCTGCGCCGGAAACACCGTTACGACTTTGCCGGCTACCGCCGCGGCGCCGGTCTCGCGCTGTCGCTGAGTGATCGTGTCAAGCCAGCCGGGTTGGACCACTTCGTCATCGTCGAGAAAGATCAGGACATCGGACGTGGCGGCTTCGTCGAGCGCTCGATTGCGCGCGGCTGCTATTCCCGGCGTCGATTCGACGAAGTACCGAGCTCCGTACTTTTCGGCGACGTCACGACCAGTCGCGCGGGGGTCGTTATCGATCACGAGGATTTCGTGGGAAGCAGTTCCCGCACGGTTCGCCTCGTCGACTTGCGAACGGATTGCGTTCAACGCATTCGCCAGCGGCCCCGGCCGCTTGAAAGTCGCGAGAGCGACGGTAACTGGACCCACACCCGTCATATGACGCCCCGTCCTCCTGCCGGTGAGACTTCCGAGCATGTCACATGATGGACACGGGTGTGATTTCAGGACGACGCGCGCCCAGCCTAAAATCAACCTCGTCGGTTCCGCCGGTGTCCGAGTCGACCAGAGAGCGAGCGCGGCTATATGTCCATCGACGCCGGCGCATGCGCCGTCCTCATCGTCAATTACGGTTCTCACGAGCTGATCCGCCGAAATACGATGCTCTCTCAGCTCCCAACCGGCATCAGGGTCTTCGTCGTCGACAATCCGACGACCGTGGAGGAGCGTGCGGCCGTCGCTGCGCTCAGCGAGGAGTCCGGATGGCGACTTCTCACGCCGGACGAAAACCTCGGATTCGGCGGGGGCATGAACCTCGCCGCGTCGGTCGCTCTGAGCGACGGATGCCAAGTGCTGCTCGCCCTGAATCCGGACGCATACCTGGTGGAAGACGCCACGATCAGACTGCTCGAGTACGCGTACGACCACCCGAGAGCCATCGTGGCTCCGAGGATAAGTCGTCCGGATGGGAGGCCGTTCTCCTCGATGATGAGTCTCGACCTGACGTCTGGATCCGTCGGGCGAGCCGACTCCGGCGTGACGGCTGGCGCATCGGTTGCGTGGCTGAGCGGCGCATGCTTCGCGATGAGCGCCACGTTGTGGCGTGAGCTCGACGGCTTCGACGACGACTATTTCCTCTACTGGGAGGACATAGATCTGTCCTTTCGAGCGCGGAGCATCGGGGCTGAGCTGCGCTTGCTGGAGGACGCGGTGGCCATCCATGACCCTGGCGGAACGCAAGAGCAGCGAGGCCGGGCGAAGTCGTCGATTTACTACTTCTTCAACACCCGCAACCGCCTCCTCTTTGCCGCGAAACACCTGCCGCGGGCCGATCGGATGCGCTGGCTCGCCAGGTCCGCAGGCGAGGGTTATCGCATCCTCCTCCGGGGTGGGCGACACCAGTTGGCTGCTCCGCGGCGTTCGGTGCTTCCCGTCATACGCGGCACGATCGCTGGTGCGGCGGCGGTGCTGCGCTCCGTCCGCAGTCGATCGGTGCGCCCTCGATCCGGCCAGGGGCTTCCGCATCCCGCTGTCCGTTCGCAGTTCATCTTCGCGCCCCGAGCGCGCCTATATGAAACGGTGCGAAGCGCACATCTGGAGCGAGCTCACCAGATGGCGCCGGCAGCCATCGTCTACCGCTGGCGGCGGTACGATTTCGACCCGTCGCTCACGGACGGGCTCGAGATGGTTCGGTTGGGGCGGCTCTCGGCCGGCTTCGTCCTCCGCCGCTCGAACGTGCGCGAGCTCGAGATCAACGAGCCGCTGATGTACGCCAGCCTGCCGACTTCAGCGATTGTCATCGCGCTCGTCTCCTTTCTTCGTGCGTCGCACCGACGGCCACGTCTCGTCGCCTACGCGATCGAGAACAGCAATCCCTTCGCCCAGCAGGGGGGCTCCGTCCGGGCCCGTCTGCAACGTCGAGTCAGATTTGCGATCGCCCGGTTCGTGTGGCGTCGGATCGACAGGGTGGTCTACGGCACCGAGTCGTCGCGCGATCTGTACCGCTCGCTGCTGGGACCATCCGGCGGCGCCGAGAAGGTCATCCTCGCGCTCCCGGCACGTATGAAGGCCGGCCACATCTCCAAGCCGCTTCCCACGGTCGTCTTCCTCGGCGCACTGGTGCAACGCAAAGGGCTGCCGCTTCTACGTGAGGCGTGGCCCATTGTCCGCCATCGACTTCCTGATGCCACGTTGACGGTGATCGGGAAGGGCGCACTGCAGTCTGATGTCGAGAAATGGGCGGCCGAAGACGAGACGGTCACCTTCATAGCCGATCCGCCCCGGGCCACCATCCGAGACGAGCTCGCCAAGGCGAGAGTCCTCGTGCTTCCGTCTCAGCCGAGCGCGACGTGGCGCGAGCAAGTCGGCCTGCCGATCGTCGAAGGGCTGCAGCAGGGGTGTGCGATCGTGACGACTGATCAGACGGGCCTGGCAACGTGGTTGGCCGAACGCGATCATGGTGTCGTGTCCTCACCCAGCAGCGCTGGCGAGCTCGCTTCCACGATCGTGACGCAGCTCGAGCGCGGTGACCGGGCAGTGCACATCACCGGGTCCTTGCCAGAAGAAGATGGGCGTCTGGAAGCGGACGCGTGGTTGTTCGCGGATGAGAGCACCGCTGAAGGGAAGATGTGATGGCCGACGAAACGTGGGGGCAGGCACTGCGGCGGTTGGGGTCAGCACAGAAAGGGCACGCACGGGGCGCCCCGGCGTACTCCGTGTACGTCAATCGTCGGGTGGGCAGGGTGCTGGCTGCGACCGCATACGTCATGGGGCTCACGCCCAACGGAGTGACGGCGGTGAGCGCCGTCTTCACCTTCACCGGGATCATTCTCCTCGTGGCCGTTCCCACGGCGCCTTGGCTGGGAATCGTCGTAGCCCTTCTTCTTGCGCTGGGGTATGCATGGGATTCGGCTGATGGTCAGCTCGCCCGCTTGCAAGGCGGTGGAACGATCGCAGGGGAATGGCTGGACCACTTCGTCGACGCGATAAAGATCGCGACTTTACACCTAGCCGTCCTCGTGGGCCTGTTCCGTTTCACCGACATCTCCGCGGGGTGGCTGCTGGTCCCACTCGGATTCAGCGTCGTGGCAACGGTTTCCTTCTTCGGCACACTGCTCAACGACCTTCTCAAGGGTGCGCGGGGGGTCGCTTCCAGCCAGGCGCGCGGAGGCGGCACAGCATTGAGATCGCTGGTGCTGGTGCCGACCGATTACGGTCTGCTGTGCCTGGTCTTTGTTCTATGGGGGTGGCCGACGCTGTTCCTGGCCGTCTACGCGCTCTTGGGTGTCGCCTGCACGGCCTTCCTCGCGCTCGCCGCCGTGAAGTGGTTTCGCGAGATGCGCAGGATCGACGCTCCTGTTACCGCCGGAGGAGCGAGCTGACAGCAGTCATCATCGTGCCGATATCTTTGCGGTAACGCGCAGGGGAGTAGCGGGCGGAAGCGGCGGCGGCCTCGTCTTCCAATTGCGGAGCGAGGTTCGGCCAGCCCGCCACCGCAGAGCGGAGTGCCTCAGCGATGGCAGACGAGTCATCTGGGGCGAACAGGATGGCCGTTGCGACCCCCGCGGTAGCCTCCCGGAGCCCGCTGGTGTCACTCGCCAGAACGACACGCCTCGCGATGACGCCTTCGACCGCTGTGTTCCCGAACGGCTCGTCGAGCCTCGAAGGCACGACGAGGATGTCGTTCTCCTCGACGACGGACCAGATGTCCTGTCGGAAACCCAGCAGGCGAACCCGCTCCTCAAGTCCGAGCGCAGTGATGCGCTGGCGCAGTGCGTCCTCGAACCACTCATAACCCGGGAAGACGCCGCCGAGCAGATCGAGGCGCATGTCAGGGAGGTCGGTGTCCAACAGTGCAAGTGCCTCAATGAGAAGGTCCGGTCCCTTGCGAGGGGAGAGGCGTCCGACATAGACGACCCGGACCGGTGCCTCGAGTCGTTCCCGTGGGATTGCAACGCGCTGAGGCCCTGCCACTCCGTTGTAGACGACCACCGCGCGCTCGGCCATCCTCGGGAAGGCCTCCCTGAGGACGCCACGGCTGAACTCGCTGTTGACCAGCACCTTCTGGGCCAAAAGGGCGGGAGCGTACATCCCCCGCTTCACAAGAGCGGAGGCGCCCTGCTCGCCCTCATGGAGATGAACCACGGCGGGGATCCTCGACCACCGAGCCGCGACCGGCCAGAGCGGGAGCGTCACAGTGCTCACGTAGACGGCGTCTGGTTGCAGGGCCTTCAGTATCTTCCTCGAGCTGCGGAGGCCTCGGATGGTCCCTGACAGCAGCCGTGGCCAGCCTGCGGGCTTCAGAAGACTCTTGCGGAGGACCAGTGTCGGAGCGATGACGACGTCGGCACCCGCCGCGCGGAGTTCAGTGGTCAGCGGTCCATCATCGGGCAGGACGACGGTGACGTCGGCGCCGGCCTCCCGCATTCCGGCCACGCTCTCGAGCATGACGCGATCTGAGCCGTACAGCTCTGCGCTGGGGTGTGCGACCAGATAACGGCGGACGTGTTCGCGGGGCATGACTTCGCTCTCCTGAGTCCGACGGTCGAGTCGCCATCGTATCGGAGTGCCAGCCGCAATCATCAGGTGACTCAGACCACTGTGTCAGCCTGTATGCAGGCGGGAGCCGATACGCTGAGCCCACGACCGGTCCGGGGGGACTGTCGTACAGCCTGGGGGAGAGGCGCGACATGACAGACATTGAGACTTCCGCGCGGGATGAAGCGGCAATACGATCACGCCGCCGCATATGGCTGATTACCGGTGTTGCCGGGGGTGCCGCCGTCGTCGCGCTGATCTGCGCACTGCTCTTCATTCCCCGGACCGTCAGCCCCGGAGCCTCTACAGATGCGGCGCCTGATGACGTTGCGGTGGTTACGCCGACGACAGAGCCTGCTGCGCCAGCGGTGAGGCCGGAGGGTGACACCGTTACGCCACCTCCGGCGACGGGGGTGCCCGATGACGCGTACCCCGAGCTGGAGCCAGTGCCTGTCGATTCCATCGTGGACACGCAGGGACTGAGAGTTGCGCTGACGCGTTTCGAGTCCGTGCAGGGCGAGGTTCAGGGGCCGGGCGAGGTCGCCGGCGCAGCAGTGCGGGTGACGCTTTCCCTCACGAATGAAGGCGACGGAGATCTCGATCTGGATCTGGTCGTACTCAATGCCTTCATGGGAAATCAGCGCGATCCTGCCGAGACGTACGAACAGCCGGGCGGCTCGCCGGTGACGGGCACTCTTGCGCCGGGGGAGACCGCGGAAGGTGTCTACCTGTTCCGTATCCCGGAGGACCGTAGGGGAGACGTCACCTTCATCGTCGACTACCGCCAGTCGGAGAGCGCCGTGGTGTTTCGGGGCGCCATCTCCTGATTCCGGGGGACTGAGGTTCGGCGGATTTGTCCGCGAAGGCGGATTCGTGCGCAAAGGTTGTGAAGACGAGGACTTCTCACATAGAGTTCTCTGAACTGGGGATTACCGTGCCTTCCGGGGCCGGTCAATGCTGCTCGCCGGGGGGCGAGCGGAATGGGGAAAAGTCGTGGCTAACACGCATGCTGTTCTGTTGAGCACTGGGGAACGAAAGTCAGACGGCGTCGCACGACGTTGGCTGAAGGGCGCGGTGGCCGGAGTGACGACCCTCGGGCTCGTCGTGGCCGGACTGGCCATGACCGCGGTGCCGGCGTCCGCCGACAGTTCGCCGGCGCCCGGCGTCGAGGAGACGGTCACCGCTGACCCGCTCCCGACCGCGCAGATCGACGGCGTGGCCTGGACACAGGCGATCGTGGGCAACACCGTCTTCGTGGGCGGGGAGTTCACGAACGCGCGGCCCGCGGGTTCCGCGGCGGGTGTCAACACCTCCGCCCGACAGAACCTCATGTCCTACAACCTCTCCACAGGCGTCATGACGTCGTGGAACCCCGGCGCGAACGGTATCGTCCGTTCGATAAGCGCCTCGCCGGACGGCTCTCGCATATACGTCGCCGGCTCGTTCACAAATATCGCCGGGGTGGCGCGCAACCGTGTCGCCGCGTTCGACGCGACAACCGGCAACATACTTCCCTGGAACCCGGGGGCGAACTCCGCGGTCTACGACATCGTCGCCCGCGGGAACACCGTGTGGTACACGGGCATCTTCTCGAGCGCAGCAGGCGGTGCGCGCACCAAGGTGGCGGCGGTCACCGCGTCTACAGGCGCCCTGCTGCCCTTCTCGGCCGACGTGGCCGACGGCAGCCCGCGAGCGATCGTGGTCAGCCCGGACGGTGGCAAGGTCGTCATCGCGGGAGGCTTCACGAGCGTGAACGGCTCGACGAACCCCGGGCGCGGAATGGCGGCGCTGAACGCCGTCACCGGCGCTTCCGAGCAGTGGGCCGTGAACAGCCTGATCCGCAACGCCGGCACGAGCGCCGGCATGTACGACCTCGCTTCGGACAACGACAGCGTGTACGGCGTGGGCTGGAGCTACGGGGGAACCGCGGAAGACGGCTTCGAAGGCACCTTCCGGGCGAACTGGAGCGACGGGTCTCTCGTCTGGCTCGAGGACTGCCACGGAGACAACTACTCGGTGGCTGTGACCTCGGATGTCGTGTACACGGCGTCGCACGACCACTACTGCGGCAACGTCGGCGGCTTCCCCCAGACGCCTTCGCCGTGGCAGCTCAACCACTCGCTCGCGTTCGCGAAGACGTATCACGGTAAGACGCTGACCAACGACATCTACGGATACAAGTCCTACGGTGGGCAGCCCGCGGCCTCCTTGCTCCACTGGTACCCCAAGTGGGCGGTCGGCACCTACACCGGCAAGAGCCAGGCCACATGGACCGTGCAGGCGAACGACAACTACGTGGTCTACGGCGGCGAGTTTCCGTCGGTGAACAACGTCGCGCAGCAAGGCCTCGTGCGCTTCGCCAAGAAGGCGCTGGCCCCCAAGAAGCAGGGGCCGCAGCTTTCGAACACGCAGTTCCCCGTCTCGGCTCTGTCGCTGCGCGCAGGCGAGGTTCGGGTGTCCTGGAACGCCAACTACGACAAGGACAACGAGACCCTCACGTACCAGCTCTACCGTCAGGGGACGTCTCTTCCGATCTACGAGACGACCGCGGCCTCGAACTTCTGGACGCAGCCGGTCATGAAGTTCACGGACAAGACCGTGACGAACGGCCAGACATACCAGTACCGCATCCGCGCAACCGACCCGGATGGCAACGCTGCGACCGGTGCGTGGACGAGCGTGCAGGCCTCGGCCGACTCCGCGTCTGCCTATAGCCTCGGCGTGATCGATGACGGCGCGAAAGACTACTGGCCTCTGAGCGAGGCAAGCGGCACGATCGGGTCGAACTGGGCCGAGGGCGGCGACGTCAACGTGTCCAATGGCACGCGCGGCGTGGCTGGACCGAACCTGGCCAAGTCGAGCAAGTCGACGGGGTTTGCGGGTGCCGAGAACTCGTACGCGACCTCGACAGTGCGCGAGACCGCTCCGGATACCTTCACCGTGGAGGCATGGGTCAACACCACCAGCACGCGCGGAGGCAAGATCGTCGGCTTCGGCAACTCCGCGACGGCGAGCTCGAACAACTACGACCGTCACGTGTACATGAGCGCAGACGGCACGATCAACTTCGGCGTCCACCCGGGATCCGTTCGCACTGTGAACTCCTCCGGCGGATTCAACGACGGAGCGTGGCACTACATCGTGGCCTCGATGGACAGCTCTGGGATGAAGCTGTACGTGGACGGCCGACTCGTAGGCAGCCGTGCCGACACCACGACGGGACAGCCGTTCGACGGCTACTGGCACATCGGGGGAGACAACACGGGCGGCTGGCCGGGCGTGACGGACCAGTACCTGAATGGATCGATCTCGGACGTCGCCGTTTATGGGGAGAGCCTCAGTCGGGACACGATCAACCAGCACTGGATCAACTCTGGGCGTGCCAGCACCATCACGCCTGCTCCTGCCGACGCGTACGGCAAGTCCGTCTATGAGCTGTCCCCCACCATCTACTGGCGTGCGAATGAATCAGCCGGTGCGAGCACCGCTGCCGATTCCGGCAAAGACTCTGTCACGGGCGCTTACAGCGGGAGCATCGGTTTCGGAGCGCCCGGAGTGATCAAGGACGTCGCCAACAGCGCGATCAGCCTGTCACCGAACGGCGGAGCGCAGACGGGAATCGCGAGCACGCAGGCGTTCACCAACCCGACGACGTTCGCGGTCGAGACCTGGTTCAAGACGGACAGCACCAGTGGAGGAAAGCTGGTCGGCTTCGGCGACCGAAACGTCGGCACTAGCGGCAGCTATGACCGCCACATCTACATGTCCGGCGATGGACGTGTGAAGTTCGGCACGTACAACGGCAACCTCAACATCATCCAGAGCGGCACGGGATACAACGACAACAAGTGGCACTACGTCGTCGGACAGATCTCTGCGAGCGGCATGCAGCTCTACGTCGACGGCAATCTGGTCGACAGCAATGGGAACACGCAGTCGCAGTCCTACAACGGCTACTGGCGTGCAGGAGGCGACTCCGGTTGGGAGGGCGACCAGTACTTCCGGGGCTCGCTCGACGAGATCGCGATCTACCCGGCACCGCTCACGCCCGAGCAGGTCGGCGCGCACTACGACCTCGCTCGACTGGGGTACGTCAACTCCAAGCCCGTCGCGGCGTTCTCGAGCATCATCACGGACCTCGCCGTGGCCTTCGATGGCTCTACGTCGAGTGACGTGGAAGGTCCGATCGCTTCCTATTCGTGGAACTTCGGCGACGGACAGACGGCTACGGGCGCCCAGCCGTCCCACTCGTTCCCCCGTTCGGGAACGTACAACGTGAGCCTGATCGTGACGGATGGACAGGGTGCGTCGTCCACCATCACGCAGCCGGTTTCGGTCATCGGAGCGAACGAGCTCCCGACCGCGGCGTTCACCTCGACGGTGAAGCACTCGGCGGTGACGTTCGACGCGACCTCAAGCGCAGACACCGACGGGACGATCGTGAGCTACGCCTGGGCATTCGGCGACGGCGAGACGGCAACAGGACAGACGACGTCGCACACATACGCCACCGCCGGCGCCTACACGGTGACGCTGACGGTGACCGACGACAGGGGCGACTCGTCGGCGAGTCAGCAGAGTGTTCAGACGACGACTGCCCCCTCGGCCCCGACAGACGCGTACGGTGCTTCCGTCTTCAACCTGGCGCCCAGTCTCTACTGGCGGCTGGGTGAGACCTCGGGATCAGTCGCGCGCGACGCATCTCTCGAGGACAGCGACGGCACCTATTACGGCAACGTCACGCGCGGGCAGGTCGGGGCGTTGAAGAACGTCGCGAACACCGCGATCGGCACCAACCCGAACGGCGACGTTCAGACGGGTGTCGCGTCCAACAAGCGCTTCGTGAACCCGACGACGTTCACGATCGAGTCCTGGTTCAAGACGGATTCCACCTCTGGCGGAAAGATCGTCGGTTTCGGCAATGCGCAGCAGGGCTGGAGCAGCAGCTACGACCGCCATGTCTACATGTCCGGTGACGGTCGCGTGAAGTTCGGCGTCTGGACGGGTCAGTCTCAGATCCTCGAGTCCGCTCCTGGCTTCAACGACAACAAGTGGCACCAGGTAGTCGCGCAGATGTCGTCGTCGGGAATGAAGCTTTACATCGACGGTCAGCTCATCTCCTCCAATGGCAACTCGGATGCGCAGCCCTACGACGGGTACTGGCGCGTCGGCGGCGACAGCGGATGGGAAGGCGACGGTTACTGGCGCGGGTCGATCGATGAGGTCGCCGTCTACCCGACTGTGCTGACCGCTTCGCAGGTTGCGACCCACTACCAGCTCGGAAACGTCGGCTTCGTGAACCAGCCGCCGGTGGCGAGCTTCGTCACCAGCGGGTCGGCCATGACCGTCGACTTCGACGGAACAGCGTCGAGTGATCTGGACGGCCCCATCGCCTCCTACTCCTGGAACTTCGGGGACGGGACGACGGGTGCCGGAGCCACGGTGTCGCACACCTATGCGATTGCCGGAACTTTCCAGGCCACTCTGACGGTCACGGACGGGCAGGGCGTGACCAACGCCGTCACCCATGATGTGACGGCGCCGGCTCCCAACAAGCTGCCGACCGCAGCTTTCGTCGAGACGATCCAGGATCTTTCCGTGTCGCTCGACGCCACGGCCAGCTCCGACTCGGATGGGACGATCGTGTCGTACGCCTGGGACTTCGGTGACGGAACGACGAGCACCGAGGCCGCCCCGATCCACAACTACGCGCGCGGTGGTGACTTCGTCATCACCTTGACAGTGACGGACGATCGAGGCGGGTCGGCGAAGGCCACGAAGCAGGTGTCCCTGATCGCGCCCAACGTGGCGCCGGTCGCGGCGTTCTCGACGTCGGTCATCGGACTGTCCGTATTCACCAACGCCTCGGCATCGACTGATGGGGACGGCAGCGTCGTCTCGTACATCTGGTCCTTCGGAGACGGAGCTACGGCTACCACGACCACGTCGACTGCCAGTCACCGCTACGACGCGGCCGGCACCTACGAGGTTTCGCTCACGGTCGTCGACGATGACGGCGCCAACTCGGCGCCTCAGACGCGACAGGTCGTGATCGCTCCGGCGAATCAGGCTCCGGTGGCGGCGTTCACGTCGTCGGCGAGTGGTCTGGTGCTGTCGGTGGATGGGGCGACGAGTTCGGATCCGGATGGGACTGTGGCGTCGTACGCGTGGAACTTCGGTGACGGTGGTACGGCCACGGGTGCTCAGGCCTCGCGGACGTACGGTGCGGCGGGCACGTACACGGTGTCGTTGACGGTGACCGATGACAAGGGTGCGACCAACACCAAGACGGCTGACGTGACGGTGACCGCTCCTCCGGCTGGTTCCAACGTGCTGGCCAAGGACACGTTCGAGCGGGCGGCAACCAACGGGTGGGGTTCGGCTGACCAGGGCGGTGCGTGGTCGGTGAACCTTGCGTCGCGCTTCTCCGTCGCCGGTGGCGTGGGGAAGGTCGCAGTGACGACGGGAACGTCTCCGGTGGCGACGTTGGGCTCGGTCTCGAGCTCGTCGGCTCGTGTGACGGCTGAGTTCTCGGTGGACAAGCTCGCTGAAGGTCAGTACGTCACGGTCATCGGTCGGCAGGTCGGATCGGCGCAGTACGCCGCGCGTGTCCGGCTCGCCGCTGACGGTTCGGTGAAGCTGAACATGCTCGAGGGCAGCAACGGCGTAGGACCCACCGTCACGCCCACTCTCAAGGTGGTCGCGGGTGAGAAGTACACCGTGATGTTCGAGGTGACCGGCACTGCTCCGTCGACCCTGTCGATGAAGTTGTGGAAGTCGACCGACGCAGAGCCGGGCGCGTGGGCGGTGACGCGGACCAACACCGCGGCGGCGCTGCAGGTGCCTGGTTCCGTGGGCCTGTCCTCGTTCCTGCCGTCGGGTGCCGCCGCGTCAGCGCCGGTCGCTCTTACGATCGACAACCTCTCCATCACAGACCCGAAGGTCGTGGTTGCTCCGGCGAATCAGGCTCCGGTGGCGGCGTTCACGTCGTCGGCGAGTGGTCTGGTGCTGTCGGTGGATGGGGCGACGAGTTCGGATCCGGATGGGACTGTGGCGTCGTACGCGTGGAACTTCGGTGACGGTGGTACGGCCACGGGTGCTCAGGCCTCGCGGACGTACGGTGCGGCGGGCACGTACACGGTGTCGTTGATGGTGACCGATGACAAGGGTGCAACCAACACCAAGACCGCGGCGGTGACGGTTGCTGCTGCTCCGGCGAATCAGGCTCCGGTGGCGGCGTTCACGTCGTCGGCGAGTGGTCTGGTGCTGTCGGTGGATGGGGCGACGAGTTCGGATCCGGATGGGACTGTGGCGTCGTACGCGTGGAACTTCGGTGACGGTGGTACGGCCACGGGTGCTCAGGCCTCGCGGACGTACGGTGCGGCGGGCACGTACACGGTGTCGTTGACGGTGACCGATGACAAGGGTGCGACCAACACCAAGACGGCTGACGTGACGGTGACCGCTCCTCCGGCTGGTTCCAACGTGCTGGCCAAGGACACGTTCGAGCGGGCGGCAACCAACGGGTGGGGTTCGGCTGACCAGGGCGGTGCGTGGTCGGTGAACCTTGCGTCGCGCTTCTCCGTCGCCGGTGGCGTGGGGAAGGTCGCAGTGACGACGGGAACGTCTCCGGTGGCGACGTTGGGCTCGGTCTCGAGCTCGTCGGCTCGTGTGACGGCTGAGTTCTCGGTGGACAAGCTCGCTGAAGGTCAGTACGTCACGGTCATCGGTCGGCAGGTCGGATCGGCGCAGTACGCCGCGCGTGTCCGGCTCGCCGCTGACGGTTCGGTGAAGCTGAACATGCTCGAGGGCAGCAACGGCGTAGGACCCACCGTCACGCCCACTCTCAAGGTGGTCGCGGGTGAGAAGTACACCGTGATGTTCGAGGTGACCGGCACTGCTCCGTCGACCCTGTCGATGAAGTTGTGGAAGTCGACCGACGCAGAGCCGGGCGCGTGGGCGGTGACGCGGACCAACACCGCGGCGGCGCTGCAGGTGCCTGGTTCCGTGGGCCTGTCCTCGTTCCTGCCGTCGGGTGCCGCCGCGTCAGCGCCGGTCGCTCTTACGATCGACAACCTCTCCATCACAGACCCGACGATTCCGTAACTGCTCGACCTAGTGACCCTCCCCTCGCTTTCCGAGGTGAGGGTCACTCCTTTCGAGCTGTGGTTGAGTGTGAGTTGACATGAGCAGACCGATCCCAGGGCAATACAGCCACATATCAAAGGCGGGTGTCGTCCCGGTCGAGAGCGTGGTGGCCCTGCTGTTCGTGGCCGCGATGGCGGTGCGAGTCAATATGCCGCTGTTCCTCCCGTGGAACGTCGTTGTCGCTCTCCTTGTGTTCCCTATCGCTGCACGCCACCTCACCAAGTTCGAATGGATGCTGCCTGTGGCGGTCGGGAGTGTCGCCGCGGGACTAGCCGGCGTGTTCCTCACCGAAGCCTCCACAGACCCAACTTCATTCAACGTCCTGGTCTCGAACGCATCGCGTGTGCTCGGTTGGGGGCTCGTGCTCTCGGCGATGCTCTGGGCGCGCTCCGTTGCCGGGGTGCCGAAGATGCTTCTGGCTTTCGCGGTGGGGCAGCTTCTCAGCCTGGGTCTGAACGGAGTCAGTACTGACAACGCCTGGAAATTCTCCCTGTCCTTCCCTGTGATCCTGCTGACGCTCTCTCTTCCCGTACTCGTCAGAAGTAGGGTCGCCCAGCTCGTCGCGTGTCTCGCGCTGGCGGCGGTGTCCGTGGCGTCTGACTCGCGGTCATCCGCGGGCTTCCTCTTAATCTCGATAGCTCTCGTGCTGTCCCAGGGCGCTGGGGATGGGAGCCTTCGCTCGATCGCGATGCGACGATGGCTTGTGGTGGTGCGGATCGGAGCGGTTGCTCTTGGCGCCTTCTTCCTGCTCCAGGCGGCCCTGCTGGAAGGATTTCTGGGCGAGCAGGCGGAGGCCCGTACCGCGTATCAGATCCAGAACGGTGGCTCTGTGCTGGCCGGAGGGCGCCCTGAGATGGGCGCAAGCGTCGCTCTCATCCTGGCGAAACCCTTCGGCTATGGTGCGGGAGCTGTGCCGGAACCGTCTGACATCCTCGTCGCGAAAGGCGGGATGAGTACGCTCGGCTACGATCCGAACAACGGGTACGTCGAGAACTACATGTTCGGGCGTGGCTTCGAGGTGCATTCCGTCCTGGGAAACCTGTGGATTCAGTTCGGCATCCTCGGTGCGATCTTTGCAATCGCGGTCGCGATCCTCCTCGTGCGGGGGGCAGCCCACCAGCTCGCCTTGGGAACCGCCACCGCGGTCATGGTCTACCTCGCGATTCGTGGGGTGTGGGACATCGCTTTCAGCCCGACACTCAGCAGCTTCATCGTGATGCCTCTTGCCTTGGCGGCGGTCGCGGTGCCGAAAGTTGCAGCGCGCCACGGCGACCCGCTTTCGGGCGATGGCCTGCGCGCTCGCGACCGCGCTTCTCGACGATCGGCGTGAACTCCCGATCGTCGCGTCAACCGCGGCGTGTGTATTCGATGACGGTGACGTTAGGACCGGACCAGCGGACGCTTCCGTCGAAGCCGGCCTCTTCGATCAGGGCTTTTCCGTCCGCCACCACGTTCTGCGGATAGCGGTCGCCGTACAGCATCCAGATGTGCGCGTAGCCGGCCAGTTCGTTTTGGACTTCGCTGAGCTGGACAGACACGCCGTCGAGCGAGTCCGTCTCCGCACCGGTCTTGCGAAGTGTCAGATCTGTGAGTCCTTGGAAATTTCCGGGGTAGGCCTCTGCGATCCGCCTCGCCGTGAGCGATACGAGCGACGCGTCGTATCGCGGCGAGAAGTACACGGCGTCTCCTGGTTGCGCATATTCGCCGACGATGGCGGCAGCCGCAGACCAATCCGATCCTGACTTCGAGAACGGAGTGCGCTGTGATGCGAGCACGATCAGACATCCGATGAGACAGATGGCGCCAATGACGACAGCAAGTCGACGGCGCAGGGACCGAAGGCCGAGTGCGATCAGCACAGCGGCGGCTGGCGCCGTGAAGGTGAAGTAGCGAGGTTGGTAGACGGGCGCGACGATGATGGCGTAAAGGGCGATCGCAACCGTCGGGAGCGCGAGCCACGGCAATGCCACGGCGAGCAGCTCTCTCTTCATGTCGCCCGGGCGTGCAGGGCGCAAGATCGCCAGCGCCATGATCACGGCGCCGGACAGTCCGAGCAGAATCGCCGCCGCCTGCCACGCAATGCCGAAAAGTGAGGGCAACGCGGCGTCATTGGGCGTCTCCCCGAGGTACAGCTGATTCACCAGCACCTTGCGCAGGAGGCTGAGAGGGTTCCGATCGCCTCCCGTTCCGAGCTGCGACTGCTGCGATCGCACGAGCGCGAGGAAAGGAAGTGTGGCCGCTGCAGTAACAGCCGTCGACACAGCCCACCCGATCCAAACTCTGCGTGGGGACCGCCGGACCGCCAGCGTGACCCCGTGACCTGCGACGAGGAACACCAGATAGATGTTGAAGAAAACCGCAGCGATCGCGAGCAATGTGTACGCCACCCACGGGAGGCGCTTCGAGCCCGCCTGCCATGCTCTGACCAGCGCCCACGTGCTCCACACCGCTGCCAGCGCGCTGAAGATGAACGGGCGCGCCTCAATGCCAGCCCACGCGAGGCGAGGGAGGAGAGCCGCCACTGCCGATGCGGTGATGGCCGTTGAGGGTGTCGCAAGCCGACGAACGAGAAAAAGCACTCCTACACAGGTCCCCGCGAGTGCGACCGCACTTGGAAAGCGCAGTCCTACGGCCCCGATCCCCGTCAGCTGGACCCAGCCGTACATCAGGAAGTAGTAGGCGCCGTGCACAGCATCGATGTTCGAGAGAAGACCGAGCAACTGTGCGGGCGATCGTTCCGCGGCCGAAATCGTCACTGCCTCGTCTGTCCATAGGGAGATAGACCAGGACGGGGTGACGCCGACCAGGAGCCCGAAGAAGAAGACAGCGAGAGGTGCGCCGCGCTGTGAGGCGATGAAGATCCCAGACCTATCGGCGAGAGACATTTTCTCGAACGCTCGTGGGATCCTTGCGCTTCAAACGGGCGGAGCGACCCGCCTGATCCTCGTAGTAGGCGCTCGACTGAGTGCGTCGAACGTCATTGAGAACGAGGCCGAGAACAGGCGTCGGGCTCGATTCCAGCGCGAGAAGTGTGCGCCGCAGCGCATCCCGTTTGGTGACCCGGCTTCGGACCACGATCACGATGCCATCCACGAGCGGGGCGAGCCAGAGGGGGTCGCTGACCGCCAGCACCGGGGGTGTATCGACGATGACGAAATCGTACTGCTCGCGGGCCTCTGCGATCACACCGCGGAGCAGCTCCGAGGTGAGGATCTGGCCCGGATTCGGAGGCAGCACTCCAGACGTCAGTACCTGTGCACCGTCGTTGCCGAGCGGTTGCACCGCAACGTCCATCGTCGTCTCGCCGAGAAGAATCGATGTCAGGCCGACAGACCCCTCGAGTTGCGACAGGGTGGCGATGGACGCTCGACGAAGGTCAGCGTCGATGAGAAGAACGGAGTTGCCCTGCTCCGCCAGGATCAGAGCCGTCGCGATGCTCATCGAAGACTTTCCGTCACCGGAGTGGGAAGAGGTGAACAAGAGGACCTTCTTAGCCCCATCGACGTTCGCGAAACGCAGACCGGCGACGAAGCTCCGCACAGATTCCGCCACCGCGCTTGTGGCGTCCGTCCGGATGACTCCAGGCAGCGACCGGCTGGAGCCGGTGGTGTACACATCGCCGAGCACAGCTATGTCTGAAACGGCAGCTATGTCCACGTGTGAAGAGAGGCGCGTCGCCAGAAGGCGCCGAAGGAGGGCGTATACGACACCTGCCACGAGCCCGGCCAATCCCCCCAGCAATGTGAGCAATCGGACATTCGGGGAAATGGGCGCGTTGGGGGGAGTGGCGGGCGTGATCGTTTCGATTCGCACCGCGGGCTGTGCATCATCGAACTGAGGTGAGAGGTCGCGAACCGCCACAGCCAGCTGGCTGCCGATCGCGTTGGCCACCGCAGCAGCGGTGTCGGCGTCGCGGCTCGTCACCCCGATCTCGAGCACCTGCGTGTTCAGGGGTGCCTGCACAGATACCGACGTGGCCAGGGCCCTGGGCGTCGAATCGAGGCCCAGCCGATCAACCACCGGTTCGAGAACCGTGGGCGATGTTGCGACGAGTGCATACGTCTGGACGAGGTTCTGCACGTAATTCGACCCCTGAACGAGCTCGCTCGTACTCGCCCCTCGCGCGGGAATGATGACGACGTCAGCCTGAGCGCGGTACACCTTAGGCTGCACCGTCGCGTAGCCGAAACCGGCTCCGGCACCGATGGCGGCCAACAGCAAAATGATCCACCAGCTTCGTCGCAAAGAGGCGATGTACTCGTGCAGTGTCATGTGACGGTTCGATTCGTGAGTGACGGCGACAAGCGTGTGCCGATGCAGTTGCTACATTCTGTCTGGTAGACGAGCAGACACGGAATCGGGCGGCGCCAGGTCTCGACCGTCGAGCGCCGAGTCGGCCTGCCGATCTTCACCTCATGCCACACCGACCGCGCTCGGCCATGTTGGGAGAAACATACCGCGACCGGTAGCATGGGTGCTTGGGGACTGCGCTCATGGGGATGGGCGCCATCTGGCATTGCTTACGAGCGTCGCCTGGATGAGTTCGGACTGGGGGCTGCACCATGAATCTGACTGTGATCGTGCCGACGTTCAACGAGGCGCCGAATGTGCGCCCGCTTGTTGAGCGCATCGGCACAGCCGTGGGTGGTCTCGAGGCGGAGATCCTCTTCGTCGATGACAGCAACGACGACACGCCTGAGGTCATCCGGGCGGTGGCCGCCTCCTCGGGGCTTCCCGTGCGCGTCATCCATCGTGAGCGACCTAAGGGCGGGCTGGGCGGCGCCGTCGTCGAAGGCCTCAAGGCTGCCTCTTCGGATTTCTGCCTCGTCATGGACGGTGACCTTCAACACCCACCTGAGAAGATCCCTGTGCTATTCGAGAGGGCATCCCGCGGAGATGTGGATGTCGTCGTTGCGTCGCGTTATGTGGAGGACGGTTCCTCGCACGGTCTGTCGGATCGATCCCGTGTACTCGTGTCGCGGGCATCGACGGTGCTGACACGGGCGATGTTCCCCATCCGTCTCAAAGATGTGTCCGACCCTATGACCGGATTCTTCTTGGTCGACCGTCGATCCCTGCCGCTGGACGATCTACAGCCTCGCGGGTTCAAAATTTTGCTCGAGATGTTGGCGAGAACGACTCTCCGGGTTGCGGAAGTGCCGTTCCACTTCGCCGACCGCCACGGCGGGGAGTCGAAGGCATCCTTTGCGCAGGGGCTCCATTTCCTGGCGCAGCTCACAGCGTTGCGGTTCGGCAAAATGTCGTCCTTCGCCATCATCGGGGGCCTCGGCGCGCTCGCGAACATCGCCATCGTGTGGGGGCTGACGCGTTTCGGCATGAATTACGTCGTAGCGGCGGTCATCGCTGCCGAGGTCACCATCGTGGCCAACTTCCTGCTGATGGAACGTTTCGTCTTCCAAGACATGCGCAATCAGGCGTCGAGTATTCGATCGCGCTTCGCAAAGTCCTTCGCCTTCAACAATGCGGAAGCGGTCATACGCATCCCCATCATGGCTCTCATGGTGAGCAGCGGGCACATCTCAAGTGTGATCGCGACCGCGATCACGCTTGCAGCCGCATTCGTTGTGCGATTCCTCTTCCACTCGCTTGTCGTGTACGCGCCCCGCCGCGCGCGTGGGACCTCCCGTCGAGTGGCTCGAGAGCGCGAACTCGATCTGCCTGCTCTCGCTCCTGGAGAACTGTGAACGCCTCGCCACGGCGACAGCCGTCCGTCGTGAAGAGGGACTCTCCCGGTTCGCCGGCGACCGTGGTGGTGGAAGAGGTGGCCGACCCGACGTCCGCAACGCTCACCGTCGAAGAGGACGTCGCCACCGATGCGGGCCAGACGAAACGACTGGGTACGCGAAACGGCGTTCTGAGGTCTGTCGGCGCCAGTGCTGCCGCGCGTTTCGCTGTCATGCCGATCAGCGCTTTCCTGGGAATCATCGTCACGCGACTCCTCATAGAGAATTACGGCGAGGCAACGTACGCGCAGTACATACTCCTCGTTAGCGTCGGCGCTCTCATCCCTTTCGCTGATCTCGGTGTCGGCGCCGCCATCATGAAT
Organism: Microbacterium lemovicicum; assembly: GCF_003991875.1. Taxonomy (NCBI): domain Bacteria; kingdom Bacillati; phylum Actinomycetota; class Actinomycetes; order Micrococcales; family Microbacteriaceae; genus Microbacterium; species Microbacterium lemovicicum. Next base: position 223,405 of record NZ_CP031423.1, read on the forward strand.
GCAGCCGCAGGCGCGAAGAATCCGAGAACGGATGCGCACCTGCGCTCCGTGCTCGTCGCCTGCATCCGCGTCCTCGCCTCCTCGGCGATCGTCATCATCCTCGTCGCGGTGGCAATCTACGCTCTCGGTGCGTGGCCGGCCCTTCTCGGCGAGGGACTGACTCCATCAACCGGTGGACTCGCGGCGACGCTGTGTCTTGTCGTCTTCGGGTTCTCGGTGCTGACATCCTTCGGTCAGCGCATCATGATCGCACTCGGCTTGAACAGCACGGTCATCCTCCTCCAGGTTCTGCAGACGCCCATCGTGCTCCTCGTGCTCTGGACCGTCATCAGCACCGGGGTAGTGGAGGCTACATCGCCGTCGTCTCCTACCTGGCGACGTTCCTGATCGGCATCGTGGTCCTGATCATTGCTGCGCGGAAGATCAGACCCGCCGTGGGTCGTGCGATGCGCGAGGCTGTCACTCCTGGCGTGCGCGGAGCGCGAGTATTCGACACCGCGTGGCCGCAACTCGTCATGATGGTCGCTCTGCCTCTCGCGATGGCGTCCGATCGACTCGTTCTGAGCCACCTCAGCACGCTCCAGGCGCTGACCGAATACAGTCTCGCTGCCCAGATGTTCATGCCGTTGTACGGAGCGGTTGCCGCGGCCGGCATGTCCTTGTGGCCGGTGTTCGCACGCGCGCGCCAGACAGGGCAGCGGAGCCCCGTGTCGCCCTTCGCCATGTCAGCGGCTTTCGCCGGATTCGGCTTGGTCGCCGCCTCAGTGATGATGCTGCTCTCCGGCTGGCTCGCTGAGATCGCGTCGGGGGGAGTCATCTCGCTCGGCTGGCCCATTCTGGTGATGTTCGTTATCTATGTCACGGTCCAGGCGGCGAAGTATCCGTTCGGAGCCTTCCTGACGGATGCCAAAGGCCTTCGTTTCCAGGCGTACTGCGTCCTGCTCCTGCTACCCATCAATCTCGGACTGACACTGCTGCTCACCCCCCTCCTCGGCGCCCCAGGCCCTCTCATCGGCTCGGTCATCGGGGTCGTTCTCTGTCAGATGATCCCCAACGCCATCATGGTGCGCAGGCGTCTGAAGGGGACGGAGGCACCGCGATGACGTCGTCGGCGCTGGCTCCGGCCACAGGACGCCTCGAGTGGGTTGATGTGGCCAAGGGCATAGCCATCACTCTCGTGGTCCTCTTCCATGCGGTCATCTTCCTGACAGACATCGGCCTTGCCGGATTCTGGGCCAAGCTCAGCGGCCCACTCGACACGTTCCGGATGCCGCTCTTCTTCTTCACAGCGGGGCTCTTCGCGCAGAACCTGCTTCGAGCCCCGTTACTTGAGGTTTTCCGTCGGAGGTCCGCCAAACTCGTCTGGCTCTACCTTCTCTGGTCCGCGGTATGGGCGGTCGTCTTCCAATTCCTGCCGGTCTACCGCGACACCGACGGTCAGACGATGTCGCCGATTCTGCTGTGGCTCCGAGCGCTGGTGCTGCCGAACGAGAGTCTCTGGTTCCTATATGCCCTGGCCCTGTACTTCGTCGCAGCCCGGGTGATCCGGCCCCTACCGATGTGGGTTCAGCTGGTCTTGGCGGGAGCGATTTCCGTCATCGTGGGATCAGCGATCATCGATTGGGGCAACTCACCGTGGGAGAAGACGCTGACTTACTTCTTCTTCTTCCTCTTGGCCGTTCATTTCGGTCCGAGGATCCGTCATACGGCTCCCGGCATCCGTTGGTGGGCAGCCGTCGCGGTCATGGTCGGTTACGGCGTGCTACTCGCCGTCGCCCTGCGTCTCGACCTGCTTGCAATGCCGGGTACTCGTCTCGTTCTCGGTGTGGCGGGAGTGGCGGCCGGCATCGGTCTGTCTGTCCTCATCGGGCGAGCGCAGCGGCTGCGCTGGGTGTCCCTGCTCGGCAAGAACACTTTGCCTGTATATGTCCTGCACTTCTACGTCGTCCTGGGTGGAGTGGCTGTACTCGCCCAGATCCGGGCCACCGCTGAACCATTCAGTGCGGTATGGGTGCCGGCTCTGACGGCCGCGGGCATACTTGTGAGCCTTGGCATCCATCGGGTGAGCCGTCGCGTACCGGGCCTATGGGATCTGCCGCGCAAATGGCGGTACCCGGTTGCCGCCGACTCGGTTGCGAGCAAACGTCTGACGTAGCTACGACATTTCACCGCGTCGCGGGCGCTTCAGACGCCGTTGTCGTCACATCTCCGCCTGCGCCGCAACACCAGAGGAGTGCAAAAGATCTTGGCTGATGGAGTTCTGTTCGTTTGCTCGGCCAATGTGTGCCGGTCCCCGATGATGCAATTCGCTTACCAACAAACACTCGGCGACTCACTCTCCGCCTGGCCTGTCGTGAGCAGAGGCGTGCGAGTGATGGAGGCGATGCCGATCTGCTCCGTCGTTGCCGAGATGTTGCCTGACGCCCCTACGGCCGCTCACTCCTCACGGCAGGTGAGCGAACGCGTTGTAGGAAGGGCTGCACTGGTTATCGCGACGACGACGGCGGAGTCCGCTGTTCTCGCCCAGGTGAGTCCGGAGGCGCGGCATCGGACGTTCACGTTCCAGCAAGCGCTTTCCCTCGCTGCGCGACCCGCCACGGACGACGAGATCGAGCGTGCTCGCGCTGGGCTGGCGCACGGAAGTCAACCTCTCGTGGAGATCGTTCATCTTCTGAACAGGCGACGGGGCACGGAGAGCGAGATGCCGAAGAGGTCGGGATTGCGGATCGGTGTGCCGTTCTCGGACTCCGACAACTTCTTCGACGTCCACGGCGATCGCAATAGTCGACACCGGAAAGCGCTCAAGACCCTGCGCAAGGACGTCGAGGACTTCGCCACGCACATGAGGCATCTCGCCCGCGCAATGGGAGCGTGAGAAAAGGCGCCGCCCCTCCGAATTCCGGAGGGGCGGCGTCATCACGTCAGCGCTGGTTCAGGAGAAGTCCCACTCCTCAGCGGTGCGCTTCGCGCGACGTCCGAGCTTGTGCATCGACTCGCCGGCGGCGAGGCGCTGCGCGAGGTCCTCGTAGCCGTCGGCGACGTCGTCCCAGCGGAAGGCCACCTCGGCCCGACGCTGGTTGCCGGCGGCGAGACGGTCTACGGCTTCCGGCTCGTTCTCGAGCGTGGAGAAGTGCGTGACGAGGTCGGTCGAGTCGACGAAGAACCAGGCCTGGTCGTCGAGCACCTCGCGGTTGAACTGCACGTCGTAGCCGATGACCGCGGTGCGGGCGCCCATGGCGCGCAGCAGTGACGGGTTGGTGCCGCCCACGGAGTGGCCGTGGACGTACGTGTAGGCGTGCGCGTACAGCGCGTCGAGGAGGTCCTGGTCGAAGACGCCGCCGAGGAAGATGATGCGCGGGTCGTCACCGGCCGCGTTGCGGATCGACTCGGTGTAGCCGGCGCTGTAGGGCGCCGAGCCCACGACGACCAGCGGCATCCGTGCGCTGCTGCGCTGGTATCCCTCGACGATCTCGAGGACGTGGTTCTCGGGCTCGAAGCGGGCGACCACCAGGTGATAGCCGTTCGGACGCAGCCCCAGACCCTCGATGCCGTCGGTCGGGACGTCGTTGATGATGGGCGCGCCGTAGCGGAGCAGCTCGGTCGGAACGCGGAACTGGTGCGCGTAGTACGCGGCGATGCCGGGGGCGTCCGCGATCAGCGCGTCGGCGGTGCGGACTCCGAAGAGCTCGGCGCCACGGTAATAGGCCTTGCCGCGGGCGCCCCACTTCGACCGGCGCCACTCCAGGCCGTCCATGTGGAGGGCGGTCGGGATGCCGCGGGCACGCAGCATCGGCAGGAACGGCGAGTTCGCGGCGTTGAAGACGAAGGCCGCGTCGGGGCGGCGGTGCGCGAGGGCGTGCAGTGTCGACAGGCCGGTGTGGCTCAGCGTCTCGAGCTGCTTCTGCGCGACGGCCGGCAGGTGCACGACCTCCATGCCGAGGTAGCTCTTCTCGCGCGACTCAGACCCGCGGGTGTAGACCCGGACGCGGTGGCCGCGCTCGACGAGACGCTTGCCGACCTCCTCGACGGCGGTCTCGAAGCCACCGTAGGCGGCCGGCACGCCGCGCGTGCCGACCATCGCGATCGACAGCTGAGCGGTGCGACGGCGCGCGCGGGTGGTGATGACGGGCGCGGAATGCGTCTCCGTCGCGGTGATGATTTCGGTTCGATCGTGTGCGATGACCATTGTCAGCTTCTTCCTGGCAGGTTCGTGCTCGAGCAGGTGACAGGGGAGAGGGAGGACCCACGGCCACCGCGGTCGGCGCGAAGAACGCGCACGTATCGCAGCCGACATGTGGGGGACACACCGGGGATGGTGGCCGTGGATCCGGTTCGGGAAATCTGTGTGGCGGTGCTGTTCATGTCAGTACGCGCCCTTCGGGTGGATCATGACGCGCGCGGTGCGGACCATGATCATGAGGTCGTTGGTGACCGACCAGTTCTCGACGTAGCGCAGGTCGAGTCGGACGCTCTCGTCCCAGGAGAGGTCGCTGCGACCGCTGACCTGCCAGAGGCCGGTGATGCCGGGCTTGATGTACAGGCGGCGGTAGACGCGTCCGTCGTAGCCGACGACCTCGCTGGGCAGCGGCGGCCGGGGGCCGACGATGCTCATGTCGCCGATGAGGACGTTCCAGAACTGGGGCAGCTCGTCGAGCGAGTACTTGCGCAGGACGGCTCCGACGCGTGTGATGCGCGGGTCGTTCTTCATCTTGAAGAGAAGACCGGACCCCTCGTTGGCTGCTTTGAGAGCGATGAGCTCGCTCTCGGCGGAGGTGCGCATGGTGCGGAACTTCAGGATGCCGAACTCGCGGCCGTCGCGACCGATGCGGGTCTGACGGAAGAAGACGGGGCCGCCGTCGTCCATCTTGATCGCGAGGGCGACGAACATGCCGATGAGAGTGATCGGGATCATCGCGATCACGGACAGGGCGATGTCCATCGCGCGCTTCATGGAGTGCGCGCCACCCTCGAAGCGGGGGATCTCGACGTGGATGAGCGGCAGGCCGTCGATCGGCTTCAGCGAGATGCGCGGTCCCGCGACGTCGGCGAGGCGGCCGGAGAGGATGAGCTCGGCTGCCGTGCCCTCGAGGTCCCAGCTCAGACGCTTGATGAAGTCGGGGTCGTCAGGCGGCGTGCTCGCGACGATGATCGTGTCGGCCTCGACAGCCCGGGCGTGCATCGACACGAGGCCCATCCGGCCGAGGACGGGATAGGCGCGGCCGTCGACGACGATGGTGTCGCGGTCGGCCTCGGGGGTCGTCGCCCCGACCACGTGGAAGCCGAGGCCGCGGTTGGCCGCGAGATTGCGGATGACGTATTCGACGTCGTGCTCCGTGCCGGCCACGATGACGCGGGAGGCGTAGTGGCCGAACTCGCGCTGGCGGGCGAGCCAGCGGCGCCAGCCCCAGCGCGCGGTGATCAGGGAGAGCAGTCCGACGGGAAGCGCGACGAGCAGGATCATGCGGATGCCGCTCCACTGGAACACCACGAACAGCATGGCGAGCACGCCGAACGCCGCCGCGGTCGCATGGGCGACCCGCTTGTACTCGGTCGCCCCGGTGCCCAGCACCTTCGGCGAGCGGGTCTGGAACATCCACAGCAGCAGCACCCAGGCGGCGAGGGTGATGGCCGCGACGCGCATCACGACACCCACTTCCGGCGACGTGGCGCGCAGGCCGATGGTGTCGATGCCTGCGGCGAGCGCGGTCACCGCGACGACGATGATGCCGTCGGTGATACGGAGACGCCGCACGTAGCGGCGCTCCCACATCCGGCGTCGCTCGAGGGAGGGCTGCACGCGCGGCATGACCGTCGGAGCCGAGCGAGAGGTGTGGGCCGTCGTCGACACGCGCGACGCCTCGACGCGCCGCAGCGTGCTGCGCGTCGGTGCGATGACCGCGGCGATCGGCAGGTAGGCCGCGGCGTTCGCGGCTGCCGGATCGGTGACCGTCGCCTCGACGGTCGTCACGACAGCGCAGCGGTCAGCTGCACGCCGGACATGGCGTCCTCAGACATATATCGTTTTCCCCAGTAAACGATGAGACGACCGAAGCCGTCCATTCCCCAGTTCACGCAATCTGTCGAGCCCCAGCCCGACATGCGAGACATCCCACTGCCCCACCTGCGTGGCTCCCCGTGGCGGCGTCGAAGACGGCACTACATGAGAGTTCCTTCATCCTAGGGTCGCAGGTCGCGAGCTGTCCACCCGGAGGTGGGTGATTGTTCATCTTCCCTGCTGGCGCATAGGAACGTCGTGCGCGCACAACGCGGGTGCTCAGCCGATCATGCCGACGAGCGCGTCGAGTCCCATTCCGTAATTCACGCGCTGCACGGGCAGGGCGAGCTTGTCCGAGCCGATGGAGACGTACCCCGGCTCGATCGTGCGGCCCATCTCGTAGCCGGCCTGCGCCACGCCGTGCTTGGTCACGTCGTTGTAGTGGCCGAACGGATACGCCACGACCTCCTTCACCCCGAGCACCGACGCCGACATCTCCAGGTCGGCGGCGATCTCGTCGGCGCTGGAATTGACCATCCGGCCCTGACCGTTGTCGCCGGCGCGGTGCATGTCATGGGTGTGCGACCGGCGCAGCACGTAGGGGTTCGGCGCAGCATCCTGTCGCCACGCGGTGATCATGAACGACGTGGTCATGACCTTGTACTTCTCCACCACGGGTGCGGCGAGGTCGAACCAGGTCTGGTCCGCATCGTCGTCGGTGACGATCACCGAGTGGTTCGGCAGGAACACCTCGCCGTCGATGAACGCCCCCAGTTCGCGCCACGTGGGCAGGTAGAAGCCGTCCGACGCGATGTAGGCCATGTGCGCATCGAAGTCGCCGATGTAGGCGTAGTTGCCGCGCAGCCAGCCCTCCTCGCCTCCCGGGCTGGTCGTGAACTGGTGGTACATGAGGATCGGGATGCGCGCGTTCTCGGCCGCGTTCTCCTCCGGCGTCTTCCATGACGCGAACAGCGTGACCTCGCGATCGGTGCAGGCGACGCTGCGGGACTCGTTGATGCGCTGCGCGGTGGTGAAGGCTGCAGCATCCTGAGCCGTCGTGTACCAGCCGGCGAATACGCGGCCGTCCGCGGAGGGCAGGGGGAGGTCGGCGTACAGCCCGCCCTCCGTCTGCAGCGCGGGCTGGTCGCTGATGCCGTCGCCGGTGAAGGTGACCGCGCAGGCGGCAGGATCGGTTGATCCGGCCAGCAGCTGCTGCGCGGCCGTGAGCGGCGTGGTGGGGGTCGCCGTCGGGAGGTCGGTCGGCGCGGACGGAGCGGGCTGCCCGTCGGCGACGGGCTCACCCGTGCCGGGCGTCACCAGCCGCGGCACGACGATGATCGCTGCGACGATGGCCCCGATCACCCCCACCGCGCCGAGGGCGGCGACGGTGCGCCGGCGCCTCATCTGACGTGAGGCGCGACGGCGTCGTCGGGTGGTGTCCATGGCGAGGTCCCCTTCGGTGCCGGGCGGCGAGACCGGCGGCACCACCGATGATAGGGGCCGTACGCCGCCGGCTCAGGGATTCTCGCGCGGCGACAGCAGGGCGTCGAGCAGCCCGAGAGCGCCTTCCAGGTCGACGGCGTCGTCGAGCAGCCACTGCGTCTGAAGACCGTCGGATGCCGCGATCACGAGCGATGCGGCCAGCTCCGCATCCACGTCCGCGCGCAGACGACCCGCGCGCTGCTGCGCGCGGATGTCATCGGCGAGCCCGGTGCGGATGCGGGAGAAGCGCTGCGTGGCGAACTCCCGCGCGTCGGGGTGGCCCTCCTCCAGCGCCGTCGCGACCAGCGTGCTGTAGAGCTGCACGAGACCCGGCACCGTGCGGTTGCGGCGCGCCGACTCCATCATCACGCCGACGGCGGAGGTGTCCTGCGGGTGCGGCTCGGTCTCGTCCGCGCGCCGCTCGGACGCCCGGTACACCTCGACGAGCAGCTGCTCGCGCGAGGTGAAGTAGTGCGTGAGGGCGGCGTGCGAGACGCCGATCGCGTCGGCGATGGAGCGCAGCGACGTGCGCTCGGCGCCGCGCTCGGCGAACACCTCGATGGCGCGGTCGAGGATCTGCTGGCGGCGGGCGAGCCCCTTCGCGTAGGACCCGCGCCGCCTGGATGCCTCGGGGGCGTCATCGGACATGGTCGAAGTGTATCCGGCGAATACTTCCAATTGGAGGTTTTGAGTTGTAGCCTGAGCGTGGTCGCCGGTCGCGGCGGCCTGTCAACGGCGATCCCAACGAGAGAGACCATGCCTCCGATCACTTCCGTCCAGCTCTTCACCGTCAAGACGGCCCTCGACGCCGATCTCGAGGGCACCCTCGCGAAGATCGCCGACGCGGGCTTCACCTCCGTCGAGCCCTACGACTTCGTGCGCCGTGCCGATGCGCTCGCCGCCGCCTTCACTGCACAGGGGCTCGCCGCGCCCACGGGCCACGCCTTCCTCGCGTCCGACTCCTTCGTGCGTCCCGACGGCACCGGCACCACGGTCGAGGTGCCCACGCACGACGAGGTCTTCGCCGCGGCCAAGACCCTCGGCATGACGATCGTCATCGACCCGTACACGGTCCCGGCCCGCTGGGAGACGCGCGAGCAGATCGAGGACACCGCCCGCCGCCTGAACGCCGCCGCCGCCGCCGCTGCTCCGCATGGCCTCCGCGTCGGCTACCACAACCACGCGCACGAGCTCGAGGCGCAGATCGACGGCGAGACCGGACTCGAGGTGCTCGCGTCGCTGCTCGACCCCGAGGTCGCCCTCGAGGTCGACCTCTACTGGGCCGCCCGCGCCGGCGTCGACGTGCCCGCGCTGCTGCAGCGTCTGGGTGACCGCGTCAAGGCCGTGCACGTCAAGGACGGCACTCTCGCCCCCGAGCTGCTCGACGCCTACCCGCCCGCCGACCAGGTGCCGGCCGGCGAGGGCACGGTGCCCCTCGCGGAGGCGCTGGATGCGGCATCCGCCCTCGAGTACTCCGTCGTCGAGTTCGACGCGTTCGACGGCGACCTGTTCGACGCCGTCCGCACGAGCCGCGTGTTCCTGGACGAGCGGGCCGGCCGGTGACCGGCGGCACGGTCGGCGTCGGCATCATCGGCGCGGGCAACATCAGCGACACCTACCTTGAGAACCTCTCGAGCTTCCCCGACGTCACGGTGCACGTCGTCGGCGACATCCTCGAGGACCGCGCGAAGGCGCAGGCCGATAAATACGGCGTGGCGGCATCGGGAGGCGTCGACGCGGTCCTGAGCCACCCCGACGTCGAGATCGTCGTCAACCTCACGATCCCGGCGTCGCACGTCGAGATCTCGTCGGCGGCGATCGCCGCGGGCAAGAACGTGTGGAGCGAGAAGCCGATCGGCGTCGACCGCGAGAGCGCGAAGGCGCTGATCGAGCAGGCGGATGCCGCGGGCCTGCGTGTCGGCATCGCACCGGACACCGTCCTCGGCCCCGGTCTGCAGTCGGCCAAGCGGGCCATCGCCCGCGGCGACATCGGGCGCCCGCTGTTCGCCCAGACGTCGTTCCAGTGGCAGGGTCCGGAGATCTTCCACCCGAACCCCGGCTTCCTCTACGCCCGCGGCGGCGGTCCGCTGCTGGACATGGGGCCCTACTACGTCTCGGCCCTCGTGCACCTGTTCGGTCCGGTCGCCGCCGTGGCGGCTCTCGGTCTGCGCAGCTCCGAGACCCGTCAGGTGCAGGTCGGCGAGCTCGCGGGCACGGACTTCCCGATCGAGATCCCCACGACCGTCAGCGTGCTGACGCAGTTCGAGCAGGGCGGCCAGGCGCAGAGCCTCTACAGCACCGACTCGGCGCTCAAGCGCCACGGCGTCGTGGAGATCAACGGCACCGAGGGCACGCTCGTCATCCCCGACCCGAACACCTTCGGCGGACGCATCTACATCACGCGCCCGATGACCGAGGTCGTCGTGCCCCCGGCGCCGACGGTGCAGGATGTGGTGGAGGTCGAGCAGGAGGGCGTGCTCGTGGGGCGTGGTCTCGGACTGCTCGACATGGCGCGCGCGATCCGCGAGGGCCGCCCGCACGTCGCGAGCGGCGAGCTCGGCTACCACGTGCTCGACACGCTGCTGGCGATCGAGGAGTCCGCCGAGCGCGGCGCCTTCGTGCCGGTCGAGAGCACCGTCGCCGGCGTCGGCTCGGTGCCGGCCGGCTTCGACCCGCTGGCCCGCACGGTCTGACGTCTCTCGGAGGGGCGGGTGCGCGCGGCGCGCCCGCCCCTCCGCGTTCGCGGAGGCAGACTCGCTCGTCAAGGGCGGGTTCACAACTCCACGGATCGCGCCGCTGTCGAGCCTGCAGGCCGGGCGGAGCGCCGGCGGACGTCCGGATTCGTGGAGGTGCGCACGCCGCCGGGGTGGGCAGAGCGAGCGGATGCCGCGCCCCGGCCCCGTCGCTACGCTGAGCCCCATGACAACTCTCGTGCTCACCGTGGTCGGCGACGACCGTCACGGACTCGTCGCCGCCGTCGCCGACATCGTCGGGGAGCACGGCGGCAACTGGGAGAACAGCGAGCTGGCCGAGCTCGCCGGCGCCTTCGCCGGGATCGTCGAGATCTCGGTCCCCGACGCGCGCGAGGCGGAGCTGCGTGCCGCACTCGGACGTCTGGAGGGGATGCTGTCGGTCACGGTGCACGCCGGGACGCCGACCGCCGCAGCGGCGGGGGAGCGGCGCGTCACCATCCGCGTCCTCGGCAACGACCGGCCGGGCATCGTCAAGGACGTCTCCTCCACGGTCGCGGCGCAGGCGCTGAGCATCGAGCGCATGACGACCGAGACGCGAGACGCGGCCATGGCCGGGGGCCGTCTGTTCGAGGCCACCATCGTGGCGGCGGTCGCGGCATCCGTCGATGTCGATGCCGTGCGGTCGGCCGTCGAGGCCCTGGCCACCGACATCCAGGTCGACGTCGCCCTCGAGGTCTGAGGCCGCGGGCGAAGCCTCAGGCGTTCGGCCGGAGTCCTGCCGCCGGCAGCACGACCTGGTCGATCGTGCGGATCATGAAGTCGCGGTCGACCGGCTGCTGGAGCATCAGCGAGCGGAAGTTCACGATCGCCGCGCCGAGGGTGGACAGCATCTCCAGGTCGGCGTCGGCGGGGATCTCGCCCCGGTCGATCGCCCGCTGGAAGATGAGGCGGTTGGCTGCGGCTCGGGGCTCGATCAGCGCGGCCTGGGCGGCCGCGGCCAGCTCGGGGTTGCGCGCGATCATCGACATGATCCCCGCCATCACCTTGAGCCGGTGCTCGGCGTTCTTCAGCGTCGGCGACTTCACCATCGCGACGAGGTCGCCCCGCAGCGTCCCGGTGTCGGGCGGCGACGACAGGTTCAGGTCGCCGGACTTCATGCGGGCGACGGCGTCGATGACGAGGTCCTCCTTCGAGGACCAGCGACGGTAGAGAGTCGCCTTGCCGGCTTTCGCCCGCGCGGCGACCATGTCGATCGTCATGCCGTCGTAGCCGGTCTCGGCGAGGACGTCGAGCGCGGCATCCAGGATCTCGGGATCGCGGGACTCGTCCCGCTTGCGTCCGAGGCGCGGCTTGACGTCAGCCTCATCGACCTGGGTCATCAGCGCCCCCTTCCTGTCACATCGAGATTACCAGCGTATGAATTCCTGTACGAAGTATTTCCGGAACTGAACATTACCGTATAGTGATCGCCATGTCCTCTGAACTCACCCCGCCGCCGACCGGTCGCCGGCACTGGATCACCCTCGTCGTGGTCGGACTCGCCCAGCTGATGGTCGTCCTCGACGGCACCGTGGTGAACATCGCCCTCCCGTCCGCACAGGCCGACCTCGGCTTCACCGACGGGCAGCGCCAGTGGATCATCACGGCGTACTCGCTCGCTTTCGCCAGCCTCCTGCTCCTCGGCGGCCGCCTCTCCGACCTCATCGGCCGCAAGCGCACCTTCGTGATCGGTCTCGTCGGCTTCGCCGTCGCCTCGGCGCTCGGGGGCGCCGCCGGCTCCTTCGAGCTCCTCGTGGGCGCCCGTGCCCTGCAGGGCGTCTTCGGCGCGCTGCTCGCCCCGACCGCGCTCGCTGTGCTCACGACGACCTTCACCGTCCCGAGGGAGCGCGCCCGTGCCTTCGGCGTCTTCGGCGCGATCGCCGGCGCAGGCGGAGCGATCGGACTCCTCCTCGGCGGCGTGCTGACCGAGGCGCTGAACTGGCGCTGGAATCTCTACATCAACGTCGTCATCGCCGTCGTCGCGATCATCGGCGCCTTCCTGTTCGTCCCGCCGATCACCCGCACCGGCCCGCGGCCGCGACTCGACGTGCCGGGCACGATCCTCGTCTCCGGAGCGCTGTTCGGTCTCGTCTACGGCTTCTCGAACGCCGAGACGGACGGCTGGGACGCCCCCGTGACGTGGGGGATGCTGGCCGCCGCGGCCATCCTGCTCGTCGCCTTCGTGCTGTGGCAGCGCCGCGCGCGGCACCCGCTGCTGCCGCTGTCGATCGTGCTCGACCGCAACCGCAGCGCCGCGTACCTGTCGGTGCTCATCGCCGGCGCGGGGATGTTCGGCATCTTCCTGTTCGTCACGTACTACCTGCAGCTCACACTCGGCTACTCGCCCATCCAGACCGGGCTCGCCTTCCTGCCGATGATCGGGATGCTGGTGCTCGCCGCCCAGCTCGGCACGAACCTGCTCGTGCCCCGGTTCGGCCCGAAGGTGCTCGTGCCGATCGGCATGCTGCTGGGCGTGATCGCGATGATCTGGCTCACGTTCCTCGACACCTCGAGCGTGTACGTCGCCGACGTCATGCCCCCGCTGATGATCATGGGCTTCGCGATGGGCACGATCATGCCCGCCTCGATGCAGACGGCCACCCTCGGGGTGGACCGGCAGTTCGCCGGCGTCGCCTCGGCGATGGTCAACACCAGCCAGCAGGTCGGCGGCTCGATCGGCACCGCTCTGCTGAACACCCTGGCCGCGACGGCCATGGCCGACTACCTCGCGGGGCACACGCCCGTCACTCCCGAGATCGGGGTGGATGCGGCCCTGGCGAGCTATTCGACGGCGTACGCGTGGGGCGCCGGATTCTTCCTCGTCGGCGCGATCGTCTCGGCGACACTCTTCCGGCGACGGGGACAGGGGCTGTCGCTCGCGCACCCGCCCGCCGACGCCCGCGCCGAGGAGCCGGTCGTCGCACACTGAGCCTCGCGCCCTGTGCTCTGAGCCCCGCGCCCTGAGTCCTGACACAGCAGAACGCCCCGGCCGCCACGGCCGGGGCGTTCTGCGCGCGGGTCAGAGCACGCGGGCCAGGAAGGCCTTCGTGCGCTCGTGCTGCGGGTTGCTCAGCACCTCGCGGGGGTCGCCGGTCTCGACGACGACGCCGCCGTCCATGAAGACGAGCGAATCGGCGACCTCGCGGGCGAAGCCCATCTCGTGCGTGACGACGATCATCGTCATGCCCGACTTCGCCAGCTGCTTCATCACCTCGAGCACCTCGCCGACGAGCTCGGGATCGAGGGCCGAGGTCGGCTCGTCGAAGAGCATCAGCTTCGGGTCCATCGCGAGGGCACGCGCGATGGCGACGCGCTGCTGCTGACCGCCCGACAGCGAGGCCGGGTACGCCTTGGCCTTCTCGGCGAGGCCGACCCGCTCGAGGAGCTCCATCGCGCGCGCCGACGCCTTCGCCTTGGACTGCCGCTTCACCTGGGTGGGCGCCTCGATGACGTTCTCCAGCACCGTGAGGTGCGGGAACAGGTTGAAGCGCTGGAACACCATGCCGATGTCCTTGCGCTGCTCGGCGGCCTCCTTCGGGCGCAGCTCGTAGATCTTGTCGCCGCGCTGGCGGTAGCCGATAAGCTCGCCGTCGACCGTGAGGCGGCCGCCGTCGATCTTCTCGAGGTGGTTGATGCACCGCAGGAACGTGGACTTGCCCGACCCGCTGGGCCCGATCACGCAAACGACCTCGCCGCGCTTGACGCTCAGCGAGATGTCCTTGAGCACGACGTTCGAGCCGAACGACTTCACGATCCGGTCGGCGACGACCATCGTGTCGGTGCCTCCGGAACCGTTCGCGTTCCGGCCGGTCGAGGCCGCAGCATCCGGTGCCGTCGCATCGCCGAGCGTCATGATGTCGTCCCCTCATCGTGCGGCCGCCGTCGTGGCCCGTCCGGCGGTGCGGCGATCGTTCCGGTCACGGGCGTCTCGACCACCATCGCGTCTCCTTGGTGCGCACCGCCGAGGTCGACGTGCCGGGTGCCGCGGGCGAAGCGGCGCTCCAGGAAGTACTGGCCGATCATCAGCAGCGACGTGAAGAACAGATACCAGATCGACGCCACGATCAGCAGCGGGATCGGGTTGAACGTCTCGGCCGAGATGTCGCGCGTGCGCGTGTAGAGATCGGTCGAAAGCGGAACGGCCGTCACCAGCGATGTGGTCTTCAGCATCGAGATGACCTCGTTGCCGGTCGGCGGAATGATCACGCGCATCGACTGCGGGATGATGATGCGCCTCATCGTCTGCGACCACGACATGCCCAGAGCGGTCGACGCCTCGGACTGCCCCGGATCGACCGACAGCATGCCGGCGCGCACGATCTCGGCCATGTAGGCCGCCTCGTTCAGCGCGAGGCCGATGACCGCGAGCCAGAAGACGTTGATGGCGTCCTGGGTCGTGAACTCCGTGAAGACCTGCGTGAAGGGGATGCCGACGCTGATCGTCTTGTAGATGGTGGCGAGGAGTCCCCAGAACACCAGCTGCACGTAGACGGGGGTGCCGCGGAAGATCCACAGGTACACCCACGCGACGCTCTTGAGCACCGGGTTCGGCGACAGGCGCATGACGGCCAGCAGTGTGCCCAGCACGATCGCGCCCACCATCGCGAGCACGGTGAGCTGGAGCGTCACGAGTGCCGCCTGCGAGACGCGGACGTCGAAGATGTACTTGCCGACCGCAGGCCAGTCGTAGGCGGGACGGTTGAACGCGGCATCCCAGAGGAATGTCAGCACGATCAGCACGATGATGACCGCGATGACGTTGCGCACCGGGTGGCGCAGCGGGATCGCCGTGATGCGCTCGGGGCCCGAGTCCGGGCCCGCGCCCGGCGTCGCGCCGGAGCGCGACGCCGAGCCGGAGGGGGTGGCCACGGGTGTTACTCCGTGGCGCCGTTGATGTCGATCGCGTCGATGGCGCCCTGCTCGACGCCCCACTTCTCGAGGATCGCGGTGTAGGTGCCGTCCTCCATCAGCGACTGGAGCGCGGCCTGCAGGGCCTCGCCGAGCGTGCCGCGGTCCTTCGCGATCGGCATGCCGTAGAGGAAGACGGAGTATACGTCGCCCTGCGTCTCGAGCTTGCCGCCGGACTGCGCCACGGCGTACTGCGTGACGGGGGAGTCGGCCGACATGGCGTCGGCGCGGCCGAGTGTCACGGCCGCCGTGGCGTCGTCCTGCGTGTCGTAGCCGAGCAGCTGGATCGGCTCCTTGCCGGCGGCGACGCACGCGTCGCTCTTGGCGGGGCCGTCGTCGAGCGCTTCGGTCGTGCCGTTCTGGACGGCGAGCTTGAGGCCGCAGGCGTCATCGGGGTCGATGGTCTTGCCCGCGAGGGCCGCCCACTGGATGCCGGCGGTGTAGTAGTCGATCATGTCGACCTGCTGCTGACGCTCCTTCGTGTCGAAGAAGGAGGACAGTCCCACGTCGTACTTGCCGCCGGTGATCGACGGGATGATGTTGTCGAACTTCGCGATGTTGTACTCGGTGGTGAGCCCGAGCTTCGCGGCCATGGCGTCGGCCAGCTCGATCTCCCAGCCGACCGGGTTGCCCGCGGCATCCTTGAACTCGTTGGGGGCGTAGGTCGCGTCGGTTCCGATGACGAGCTTGCCCGCCGACACGACCTCCTCGGGGAGCTTGGCGGCTGCCGCATCGTCCTTCGTGACGGATGCCGCACCGCCGGAGGCGGCGGCGGAGCCCGCGGGAGTGGCGGGGGCGTTGTTCACGCAGCCGGAGAGCAGCAGGGCTGCGGACGCCAGGAGGGCGATCGGGGCCAGACGGGCGAGTTTCATGGTGTCCTTCTTGGTTCTCATCGGGAGGGGGGACGTGATGACTCAGTCACCGTAGACGCGGACGCCCCGCGTGTACGTCTGACGAGTTCGAGTCGATGCGATATCGAGACGATCGAGAGCGAACGGATCGCGGTCGGTGACGACCAGATCGGCGTCGTAGCCGGCGACGATGCGTCCGGCTCGATCCTGGTGGTTGATGGCCGCCGAGCCACTCGTGTACGCCGCGAGCGCGGTGACGAGGTCGAGCGCCTGCTCGGGATAGAAGGGGCGGTCGGAGTGATCCGGATGCCCCGCCGGCAGCATCCTGTTGACCGCGACGTGCAGCGCGGCCCAGGGGTCCGGCGTGGTGACGGGCCAGTCGGATCCCGCGCACAGGGCGGTGCCCGCCCGGGCCAGGTCGCCGAACGGGTACTGCCAGGCGGCGCGCTGCTCGCCGAGGATCGGCAGGTTCAGCTCGACCATCTGCGGCTCGAACGTCGCCCACAGCGCCTGGAGGTTCGCGGCGACGCCGAGCGGAGCGAAGCGCGGGACGTCGTCGGGGTGCACGACCTGCACGTGCGCGAGGTGGTGGCGGTTGTCGTTGGCGCCGTTCGCGTCGCGGGCGACGGCCAGGGCGTCGAGGGCCTCGCGCACCGCCCGGTCGCCGATCGCGTGCACGTGCACCTGGAAGCCCTGCGCGTCGAGCGCCGTGACGGCCCGGGTGAGCTCGTCGGGCGAGAGGAAGGAGTGTCCGCGGCTGTCGCCTCGCAGTGACGTCGCGCACCGGCATCCCGCGGCATCCGTGCCGGGCACGAAGTACTCGTCGAGCATCGAGGCCGTCTGGTTCTCGGGGATGCCGTCCTGCATGATCTTGACGCTGCCGGCGCGGAAGCGCGGGTGGCGGAGGCGCTCGCGACGCGCCAGGAGGTCGTCGAGCTGCTCGAGCCCCTGATGGCGTTCCCACCACAGGGCTGCGACGACCGTCGCGGTCAGCTCGCCGCTCTGCGCGGCGGCGAGGTAGATGTCGCCCGTGTCGGTGTGGTTGCCGTAGTCGCCGACGATGGCGTCCTGCCAGCCGGTGACGCCGAGGGAGTGCAGATAGCGCTGCGCGGTCATGAGCGCGGCGTGGTTCTCGGCGTCGGTGTCGGCGGGGATGACCCGCGAGACGCGCAGCCGCGCGCCCTCCTGCAGCACACCGGACGGAGCGCCGTGCGCGTCGCGCTCGATGCGTCCGTCGTCGGGATCAGGGGTCTGGGCATCGACGCCTGCGAGTCGGAGCGCGGCGGAGTTGACCCACGCGCCGTGGTGGTCGCGGTTGGAGAGGAAGACCGGGCGGTCGGGCACGACGGCGTCGAGATCGGATGCCAGGGCGATGCCCCCCGGGAAGGCCGCGAGCTGCCAGCCCCCGCCGAGGATCCAGGGCGCGTCGGGGTGCGCCCCGGCGTAGTCGCGGATGAGACGGAGGTAGTCCTCGCGGGTGGCGGCCTCCGAGAGGTCGCAGCGCATGCGCTCGAGTCCGCCTTCGATGGGATGGATGTGCGCATCCACGAAGCCCGGGGCCAGCATCCCGCCCTCGAGGTCGACGATCGTCGTGCCGGCGCCGATGAGGCCGTCGACGTCGATGCCGACGGCGGCGATCGTGCCGCCCTGCACGGCGACCTGCGTTCCGGCGGGCAGCACGCGCGTGCCGTCGAAGACCGTTCCTCCGCGGAACACGGTGTCGGCATGGACCGTCATAGAACCTGGACTCTCACTGCGCAGCGACGCGCATCGGGTGGGACGCGTCGACGATATCGGCAGGATAGCCCTCCCGCGCGTCGCGCAGGAGTCGCGGCCGTTTCGCCCCCGCTCCGCCCGGCCGTTGAGCGAGCGCAGGGAGTCGGATCGCACGACCTTCGCCGAACGTCACTCGGCCGCCAGAGCCGCCGCGTACGCCGCCCGCGCTCCCTCGGTCGGCGCGACCGCGAGCAGCGCCCGGTAGAGGAGGAGCAGCGCGTCCCGATCGACGACGCCCGAGCGTCGGCGATCGCAGTGCACCGACTGGATGGCCGCCTCGAGCTGGAAGCGTCCGAGCGGGGAGCCCAGGGCCGCCGCGCGCTTCAGCAGCGCCTCGCCTTCGGCGATGAGCTCACGCGACCACAGGGCGGTGTCCTGCTGGTCGAGCCGAGGCCACGGGTGGCCGACGCGCGCGGGCGCGCGCGACTGCGCGAGGGTGAGCAGCGCGGCGAGGCCCCATGCCTCGGGCTCCGTCTCCAGGAGCGACGCCACGAGCACGGCCAGCCACCGCGCCTCGTCGGCGGTCGACGCGCGGATGTCGTCCCCCTGCGTCAGCCAGTCGATCGCGTAGGCGCCGTAGATCGCCTCGAGCACCGCGGGAAGCCGGGCCGGCATGTCCTCTCGGGCGGGGATGGCGAAGGGGATGCCCGCGTCGCGGATGCGTCGCTTGGCCCGCACGAGGCGCTGCGCCATCGCTTTCGGCTCGACTCCGAACGCGGCGGCGATGCGCGCGGCGTCGAAGCCGAGCACGGTCTGGAGCATGAGCGGTGTGCGGACACCGGCGTCGATCGCCGGGTGCGCGCAGGCGAACAGGAGCTCGAGCCGGCGGTCGGGAATGGCATCCGCTCGCTCGACGATCGCGGCCACGTCCATCCCCCCGACCGCGTCGGCGCCGAGATCCAGCGGCGCCGAGGTGCGGCGGGCCGCTGATCCCAGCAGATCGCGCTGTCGGTTGCGTGCCACGGTGAGCAGCCATCCCTCCGGATTGTCGGGGATGCCCGAGTC
This sequence comes from Microbacterium lemovicicum, assembly GCF_003991875.1. Classification (NCBI taxonomy): domain Bacteria; kingdom Bacillati; phylum Actinomycetota; class Actinomycetes; order Micrococcales; family Microbacteriaceae; genus Microbacterium; species Microbacterium lemovicicum. Next base: position 242,154 of record NZ_CP031423.1, read on the forward strand.
GGACCAGGTGAGGAGTGCGCGCTCGAAGGCGTCGGCGAGGGCGTCCTCTGCGAGGGCGACGTCGCGGGTCGGCGCGGCGAGGAGCGCGACGAGCCGGCCGTAGGACGTCCGCGCCACGCGCTCGGCGGTGGCGCGGGCATCCTGCGGCGGCATCACTTCAGGACCGGCCCTCCGGTCCAGGCGCCGTCGACGAAGCGGGTCGCAACCGGGCGGATCTCCACGTGGCCGTACCGGGCCGCCGGCGCGCGCTGCGCCCACTCGATCGCCGCGTCGAGGTCGGGCACGTCGATGACGAACGTTCCGCCCAGCTGCTCCCTCGAGTCTGAGAACGGACCGTCCTGGATGACGAGGTCGCCGGAGGCGAGCGTGATGGTGGTGGTCGCGGAGGAGGGCATGAGCACCTCCGCCGAGATGAGGATGCCCGCGGCATCCACCGCCTTGGCATAGTCGTCGAAGGCGCGCATCCCCTCGGCCAGCGCCTCGGGGCCGAGCTCGTCGGCGGTCATCTCGGGATAGGTGAGGAGCAGGGTGTAACGCATGGCGGATCCTTCCGGTGAGTCGATACTGACACCAGGGTGACGATCGAACACGGGAGGGATCGACAGGTCCCACAACATCCGCGGAGGGGATGACCGGACGCGTTGCGGCGGCGCCGGCATCCGGGCAAAGCGAAACCCCCGTGAGTAGAAGCCTCACGAGGGTCTCTGGGGTGATTGTAATGATCACCCTTGTGGCTCCGACGGGCGTCGATCCCGTGACCTCACGATTTTCAGTCGTGCGCTCTACCAACTGAGCTACAGAGCCGAGCGGCATTGCGAGAATGGCGCTCCCGAAACGAAAGGCCCTCCGAAAAGGGCCCGTCGCTCGAAGCGACCCTGACGGGACTTGAACCCGCGACCTCCGCCGTGACAGGGCGGCACGCTAACCAACTGCGCTACAGGGCCATGCGTTTTTAGTTGTGTTGTCGACGTGACCCCAACGGGATTCGAACCCGTGCTACCGCCGTGAAAGGGCGGCGTCCTAGGCCACTAAACGATGGGGCCGAGTGAACCCGGGGGCCCACGCTTGCCGACGCCCAAGCATACGCAATCCATTGTGGATCCGCCAATCGGAGGCGCGTCCGCCCGCCGATCCGGCCCGTCTGACGGAGGATGAGGATGCCGCGGACCGGGCCTTCCGCGGACGGAGAACGGTTGCGAATGTGACTGATGTTGCTAATGTGAACGAGGTCAAGCGATCGGAGGACCCGCTGGACGTCACGCGTGTCAACAGCGAGGAGTGCGGCTGCGGCCCCACTGCCGATGAGAAGCGCGCCCTCTGGCCGACGGTGAACCGGCGCGCGGCGCTCGGACTCGGAGCCCTCGGGTTCCTCACCTTCGGCGCACTGAGCTCCGGCGCCATCTCTCCCGCGTTCGCCGCGGACTACCCCTCCTGGGACGACGTGCAGGCGGCGAAGGCCAACGAGGCGGCCAAGGGTGCGGAGATCTCCCGCATCCAGGGCATCATCGACAGCCTCAACAGCGAGGTCGCCCGCACGCAGGCCGAGGCCGTGCGCACGTCCGACGTCTTCTACCAGGCGCAGCAGACCTTCTTCGAGGCCGTCCACCGGGCCGACGACCTGCAGGCGCAGGCGGATCAGCAGGCGGCGACGGCGACGGATGCGGCGAACAAGGCCGGACGCATCGCCGCCCAGCTCTACCGCAACGGCGGTGACGACACGTCGATGGAGCTGTTCTTCGCGGGCTCCGCCGCCTCGGCCGACGATCTGCTGTCGCGCCTCGGCACGATGGACAAGCTGATCCAGCGCAACCAGGCCGTCTACGCCGACGCCGTGACCGCCCGTGATTCGGCCCAGAACCTGAGCAACCAGGCATCCGCCGCCCGTGACGAGCGCGACCGCCTCCAGAAGGAGGCCGAAGCCGCCATGCTCGCCGCGCAGAACGCGGCCGATGCGGCGCAGGCCGCGCTCGCCGAGCAGGAGGCGAATCTCACCACCTTGCAGGCGCAGCTCATGGCGCTGCAGGACACGACCGCCAAGACGATCGCCGACTACCAGGCCGGTGTCGAAGCCGCCCGCCTGGCGAAGGAGGCCGAGGAGCGCCGTCAGCGCGAAGAGGCCGAGCGCCTCGCGCGTGAGGCCGCCGCGCGCCGCCAGCAGGAGATCGACGCGGCGGCGGCTGCAGCGGCTGCCGGTGGTGGCGGCGGCGGAGGCGGCTCCGGCGGTGGTGGCGGTGGCTCCGGTGGGGGCGGCGGCGGTGGCGGCGGTGGCTCAGGATGGGTTCGACCCAACTGGGGCAACGAGTCCTCCGGCTACGGCCCGCGCTACGTCCAGTGCGGCAACGGCTACTGCTCCAGCGGATTCCACGAAGGCGTCGACCTCGCCCAGGGCTGCGGGTCCGCGATCTACGCGGCCTCGTCGGGCACGGTCACCTACGCCGGGTACAACGGCGGCTACGGCAACTACGTCCGCATCGACCACGGCGGCGGCATCGGCACGGGCTACGGCCACATCCGCGACGGCGGCATCTACGTCCGCCGCGGCCAATGGGTCAACGCCGGCGACGTGATCGCGGCGGAGGGCAACACCGGCAACTCGTTCGGATGCCACCTCCACTTCGAGGTCTACATCTGGGGCGCCACCACCAACCCCGTGCCGTTCATGGCCGATCGGGGCATCTCGGTCTGATGCGCGGTGCCGGCGTGCGTCGGATCCGGCGTCTCGGCTCGCTGCGCTCGCTCGACGGCGGTGACGCGTCGACGCTTGCGTCCATCTGACGCTGCCTGCGGGCATGGGGCGCCGGATTCCGCGATACGCGTCAGGTGAGTGAGACGGATGCTGCGGCATCCGATCCTCGCGACCCTTCACGTGACGCTTCCTGCGGGAAGGGGTCGCCGGATGCCGCGTCACGCGTCAGGTGAACGGGCCGGATGCTGCGGCATCCGACCCTCGCAACCGTTCACATGACGCTCCCTGCGGGAATCGGCCGCCGCATGCCGCGATATGCGCGTCAGGTGAACGAGGCGGCTGCTGCGGCATCCGATCCTCGTAACCGTTCACGTGACGCTTCCTGCGCGAATCAGCCTCCGCATGCCACGTCACGCGTCAGGTGAACGGGCCGGATGCTGCGGCATCGGATCCTCGCGACCGTTCACGTGACCCTCCCCGCGGGAGTGAGTCAGCGGATGCCGCCGAATGCGTCAGGTGAGTGAGACGGATGCTGCGGCACCGGATCCTCGCGACCTTTAACGTGACGCCCCCTGCGGGAGTCGGCCACCGCATGCCGCAACCGGCGTCAAGGCCGCGCACAGAGCGAGGGCGGATGCCGCGTCGTGCGCAGCATCCGCCCTCGTGACGATCCTCAGACCGTGCGGGGGGCTTCGCCCTCACCCTGCGTCTTGGTCTGACCCTCGTGCTCGTCGAAGCGGACGATCGACTCGGCGAGGAGGCGCTCGGCCTCGTCCTTGCCGGCCCACACGTCGACCTTGACCCACTTGTTGGGCTCGAGGTCCTTGTAGTGCTCGAAGAAGTGCTCGATCTCCTTCTTCGTGTACTCGGGGATGTCGTCGAGGTCCTGGATGTGGCTCCAGCGGGGGTCCTTCGTGAGGACCGCGACGAGCTTGTCGTCTCCGCCGGCTTCGTCCTTCATCTTCAGCACGCCCACGGGGCGCACGCTGACCATGACGCCCGGGAAGAGCGTGACGTCGAGCAGCACGAGCACGTCGAGCGGGTCACCGTCCTCGCCGAGCGTGTTCTCGAAGAAGCCGTAGTCGGCCGGGTAGCCCATCGGGGTGAACAGCACGCGGTCGAGGAACACGCGCCCGGTGCCGTGGTCGACCTCGTACTTGACCCGGCTGCCGCGCGGGATCTCGATGACGGCGTCGTGTGAGGCCATGCCTGGTGCTCCTTCTGAAGGGGTCGTATGCCGCGGACCAGCCTAGCCGGGGCGGTCGTCGCGCCGTGAGCGGATGGGCGGGTGGCGCGGGGCGGGGATAGCGTGGTGCGGTGACGCATCGACCCTCTCTCGACCCCGCCGTGGCCGACGTGCGGCGGGCGGTGCGCGACGCGCTCGCCGGTCTGCCCGAGGGTGCGACCGTGCTCGTCGGCCTCTCCGGCGGCGCGGACTCCCTCGCCCTCGCCGCTGCGACGGCGTTCGAGGCGCCGAAGGCGGGACTGCGCGCCGGCAGCGTCACCGTCGACCACGGATTGCAGGGCGGCTCGGAGGAGATCGCGGCGCGCGCGGTGGCGCAGGCGGAGGCGCTCGGGCTCGACGCGATCGCGGTGACGGTCGACGTGGGCGGCGCCGGCGGACCGGAGGCGGCGGCACGCGACGCGCGGTACGGCGTGCTGAAGGATGCCGCAGCCGACGCCGGTGCGGTCGCGGTGCTCGTCGGACACACCCTCGACGATCAGGCCGAGACGGTGCTGCTCGGGCTCGCGCGCGGCGCCGGCGCGGGGAGCCTGCAGGGCATGGCGTGGTCGTCCGAGCTCGCTCCGGGCGTCGCTCTGATGCGCCCGCTCCTCGGCCTGCGCCGTGAGACGACCCGCGCGGCGTGCGCCGCGCTGCAGCTCGCGCCGTGGGACGACCCGCACAACAGCGACCACCGGTTCGCCCGCGTGCGCGTGCGCGAGACGGTGCTGCCGATGCTCGAGGCCGAGCTCGGGCCGGGCATCGCGGAGGCGCTCGCGCGCACCGCCGCGCAGCTGCGCGAAGACGCCGAGGCCTTCGACGAGATGATCGACGAGACGATCGAGGACATCGTCGAGCACGCCGAGGCGGGCATCTCCGTGTCGGTCGCCGCGCTCGCCGCCAACCCCGCCGCCCTGCGACACCGCATCATCCGTCTCGTCGTTGCTTCAGAGTTCCACCAGAGCCTCACGAGGGCGCAGACGCTCGAAGTGGCACGGCTCGTCACCGACTGGTCGGGGCAGGGGCCGATCGACCTGCCCGGATGCCGCGCCCGGCGCGTCGGAGGGCGCCTCGAGTTCACGGCGCCCGTGGCACCGACCGGGTAGCGACCTAGACTTGCCGCATGCGTGCGGCCGACATCTCCGGAGACCTCAGTCGGATCCTCGTCACCGAGGAGGAGATCACGGCGAAGCTCGACGAGATCGCCGCCCAGGTGGCGGCGGACTACGAGGGCAAGGACCTCCTGCTCGTCGGCGTGCTCAAGGGCGCGGTCATGGTGATGGCCGACTTCGCCCGCGCTCTGCCGGTGCTCGCGCCCATGGACTGGATGGCCGTGTCCTCGTACGGGGCCGGCACGCGCTCCAGCGGCGTCGTGCAGATCCGCAAGGACCTCGACACCGACCTCCACGACAAGCACGTGCTCATCGTCGAGGACATCATCGACTCCGGTCTCACGCTGAGCTGGCTGCTGGAGAACTTCGCGTCGCGGGGCGCGGCATCCGTCGAGGTCTTCGCCCTGCTGCGCAAGCCCGAGGCCGCCAAGGTGCACGTCGACTGCCGTTACGTGGGCTTCGACATCCCGACGGAATTCGTCGTCGGCTACGGGCTGGACTACGCCGAGCAGTACCGCAACCTGCGGGACGTCGCGATCCTCGCCCCGCACGTCTACTCCTGACCGACGCCGGAGGGCCCTGTTTCGCCGTCGGCGAATGCACAGACCCCCCATAGGCCGCCCGGGATACCCTGAGTCCACCGCGCCGAGCCGCGGTTCGTCGACGAAAGGGAACGGGCCTCGCCCGCACCATGAACTTCAAGAAGCTCACCCGCAACCCGCTCATCTATGTGCTGATGATCGGGATCTTCCTCATCGTGGGGTTCTCGCTCATCTCGAGCCTGGGCGGCGCAAAGCAGATCTCCACGCAGGAGGGTCTGCAGCTGCTCAAGGGCGACACGGTCACCGAGGTGGTCAACACCGACGGCGACCAGCGCGTGGATATGAAGCTCTCCCAGCCCTACGAGGGTGCGAGCGATGTGCAGTTCTACTACGTCTCGGCGCGCGCCGGCGAGGTCGTGCAGGCCGTCACGACAGCCAACCCGTCGGACGGCTTCAACGACGCCGTCCCGAAGGCGAGCTGGTTCGACGGCATCCTCTCCCTCCTCATCCCGATCCTCCTGCTCGGCCTGCTCTTCTGGTTCCTGATGTCCAGCGCCCAGGGCGGCGGCAGCAAGGTCATGCAGTTCGGCAAGTCGCGCGCGAAGCTCGTCAGCAAGGAGTCGCCGTCGGTGACCTTCGCCGACGTGGCCGGCTCCGACGAGGCCATCGAGGAGATGCAGGAGATCAAGGACTTCCTGAAGGACCCGTCGAAGTTCCAGGCCGTCGGCGCCCGCATCCCGAAGGGCGTGCTGCTGTACGGCCCTCCCGGAACGGGCAAGACGCTCCTCGCCCGCGCCGTCGCCGGTGAGGCCGGCGTGCCCTTCTATTCGATCTCCGGCTCGGATTTCGTCGAGATGTTCGTCGGCGTCGGCGCCAGTCGCGTCCGTGACCTGTTCAACCAGGCCAAGGAGTCCTCTCCCGCCATCATCTTCATCGACGAGATCGACGCCGTCGGACGCCACCGCGGCGCCGGCATGGGCGGCGGCCACGACGAGCGCGAGCAGACGCTCAACCAGATGCTCGTCGAGATGGACGGCTTCGACCCGAAGGTCAACGTCATCGTCATCGCGGCCACGAACCGCCCCGACATCCTCGACCCCGCCCTCCTGCGTCCCGGCCGCTTCGACCGTCAGATCGGCGTCGACGCGCCCGACCTCAAGGGCCGCAAGCGCATCCTCGAGGTGCACGGGCGTGGCAAGCCGCTGGCCGATGGCGTCGACCTCGAGGTCGTGGCCCGCAAGACGCCGGGCTTCACCGGCGCCGACCTGGCCAACGTGCTGAACGAGGCTGCCCTGCTGACGGCGCGATCCAATGCGCAGCTCATCGACAACCGCGCTCTCGACGAGGCGATCGACCGCGTCATCGCCGGTCCGCAGCGGCGCACGCGCGTCATGAAGGATAAGGAGAAGCTCATCACCGCGTACCACGAGGGCGGCCACGCCCTCGCCGCGGCGGCGATGAACCACACCGACCCGGTGACGAAGATCACCATCCTGCCGCGCGGCAAGGCGCTCGGCTACACGATGGTGCTGCCGCTGGATGACAAGTACTCCGTCACCCGAAACGAGCTCCAGGATCAGCTCGCGTACGCCATGGGCGGCCGCGTCGCCGAGGAGATCGTCTTCCACGACCCGACCACCGGTGCGTCCAACGACATCGAGAAGGCCACGGGCATCGCCCGCAAGATGGTGACCGAGTACGGCATGACCGACGAGGTCGGCCCGGTCAAGCTCGGAGCCGCCAGCGGTGAGGTGTTCATGGGTCGCGACATGGGTCACGGTCGCGAGTTCAGCGAGAAGCTCGCCGAGCGCGTCGACGGGCAGGTTCGGGCGCTCATCGAGCAGGCCCACAACGAGGCCTACGAGGTGATCAACGCCAACCGCGATGTGCTGGACCGTCTCGCCCTCGAGCTGCTCGAGAAGGAGACCCTCGACCACATCGAGCTCGCCGAGATCTTCAAGGATGTCAAGCGCCTGCCGCCGCGCCCGCAATGGCTCTCCAGCAGCGATCGCCCCGTCTCGACCCTGCCGCCGGTCGACGTGCCGCAGCGTCGTCAGGAGGCCGGCCTCGCCGCGTCGGTCGAGGCGGAGGCGCCCGTCGCCGAGAAGGCCGCCCGTCGCCAGCCCTCGGGACAGGCCCGCCCGGCGACCGCGTAGGCTCCGTTCGTGGCCGTAGACCGCGAACGCGTCGTCGCACTGGTGCGAGAGCTCCTGGTGGCGATCGGTGAGGACCCCGATCGCCCCGGGCTCCGCCAGACGCCCACGCGCGTCGCCGACGCCTACTCCGAGTTCTTCTCCGGAGTGGGGGAGGATGCTGCTGCTCCCCTCGCCCACACGATCTCGATCGCACGCGGCCCCTTCCCCGACACGCTCCCGTCGGGGGCGGTGATGCTCCGCGGCATCCGCTTCCGCTCGGTCTGCGAGCATCATCTGCTGCCGTTCGGCGGCCATGCCCACATCGCCTATCTTCCGGGCGAGCAGGTCGTCGGCCTCGGGTCACTGCCCAAGGTCGTGGACATCCTGGCCTCCCGCCCGCAGGTGCAGGAGCGGCTGGGCGAGCAGATCGCCGACACCCTCGCCGCATCGCTCGACGCCCGCGGCGTGCTCGTCGTGCTCGACGCGGTGCACGAGTGCGTGACGATGCGCGGAGGGCGGCAGTCCGATTCCTCCACCGTCACCATCGCGGCGCGCGGCGAGCTGGCCGAGCCGGCCGCCCGCGGCGAGATCATCGCGCTGCTCGGGCGGTCATGAGCGCCCTCATCATGGGGGTGGTCAACGTCACACCCGACTCCTTCAGCGACGGCGGGCGCTACATCGACGCCGATGCGGCGATCGTCCACGCCCGCTCGCTGCACGCGCAGGGCGCCGCGATCCTCGACATCGGCGGTGAGTCCACCCGCCCCGGCGCCGTGCGCGTCGAGCCCGCCCTCGAGCAGGAGCGCGTGCTCCCCGTCATCGAGGCGCTCAGCGCCGACGGCATCGCGGTCAGCATCGACACCATGAACGCCTCGACCGCCGTGGCCGCGGTCGCTGCCGGTGCGCGCATCGTCAACGACGTCTCCGGCGGCCTCGCCGATCCCGACCTGCTCGCGGCTGTCGCCGGCACGGAGGCCGACATCGTGCTGGGGCACTGGCGCGGTCCGTCGGCGGAGATGTACGCCTCGGCGCAGTACGACGACCCCGTGCGCGAGGTCGTGGCCGAGCTCGCGCGCCGCGTCGAGGCGGCGGCCCAGGCCGGCATCCCGCCCGGGCGCATCGTGGCCGACCCGGGCATCGGCTTCAACAAACGCGGCGAGCAGAACTGGGCTGTTCTGCGCGGACTCCCTCGGCTCATCGGCCTCGTGCCCCGTGTGCTCGTCGGCACGAGCCGCAAGCGGTTCCTCGGCGAGGCGCTGGGCGAGCCCGACGCGCCGGTCGACGACCTCGCCCGCCGCGACCTGGCGACCGCGGTCACCAGCGTGCTGGCTGCCCACGCCGGCGCCTGGGCCGTGCGCGTGCACGACGTCGCCGCCACCCGTGACGCGCTGCGCATCGCGCAGTGCTGGGAAGGAGAGGGACGTTGGACGTCTCGGACCAGATCATCCTGACGGGCGTCCGCGCCTTCGGGCACCACGGCGTCTACGACGAGGAGCGGCGCGAGGGGCAGGAGTTCGTCGTCGACCTCGTGCTCGACGTCGACACGCGCGCGGCGGCGGCCTCCGACGACGTCGCCGACACCGTCCACTACGGGGAGCTGGCCGAGCAGATCGCGGCCCTCGTCGCCGCCGACCCCGTCGACCTTCTCGAGACCCTCGCGGCGCGGATCGCCGACGCCGTCCTCGAGCGTCCGTCCGTCGCCGGCGTGCAGGTCACCGTGCACAAGCCCGCGGCACCCATCCCGGTGCCGTTCGGCGACGTCGCCGTCCGCATCCACCGCCGGGCCGCAGCAGCCGGCTCCGCGGCATCGAAGCCTGCGGCCTCGAAGCTTGCGACGTCGGAACTCGAGCAGGGGGACACCGCATGAGCCGCCGTCTCGCCGAGGGATTCCAGGGGGATGCCGCGGCCGCCGACCGCGCGGCCGTGACCGCCGTCGTCGCGCTCGGCGCGAACCTCGGAGACCGCGCAGACGTCATCGCCGAGGCCGTGCGGGATCTCGCGCGACTGCCGCTGGTGACCGAGGTGCGGGCCTCCGAGACGATCGAGTCGGTGGCCGTCACGCCGGACGGTCCCGACGAGTCCCGCCCCGGCTACCTCAACGCCGTCGCGCTCCTCTCGACCCGCCTCGCGCCGTCGGTGCTGCTGACGTACCTGCACGCGATCGAGGCGCGGCACGGCCGCGAGCGGCGGGAGCGCTGGGGCGACCGCACCCTGGACCTCGACCTCATCTCGTACGGCGACGTCCGCAGCGACGATCCGGCGCTCCGGCTGCCGCACCCCCGCGCCGCCGAGCGCGACTTCGTGCTCGGGCCGTGGCTGGCCGTCGACCCCGACGCCGAGCTGCCGGGCGCGGGACGGGTCGCCGACATCCTCGACGCCCTCCGGAGCGCGTCGTGAGGCGCACGGGCCCCGGCGTCCTGATCGTCGCCGCGGTGCTCGGCATCGCCGCCGGCTTCGGCGTGGACAGCGCGCTCACCGCGGCGGGCCGCGCCACCTTCACCCCGGCGGTCACCCTGCCGATCCTGCTCGTCCTGCTGGGCGCCCTGGCCGTGCTGCTGGCGCTGCCGGTGCGACGAGCGGTGCGGGGCGGCCAGCCGACCGACCCCTTCCGCGCCGTGCGGACGGCGATGCTGGCCAAGGCCTCGAGCATCGTGGGCGCCGCCGTCGCGGGCTTCGCCGGCGGGCTGGCTGTCTTCCTGCTGTCCCGGCCGACCAGCCCCTCGGTAGGCTCGTTGACGGCGATCATCGCAACGGCTGTCAGCGGTGCGATCCTGGTCGCCGCCGCCCTCGTCGCGGAGCACATGTGCACGATCCCGAAGGACGACGATGACGAACAGCCTGGAAGCACCGGTGCCGGACCCGACGCCTGACCCGGTGCTCGACGCCGGCACCTACACGAGCATCCGCGAGCCACGCAGCGCGCGCCGCCTTCCGCTCGGCGACGGCACGTGGCATCAGATCTCACCCGCCTACGTGCGGGTGCAGCTCATCGCGAACGGCCTGTTCCTCCTGGTCGTCGTGGCCGCGATGCTCGCCGTGGCCCTCGTGTGGAAGCAGTGGTGGGCCTGGATCCCCGGCGGCATCATCTCGCTGCTGATCGTGTGGACGATGGCGATCACTCCTCGCCAGGCCCGCTCGATCGGCTACCAGCTGCGCCAGGACGATCTCGTCTTCCGCCGCGGCATCCTGTGGCAGCGCACCGTAGCCGTGCCCTACGGGCGCATGCAGCTGGTGGACATCACCCACGGTCCACTCGACCGCGGGTTCGGCATCGCGCAGCTCAAGCTCGTGACCGCCGCCGCCTCCACGGGCGTCGTCATCCCGGGGCTCGCCCAGAAGGCCGCCGACAGGCTCCGCGACACGCTCATCGACGTCGCCGAGACGCGCCGGACCGGACTGTGACCGACCCCTCCCTCCCCGCCGCGGACCGGACGGACATCGGTCCGCCGACGCACCCCGGGCCGCCGTCGGCGCAGCCGGTGCCGACGGCGGCATCGGACCCGTCGCCCACGGCTCCCGACCCCCGACGGGTCGGATCGCCGCTCAGCGACGGCGAGTGGCATCGCCTCCACCCGCTCACCCCGCTCTTCCGCGGCGGGCTCTTCCTCGTCGTCGTGATCGGCATCGTGATCGCCAACTTCCGCGATCGCCTGATCGAGCTGTTCTTCCCGCTGCCCGCCGGTCGCAGCGGACGGAGTGCGCCGCCCGATCCCATCGACTACGTCCTGAGCCACGACCTCGCCATCGTCGCCCTCCTGGTCATCGTGGGGGTCGCCGCGATCCTCGTCGGAGCGTTCTACGTCTCGTGGCGGTTCCACACCTTCCGCATCACCGGCGACGACGTGGAGGTGCGCTCCGGCGTGCTGTTCCGCTCGCACCGTCAGTCGCCGCTCGACCGCGTGCAGGGGGTCAACCTCACGCGCCCGATGGTGGCGCGCCTGCTGGGCATGGCCAAGCTCGAGGTCGTCGGTGCCGGACTCGACGCCAACGTGAAGCTCGAGTACCTCTCGACCTCCAGCGCCGAGGCCGTGCGCGCCGACATCCTGCAGCTCGCCTCCGGCCGTCAGCTGGCCGAGCGCGCGCTCCGCGGCGAGCCGCGCACCCGGCGCGAGGCCGCGTCGTCCGCCGTCAGCGAGGGCTTCACCGGTCTCATCGCCGGCGCGGAGCAGCCGGTGGAAGACCCCGCATCGGTCGTCCACATCCCGATCGGGCGGATCGTGGCATCCCATCTCCTCAGCGGCTCGACCATCACCCTCGTCGTCCTGATCGTCGGCATCGTGGTCGGAGCGATCCTCGGCACCCCGTGGATCCTCTTTGGCGTCCTCCCCACCGTGCTCGGATTCGGCGCCTACTGGGTGCGCGGCATCACGAAGACCCTGCGGTACTCCATCGCGCCGACTTCCAGCGGCGTGCGCATCACGTTCGGGCTCTTCACGACCGTGACCGAGGTGCTGCCGCCCGGCCGTATCCACGCCGTCGAGATCCGCCAGTCCGTGCTGTGGCGACCGTTCGGCTGGTGGTCCATCACGGTGAACCGCCTCTCCGGCGGGAGCGCCGCGCAGAGCGCCGCCGACCCCTTCACCACCGTGCTGCCGGTGGGCACGCGCGAGGACGTGGCGAAGGTGCTGCAGCTCATGCTGCCCGCGATGCCCGAGGCGGAATGGCCGGTGGTGTTCGACGACGGCGTGCTGGGTCCGCGCGCGGACGACCCGTACACGAACACCCCGCGACGCGCGCGTCTGCTGCGCCTGCTCTCGTGGCGCCGCAACGGCTTCCTCCTCGTGCCGGGCGTGCTGCTCCTGCGCCGCGGGTTCATCTGGCGCACGCTCGGCATCTTCCCCCTGGCTCGCGCCCAGAGCTTCGGGCTGGAGCAGGGTCCGCTGGCCCGGGCGCTGAACCTCGCCGCGGTGACCGTGCACACGATCACCGGCCGGGTGACAGGAACCCTCGGAGCCGTCGATCGGGATGCTGCGCTCGCCCTCTTCGCGGACGCGTCGGCCGCGACGGTGGCTGCGGCGGCCACCGACCGCAGCCACCGCTGGGCCGGCGAGGAGGACCGCTCGTGAGGCGCGACGGACGCCTGGGCGTCGGCATCATCGGCGCGGGCCGGGTCGGACCCGTGCTGGGAGCAGCGCTGGCCGGCGCCGGCCACGCCCTCACCGGCGTGACCGCCGGATCGGATCCCGAGCGGGTCGAGGCGGTGCTCCCCGGCGTTCCGGTGCTCGACGCCGTCGAGGTCGCGCGGCGCAGCGAGCTGGTGGTCGTGGCCGTGCCGCACGATCAGCTCCCCGGCCTCGTGAAGGGCCTTGCCGACCTCGGCGGCTGGCAGCCCGGACAGCTCATCCTGCACACCGATCCCGCCTACGGCGTGGCCGTGCTCGGACCGGCGATGGCGCTCGGCGCGATCCCGCTCGCGGTGCACCCGGCGATGACCTTCACCGGCACGTCGATGGACCTCCGCCAGCTGCCCCACAGCTACGCCGCCGTGACCGCCCCCGGGCCCGTGCTCCCCATCGCGCAGGCGCTCGCCGTGGAGATCGGCTGCGAGCCCGTCGTGGTGGGCGAGGCCGACCGCCCCGACTACGCCGAGGCGATCGCGACGGCGACGGAGTTCTCGCGCTCGATCGTGCGGCAGGCGGCGTCGATCCTCGCGCGGGTGGGCGTCGACAACCCCGGGTCGTACCTCTCCTCGCTGGTGCACTCGACGGTCGACCACGCCCTCGCCGACGCCGGCCGGCGCGTCACGGACGAGGGTCCGCTCGACGTTACGATCGACGGATGATCCGCACCGTCTCGGAATTGCGTTCGCGGCTGACCGAGACCCGTGCCGCTGCCGGCACGCCGCGGGTGGCCTTCATCTCGACGATCGGCGCACTCCACGACGGGCACATCGACCTCGTCCACCACGCGCGCGAGATCGCCGACATCGTGGTCGTGTCGATCTTCGTCAATCCGCTGCGCTTCCGCACCGCGGACGAGCGCACCGCCTACCCGCGGACACCCGAGGCCGACGAGGAGCTGCTCACGTCGCTCGGGGTCGACATCGTCTTCGCCCCCGATGAGGCGGAGCTGCTGCCGCGCGGCTTCGACACGACCAAGGTGACGGCCGGCGACCTCGGCCTCCGCTACGAGGGCCGCACCCGCCCGTTCTACTTCGACGGCCTCCTCACCGTCGAGGCGAAGCTGCTGAACATCGTCCGCCCCGACGTCGCCGTCTACGGGCTGCGTGACCGGCAGCGGGTCTTCCTCGTCGAGCGCATGGTGCGCGACCTGTTCGTGGACGTCGAGATCGCGACGGTCGACACGGTGCGCGAGGACGACGGCCTGCCGATCTCGACGCGGGTCGGCATGCTCGAGGACCGTGACCGCGCCGCGGCGGCGAAGCTCCCCGCGGCGCTGGACGCCGCAGCATCCAATGCCGACCGCGGTGTCGACGCCTGCATCGCCGCGGCCCAGTCCTCGCTGATGGGCGAGCCGCGCATCCGGCTCGAGTACCTCAGCGTCGTCGACCCCGCCACCTTCCTCCCCGTCGACGAGGGGCACGCGGGCCGCGCGCTCGCGCTGATCGCGGCCTCCGTCGCCGGGCACCGATTCATCGACAACGCCGAGATCGTCCTCAACTGACGCGGGTGCGCCCGCCTCGGCGGGTGTCTCCGCGCGTGGGGTCGCACGGGCGCCGCCGGTAGACTTCCGGAGACTTCCGAGGAGCCCCCACCGTGACAGACACGTCGTCGCCCGCGCCCGCCGATCAGGAGATCTCCGCCGAGGAGATCGCCGACGTCTTCGAGCAGAAAGCCGTGCGCCTCGCCAAGCGCGAGCGCCTCATCGCGGAGCGGACGGACGCCGCGGGTGGCGCCTATCCGGTCTCGGTGCCGGTCACCGACACCATCCCCGCGCTCCGCGAGCGCTTCGGCACACTTGAGGCGGGCGAGGAGACCGGCGTCACCGCCGGGGTGGCCGGACGCGTCGTGTTCAGCCGCAACACCGGGAAGCTCTGCTTCGCCACGCTCCAGTCGGGCGACGGCAGCCGCATCCAGGCGATGGTCTCCCTCGCCGTCGTCGGCGACGAGAGCCTCCAAGGCTGGAAGGAGCTGGTCGACCTGGGGGACCACGTGTTCGTCTCGGGCGAGGTCATCTCCAGCCGCCGCGGCGAGCTGTCGATCATGGTGTCGGAGTGGACCATCGCGTCCAAGGCGGTGCTGCCGCTCCCCAACATGTACTCCGAGCTGAACGAGGAGAGCCGCGTCCGCAGCCGCTTCCTCGACCTCATCGTGCGCGATCGCGCCCGCGAGACCGTCCTCGCCCGCGCCAAGGTCAATGCCAGCCTCCGTGCCACCTTCACCGCGCACGGCTTCGTCGAGGTCGAGACCCCCATGCTGCAGGTGCAGCACGGGGGAGCCTCGGCGCGCCCCTTCGTCACCCACTCGAACGCCTTCGACGCCGACCTCTTCCTACGCATCGCGCCCGAGCTGTACCTCAAGCGGGCCGTCGTCGGCGGCATCGACCGCGTGTACGAGATCAACCGCAACTTCCGCAACGAGGGCGCCGACTCCACGCACAGCCCCGAGTTCGCCATGCTCGAGGCCTACCAGTCGTACAGCGACTACAACGGCATCGCCGACCTCACGCAGGAGATGATCCAGAACGCCGCCGTGGCCGTGACCGGCTCCACCACCGTGACGTGGGCCGACGGCACCGAGTACGACCTCGGCGGTCAGTGGGACCGGCTGTCGATGTACGACTCGCTCTCGGCGGCGGCCGGGCGATCCATCACCCCGCAGACGCCGCTCGACGAGCTCGTCGCCTTCGCGGCCGAGGTGGGCGTGGACGCCCCGCCGCACCCGACGCACGGCAAGTACGTCGAGGAGCTGTGGGAGCACTTCGTCAAGAGCGGCCTGACCCGCCCCACGTTCGTCATGGACTTCCCCGTCGACACCAGTCCGCTCGTGCGCGAGCACCGGTCGATCCCCGGCGTCGTGGAGAAGTGGGACCTGTACGTCCGCGGGTTCGAGCTCGCCACCGGGTACTCGGAGCTCATCGATCCCGTCATCCAGCGCGAGCGCTTCGTCGAGCAGGCGGCGCTCGGCGCCTCCGGCGACGTCGAGGCCATGCGCATCGACGACGAGTTCCTCCGGGCGCTGGAGCACGGCATGCCGCCGACCGGGGGCATGGGCATGGGCATCGACCGCCTGCTGATGGCCATCACGGGCCTGGGCATCCGCGAGACGATCCTCTTCCCGCTGGTCAAGTAGCGACCGACTCACCGCGTCCCGCCGGCGCGGAAGGCCCAGTCGGGGAGGTGGCCGGCGACGACGAACGAGCGCACGATCTCGGCCAGGCCGTGCTCGGGCTCGATCTCGCACGCCCATGAGGCGTACTGCTCGGCGTGGGTGGATCGTCCGAGCGCCCACGACAGCCACGCGCAGGTGGCGAGAGAGCCGGCGCGCTGGGGCCGCGGGGCGGCCACCGCCGCGCGGCGGGCGATCTCCAGCGCCCTCGCGAGCCGGGTGTGGACGGGCACCGGCCCCTCGCCCCACATGCGCATCGCGAGCCCCGAGGGATACTCCTCACCGGCCTCCCACCGGAGCTGCGCGTCGAGCGCCTGGTCGCCGTCGTCCACGCCGCCGCACCACTGCACGAGCGCGATGTCGCGCAGCGACGGCCGGCCGAGCGTCCAGATCATGAGCGCCGTCTGGAACGGCGTGAGGGCCGCGGCATCCCACCCCAGGGCGTCTTCGAACAGCGACGGCACATCGTCGAGCGCGCACATCGCCGTCAGCGCCGTCGGGTCGACGCGGCCACCCGTGCCGGCTCCCTCGCCGCCCGCGTCGGGACCGCAGACGAGCGCGATCGCCCGGCGCAGCGCGGTGAACGCCCCGGCGACGTCCTTCCGCTCGGATGCGCTCGCGGCGGGCAGCGCCGCGCCGGCGAGCTGATCGCCGGTCGGCAGGTCGGGCATCTCGCCCGCCGGCGCGGCGATCTCGCGGAGAGGCCTGCCCGCCTTCGGCCCGTCCGGATCGAGGAAGGAGCCCCAGCCGTCCGCAGCGACGCAGAGCATGTCGGTCACGTGGAGGCCGCACTCCCGGGCACGCCGGGCGAGCGCGTCGGCGAGGCCGCGGTGGGGCATGTCGCCGGGCGTCCACGCGTCGTCCGTATAGACGACGACGGCGACCGCGTCGGCCGCGGAGACCCGGCACACCATGCCGATGAAGGTGGCCGCGAGCGGCGCGGGTGCGAGGTCGCCGGGCGGCAGGTCGACCCGCATCCCGCCGAGGCTGCGGCCACGTCCGAACGGGATCAGCACGATGCTGCGCCGCGGCAGGAAGCCCACCATGCGCGGCACGAGGGCGAGGAACTGCGCCGCGTCGGCGGCCTTCACAACGGGAGTGGTCATGTCCCGAGGATCGGATGCCGCGGCTCCGGCCGTGCGGAGTCTCCACAGGGTGCGCACCGTGACGTCGAGGTCGAGCGGGATGCAGACGGGACGGACGGAACGGGGGAGGAGCGGGCGATGGGGGACGGATCGGTGTGGCGACCGCGTGGGGGAGGAGGCGCGTACGGGACCTGCTCAGCCGCGACCGTCCGGGGCCGCGTATCCTGGACACATGGACAGCAGTTTCTGGGCGGCCGTGTTCTGGTCGCTGGTGCCGACGGCCGTCGTGAGCACCCTGTTCTTCTGGATCCTGCGCAGCATCATCCGCTCCGACCGCACCGAGCGACGCATCTACGCGCGCATCCAGGCGGAGGAGCGCGCGAAGCGCGGGCTGCCGCCCGTCCCGGCATCCGCTCCCGCCGCGGCTCCCGCCGAGCGCTGAGCCCCCGCCCCCACGGGGCCGTCCCCGGCGCGCACTACGCTGGATGGACTGCCCGCCGGGAGGACGTTCCGTGGTCGACATCACCTTCGACGCGTCGTGGTGGCTGATCCTCGTCTTCGTCAGCGATGTGATCATCCGCATCGCCGCCATCATCGTGGTGCCCCGCAACCGCCGTCCGACGGCCGCCATGGCCTGGCTCCTGGCGATCTACTTCATCCCGTTCGTGGGCGTTCTGCTCTTCCTGCTCATCGGCAACCCGCGTCTGCCGCGCAAGCGCCGGCGCAAGCAGGAGCAGATCAACGAGTACATCACCGAGACCAGCAGCCACCTCGACTTCGGCACGCTCCGCCCCCACGCACCCGACTGGTTCACGTCGCTGGTGACGATGAACCGGCGCCTGGGCGCCATGCCGCTCGCGGGTGACAACGCGGCGCACCTGATCGCCGACTACCAGGAGAGCCTCGACACGATGGCCGCCGCCATCCGCACCGCCGAGGGGTACGTGCACGTCGAGTTCTACATCCTGCAGAGCGACGACTCCACCGACAATTTCTTCTCGGCGCTGGAGGAGGTCGCGGCGCGCGGGGTCACCGTGCGGGTGCTGCTGGACCACTGGGCCAACCGCGGCAAGCCGTTCTACAAGAAGACCCTCGCCCGGCTCGATGCCATGGGCGCTCAGTGGCGGCTGATGCTGCCGGTGCAGCCGCTCAAGGGCAAGTACCAGCGCCCCGACCTGCGCAACCACCGCAAGCTGCTGGTCGTCGACGGCACCGTGGCGTTCATGGGGTCGCAGAACGTCACCGACTCCACCTACAACCTGCGCAAGAACATCCGTCGCGGGCTGCACTGGGTCGACCTGATGGTGCGCCTGGAGGGGCCGGTCGTGGCATCCGTCAACGCCGTCTTCCTCAGCGACTGGTACAGCGAGACCGACGAGGTGCTCACCGACGAGATCGACCTCTTCGACGTCAAGAGCGGGCCCGGAGACCTGGACTGCCAGGTGGTGCCGTCGGGTCCCGGGTTCGAGGTGCAGAACAACCTGCGCCTCTTCGCCGCCCTGCTCTACTCCGCCCAGCGCCGCATCACCGTCGTCAGCCCGTACTTCGTGCCCGACGAGGCGATGCTGCTCGCGATCACCACCGCCTGCCAGCGCGGACTGCAGGTCGAGCTGTTCGTCTCGGAGGAGGGCGATCAGGCGATGGTCTATCACGCGCAGCGCAGCTACTACGAGTCGCTGCTGCGCGCGGGGGTGAAGATCTGGATGTACCGGAAGCCGTACATCCTGCACACGAAGTGCTTCACCATCGACGACGAGGTCGCCGTCATCGGCTCGAGCAACATGGACATGCGCTCCTTCGGTCTCAACATGGAGATCTCGCTCCTCGTGCGCGGCGAGGAGTTCGTGCAGGAGATGCGCAACGTCGAGGACCGCTACCGGCGCATCAGCCGTGAGCTGACGCTCGAGGAGTGGCAGAAGCAGCCGCTGCGCTCCACCATCCTCGACAACATCGCGCGCCTCACCTCGGCGCTGCAGTGACCGCGCACGCGGCGACAGGGTGAACCGTGTCGGCCCGAGCTCGGCGGGGCGAACCGTTACAGGGGCGTAGCCAACCCGTTATGGCGCCGTGACCGCATTCGCCGAAGACCCCCAGAGGGCTCGGACAGAATCGGATCATGCCCCTTCTCTCGCGTCGCGCCGTGGCCGCGGCATCCGCTCTGGCACTGGCCGTCGGCCTCGCCGGGTGCGCCACCGCCTCGGGTCCCGGGTCCGCACCCGCCTCGCCGTCCGATGATCCGACGGCGACGACGCAGCTGCACGCCGCGTGGCTCGACGACGGTCGCGCCGTGGGCATCGTGACCCAGGGCAGCTCGACCTGCGTGCCGATGGCCGACGAGCCGATGTATGCCGACGGCGTGGTCACGGTGGAGCTCACCGACCCCGAAGGTCAGGCGTGCACCAAGGACCTCGTTCCTCGCGCGAGCGTCGTCACCCTCCCCGCCGGTGTCGATCCGGCGGACGGCCTCTCCATCGTCGTGACCGGCACCTACGCGGGGGAGGCCGACCTCCAGGGCGACTCCGCGCTGACCGGTGTGCCCGGCGACCCGACCGAGTACCTGCCCAGTGCCGGCTGGTTCGACACGGGCGCCTTCCTCATCCTCACCTGGGGCAGTTCGACCTGCCTGCCGGTGGCCGAGTCGGTCACCGCGACCGGCCCGAGCGACGTGACCGCGGTCTTCGCGACGCCGCCGGCCGATCAGGTCTGCACGGCCGACATCGCCCCGCGCGTGCTGGTCACCGCGGTCGACGGCCTCGACGAGCAGAGCGGTGCGCACCTGACGATGAAGGGCGACAAGTTCGACGGCGTCCGGATCCCGATCGCGGGCTGAACCGCGTGACAGTGGGCGGTCAGTCGGTGCGGACCAGCAGGTCGCCCACGCTGCAGTCCAGCGCCCGGCAGATCGCCGACAGCGTCGAGTAGCGGATGGCCCGCGCTCGGTCGTTCTTGAGGACCGACAGGTTCACGATCGACACGCCGACCAGCTCGCTCAGGCGGGTGAGTGTCATGCCGCGCTCGGCGAGGAGCTCGTCCAGGCGGCAGTGGACGCCGGACGGACCGTCGTCGGCCTCCGCCGGGCTCATACGAGCCCTTCGGTCTCGCGCTGCAGCCGCTCGCCGACCTGGAACGCCGTGGCCACCGCGGTGAGGGCCAGCAGAGCCAGGACCGGGACGAAGTCGAACTCGAACGACGTGCCGTCGTACGTGTAGTCGCTCACGGCGGACAGGGCGCCGTTGACGGTCATCGAGGTGAGGATCGAGCCCGCGAACCAGCCGACCGCGAAGATGCCGAGGCCCGTGTAGACGAGGCGCGAGGTGCCCTTCTGGAACGCGAGGCCGCGTGCCAGTCGCAGGCAGAAGAGGGCGGCCACGACGATGCCGGCGATGAGCGCCAGACCGACCACGATCGGCTCCGCCCACAGGGCGAAGAGGGTGGCCGGCGCAGGCGACGCCACCGTGACGGTCGCCTGCTGCACGGCGACGTCGACCGGCGCGCCGTCCGGGCCGATGGGGAGCGTCGCCGTCTCGTCGACGAACGGCACGAGGACCGGGATGTCGCGGCCCCGGGCGACCTCGGTGAGCCGGGCGATGACGGACACCGTCACGGCGACGATGCCGACCGCTCCCAGGCCGGCGTACAGGTACATGCCGAGGCGGTCGCTCTTAGACAGCTGGGTGTCTGAGGACATCGGAGTCTCCTATCGATGATCGTTACCAACGACTTTCGATAACAACGATAAACGATACGCGAGGAGTGTCAAGAGCTCCGTCACGGACACCGGCCGGCTCGGGAGAGGACGGCTCCGCGGGGTCGCTATGCCGACGGCGAACACGGGGATGCGGCATCCGTCGCCTGGTTACCCTCGTTACAAGACGCGGAAACCCGCGTCGGATGTGGCCCCCGGCCGGAGGAATTGAGATGTTCGAGAGATTCACGGACCGTGCTCGACGCGTGGTGGTGCTCGCCCAAGAAGAGGCGAAGATGCTCAACCACAACTACATCGGCACCGAGCACATTCTGCTCGGGCTGATCCACGAGGGAGAAGGCGTCGCCGCCAAGGCCCTCGAGTCCCTGGGCATCTCGCTCGACGCCGTGCGCGAGCAGGTGCAGGACATCATCGGCCAGGGCCAGCAGCAGCCGACGGGGCACATCCCCTTCACGCCCCGCGCCAAGAAGGTGCTCGAGCTGTCGCTGCGCGAGGCGCTTCAGCTCGGCCACAACTACATCGGCACCGAGCACATCCTGCTCGGCCTCATCCGCGAGGGCGAGGGTGTCGCCGCCCAGGTGCTGGTCAAGCTCGGCGCAGACCTGAACAAGGTGCGCCAGCAGGTCATCCAGCTCCTCTCGGGCTACCAGGGCAAGGAGCCGGCCGCCGTCAGCGGCGCCGCCAACGAGTCCGGTCAGGCCGCTCAGGGCGGATCCGCGGTGCTCGACCAGTTCGGCCGCAACCTCACGCAGGCCGCCCGCGACAACAAGCTCGACCCGGTGATCGGGCGCGAGAAGGAGATCGAGCGGGTCATGCAGATCCTCTCGCGTCGCTCCAAGAACAACCCCGTCCTCATCGGCGAGCCCGGCGTTGGCAAGACCGCCGTCGTGGAGGGCCTCGCGCAGGCCATCGTCAAGAACGAGGTGCCCGAGACGCTGAAGGACAAGCAGGTCTACTCGCTCGACCTCGGCTCGCTCATCGCGGGTTCCCGCTACCGCGGTGACTTCGAGGAGCGCCTGAAGAAGGTCACCAAGGAGATCCGCACGCGCGGCGACATCATCGTCTTCATCGACGAGATCCACACCCTCGTGGGTGCGGGCGCCGCCGAGGGTGCGATCGACGCGGCCTCGATCCTGAAGCCGCTCCTGGCCCGTGGAGAGCTCCAGACGATCGGCGCCACCACGCTCGACGAGTACCGCAAGCACTTCGAGAAGGATGCTGCGCTCGAGCGCCGCTTCCAGCCGATCCAGGTCGCCGAGCCGAGCCTGCCCCACGCGATCAACATCCTGAAGGGGCTGCGCGACCGCTACGAGGCGCACCACAAGGTGCAGATCACCGACGGCGCGATCGTCGCGGCGGCGAACCTCGCCGACCGCTACATCTCCGACCGCTTCCTGCCCGACAAGGCCATCGACCTGATCGACGAGGCCGGCGCCCGCCTGCGTCTGTCGATCCTGTCCAGCCCGCCCGAGCTGCGCGAGTTCGACGAGAAGATCGCCAAGGTCCGCGAGGACAAAGAGCGCGCCTCCGAGGAGCAGGACTTCGAGAAGGCCGCGGGCCTCCGCGACGAGGAGAAGTCCCTGCTCGCCGAGCGCCTGCGCCTGGAGAAGCAGTGGCGCAGCGGTGACGTCGCGTCGCACGCGGTCGTCGACGAGGGCCTGATCGCCGAGGTGCTCGCCCAGGCCACCGGCATCCCCGTCTTCAAGCTCACCGAGGAGGAGTCGAGCCGACTCGTCTTCATGGAGAAGGCCCTGCACCAGCGGGTCATCGGCCAGGAGGAGGCGATCGCGGCGCTGTCGCGCACGATCCGCCGTCAGCGCGCCGGCCTCAAGGACCCGAAGCGTCCCTCGGGCTCGTTCATCTTCGCCGGTCCCACGGGCGTCGGAAAGACCGAGCTGGCCAAGGCCCTCGCCGAATTCCTCTTCGATGACGAGTCCGCGCTCATCGCGCTCGACATGTCGGAGTTCGGCGAGAAGCACACCGTCTCGCGGCTGTTCGGTGCCCCTCCCGGGTTCGTCGGCTTCGAAGAGGGCGGCCAGCTCACCGAGAAGGTGCGTCGCAAGCCGTTCTCGGTCGTGCTCTTCGACGAGATCGAGAAGGCGCACCCCGACATCTTCAACTCGCTGCTGCAGATCCTCGAGGAGGGTCGCCTGACCGACGGTCAGGGCCGCGTCATCGACTTCAAGAACACGGTCATCATCATGACGACCAACCTCGGCTCGTCGGCGATCGCCGGTGGACCCGTGGGGTTCCAGGTCGAGGGCAACGCGACGACCAGCTACGAGCGGATGAAGGGCAAGGTCGACGAGGAGCTCAAGCGCAGCTTCAAGCCGGAGTTCCTCAACCGTGTCGACGACGTCATCGTCTTCCCCCAGCTGGACAAGGACGAGCTGCGTCAGATCGTCGGCCTCTTCACCAAGCGCCTGAGCGAGCGCCTGCTCGACCGCGACATGACGGTGGAGCTGTCGGACACCGCGAAGGACAAGCTCATCGAGATCGGCTTCGACCCGACCCTGGGTGCTCGTCCGCTCCGCCGGGCGATGCAGCGCGAGATCGAGGACCGTCTGAGCGAGAAGATCCTGCACGGCGAGCTCAACTCCGGAGACCACGTGAAGGTCGATGTCGAGAACGGCGAGTTCGCCTTCGAGACCGGACCGCGCGGCGACAAGGTCGCCGTCGGCGTGGGTGCCGCGGGCGAGATCACCGCGACGCCGGACATCGTCGCCGGAGGCTGACACACGATTCGATAAGAGGGGCGGATGCTGCGGCATCCGCCCCTTCGTCATGTGCGGCCGGTCGCATCGACGCGTCGCGCGGCGAGCGGCCGGTCGGGCGAGCCTAGGCTGGGGGGATGAGCTCCTTCCAGGTCCGTCCGGCGCGCACGGGTGACGTGCGCGCGATCCAGGACCTGCTCGAGCCGTTCGTGCAGAAGCGGATCCTCCTCGGCAAGGACCTCGTCGTGCTCTACGAGGCCGTGCAGGAGTTCCTCGTCGCGGAGACCTCGGCCGGCGAGATCATCGGGTGCGGCGCCCTCCATGTCATCTGGGAGGACATCGGCGAGGTGCGCACGCTCATCGTCGGCGACGACTGGCTGCACCGCGGCGTCGGCAGGGCGCTCGTCGACGGTCTGGAGGAGCGCGCGCTGCGCCTCGGTCTGTCGCGCCTGTTCTGCCTCACCTTCGAGGTCGACTTCTTCACGCGGCGAGGCTTCTCGCCGATCGGCGAGCAGGTCGTCGACCCCGATGTGTACTCGCAGCTCGTGCGCAGCCCGGACGAGGGCGTCGCGGAGTTCCTCGACCTCGCCCACGTCAAGCCGAACACGCTCGGCAACACCCGCATGCTCAAGCGGCTCTGGGCGCGCTAGCACTCCCGCCTGCGCGCTGAGAGGTGCGCGGGGGCGACACGTCTTTCCCTCGAGAAGTCGCAACACGCCGTTCCACTCCGCGCGGGAACGGCGTGTTGCGACGTTTCGCGAGGCGGAGAGGGATGGCGGCGGAGAGGGATGCGCGGCGGAGAGGGGTCGCGGGCAGGGTCAACGGCCGCGGAACATCGGCGCGCGCTTCGCCTGGAACGCGGCGAAGCCCTCGCGGTAGTCGTCCGTGGCGCTGAGGGCCGTCTGCGCCGCGCTCTCCTCGGCGATGGCGTCCCACAGCGAGAGGCGCTCGTCGCGGATGCGCGCGACGAGACGCTTGCTCGCGAGGAACGCGGACGTGGGTCCGGTGGCGGCCCGGGCCGCGGCATCCTGGATCGCCGGCAGCACCTCGTCCGCGGCGAGCACGCGGGAGAAGAGGCCGGACTGCACGGCCTCCGCGCCGGTCATGAGGCGTCCGCTGTAGATGAGGTCGAGGGTCTTGTGCGCGCCGAGACGCTCGGCGAAGAGCGCGTGTCCGCCCGAGTCGAGCGTCGCTCCGAGGCCGGCGAACGGCGACCCGATCTTCGCGGTGTCGGCGACGTAGACGACGTCGGTGGCGATGAGCAGGCCCAGTCCGACGCCCAGACAGGCGCCGTGCGCGGCGGCGAAGGTCGGCGCGGGGAAGGCGGCCATGCGTCGCAGCAGCGGCGCGAGCAGCCCGTCGAGGTAGCCGGGCACGTCGTCGGTCGCCGGGTCGACCGCGGAGATGTCGCGACCGGCGCAGAACGCCCGTCCCTCGCCGCGCAGCACGAGTGCCCGGACGCCGGCCGACTGCGCACGGTCGTAGGCGGCGCCGAGCTCGCGGAGGCCGGTCTCGTCGAGCGCGTTCAGACGATCGGGGGCGTTCAGCACGACCGTGGCGATCTCGTCCACGATGCTCAGGTCGATCATGCGGGCCTCCTAGCCGTCGTAGTCCACGACCACCCGCGGGGTCTGCGGGTGCGACTGGCACGTGAGCACGTAGCCGCGCTCGATCTCGTCGGGCTCGAGCGCGAAGTTCTGCGTCATCCGCACCTCGCCCTCGATCACCCGCGCCCGGCAGGTGCCGCAGACACCGCCCGCGCACGCGAACGGCACATCGCCGCGCACGCGGAGGGCGGCATCCAGGATCGCCTCGTTCGCCCCGACCGGCGATTCGACGGTGGAGGACAGGCCGTCGAGCGTGAACTCGATCGAGACCGTCGCGTCGCCGGCGTCGGCCGCCATCGGCCCCGGATGCGCGGGCCGCGGACCGTCGGCCTCGCCGGTGAAGAGCTCGAACCGCACGTCGTCGTCGGGCACGCCCCGCGCGGACAGCGCCGTGCGGCAGAGCGCGACGAGGTCGAACGGCCCGCAGAGGAACCATTCCGTGACGGAGGCCGGCGGCACGAGCCGGTCGATGATCGTGCCGAGCTTCTCCGCGTCGATCCGCCCCGACAGCAGGGGCGCTCCGCGCTGCTCGCGGGAGAGCACATGGTGCAGGGCGAGCCGGCCGGGATACCGGTCCTTGAGGTCGGCGAGGTCGTCGAGGAACATCACGTCCTGCGTGGCGCGGTTCGTGTACACGAGCGTGAAGCGGGCGGTGGGGGAGGAGGAGAGGACGGATGCCGCGAGCGACATCATCGGCGTGATGCCCGACCCCGCGGCGATGCCGGCCAGATGGGCGTCGTCCAAAGACGGGAGCCGCGACGTGAACCGACCCTCCGGGCTCATCACCTCGAGCCGGTCGCCGACCCGCAGGTTCTCGTGCGCCCAGACGGAGAAGAACCCGCCGCGATCGCGCTTGATGCCGACGCTGATCCTCCCGGGCGAGGGCGGGCGGCACAGCGAGTAGCTGCGGCGCACCTCGCGCTCGTCGATCCGTGTCCGGAGCGCGACGTACTGCCCGGGCAGGTAGTCGTAGTCCGCGACGAGGTCGGCGGGGACGGCGAAGGACACCTCGACGCTGTCCGCGGTGAGGGGTCGGATGTCGGCGACCTCGAGCTCGTGGAACCGCGCCCGTCGCCGCGACCCGCTCGTCGCGGGGGCCTCGGCCGTCGCCATCAGATGACCTTGAAGAAGTCGAAGGGCTCGAGGCACGCGCGGCACTCGTAGAGCGCCTTGCAGGAGGTCGACCCGAAGCGGGCCACCTCGCGGGTGTCGAGCGACGCGCACCGCGGGCACTTGACCGCCATCCGCACGCGCAGCGGCCCCTCGCCGAGCGAGGATCGTCCGCTCGGAGGGGCGATGCCGTAGGCGGTCAGCTTGTGCTTGCCGGCATCCGTCATCCAGTCCGTCGTCCAGGCGGGGGTGAGGGTCGTCCGCACGTCCACCCGCGCGAAGCCCGCGGCGGTGAGCGCCAGGATGACGTCGTCGCGCATGGTCTCCAGA
This sequence comes from Microbacterium lemovicicum, assembly GCF_003991875.1. Taxonomy (NCBI): domain Bacteria; kingdom Bacillati; phylum Actinomycetota; class Actinomycetes; order Micrococcales; family Microbacteriaceae; genus Microbacterium; species Microbacterium lemovicicum. The sequence continues at coordinate 268,691 of NZ_CP031423.1, forward strand.
GCCGGGCATCCGCTGTAGGTCGGGGTGAGGGTGACCGTCGCGCGGTCACCGTCGACCTCGACGGCGCGGAGGACCCCGAGGTCTTCGATCGTCAGCACGGGCACCTCCGGGTCGGTCACGGTGGCGGCGATGCGCCAGGCGTCCTCCCGTGTGGCCGCGCTCACCAGGTCGCTCCGGGATGCCGGCGGGCCAGCACCTGCATCTCGGCGAGCAGGTACGCCATCGCCGGGAAGTGCGCGCCGCGTCGACCGCCGCCCGACGAGACGAAGCCATCGGGGACCCGCAGCCCCGCCTCGGCGAAGACGGAGGCGATGACCGCGTCGAAGGGGGCGCGCAGGCTCGACGGCCGGACGGCCACGCCCTCGAGGCGATCGATCACGGGCTCGTCGCGGAACAGCTCGTCGACGTAGGGCCAGACCGCCTCGATCCCGCGGAGCATGCGCGCCCGCGACTCATCGGTGCCGCCGGCGAGGCGGAGCGTCCACTGCACGGCGTGGTCGCGGTGGTAGTCGACCTCCTTCACGGCCTTCGCGGCGACGGCGGCGAGCGTCGGATCGGCGGAGTCGCGCAGGCGCAGGTGGAGCTCGAAGAGGTAGACGGATGCCGCGAGCTGGCGTGCGATCGTCTGGGCGAAGTCTCCGTTCGGCTGCTCGAAGAGCCACGCGCTGCGGAACTCGTACTCGTCGCGGAAGTAGGCGAGGTCATCCTCGGTGCGGCCGTCGGCGGTCCCGGCGTAGCGCAGAAGCGAGCGCGCGTGGCCGAGGAGGTCGAGGGCGATGTTGCCCAGGGCGACGTCCTCCTCCAGCTCCGGTGCGTGCGCGATCCAGGCCGCCAGCTGCTGCGAGAGGATGAGCGCGTCGTCCCCCAGCCACAGCGCGTATTCGGCCACATCGGCCGAGGCGACGGCGTCGGCGTCGCCCGTGAGCTCCCCGGCGAGGTCGAGCGCGTCGACGGTGACGCGTGCCGTCTCCGTCGCCGCGCTCCCGCGCACGGCGGGTGGAGCGCCCTCGGTCGTCGACGGAGCGGACCGCGTCGACACGCCGTCCCTGCTCACAGGTGCGGCACCCCCTCCGACGCGGTGTAGTACACCGCGTGCCGGAAGTTCTTGCCCTCGGGGCTCTCGAAGAACGCGTCCTTCTCGTCGGGATCGCTCGTCGTCATCGCGTCGGCAGGCACCACCCAGATCGAGACGCCCTCCCCGCGCCGCGTGTACAGGTCGCGGGCGTTGCGGACGGCCATGTCTGCGTCTGGGGCGAGCAGCGACCCGACGTGCACGTGGCTCAGCCCACGGCCGGCCCGCACGAACACCTCCCACAGCGGCCAGGTGCTCACGCGGCCACCGCCTCGGCGGCGGACCGCTTCTGCGCGTAGGCGGCCGCGGCCTCCCGCACCCAGGCGCCGTCCTCGTGGGCGGCGCGGCGCGCGCGCAGCCGCTCGGCGTTCATCGGTCCTCGGCCGGCCAGCACCTCCCGGAACTCGGTCCAGTCGATCTCGCTCATGTCCCACCGGCCCTCGGCCTCGTTCCAGCGCAGCTCCGGATCGGGAAGCGTGACGCCGAGCGCGGCGGCCTGCGGCACCAGCATCCCGACGAAACGCTGGCGCAGCTCGTCGTTCGAGAAGCGCTTGATCTTCCACGCCGTGGACTGCGCGGAGTTCGGGGAGTGCTCGTCGGGCGGCCCGAACATCATGAGCGAGGGCCAGTACCAGCGGTCCACGGACTCCTGCGCCATCGCCTGCTGCGCGCGGGTGCCGCGCATGAGGGTGAGCAGGATCTCGAAGCCCTGCCGCTGGTGGAAGGATTCCTCCTTGCAGATGCGCACCATCGCGCGGGCGTACGGTCCGTACGACGCCCGGCACAGGGGCACCTGGTTGCAGATGGCGGCGCCGTCGACGAGCCAGCCGATCGCCCCCATGTCGGCCCACGACGGCGTCGGGTAGTTGAAGATCGACGAGTACTTCGCCCGCCCCTCGATGAGCTGCTGCGTCATCTCCTCGCGCGTGATGCCGAGGGTCTGCGCGGCCGAGTAGAGGTAGAGCCCGTGGCCCGCCTCGTCCTGCACCTTCGCCATGAGGATGGCCTTGCGCTTCAGGCTGGGCGCGCGCGTGATCCAGTTGCCCTCAGGCTGCATGCCGATGATCTCGGAGTGGCCGTGCTGCGAGATCTGGCGCACCAGCGTGCGGCGGTAGGCATCCGGCATCCAATCCCGCGGCTCGATGCGGGAATCGGCGGCGATCAGCGCGTCGAAACGCTCCTGCGCGCGCGTGTCCTCGGTGGGGGAGGTCATCGTCGACTCCTTTACAGAACGATCGTTCAGTTAGTCTAGACGCGCGCCTGCGACGGGACAAGAGACCGGATGCCGCGGCATCCGCCCCCGCTCGCGTCAGCCGGTCTGCGGTCTGTCGGTCGCGAACGACCGGCCGCGCACCTCGGCCACGACCTCGCCGGTCTCATCGGTCACCGTGATGTCGTAGATGCCGGTGCGGCCGCGGCGGAAGCGGCGCACCGCGTGGGCGGTGAGCACCTGTCCCGCGGTGGTCGGCTTGAGGAACGCGATGTCCGCCCCGGCCGCGACGGTCACCCGCTCGTCCTCGTTGCACGCGATCGCGAACGCCGTGTCGGCGAGGGTGAACACCAGGCCGCCGTGGGTGAGTCCGAAGCCGTTGGTCATGTCGGGCCGGATCGGCATCGACACGATCGCGTCGCCGGGCAGGTCCTGCTCCACGACCATGCCGAGCGCGGCGGACGCGCGATCGCGGCGCATCATCGGTCGCACCGGTGGACGCCCGTCGGGGTCGGTCATGCCGGCACCGGCTCCGCGGCCTCCCACGTCTTCGCGACGAGGGTGAGCACGTCGTAGGTGGCGACGGTCTCATCGCGCTGGTTGCGGATCAGCGCGTCCCAGCGCACCTCGCCGTAGTCGTCGGTCTCGCGCGGGGTGATCTGCTTGGCCGTCAGCGTCACGCGGATGCGGTCGCCGGGGGAGACGGGCGTGACGAAGCGGAGGTCCTCGAGCCCGTAGTTGGCCAGCACCGGACCCGGATCGGGGTCGACGAACAGCCCGGCGGCCCACGACACCAGCAGGTAGCCGTGCGCCACGCGCCCGGGGAAGAAGGGGTTGGCCGCGGCGGCGGTCTCGTCCATGTGGGCGTAGAAGGTGTCGCCCGTGAACCGGGCGAAGGTCTCGATGTCGGCGAGGGCGACCTCCCGCTCGGGCGAGTCGACGCGGTCGCCGATGCGCAGGTCGCTCAGCGGCTTGCGGAACGGATGGATGCCGGCGCTCGCCGCCTCGGCGCCCGTGTGCCAGACCCCGGTGAGGGCCGTGAGCATGTCGGGGCTGCCCTGCACGGCCGTGCGCTGCATGTGGTGCAGCACGGCCCGCATGCCGCCCAGCTCCTCGCCGCCGCCCGCGCGTCCGGGACCGCCGTGCACGAGGTGCGGAACGGGGGCGCCGTGACCGGTGGAGCTGCGCGCGTCGGCGCGGTCGAGGAAGAGCATGCGGCCGTTCGAGGCCGCGGTGGCCGTCAGCAGCTCGAGGGCGACGGCGGGGTCGCCCGTGGCGACGCTCGTGACGAGCGAGCCCCCGCCTCGCGTGATGAGGTCGGCGGCCTCCGCCACCGTGGCGTAGGGGAGGAGGCTGGCGACGGGGCCGAAGGCCTCGACGTCGTGGGCGGCGGCGGTGGTCGGGTCGTCGAAGCCGATCAGCAGCGGCGCGAGGAAGGCGCCCCCGGGGGCTGCTCCGGTCGTGCCGTCAGCGCGGCGCACCTGCGGTTCGGCGAGGTCTCCGAGGAGCAGGCGACCCCCGGCATCCTGCAGCAGCCCCACGTGACGGATCACCTCGTCGCGCTGGCCACGGGAGACGAGCGGGCCCATCGTGACGCCCTCCGCCCGCGGATCGCCCAGCACCGTGCGCGCCTCGAGCAGGGTGCGGAGGGCCTCGACGACCGCATCGGCCTCGGCGGCGGGCACGATCGCCCGCCGGATGGCCGTGCACTTCTGCCCCGCCTTGGTGGTGAGCTCGACCATCAGCTGCTTCACGTAGGCGTCGAACTCGGGTGTGCCCGCGACTGCGTCGGGGCCGAGCACCGACGCGTTGATGGAGTCGGTCTCGCTCGTGAAGCGGACGTCGGGCGACACCGATGCCCGCAGCCGTCGTGCCGTGTCGGCGCTGCCCGTGAAGCCGACGAGATCGCCCAGCCGGAGCGCCTCGAGCAGGCCGGGCACGGGTCCGCTCACCAGCTGCAGCGCGCCGTCGGGCAGCAGTCCGGAATCGGCCAGCATCCGCACCCACGCCTCCGCGACGTAGCCGGTCGGAGTCGCGGGCTTGATCACCGACGGCACCCCGGCGAGGAACGCCGGCGCGAACTTCTCCAGGGCTCCCCACATCGGGAAGTTGAAGGCGTTGATCTGCACGGCCACGCCGGTGAGGCGCGTGTAGACGTGGCGACCGAGGAACGTGCCGTCCTTCGACAGCGTCTCGATCGGGCCGTCGAGGTAGACGCGGCCGTCCGGCAGCTCCCGGCGCCCCTTCGACGAGTAGGTGAAGAGCACGCCGATGCCGCCGTCGACATCGCTCAGGGAGTCCCGACGGGTGGAGCCCGCGGTCGTCGACAGCTCGTACAGCTCCTCCTTCCGCTCCGTCAGCGCGGTCGCCATCTGCTTGAGCAGCACGGCCCGCTGGTGGAAGGTGAGCGCGCCGAGGGTGCGCTGACCGACCGTCCGTGCGTGGTCGAGCACGGCGGCCATGTCGATGCCGGCGGTGCTGACGCGCGTGATCGGCGCTCCCGTCGAGGCGTCCACGACGACCGCCGCACCGGCCGGGTCGGCCGGAGTCCACCAGGAGTCGCGCAGATAGCTGGCCAGCACCTCGGTCGTCATTCTTCGCTCCATTCGTAGAAGCCGGATCCGCTCTTGCGGCCCAGCCGGCCCTCAGCGACCATGCGGCGCAGCAGCGCGGGCGCGGCGAAGCGCTCGCCGTAGGCCGCCTCGAGCTCCTCCGCGATGCCGAGACGCACGTCGAGTCCGACGATGTCGGTCGTGCGCAGCGGGCCCACCGGATGCCGGTAGCCGAGCTCCATGGCCCGGTCGATGTCGGCCGCCGACGCGATGCCCTCCTCCAGCATCCGGATCGCCTCGAGCCCGAGCGCGACCCCGAGGCGGCTGGAGGCGAAGCCGGGGGTGTCGCGCACCACGATCGCGTGCTTGCCGAGAGCGGCCACCCACTCCTCGGCCCGCGCGACGAGGTCGGCCCTGGTGGACGTGCCGACCACCACCTCGACGAGCTGCGACGCCGGCACGGGGTTGAAGAAGTGCAGCCCCAGGAAGCGCTCCGGATGCTGCAGCTCGAGCCCGAGCGCATCGATCGAGATAGAGGAGGTGTTGGTGGCCAGCGCCGCGTCGCCGTCGAGCACGTCCTCGACCCGCCGCAGGCCGTCGAGCTTGATGACGCGGTCCTCGGGCAGCGCCTCGACGACGAGCGTTCGACCGGCGAAGGCGCCGACGTCGGTGCCGACGTGCACCGCGGCCGCGAACGCCTCGGCAGCGGCATCCGTCGCACCCCTCGCGACGGAGCGCTCGATCGACGCGAGGATGCGGGAGCGAGCGGATGCCGCAGCCTCCGCATCGCGCTCGACCACCGCGACGTCCGACCCCGCGAGGAGGAACGCGTGGGCGATGCCGGACCCCATGCGGCCGCCGCCGAGCACGCCGACACGGGCGGGAGGGCGAGGGGGATCGGTCGTGGTCACGGGCGTGTCCGTTCGAGGAAGGCGGTCATGCGGGCGTGCTTCTCGGGCCGCTCGAACAGCTCGGCCTGGAGCTCGAGCTCGAGGTCGGGGTGCGCGGCGGCCGGCGCACGGAGGGCGGTCTTGGTGTGCCGGGTGGCGAGGGGGTCGGCGCGCGCGATGCGGTCGGCGATGGCGTGCGCCGCGTCGAGGAGCCGATCGGCGGGATGGACGGCCGTGATCAGTCCCCACGCCAGAGCCTCCTCGGCGTCGAGGATGCGCCCGGTGAGGAGCATGTCGGCGGCGCGGGCGGCGCCCACGAGCTCCGGCAGCAGCCAGGTGGCCCCGGCCGCCGCGATGATGCCCAGGCCGGTCTCGGGATTTCCGATGCGCAGGTCGGGTGCGGCGATGCGCACGTCGGCGGCGTACGCGAGCTCGGCGCCGCCGCCCAGCGCGTAGCCTTGGATCGCGGCGATCACGGGCATCGGCAGATCCTGGATGCGACGGAACACCGTGGTGTTGATGCCGCGGCGGGCGTCGTCCGCGGTGCGGTCGCGCAGCTGCCGGATGTCGGCTCCCGAGGCGAAGACGCGGCCGGCCCCGGTGAGGATCAGGGTCCGCGGGTCCGCCTCCAGCTCTGCGCACAGCGCGTGGAGCGCGTCGACGATCCCCAGGTCGATGGCGTTGCGCGTCGCGGGGCGATCGAGGGTGGCGACGACGCGGTCGCTCCGCCGGTCGATGCGGAGCGCGGCATCCGTCGACATCGTCCGTCCTTCCCGGCCCTGCATGGCATGCATCTTTGCAGACCGATCGTTCAGTAATCATGTCAGGCCGGCGGAGGCGCGGCAAGGTGGCGGGACCCGCGGGTGCCACACTGGGGGCATGACCTCCGCGCCCGCGTCGACGCGCCGCGGCCGCCCCGGCCACGACCGCGCGCAGGTGCTCGCCGTCGCGGTCGCGCTCTTCAACGAGCAGGGCTTCGACGCCACGTCGGTCGCCGACCTGACCGGACGCCTGGGGCTCACGAAATCCGCGCTGTACCACCACTTCCCGTCCAAGGACGCCCTGCTCCAGGTCGCGCTCGACGAAGCCCTCGACGCTCTCGAGGCAGTGCTGCGCGACGCCGAGTCCGACGCCGGCGATGCCGCGCAGCGCCTGCGGGTCATCGTCCGCGGCGCCGTCTCCGTGCTGACCGACAAGCTCCCGTACGTCACCCTGCTGCTGCGCGTTCGCGGCAACAGCGACGTCGAGCGCGCGGCCCTCGCTCGTCGGCGCTCGTTCGACCAGGCCGTGTCGCACCTCGTGCACGTCGCCCAGGACGAGGGGATGCTGCGCCCCGACGTCGACGCCGCCGTGGCGACGAGGCTCATCTTCGGCATGATCAACTCCCTCGTCGAGTGGTACCGGCCGGGGGGCGCCGTCGACGCCGACGAGCTCGGCGAGGACGTCCTGCGCATGGTGCTCAAGGGTCTGCAGGCCGACTCCGCGCCCCGACCCTGACCTCGGGGCGCGCCGGAACGGGCGCTCGCAGGACCGCCGCTTAGCCTGGAGGGGTGACTGCTCCGACCACCCGCACGCGACGCTCGAAGGCGGTGTACCGACGCCGGCGCATCATCCTCCTGCTCGCGGTGCTCGCCGCCGTCGCGCTGGTGTGGGTGCTCGTCGCGCAGCCCTGGCGCGGCAACGCGCAGCCCACGGATGCCGCGGTGCCCGCGGCATCCGCTTCGCCGTCGGCGTCACCGACCGAGGAGCCCGTGCCCGACGAGGCGCCGGTCGCCTCCCCGACGCCGTCGGAGAAGCCCGTGGATGCCGCGGCCTCCGCATCACCGGCTCCGAGCCCTTCCTCCTCGGCCACGGCCACTCCGGCACCCGCGCCGTGCCGGGCAGCGGATGTGACCGTGCAGGCGCGCACCGATCAGGACACGTACGCGGCCGGCCAGAACCCGCAGCTGTCGATCACCCTGACCAACGACAGCGCCGTCGGCTGCACGATGAACGTCGGCACGACGACGCAGAAGTTCACCGTCACGAGCGGCGAAGACGTGTGGTGGCGCTCGACGGACTGCCAGACCGAGCCCAGCGACATGGTCGTGCTGATCGCGCCCGGCCAGTCCGTCTCCAGCGCGACCCCGCTCGTGTGGGACCGCACGCGCTCCTCGGTCTCGTCCTGCGATGCGACGGATCGCCAGCGCGCCCCGGGGGGCGGGGCGTCGTACTTCCTGTCGGTCGAGATCGGCGGCGTCGCGTCGTCCGATCCGGCGCAGATGCTGCTGTACTGACACCGCTCCCACACAAACCGAGGGGCCGACGGGATTTTGTCCCCCGAAGAGGGGACAGACGAGATTTGACCGGCCGCTTAGCATTGAGCTAGCTCCCAAATGACTCGTCGCTTCCCCCAGTAGCGATTCCGGACCTCGTCCCCAGCGAACCGGTACGAATCACGCGGAGAGCCCTGGGCCCTCTCGAATCATCCGCCGCGCAGCGGGGGAATCGAGAGGGCCCTGTGTCTTTCCCGGCACATGCTCGCGCGACCGCTCGGAGCATCGCCGCCGCGGACGACGAGGGCCCGCCGACGGATGCCGGCGGGCCCTCGTGTGCGATCCGTCAGCGGCGTTCGCCGAAGACGTCCTTCTCCATCGCGTCGTAGCCCTCGGCCTGCGGGTCGCCGTGCTGACCCCCGGACAGGGCGTACTCCTCCTCCGGCGAGAGCACCAGGCGGTGCCGGAAGAACAGGGCGAAGCCCAGCAGGATCACGACGTACACGATGACGATCGCTATGATGGCGGGTCCGAACGTGGGGTTCAGCAGGAACCCGACGAAGATGAGCGCGGAGATCGCCGCGGCCAGCACCGCTCCGGGGACGCCCCACGGGCTGCGGTACGGGCGGTGGGCGTTCGGGAACTTCCTGCGGAGGATGACGAACGAGATCATCTGCAGCAGGTAGGCCAGGACGGCGCCCCACACGGCGATGTTCAGCACGATCGCGCCGGCGAGCGCCCCGGCGCCCTCGTTGAGCGTGGCCAGCACGTCCAGCACCACCAGCGCGACGAAGCCGATGACCGCGCCCACGATGAGGGCGACCCACGGTGTCTGGCGCTTGCCGGTGAGCGAGAGGAACTGCGGGTAGTAGCCGGCCCGCGAGAGCGAGTACATGTTGCGGCCGTAGGCGAACATGATGCCCTGCAGCGAGGCGAGGAGGCCGATGAGGGCGAACAGGGCCAGCACGGCCGCCGCCTGGTCGCCGACCATGGCGCGGAAGCCGTTGAGCAGCGGCTCACCCTGGTCGGGCGCGCCCATCGCCTCGGAGCCGATCAGCGCCGTGTTGAAGAAGAGCACCAGCAGGCCGGTGACGATGAGGGTGCCGCGGGCCCAGAAGCCGGCCTTGGGGATGTCGCGGACCGGGTCGTGGGCCTCCTCCGCGGCCAGCGGAAGCTCCTCGATGCCGAGGAAGAACCACATCGCGAACGGGAGGGCGAACAGGATCGGCAGCACGCCGTGGGGGAGGAACTCGTTCCAGCCCGGGTCGGGGGCGATGTTCCACAGCGAGCTCCAGTCGAGCGCCGGGGAGAAGATCGCCATGCCCGTGAAGACCAGCAGGATGCCGATGGAGATGATCGACACGACGATCGCGAAGCGGAAGGAGATGCTCGCGCCGGCAGAGTTCAGGGCGATGAAGACGCCGTACAGGATGATGTACAGCACCCATCCGGGCAGGGTGATGCCCAGCAGCGACTCGAGGATGCCGTTGGCATAGCTCGCCGAGAAGTAGACGATCACGGCCGTGGTCGCGACGTACTCGATCGTCTCGGCGGCGCCGGTGATCAGGCCGCCCCACGGTCCCATGGCGGAACGGGCGAAGGAGTAGGCGCCGCCCGTGTGAGGCATGGCGGCCGCCATCTCGCCGATCGAGAAGATCATGCCGTAGTACATGAGCACGAGGATCGCGAAGGCGATCAGCATGCCCCCGAATCCGGCGAAGCCGATGCCGAAGTTCCACCCGGAGAAGTCGCCGGAGATGACGGCGGCCACGGCGAGCCCCCACAATCCCCAGACCCCGGCCGAGCGCTTCAGCGTGCGCTTCTCGAAATAGCCCTGTCCGGCGCGCGTATAGGTCGCGCCGGCGACCTTCCGGCCGCCGCTGCTCTCGTGAGACATCCATCCTCCGGGGGTTCGGGTGGCGCGCTCGACGGCGCGTGGCCCCATGCTGATGCCTATTGGTACCCCATGTCTACCTTTGCGTGTAAGTTCCTCGTTACGATCACTCGACGGATGCGCACGGCGTCCGGCGTCGACGACGAGAGGGCGCAGCACATGCCGGGAAACCTCAGCGTGACCGACCTGAAGGCCGACATCGCATCGGGAGCCGTCGACACGGTGATCCTCGCGTTCGCCGACGCGCAGGGACGCCTCGTCGGCAAGCGGGTCGCCGGGCGCTTCTTCGCGGAGGAGGTGCTGGGGCACGGCGCGGAGGCCTGCAACTACCTGCTCTCGGTGGACGTCGACATGAACACCGTCGACGGATATCCCATGGCCAGCTGGGAGACCGGCTACGGCGACATGGTGCTCTCGCCCGACCTCTCGACGCTGCGCCGGATCCCCTGGCTCCCCGCGACCGCGCTGGTCATGGCCGACCTCCAGTGGGAGAACGGCGACCGCGTCGTGCAGTCGCCCCGCGACATCCTGGATCGCCAGCGTGCGCGCCTGGCCGACCGGGGCCTCACGGCCTACGCCGGCACGGAGCTCGAGTTCATCGTGTTCGACGACTCCTTCCGGGACGCCTGGGCGAAGGGCTACACGGGACTGCAGCCCGCGACGGACTACAACGTCGACTACAACATCCTCGCCTCCACCCGCATGGAGCCGCTGCTGCGCGACATACGCAACGGGATGGAGGGCGCAGGCCTCTACTGCGAGGGCGTGAAGGGCGAGTGCAACTTCGGCCAGCAGGAGATCGCGTTCCGCTTCGCCGAGGCGCAGGAGACCGCCGACCAGCACGCGATCTACAAGAACGGTGCGAAGGAGATCGCCGACACGCACGGCAAGTCGCTGACGTTCATGGCGAAGTTCAACGAGCGCGAGGGCAACAGCTGCCACATCCACCTCTCGGTCCGCGGCGACGGCGGCGAGGCGGTGATGGCCGGTGACGGAGATCACGGCTTCAGCCCGTTCATGGAGCACTGGATCGCGGGCATCCTCGCGACGCTGCGCGAGTTCACCCTCCTGCTGGCGCCGAACATCAACTCCTACAAGCGCTTCGCGAAGGGCTCCTTCGCCCCGACCGGCATCGCGTGGGGCATCGACAACCGCACGTGCGCGCTGCGCGTGGTCGGCCACGGCGGTTCGCTGCGCGTGGAGAACCGCGTGCCCGGCGGGGACGTGAACCCCTACCTCGCCATCGCGGCCATCATCGCCGGCGGCCTGCACGGCGTCGAGAACGAGCTGCCGCTGCCCGACCCGCTCGCCGGCAACGCCTACGCGGCCGGCGTCGACCACCTGCCGACGACGCTGCGGGAGGCCGCGCAGCTGTTCAGCGAGTCCTCCGTGGCGCGGGCGGCGTTCGGTGACGACATGGTCGAGCACTACCTGAATCAGGCGCGCATCGAGGTCGAGGCCTACGACGCCGCCGTCACCGACTGGGAGCGTGTGCGTGGTTTCGAGCGTCTCTGACCGCCCACCGGTCATCGGACTGACGACCTACCTCGAGCGAGCGACGCAGGGCGTCTGGGACGTCCGCGCCGCCTTCCTGCCTCAGCAGTACTTCGACTCCGTGACCGCATCCGGCGGCGTCGCGGTGCTGCTGCCGCCGCAGCACGCGACGGATCCCGAGATGGTGGATGCCGCGGCATCCGCCGTCCTGGACGGCATCGACGGGCTCATCCTCACCGGCGGCATGGACGTGCAGCCGGAGCTGTACGGCGCGGAGCGCGACCCGCGCACCGATCCTGCCCGGCCCGATCGCGACGCGTGGGAGCTCGCCCTGTACCGCGGAGCGGAGGCCCGGCGCCTGCCGGTGCTCGCCATCTGCCGCGGGCTGCAGCTGGTGAACGTCGCGCGGGGCGGCACGCTGCACCAGCATCTTCCCGAGGCGCTCGGCACGGAGCGCTATCGCGTCGGCGGCGGCGTCTTCGCGACGAACACCGTCGAGGTCGCCATGGACTCGCGACTGGCCGGGATGCTGGGCGCCGGCCCCTTCGCCGTGCACAGCTACCACCACCAGGGCGTCGACCGGCTCGGCGACGGCCTCGTGCCGGTCGCCGCCGCCGACGACGGCCTCGTGCAGGCGTTCGAGTCGGGCCCGGGGGAGTCGTACCTGATCGGCGTGCAGTGGCACCCCGAGGAGAACATCGAGGACCGGCGGCTGTTCGCCGGTCTCGTCGGCGAAGCGGAGCGCTACGCGGCCGCCCGGACAGGAGTGCACGCATGACCGCCACCTTCACGCTGATCGATCCGTCGACCGGCCAGGCGTTCCAGGAGGTGCCGCGGGCCTCCGTCGAGGAGGTCGACGAGGTCATCGCACGGGCCGTCGCCGTGCAGCGGACCTGGGCGGACCTCGCGCCGCTGGCGCGCGCCGATGCCCTGCGCCGCTTCGCGCGGGTCGTCGAGGAGCATGTCGAGGAGCTGGCCCGGCTCGAGGTGCGGAACTCCGGCCACCCCATCGAGTCTGCCCGCTGGGAGGCGTCGCACGTCGCCCAGGTGCTGAACTTCTACGCCGGTGCGCCGGAGCGGCTCTCGGGGCAGCAGATCCCCGTGAGCGGCGGGCTGGACGTGACCTTCCATGAGCCCTACGGCGTGGTGGGCATCATCGTGCCGTGGAACTTCCCGATGACGATCGCGTCGTGGGGCTTCGCCCCGGCGCTCGCCGCGGGCAACGCCGTCGTGCTGAAGCCCGCAGAGCTCACCTCGCTCACGGCGGTGCGTCTGGGCGAGCTCGCCGTCGAGGCGGGGCTGCCGGAGGGGCTCTTCGCCGTCGTCACGGGCGCAGGCTCGGTCGTCGGGGAGCGGTTCGTCACGCATCCGGACGTGCGCAAGGTCGTCTTCACCGGCTCGACCGAGGTGGGCGTCTCGGTGGCCGCGGGGTGCGCGCAGGGGCTGAAGCCCGTGACGCTGGAGCTCGGCGGGAAGAGCGCGAACATCGTCTTCGACGACGCCGACCTCGAGCTCGCGGCGCAGTCGGCGCCGGCATCGGTCTTCGACAACGCGGGGCAGGACTGCTGTGCCCGCAGCCGCATCCTCGTGCAGCGGTCGGTCTACGACCGGTTCCTCGAGCTGCTCGAGCCGGCCGTCGCGGCGTGGCAGGTCGGGGATCCCCGCCTGGAGTCGACGCAGATGGGCCCGCTCATCTCCGCGTCGCACCGCGACTCGGTCGCGTCCTTCCTCGACGGCGCCGACGTCGCGTTCCGCGGGTCGGCGCCGGAGGGCGACGGGTTCTGGTTCGCGCCGGCCGTCGTGCTGGCGGACCGCCGAGACCGCATCGCGCAGGAGGAGATCTTCGGGCCGGTCGTCGCGGTCATGCCGTTCGACGACGAGGCGGACGGCATCCGTCTGGCCAACGACACCGTCTACGGCCTCGCGGGCTCGATCTGGACGGAGAACCTCGGACGCGCGATGCGTGTCTCGCGGGCGGTGAAGAGCGGCGTGCTGTCGGTGAACTCGCACGCGTCGGTGCGCTACTGGACGCCGTTCGGCGGCATGAAGGCGTCGGGACTCGGACGCGAGCTCGGCCCGGACGCGGCCGAGCACTTCACCGAGACGAAGAACGTGTTCTTCGCGACGTGATCCCCCTGTCTCCTCACGTTCCCCCCTCTACCGAAGGAATCGCACCATGACCATCGACCTCACGCAGCGCCTCAAGGACAGGGTCGCGATCATCACGGGCGGGGGGTCCGGCATCGGACTGGCCACGGCCCGCCGCTTCGCCGCGGAGGGCGCGAAGGTCGTCATCGCCGACGTGGATCCCACGGCGGGCGAGGCGGCTGCGGCCGAGGTGGGCGGCGTCTACCGTCGCGTGAACGTCGCGGACGAAGCATCCGTCGACGCGCTCTTCGACGGCGTCGCGGAGGAGTTCGGCCGCCTGGACATCGCGTTCAACAACGCCGGCATCTCGCCCGCCGATGACGACTCGATCGAGACGACCGAGCTGCCCGCATGGGATCGCGTGCAGGACGTGAACCTCAAGAGCGTCTACCTGTGCTCGCGCGCGGCGCTGCGGCACATGGTGCCCGCCGGCCGCGGTTCGATCATCAACACGGCGTCGTTCGTGGCGCTGCTGGGGTCGGCGACGTCGCAGATCAGCTACACCGCGTCGAAGGGCGGGGTGCTCGCCATGACCCGCGAGCTCGGCGTGCAGTTCGCCCGCCAGGGGGTGCGGGTGAACGCGCTGTGCCCGGGGCCGGTGAACACTCCGCTGCTGCAGGAGCTCTTCGCGAAGGACCCGGAGCGCGCGCAGCGTCGTCTCGTGCACGTGCCGATGGGCCGGTTCGCCGAGCCCGAGGAGCTCGCCGCCGCTGTGGCCTTCCTCGCATCCGATGACGCGTCGTTCATCACGGCCTCGTCGTTCGTGGTGGACGGCGGCATCACCAACGCCTACGTCACGCCGCTCTGATGAGCGCCGCGGGGCGGGACCGGAACCGGCCGTGACGGAGGCGCCGCTCGAGGAGGTGCACCGGGCGGTCTACCGCCCGGTGCGCGAGGGGAACGCGCTCGAGGACACCGTCGCCCGCCTCGTGCAGACCCTGCGGCTCGGGGTGGTGGCGCCGGGCGAGTCGCTGCCGCCGGAGCGCGAGCTCGCGTCGCGCTTCGCCGTGAGCCGCGACACCGTCCGCGACGCGATCAAGGAGCTCGCCGACGCCGGCTACCTCGTGCGCCGGCGCGGACGATACGGCGGAACCTTCGTCGCCGACCCGGTGCCGCCGCCCGCGCACTCGACCGCGACGCCGGCCGAGATCGACGACATCCTCGGGCTGCGGCGCGTCCTGGAGGCCGGTGCGGCGCGCGCCGCCGCCGAGCGGACCTTCTCCGCCGAGGAGCGCGCGGCGCTGTGGGCGCGTCACGAGGCGACGGTCGCCGCCGGAGCGGGCGAGTACCGCCGGGCGGACACCCTCCTGCATCTCGCGATCGCCGAGGCGGCCGGCATCCCGTCGCTCGTTCCGCTGATCGCCGAGAACCGGGCGCAGGTGAACGTCTGGCTCGACACGTTCCCGCTGCTGCCCCGCAACATCGAGCACTCCAACGCGCAGCACGAGCAGGTGGTGACGGCGATCCTGTCGGGGCGGGCGGATGCGGCCGAGGCATGCGTGCTCGCGCATCTGGCCGGGTCCGAGGCACTGCTGCGCGGATTCCTCGCCTGACCCGCGCGGCTACCCTGGAACGATGGCCTCCGGCAAGAAGAAGGGCGGGAAGGGCGCGCCGCTCGATTTCCGCAACACCGCGCTGACCGACGCCCTCCAGACCCAGGACATGGCGGCGGTCGCCTTCGCGCTGCGGCACGGTCCGACAGTGGTGCCGCTGATGCAGCAGGGCGACCGCGACAACCCGCTCGACTCGGGCGAGGTGTGGACGTACCGCGACCCGCGCACGGGCGACGTCGCGCTGCTGCTGTTCAGCGACGCGCTGCACAAGCCCGAGACGCTGCCGCCCGCGGTCGCCCTGCAGGGTCCGGCCTGGCTGAAGGCCTTCCTCAGCGCGCACGGCGACCAGATCACGACGGTCTTCTTCGACATCGCCGGTCCGCATCCGATGCAGGCAACGCCCGCCGACGTGATCGCGGCGCTGGAGACCTGACGGTCGGCGCGTTCCGGCACCCGACGAGCGGGGGCACGAGGCGTCAGAAGGACGGGGCGGCGTCGCCGGGGCGGGAGCGAGCCCGGGTGCGGACGTCGTTCAGCGCGCTCGAGAGCTTGGCGGAGCGGTCGTCGATCAGCTCGGAGTATCCCAGCCGCGCGGCCTCGCTGCGCCGCTGCGCGGTCTGGGTGACGGGCCGGATCTCGCCGGCGAGGCTCAGCTCGCCGATCGCGGCCAGGTGCGTGGGCGTCGACTCGTTGCGCAGCGCGCCCGCCACCGCGATGGCGATGGCGAGGTCGGCCGCGGGCTCCGTGAAGCGCACGCCGCCGACGGTCGAGACGTAGACGTCCTGGTCGGAGGTCTTCACGCCCGCCTTCTTCTCCAGCACGGCGAGCACCATCGCCACGCGGGCGGAGTCGACGCCGTTGACGATGCGCCGCGGGTTCGGGGCCGTCGAGTGGATCGTCAGCGCCTGTACCTCGACCGGCAGCGCCCGCTTGCCCTCGAGGGCGATCGCGACACACGTCCCGGGCTCGGAGATGCCCGAGCCGAGGAAGAGCCGGCTGGGATCGGGGACCTCGGCGATGCCGGACCCGGTCATGTCGAAGCATCCGACCTCGTCCGTCGCCCCGAAGCGGTTCTTCAGTGCGCGCACGAAGCGCAGCGACGTCTGTCGGTCGCCCTCGAAGTGGCAGACGACGTCGACGAGGTGCTCGAGGATGCGCGGCCCGGCGATCGAGCCGTCTTTCGTGACGTGGCCGACGATGATGACCGGCAGGTCGCGCTCCTTCGCGATGCGGATCAGCGTGGATGCCACTTCCCGCACCTGGCCCGGATGCCCGGCCATGCCCTCCGACAGCGACGACGAGACGGTCTGCACGGAGTCGACGATGAGCAGCTCGGGGCGCACCTCGTCGATGTTGCCGAGGATCGTCGCGAGATCGGTCTCGGCGGCGAGGTAGAGCTCGTCATGCAGCGCGCCGGTGCGCTCGGCGCGCAGGCGCACCTGGCCGATCGACTCCTCGGCGCTCGCGTAGAGCACGCGGCGACCGGCGCGGGCGCTGGCGGACGCAACCTCCAGCAGCAGGGTGGACTTGCCGACGCCCGGCTCGCCGGAGAGCAGGATGGCCGCCCCAGGCACGATGCCGCCGCCCAGCACGCGGTCGAACTCGCCGACGCCGGTGCTGCGGCGCGGGGTGTCGCGGCTGTCGACCGTGGTGATCGGCCGCGCGCGGCGATCGGCGGTCGGCGTGACGGCGGTGATCGTGCGCAGGATGCCGGTCTGCTCGGCGGCCTCGACGACCGTGCCCCACTGCTGGCATTCGCCGCAGCGACCGGCCCACTTCGACGTCGTCCAGCCGCACTCGGTGCAGCGGTACGGCGCGACGGCGGGAGCGCGACGGGTGGCCATGGGTTCAGGCTAGCCGCGACCCCCGACACCGCCCGGCCGCGACGCGACCACGGCGTGTGCGGCCCGCGCTCGCCCGCAGCCCGCCGGCGCCGGCCCCGCCGCGCTAGCGCGCAGCCGGTGCGTCGGCGCCGGGCTGCGGCACCCGGTTCCTGATCCCGAGCCACGAGACCACGCCTCCGAGCACGAGAAGGGCTGCGGTCACCAGTGCCGCCCGATGGAAGCCGGCGAGGTCGAGCGAGCCGCCGACGATCGTGGCGAGCGCGGCGATGACCAGCAGCCCGGCGACGCGCGACACCGCGTTGTTGACGGCCGAGGCGATGCCCGAGCGCTCGGTGTGCACGGCGCCGAGGATGGCGGAGGTGAGCGGCGAGACCGTGATCGCGAGCCCCAACCCGAACAGGACCATGCCCGGCAGCACCTGCCACCAGTAGTCGAAGGACTCCGAGACGAGCAGCAGCAGCAGCGAGCCGGCCGCCATCACGAGCGGCCCCACGGTCATGAACACACGGGGGCCGATGCGTCCGGCGAGGGTGCCCATCCGGGAGCTGAGCAGCACCATGAGGATCGTGGTCGGCAGGCTCGCGAGACCGGCGAGGGTGGCAGGGAGGCCTGCGCCCTGCTGCAGGTAGACCGACAGCACGAACCCGTTGAGCGACAGCGCGCCGTAGATGAAGAAGGTCGCGATGTTGCCGCTGGAGAAGTTGCGCGACGAGAACAGGTCGAGCGGGAGGATCGGCGAGGCCACCGTGCGCTGACGCAGGAGGAAGCCGATGAAGAGGAGGATGCCGGCGATGCCCGGGATCCAGATGGCGGGCGAACCCCACCCGAGATTCGGCTCCTCGATCAGGGCGAAGACGGCAGCGCCCAAGCCGAGGGTGCACATCGCTCCGCCGATCCAGTCGATGTGCGTGCCGGGCTCGCGGCGGTCATGCGCCGTGAGCCGCGTGAGCAGCCACAGCGTGACGGCGATCGGCAGCACGTTGATGAGGAACACGAACCGCCACGACAGGTAGTCGACGAAGAGGCCGCCGATGAGCGGCCCGACGATCATCGCGCCGGTCGTCAGCGCCGTCCAGGTGCCGATGGCCTTGCCCTGCAGCGGCCCGCGGATGGTCGAGGTGATGAGCGCCAGCGAGCTCGGCACGAGGAAGGCGCCCGCCGCACCCTGCACGGCCCGGGCGATGATGAGGAAGAGCGGATCGGGCGCCGCGGCGATCGCGATCGAGGCGATGCCGAAGCCGATCAGCCCGATGCGCATGACGAGGATGCGGCCGAACGCATCGCTGACCGATCCGGCGAGCAGGATGAGCGCGCCGAGGGTGATGAGGTAGGCGTCGACCACCCACTGCTGGGTGATGAGGCCGCCGCCGAGCTCCCTCCCGATCGCGGGCAGGGCCACGTTGACGACGGTGCCGTCGAGGAACGCCACGAACGACGCCAGCGCGGCGATCGCGACGACGAGACGCTGCTGCGCGTCGAGGGTCATGCTCACATTCGTCAGGCTAGTCCTGTCGCCGGACAGGCCGAACGATCTTCGCGGAACCCCCGCGACGACGGGGCGGACAGGCTTACCCTGACTGATGCGGTCGGATGCGGCATCCGACGCCCTCGACAGGACGGACCCTCCCATGGAATTCGGCATCCACATCGCGGACTTCACCTGGAGCAGCGGTCCCGAGAGGCTCGGCCCCGCACTCGCCGCGCACGTCCGCAACGCGGAGGCCGCCGGCATCCAGCGCATCACCGTCATGGACCACTTCTGGCAGCTGCCGGGCATCGGACCCGCCGATCACGAGATGCTCGAGGCCTACGCCACACTCGGCTTCATCGCCGCGCACACCGAGAAGGCCCTGCTGCACACCCTCGTCACGGGGGTCATCTACCGCGAGCCGGCGCTGCTGGCCAAAGCCGTCACGACGTTGAACGTGCTGTCGGGCGGCCGCGTCGGTCTCGGTCTCGGCGCCGCCTGGAACGAGGAGGAGTCGGCGGGTCTCGGGTTCACCTTCCCGCCCGTCGCCGAGCGCTTCCGCCAGCTGGAGGAGACCGTGCAGATCTGCCTGCAGATGTGGTCGCCGTCGGAGGAGCCCTACGCGGGGGAGGTCTTCCAGCTCGGACGGACGCTCAATTCGCCGCAGGCGATCACGCGGCCGCATCCGTACCTGATGATCGGCGGCTCCGGGGAGAAGAAGACGCTGCGCATGGTCGCGCAGTACGCCGACGCCTGCAACCTCGCTGTCATGGACGGGCAGGTGCCCACCCGCAAGCTGGAGGTGCTGCGCGGGCACTGCGAGTCGGTCGGCCGCGACTACGACGACATCGAGAAGACGGCGATGATCCCGATCAACCCGGAGTCCACCCCGGAGGCGCTGGCGTCGGTCGTGCGCGACCTCGCGGGAGCCGGCTTCGCAGCCAACTACGTGTTCGCCGTCGGGATGCCGGAGCCCGAGCGCGTCGTGGACGTGATCGCCGAGACGGCCCGCCTGGTCAGCTGACGCGGTAGGCGTCGTAGCGGACGCGGTCCGCCTCGCGGACGCAGGATGCCACGAAGACGGCGTCCTCGAGAGACCGATCCGTGGCGCACTCCAGCGTGAGCGCCGTGCGGAAGTAGTACGCCGACGGATCGACGTCGGCGCCGTCCAGCAGCGACTGCAGGACACCGGGATCGCCGCTGCGCACCCCGCGGGCGGTGACGTAGAGCAGGGCGCCGTCGTCGGCACATGCGCTGTAGCGGCCGTCGATCTCGATGGAGCCGTCCGCACGCACGGTCTGCCAGTCGGCGCCCCCGGGGAGCAGGACGCCCGTGAAGGCGCCGGTCACCGTTCCGCCGGCGATCGGGATGATCCGGCGATGGCCCACCCGCGTCATCCCGTGGTCTTGGAGCGGGCCCAATTCGGCGTCGACGGAGAAGGCCCACTCGAGGCCGGGTGCGGGCGGTCTCACGGTCACGACGGCTCCTCTCCGCGCACCAGTGAAGCGGGTGACCGTTGAGGATGTCAATGATGATCGCCCGGGTGCGACGGAGTCACCTCGTCGTGCGCGCGAAGCGCAACCCCCCGGAGGGAGGAGTTCTCGCTTCCTATGCTCGGCGCATGGACACCAATGACATCCGCTGGAACGACG
Organism: Microbacterium lemovicicum; assembly: GCF_003991875.1. Classification (NCBI taxonomy): domain Bacteria; kingdom Bacillati; phylum Actinomycetota; class Actinomycetes; order Micrococcales; family Microbacteriaceae; genus Microbacterium; species Microbacterium lemovicicum. Next base: position 288,723 of record NZ_CP031423.1, read on the forward strand.
AAGCCCGGGCCAAGATCCTCTCCGACTCCGACCGCGTGCTCCGCGAGGCCGTCGTCGCCGTCGCGTCGTCGAAGGACCTGACCTCCGATGAGGCGTTCGCGCAGCTGAACGGCCGCCTCAAAGACCGATTCATCGACTACGAGCCCGGCCCCGACATCCGCAAGTACGCCGACGCCATCGTCGCAGGGGAGTTCTCTGAGGCCTCCTGATGGGCCACCTTCGGACTCCCTGAGAACGAGCCCCTCGCAGGGGTGGCGACATAGGCTGAAGGCATCCCAAACCCCGGCATAGCCGGCGCGGAACGCGTGTCATCGCAAGCGACACGCTCCGACGGCCCCACCGTCGAGTCCATCCCCCCACACGGACTCCGGTCGGGGCCGTTCCGCGTCTCCGGGCGGCTTCTGACATCCGCGGAAACTTTTTTGTGACGTTTCCCGCTGCGTCCGCCTCTTATCTGCAGAGCACAACGACACGCTCCCCGAGGCGGGATCACCGCACGGGCCTGCAGACAGAAAAGGACACCATCATGGCCGAGGACCAGAAGCCCACCACCACCGCTACGCCCGCCGCGTCGGTCTCCGAGACCGTCGCCCCCAAGTCCGCTGCGACGCCGGCCCCCCGTGTGGACCGTTCGTCGTTCTCCTCGTCCCGCGTGCCTGCGGACGAGAACGCCGCCGGGAAGACCACCATCGCCGATGGCGTGGTCGCGAAGATCGCCGGCATCGCCGCGCGTGAGGTCGCCGGTGTGTACGCCCTGGGCGGCGGCGGAGCCCGCGCCTTCGGCGCCATCCGCGACGCCATCAACGCCACCGACCTGTCGCAGGGCGTCAAGGTCGAGGTCGGCGAGACGCAGGTCGCCGCCGACCTGACCATCGTCGTCGAGTACCCGGCCCCCATCCAGGAGGTCGCCGGCAACGTGCGCGCCGCTGTCGCGGGTGCCATCAGCCGTCTGGTCGGACTCGAGGTCGTCGAGGTCAACGTCGAGGTCAACGATGTGCACATCCCCGGCGCCGACAACGACGACGAGAACACGGAGTCGCGAGTCGCATGAGTGCCACCGTCACGGGTGCCCTTGTCGGAGCCGTCCTGGCTCTCGCCGCCCTGATCTTCGGCTTCTGGGGATTCCTCCTCGTCGCCCTGTTCATGGGCATCGGCGCAGTGGTCGGACGCATCGTCAGCGGTCAGCTGGACGTCCGCGGTCTCGCGGACGCCTTCACCGGCCGCCGAACGAGCTGATGAGCAGCACGCAGGCCTCGATCCCCGGCAGCCGCGTCCGCGCGGCCGCCGGGGAGGGGCCCACCACGCTTCCCGGGCGCATCGAGGTGCGCGACAAGGTCGTGAAGAAGCTGCTCCAGCACGTCGCGGCCACCGTCGTGGGTGTGGAGTCCGGCCGGATCAGCGTCTCGGCCGCCGAGCACCGTGACGGCATCGCCGTCCGCATCACGACCCCGCTCCCCATCCCTCCGCTCGATGACCCCGCTGCCGTCGCAGCGGCCGGCTCGGTGACCGATGTCGCCGCACGCATCCAGCACGATGTGCAGGATCAGCTGGCCCGCATCCTCGGACAGCAGGTCACCCGCGTCGACGTCACCGTCGACGGGGCCGCCACCGCCACCACCAGAAGGAGAGTCCGATGACCACCCCGGTGCTTCGTCGGGTCGTCCGACGCGAGACGCACTCACCGCGCACGGTCGCGATGATCATCGCCGTCGTCCTCGTGATCCTGGCGCTCGTCTACGTCGGCACCGAGATCGTCCTCAGTGTGCTGGGCCAGCCCGCGCTCCTGCTCGGGCCCGGCGCCGCGCTCGCCGGCCTCGCCGGCCTTCCGACCGAGGTTCCGCAGGGCGTCAGCATCGCCGTCGGAGTCGTCCTGGCGATCATCGGCCTCATCCTCGTGGTGCTGGCCGTCAAGCCCGGTCGCCTTCCGCGCCACTCGCTCGCCGTGGGGGACCGTGCCGTGGTCGTCGACAACGGCGTGATCGCCTCCGCCGTCGCGCAGCGCGTCAGCGACGAGACGGGCTTCCCCCGCGACCAGGTCCGGGTCGGTGTCTCGCACCGCACCGTGGACGTCGTGGTGGAGCCGGCCTTCGGCGTCGACGTCGACGACGCGCAGGTGCGCAGCATCGCCGCCGCCGAGGTGGACTCCTACGGCCTGACCCCCTCCGTCACCACGAAGGTCCGCGTCCAGCGGGCGAAGAAGGAGGCAGACTTCCGATGAACAACACCAATCGCGCACTGAACCGCATCGTGCTGCTGATCCTGGGAGTCGTCCTCCTCGTCCTCGGCGGAGGCCTCGCCACCGCCGCCGCGGTGCCGGCCGCAGGTCAGGTCTGGGACACGACCGGTCAGGGACTGCAGCAGTGGACCACGCAGCTCTGGGAGTCGTCCAAGATCGCGGGCGGACAGCTGACCTGGCTCGCCGTCGGCGTGCTGGCCGCTCTGCTGCTGCTGCTGATCATCGCCGTCGTCGTGATCTCGAAGGGCGTCCGCGGACGTCGCCGGACCACCCTCCGCGCCATCGGCGCCGCGAACTCGCTCGGACGCGTCACGGTGACCGAGGGCTTCGCGTCCGACGCGCTCAAGACCGCGCTGAGCGGCTATGACGAGATCCTGTCCGCGAAGGTGACCGCCAGCGACGTCGCGCACGAGCCCGTGCTGCACGTCAGCGTAACCCCGCGTCAGAACACCTCGCCGCTGCACGTCGCGAAGACGGTCGACCGGCTCGTCACGAACCTCGGCACGCTCACCGGTCAGCAGCTCACCACGTTCATCTCGGTGCACAGCGGTCTGCGGGCGAAGCTCGCCCACGACCAGCGTCGCCTGAGCTGATCGAACTCACGAAAGGGAATCAGGACATGCGAAACAAGCTCCTCCTCATCGGCGGCGTCGTCTTCCTCGCCTACGTGCTCGGAAGCCGCGCCGGCAAGGGCGAGTCGCTCGCTCACCAGCTGGTGCGCGAGTGGAACGACCCGAAAGCGCGCAAGCGCCGCCACAAGGCCTACGAGAAGTCGTCGAAGGCACTGGAGAAGTCCGCGAAGGACGCCAAGAAGAAGCTCCACAAGCTGGCCGGTTCCTGACTCGTGCCCGCGGGCGCATCTGCGCCCTTCCACCCCTGTGAAAGGACCCCCTCATGGGATTTCTCGGATTCCTCCTGCTCGGCCTCATCGCCGGTGCCATCGCGAAGCTCATCCTCCCCGGCAAGCAAGGCGGCGGCTGGCTCATCACGCTCCTCCTGGGCGTCGTCGGAGCACTGCTGGGCGGCTTCCTCGGCGGGCTGCTGTTCAACGCGCCGCTGCAGGAGTTCTTCTCGATCCAGACGTGGCTGCTGGCGATCGGCGGTTCGCTGATCGTCCTGCTGATCTACGGCTTCATCGTCGGCCGCCGCGCCGCGAAGTAAGACGACGGCGCGGAACCCCGCGACCGCCACCGCAACCCCCGCAAGAAACAACACACGAAAGGAAGACCCTCATGGGACTCGACGACAAGATCAAGAACGCCGCTCAGGACATCGCCGGCAAGGCGAAGGAGGCCATCGGCAAGGCCACGGACAACGACCGCCTGGCGGCCGAGGGTCAGGCGGACCAGGTCAAGGCTGACGCCAAGAAGGCCGGCGAGAACGTCAAGGACACCTTCAAGTAAGCCGGATCAGGAGAGGGGGATGCCGCACCGGCATCCCCCTCTCCCTGTTCCTGCCCTGCCGGCAGCCAGTCGAGAAAGAACGATGAACGACGACGACTCGGGCGACCTCCTACCGGACGACGGGCCTTCCACGGCCGCGGCATGGTCGACCCCTTCGATCTCCCTCACCGTCACGACGCCTCTGGTTTCCGCCGACGCCTCCGCGCCGACGGCAACGGTTCCGACGGTCGCTCTCCGCGCCTCGATCCCGGTGATCAGGGATGCAGGCGGCACGACGTGCTCCTTCGTCAACGGAGTCGTGGTGTACGCCGCCGCCGGCGCGGACACCGCGACAGGCGAGCTGCACCTGGAGTTCGCCTCCGAGGGGCCGTTCGAGACCGAGTACGACGAAGACGAGTTCTCTGCCGCAGGATGGACGCGGGTTCCCGGCCCGGGTCGTGCGGTCTGCTTCCGCGGTGCAGCGATCCGCGACGGGCAGTCCCGCCCGGTGCCCCGGTTCCGCTGGCGCGGGCCGGTCACCGCGAAGGGACGCGTCTCCGCCGATGTGCGCGCGGAGAGCCCCGACGCGGCAGCCGAGGGCGTTTCCGTCCGTCTGCGGTGAAGGCACCGGACGGCGCGTGCCGTGTCAGCGCACCGGCACCGTGTCGGCCAGCCACTGCCTGGTCTTGATCAGCGCCTCCTGCGCCTCCGGGTAGTCGAGATGGAACTGGTACTCGTGCGGCAGCGCCGGCTCATGGGTCGCCGGCCAGAACAGCTCGGTCACGGGCACGCCCAGCTCCGTCAGCCTCTCGGACATGGGAAGGGACTGCAGCCACGTCAACCCGTCGCCGTTGCCTCCGCTGATGTAGGTCGGAGGGAAGTCGGACGTCACGAACCTCACGGTCGACATCGTGGCGCCGGACGACTGCTGCGACCAGTCCTTCTCGCCGGTGTACGCCCACAGCGCCACCTTGAAGCCCCACGCGGGCAGGCCCTGCAGCTCGGCCATCGCGCTGAGGTCGTACACGCCGCAGTTCAGGATGACACCCGCGAGCTGGTCGGACGTGATGGTGGGCGCCACGCCGACGAGGTCCGCGTAGCGCGGGTTGGTCACCATCGCCGCCAACTGGCTCGCGAGTTGCGCGCCCGCGGAATCCCCCGCCAGCACGATGCGGGAGGGGTCGACGCCCAGCTCGTCGGCGTGGTCCTGCAGATACGACAGAGCGTGGAAGAGCTCGGTGATCGCGGTCGGATAATGCTCCTCCGGGCCGACGGAGTAGTTGACGCCGACCGTCGTGTAGCCGTCCGCCGCGAGGATGCGCAGGTACGGGTCGACGTTCTCCGCCGACCCCGAGATCCACGCGCCGCCGTGCACCCAGACGACGGTGGGACGACGGTCGCCCGCGGGTGCCTGCGTGAAGACGTCGAGGGTGGATGCTGCATCCTCCCCGTAGCGGACGTCCTGCTGCTCGCGCAGCGCCGTCGCCGGCACGTAGGGCTGCATCTCTGTCACGGTGGCCGCGCCGCCGCGCTCGAACACGCTCCGGATGATCATCGCGGACGGCCACGGGGTGAGCGAGGTGACGATCGCGACGACGAGCACGACGCCCAGCACGCTCGCCAGCGCGATGCCCCACGCCCGGCGCCGCCGATGGCGGCGACTGGTCGCAGCGGGTATCGCCGCAGGATCCTGTTCGCTTCCGGACATCCCGCCCTCTCCGAAGCGACCGTGGACGGCGCGTCTGGATGACACGAACCGGCGTGCGCCGGTTCGTGGTTCCCAGAATGCCCGAGACTACGGTGCGACGGTGGTACGGCGCCCGAAGAACTCGTTCGCAGAGGGCAGCCACATCAGCACGGATGCGATGACGATCAGGGCGATGCCGATCCCGCCGAGTGCGGCGCTCAGCCCGAGCGAGAAGATCGCGTTGACGATCTGCAGCACGGCGAGGATCGTCAGGGTGACGCGCGCCCAGTTGCGTCCGGCGCGCAGGCGCCAGACCACGACCGCCTGGATGATGGACAGCACCAGCACGAGCAGCCCAGCGAAGACGTAGGTGATCCCGAAGAAGTTCGCCGTCGTGGTCGCGTCGCCCTCAGCCACCACGTTCCCGGCGCTGATGAACGAGAACACCGCGGTCACGACGCCGAGGGCGGTGGCCAGCAGCCAGGTGAAGAACGACGCGGTGACCGTCGTCGGGCGTGCGGGCATCTTCGGATCCGTCATGGGAGTCCCTTCTCGGACCGGTGGAGACACCCACGCTAGGTCGCGCCGACGCGATCGCCCCGAGGGTTGACAGGCTCGCCCGTGTCCGACGTCAGCCGTCAGATCGAGAGGGCGAACACGCGACGTGCGATCCGCTCGAAGAAGTCGGCCTTCTCGTCGTCGTCGAGGGGGAGCGCGTCCTGCGCCTCGACCTCGGCGACGTCGTACTGGTACGGGTAGTCCATCGCGTACATCACGCGGTCGGCGCCGATGACGGAGCGGGTGAACATGATCGCCGGCGACCACGGCATACCGGACGTGGTCAGCCAGATCTGGGACGAGAAGTACGCCGACGGCGCCTGGCGGAGGGGCCTGATCGTTTCGTAGCGGCCGGACGCGACCTGTTTGGCGTGCATGTGGTCGATCCGGTGGAGCCAGAAGGGCAGGCCTTCGCCGAGGTGCCCGACGACGACGCGCAGACGCGGATGGCGATCGAGGAGCCCCGAGGTGATGATGCGGAGAAGGTGGAGTCCGGCGCTCGCTCCGAAGCCGTGCACCGCTCCGTCGAGACCCGCCTCGTGGTAGGGCGCGATCATGCTGTCGGGCGGGGTGTTGGGGTGCAGGTAGAGGGGGACGTCGAGGTCTTCGAGCTCGGCGAGGAGGGGCGCGAACCGAGGATCGTCGATGTACGAACCGCGGATGTGGTCATTGAGGATGAGGCCGCGCAGGCCCAGGTCGGTCACCGCCCGCCGCAGCTCCACGACCGCCTTCCCGACGTCCTCGAAGGACACGGCCGCGAGTCCGGAGAACCGCCGGGGATGCGTGCGCGTGATCTCCGCGAGCCGGTCATTGGCCACGGCGGCGATCCACGAACCCTCTTCCGCCCCCAGCACCTGGGTGCCGGGGGACGTCATGGCGAGCACCTGGTGGTCGATGCCGGACGCGTCCATGTCGCCCAGACGCCGCTCCGCCGCGTCCTGAAGGCGCTCCACCACGGCGCGCGGCTGCGGGTGCGTCGAGCCGAGGAAGTAGCCCATCAGGCTGGCGAATCCGACGTCGGCGATGGTCTTGTCGGACAGATGCCGTCTGTACAGCGAGATGAGCTCGGGGGGAGCCCACGCCTCCTCCGAGGCGATGCGCAGGTACGGCGGTCGTGAGGATGCGTCGGACGTCATGAGGAAGGCCTTTCAGCACCGTCTGATCGCGCAGACGGTTCGGGGTCGATGAGGGGGTGGCGGCCGTGCGCGAGCGCGTCGGGCGCTTGCACGGAGATGAGCGGAAGGCGGACGGTCACGACGGCGGGGACGCCGTCCGCCACCCGTCGCAGGCCCTCGCGCAACGCGTCGTCCAGCTCCTCCAGACGATCCACCACGTGTCCCCAGGCGTCTCCCGCTGCGGCGGCGATGCCTCCGAAGTCGGTGGTCCGCCCCAGATTCACCCAGAGCTGATCCGTCTGGGCCGCGACCCCGTTCGGGTGCAGACGCTCGAGATTGCGCTTCGTCGCGTTCCATCCGCCGTTGTCCAGCACGACCGTCAGCACGGGGAGGCCGTACTGTGCGGCGACCCAGTAGGTGGAGGACGGCGCGCTGAAGAAGAACGTGCCGTCGCCGACGATGCTGACGACGGTCCGTCGGGGGTCGGCCAGCTTGACCCCGAGGGCTCCGCCGCCGGACCAGCCGAGGGACGTCCCGCGATTGCCGTACAGCGTCCCGGGTCGCGTCCGCGGGAGATGCCGCCAGATGACGGGCGCGGCCGATATCGCCTCGTTCACGACGATCGCCTCGTCGTCGAGCAGCCTGTCGAGTGCCCGCGCGACTCCCGCAGGCGTGAGCCGGCCGGCCGCTTCGTCTGCTGCGGCGTCGGCGCTCCAGGAGTCACGCTGATCGCGCGCCCGCTTCGCTGCTCCCCGTCTCCGGTCGTCAGCGTTCTCCGTGGGCCGATCGCCGCAGAGCGCGAGCAGCTGGCGGAGCATCGTGTCGGCGTCGGCGCGCACGTGCTCCTCGGCGGGGACGTACCAGAGCGGGATCGACTCCTGCAGCGGATCCTCGTTCACCACGAAGACGCGGGTGTCCGGGCGCGGATGCCCGATGACGTCCACCCACGGCACGTCGGTGTCGATGGCGAGGATGACGTCGGCATCCGACAGGAGCGGGTGAGGGTCGTCGCCGGCGTGCAGGTCATGATCCCGGGGGAAGCTCATCACCGCGGCGTTGATCTCCACGACTTCGACACCGAGACTCTCCGCGACGGCCACGAGCGCCGCCACGGCGGACGGTGACCGACCCAGGTAGGTCGTGATGATGATCGGTCGGCGCGCGCGCACAAGAGCGTCGTGGATCGTCGCCACGGTGTGAGCGGGTGCGGGGGAGGGGACGACGGGAGCCCACTGTCCGACATCGACGACAGGAGGTCGCGCCTCCTCCTCGAGCACCTCGCGGGCGGCGGTCACGTAGACCGGCCCGGCCGGAGCGCTCGTGGCCAGCTGGAGAGCACGATGGACGATCTGCGGGACGTTGACCGCCGTGCGGATGTCGTAGCTCCATTTGACGTACGGCCGGACGATGCCGTGCTGGTCGGACACGTCCTGCAGGTGATTCACGAAGGAATTGCGGCTTCCCGGGAGTTCGCCTTCGAGCGTGTACGGTGTGGCCCCCGCGAAGATGAAGACGGGAACGCGGGAACGGGCCGCGTTGTGCACGGCGCCACCGAGGTTCGCGGTGCCCACGTCGGTGTGCACGAAGACCGCCTGCGGGCGTCCCGTGACAGCCGCGTAGCCGTGCGCGGCGCTCAGTGCGGTGTATTCGTGCGGGCACAGGATCACCGTGGGGGTCGCGACACCTCGCGACCTGTCCTGGGCGAGCGCCTCGATGATGGCCGGGTGGTCGCTGCCGAAGTTCGCGAACAGGTGGGTGACACCGGCATCACGCAGGGCGTCGACCAGGAGAGCGCCGGCGCTTCTGGGGGCGGCGTCGTTCACGCGGCTCCTCCGGCGGGCAGCGCGTGCACGTCGATGCTGTGGAACTGCAGGTACTCGTCGATGCCGTGGGGAGATCCCTCCCATCCGATGCCGCTCTGCTTCCACCCGCCCATCGGGATCTCCCGTGTGCCGGTCGCCGAGAACATGGCGCTGTTGACGAAGGTCACCCCCGCCTCGATGCGGGCGGCGACAGCGAGCGCGCGCTCCTCGGATCTCGACCAGACCGAGGAGCAGAGCCCGTACTCGGTGTCATTGGCGAACGCGATCGCCTGCTCGTCGCTGTCGACGGTGACGACCGGGAGGATCGGACCGAACTGCTCCTGGCTGACGATCTCGTCGCCCTGCCGGGCGTCGAGCACGACGGCGGGGAGCAGGAAGTGCCCGTCGGTCCACGTTCCGGCGTCGAGCTTCGACCCGAGGACGCGGACGTCGCGTCCGGCGTCCCGGGTCCGCTCCGTCAGCGCGGTGACGCGCTGGAACTGGTCGGCGTTGTTGACCGGACCCATCCCTGCCCGCTCGTCCTGTGCGTCGCCGACGACCAGCTCGTCCACCCGCTCGACGAGCAGCCGGCGGAACTCGTCCGCGACGTCCCGATGGACGTACACCCGTTTGGTGGCGAAGCAGACCTGGCCGGCACGGCGGAACGCGGACAGCACGATCCCCTCGACGGTGGCGGGCAGGTCGGCGTCGGACAGCACCAGCGCCGGGTCGTTCCCCCCGAGCTCGAGATGGACCGGCATGAGTGCCTCGGCCGCCTGGCGCATGATGTGCCGAGCGGTGGCTCCGCCCCCGGTGAAGGACACCTTCCGCACGCGAGGGTCGTCGAGGAGGGTGCGCACGACGTCGGCCCCGCCGTTCACGACGTCGATGACGCCCGGGGGGAGCTCAGCGGCGGCCAGCTCCGCCAGCAGCGACACGGCCAGCGGGGCGAAGGGCGACGGCTTGAGCACCAGGGCGTTGCCGGCGGCGATGGCCGGGGCCAGCTTGTTGGCCGTCAGCAGCACCGGCGCGTTCCAGGGCACGACGCAGGCGACGACGCCGTAGGGCCGGCGCTCGACGCGCACACGATCTCCTCGTGCGGGATCGGGCGTCGTCACGGAGGGTTCCACGGCCGCGGGAAGGTAGGCCGCGACGTCTCGGAAGGAGCCTGCGGCCGCCCCCACCTCGCGCCGGATGGTGGCGATCGTGCTGCCGTTCTCGCGCGTGGCGAGGTCGACGAGCTGCTCGGCGTGCGCGTCGACGGCATCGGCGATACGCAGCAGAGCCGCGACGCGCTCCGCCACCGGCGTGGCGGCCCACCCCGCAGCAGCTGCCGCGGCCGCGTCGACCGCGGCGCGCGCGTCCGCGGCCGTCCCGTCCATCACCACGCCGACGACCTCGTCGATCCGGCTGGGATTCCTCACCGCGAGGGCTCGGCCTTCGGTGACGGCGCGACCGCCGATCAGGTGTCCACGGATCTCGTCTGAGGCGATCGATGACATCTCGGTGCTTCTCCTTCCCTGGGCGCGCGAGCGCTCAGACGTCCTTCGGCATGACCAGCGACAGCAGATGTCCGCGCAGCTCGAGGAACTGCGAACTCGCGCGGGTCTCGACCTGCGAGCGCCCGTCGCCGAGCGTGACGTCGACGACCTCGCGCACGACGCTCGGATTCTTCGACAGCACGACGATGCGGTCGCTCAGGTAGATCGCCTCGTCGATGTCGTGCGTGACCAGCACGACGGTGATGCCGAGGTCGTCGCGCACACGGAGGATGAGGTCCTCGAGGTCGAAGCGCGTCTGCGCATCGACGGATGCGAACGGCTCATCCATCAGCAGCAGCTCCGGGCGATAGGAGAGCGCCCGCGCGATCGCCACGCGCTGCTGCATGCCGCCCGACAGCTCCCACGGGTACTTCTTCTCGACATGCCCGAGCCCGACGCTCTCGAGCGTCTCGGTGACCCGGGCGGCTCGTTCCGCCCGCCCCATGCCGCGTGCGGTCAGGGGCAGGGCGACGTTCTCGGCGTTGGTGAACCACGGGTACAGCGAGCGGCTGTAGTCCTGGAACACGAGACCGAGCTGGCCGGGCACCTCGGTGAGCCGCCGCCCCTCGAACGTCACGGTACCCGCGCTGGGAGCGGCCAGCCCGGAGATGCAGCGCAACAGGGTGGTCTTGCCTGCCCCGCTCGGGCCGACGATGCAGACGAATTCGCCCTTGTCGACCTGGAAGGACACGGTGTCGATCGCCATGTTGGCGTGGTCGGTGCCCTCGTCGTAGATCTTCCGCAGTCCCTCGACCGCGAGGACGGTCTCGGTCGCGGTCGGAACGGCGCTCGTGATGGTCATGCTGCTCCCTAGGAGGTTCCGAGCGCGCGGGAGCGGTAGTACCACCGCAGGGCGCGCCTCTCGATGAAGACGAAGATGTAGTTCAGGACGGTTCCGATCACGGCGAGGACGAGGATGCCGGTCCACATCTTCTTGATCGCGAATTCGGCCTGCGCCTGGAGGATGAAGAACCCGATGCCCGAATTCGCCGCGACCATCTCGCTCACCACCATGAGGACGATGGCGACCGTGAGGCTCGCGCGCAGGCCCGCCGCGATCTGCGGCGCCGCGCCCGGCAGGACGAGTCGCACGTACGTGCGCCAGCCTCCGAGACGGAGGGCGCGGGCCGTGTCGAACTTCACGGTGTCGACCCCCCGCATCCCGTCCAGCGTGTTCAGCAGCGTCGGCCAGATGGACCCGAGCGCGATGAGCGCGATCTGGCGGGCGTCGCCGATCCCGAAGATCGCGATCATGGCGGGCAGCAGGGCGGGGGCCGGCAGGACGTACAGGAAGTAGATGATCGGATTGGCGGCGGTGCGCACGAGACGCAGACGCCACAGCACCGACCCGCCCAGCACGCCGATGAGCACCCCGATCGCGTAGCCCGCGAAGAGGTTCCGCAGGCTCACGGCCGCGTTCGTCCACGCGCCGAAGACGATCCACTGGTTCCAGGTGTCGACGAGGATCGCCTGGAGAGGCGGGAAGAACGGCGACGTCGAGGCGGCCGAGGCGAACCACCACACGGCCAGGAGGAGGATCGGCAGCCAGATCGGCGTGAGCACCTGGCCCGCCCGGCGCCAGCCGTTCGAGGTGCGGCGCGCCGGGACGGTCGGAACGAGGCTCGTCGTCATGCGTGTCATGCGGATCCCACCCTGTTCGATGCGCGGATGTTCCGCTGTGACTCGTGCCAGTGCATGACGCGCTTCTCCATCAGGAAGAACGCGCCGGTGAGGGCGATGCCGAGCAGGCCGGCCGCGATGATGTAGGCGTACATGGTCGGATAGGCGATCACGCCCGTGTTCTGGGCGAGAAGGATGTTGCGCCCGATGCCCGCTGCGCCACCGACGATCTCCGCCACGATGCACAGGATGAGAGCCTGCGCCGACGCGATCCGCATCCCGGTGACGAGGTAGGGCGACGAGCTGGGGATGCTCACGGCGAGGAACCGGCGCACGCCGCGCACCCCCAGCGCCCGGGCCGTGTCGAGCACGATGGGATCCATCGACCGCACGCCGTAGATCACCTGGATGAGGAAGGGCCAGAAGGCGGCGAAGCAGACCAGGAACACCTTCATCGGGAGGGTCGAGCCGGCGATGAGGATCACGAGGGGCAGGATCGCGATCGCCGGGATGGCCTTGAAGATCTCGATCACCGGCGCCGCACTGCGCTGCGCGAAGCCGTTGAAGGCCAGCGCGGTGCCGATCACGAGGCCGAGCACGACGACGATGATCATCCCGATGAGCCAGCCGACCAGCGTCGCTCCGACGGCCGGCCAGATGCGCCCGCTGGCGACCTCTCCGCCGAGGGCCGCCATCGTGTCGGTCATGGTGGGGAACTGAGCGGGGCCCACCGCGCCCGACGCGGTGACGGCCTGCCACAGCACGAGGACCACCGCGACCGTGCCCAGCGGCAGCGCCCACGTCGTCCACGGCCGCTTCAGCGCGGTCTGATTCGTTGTCATGTCGCGACCTACTTGAGCGCCCCGGGCCAGACGACCGTCTGGACGTCGAGGGCTTCGAGGGCTGAGGCTGCGGACTGGTCGGTGCTGAACTTGACCAGCAAGTCGCGAGCGGTCTCGAAGGCCGTGAGGTTCAGAGCAGGGTCTCCGCCTTCGTTCCACCGCGCCGTCTCCGCCTGCTCGGCGGTGATGCCCAGGCCGTCCACGAGAGCGGCCTTGGCCGCATCCGGGTTCTCCGACGAGCCGAGCATCGATTCCGTCATGGCGTCGGCGAATGCGCGCACCGTGTTCGGGTTCTGGTCGATGAACGACTGCGACGTGTTGAAGAGCGTCGTCGCCGTGTCCACGAACAGCTCACGGTTGTTGTACCCGAGCTCGACCCCACCGGCGGCGAGGGCCTCCGAAGCGAACGGCCACTGCATGATGGCCGCGTCGACATCACCGCTGTCCAGGGCGGCGGCCATCTGCCCGAACGGCAGCTGGACGAGTTCGATGGTGGAGGTGTCCGCGCCCGCGCGATCGGCCAGCTCGCGCATGGTGAGGGTGTTGTGCGACGAGAGTCCGATGGTGGCGACCCGCTTGCCCTCGAGGTCGCCGAAGTCGGTGATGCCCGAGTCGGCGGCCGCAATGGTGAGCGTGCCGTCGTCGTCCGCTTGGATCTGTCCCTCGATCGACGAGATCGCGCGGATCGGGATGCCGTTGGCGTTGGCCGTCACCACGTGCACGACGGTGGCGAAGCCGACGTCGTACGTGCCGCTCGCGAGCCCGGAGACGATCGCGGCGATGTCGGTCTGCGGGGTGATCTCCAGGGTCAGCCCGTGCTCCTCGAAGATGCCCTCCTGGATGCCGTAGTAGAGCGGAGCGAACTGCGTCGACGGGTTGATGGCGACGGTGAGGGTGGCCTTCTCGGGTGCGCCGGTGGCCGACCCGTCGGCAGGCGCGGTCGGGCCGGAGCAGGCGGCGAGGGCCAGTGAGACGCCGGCGGCAGCGGCGATGACCCCGACGGCTCGGCGGGTGGATCGGATCATGACAGGACCTCGTCTTCCAGAGCGTTCGAGCGGGTGGCCGCGCCGTCGAGGCGCAGCAGGTCGGTGACGTTGCGGTGATAGATCTGCTCGCGGTCGTCGTCGTCGAGGATGTCCATCTCCTGCAGGTTCGCGATCGTGTCGCGGATGTAGCCGGGTCCCTTCTCGGGATCGAAGGGGGTGTCCGAGGCGAACAGGGTGTGATCGACCCCGAAGAACCGGATGGCCGTGCGCATCGCATCGCCGGCGCCGAAGTACGCCGTGTCGACGTAGAACTTCTTGAAGTAGTCGATGGGGCGCTGCGTCAGCGGATACCCGGCGATGTCATCGGACTGGTCCGCCGGCGTCCGCGTGCCCAACTGATCCCAGCCGGCGCCGACGCGTCCCGCGAAGTGGGGGATCATCGCCCCGCCGTGGTGGATCAGGATCTTGATGTCGGGCAGTCGCTCGAAGACGCCGGAGAAGACCAACCGCGACATGAAGGCGGAGAGGTCGTACTCCCAGCCCAGCGTCCACCAGATCTCGAACTTCGACCTCTCCTCGGTCTTGTAGTCCGACCAGCTCGAGTCGCGGCAGGGATGCACCTGGATCATCTTGTTCCCCCGTCGGGCGACGGCCTCGTAGAACGGGAAGAAGCGCTCCTGGTCCATGGGCCCGCCGCCGACGTGGGTGTAGATCTGCACGCCCACCGCGCCGAGCTCGTCGAAGGCGCGTTCCGTCTCGGCGATCGCGTTGTCGACGTCATCCAGCGCGACGGCCGCACAGAAGCCTGCGAAGCGGTCCGGATGACGTGACACGAGATCGGCCATGCCGTCGTTGGCGATGCGCGCGAGCTCGGCGGTACGCGCAGCAGGGCCGAGGTCGTCGAGCGGCGGCGCGGCCGTGTTGACGATCTGTCGGTAATCCGAGCCGAACTCGTCCATCACGCGGAATCGCTCGTCCATGTCAACGAGGGCGGGCACGCCGCTCACCCGCTTCTGGATGTTGCGCGCCACGGGGCTGTCGTCGATGGCGAACAGCCGCTCGGCGTAGGCGGCGGGGAGGAGATGGCAGAAGGCGTCGATCTTCATCGATCAGGATCCTTTCGATCACGTGCGACGTCGCAGCGGGATGGCTCGACCCAACCAAGTCGTTTCGACCCGGTACACCCTTCGTGCCCGCATATTCCGCGACACGGAATTAGCGGGGGTCAGCGGATGAGATCGGCGCGGATCCCCGCCGAGCACTCGCGGAGCGCGATCGTCACCTCTCGGACGCGACGCGGCTGCAGGCGCACACTCGGCGCCGACATCGCGACGGCGGCGATCGTGCTGCCCGCGCGGTCCCGCAGGGGAACCGCGATCGCGCTCAGGCCCTCGACGCTCTCCTCCTGGTTGACCGCGTATCCCCGCATCAGCACGAGGGCCAGCTCATCCAGCAACTGGGTGAACGTGCGGGTGTTCGGAGTCAGGCGACGGACGCCTCTCGGGTACAGCGCGCGCAGCGCGTCTCGCGACAGCTCGGCGAGCAGGACCTTCCCGCCGGACGTCGCGTAGGCGGGAAGCAGGGTGCCTGTCAGGACGTGCGTCCGCACGCGCTGGTCGGCTTCGAAGCCGGCCACGAAGCGGACGTATCCGTCCTGCAGGACCAGGAGGTTCACCGTCTCTCCCAGCTTCGCCGTCAGCGCGGCGAGATGCGGCTCGCTCACCTCGCGGAGATCGACGGCTCTCGTGCTCGAGAAGGCGAGCTCGATGAGCGCGGGTCCGATCCGGTACGCCCGGGTGATGCGGTCCTGCGTGACGAAGCCGCGGTACTCGAGCGTGCTGAGTATCCGATGCACCGTCGAGGCCGAGACGCCGAGCTCTTTCGCGGCTGTCGTGACCCGCAGATCGGGCGCATCCTGGAGGAGCGACAGGAGCTGGAGGGCGTGGTCGACAGCGCCCACGGGATGCCGCGGTTCCGGCATCGTCTGAACCGAGGCCATTCCGAAAACCTAGCGTTGAAGCCTCGCGCGACGTCTCGAAGATCACACCTTCGGGATCGCCGCGGCGGATACGGGCGCGCAGCGTGTCAGCCGTCGGCCGTCTGCACCGTCACGCTCACCGATCCGTCCCGCATGGTGAACCGGACTTCGCTGCCCTCCGGCAGCCCGCCGACGAGCGCGGGACGCACCTGGTCGCCGACGCGGAGGGCGAGCGAGAGGGACGTGGCGGCGTCCGCGCATTCCACGCGCAGCGCATCGTCCTCGCCGGAGCCGACGAGCAGGCAGGTCGAGCCGGCGGGGCTGGTGGCCGACCAGACCCACAGCCCCTGGAAGTCGGCGAAGGGCTGCAGCTGGGCGCCGATCATGTCGATCCGGGCCAGATCGACCCGGTCGACGAGGCGCTGGCGCTCCGCCGCGGTCGCGACGATCGACACGCCGTCCGGCCGTCCGGTGGCGGCCAGCGCGCCCGCGCCGATGACCACCGCGCCGGCCGCGGCGATCGCGGAGGCCGTGACCCATCGGCGGCGACGCATCGGCCGAGAGCGCGTGACGGGGACCGCCGACCGGCCGCGGGAGAGAGCGGCGTCCTCCGGGGGAACGGGCGCCGCATGACTCAGCCGCTCGAGCTCCTCGAGCCGCGTCAGCGCGATCGGATCCGCGGCGATGTCGGCGTCGGGCCCGAACGCCCGACGTCGGAGGTCCGCGAGTTCACGGGCGAACTCTGGCGGGAGCGACGTCGCATCCACCCTCTGATCATGCTCCCGCGGTGTCCTCTCCGCCACCACTCGCGCGGAGGACCGAGGAGGGGGCGGATGCTTCGGGCCCGGGCTCCCCGCCGAGCCTCTCGACGAGGCGCTCGCGGGCGCGACCGATGTGCTCGCCGAGGAGGGCGGCTGCAGCATCCCCCTCGCCCGCCTCGATGAGCTCGAGCAGGCGCTCATGCTCCGCGACGATGACCTCGGTCGGCAGGAGGGAGGCGCCCTGCACCTGCGACATGCAGAGCACGACCTCCGAGACGAGGCTGCGGTACATGCGCGTGGTGCGCTCGCTGCCGATCGCGTCGACGAGGCTCGCGTGGAAGCGCATGTCGGGGTCGACGGCGTCGCGGGGCGAGGCGTCGGTCAGCGCCGCGATCTCGGCGTTCGCCGCGCGTGCCGCCGGCGGCACCACCCTGGTGCGCGCGAGGACGCGCAGCGCTTCGGCCTCGATGACGGCGCGGCTGCGGTAGATGTCGCGGGCGTCCTCGGGCGTGAGCCGCATGACCCGCGCCGTCTTGTGGGCGCTGCGCTCGAGCAGCCGTTCCCGCACGAGGTTCTCGATCGCCGCCTTCGCCGTCGGGCGGGCGACGTCGTAGCGACCGGCGACGTCGGTCTCGACGAGCGCCTGACCGGGCGGCAGATCGCCGGACAGCACCCGGGCGCGCAGGTCGGCCGTGACGGCGTCGATCACCGAGACCACGTCCAATCGCACCATGGCATCGAGCGTACGCGCGACCCCCACAGATGTACACTTGTCAGACGATCTGGCGGCGATGGCAGGAGACGATGACGTGGACGCGCTCATGACGGCCGCGGTGGCGGATCCGGCCCGCATCAGCACGCGGTCGATCGACCGCGTCGCGTACGCCTCGGATGCCTCGCACTATCTCTTCACGCCGAGCGCCGTCGTCACGGCCGCCGACGCCGCCGAGGTCGCCGCGATCCTGCGCGCCGCCTCGGCCTCGGGCGCCCGGGTGACCTTCCGGTCAGGCGGCACCAGCCTGTCGGGTCAGGCCTGCACGGACGGAGTGCTGATCGACACCCGGAAGGCGTTCCGGCGGATCGACGTGCTCGACGGCGGGGCGCGGGTGCGGGCGCAGCCCGGTGCCACCGTCCGCCAGGTCAACACGCGCCTCGCGCGGCATGGGCGCCGCCTCGGTCCCGATCCCGCGAGCGAGGCCGCGTGCACCATCGGCGGCGTCGTGGCCAACAACTCCAGCGGCATGGCGTGCGGCACCGTCGAGAACACCTACCGCACGCTGGAGTCGATGGTGTTCGTGCTGCCCTCGGGCACGACCATCGACACGGCCGACCCCGACGCCGACCGCCGCCTCCGCGAGGAGGAGCCGGAGCTGTCGGCAGGACTCGAGCGACTGCGCCGGCGCGTGCAGGACGACCCGGCATCGGTCGCGACGATCCGCCAGCAGTTCGCCATGAAGAACACCATGGGCTACGGCGTGAACGCTCTCCTCGACTTCGACACCCCGGTGCAGATGCTCGCGCACCTCATCATCGGCAGCGAGGGCACGCTCGCCTTCGTCGCCGAGGCGACCTACGTCACGGTGCCCCTCAAGCCCCGCATCGCCACCGCGCTCGCCGTCTTCCCGACGCTGGATGACGCCACCCGCGCGCTGCCGGCGCTGGTGGCGACGGATGCCGCGACCCTCGAGCTCATGGATGCCACCAGCATCCGGGTGGGGCAGGGCTTCGCCGACGCGCCGTCGCAGATCCGCGGGTTCGAGGTCGGGGCCGAGGCCGCGCTGCTCATCGAATACCAGGCCATGGAGCAGGAGCATCTCGACGAGCTGGTCGACCGCGGTGCGCGGCTGCTCGGCGGGCTGCCGCTGCGCGCACCGGCGGAGCTGTCGCAGGATGCGGCGGAGCGCGCCCGCGCGTGGAAGCTGCGCAAGGGCCTCTACGCGACCGTGGCCGGCGCCCGCCCGGGCGGCACGACCGCCCTCCTCGAGGACGTCGTCGTGCCGGTGCCCGCGCTCGCGCCGACCTGCGAGGCGCTGCAGGAGCTCTTCACGCGGTTCGCGTATCGCGACAGCGTGATCTTCGGGCACGCCAAGGACGGCAACATCCACTTCATGCTCACCGACCGGTTCGAGGGCGACGCCGCGATCGGACGGCTGGCGGACTTCACCGATGAGATGGCCGACGTCGTGCTGGCCGCGGGCGGCAATCTCAAGGCCGAGCACGGCACAGGGCGGGCGATGGCCCCCTTCGTCCGCCGCCAGTACGGCGATGAGCTCTACGCCGTCATGTGCGAGATCAAGCGGCTGTGCGATCCCCGCGGCATCCTGAACCCCGGCGTCATCATCGACGACGACCCGGTGGCGCACCTCCAGAGCTTCAAGCTGGCAGAGCCCATCGAGGCGGAGGCCGACCGCTGCGTCGAGTGCGGCTACTGCGAGCCGGTCTGCCCGTCGAAGGACCTCACGCTCACACCGAGGCAGCGGATCGTGGTCCGCCGGGGGATGGCCCGGGCAGAGGCCCACGGCGATCACGCGCTGGCCCGCGAGCTGCGGAAGGACTACGACTACGCCGGCGTCGACACCTGTGCGGTCGACGGGATGTGCGCCACCGCATGCCCCGTGCTGATCGACACCGGGCAGCTGGTCAAGCGTCTGCGGCGAGAGGACCAGAATCCGGTGCTCGCCGCGGGCTGGAAGGCCGCCGCCGCCGCGTGGGGACCGGTCACGCGGGCGGGCTCGACCGCGCTGACGGTCACCGACCGCGTGCCGGCATCGGCCGTCTCCGCGGTCACGATCGCCGCGCGCGCCGTGCTCGGCGCCGACACCGTGCCGCTGTACTCGGGCGACCTGCCCGGCGGCGGACAGGGTCGGCGGCGTCTCGCCGGCGTGCAGGGCGGGGGCGATGCGGAGGTCGTCGCGGTCTACCTTCCGGCGTGCGTGAACTCCATGTTCGGCGCGGCCGCCGGCGGCATCGGGGCGACCGAGGCGTTCGTGCGGCTGGCGCAGCGCGCAGGGGTGCGGGTCGTCGTGCCCGAGGGCATCGAGTCGCTCTGCTGCAGCACGCCGTGGACCTCGAAGGGCTACACCGGAGGCCGCGACGTGATGGCGAAGCGGGTGGTGGCGGCGCTGCGCGAATCGACCCGCGACGGCGAGCTCGTCGTGGTCAGCGACGCGTCGAGCTGCACGGAGGGCTTCGCGCACATCCTGCACGACGCCGGACTCGGCTACCGGACGGAGGACGCCGTCGCGTTCGTGGAGCGGGTCGTGCTGCCGCAGCTGGGCGCGGTGATGCCCGTGGCGGAGTCCCTCGTGCTGCACCCGACCTGCTCCTCGACGCAGATGGGGCTGAACCCCGCGCTGGCGGCTCTCGCCGACGTCGTCGCGACGGATGTGCGCACTCCGGATGCATGGGGATGCTGCGGCTTCGCCGGAGACCGGGGGATGCTGCATCCTGAACTCACCGCGTCGGCGACCGCGGCCGAGGCCGCGGAGGTGGCGGAGATCGGCGCGCAGGCGCACGCCTCGTGCAACCGCACCTGCGAGGTGGGGATGACCCGGGCGACCGGCGCGGAGTACCGGCACGTGCTGGAGCTCCTCGAGGAGGCCACCCGTCCCGCGCGCGTCTGACCCTGGCTGCTCGCCCACCCCGCTCACCGAGTGAGCGCGGCGCGTCGGCACGGTTCCCCTACCGCTCCGACAGGTACCGCATCAGCGCCCGCACCGCATCGCGGCCCGCCCGGTTCGCGCCGACCGTCGACTGGCTGGGGCCGAAGCCGATGAGGTGGATGCGCGGCTCGGCCGCCACCTGCGTGCCGCGCATCGCGATCCCGCCGCGCGAGTTGCGCAGAGCGAGAGGGTCGAGGTGTGCGAGCGCGGGGGTGAAGCCGGTGGCCCAGAGGATCACGTCGACGGGGGTGAACGTGCCGTCCGCCTCCCGCACGCCGTGCGGCTCGATGCGGGTGAACATCGGGCGTCGCTCGAGCGCACCGCGCTCCCTGGCGGCGACGGCGTACGGCAGCCAGCCCAGGCCCGTGTACGAGACGACGCTCGCCGACGGGTCGCCGGCTTCGACCGCGGCGGTGACTTTGGCGATGGTCTCCCGTCCCTCGACCTCGGGCCGGAAGTCGCCCTCCCAGAACACCGGCTCGCGGCGGGTGTACCAGAACGTCGTCGCATCACGCGAGATCTCCTCGAGCAGCTGCACCGCCGAGATGCCGCCGCCCACGACGGCGACGCGGCGACCGGCCGTCGCGGCAGAGGATACGTAGTCGCGCGTGTGCAGCTGCGTGCCGAGGAACGTGTCCTGGCCGGGGTAGTGCGGCAGGACGGGGCTGGTCCATGTGCCGGTGGCGTTGATGACCGCACGGGTGCGCCACACCCCCGCCGACGAATCGACGAGGAGATCGCCGTCCGGGTCGTCGCCGGCTCGACGGACGGCGCTCACCGTCACCGGCCGCAGGACGGGCGGACCCATCGCCGTCTCGAACGCCGCGAAGTAGCGCGGCACCGCGTCGCGGCTCGCCTCCGCGCCGTCGATCGGCGGCTTCGGGAAGCCCGGCAGGTCGAAGATGCCGTTGACCGTCGACATGCGCAGCGACTCCCACCGGTGGCGCCACGCGCCTCCGGGTCCGGTCTCGGCGTCGAGGACGACGAAGGTACCGGGAGACGGCTGTCCCGCGCCGGAACCCCGGCCACCGGCATCCATCGCCGCCGCGCTGTCGAGTGCGCTGACGAAGCCGCGCTGAGCGAGGTGGAACGCGGCCGACAGTCCGGCCTGACCGGCGCCGATGACGACGACGGTCGCCGTGCGCTCGGCTGCCGTCGGGGAGGCGGTCACAGGCCCAGGATACGGTCCCGTAGCAGCCCGACCTCGTCAGCGATAGCGACGGGGGACCGTCCAGTGCCGTCCGAACTCCTCGTCGAACGACTCCGGATCGAACGGGCTGTCGCCGCCCGCCGGGAAGCTCGTGAGCTCGCCGAACACCACCCTGCCGTCGACGTCGTAGAGGTCCACGCGCACGAAGTCGGTGCCGGCGGCGAGGCGCTCGGCGACGTCGATCATCTCGGCGAGGTGCGCCGGTCGCGCGGGAGCGGGGTCGGCCCAGGGCGGCCCGCCCGAGAGCGGGAGGTGGCTCCAGTCGGGCAGGAAGAAGTCCTGCGTGCGCGTGCCGAAACGGCCGCTGTCGACCTGGATGTAGGCGCAGGTGCCGTGGAAGACGAAGAACTTGACGTCGTCCGGCACCGAACCGGCGGGCCCGGCGAGGAACTCCTCCACGATCACGCGGGGACGGATGCGCCCGTAGACCCACTCGCGGTTCGGTCCCTGCCCGTACAGCTTGCTCAGCCAGGTCTCCGCGATCCGTGCGACCTGCTCGCGGGAGGCGTGCTCGGCTCTGACATGCCGGTAGACCCAGCCCCACTGCGCGTCGGGGAGGCGGGCGTCCTCGGGGGCGAACCGAGACACGACCAGCGCCGCTCCGCTCCCGTGGGTGGGCTTCACGACGTAGGCGTCGGGCAGATCGACGTCGCGCAGCGCGAGTGCGTCGTCGAGGACCGCGAACACCCCCGGAAGATACCGCTCGCCGACCACGGCGGCGACGTGATCACGCACGGCGGCCTTGTCGGCGAACGTCACGATCAGGTCGCGGTGGTCGCGCAGCATCTTGTAGCGCACCTTCTCGCGGAAGGTGCGCGGGTGCCGCGTGCGCCACAGGCGGGCCGCGCGAACCAGGATGCTGCGCTCCCGCCATCTCACCCGCGGACGGCGTGACCGGCGAGACGAGGTGGAGCGGGGCATCCCTCGAGCCTATGCGCGGTCTCGATCTCCGCCCAGGGCGGGGGACCGCTTCCAGGTGCGCAGGGCGGGCTCGCGCGTCGGACGAGCTCACCGGCATCCCGACAGCCCGGTCGTCGCACTCCGGCATCTCTGCGCCGATCTCTGCACGCTCGAACAGGGCTCTGCGGGTATTGCTTGACCTTTCCACTGTGTCAGGGTCGAGCGTGGTCTCCATCATGTACACCATTGGAGAGTTCGCAGCCTACGGGCGGGTGAGCGCGCGGATGCTGCGGCACTACGACGCGATCGGACTGCTCACGCCCGCGCGGGTCGACGCGATCACCGGGTACCGGCGCTACGAGTCCTCGCAGCTGTCGGACCTGACTCGCATCGTCGACCTCCGCGGATTCGGCTGCTCGCTGGACGACGCCGCCGAGGTGCTCTCGTCGGGCGACCGGGACGCGGCGACTCGCGCGATCCTGGCCCGTCGGCGCGAGGACCTCGCGGTCTCGATCGCCGCCGACACCGCGCGCCTCGCCCTGATCGATGCGCGACTCTCCCGTCTCGAAGGAGCCCGCACCATGAACCGCATCACCTACACCTCGCTGCCCGCCGTCACCGTGTACGCGGCCAGCGGCATCGCACCCGGAGGGGGCCCGGACAACGTCTCGCCGGTCGTGGATCGCATCCTGCCGCCGCTGCTCCACTCCCTTCAGGAATCGGGCGTCGACTTCCGCGAGCCCGGCATCTTCTGGTACGAACCGGTCGAGGGGAGCGATGACCTGCGCGTCCGGGTGTCGTGGATCGCCGCCGGCGATCCCGTCGAGCACCCGGCCTGGGAGGTCGTCACCCTCCCCGAGGTCGTTCACGCCGCTGTCTTCGACTATCGCGGCGACATGCGCGGAATCGGCGACGCGTGGCAGGAGTTCATGTCCGGGCTCGCCGAGGCCGGGGTGACGATGACCGGCGCGGGGCGTGAGGTGTACCTCGAGTCCGAACCCCTGCCGCAGTCGCACTGGCTCACTCAGTTGCAGCAGCCGATCCTCCGGCTTCCCTCGAAGCACTGACCTGCCGCGAACTCATCGTGCGGAGTGGGGCGCGGCTCCTACGTTCGGGCAAGCTTGGGATAGAGCGGTGAACCGATGGTGAAGAACATCGTGTGTCGACCGAGGAGGGGTCAGTACTCAGCGAGCGAGGCTCAGCGAAGCTCTGTGGACCTCTGCACGTGCATCCAGGCGGGCTCGGCAAGTCGATCGGAAAGTCTCATGAAGTCGCTGATGCTCTTCCGCCCCGGCCAGTCATCGGGCAGAAGCGATGCGGGCAATCCTGGGTCGACGTAGGGGAGGATGCGCCACGCATCCACCAACCGGATGTAGTCGCTGAAGGCCGACCGCTCCGACACACCGACGGCTCTGTTGATCGGCTCGATCGTCTTCTGAAACTCGAGATGCTCAGCACGCAGACGCGGGAGATCCCACCACTGATTGATCGCTTCCTTCAGCGTTCCCTCGTGCAGGATCTGTTCGGCGAGGAACACGGTCGCGTAGGACCGGATGCCGAGGTCGATGAGTATTTCCTGGACCTCGTCGCTCAGGTAAGCGGGACAGATCCAGAGTGCGGGCGAGACGACGCCGCATCCGATCCACTGCAATCGGCGACGCAACTGGTGACGTACATCCCGGTGGCTCTCCGGGATGGAGAACGACACCAGACACCACGATTCGTCGTCAGCCATCTGCCGGACGGCGAAGATTCGTCGATCTCCTCGCTTGAGCATGCCGGCCGCGTCCGGGTTGAGGCGGTAACCGATGCCCGCGTCTCGGTCGGCGATCAGCAGACCTTTCTGCTTCACTCGCACGACGCCCGTTCGAGCACGTGCGGCCGGCACCCCGAGATCGTCCATGAGCTGAACGAGATCCGCGATGGCGATCCAGCCGCCGAGACGACGCAGGTAGAGACCGATGATCGTTCGAAGAAGCGAGACCGTGCTACCCGGTCTTGCGTCGAGGTCATCGAGTATGGCCGTCATCGCACCTCCAATGAACAGCTCAGTCTTCCATGCGCTCCGCGATGGCACGCACCCCGGCCAACGCCTCTTGGTGGGATGTGCTGAGGGGAGACAGGCCGATGCGGATGCCGTCGGGGAAGCGGAAGTCGGGGATCACGCCCGTGCTCCAAAGCTGCTGGGTCAGCGGTCCGAAGGACGCATGCCCCAGAGTGATGTGACTGCCGCGACCGTGTGGATCCCGGGGACTCGCGAGACGGACGTCCTTGTCGGCGAGCAATGCGTCGTACGCGTCGATCGCGAAGTTCGTGAGACTCACGGACTTGGCGCGGATGCGCTCGACCGACGCCTCCTCGATCAGGTCGAGCATCCCGGTCAGGGGAAGCATCGCGAGGATCGGCGGGGTGCCGCTGATGAACCGCCGGATACCGGCGGCCGGCTCGTAGGCGGACCCCATTCCGAAGACGTCCGCGGCACCCATCCACCCCTGGATCGGCTGGCGAAGCGCGTCGTGGTGCTCGGCCCGAACGTACGCGAACGCCGGAGCGCCCGGTCCGCCGTTGAGGTATTTGTACGTACAGCTCACCGCAATGTCGACGCCCCAGGCATCCAGCTCCATCGGTACGACTCCCACGGAGTGGCACAGATCCCACAGCATGATTGCTCCGGTCGCCTTCACGACGGCGGTGATTGCGGCCATGTCGGCGAGCGCGCCGGATCTGTAATCCACATGGCTCAGCACGACCAGAGCAGTGCGCGGCGAGACGGCCGCGGACACGTCCTCCGTGCTCACGCCCCGTACGGGATCCGGCTCGACCCATCTAACCGTCCGGCCCGATTCACGGGCGATCCCCTCGACGATGAACCGATCGGTCGGGAAGTTCCCGGCTTCGATCACGATCTCGTCGCGTCGGGGGCGGGCTTCGACGGCGGCGCGGATGAGCTTGTAGAGCAGGACGGTGGTCGAATCGGCCACCACGGTCTGACCGGGGGCCGCGCCGAGCGCAATCCGACCCAGACGGTCGCCGATCGTCACGGGCAGATCCATCCACTTCTCATCCCAAGAGCGGATGAGGCGGGTGCCCCACTCGGACCGGATGAAGTCGCGGAGGTGGTCGTCGGTCGCGCGAAGAGGCCGTCCGAGGGAGTTTCCGTCCAGGTAGGCGATGACGCCTTCCGCCGGGTGGAAGCGCGCACCGAAGTGCGCGAGGTCATCGATCCGGTCGAGTTCTTGTGCGGCCGCGGTGAGGGTGTGGACGGCGGGAGAGAGGGGAATGGTCATCGCGTCACGACCCGATCCGTGTGCGAACCGCGTACAGCTCGGGGAAGAAGGTGAGGGAGAGGGCCCGCTGCAGGAAGTCGACGCCGCTCGAGCCGCCCGTGCCGACCTTCATGCCGATCGTCCGGGAGACCGTCCTGAGGTGCCGGAAGCGCCACAGCTGGAAGTTGTCCTCGAGATCGACGAGCTCCTCGCAGGCCTCGTACAGGTCCCAGTACTGCTCGGTTCCTTCGTAGATCGCCTGGATGACCGGAACGAGGTCGTCGTTCGCGCTGTAGGGCTTGGTGATGTCGCGCTCGAGGATGTGTGACGGGACCTCGAGTCCTCGCCGTGCGGCCAGGCGCAGGAATTCGTCGTAGAGGGTCGGGCGGTGCAGCTCGCGCTCGAGCATGGCGCGCGCGGTCGGGTCCGAGTCGAAGACGCTCAGCATCTTCTCGTTTTTGTTGCCGAGGGCGAATTCCACCGCGCGATACTGCGCCGACTGGAAACCCGAGGAGTTGCCGAGGTCGTTTCGGAACTGCGCGTATTCCGTCGGAGTCAGAGTGGCGAGCACCGACCACTGCTGGATCATCACGTTCTGGATGTGCTTGATGCGCGCCATGCGCTTGAGCGCCACGGGGAGGAGGTCGGCCGCCATCGCCTCACGCGCTGAGGCCAGTTCGTGGATGACGAGCTTGAGCCATAGCTCCGTCGTCTGGTGCTGGATGATGAACAGCAGTTCGTCGTGGTGCTCCGGATCGCTGAGCGGATGCTGGGCTCCCAGCAGTCGGTCGAGTCCGAGATAGCCGCCGTAACTCATCCTGTCGCTGAAATCCGTGACGATGCTCTTCTCTATCGGCCGCACGTTCTCTTCGTTCATCATGATCACCTCGTCGACAAGATATCATTATCGTGACGGACGTCATGTTTTAGTATTCTCGGAGAGCCGATTCCCTGATCAGAGGATGTGTGCATGAGTGACGACAGAACCCCCGACGACGAGATGACCCTGTGGAATCTGCGCGTCTGCGTGGACAGCATCGGCGGCCGGTCCGTGTGCGGACTGGAGGTCGGAGACTATTTCGACGTCGTGAACAGCAATGAGCTGCGCCTGCCGGCCGACAGGCACTTCTGCATGTACGCCGTGCAGGCGGTGCTGCCGATGCTCCCGGCCAAGCAGCGTGATCTTCCTGCGGCCGATTGGCTCGAGCGCGACACGCTCGCCGCCTGTCCAGATCCCGAAGAACGACTCATCATGCGGATCGAGCGCACGGAACGTGTCACCCTGCGAACGGAGAATCTCACGTGACCCGCTCATTCGAGGTCGGTCTCGGCATCCGCAGCGATCACCCCTTCGGGGAGTACGGGCGCATCGCCGTGGCTGCGGAGGAGGCCGGCATCGACGTGCTGAGCGTGTTCGCAGACCTGTGGTTCCAGCCGGCGCTGCCCGCGCTCCTCGAGATCGCGGGCGCGACCCGGAGGGTGCGTCTGGGCGCAGCCTGTTGGAACCCGTACTCGAGCCATCCTTACGAGCTGGCGGGTCAGATGGCTGCTCTGAGCATCGCCTCGCAGGGCCGCGCCTACTTCGGCCTTGCGAAGGGAACCTGGCTCGGAGACGTCTCGATCCCGCAGCCGCGCGCGATCGCTCATCTACGTGAGTGCGTCGACGTGGTCCGGTTGCTCCTCTCGGGTGATCGGAGCGGCTATGAGGGTGAGATCTATCAGGTGGCCGCGGGCGTCGGATTCCGGGTTCCCCTTCCCGAGATCCTCCCGCCGGTCCTCATCGGCACCTGGGGCAGGCAGACCATGGCGATGGCTTCCAAAGTCGCGGACGAGGTGAAGATCGGCGGGTCCGCGAATCCCGACATGGTGCGTGTCGTGCGCGAGTGGCTGGCCGCGGGGAGTCCTGCGCGCGGGGATGCCGTCGGTGTCGTCGTCGGGGCGGTGACCGTGGTCGACGAGGACGGCGAGGCGGCGAGGGCGGTCGCCCGGCGGGAAGTGGCGATGTACCTGGCCGTCGTGGGCGAACTCGACGTGACGGTGGACATCCCGCAGGATCTGCTCTCCGAGGTGACCACGCTCGTCCGAGCAGACGATCACGACGCTGCCGGCGCACTGATCCCGGACGACCTCCTCGACCGCTTCGCCTTCGCCGGCACCCCTGACCACATCGCTCAGCAGCTCCACGCGCTGGGCGAGGCCGGAGTGCGGCGTGTCGAGTTCGGGGGCCCGCTGGGCACCGGGGATCCGCTCGCGGCGCTCGATCTCATCGGGCGCCGCGTCCTCCCCGCCTTCGCCTGACACGGAGGGCTTGGTGACAACGCGAGTGGCGGCTGTTTACTAGGATCAAATATCTCAGTGAACAATCGTCAGGAGTATTGATGTCGATGCATCTCGGCCGATCGCGTCCGATGGTGCCGTGAGCACCAGACTGGACATCCCCGACGACTCCTCTGGAGTCGGGCCCCGCCTGCGAGAGATCCGGAAGAGTCAGGGGCTGTCCCTGCGTGCGGTGGCAGACCGGAGCGGGCTCTCGGTGGGGTTCCTCTCCCAGGTGGAGCGGGGGCTCAGCTCGATCGCGCTCTCGAGTCTCCACTCGGTCGCGGACGCGCTGGGCGTCTCGCTGGCGGCGCTGTTCGAGGCGCGCCCCCAGGAACCGCAGGTCGAGGATGACGGCGCCGTGGTCTTCACGATCACGCGCGCAGTCGATCGGCCGAGGCGGACGGTCTCGAGTGGCCGTCACTACGAGCTTCTGTCCGCTCGGGCATCCGGGCTGGTCCTCGAGCCGATGCTCGTGTACATCGAGCCCGGCGGTACTCGCGAAGCGGCCAAGCCGCACGCCGGTGAGGAGTTCGCCTACGTCCTCAGCGGGGAGCTCATGTACGAGGTCGCCGGCGAGGCGCACCGCCTCGGACCGGGCGACAGTCTGTACCTGCGTTCGACCGCGCCGCACACGTTCTACAACGACGGCGAGGTGACGACCATCGTCGTCTCGGTCGTCACCCCGCGGCACTTCTGAGCGTGCCGGCGGCTATCGCCGTCGCCGACTCGTCCCCTCAGATCACGTCGCCCGTCATGTCGGCGAGCCACCGGCCGCACAGACGGATGCTCTCCTGCGCCGAGGGGGCGGCAGGCTGGTCGACCTCGACGACCCACCACAGCTCCGGCCGGTCGCTGAACAGGTCGAAGAGCGCGGGGATGTCCGCGTCGCCTCGGCCCGGTTCCACCCAGAGGCCCGCCATCACCGCCTCACGGTAGGAGCGACGCTGCTCCCGCGACTCTGCAGCCACATCCGCCCGATAATCCTTGAGGTGGACGCCCACGACGCGATCGCGGTAGGCCGTCAGCAGGGCGACCGGATCGGCCCCCGCCCAGGCCAGATGCCCGATGTCCGGCCCGAAGGAGAGCACGGTGTCCGAGACGCCGTCGAGGACGGCTCTGGTCTCCGCTTCGGTCTCCACCCACGAGCCGACGTGGGGATGCAGGGCGGGACGCACCCCCTCCGATGTCAGCACCGTCGCCGTCTCGCCGAGGAGATCCACCATCCTGGCCAGTCTGCCGGCGTCCGCGTCCAAGCCGATCGCCGCGTGCGCCACCCGTGGGTGGTCCGGCGGCATGTTCGCGCCGAAGAAGACGACCTCGATGCCGAGAGCGGCATAGTCCGCGCCCGTACGACGCACCTCGTCCAGCCGACGTCGTCGGACTGCGGGGTCATCGTTCCAGTCGTTTCCGGTGATGCCGGGGCCGAGCGCAAGGCCGTGCCGCGCGGCCTGATCCGCGTACTCCTGCCCGAGGGCGGCCTGCCGGGCTTCGACGTGCACCGCCGCGAACCCGGCGTCCGCGACGCTGCCGAGGACGACGTCGGCGTCGGGAGCGATCGAGCCGTCGACCCACCCGTCCGATGTCGCGGCCCATTGGATCGGATTCAGCGCGATGCGATCGTGACGTGGCACGGGAGCCTCCTGTTTTTTAGTGAAATCAAAACGAAACTTTACTGTGATTGATTTTGTGTTCTATTAGAACCGACCTTCTCGATGTGCGCGACCCCCGTCGGCGCACTCCCTCAGCAGGATGACTGGAAGACGTGATGGCGCAGCGCGGACCGAACCCCCACTCCTCACGCCCGCGATCGGCCGAGGTCGTGATCGTCGGAGCCGGGATCATGGGGGCCGTCGTCGCCGCACGCATCCGTGAGCTCCGACCGCATGCGTCGGTCCTGATGGTGGATGCGGGTCCCCCACTCGGCTCCGCGCTCGGACACCATCTCCATGACACGCCCGACGAGGAGATGCGTTCGCAGTTCCTCGCCCGCGCCGAGCGGGCGAACCAGGAGAGGTACATGAGCCGCGGCGGTGCGGATGCGGGCCGCGATCTGACAGCGGTGCCTCCCGGAATGCACCCGCTCGCAGGTTTCGGGCACGACACCGCGCAGATGCCCGGCGCGTCGATCGGCTGGAACCTCGGCGGAATGAGCGTGCACTGGGCAGCGGCGACACCGACACCCTTCGGCAGTGAGATCCCCGCGGAGATCGATCGACAGGAGTGGGACTCCGACCTGCTGACCGCGCAGCGACTCCTGCATGTCCATCCCGCGGCGTATCCGTCCGATGCGGTGGGTGACGCCGTGCTGGAGGTGGTGCAGGACACACTCGAAGGGCGAGGCGCCGAAGGACGGCATCCGCAGCCCATGCCCGTCGCGATGCAGCCGCACTCCGATGGACGGCTGCACCGCACCGGACCCGGCGCGGTGTTCCCGGCGATCGAGCGCGGCGGCGACGATTTCTTCGAACTGCAGCACTCCACGATCGTGCGGCGCGTGCTGACCGAGGACGGTCGTGCAACCGGCGTCGTCGTCCGCGCGCTCGACTCGGATCAGGAGAGCGTGGTCCACGCCCCTGTGGTCGTGATCTGCGCCGACACCATGCGGACTCCGCAACTCCTCTTCGCCTCCGGCCTCGGCGGTCCGGCCGTCGGACGCCACTTGAACGAGCACGCCTTTCTCGCGGGGACGATCCTCGTGGACCTGCAGAGGCTGGGGGTGCGCGAGACCACGCCCCATCTCGACGGCGAATGGTTCACGTCTGCGAGCTGGCTGCCTCACAGCGACGAGGAGCAGCCCTTCCAGGCTCAGATCATGCAGACGCCCGTCGACGGGGGCGCTGACTCGCCGCAGGAGTTCGCCGTCACGATGGCCTTCTACGTCCCGACCGAGGTGAGAGCTGACAATCGCATCGAGTTCTCTGCCGAGGAGGAGGACATCATCGGGATGCCGCGCATGACCGTCCGCTTCGGGTACACGCCGAAGGACGAGGCCCTGATCGAACGTGCGCGCGGCGAGCAGGCGCTCATCGCGGAGCGCCTGGGCCGGTTCGATCCGTCCCAGCCGTCGACGCTTCTGCCCGCAGGCTCGTCCCTCCACTACACGGGCACGGCGCGCCTCGGCAGCAGTGCGGACGGTTCCAGCGTCTGCGATCCGGACGGCAGGGTGTGGGGCTGCGAGGGCGTCCTCGTGGCCGGAAACGCGGTCGTTCCGACTGCGCTCGTCGCCAACTCGACCCTTGCCGGCGCTGTCACGGCCGTCCGCGCGGGCCGGGCAGCGGCGCGTCTGCTCGGCGGATGACGTCCATGTAACGAACTCCGCTTGCTATTGACACTGAGTAGAGCTGAATTTTAGTGTGAGTGAAATTTAATGAACGTTTGTTCAATAAGAAGGGACTTCCATGATTGAGCGTCCATATCGCCTTGCCGTCGACATCGGCGGCACGTTCGTGGACGCCATGGAACTCGACCAGCGCACGGGCGTCGTTCGATTCCGGAAGGCGTCGACGACACCAGCGGAGCCGTGGAAGGGCGTCCTGGCGGCCGTCGAAGAACTCGGCACCGACCTCTCCCAGACGGAGCTGTTCATCCATGGAACGACGCTCGGGCTGAACGCGGTGCTCGAACGCCGGGGCGGCC
Organism: Microbacterium lemovicicum; assembly: GCF_003991875.1. Lineage (NCBI taxonomy): Bacteria > Bacillati > Actinomycetota > Actinomycetes > Micrococcales > Microbacteriaceae > Microbacterium > Microbacterium lemovicicum. The sequence goes on from NZ_CP031423.1 coordinate 320,224, forward strand.
ACACCGGAATCATCACCAACGCCGGCCTCCGCGACATCTTCCTCATGGGCCGAGGCAATGTCCCCGATGACCGCATGTACGACTTCCAGTACGAGCGGCCTGCAAGCCTCGTCGAACGCCGCAACACCGCCGGAGTCATCGGGCGCCTCGACCACCTGGGCCGCGAGGTCACGCCGCTCGATGAGGACGACCTGCGGGAAACCGCACGTCGTCTCGTCGAGGACAACGGCGTCATCTCCCTCGCGGTCTGCTTCGTCCATTCGTACCGCAACCCCGCGAGCGAGCAGCGTGCGGCGACCCTTCTGCGCGAGTGGTATCCCGACGTGAAGGTCAGCGTGTCCACCGACATCGTCCAGGAGTACCGCGAGTACGAGCGCACCTCGACGACGGTGCTGGAGGCCTACATCCGGCCGATTTTCGAGCGCTACGTCGACGAGCTCGAGCGCGGCCTCGCCGCGCTCGGTTTCGACGCACAGTTCCTCATCATGCGCTCGGGCGGTGGATCGATGACCTCGGCCACAGCGAAGCACACCCCGACCCCGACGGTGCTCTCCGGACCCGCCGGCGGAATCGTCGGGGGCGAGTACATCGCCGAGACCCTACGTCGCGACAAGGTGCTCACATTCGACATCGGCGGCACGTCGCTCGACGCGTGCGTGATCGACGACGGCCAGGCGGTCGTGACCCACCAGGCCGAGCTCGAACACTTCCCTCTGCTCATCCCCGCCTACGACATCCGCACGATCGGCGCCGGCGGCGGCTCCATCGCCTCCGTCGATCGCGGCTTCCTCAAGGTCGGGCCGCGCAGCGCCTCGGCCGTCCCCGGCCCGGTCGCCTATGGCCGCGGCGGCACGGAGCCGACGGTGACGGATGCCTCGGTGGCGCTCGGCTACGTGGACCCCGAGAGCTTCCTCTCCGGCACGATGCGTCTGCACGACGCTGAGGCGGTGGAGGCGCTGCGTACCGAGATCGCCGAGCCGCTCGGCCTCAGCGTCACCGCCGCCGCCGCCGGCATCTTCGACGTCATGCTGGCACGCACCGTTGGTGCCGTCCGGCAGATCACCGTCGAGCGCGGACATGACCCCCGGGTCTTCTCGCTGCTCGCCTTCGGTGGCGCGGGCCCGCTCGTCGCGCCCCTCCTCGCCCGTGAGATGGGAGTGGGCGAGGTCATCGTGCCCTTCGCTCCGAGTGGTTTCAGCGCATGGGGCATGTTGAGTGCTGATGTCGTGACCGACTTCTCCCGCACCCGGATCGAGGTCCTGGACGACGCCGACCCCGCCGACCTCGCCGGCGGCCTGGACGCCGTGGGCGATCTTGCGCTGGCGTCGCTGGAGGAACAGGGCATCGCCCGTGCGGACGCCGAGATCGAACGCCGCCTCGAGCTGCGCTACCTCGGACAGGAACATACGCTCATGGTGTCCGTGGACTCGGGTGAGATCGACGTCACGGCCGTGCGCGCGGCCTTCGACGACGCGCACCGCGGCCGGTACGGTCACGCACTCCCGAACGCGGTCCAGATCCTCACTCTCCGAGTGCGCGGTCTCGGCCGCACCGTGCGACCCGAGCTGAAGACGAGCGACTCGGCCGGCGCCGATCCGTCCCCCGCCTTCGTCAAGACCCGCACCGCTTTCGACTTCGGCATGCGCGAGCTCGCCGACTTCGACGTCTACGATCGGTCGCTCCTGCGGCCGGGCAACACCTTCACTGGTCCCGCGCTCGTGGACGAGGGAACGTCGACCACCGTCGTCCACAGCGGTCAGCGCGTGACCGTCGAGGAACACGGCTACCTGCTCATCACCCCGGAGGCATCGTGACCACGCCCGCTCTGGACGGGGCGACCATCGAGGTCGTCCGCTCCTACCTGCTCGCCGCAGCCGACGAGATGCGGACCACCCTCATCCGCACCGCATTCAATCCCGTGATCTACGAAGTGTTGGATTTCGGGATCTCGATCTACGATGCGCAGGCGGAGCTCGTCGCCGAGGCGCCGGGTCTGACCTTCTTCCTCGGCGCGAACGACTATTCGCTGCAGAAGGGCATCGAGTACGTCGGCAAGGACAACCTCCACGCCGGTGACGTCGTGATGCTCAACTACCCGTACTGGAACGCCGCGCACGCGTACGATGCGACGCTGTTCGCCCCGGTGTTCCTCCCCGGGGCGGACGAGCTGATTGGCTACGTCTGCGTACGCGCGCACTGGATGGATCTCGGAGCGAAGGACGCCGGGTACGTCCTGGACTCGACCGACGTGCATCAAGAGGGCATGCTCTTCCCCGGCACGAAGGTGTGGAGCCGCGGTGAGCCCGTCCACGACATACACGAGCTCATCCGATTCAACTCGCGGATGCCGGACCTCGTCCTCGGAGACCTGCACGCCCAGGTCGCGAGCCTGCGCACGGGCGAGCGCCGGTTCGTCGAGATCATCGAGAAGTTCGGCGTCGACGTCGTCGCCGACGCGGTCGCCGCGGCACGCGCCGAGAGCGAGGCCCGCACCCGCGAGGCGCTCCGCGCGCTGCCGCAGGGGACGTGGACGGCCGAGGATCTCCTCGACGATGACGGGCTGAGCGACGACCCCATTCCGATGAAGGTCACCGTGACGAACGCCGACGGCGAGCTCACGATCGATTTCGCCGGCTCGTCGGACGCTGTCCGCGGACCCGTGAACATGCCCTACGGCGCGACGATCGCACTCGGGAAGGTCGTTCTGAAGAATCTGACCGCCCGTGACGAGCCGAGCAACGCCGGAACGACCGTGCCGCTCACCGTTCTCGCCGAGCCCGGCACCCTCTTCCACGCCGTGTACCCCGCGCCGACCTTCACTCTCTGGACGGGCATCGTCGCGCTGGAACTGGTCTACAAGGCTCTCGCCCAGGGCATGCCCGACCTGCTGGCCGCCAGCTCCGGCGGCGACGTGCCCGGCTTCATGATGGTCGGGTCGCACCCGGACACCGGCGAGTTCTACGCGATCAGCAACAACGATCCGATCGGCTGGGGCGCCAGCCCCGACCACGACGGCCTCGAGGCGACGATCCATCTGTCCGAGTCGACGGTGCGCAACACCCCGCTGGAGGTGCTCGAGGCCCGGAGCGGCATGCGCTTCGAGCGCATCGAGATCCGCACGGACTCCGGCGGAGCGGGGCGTTTCCGAGGCGGAAGCGGCATCACCCGCGACATTCGCTTCGTGGCGGAGGGCGAGCTGCTGTCCGTCATCAAGAAGACCAAGACCCGCCCGTGGGCACTGGACGGCGGGCAGGAGCCCGAGCCCAACCAGGTCATCGTGTTCCCCGGAACAGACCGCGAGGCGCGGGTGAGCACGAAGCGGACTCCCGTCACGGCCGGCGACCTCATCCGCATCGAGAGCGCGGGCGGCGGTGGCCACGGCGATCCCCGATCGCGCGACCCGGAGGCGGTCCGCCGCGATCTGGCGGAGGGTTACATCTCCGAGCGGACGGCGCGCGACGTGTACGGACTCACCGACATGGAAGGAGCATGATGACCGACCCCGCAGCCCTCCGATCGGTGGCCAGCGTCGCCACGACCCCGGCGAGCGTCGTCCTCACCGCCGCACGGATCGTCGACGTCGGAGCCGGAACGAGTGCGCTCGGCGCGATCTGGGTCCGCGACGGCGTGATCGCGGCGGTGGGCGACGAGAGCGTCGTTCGCGCATCCGCCGACGGCGCCGTCGAGATCTCGATGGGCGGAGCCACCGTCGCCCCCGGCCTGCTGAACATGCACACGCACTTCTCCCTCGCCCTCCCCGGGGTGCGGGGCGATCAGATGGCGGCGCTGGATGACGCGGGCCTCGCGCTCTACATGGCCGACGGCGCACGTCGAGCGCTGCACGCGGGAATCACGACCGTCCGCTGCGTGGCGGAACGGGATCATGTGGACTTCTCGCTGCGCGCCGCCATCTCCCAGGGGCAGATTCCAGGCCCGCGCATCTTCACCGCGGGTCAGGCCCTGGTCTGCACCGGCGGTCACGGTCACGCGACGGGGGACACCCTGGAATGCGACGGAGCGGACGCCTTCGCCCGCGGCGTGCGCACGCAGGTGAAGGCGGGCGCCGATCTCATCAAGGTGATGATCTCCGGAGGCATCGCGGGCGAGCACGAGCGCATCGACACCCCCCAGCTGACGGACGCGGAGATGATCGCGGCGATCGAGACAGCGCACGCATGGGGACGCAAGGTCACCGCGCACGCAGGACCGGCGGCGATCATCGAACGCGCCGTGGCCCTGGGGCTCGACTGCGTCGAGCACGGGTACGAGCTGACCCCCGAGACCGCCGATCGGATGGCCGCCGCGGGCACCCATCTCGTGCCGACCCTCATCGTCACCCGCTGCAAGGCCTTCTTCGACGAGCTCGGCGTGCCGGAATGGATGCAGGCCCGCTCCCTTGGAGCCGGACCTCGCCACCTGGAGTCGTTCCGGATGGCGCTCGAGGCAGGTGTGCCGATCATGGTCGGCAGCGACATGCCGCCGTTCTGGTTCTTCGAGGGGACGACCGCCATCGTCCGCGAGATGGAGCACATGAGCGAGCAGGGTCTCGGCCCCGCCGCCACCCTCAAGGCGGCCACTCTGACCCCCGCGTCGTGGTTGGGAGTCGACGACGAGATCGGCAGCATCGACGTCGGCAAGCGCGCCGACCTGATCGCCATGGACGCTGACCCGCTCGAGGACATCAGCGCTCTGCGCGGCATCCGGTGGGTGATGCAGGGCGGAGACGTCGTGCGCGACGATCGGAGGGCAGTCGCGTGACCACCGCTCAGGACTCCCGCACAACGGATGCCGCCGATGAGGTGATCGCCGGCATCCGCGACATGTACGACGCCTTCACGGTGAACGACCGTGAGCGGTTCGATTCTCATCTCCATCACGCCACCACCACGTGGGAGAGCGAGCTGCCCCGGATGTACACACGCGCCGATCTCGACGAATTCCGCGACCGTCGCGGCGACTCCGGCGAACGCACCGTCGTCAGCGAGGTGGTCGTCATCCCGCAGCGCGTGGAGGTGTGGGGCGACACGGCCGTCGCGGCCTACCTCCTGCGCGTCGTGACACCGGATGCCGCCCCCGACGGTGTCACCCGCGTCACCGACGTGCTCCGACGCGGCGAGGACGGATGGCGGATCGTCCATCACCATGCCCAGGACCGCGACGTCGACGATCCGACGGCCTAGGCCCCGCAGACACGAAACCCGACCCGTCACGAACCTCCAGACCCCATCGAATCCGACGCTGATCGACGACCGAACACCCCGCACCCGAAGCACCACCGAACGAAGGAGCAGTACCGTGCGCAGCACCCAGACATCACGCGGTTGGCGGGCGAAAGCCCTCGCCGCAGCGGCGACCATCGCCGCACTCTCGCTCCTCGCCGCCTGCTCGGGCGGCGGGGGCGGGGACACCGGAGGCACCGGAGAAGCCGTCGAGGGCAAGACCCTCGTGGCCGCTCAGCCGGTCGACCTCGCGCCGAGCTCGTTTCTGAAGACGACGTTCGGCAACATCCTCGCCGAATACGCGGTCTTCGAGACGCTCACGCTCATCAGCCCGGAGTCCGGCGAGCCCGAGGGCGTCCTCGCGTCGTCCTGGGAGATCGCGCCCGACCAGCTCAGCATGGACATCACGCTGCGCGACGACGTCACCTTCCACAGCGGCAAGAAGTTCACCGCGGATGATGTCATCTTCACCCTCGAGAAGGTGCAGGATCCGGCGGAGGGCGCCGCCAACGAGGTCATCGCCGCAAACATCTCGGCGATGGACAAGATCAGCGACACCGAGCTGAAGCTGACTTTCGCGCAGCCGGAGGTGAGCATGTTCGACCTGTTCGAATCCATGCCGATCGTCAACAGCGAGTCTTACGCAGACAACGCCGCCGGTGAAGTCGTCGACGGCACGGGTCGCTTCTCCTGGGACAAGTGGACCCCCGGCTCGACCTTGGAGCTGAAGAAGTACGACGGCTACCGCGACGCCGCCAACACCACGCTCGCCGGCATCGAGGTCCAGGTGATCGCCGACGCCTCGGCGATGCTCTCGGCGGTCCGCAGCGGTTCCGTCCAGTACGCCATCGGCATCCCGGCGTCCGACTCGACCGTTCTCGCACAGGACCCCGCATTCGCTCTGGTGAAGACGGGCGGAAGCTCGGAGTCGCTTGCATTCGACGTCACGCAGGCACCGTTCGACAAGCCGGAGGTGCGTCAGGCGATCGCCTACGCGATCGACCGTGACCGCATCAACGATCAGGTCTACGGGGGTCAGAGCCGCCCGACAGATCTGTTCTGGAAGGAAGCGAGCCCCGGCTACGACGAAGAGCAGTCGAATCTCTACGGTTACGACATGGACAAGGCGGCTCAGCTCCTCGCGTCCGCGGGCGTCAGCAACACCTCGTTCGACCTCCTCGCGGTGAACGACCCCGCCACGCTGGGTGCGTTCCAGATCATCCAGAACAGCCTCGCGGAGCTCGGCCTCAACGCGACGGTCACGGCAGTGGACTCGGCCGATTACGACCAGCGCAAGGCAAGCGGGCAGATGGGCGCGCCGGTATACCTCATCGGCGCGACGGAGTCGCAGTCGCCGGGAGCCACGCTGCAGACCCGTGTGGAGCTGCGAGCGGAAGACAACCTCACCGGTTTCTCCTCTCCTGAGTACACGTCGCTGATCCAGGACGTCACCACGGCGACCGATCCCGAAGTGATCCGTGAGGCGTTGCGCGCGTACAACGAGTACTTCCTCGATCAGGCGTTCGTACTGCCGATCGTGCAGTCGCAGAACATCAGCGTCCGTTCCTCGGACGTGGATGGCATCGGCGGCACGCAGGCCGGCTTCATCCGCCTCGACACGGCGTCCTTCACGTCCTGATTCACATACGGAGAGGGTGACTGACATGTTCGCTCAGACGCGCAGACGAGCCGTCTCACTGGCGGTGGTTCTGGCGATCGGTTCGGTCGTCGCATTCGCGGTGCCGCGACTCGCGCCCGGCGACGTGGCAGTCACCCTCGCCGGCCCCAATGCGACGCCCGAGAACATCGAGGCGATCCGAGAGCGACTGGGGCTGGACCGGCCGGAGATCGTGCAGTTCTTCGACTGGATCGGCGGGCTGTTCCGAGGTGACCTCGGAACGTCGTACGTCTACAGCCGCAGCGTTGCGAGCCTCATCGGCGACCGGCTCGACAGCACTCTGCAGCTGGCCCTGCTGGCAGCGCTGTTCGTCGCGATCCTCGCGACAGTCCTGGGCGTGCTGATGGGCTCCTCGCGACAGCCGAGACTGCGCGCAGTTCTTGACGTCGTAAGCAGCCTGTTGATCGCCGTCCCGTCGTTCCTGGTGGGACTGCTCTTCATCCTCGCGTTCGGCGTGCTGAACCGGTGGCTCCCCATCAGTGGGCAGGTGTCGGTCACGGAGGACGTCGGGGAGGGGCTTCGCTACCTGCTCCTGCCCGCCCTCGCACTGTCGCTGTCGGCGGTGGGTGTGATCTCACGCCTGATCGGCACGGACATGCGCACCATGCGCGAGGAGGAGTTCGTCTACCTCGCCACGAGCAAGGGCGCCTCGCGATGGCGCATCACCCTGCGACACGTGCTGCCCAACAGCCTCAACGCGGCGATCGTGGCGTTCGGCCTCACGATCGGCGATCTGCTGGCCGGTGCCATCGTCATCGAAGCGCTCTTCAATCGTCAGGGTCTCGGACAGCTCGCCGTGCTCAGCGTGCAGTCCCGCGACTTCGCCGTCCTGCAGGTGCTCATCCTGGGCGCCGTCGTCGTGGCGGCCGTGTTCCAGATCCTCACCGAGGTGGCCATCGCGTCCCTCGATCCGCGAATCCGAGCAGGAGTGTCCGCACGATGACCGCCACCGCCGCCCTGACCGAACGGACCGGCCCGCGCCGCTATCCTTCCCTGTCGCGCTACGCCTCGGCGCTGCGCAGTCCGAAGGGCATCATCGGCATCACGATCATCGTGGTGCTCGGATCCGCTGCACTGCTGGCGCCGGTGATCTTCCCCGCCGGTCCCGACGTGCAGAGCCGTGATGCGCTGCTCGGGATCTCCGCGCAGCATGTCTTCGGCACGGACGAGTACGGCCGCGACCTGCTGACCCGCAACCTGTACGGCCTGCGGATCGATCTGTTCATCATCCTCACCGCCGTCCCGCTGAGCATGATCCTCGGGACACTGCTGGGCCTGACCGGTGCGATCTCCGAGCGATTCGGCAGCATCGTGCAGCGCTGCCTCGACGTGATCGTCGGCTTCCCGGGCCTGATCCTCGGCATCTGCATCGTCGTCATCCTCGGTCCCGGATGGTTCCCGATCTTCCTGACGATCCTCATCACAGGGCTGCCCAGCGCGGGGCGGCTCTCGCGCGCCGTGCTGCTGCGCGAGCGGGATCGCGAGCATGTGCTGGCCGCGCGCGTCCTCGGCGTGCCCCGCTGGAAGATCCTGCTGCGGCACATCCTCCCGTTCACCGTCGAATCGGCGCTGGTGAACGCCGCCGTCTGGATGGTGATCGGCGTGTACATCGGCGCCGGCCTCAGCATTGTGGGCCTGGGCGTGCAGCCACCCACCCCGTCCCTCGGGGTGCTGATCAACGGCGGGATGCGCTACATCTATCAGGCCCCCACCTATGTCCTGTTCCCCGCGCTCATCCTGGTGCTGATCGCCATCGCCTTCGGCTTCATCGCCGACGCCCTCAACGAGAGGACGGCGAAGCGATGACTGCACCCGATTCCGTCATCCCCCTTCTGAGCGTGCGAAACCTCTCGGTCGGCTTCTCCGGTGAGCGCGGCGCGATCACCCAGGTCGTCGACGAGGTGTCCTTCGACATCGACCAGGGACGCATCCTCGGCGTCGTGGGCGAGTCCGGCTCCGGCAAGTCGGTCACAGCACGCGCGGTGATGCGCATGCTGGCGCCGTCGGCACGGGTGACGAGCGGCTCGGTGCTCCTTCGCGGCGACGACATCCTGCGTGCTCCCGAGAAGCGCATGCGTGCCATGCGCGGACGCGACATGGGCATGGTCTTCCAGGATCCGCAGTCGACGCTCAACCCGATCATGCGCATCGGCGACCAGATCGAGGAGTCGCTGCGTATCCACGGCGTCGACCGCGATGCGGCTCGGCTGCGCGTCCGGGAACTGCTGGAGCAGGTCGGCATCTCCGATCCCGAACGCGCGAGGCGCAGGTTCCCGCACGAATTCTCCGGCGGGATGCGTCAACGCGTCGTCATCGCGACAGCGCTGGCCAACAGCCCCTCCCTCCTCATCGCGGACGAGCCCACCACCGCCCTGGACGTGACCGTGCAGGCTCAGGTTCTCAACCTCCTGCTCGAGATGCGCAGGGAGCTCGGGATCGCGATCCTCCTCATCACGCACGACATGGGCGTGGTGGCCGACACCTGCGACGAGGTTCTGGTCATGAACGGCGGGCGCGTCGTCGAGAGCGGGCCGGTCGGTGCGGTGCTCACGACTCCGAAGGACGCCTACACGCGACGTCTCCTTGCCGCGATCCCCGACCTCACAGCGCCCACCCGGCCTGCGCCGCCGGCGTCCACAGCGGTATTGCAGGCTCGCGAGGTCCGGACGGTCATCGGCGGGAGCCGACACGGGCACGTCGCGGTCGACGGTGTTTCGCTGTCGATCGCACGGGGTGAGACGCTCGGCCTGGTGGGCGAATCGGGCTGCGGCAAGTCGAGCCTGTCGAAGACGCTCGTCGGACTGCTGCCCGCAGCATCAGGGTCGATCGAACTGCGCGGGTCGGACGTCACGGCGATGACGACGAAGGATCGCGCACGGCTCAGCGACTCCGTGCAGTACGTCTTCCAGGATCCGCTGGCCTCTCTCAACCCCCGACGGACCGTCGCTCAATCCCTCGAGGAGGCCATAGAGACGGCCCGCGGACCCCGCCGCGATCCACGCGCGCGCAGCACGGAACTGCTCGAACGCGTCGGGCTGGGGCCGGAGAGCCTCGATCGCTACCCGCACGCGTTCTCCGGCGGACAGCGTCAGCGCATCGGCATCGCGCGGGCGCTGGCTGCCGACCCGGAGATCATCATCCTCGACGAGCCGGTGTCGGCCCTCGACGTCTCGATTCAGGCCCAGGTGCTCGACCTCCTCGTGGAGCTGCAGGACGACCTCGGCGTCGGCTATCTCTTCATCTCGCACGATCTCGCGGTCATCCGCTCGATCAGTCATCGGGTGATGGTGATGCGAGCCGGCCGGATCGTGGAAGAGGGCGACACGGATGACGTGTTCGAACGCCCGCAGCACGAGTACACACAGCAGCTCCTGTCCTCCATCCCCCGCCTGGAAGACGCTGAATGAACCGCGAACCGCGGGCGTCCGCTGCGGACGTCGCTCGTCATCGCTCCGGTCGTGCGCGCGCCGCTTCTGCCATGCTGACATCATCAGCTTCCAACGAGAGGGACACACGACGATGACGTCCGAAGAGATCATCCTGGGAGATCTTCCCGCCGGTATCGTGCGGGCGGACGAGGCCTACGCCGGTCGGGTGTGGAACGTCCTGGGGCACACGTACACCACCAAGATCGAGAGCGCGTCGACGTACTCGTGGCTCTCCCTCGACCCGGCCGGCACCGGAGTCCCTCCGCACGTGCACCCCACGCAGGACGAGTTCATCTATGTCTTCGAGGGCGTCTACACGCTCTACCTCGATGGACAGTGGACGACCGCGGGCCCCGGTGATCTCGTGCAGATGCCCCGCAACCTGCCGCACGCCTATTACAACAAGCAGGACTCGGTGGCGAAGTCGCTCTTCTGGGTCAGTCCCGGCGGGAAGCTGGCGAACCTGTTCAGCCTGCTCCACAACGTCACCGACCCCGCCGAGGTCGTCCGCCTGTCGGCGCTGAACGGCGTGGACTTCCTGCCCGAGGGGGCGGTCGACGGGGCGTGACGACGCCCGCCGTCGATCCTGCGCCGCGGGACGGCATCCTCCGGTACGGCCAGCACGAGGACCAGCGGATCGAGCTGACCCGTCCGAACGGAGATCCGCGGGGCGCGCCCGTAGTCATCCACGGCGGATACTGGCGGGCGCGGTTCACGATGAACCTGATGCGGCCCCTCGTGCCGGTGTTCGACGAGGCCGGGTGGCTCGTCGCGAACATCGAGTACCGCCGGGCCGCTGACGGCTGGACCGCCACGCGTGACGATGTCGCTGCGGCGCTGACCGCGGTGAGAGACCTGAGCGCCACGCGCGGACTGCTGGTCGTCGGCCACTCGGTCCGGCGGGCAGCTGGCCCTGCTGAACGGGCGCGAGGGCGACATGGTCGTCGCGCTTGCGCCCGTGAGCGACCTCGTGAGCGGCTACGACGAGGGGATCGGCGACGGCGCGATCGAGGAGTTCCTCCACGACTCGCCTACCAGCCGGCCCGACGTGTACTTCGAGGCTTCGCTCCTTGCACACGTCCCACCGCTCAGCGAGGTGGTCGTCGTCCACGGACGCGACGATGCTCGCGTGCCCATCGCCCAGACGCGCACCTACGTGGCGGCGTCCCGGGCGACGGGGCAGGACGTCACGGTCCTCGAGGTGCCGAGTCTCTCGCACCTCGACGCGATCGATCCGCGGGCACCGCACTGGCGCGACGTGTCCGCATGGATCGACGGTCGACGGGCGCCCTAGTTGTGATGTCCAGGCAGGTTGTTGAGTCTGCTGATGGGTGGGCCGCCGATGGCGGAGTGGGTTCGGTGATGATTGTAGAAGTGCAGCCAACCGGGCAAGGCAGCGCGTCGTTCGGTTTCTGAGGAGTAGAAGCGGGCGTAGGCCCATCCGTCGGCGAGGGTGCGGTGCAGGCGCTCGATCTTCCCGTTGGTCTGCGGCCGGTAGGGGCGAGTTCGTTTGTGGCGGATCCCGAGCTGGGTGCAGGCGTCTTTCCAGGCGTGGGATCGGTAGGCCGAGCCGTTGTCGGAGAGCACGCGCTCGACGGTGACGCCGCGTTCAGCGAACCAGGTGACTGCGCGCTCGAGCACGCCGATCGCCGTGACGGCCTTCTCGTCTGCGCAGACCTCGATGTAGGCGACGCGGGAGTGGTCGTCGATCACGGTGTGCAGGAACGCGGTGCCGATGAGAGGGCGGTAGTGGCGGCCGCGTTCCCCGGTTCGGACGGCTTGGTCGCGGGCGTTGGCTTTGCTCTGCTGGCGGCTGAGGAACTTGTGTCCGCCGCCGTCGGGGATGTTGCCGAACTTGGTGACGTCGACGTGGATAAGCGAACCCGGGTGCGGGTGCTCGTAGCGTCGGATCGGCTCGCCGGTGACGCGGTCGATATGGCTGAGCCGGTTGATCCGGGCGCGCACGAGCACCGCGTGAACTGTCGATGCCGGCAACCCCAGTTCGCCGCCGATCTGCACAGGTCCGAGCCGTCGCCGCCATCGCAACCTGACGATTCGTTTGACGACATCCGGTGGTGTTCTGGTCGGCATCGACCGCGGGCGACTGGAGCGATCCACCATCCCCGCAGCGCCCTCGGCCCGATATCGGGCCGCCCACTTTCGGGCAGTCACGGGCGAGACCATGAACATCTTGGCCGCGACGATCACCGGCCACCGATCATCGACGACGAGCCGCGCCAACCGAAGTCGAGCGCGCGGAGTCAGAGCAGCATTAGCGTGGGACACGAAGGCCTCCTGAGTGCGAGAGCGGTTCCTAGACAGCTCCACTCTCGCAACGGGAGGCCTTCACCCGTCAGCGAATCACACGCTATTCACGCAACAACGTCCCTGGACATCACACCTAGTCGGGCCGCGAACCGATCCCGGCTCAGGCGCGCGCGTACCCTTCGAGGGTGTCGTCGTCGACGTCATCGAGATTGACGACGATGTTCTCCGGCGTACGCGCGGTGAGCCACACCAGATCGTCAGTGGTGGACATATTGGCCTCCACGTGCGGCATGAACGGCGGCACGAAGACCCAGTCGCCCTCGGACATGTCGAGCCACTGCCGATACCCCTCGCCGAAGTAGATGCGGCCCTTCCCCCGGAGCACGTAGCCGCCGGTCTCGGCCTCCCCGTGGTGGTGGGGGAACGACCGGTAGCCCGGGCTGTTGCTCACCTGGCCGAACCACAGCTTCGTAGCCGGGGTGTGCTGGATGCTGACCCCGGAGATGCGGATCGCGCCTCCGGACTGTCCCGTCGAACGGTCTTCCTCGCCGGCCCGTGTGACCACGGGCACGTCATCGTGTGCCATGAGAGGTTCCTTCCGCAGTGGTGAAGACACGGTTGTCGAGTGACCCGATGCCGTCGATGGATGTGGTCAACCTGTCGCCGTCGGCCAGGAAGCGCGGGGGCGTGCGCCCCGAGCCGACGCCTCCCGGCGTTCCGGTGAGGACCAGATCGCCCGGGCGCAGCCGGGTGAAGGAAGAGACGTAGGCGAGGAGATCCGCGGGCCCGAACACCAGGTCGGACACGTCGTGGTCCTGCAGCACGTCGTCGTTCACCGTCGTGCGCAGGTGTCTGCCCCCCGCCGCCGGATCGAACTCGTCAGGGGTCACGACGACGGGTCCGACGGGAGTCGTGGCGTCGAACATCTTGCCCTGCTGCCATTGCGTCGTGCGGTTCTGCCAGTCGCGCATGGAGATGTCGTTGGCGACTGTGTACCCCGCGATGGCCGACGCCGCCTCGTCGCGGGTGGCGCGTCGAAGGTCGGCTCCCACGACAACGACCAGTTCGCCCTCCCAGTCGACCCGGTCCGGGGCATCCGAGACGTGGATGTCGTCGTCGGGGCCGACGAGAGTGTCGGCGTGTTTGAGGAAGACCGTGGGGTGCGAGGGGAGTTCGCGGCCCATCTCGAGGATGTGCTCCCGGTAGTTCAGACCGATGCAGATGATCTTCGTGGGTGCCGGCACCGGGGTGAGCCGCCGTGACCCGCTCGGAACGATCTCCTCCGCCCCGTCGATCGCGTCACGCCACCGTGGGTCGGACAGGAGGTGGCCGACGTCTGCAGCCGGCAGGCGCCGCCACCGTTCTGCGTCTTCGTACGCAGCGGTCGTCGTGCCGTCGGGCAGGACTGCGGTCAGCAGGCGCATGCGTGCCTCCTCGACGATGTCGCACCGGTCACTGCGAGATCACCGCGACCGCCTGTATCTCGATCAGCGCCTCGGGCTGCCACAGCGCGGTCACGCCCACCCCGGCCATCGCCGGGTAGTGCGCGGAGCCGGTGAGCTCGCGCCAGACGCGTCCGATCTCTCGCCCGTGACGCTGGTAGTCGGCTACGTCGATGAGGTAGATGGTCACCGAGACGAGGTCGTCGGGCCGGCCCCCTGCCTCGCGCAGCGTCTCCAGGACGTTGGAGAACGACTGCGTGAACTGCTCGACGATCCCTCCGGCCACGATCGCTCCCGTGGCATCCATCGCCGTCTGCCCGCCCAGGTAGACGGTGTTCCCCGCCTTCGTCCCGTGCGAGAACCCCGAGGGCTTGGCCAGGCTCGCGGGGTTGATGTTCTCGTTGGTCATCGCTGATCCCTTCCTTCGTGCGCGGCGCTGCCTGGCTGCTCCGAGGCGTGTCGCGTCGTCGGCGCGTTCCACCGCACCAGCCCTTCCTGAGCGACGCTGGCGACCAGCCGGCCGTCCTGATGGAACGACCCTCGCACGAGCGCGCGATCGTCTTGAACCGACAGAGCCTCCTGCGTGTAGAGGAACCAGCGCGAGACGTCGAGCGGACGGTGGAACCACATCGCGTGATCGAGGCTCGCCGTCGTGAGGCCGACGGAACGCCAGTGCAGTCCCCGCAGGCGCAGCGCAGCCTCGAGGATCGTGTAGTCGCAGACGTACGTGAGAGCAGCCGGGTGTGAGGCGACATCGTGAGGCAGCGCGTCGAAGGATCGCACCCAGAGCGATTGGGTCCGGGCGCGTGCGGGATCGCCGCGGTCGTAGAGTGCGGGCTCGACATGGCGCATGTCGAAGCTGCGGCCGCTCGCCCAGTAGTCCGTCGCGTCATCGTCCGCCGTCCGATCGAGCGCATCTGCGGACGAGGGGAGGTCGTCGGGCGCGGGGACGTCGAAGGACGCCATCGGCGGGAAGTGGTCGCCGCCGGGCGTGGTCGCGAACGACATCGCCGCGGAGAGGCACTTCTTCCCCGACTGCCACACGCTGATCTCACGCATTGAGAACGAGCGCCCGTCGCGGGTGCGGCGCACGTCGATCCGAACCGGCGAGCCGATCTCGACGGGGCTCAGGAAGTAGGCATGGAGCGAGTGGGCGGTGCGGTCGCCCTCCACGGTGAGGGATGCCGCGGCCACGGCCTGCGCAGCGGTGTCGCCGCCGTACGCCTTCGGCCAGGGCACGTACTGCGGCATGGCCTCGAATGACCGGATGCCGTCCGCGGAGGAGGGCACTTCCGCGACACGGACGGCGTCGAGGAAGCGCTGGCTGGTGGGACCGCTCATCTCACGCCACCTGCACCCGGCGGCGGGCGCCGATCCCCGCGCGGTACTGCTGCGGAACGGTCGGATCGGCCCAGGCCTGGTCGATCGCCGCGTTGAGGGTCCAGTACGGATCGATCAGGTGCGGCCGGGCGATCAGGCAGAGGTCGGCTCGGCCGGCAAGAAGGATCGTGTTGACGTCGTCGACGCTGGACACCGCTCCGACGGTCATGGTGGGGATGCCGACCTCGTGGCGGATCTTGTCGCTGTACGGCGTCTGGTAGAGGCGCCCGTACTCGGGTCGCGCCTCGACGCTGGTCTGTCCCGTCGACACATCGATGATGTCGGCACCGTGATCCTTGAGCCAGCGGGACAGCGTGACCGCGTCGTCGCCGGAGAAGCCGCCCTGCACCCAGTCCGTGGCGCTGATCCGGACGCTGATCGGCTTCTCTGCGGGCCATACCGCGCGCACTCCGTCGAAGATCTCGAGCGCGAGGCGCGCGCGCGAGGCCAGGTCGCCGCCGTAGGCGTCGTCGCGATGATTGGAAAGCGGACTCAGGAAACTGGAGACCAGATAACCGTGGGCGAAGTGGAGCTCGATCAGGTCGAATCCCGCCGTCTCGGCCCGACGCGCAGCATCCACGTGCTCCTTCACGATGCCGGAGATCTCGTCGAGGGTCAGTTCGTGCGGCACGGCGGAGTTCTCGCCGTACGGCAGCGCCGACGGGCCGACGATCGGCCAGTTGTCCGCCGGCAGGGGCTCGTCGATCTCCTCCCAGCCGACCTGTGTCGACGCCTTCCGTCCGGCATGCCCGATCTGCAGGCCGATCTTCGCCGAGGTGTCCTCGTGCACGAAGCGGACGATCGTCCCCCACGCGGCGGCCTGCTCGTCGTTCCAGATGCCGGGGCAGCCCGGAGTGATCCGCCCCTGAGGCGAGGTGCAGGTCATCTCCGTGAACACGAGTCCGGCACCGCCGACGGCTCGCGAGCCGAGGTGCACCAGATGCCAGTTCGTGGGCATGCCGTCCACCGCGGAGTACTGGGCGGTCGGAGACACTGCCACGCGGTTTTTCAGAGTGAGGCCGCGCAGGGTGAGGGGGTAGAACATGGGCGGCGTGCGCGGGTCCTCCGGTGCATCCGTCGCGTGTGAGCGGAACCACTCCAGGGCCCGATCGGCATACGAGCCGTCGCGCAGCCGGAGGTTGTCGTACGTGATCCGCTGGCTGCGGGTGAGCAGCTGGAACACGAACTGGGCCGGGGGGAGCTCGGCATAGCGGTCGATGTTCTCAAACCACCGCAGGCTCGTCAGGGCCGAGCGCCGCAGAGACTCTGCGATGGGTCGTCGCTCCGCTTCGTACCGTGCGAGCCCGTCGGCGATGCGCTCCTCCGCGGTGACGGCGCCCACCAGCGCGATCGCGTCCTCCAGCGCCTGCTTCGTTCCCGACCCGATCGAGAAGTGCGCGGTGTGCGCGGCGTCCCCGATGATCACGACGGTGTCGTCGAACCATCGCCGGTTCGAGACGTCGCGGAAGTTGAGCCACCCGGAGTTGTTGCCGATCAGCCGGTGCCCGCCGAGGTACTCCGCGAAGATCTGCTCGCAGAATGCCATCGAGCGCTCATCACTCTGGCCCGGCACTCGCCGAGCCGCCGCGAAGTCGTCGAGGCCGGCGCGACGCCACGTCTCGGGATCGGTCTCCACGAGGAAGGTGGAATGGGTGTCGTCGTAGGGATAGATATGCGCCCAGAACATCCCGTACGGGGTGTCGACGAAGAGGAATGTGAAGCAGTCCACAGGGCGGTCGGTCCCGTACCAGACGTACTTGAAGGGCCGCTCCGACTCCTCGGTGCCGAACGCGTCGGAGAGCTCGCGGCGTACCGCGCTGTTGACGCCGTCGGACGCGATGACGAGGTCGTACTCGGCGCGCAGCTGCTCCAGAGGAGGCGACGGTGTCGAAGGGCGCAGGTCCACTCCAAGCTCGGCCGCCCGCTCTGCGAGCGTCACCAGGAGGTCGCGCCGGGCCAGCGCAGCGAACGAGTGGCCGTCCGACCGCTCCCGGAAGCCGTTCACGTCCACGTCGATCGCCGACCACTTGCGCCAGAGCGTCTCGATCCGATCGAAGGACACCGGGTCCGCGACGGCGAGGTTGTCGAGCGTCTCCTGCGAGAAGACGACGCCGAAGCCGAAGGTGTCGTCGATGGCGTTGCGCTCGTACACGGTCACCTCGTGGGCGGGATCGGCGAGCTTGAGGAGGATCGCGGAATACAGGCCGCCCGGGCCGGCGCCGATGGAGACTGCTTTCATGGTGTGTGCTCTTCTCGCGGCTCAGATGCCGTGGTCGATGAGGTTCTCGTAATCGAGGGTGGCGCCGGTCACGACGATTGACACGCTGGCGAGCGCGTCGCGGAGGTTGGCCGCCTGATAGGGCGGGAGGTCCCGGGCGCACAGGTCTTTGAGCGCCGAGTAGACCTCGAGGATGGCCCTCTCGTCGTCGGTCAGCGGCAGGTTCAGGATGGTCGAGGACATGTGGGTGTCTTCCTTCGGCGTCAACGCAGATCGAGAAGGCGGCGCGCCTTCAGCTCGAAGCGGGGGAGGGCGTTCACATCGGCGCGTTCCAGGCAGAATCGAAGCCCTTCGTGCGCGTCGGCGAGGGCCTGGGCGAGTGAGGTCTCCAGCGCAGCCCATTCCCGCGCGTCCGTGGCGGGCGAGGGCTCGACGACGAGGGTGATCTCGTCGCGGATGCCCTCTCGGTGGATCCGGATCTGGAACTCCTCGATTCCAGAGTGCGTGCGCACGATGCTTTCCACTGCCTGCGGGTAGACGTTCGTGCCACGGACGAGTTTCATGTCGTCCACGCGACCCTGCAGTCCGCCGGCGTACATGTCCCATGTGCGCCCATTGCCGGCGACGGCGGCGGGGATCTTCACCACCCGGTCGGCGGTGCGGTAGCGGATGAGGGGGATGATGCTGCGTCCGAACGACGTCGAGACCCGCTCGCCCGCCTCTCCGTAGGGCAGCTCTCTGCCGGTGTCGGGGTCGACGACCTGCTCGATGAAGTGGTCCTCGATGATGTGGCATCCGCCCGGCTGATTCTGCGGCTCGAACATGAAGACGGTCGAGATCTCGGTCATCCCGGCGGTGTCGTACGCCTTCGCGCCCCAGGCCTCCTCGATCAGCGACTTCATCTCAGGAACGACAGGCTCTCCCGACAGCACGACCGTGTGGACGGCGCTCTCGGCGAGGTCGTAGCCCAGTTCGATCGCGACCTGAGCCAGTCGTGCCGCGTAGGTGGGGGTGGATGCGACGACGGTCGCACCGAAGTCGACGATCTGCTTCACTCGCGTCTCGGTCGTCTGCGCTCCGCCGGGAATGGTCAGGGCGCCCATCTTCTCCAGTGCATTGTGGAGTCCCCAGAAGCCGATGAACGAGCCGTACCCGAACGCGACGTAGCCGATGTCATGCGCTCGCACACCCATGCCCCACAGCGCGTACGCCCACATCTCGCTCGCCCACTTCCAGTCCCGACGAGTGTCGAGCGCTCGCAGCGGGGTGCGCCCGGACGTGCCGCTGGTGGTGTGCAGGCGCACAGCCGCGTCGGCTCCCGCCGCGGGCAGATCACCGTACGGCGGTGCCGCTTCCTGGCTCTTCATCCAGGCGTCGCGGGTGAGAAAGGGAATCCGCTCGATGTCGGTCCAGGACTTCAGCTGCGTCGGGGAGAAACCCGCCTCCCGGAAGGAGCGCCGGTAGAACGGGCTCCGTTCGTCCGCCCACGTCACCAGCCGCCGCAGCTTCGCCAGCTGCAGCTCGCGCAGCTGATCGCGCTCGAGTGTCTCCGTCTTCGGGTTCCAGAACTGCTGCTCGGTCACGACACACGCCTCTCGTCAGGTCACATTACGTACATTAGACGCTCGTCACGTATCCGCAATGTTTCCGCACGAGATGGCAGTGCCGCCGGAGATCGACGGTGAGCCGCCGGTACGCGCGATGGGCGGCAACCCCGGCGCCGCGATGGGCACATCGAGGTGTGCGCTCGTCGTCCGGTGATGCCTAGGCGTCGCGCAGCGGAATCTCCGCCTCACAGGCTGCCGTGACAGCTCACAAAGCCGGGGGCGAACGCCCATTCGAGCTTAAAAAAGCCCCGCGATCCCTGTGTAGACAAGGGATCGCGGGGCTTCTGAGATGGCGGTGACGGTGGGATTTGAACCCACTCTTCCGGGCTATGTCTCGGACGGTTTGGATCCGAAAACCGCGAAATTCCGCGGCTAGGCGCGGCCGAGAGACACGCTTCGATCGTTCCGGATCACTCACTTTCTCGCTCGATTGTGGGCAAATTGTGGGCAAGCCGAGCCGTCTGGGACGGGGCCAACTGCCGCTCGTTCCGCATGCAGATCAACCGATGCTGGTCTGTCTATGAGGGGTCAGATGCTGTCGCTGGACGCCGTCGAGAGCGTCGATGTGCGAGCAGCGTCCAAGGCTAGAGACACCCCGTCGAGGTCGTCATCGAAGAGGTCGCTGTAGACATCGAGAGTGACCGCAGCGCTCGCGTGTCCGAGCATGCGCTGCACAGCCTTGACGTTGGCCCCAGCGCTGATCGCCAGTGATGCCGCCGTGTGTCGAAGATCGTGCGGGGTCACACGCGGGAATGTGGAGTCAGCGTTCTGGGCCCTCTTCACGGCGCCCGCGAACCACCCCGCCTGTGAGTTCGAGAGAGGGAGTGGATCGAGACCGTTCCCGAACAGAAACATCTCCGGCGTTCGAGCCTGCACCCGAAGCCCCAGGTCATGCACGACAAACGGTGGGAGGGGGATGGACCGCTGCTTGTGGGACTTCGGCGTGCCCAATACGATGCGGGCGCCGACCATCACAGCGTTCTCCTCGATCAGAGCTCGGCCTCGAACGAGATCGACTTGCCGAACACGCAACGCTGTCGCCTCACCCCACCGAGTGCCGGTGTACGCGAGGAAGCGAACGAGCGCCGGCTCAGCGGACGAAGCGGCGAGCATCTCCACCTGGATGTGGGTGAGGTACGCCTTGCGCTTGTGCCCCTTCTTCGGAAGCACGATGTCCCGTGCAGGGTTTGAGGAAAGCCGACGGTCTCTGACCGCGGATTCGAGCATGCCGGCCAGAATGCCGTGAGCCCGTAAAACGTTCGAGGCGCTCTGAGCGGCAGCCATTTCCGATACCCACTGCTGAATCTCGGTGTGGCGTATTGAGGCGAGCGAGCGTCGGCCCCAGCGTGGAAGCACGTGGAGCCGCCACGACGACTCAAGAGAGCGAAACGATGACGCCTTCATGACCTGCTCGCGAGCATCGACCCACTCTTTGCCGGCCGATGCGACGGTTATGGAGCGCGCGCTGGTGTCTAAGAACTCTCCACGCGCTTTGCCTACTTCGACCGACGAAAGGAACAGCTCGGCACCCCTCTTCGTGGTGAAACCGCGCTTGTCAGTCTGCGTCGAGTCAGGACGCCGGTATCGCACGCGGTAACGCTTCCCATGAGCCGTCGCGTACGCGGTCACGCTACCCATGCGCGGGGCGGCCGATAGCGGAGGTCATGCCGGTCAGGCGGCCCGCTTTGCGCGCCTTCTTGATCCAGTCGGAGGCGGTGCGCTCCGGGACGGCAAGCTCGGCGGTGATCAGCTTCACTGGTGGTCGACCAGCCAGAGCGGCAACGCCATAGAGGATCTCGATGACATCCCACCGTTCATCCTTCACGCCGTGCTTCACGACCGCGGCCACCAGCCAGGGCGCAAGAATCCGGTTGTCATCTGCGGTGAGGTCCGAGACCGTCGCCCACTTAGCTTCCGGCTCCTCGTCCAGCCGGACAGCGATGCAGTGCGGGACCGCGGCTTGCAGAACGCCCTGGGTGGAGGTGTGCCGAAGCTTTTCCTCGTCGAAGTTGTCGCTCACCCCGCGATTGAGGATCACGGACGGCACGTATCGTCCCTTCACCTTGCGGTAATGCGCCTCGATCGTCGTCTCAATGCCCGAGGCGTCGTCGACGGAGGTGGCGACAAATCCGGCCGCAATGCGTAGCGACGACCCCAAAGGCGTCTGCGCCGCGGCTTCGGTCATCTTCTCGCCGGTCAGCGTCGTCACGTCGACTATCACCGCCTCAGTCTGTCTTACCACGCCACCATTCCGCAGATCGCGGTCCGCTCACCGTACCGCTGATACGAGTTTCACGGAAGAGGTGAGGCTTTCCGCAAAATATCGCGGCCCCAACGCTGCTGTGTGGTCCGGCCTGTGGCCGGGCTGAGGTCGCCCCACGACGGCGCGGAGCTGCGTATGGGGCTGGGGGATCTCGCATCTGCCCACTGGCAGAGACTTCGCGGGTCTAGTCACTCCTTCTGGCGCGGCCGGCAAGAGGCGCTGCGTTCGCGTCCAGGTAGCATCTGCCCTATGGAGCCGCACCACGGTGGGTCTGATGGTGCGGTGGCCGGGGTGCATTGTTCGTGCTGCGGGCGCGGTTACGCGCGGAGCAAGCTGCATGCGTTGGGCGATTCGGGCGCGTTCATATGTCGTCGATGCGGGCTTTACGTGGCGCTGCGGTTGCGAAGAGACCCGCAGTAGCGCCCAGCGCCGTCGGTGAGGGGTTCACGCCTCCAGCGCCAGCGCGCGAACCTTCTCGAGGACGCGATCGCGGAGGTCTCTGACCCCGTCGATGCCCCAGCTGTTCGGGTCGGGGAACTCCCATTCGACGAGTCGTCCTGTGACTGGTCCGGGCAGGGCGAGTCCGGGTTTCATGGTGACGACGATGTCCGCCGCGGCCAGGTCTGCGGCGGTGACGGGACGCGGAACGGCTGCGCTGGTGTCGATGCCCAACTCTCCGAGGGCCTCGGCGATGACGGGGTTGATGTGTTCCGCGGGTCCGATGCCGCCGCTAGTCGGGTTCGCCCGCCCTGGGGCGATGTGCTCGAGAAGGTGCGCGCCGAGCTGGGAGCGGCCGGCGTTGTGCTGGCAGATGAACAGGACCGTGGGTGGGGTGCTCACGCGAGGACTCCTGTCGGGGTTTGGGTGCGGGACCATGCCTGGCTGGCGACCTGGACGGCATCCCACGGGGAGCCGAGCGGCGGCGTGTAGGAGAGGTCAAGGTCCGAGATCTGCTCGACGGTGAGACCGGCGAACAGGGCAGTGGCGTAGGTGTCGACCCGTTTCGCGGTTTCGGTGCCGAGCCTTCCGACCAGCTGCGCGCCGAGCAGCAGCCCGGACTCGGTGTCGCCGGTGATGCGGATGCTGATCGGCTGCGCGCCCGGGTAGTAACGCTTGTGGTCATCCGCCGCGGTCTGCGTGGTGGTCGGGTGGTAGCCGGCGGCGGCCGCTTCGTGTTCGCGGAGCCCGGTGCGGGCTGCGACGACGTCGAACACTTTCACGACCTGAGTGCCGACCGATCCGGCGAACCGGGCGGCTCCGCCGAGAGCGTTCTCTCCGGCGACGCGACCCTGCTTGTGCGCGGTGGTGCCCAGCGGCAGGTAGGTGAGGCCGAGGAGGCGGTGGTGGGTGGTGACCCCGTCGCCGGCGGCGAAGACGTGCGGGAGGCCGGTGCGCATCTGCTCGTCAACCACCACCGCCCGTCCCGCGCCGAGCGTCGCGCCGGCCCGCTCGAGGAGGCTCGTGTTGGGACGGACGCCGACCACAGCCAGAACGAGGTCGGCGGTGTGGGTGACGGGCTGCCCGTCGTGCTCGGCGTGGACGACCAGGCCGGTGGTGGTCTTTTCGACGGCGCGGACGGTGGTGTTCGTGTGGACGGTGACGCCGTGCTCGACGAGTTCGGTGTGCACGATCGACGCGAGTTCGGGGTCGAGGGTGGAGAGGACTTCGGGTCCGCGTTGCAGTTGGGTGACGTGGATGCCGCGGCCGGTGAATCCTTCGGCCATTTCGAGGCCGACGTAGCCGGCGCCGATGATGATCGCCGTCTTCGGGTCCCGTTCGGTGAGGTGCTTCTCTAACGCGAACGTGTCGCCCATGGAGTGGATGACGTGGACCCCGTCGTTAGGGGTGAGCTGCTCCAGGCCCGCGATCCCGGCGTAGGCGGGCAGGGCGCCGGTGCCGACCACCAGTTCGTCGTAGGCGATCTGCGACTCGGCGCCGGTGCTGTCGCGGACGGTGAGGCGCTGCCCGGCGACGTCGATGCTGGTCGCGAGAGTGTCCAGGCGGAGCCGCATGCCGGTCGCTTCG
Source organism: Microbacterium lemovicicum (assembly GCF_003991875.1). Lineage (NCBI taxonomy): Bacteria > Bacillati > Actinomycetota > Actinomycetes > Micrococcales > Microbacteriaceae > Microbacterium > Microbacterium lemovicicum. The sequence continues at coordinate 343,752 of NZ_CP031423.1, forward strand.
AGGTCGGCGTGGGTGCGGTGCGCAAGGGACTGCCAGGGCTTCACGTCGCCGGAGAAGAAGTACGGGATGCCGCAGATGGAGTAGTTCGGGTAGGCGTCCGCGACGACCACGGTGACCTCGACGGTGGGGTCCAGTTCGCGGGCGCGGAGGGCGGCGGAGATACCGGCGTCGCTGCCGCCAATAGCAACAAGATGCGTCATGAGGAGTCCTTCTCAGGGTCGGTGAGGTTGTGCGAGACGGTCAGATCATCCGCAGCCGTGGTGGCGTGCGGGAACAGCAGCAGGGCGAGGACGATCCCGATGGCAGCGCCGAGGAGTTGTGCGGCCAGGAACGGGAGCACGGAGGCGGGAGCGATGCCGGCGAACGTGTCGGTGAAGACACGGCCGATGGTCACGGCGGGGTTGGCGAACGAGGTGGAGCTGGTGAACCAGTACGCGGCGCCGATGTAGGAGCCGGCCGCGGCGGCGATGACCGGGGTGCTGCGGTGTGCGCGGGCCAGGCCGATGATCAGCAGCACCAGTCCTGCGGTCGCGACGATCTCCGCGAGGAACGTCGCCGGGGTGGACCGGTTCGTGGTGGAGAGCGCGGTCGGGGTGGCGAACATGGCATTCGCAAGGACGGCGCCGCCGATCGCGCCGACCACCTGCGCCACGACATAGAGCGCCAGCAGCGTCAACGGAAGGCCGGTGTGGTGGTGGCGGCGGCCGAGGATCGTGTCGGCGACCGAGACGACGGGGTTGAAGTGCGCACCGGAGACCGGGCGGAGGAGCAGGATCAGCACGCCCAAGCCGAGGGCGGTGGCGATCGAGTTCTCCAGCAGCTGCAGTCCCGGGTCGATGGAGAGGCGGGACGCGGCGATGCCGGATCCGACCACGACCGTCACCAGCAGGCCGGTGCCGAGCAGTTCGGCGCCGGTGCGGCGGAGCAGGGTGATCGTGTTCATCTGGATCCTCATCTTGACGAACCTAATATAGCTCAGTCAAGATTGAGGCAATGAACGATGAGAGAACTTCCTTGGAGTTGCGGGCCGCGAAGCACGCGGCTCTTGCTGACCCTGCCCGGCTGCGGATGCTCGACCTGCTCACGTTCGGAGACCTGTCTCCCACGGAGCTGCAATCAGAGCTTGTCGGGATGACGTCGAACCTGCTGGCGCATCACCTGAACGTGCTCGAGCGGGAAGGAATCGTCTCCCGCGGCCGCTCTGAGGGCGACGGGCGGCGAACGTATGTCCGCCTCAACCCGGGTGCTTTGCTCGAGCTGGGATCCTTCGCAACGGCGGGGGCGGAGCGTGTCGTGTTCGTCTGCTCCGCAAACTCCGCCCGCTCCCAACTCGCGCAAGCGCTGTGGAACGACGTGAGCGAGATCCCCGCGATCAGCGCCGGCACGCATCCCGCCGATCGCGTCGCGGCAGGAGCCATTGCGACGGCTGCTCGTCACGGGCTGGACCTGGCCGAAGTGGTGCCGCAGCAGGTCGACGGGATCCTGCGAGACACCGATTTCGTGATCACGGTCTGCGATCGCGCGCACGAAGAGTTCCCCGACCGTGTCTTGCATTGGTCCGTGCCGGACCCGGTTCCCGCCTCCACGGACGCCGCATTCGAGGCCGCGTTCGCGGATCTCGCTTCCCGGGTCACTCGGTTGGCGCCAAGGATGCTCGCGCTCACCTGACCCGGGTCAGTGACCGTTGCGTGCCGAGCGTCGCTCGACGAGGACGGTGTCCCGCCAAGTGCCGGCGTGCGGGCCGAGCTGCGAGAGCGCGACGCGCTCCCTCGTGCCAATAGTCCGAAACCCGGCCGTCTCGTGCAGGCGGAGACTGATCGTGTTCTCGGGGAAGATGCTGGACTGGATCGTCCAGTAGCCGGCGTCGTCGACCGCGGTGATGAACGCGTCCAGCAGTAAACGTCCGATCCCTTGCCCATGCGCCTTGGGATGCACGTAAACGGAGTGCTCAATCACCCCCTGGTAGGCCGCCCGAGCAGAGACCTGAGACGCGGCAGCCCAGCCTACGACGGTCCCGTCCTCGCTCGTGGCGACCAGGCGAGCGTCCGTGATCTTGCCTGAGTCGAACTGCTCCCAGGTCGGGGTGGTGGTCTCGAAGGTGGCTTCGCCGCCGGCGATCCCGGCCGCGAAGATCTCCTCGACCCGCGGCCAATCCGCCTCGGTCATCGGCCGGATGAGGGTCATGAGCAGCAGGAACCGCCGCTGCTCAAATCGGTGGAACAGACCCCAGTTGCGGGGAGAGTGAGCTCGACCTGGGATGCGGAACGCATGTCCCCGTCCAGCCACGCGACCACGGAGCGGACCTGCTCGTAACCGGTAGCGAGCAGGAAGGTCGGGGCACGCCCGTAGGACTTCATCCCGACCAGGAAGAACCCCGGCTCGGGGTGGGTGAGCTCACGGAACCCGTGCGGTTCGACCGTGCCGCAGGAGTGCACGTTCGGATCGATCAGCGGCGCCAACCGGCGCGGCGCTTCCACGATGTCATCCAGCTCCAGACGGATCTCGCGGAGCATGTCGAGGTTCGGGCGGAACCCGGTCGCGTTCACCACCACGTCCGTGACGTGCTGCGCCGGACCGCCGCGGCGGGTGCCCTGCAGGCGGATGCCGGCGTCATCGGCAGCGACGCTCGAGATCTCAAACCGATCAACGAGCTGGACCTCCCCCCGGGCGACGAGGCGGTCAACGCGTGAGCCGAGTTGCGCGCGTCCTTCGAGCTCGTCCTCGGGCGAGGAGGAGATCCGGACGGCGGAGGTGTTGCGGATCAACCAACTGACCATGGTCCCCGGCTCGTCGCGTGCCAGGCGTGCGAGAGCGATCAGGGTGTTCGCCGCGGAGTGCCCGGCGCCGACCACCGTGGTGTGCCGGCCAGCGAACCGCGCCCGGTCAGCGCCCAGCACGTCCGGAAGCGCATGCACGATGCTGCCGGTGACCGTGTCCGCGCCGATCGGGGGAAGCCCCGAGGAAGCCAGCGGGTTCGGGGTCGTGTAGGTGCCGGAGGCATCGACCACCGCCCGCCCGGTGATCTCTTCGACGGTGCCGTCCGCGTGCTGCAGTCGCAACAGGAACGGCGCCTGCGCGCGGCCGGCGGTACGGGTGCGGTCCATCCCCTCGCGAGTCACCGCGACCACGGTCTCGCCGAATCGGATGCGCGACGCGAGCTGCTCAAGTCCCGCGAGAGGGACGAGGTAATCCTCGACGAGCTCGGCTCCAGTGGGGGCGACGTCCGGGTTGGGCGAAACCCAGCCGATCGGCTCAAGGAGTCGCTGCGCAGCCGGGTCGATCAGGTGCCGCCACGGGGAGAACAAGCGGGTGTGACCCCAAAGCCGGACGGACGCAGCGACCTGGTCGCTGGTTTCCAGGATCAGGAAGTCGATGCCCCGCTCGACGAGGTTCGCGGCCGCAGCGAGACCGATCGGGCCAGCGCCGATGATCACCACGGGCAGCGTCGCGAGTCGATCGCTCGTCACAGTGCGGGGAGTCAGATCCAGCAGTGTCACGACGAAACCTCCAGAATATTGATGAACGTCGATGCCAGTATCACCGCATCTATCGACCGCTGTCAATATCGACTACCATCGATGTATGGTCACCATGCTCGAGGTCAGAGACGTCTCCACGATCGCGTGCTGTGCGCCGCTGATTCGCGAGCCGCTCACTCAGTCAAATGCTGAGCAGCTTGCGCAGACGCTGAAGGCTCTGGCTGATCCGGCCCGTCTCCGACTGCTGTCGATCGTCGCCGCCAGTCCGGACCAGGAGGCATGCGTATGTGACCTGATCGAGCCAATGGGACTGTCGCAGCCGACCGTCTCCCATCACTTGAAGGTGCTCACAGCAGCAGGATTTCTCGCCCGCTCCAAGCGTGGGGCATGGGCGTACTACCGGCTCGTCCCGGCCGCGCTTGATAGGGTGACCCAAACCCTCATCAGCGCTTAGGCATCGTCTCTGTCATTGCGCCTCAGTCGTTGCAAGACGATTAGCGATCACAGGACGCCGCCACGAAGCGGTCAACTCCACAATCGTTCTAAGAGCTCACGCTCGACTTGACAGCGCTGCCCGAAACAACCGGTTGCTCGCGAGCAGCGCTAAAGGCCCGGATATGAGCACTACGGGAGCGGATCGCTCGATCCATTCCTCACGACAGAGACTGCAATGCACGCAGGCGCCAATGTGTAACTACGTAGCGGTTCCGCATAAAGGGGCGTAGTTTTGTCGCATGCGCGGGGGCTTAGAGCGGTGGAAGCGAGGGACGGACTCGCGCGGGCTGCGGCACGCTCTCGCGTATGCGCTCGACGGAGTCTGTGATGCGCACGTTCAGGACTCCACGGGCGGTGCGGCGGTGGAAGGGTACAGCGGAGTCGCGGATGCAGCGATGACGCGGTTCATTGTCGAGGACGGTGTCGTCTCGGCGGATGCGTTGTCGGCGGGCGCGTTGCGAGTGTGGCTGGCCGGTCACGACCCGCTCACGGGGCAGGAGCGGGGGAGACCGCACCTGCGTGCGGAGTCGGATCTGCTGTTGGACGCGACGTTGAATCATCGGAAGTCGTACAGCATCGCCGTCCTGCTGCACGCGGAGCTGGCGGTGGAGTTCGAGGCGTTGCAGGACCGTATCCGCGACCGCACCATTGTCTTGTGGCAGCAGGAGCTGAACGCCCGCCGCGGTCACGGCGGCCTCATCCGGGAGGACATCAGCCGCCTGGAAGTGGTCGAGTTGCAGCACCGCCGTTCCCGCGCGTTGGACCCGCATATTCACCGGCATCTGTGGTTGAACGTCAAGGTCCGTGGCGAGGATGGCCAGTGGACCAATGTGGATTCGCGGGTGGCGATGAAGTTCCACACGGTCATAAACGCTGAAGGGGAACTCGCCGCCCGCACTGACCCGCGGTGGGTGACAGCGCTCGCGCGGCACGGGTACACGATCGACGCCGGCGGGGAGATCGCAGAGCTGGCTGCGCTGGTGGCGCCGTTGTCGCGGCGGTCGGCGCAGATCGAAGCGAACCGTGCCCATCTGATCGCGGAATGGCAGTCCGCGCACGCGGGCGCTGCGCCGAGCGTGGCGATCCTTCAGCAGATCGACCGCCGCGCGTGGGCGGTCGCCCGTCCGAACAAGCCGGTGTTGCTGGACGAAGAGTCTTGGGAGCGAGCCGTCCGCGACGAACTCCACAGCCTCGACCCATCGATCGGTCACCCCCGCATACCTGCCCCACTGGCCGCGACGCCGCTCGGCGACCTGGACGTCGACCTGTTGGCGGCCATGGCGGTGGTGGATGCGGATGAGCGGTCGCGGAGCTCGAGCGGCCGGTTCGGCCTGTACGACCTGCATGCCGGCGCTCTCCGGGCTCTCTCCCGCACCGGCGTGATCGTTCACCGCTCAGAGCTGGATGATGTGCACCACCGCATCATCGCAACAGCGATGTCGTCGGTCGTTCGGTTGACGGATGAACACGATGTGCCGGGTCATGTGAAGCAGTACATGGCCACCGAGACCGTGAGATCGAAAGTGCGACTAGCTCGTGATCTCGATCTGATCGCCACCCCGGGTCCGTCCTTCTCACGCGCCGACCTCCGAACCGCGGCAACACGGGTACTCGACGCTGACCGTCTTGACGCCTCTCAGCTCGACGCGGCGTCTGCCATCGCTGGGCATGCCGGGCTGGTGACGGTCACAGGCCCGGCCGGTGCGGGCAAGACGACCATGCTCCGCCTCGCTCACCACGCCCTCCGGAGCCAGCGGCGGCGCATGCTGGTCGTCACTCCGACCCGGAAGGCCTCGTCCATCGCTGCCGAAGAGATTGGTGCGGCCGCCACGAGTGTGCACGCCCTTCTTCACGACCACGGGTTCCGGTGGGCCAAGAATGATGCTGGCGCGCAGGTGTGGACACGCCTCGTACCCGGCGACACCGACCCGACCACTTGCGCCCCGTACCCCGGGGTCACTAAGTACCCTCTACACCGCGGCGACAGGATCGTGGTCGACGAGGCCGGAATGATGGACCTGCAGACCGCCGAAGCCCTCACCACCATCACCTTCGAGTCCCGGGTGGGACTCGCTCTCGTAGGCGACCCGCACCAGGCCGCGCCCGTCGGCCACACCGGGGCGATGGCGATCGCGATTCGTGCCACCTCGGCCGCGATCGAATTGGACACCGTGCACCGGTTCCGCGACCCCGCCTACGCGGCGCTCACTCTCCAGCTCCGCAACCCCCGCGACCTCGAGGACGCGGTGCAGATCGCTCAAGCACTCACCGAGACCGGCCACGTCACCCGGGTCGACAGCACGGACGCTGCCCGTGAGGCGATGGTCGACGCTTACTTCCAAGCCCGAAGCCGCGCGCATACGGTCGCGCTGGTATGCGGCACCAACAGCGAAGTCGACGCCGTCAATACCCTCATCCAAGATCAGCGCGTTACGTGTGGGCAGCTTGACCCGCGGACGGTCGCGTGGGGGAGAGGCGAGCAGCGGCTGCTTGAAGGCGACACCGTCCAGACCCGACGTAACGACAGGGTCATGGGTGTGGAGAACCGGGCCACGTGGGTGATTCACCGTATCCACGCCGACCGCATCGACCTGATTTCACCCGTCGACGCCGGTGAGCATCGGTGGGTGACCCACGACTACGCGGCGGACCATGTCCAGCTTGCGTACGCGTCTACCGTGCACGGCATTCAAGGTGACACCACCCACACCGCCATCGTCGGCCCGGACGTCAGCGCAGCCGGCCTCTACGTCGGACTCACACGCGGCCGCCACCACAACACCGCCATCACCATCGCCCACACCGACCAGGCCGCGATCAACCAGCTCGCCCCCACCATGCTTCGCGGCCACGACGAAACCAGCATCACCCACTCCGTCAATGCCGTTCGCGACGAGCTCAGACGCTCCGCACGTGACGCGCCGCAAACTCAGGCGCTACCTGCACACGAGATCAGCCTCGCTAGATGAGGTTATGGAGCGAGGTCGAAACAGGGTCAGGCCCGCCGGTTGCCCGTCCGTTTGAGGTACCTCTGCGGGATTCTTCTACGGGCGGGTCATACGGGAATCGACGCTCGCAGCGCCGCTGAACCATCCGGTCGCATCGAGCTGATCAAGAACCTGCCGCGCACATGAGTCTTAGCTCTCGCGCAGCGTTTCTCCTCTGATCGATTTCGCGACCCCTGGCGGGTGGTTGCAACCGACAGACGAGCAACGCGGTGAGGGATCCGCTGAGGGCACGATACAGGCTGAGTACCGGTGCTCGAGACCTCTACGTGGCGTCGCGGTGATCGGCTGTCTAGCGAACGTTCTGGAGCGCAGGGGCGATCCGATCGAACCGCGATAGTAGGGTGCCGATCGTGACGACCCGGAAGTGTGGGTGTCGAAGGAGACGGCATGATCGCGGCGCTAAACACACTGGTCGAACTAATCGAAGGTCATCTGGACGACGACCTCAACGTTGCATCTTTGGCGAGGGAACTCGGAACGACGGAGTACCACCTCCGTCGAATGTTCTCGTCGCTCGCAGGGATGCCGTTGTCGGATTACATCCGGCGGCGCCGCATGTCAGCGGCGTCAGCGGATGTTCTCGGAACCGACGACCTGCTGAGCATCGCGGTGCGGTACGGCTACGGCTCGACCGAGGCCTTCGGCCGAGCATTCCGATCAGTGCACGGCGTCAGCGTCGGTGACGTCAAGCGAGACGGCGGTCCACTTCGAACGCAACCGCAACTCAGGTTCCGCCTGACCGTAGAAGGGAACATCACCATGGACACCCGAATCATCGATCGACCGGCGTTTCTCCTCGTCGGCCATGCCACCTGCGTGCCCCTCATTCACGAGGGCATCAACCCGCACATCCAATCCCACATAGCTTCCCTCCCGGTGGCCGAACACGAACGACTCAAAGCCTTGAGCGATACAGAGCCGGCCGGCCTGCTCCAGGTCAGCGCAGACGTCGACCCGGACTACACCGAGGGAAGCGAACTGACCTACCTGCATGGAGTGGCCGTCACGGGCACGGTCCCGGTGGCCGACGATCTCGACACGATCGAGGTTCCGGCCGGCACGTGGGCGGTGTTCCGCACCGAGGGCGAGTACCCGGCTGCGCTGCAGGAGGCATGGGCTGCGACCGCGACTGATTGGTTCCCGTCGAACCCTTGGCGGCTCCGGCCTGGGCCGTCCATCGTCGCGGTACTCGACCGTGCCGACGACTTCAGCACCGCCACCTGCGAGCTCTGGCTCCCCGTCGAGCGCGCTCAATAGAGGAGGACCTGCCGGCCGTGGGATGTCGGCAGGTCTGCCGCCGTTGAGGGAGCGGGCAATCTCTCCGCACGGTCGCAGCACGCCCCGCAGGACTGCGGGCCTTCAGTCAAGAATCTGCTCGGCGCAGCGGTCATCTTCGGGTGCATCCGTGACAAGAATTGACCTTAACGGTTCACTTCCATTTTGGAAGTGTTAGCGCATGAGTCTTTTCATCACATGCCCCGTCGAGGACGTCGAACGTGCCACCGCCTTCTACACCGCTCTCGGCTGGACCCTCAACACCGAGATGTCCGATCACAACGTGTCGTGCTTCGCGTTAGCGGCAGAGCAGTACGTGATGCTCGGCAGCCGCGAGATGTACGCCAGCGTCGGCGCGACCGAGGAACTGGTCGGCGGACCAGACACCCCCTCTAAGGTGACGGTCTCGTTCGACCTCGCCAGCCGCGAGGCGGTCGACGAGCTTGTCGAGCGCGCAGCTGCGGCCGGAGGGCGGATCGGTGACACCGACGACTACCCCTTCATGTACCAGCGCCAGTTCGACGATCCCGACGGTTATCACTACTCGCCGTTCTGGCTGAAGGCTGATGCCGATCCGACCAGGTGAGCGACCTGGCCGCGGCCCTCGAGATCGTGGGCGCGAGGTGGGCGCTTCTGATCGTGGACCAGCTGTTGGAGGGGCCTCAACGTTACGGTGATCTACAGCGTGAGCTGGGGATGGGCACGAACATGCTCGCCACGCGCCTTCGCGAGCTCGAAGCCGCCGGCGTTCTCCGCCGTCTCCCACTGCGGCACAATACTCGCGCCTACGCACTCACCGACCGAGGGCGTGCACTCAGCGCGGCGATCACCGCCCTGCGGCAATGGGGCGCCGAAAAGACCTAACACCGCAACTACCGCGAAAGCACTCGCTACAAGGGATCCCGATCTGGGACACCGGAATGCCACCCTCGACGCTCGCCCGGAGAGCGGCGGGGGCCTCAGCCCCGGCAACAACTTCCTCGCCGCGATGCTCGGCTCCAGCAAGAACCGTGCACACCACTTCCTCACCGACGTCCTTCAAGAAGTGTATTTCTTCGATCCTCCAGGCGATCTCGGCGACCAGGTGACCGCTGCCGCGCTCAGCTGGTCGGGCGGGCTTGCACAGGTCGACGCGTCGCCCTGTACGCCCAGTCGGCGCAGAATGCGCACGCCAACTACTCGGGCACCCGGCACCACCAGCTCCTTTCGCGAATTCACCCGACGGCACCGTACGGCGTCGGTCGTCCCCATCGCCACGTGGAAAGCAACAGTCGAATCCGTCACCAGTACGAATCATCCGCAGTGGGGCTTCCAAGAGACGTACCAGGTGATCTCGGCGATGATGCTGACCCACGCTGTCGGCACGAGCGGTTTCTAACTGCTTCTGCTTCAGGGAGCTCAGGGTTTACTCGGTCGCGTTAGCTGACGGAACGTCCGGACGGGGCGGTCAAGTCGTGCGTGGCGGAGGCGATGAGATCAGTCAACCCGGACCGCGGTAACCCTTGGTCGCATGACATGACGATCACGATTGAGGATCGGCAAAGAAGTCGGACGGGGCAGGGGCCACGGAGTGCGACATACACGTCGAGGCTGGTTGATCCTGCGCGCCACCGGGTAGCAGGGCATCGACTTCAAAGCGCTGACACACCGGGTGACTCAGTCCTCCAGTAGATCCTTGAGTCCGCCGAGCATCTTGGTCCAGTTGCCTTCGGCGTGCTCGGCTGCTCCGACCGTGTCGTTGTTGTCCTGCTCGAGCGTCACCTCCGTTCCGTTTCCGGATGGCGTCAGCGTGTAAGTGAGAGTGTGATAGTTCTCGGGGACGTCCGGCAATCCAGAGAGCGGGCTGAAGTGCGTGTGCTGCAGGATGCGCGGAGGGTCTACCCGAAGGAGTTCCCCGTGGTCCTCATAGGTCTTCCCGTCATACTCGCCACGCCAGGTGATCGGACTACCGGGTCGCCAGTTTGTGGTCAATTCCGCGCCGAAGTAGAACTGCTTGACCTTGTCCGGATCGGTGAGCGCATCCCAGACTTGCTCAGGGCGGGCATCGATGACCACCGACACGGTAGCGATGTGGTTTCCCATAAATCTGGTCTACTCCCGGGCCGACATGGCCGCAACACGTGACGTCACCCGGCCGCACGTCCCGGTAGTCGCGGACGCAGCAAACGCGACAGGTGGTCTGTTTCTATTCCGCAAGCGAGCGCACTCGTCATCTGAATCCCGGACCAGGCTGCCCGAAAAACCCGTGATGATCACCCGTTGACTGGTCGCTTTACGAGACCATTGTCGACAACCTGTAGTCGCTCCCCATTCAGGGATCTTGTAGCGGATGCGTCCTCGCTCCGCGCCACCTGATGTCGTCCCGCGCTGCGTCGCAGCGGAGAGTACGGTGTCGACGTGACGAACGCGGCGGTGTGGTTCTCGGTCTCTGGCGACGGGGAGCCGCTGGTGGCTCTGCACCCAGGCGGCACCGATTCGCGGGCGATGGAGCCGCTGCTCGCCGAACTCGCCGACTACCGCCGGATACTGATTGACCGCCCCGGGCACGGCCGTTCCGCCGACTCGGCCGGGCCGTGGTGCTTCGAGGACATGGCCGACGTCATCGCCGGTGTCCTCGAAGAGCTGGGTGTCGACTCCGCCCACGTGGTCGGATGGAGTGACGGCGCAATCGTCGGCCTGCAGCTGGCGTTGCGACGGCCGGAACTGGTGCGCAGCCTCGTCTTCGGTGCGGGCGTGTTCCACCACGAGGGATGGCGGGACGGGGTATTGGGCGGTGAGCCGCCGGACTTCATGAGCGACGCCTACGCCGAGGTCTCCCCCGACGGCCGCGACCACTGGCGTGTGGTTGTGGCGAAGTCGGCTGCCCTGCACGCCGTCGCCCCGACAGTGAGCACCACGGACCTGGCGCACCTTGTCATGCCGGTACTGGTCGTGGCCGGTGATGACGACGAGGTGCGCATCGAGCACCTCATCGAAATGTTCGAGGCCCTACCCGACGGCGAACTCGCGATCCTCCCGCGCGCGACCCACGGAGCTCTCATCGAGAAGCCGGACCTGCTCGCGCGGCTGATCCGCGACCTGCACCATCCAGCCGGGAACGGGCTCGCACCGATCCGTCGAGAGTGACCGGTGCCCTGTCGTCAGGGAGCGCCCCAACTGGATCGCGCAACGACGCCAGGCGACTGCTAGCTCGCCTCCGTCGTCACCGGAAGGTCAACGGGTGTGTCCACATGGCTCGCGATGTTGACAACCGCGCCGGTGGGATCGCGGACGAAGAAGCGGCGGATACCCCAGGGCTCATCTCGGATATCCCGCACCATCTCGAGCCCGGACGCCAGCGCTTCCCGGTACGCCTCGTCGACGTCCTCCACCTCCAGCGAGACATCAACTCCGCGGACATCGGGGTCCACAGCCGTCGGGCTGTCCCACGCGACGATCAGCTGGGTGGTCGGAGTGCTCACCGACGCGAACATCAGCAGACCGTCTTGCTCCATAGCGACCCGGAACCCGAGGAACGACTCATAGAACACTCGCGCCGCCGCCGGGTCATGAGTATCGATCACCGGCATCGCACGACGAATCTTCATGGGTGCAGTCCTACCAAGCCACCGACCAATGCGACAGAGGATCCTCTTTATAGTTGTCGCGGTGGCTAGGTGCCCGCACCTTGCCATGTAGGCGAGTCGAAACCGCTCCTGGTATCCGGTGTAGACGAGAACGTGCCGCCCCGAACCTCAACCGGTGTTGCAACAGGGAGCCCGGCTGGGCCGTGGAACCCCTCATTTAGTGGCGTTCCCCACGGGTAACCGAACCCGTCTCGGCCAGCGCTGGCGAGGGTAACGAGGGCTCGCGGCCTGGCGGCCTGTGAGCGTCACGCGATCGCAGGCGTGCTTTCCGGCTCTGCCCGCTGACGGCTGAGGAGTGCGACGCAGATCACTATCGCGGCGGTCAGCGCGAGGCTCACCGCACCCGTACCCGCGCCGATGCCGCCGCGCTCCGGGCTGACCCCGACCCAGTCGGCGAAGGAAGCGCCGAGCGGGCGGGTGAGGACGTAGCCGGTCCAAAAAGTGGCGACGGCGTTGACGTGGACATACCTGTACACGATGGCGGGGATGCAGATAGCTGCGAGGAACAGGATGCCTGAGCCGAGGTAGCCGAGGCGCAGGACGTGCGCTGCCCAGTCGCCTGCTGCGGTGCCGAGAGCGAAGGTCGTCAGCACGGTGGCCCAGTAGAACATCTCACGACGGGGCGTGTTGATCGAGTGGATCGACAGGGTCCGCTCTGTGCGGTACCAGACGAGGAACAGTCCGACGAGAGCGATCGCGAAGCCCACGGTCGACGTCTCGTAAGGGACGGCGAATTGCACGTGCACGACGTCCGCGGCCATCGTTCCGAACACGCTGACCAGAACGACGGTGAGCCAGTACACCCATGGGACGTAGCGGCTGGTGCGAAATTGCAGCACGAGCGCTCCCGCGAGCAGGACGAACGCGATCGCGACACCGACCACGGGTTCTATGGTGGTCACGACGAAGTCGGAGGTCGTCTCGCCCATCCCGGTGGTGAGTATCTTCGTTATCCAGAACAACGCCGTGATCTGCGGGACCTTGCTGCGCGTCGCAGAGCGATGTTCCTGGTCACTCATGGTCCGCCTCAGTGGCAGCTTCCCGGCCGCGGTCGTTCTTGTCAGCTCGGCGTTCTCGGATCACGGTGATCGCGATCGGGATGAGCGAGACAACAACGATCCCCACGGCGATGATGTCGACATTGTCGGCGATCGCCGGGATCCTTCCGAGATAGAACCCTGCGGCGCTGAGCAGCAGCGACCACGCTGCGCCGCCGACGGCGTTCCAGAGCAGAAATCGGCGGTAGGGCATGCTCGACATGCCCACAACCGGGGGGACGAAGGTGCGGATCACCGGCACGAATCGCGCGAGCACCAGAGATTGCGCCCCATACATCGCGAAGAACGCGTCGGCTCGTTCGAGGTAGCGGGCCTTGAAGACACGCGCGCCCGGAGTGAACAGTCGTTTCCCGAAGCGGCGGCCGATAGCGTATCCGACCGAATCGCCGACGATCGCGGCGACGGCGACACCTGTGATGAGCAGCGGAAGAGGGAGACCCAGCGCGCCGGACAAGAGTGCGGCGGTGAAGATCAGCGAGTCGCCCGGCAGGAAAGGGAAGAGCAATCCTGTCTCGATGAAGATGATGCCCATGACCACGGGGAGAACCCACGGGCCGGATCCCTGGAGGAGGCCGGTGGGGTCAAGCAGACCCCCGGAATGCAACAGCACGAATGTCCTTTCAGGAGGAGCAGCCAGTTGGGTGTCCGAACGGCCACGAAGCGCTGCGGTGACGCATCCCTGCGGGACGTGCCGATGGGATCGGACAGGGAGCGACTTTGCGCTGCGATGCGGATGTCGGAAGGTTGACGGTGCAGCTGACGGCCGTGCGGGTGCCGCAGCGCGTCAGCTGGATCCGACGAGTCAGGGGGTGACGTCGTCGGCGGTCTCGCCGTCGCTGGTGCCGTCTTCGATTGATTGGTCGTCGGCGGTCTCCGCGTCGGTGTCGGCTACCTGCTGGTCATCGGCAGTTTCCTGGTCGGTGTCCGCAGCTCCCGTATTGTCCGGATGCTCCGAGTCCGAGTCCACGGTGGAGACGCTGAGGGAGGTGGTGGGCGGGGTCGGCGGGGTCGGCGGGGCAGCCTGAGCCGGCAGTGCCAGAGCAGCGACTCCGACGGCGGTCAGCAGCACGGCCGTGGCGCCCACGCCGGAGGCGACCATGAACGTCCTTGTCGAACGCATCGGGTTTCCTTTCGTAAGCGGTTGTTACCCCGAAGGATCCCTGTCGCGTTGTAAGAAATCACCCAGAATCAGCGGCCGAGGCGTGAGGTAGGCGGACGCCTGTTTCTTTGCGGGTTCTTAGCGCGCTCTGTGGAGAGTGGACGGGTGCGCACCCTGAAGTCTCCCCTCGCCGGATGGTCCGCTGTGGCCGCGACCGAAACCGTCCTCATCATCGTGATGGGGCTCATGGTCTCTCGGTCGCCGGGATGGACCGCGTTCGAATCCCAAGTCGTCGTCGCCGTCAATGCCACCCATGGGTGGCCCCTGGATGCGCTCGCGTCAGGGGTTAATGTGCTGTTCGGCCCCGTGGCTGCGGGCGTCATCGCCGTGATGGTCGTGATCGGAGCGGCTCTCCTGGCCCGATCGCGGAAGACCGGCATGCGGGTTGCGGTGATGATCGGGGTGCCGTGGGCGTTGGCGGACGTGATCAAGGCCATCGTGCACCGCGCCCGACCCGACGCGGGATTGCTGACACACCCGATCGTGGTCGACCCGACGACTTTCAGTTACCCCAGCGGTCACACGGCTTTCGCGGCGGCATTGATGACGACGATGGCGTTGCTCGTCGCGGGTGCTGCGCGGACCTGGGTCACGGTGGGCGGGGCGATCATCGTCGTCATCACCGGCTGGTCGCGCATATACCTGGGCGTGCACTTCCCCACCGATATGCTCGCCTCGCTCCTGCTCGTGCCGATCGCCGTGGTCGCCTTCCACGAGATCACCGGCGAATTCTCCATGTTCACCGCGGTGAACAATCCCATCACGATGAGCCGGCGGGGCAGCCCTGGCGGGGAGCCTCTCGATGCCCGAGCCCGCAGCGACGACAATCGGGGAAGAGGTGCATGATGACCGAGCTCAGACCACGGCTTCTGCTGGTGGAGGATGACCCGCAGCTGGGTCCGATCATGGCGCGGGTGCTGGACGAGGTCTACGAGGTCACACTGATCGACGACGGCCGGGAGGGGCTGAACGCAGCCCAGAACGACCCCTTCGACGTGATGGTGGTGGATCGACGACTGCCATCCATGGACGGCATCTCGATCGTGGAATCCCTCCGCGCGTCCGGAGAGGCCACGCCGATGCTCATCCTCACCGCTCTGGGCACCGTCCAGGACAAGGTCCGCGGGCTGGACGCCGGCGCGAACGACTATCTTGTGAAACCGTTCGAGTTCGATGAGCTGTTTGCCCGGCTTCGCGCGATCCGCCGTGTGGGGACAGGGGAGGGGCCATTCGTCCGCATCGGCGGGTGGGAGTTCTACCCGGATTCACGAGCGGTCTATTCCCCCTACGACGGGCGCTTGATCCTGACTGAGCGGGAGAGCGACATGCTGAAACTGTTCGCCGTGAGCCCGCAGAGGACGTTCAGTCGCGCGGAAATCCTCCGCGCCGTGTTCTCCGCCGACGACACGCCGGGCACCGTCGACACATACGTCCATTACCTCCGCCGCAAGACCGATCCCAACATCGTCACGACAGTCCGAGGGCGCGGATACCGGCTGGGGATGCTGTGACGGTCCGGCGAACCCCCGCGGACCCGGACGCTCTGCTCGTCCGAAATGCCGCACGCAGGGTAGGTCTCACCATCACCCTCGGCGTATCGGTTCTGGTCGTGATCGTCCTTCTGGCCGCCCTGTCGGTCGTGTTCACCCAGATACCCCCGGGCGACCTGTTCAGCCCCGGAACAAACGAAACAGTCGTCGATATCGACGGCGTCGACATCCTCGTGTGGGGTGCGGTCATCGGGCTCGCGGCGGTGCTGCTCGCCGGGACGCTGAGCGTGTTCGTCACTCGGCGGGCCGTGGCCCCGCTGGTGGACGCACTGCGCCGACAGCGTCGGTTCGTCGCCGACGCCTCGCACGAACTCCGCACCCCCCTGGCCATCGTGGACGCGCGGATCCAGGTCCTGGACCGTGAACTGCCCTCCGACCACCCTCAACACGACCTCGTCGCTGACCTTCGCAACGACTCACGAGCCCTGAACGCCGTCGTCTCGGACCTGCTGGATTCCATCGATATCTCGCCCGACGGGCCCGTCCGTCCCCTCCCGGTAGCCCCTGCCATCTCGTCCGCGGTCGCCGCGATGCGGGCCTTGGCGCGTGATCGTGATGTGACCATCGCGCCACTGGCGGTAGCGGAGGATCTTGCCGTGGCCGTTCCAGAGAGCAGCCTGCACCGCTGCCTCCTCTCACTCCTGGACAACGCCGTGAAACACTCACCGGCCGGTCGCACCGTCGGAGTGACGGCGTTCGCCGAGCGCGGCGCCGTGATGATCAGCGTCGCCGATCAGGGCAACGGAATCCAAGGGATCAGCGCGGACCGCATCTTCGATCGGTTCGCGCGGTCGGCCAACGCCATCGACGGCGGCGGGAGCGCTCGCACCGGGTTCGGCATCGGACTCTCCCTCGTTCAGGACACCGTTCACCGTTACGGCGGGACGGCGTTCGTGACCACGACCTCCATAGAGGGGACGACCATCACGCTGCGCTTTCCCCGCGCCACCCTCATCTGACAGTCACGACTCCACGCCAGCGCACGTGACGCGCATTACAACCGACGACCGACCTCCGACGGGGCGGACCGTCGGGCCCCATTCTCAGAAGCAACTTAGGGGTCGATTCGTACCGTTCGATACATGACACAAGCTATGCGCACGGCGCCAACGACACGCCGGCAGATGTTGAGCAAGGTCCCCGAGATCACCGTGTGGTTCTGGATCATCAAGATCCTCTGCACCACCGTCGGGGAGAGCTTCGCCGATTGGATCAACATGACCCTCGGCGTCGGTCTCGACCTCACCGCGCTCCTCTTCACCGGCATTCTCATCGCGGTGCTGGGCTGGCAAGTGGCGCTCCGGCGGTACGTCCCCTTCGTGTACTGGCTGACCGTCGTCGTTGTCAGTGTGACCGGCACCCTGTACACCGACATCCTCACCGATGACCTGGGCATCCCCCTTGCGCTGAGCACCGCCGTGTTCGCGGTGATACTCGCAACCGTGTTCGCGATCTGGTGGCGGAGTCAGCGCACCCTTTCCATCCACAGCATCACCACCACACCGAGAGAACTGTTCTACTGGCTGGCCATCCTCGTCACCTTCGCCCTCGGCACAGCGACAGGAGACTGGATCCTCGAGCTGACGGGGTGGAGCCCCGGCGTCTCGGTCCTGCTCCCCGCCGCACTCATCATCGCCGTCACCGTCGGATGGAAACTCGGCGCCAACCCCGTCCTCGCCTTCTGGCTCGCATACATCCTCACTCGCCCCCTCGGCGCGAACCTCGGCGACTGGCTCGGCTTCCCCCCGGAACAGGGCGGGGTCGGACTTGGAGTTGCCTTGACCAGCATCATCTTCCTGGCTGCCATCCTCGCCGTCGTGATCTACCTCACAGCCACACGAGCCGACACCATCGAAAAGACTCCGTCGTATGCCACCGCACCCTCGACGCCGCGGCGCCAGCGGGCGACGCTTTCCTTCTACGGAGTGGTCGCTGTCGCATCCATCGGGCTGCTCGCATGGGCATCCGCTCAACCCCACTCCACGGCAGCCGCCAGCGAAGAAGGACCCGCGACGTCCGTGACCCTGGCCGCTGGACAGTCCGCCATCGCGCTCTTCCCCCGCGACAAGGTCTCGCGGTATCAGACCATCGCGACCGATACTCTCGCACTCCTCGCCGCCGACGACCAGGCAAACGCGACCGCCCACATCACCGACCTCGAAACAGCGTGGGATGAGGACCAAACCGCACTACAGCCCCTCGATAACACTGGATGGACGTACCTAGACGGGAAGATCGACACCGTTCTCACTGAACTTCGTGCACCGACCCCCGACATCACGGCGGAGAAGAACGCGCTGAACGACTTCCTCGCCGCGCTGCACTGAGGCCGTGGCGAGGACCACGGAAACGGCACTGTTACTGTTCTGGTGTCCGTGCGACAGTGTGATCAAGGAGGTGGTACCCGTGAACGATTCGACGTGGGTGCTCCTCACAGGAGTCACGGTCGGGCTATAGGTCGCCCGGGAGCGCCCCTCCATGCGCATCCCGAAAGGCACGACCATGCACTTCTTCTCAGAAGCCACACCCCGCGATGGGGTCATCGAACACCAGTTCATGCTCGGCGACATTCCGGGCGTCCTCTGGAGGCCAACACACCCCTCGGCACCGGTCCCGCTGATTCTGCTGGGACATCCCGGCGGGCTTCAGCGGATGTACCCGCGGCTGGCCGCCCGAGCTCGGCAAGCCGTCTCGAACGGGTTCGCAGCGGCGACCATCGAACTCCCCGGGAGTGGTGACCGACCGACCCTGACCATCGCCGAACAGGCTCGCGCCGATCTGCGGCGCACCCTGCAAACGGGCGAGCCGGTCAACGACGACATCGTCGACCGGCTGATCCTGCCGATCGTCGAGGCCGCGGTCCCCGAATGGCAGAGAACCCTCGACGCGCTCCTCTCACTCCCCGACATCGCCGCACGAGTCGCCTACTCGGGAGGAATCATCTCAATCGGCGTCCGGCTCGCGCTGGTGGAACCACGCATCGTCGCGGCTGGATTGTTCGCGGGGAGTTACATACCCCGCGTCATCCTGGAAGATGCTCGCAGGGTCACTATCCCGCTTCACGTACTCCTCCAATGGGACGACGAAGGGAACGACCGGCAAATGGCTTTAGATCTGTTCGACGCATTCGGCTCGAAAGACAAGAGCCTGACCGCAAACATGGGCGGACACGCCGGCGTCCCTCCACACGCAGAGCAAGCAGCAGGCGCTTTCTTCGTCAGACACCTGACCTGAAGCCGACGTACGCCCTCGGCGACCAGGCGGCACCGTGCTCCCGTGCGGATTGGGCGATGGAATACCCAGATCGCCGATAGTGGGGCGACGCGATTGGCCTTGCCTGTTGATGGCCCCTGTCCTCGGCACCCTTTTCGCAGGCGTCGTCGTAAGAGGTTGAGCATGGGGAGGCCGGCGGGCTCACCGGCTCACGATGAGCCCGCCACCAGCGGGGTCTCGGCCGACTCGATCAGACGCCTAGAAGCTACTGGCCTCTTCGCGTCCCGCGATACCCCCTTGACTCGTGTGCTCTGACGAACGTGTGCGGTAGGCGCTCAGGGGAACTGCGCGGCGCCCTCAGCACCTAGCAGGCAACACACCCCGCCCACCTGAATTCGACTGGGGGACGTTCTGATTTTGGCGAGCGCCCGTTCGTCGGAACACCTCCGACAAAGTTGCCAGTGGCTCGGAGACTTCCACCCGTGGTGCACCCCCAAGTGGTCCGGCGCATACGTCGTAAGGAGCTGGAGAGTCTTCGTGACCAGACGTCTTGAGAATGTGGGCAAATTGTGGGCAAATGGCCAACCGAGCTGAACCAAAAAGCCCCGCGATCCCTGTCAAGACAAGGGATTGCGGGGCTTCTATGATGGCGGTGACGGTGGGATTTGAACCCACGGTAGGGGTGAACCTACACAACATTTCGAGTGTTGCACCTTCGGCCGCTCGGACACGTCACCGCCGACGAGCTTACGCCAGAGCAGACATGCCCGCCAATCGAGGCCGGGCGAGGATCTCTTGAGCCCCGGTCAAGAATGCCTGTTCTTGCGCCGGCGATCGACTCGAGCACACCGCCCCGCCGTCATACTCTGAGCCCACAGGGCCTCCCGGCGACGATGCCGGACCCGGAGCGATCCCCGAAGGACGGCCATGCACGATCTCGACCGACTCGCCGCCATCTTCTCCGCGCTGGCGAGCCCGACCCGGCTGCGCATCGTCGCGCTGCTCGCCGACGCCCGCGATCAGGGCCGAGCCGCAGCATCCGCTCCCGGCGTGCTGGAGATCGCCGAGGGTGCCGAGATCTCCCGGTTCTCGGCATCGTTCCACCTGGAGCAGCTGCGCGATGCCGGCATCGTGCGAAAGGTCCGCGTGGGCACCCGCTGGGCGCACTCGCTCACCGAGGAGGCGACGGACGCCGTCGACGAGTGGCTGTTCGACGTCGCCGACGACCACACGCTGAGCGCGATCCCGAGCTGAGCGGCTCGGAGTGAAGCCCGCTCAGGCCGAGACGCGGTTCTTGCCCGACACCTTCGCCCGGTACATCGCCTCGTCAGCGTGACGGAGCAGCTCGGCCGCTTCGATGGGGCGGTCGGTCACGGCGATGCCGACGGATGCCGTCACCGTCACGACCGATCCGTCGATCGCCGCCGGCTCGGCGATGGCCTCGATGATGCGGCCCGCCACGTGCTCGGCCGCCTCGCGGTCCATGTGCTGGCACAGGATGACGAACTCGTCGCCGCCCAGCCGAGCCACCGTGTCCTGCGCGCGCACCACCGACACGATGCGCTCGCCGATCAGCGAGATCAGCGCGTCGCCGACGTCGTGCCCGAAGGTGTCGTTGACCGACTTGAAGCCGTCGAGGTCGATGAAGAGCAGAGTGAGGATCCACGACGGGGCGTCATCGCGCAGCGCCAGTTCGAGGCGGTCCAGCATCCCCCGTCGGTTCGAGAGTCCCGTCAGCGGGTCGTACATCGCGAGATGCGCGAGTTCCGATTCGACGCGGCGCAGGAGGGCGCCCTCGAGGTCGCGCGCGAGGTCGATCGCCTCTCCGGCGAGCTCGCCCCACGCCGGCGCCGTGTCCGCGACGCTGTCGGTCCACGCGGAGAACGACATGCGCGGGGAGAGGGGGGTGAGCCGGTTCGCGTTCGTCTGGTCGCCGAGCCAATCGATGTCCAGCAGCACTTCGTTGCGGAAGAACGCGATGTAGTCGCCGGCCCCGCCCAGCGGCACCATCAGCACGCCGGTGACGGACGGGGCCACCTCCGCGAAGTACGGCCGGTCGAGGTGGAGGGCGTCGGTGGAGATGAACGAGTACTCCTTCGACGCGTCGAGCCGAGCGCGCAGCCCCTCGAGCTCGGCGGTGGGCGGAGTGTCGCCGACCACGCGCGTGCGTCCGTTGACGCGCACGGCGACGCCGTCGCACGAGATGAGGTCGCGCACGCTCACCTCGCCGCGCACGAGGGTTCCGGCGATGTCGTCGGTGGCGGCGATCTGCGCGAGGAGCTGTGCCCGTGTGCGCCGAAGCTCGACCTGCCGGTTGAGCCGCCGCACCTGCTCGAGCGCCCGCACCTGCAGAGCCACCTGGTTCGCGAGCACCTCGATGCCGCGTCGCTGGATGAACGGCAGCTGGTGCCGCGTCCGGTGTGCGCACGTGATCATCCCGGTGAGCACACCGTCGGTGACCATCGAGAACGACACCGTGGACTCCTGGCCCATGTTGCGCATGAACTCGAGGTGGTGGGGTGAGACCGAGCGCAGCTCGGCGGGGCTGAGGTCGAGCGCCGACGGCGCGTACTCACCGCCGACGGTGATGATCGGCGACGATGCGCCCGTGGTGCCGACGATCGCGCGGGAGAGCTTCGTGATGTACAGCCGGCGCGCCTGTGCCGGGATGTCGGATGCCGGGAAGTGGAGTCCCTCGAACGGCTCCATGTCTTCGGCGCGCGCCTCGGCGACCACTTCTCCGTGGTCGTCGGGGTGGAAGCGGTAGACCATCACCCGGTCGAAGCCCGTCAGCGCGCGCAGCTCGCGCGCGGTCTCCTTGAAGAGCCGGTCGACGTCGTCGATGGCGGCGAGGCGGTGGCTGATCGCGTACAGCCCGGACGCCAGCTGCTGAAGCGGCAGCTGCCGTCGCGGCTCGAGTTCGATGAGGATCAATCCGCTCGAGGGCTGCACGATCGCGTCGAACAGCCCGGCGTCGGTCGCGAAGGTGATCGGGTTGGCCGCCCGCGGGTCTTCGAGCATCGCCTGGAGGCTCTGCTCGAGCTCCGCGTCGACGGCCGTGGACAGCGGCTGACCGAGAAGGGGGCCCGCGAGCCCCAGCAGGTCGGCGCAGTTCTCGCTGAGGGCGACGATGCGATGGGATGCCGGCTCCACCGCCAGGAGGGCACCGTGGGCCTGGATCGAGCCGGGCGTTCTGATCGGTTCGCGCGCGCAATCCTCGAGACGTCGGATCTCGGAGTCGCTGAGGGTCAGATGCACCCGCTGATCGGTCAATCGGCTCCTTCGTCCGTCCTGCGTCGATTCTTCCACACGGCCCGCGCCGGGTGAGGAGGCGGCATGACTAGAGTTGTCGCGCGGGTGCGCCGGCTCGCGAAGAAGGACGTTCACCATGACCTCACAGCTGACCACCGTCGATGACCGGGTGTCGCGGGGTGTGGAGCGCCTTCGACTCGCGGAGGCGCGGCTCGCCCGGCGCCGCCAGACCCATTGCGGACCGAGTGAGAACGCGCGGATGGCGATGCGGTACGTCTACGAGCGCTCGGACGCGGGCGAGGACGTGACGCCCACGGCGATCGCCGAGCACCTCGAGATCTCGACGGCGGCCGTGAGCGGCATCCTGGACCGTCTGCACGCCGGGGGGATGATCGCCTTCGCGTCCAACCCGCGCGACGGTCGCAGCAAGCTCGTCGTGCCTTTCGACCGTTCCACCGATGTCGACGACCTGGACCCGCTGACCGCGGCCGTGCGCACGTTCGCCGTCGACATGTCGCCGGAGATGGTGGAGGCCGTCGCGCGCTTCCTGGAGCACGTCATCGAGGCCGTCGACGACGAGTGCCGCTGAGCCGCTTCTAGGCGGCACGGGGGCCGGGCCGCGGGGGCTCGTCGAGGACGGTCAGGCCGTTGACGCTCCCGGCTTCTCTCATGAGCGCGTCGATCCACGCCCCGTTGAGGGAGGGGGTGCGGCCGCCGTAGAAGTGGAAGACGAGCGGCACCGCCGGCGCCACCCAGAGGGCGCGCGTGCCGAGACCGTCGGTGGGCGGGGTGTTGAAGAGGAACGATTCGCGGCGGCGCAGCTTGTTCATGAACACGACGCGCAGGTGCGCGAGGAGCCGGTCGTCGAAATCGAACGACTGGTTGCTGCTGCCGTAAATCAATCGCCCCACGGCGTCAACTTACCGCACCGGCCGGGTTAACCAGTCATGTCTAACCCGCTTAGCTAAAGCTGCGCCGGCTGCCGGGGCGTCCGAGCCCCGGCAGCCAGGGGTCGTCAGGCGGCCGGGCCGGCTCCGCGCAACTCGGCGAGCTCGCGGCCGGAGCGGCGCGCACCCTGCTCGGCCTCGTGCTTGAGCTCGGCGGCGACCTCGGTGAAGGAGTCGAGCGCGGGGTTCACTCCGACGAGGGTGAAGGGCCGCTGCACGACGCGGAGGTCGAGGCCCCAGACGTCTCCGAGCACCCGGCGGAGCCAGCCGGTCGAGTGGTCCCAGCCCTCCTTGGGGCTGCCGGGGCTGTAGTTGCCGCCGAGCACGGTGACCAGCGTCGCGGGCTTGCCGCGGAGGGCGGTGCCCTGCGGGTCGATGCGCGGGTCGGTGTAGGCCACGTCGAACCACGTCTTGAAATGCTGCGAGACGCCGTAGTTGTAGAGGGGGACGGCGAACAGGAGTGCCTCGGCATCGATCAGCTCGTCGGCGAAGGAGGTCGCCAGCGCCGTGGCGGCGCGCTGCTCCTCGGTGCGGTCGGCCTCGGGGGTGAATCCGCCGGTGACCGCGTTCTGCCAGGCCGTGGCCGGCACGGGGTCGGCGGCGAGGTCGCGACGGACGACGCCCGCGTCGGGGTGGGCGGCCGTCCACTGCTCTTCGACGAGGTCGGCGAGGGAACGGCTGGCGGACGTCGCGGGCAGGATGCTGGCATCCAGGCGGAACAGGGACATCGGGGCTCCAATCTTCGATAGTCGCTATGAAAAGTGAAGCGACTAGACAGACAGTAGCACCGTATGATCGAAGCATGGTCGACGGAGGCGGTGCCGAGCACGCGTGCGATGCCGCCGTCGTGCTCGCGTTCTCCCTGCTCGGCAAGCGCTGGAACGGCATGATCATCGACGCGCTGGGACCCGGGCCGCTCTCGTTCGTCGCCCTGCGACGTGCGGTGGCCGGCATCAGCGACGCCATGCTCTCCGACCGGGTCGCGGAGCTCGCCGAAGCGGGTGTGGTCTCGCGCACCGTCGACTCCGGTCCGCCGGTAGCCGTCGCCTACGCCCTCACGCAGAGCGGCCACGACCTCGTGCCGCTGCTCCAGCAGCTGGGCACGTGGGCCTCGGCCAACCTCACGAAGGCATGAGGCGACGGATGCCGCGTCCCGGGGCCGCGGCATCCGCTCCGTCAGCTCATGCGACCGAAGGTGGCGTCGATGTCGGCCATCTCCATCTCGGCGGTCGCCTGGATGAGGGCCATCAGCTCCTCGTCGGCACCGGGCGAGAACTCCTCGCGGCGCTCGGGGGCGATCTCCAGCGGGGCACCCTCGGGCGCCTGCTCGCTCGCATCGAGCTCGGTGCCGTCGCCCGACGGTGACAACCCCTGGAAGATGCGACCGGCCTCGGACTGGTTGTCGAGGTCGAACGAGTACTGCTTGCTCTGCAGGCCGAGGTCGACGAGGCGCTTCACCTCGGGGAACTGCTCGGCGTTGGTCTTCGGGATGGGAAGCGTGCCGCGCCAGTTGACGCCCAGCGTCTCGAGGGCCTTGGCGTAGGCGTTCTCGTGCGCCTGGTCGCGGACGATCAGATAGGCGATCGTCGAGCGCGCGGTCTTGTTGTCGGTCATCTCGTACAGGCGGCACTTCTGCAGACGCCCGGTGGATTCGAGCATGAGGTTGTAGAGCAGGTCGAGCACGAGGTTGCCCGAGTTGTAGACGTAGCTGCCGCTCCACGGGTTGCCGGCCGCGTCGACGGGCAGAGCGCCCTGCGCGCCCACGAGGTAGTGGTGGATGTTGCTGTGGTCCAGTGCGATGTTCAGCGGCACCGCGCCGCCGGCGCCGGGCTGGTCGATCGGATCGGTCGGCTTGCCCTGGTACGCGGGCGAGCCGTCGAGCAGACGGGCGATCGTCGTGCCGATGAGCTCGACGTGACCGATCTCCTCGGTGCCGATGCCCTGGATGAGGTCCTTGTAGGGCTTGCCCTCCGGACCGCGGAAGTTGATGCTCTGGAACAGGTACTGCATCATCGTGCGCATCTCGCCGAACTGCCCGCCGAGACCCTCCTGCAGCGCGTTGGCGGCGGCGGGGTCGGGCTCGTCCTGCTCGATCGGGTTGATGAGGCGCTGGAGGTGGAAGTACATGGTGTCTCCTCGTGTTCGGGAATCTCACCATGCCGACGGGAGGCCCGTCTCGCCGCGGCCCTGGCATCGGCGCGGTCACCCGGCTAGGGTCGCGCGCGCCGGGGTAGCCGGCCGATCGGCTCAGACCGCGCGCGCCGGAGCCGTCGGCTCAGAGTGCGAGGGCCAGGGCACGGTGCACGGACGCGACAGCGCTGGAGCCCTCGCCGACGGCAGCGGCCACGCGCTTCATCGACCCGCGCCGCACGTCTCCCGCCGCGAACACCCGCGGCAGGGAGGTCTCGAACGGCAGCGGCTCCCGCCCCAGGCGCTGCCATTGCTCGAGCGACTGCGCGGCGATGTCGGTGCCGGTGCGCAGGAAACCGTCGGTGTCGCGGTCGAGGTCCGAGAGCCAGCCCGTGGCCGGCACGGCCCCGATGAAGCAGAAGAGTCCGCGCGCGTCGACGTCGCCGACCGAGTCGATGCGCACGCCCTCGAGCGCGTTGCTGCCCTCCAGTGCCGTCACCTGCGAGCCGGTGTGCACCTCGATGCGCGGATCCTCGACGAGCCGGTCGACGAGGTACGACGACATGCGCGCGGAGAGGTCGCCGCCGCGGGCCACGAGCCGCACGGGGCACCCGTTCGCCGCGAGGTAGAGCGCCGCCTGGCCGGCCGAGTTCGCCCCGCCGACGACCACCACGGGCGACTCCACGACCTGCCGCAGCTCGAGCTGCGTGGCGGCGTAGAAGATCCCGGCGCCCTCGAAGTGCGACCACCGGTCGAGCGGCAGCGTGCGGTAGGCGGCTCCCGAGGTCACGATCGCGGAGCGCGCGTGGATGATGCGGCCGTCGGTCAGCGTCACGTCGAGGCCGCCGTCGGTGGGCTGCAGCCGCACCGCCTCGCAGGGGGCGTAGACGCGCACGCCGAACTTGAGCGCCTGCAGCGAGGCCTGTCCGATGAGGTCGCCTCCGCTGACGCCGAAGGGGAAGCCGAGGAAGTTCTCGATGCGCGAGGTGGCGGCCGCCTGTCCGCCGGGCGCGACGGCATCGAGCAGCACCGTGCTGAGCCCTTCGGACGCGCCGTAGATCGCGGCTGCGAGACCCGCAGGGCCTCCGCCCACGACCACGAGGTCGACGACCTCGTCGGCGTGCGCCTGGTAGCTCAGGCCGAGGCGCTCGGCCACGAGCCCGGGCGTCGCGTGCGGCAGGGCCTCGCCCTGCAGGAACGCGATGGGCAGGTCGGAGGGGTCGAACTCGTGCGTCTGCGAGTACTGGGCGGCTCCCGCCGCGTCGAGCTCGACCGCGGTGTGCACGAGGTCGAGACGCTCGGCGAAGCGCCGCAGCGAGAGGAAGTCGCCGGAGTTCGCGGCACCGACGAACTTGAGCGTGAGGGCGGCGGGGCCGGTGCGCAGCGCCTCGCGCCGTGCCCACAGCGCGTGCAGGATGAGGTCGCAGAGCTCGTCGTCCTCGGCCATCAGCCGCCGCAGCTGCGGCCGCGACACGCGACGGATGCGTCCGGCGCGCGTCACGCGTGCGGACAGGAACGCCCCTTGCCCGTTGAGCAGCCCGAGCTCGCCCACGAACGTGCGCGCTCCCATGGTGGCGAGCACCGCCTCCTCGATCCACCACAGCGAGTCGCGGACGACCTCGATCACGGCATCCTCGACGAGGATCAGGTCGTAGTCGGCGTCGCCGGAGCGGAAGACGTCCTCGCCGGCCGTCACGTCCTGGGGCGCGCCGAAGGCGAGGAGACGCTCCCACTGGGCATCGGTGAGGGCGGGGTTCTGGAGGGGATCGAGGTGCGCAGCATCCTTCACCCTCCAGAGAGTAGTGACGCGCGACCCCGCGTGGGCGGATCGGGCGCCCCGTTCTCTTGGCGCGAACGGCGGCGACGATCCCGCCGAGGTCGCCTCACGCGTCAGGTGAACACCGAGAGGCAGCGGAACGACGCTGTCGCCGACCGCTCACCTGACGCGAACTCCGGCTGCCGGGAAGGTGAGAGGGCACGAAGCGTCACCTGAGACGGTGCCGCGTGATCAGGACCGGTGGCGCACCGGGGGAGCGAAGGAGGGGATGGGAATGGGGCGGGTCGACCGTGCGCGGCGACGCGTTCGGTCGCGGAGGTCATCCAGCGCCGTCTCGGCGTCGAGGTATTCGGTGGACAGCGCGACGGATCCGGTCCAGACCAGGCGGACGGATGCTTCGTCCTGCCGTTCGATGCGGGCGATCACGTTGCGCGGGTCGGCGGGCGGGTAGCGCGTGTCCACGATGAACCACTCCCCGTCGGCGATGCGACGCAGGGAGAACGGCTCAGAAGCGTCGTCGCTCATTGAAGCCTCCCTCCGGGCCGGTGAGCCCAGCTCCACCGTGCGCCGCACCCCACGGATCGCGAACACCCTTGACAGTCCGGGGGCGGTGTGGGCCACGGCCCGTGCCACAGCGAACGTCGAGCGTCAAGCGGCTGGCCCGGGTGCCCACGGGTCGCAGGATGGGCCCAGCGGCACCGCGCCGCGTCGGGAGGACACACCATGACACGCTTCGGCTACACCCTGATGACCGAGCAGAGCGGCCCGAAGGACCTCGTGCGGTACGCGATCGCCGCCGAGAAGGTCGGCTTCGACTTCGAGGTCTCCAGCGACCACTACACGCCGTGGCTCACCAGCCAGGGCCACGCGTCCTACGCCTGGGCGGTGCTCGGCGCGGTCGCGCAGGCGACCGATTCGGTCGAGCTCATGACGTACGTGACGTGCCCGACGCTGCGCTATCACCCTGCCGTCGTCGCCCAGAAGGCCGCCACGCTGCAGCTGCTGTCGGACGGTCGGTTCACACTGGGACTCGGCTCGGGCGAGAACCTGAACGAGCACGTCGTGGGAGAGGGCTGGCCGTCGGTGGACGCCCGCCAGAACATGCTGGAGGAGGCGATCGAGATCATCCGCGCGCTGCACACCGGCGACCTCGTCACCTACGACGGCGAGTACTTCCGCGTCGACTCCGCCCGCATCTGGGACCTCCCCGAGGGCGGTGTCCCGATCGCCGTGGCGATCTCGGGTGAGAAGTCGATCGCCCGCTTCGGGCCGCTCAGCGACCACGCGATCGCCGTCGAGCCCGACGCCGACCTCGTGTCCGGCTGGAACGAGCACCACGGCGCCGACTCGCGCAAGATCGGCCAGATCCCGATCAGCTGGGACCCCGACAAAGATGCCGCGATCGCCCGTGCGCACGACCAGTTCCGGTGGTTCGGCGGCGGATGGGCCGTGAACGCCGACCTCCCCACCCCCGCGGGGTTCGCCGCCGCCAGCCAGTTCGTGCGCCCCGAGGACGTCGCCGAGGCGATCCCCTGCGGCCCCGACCTCGACGCGATCGCGGAGGCCGTCAAGGCGTACGTCGACGCCGGGTTCACCGACGTGGCCGTCGTGCAGGTGGGCGACGAGGGTCAGGACCGCTTCCTCGACGAGGCGGCAGGGCCGCTGCTCGAGAGGCTCCGCGCGCTGTGAAGAGGTCGCCCCGTGGTCGGTGACGGGGCGCAGCTCTGCCTCGCCGCCGGCGCCGACTGCGGGGGCGAGGTCGATCAGGATGCTCCGCTCGCCCTGTGCGAGCGGCATCTGGCCGCCGCGGCCGACTGGTCGAGGCGTGCGGAGGGGGTGACCGACCTGCTGCCGTCGCCCTGCGGCGTCTGCGGTTCGCGGCTCGGCGTGCGGTGGCCTTCGGGCTGGCTCTGCGCCGTCTGCGAGTGGCGCTACGGCGACGTGCCCGACGGCGATCTCCCGCGTCCCCGCGTCGATGTCGTCTACTACCTGCGCTACGCCGACCGGGTGAAGATCGGCACCACCGCCGACCCCCGCCAGCGGTTCGCGGCGATCATGCACGACGAGGTGCTGGCCTTCGAGCGGGGGGACCGCCGCAGGGAGCGTGCGCGCCACGAGCAGTTCGCACCCGACAGGTTCGCGCGGACGGAATGGTTCGTGCTGTCCGACCCGATCCGGGAGCACGTGGCGACGCTGGGCGCCGGCGTCGTCGATCCCTGGGAGCTCCTGCTGCGTTGGCGGAGTGAGGCGCTCGCCGCGCAGGGGTGAGCCCGGCGCCATCAGGGGAGCGGGAGCGCGGTGGTTTAGGCTCGCCCTCATGGGTCGCTTCATCTACGACACGATGTCGAATTCCGTCGACATCGATGACCGCACGCTCGCACACCTGCGGATCGTCATCATGAACAAGCTGCGGCGATCCGAGTCGTTCATGTTCGACGTCGAGCCCGGAGACGGCACAGGACGCCGCAGCTTCTGGGTGCACCCGGCCGTGCCGATGCAGTTCCACTTCTTCGGCAGCCGCCCGCCGCGCATCAACCGCGTGTGGATCGAAGACCTCATGCAGGTCGCGAGCGGCCCGAACGGTCTCTCGGTCACCGCCGAGCCCGAAGAGGACCGCCCCGCGTCGGAGGAGTAGCCTCCCCGGCGCTGCGTCAGTTCTGGGCGAGTTCGCCGTCGGTCGCGGTGGCTCCGGCGCCGTCGAAGTGCTCGGCGACGAGCATGATGCCGCCCGACGAGTTCGCCGAGTTGGAGAGCTCCTCGATCCACTCGCGGCTGAGCAGCGTCGGCTCCGGGTCGTCGAAGACGAACCGCAGCGGGATCGACTCGTGCAGCCAGATCGAGCTGCGCCCGCGCGGCTGATCGTCGGGGTGACGCCATGACACGGTGAAGCTCTCGCCCCGGCGCAGCTTGGTGGCGATGACGACCTTCAGGTGCGCCAGCGCCCGGTCTTCGATGTGGATCGGCGTCGCCGATCCGCCGTAGTAGATGGTGCCCACGCAACGACTGTATAGCGGGTCGCCTGCGGCGTCACCTTTCGCCGCCCCGTGTCAAGGGGCTGACCGCGCGACACGCGGGGGGCAGAGTGGTCAGCCGAGACCCAAGGAGGGAGCGCTGTGGTGAGCTCGCAGGATCCACACGCCGAACAAACCCCGATGGAAGCCGCGCCCGACGCGTCCGCCGTCGCCGACCAGATCCCCGGCATCGACATCGTCGCCGGTGAGCTTCTGCCGCGCCGTCCGCGGACGCGGAGCGGCCGGCCCGCCGCGGGCGGACCGGCCGACTCCTGAGCGTGCTGCGCGGCGCCGGTCAGCGCTCGGCGCGGGCCAGGTTGGCCCGCAGCTCCTCCGCGTTCTGGCGGACGACGTAGGCAGGGCGGTCGCGCTCCACGCGCCAGCTGTCGGCCAAGGGCCCGACGTTGACGGTGTCGAAGCCGAACTCGTCATAGATGCGGGTCACGAGGTCCGCGGCGTCGTCGAAGTCGCTCGAGGTGGCGAGCGCGCGACGGTCGGCGGTGCCGGCGGGTGAGCCGTCGGTGAGGATGTCGGCCGACATGATGTGGTTGAACGCCTTGGCGACGCGCGACTGCGGAAGGTGCTCCTGCAGCATCTGCGAGGTCGTGGTGCGGTTCTCGTCGAGCTCGGCGATGCGTCCGTCGCGCTCCCAGTAGTAGTTGTTGGTGTCGAGCACGATCTTGCCCGCGAGGGGCTCGACGGGGATGTCGTCGATCGCCTTGAGCGGCACGGTCACCACGACGACGTCGCCGGCGGCCGCAGCATCCTGCGCCGTCGCGGCGCGCACGCCGTCGCCCATGTCGGCCACCAGATCGGCGAGCGTCTCCGGCCCGCGCGAGTTGCTGATGACGACGTCGTAGCCGTGCTGGGCGAAGCCCCGCGCGAGTGCCGAGCCGATGTTTCCTGCTCCGATGATTCCGATTGTGGTCATGGGGCGTTCCAACGCCCGCCGGGTGAGGGCATTCCCCCGGCGATCGGTCAGATGGAGATGTCCCGGGTTGCGGGGGCGGCGGGCACGCGGTTCAGCGGATCGGCGATCAGCTCGGCGAACGCCGCCTCCGCGGCGCCGATCAGCAGCCGGTCCTCCGCGAGGAGCGCCGTGCGGATGTCGAGCGTCTCGGCGTTCGCGGCCATCGCCTGCGCGCGCACGTCGGCCTCGAGCGCCGGGCCGTCGAGCTGGGCGATCGTCGCGAGGAACCCGCCGAGGATCACGACGCCGGGGTTGAGCACGTTGACGGCATTGGCCAGTGCCGTCGCGAGGATGCGGCGCTGGCGGCCGACCTCGTCGAGCACTCCCGCCTCGGACGACGCCGCGAGGGCGTCGGCGAGGGTCGGCTCGTCGGCGTTCGACAGGCCGACCGCCTCGAGCAGGCGCGCGCGGCTCACCTCGTCCTCCAGCACGCCGTGGTCGGCCCGGCGATCGGAGTCGGCGGCGATGCCCGGCCGGTTCTGGCCGAACTCGCCCGCGTAGCCCCCCGCGCCTCCGACGGCGATGCCGCCGACGATCAACCCGCCGCCGATGCCGCTGGCTCCGCCGTTGAGGTAGACGATGTCCCACGCACCGCGGCCCGCCCCGTACAGGTGCTCCGCGATCGCGCCGAGGTTGGCGTCGTTGCCGACGGAGGTCGGCAGGCCGGTGGCTTCCTCGACGAGGGTGCGGAGGGGTGCATCCGTCCACTCGAGGTGCGGCGCGCTGCGCACGATGCCGTCGGCGCTGCGCACCAGTCCGGGCACGGCCACGCCGATGCCGACGATGCGCGCGCCCGCGAGCTCGGCGGTGGTCCAGGCGGCCACCCGCTCGGCGACGAGCTCCGCGGTCTCGGCGGGCGTGAGGAGGTGGTCGAGCTCGATGCGCTCGCGGACGGGGATGCCGCGATCCAGGCCCACCGCGGCGAGCGTGAGCGCGTCCACCTCGGGGTGCGCGGCGATCGCGACGACATCGGGGTCGCCGGCGACGAGGGGCGACGGCCTGCCGACGCGACGAGACGGGTCGGGGGCATGCTCCCGCACGAGCGCGAGACGGGTGAGCTCGCCGACCAGGTCGGCGATGGTCGAGCGGTTCAGTCCGGTGGTCTCGGTCAGCGCCGCGCGGGAGAGAGGGCCCGCCTGATGCACGAGCCGGAGGATGCGCGCGAGGTTGCCCTGGCGCACGCTCGGTATGCCCGGGGACGCATCGCTCATGGGTTCACTGTAGGAGATGGACGCCGCATCCTGCGTGGTATAGGTTGTGAGAGGCAACAATTATGTCGCGAAGGAGCCACAATGCCTTACACCGGTCCCACCCCCACCCGCGAAGACAGGTTCTCATTCGGCCTGTGGACGGTCGGCTACAACGGCGCCGACCCGTTCGGCGGCCCGACCCGCCCGGCACTGGATGTCGTCCACGCGGTCGAGAAGCTCTCGGAGCTCGGCGCCTACGGTCTGACGTTCCACGATGATGACCTGTTCGCCTTCGAGTCGACCGACGCGGAGCGCCAGACGCAGATCGACCGCCTCAAGGGCGCCCTGGAGTCCACCGGCCTCATCGTGCCGATGGTCACCACCAACCTCTTCTCCGCACCGGTCTTCAAGGACGGCGGCTTCACCTCCAACGACCGTCAGGTGCGTCGCTTCGCCCTGCGCAAGGTCTTCCGTCAGCTCGACCTCGGCGCCGAGCTGGGCGCCAAGACGTTCGTCATGTGGGGCGGCCGCGAGGGCGCCGAGTACGACTCGGCCAAGGACATCCGCCAGGCGCTGGAGCGCTACCGGGAGGCCGTCAACCTGCTCGGCGACTACGTCACCGACAAGGGCTACGACATGCGCTTCGCGATCGAGCCCAAGCCCAACGAGCCCCGCGGCGACATCCTGCTGCCGACGCTCGGACACGCGATCGCGTTCATCGACTCGCTCGAGCGCCCCGAGCTCGTCGGCCTCAACCCCGAGGTCGGCCACGAGCAGATGGCGGGCCTCAACTACGCCGCCGGCATCGCGCAGGCGCTGTACCACGACAAGCTCTACCACCTCGACCTCAACGGTCAGCGCGGCATCAAGTACGACCAGGACCTCGTCTTCGGTCACGGCGACCTGCACAACGCGTTCGCCCTGGTCGACCTGCTCGAGAACGGCGCCCCCGGCGGCGGACCGACCTACGACGGCCCGCGTCACTTCGACTACAAGCCCTCGCGCACCGAGGACGAGCAGGGCGTCTGGGACTCCGCCGCGGCGAACATGAGCATGTACCTGCTGCTGAAGGAGCGGGCCGCCGCGTTCCGCGCCGACCCGGATGTGCAGGAGGCGCTCGCCGCCGCCCGCGTGGACGAGCTGTCGCAGCCCACCCTCAACGAGGGCGAGAGCTACGACGACTTCCTCGCGGACCGCTCCGCGTACGAGGACTTCGACCCGTCGACGTACTTCGGCGCCAAGGGCTTCGGCTTCGTCCGTCTGCAGCAGCTGGCCACCGAGCACCTCATGGGCGCCCGGGGCTGATCCGTTCGCTCATTGACGCGAGACTGCAGCGGAGCGGCGAGACTGCGGGGATTCCCCTCGGTCTCGCCTCCCGGGTGCAGTCTCACGGGTGGGTGATGTTCCGACGAAGGAGTGCGCAATGGCTCTGGTGATGGGTGTCGACACGTCGACGCAGTCGTGCAAGGTCGTGATCGCCGAGACGGCTCCGGGGACGGAGGCCGCGATCGGCGCGGTCGTCCGTCAGGGGCGGGCGCAGCATCCCGACGGGACGGCGGTCGATCCGGCCGCCTGGTGGACCGCGCTGCAGGAGGCGATCGCCGACGCCGGCGGTCTCGCCGACGTCGAGGCGTGGTCGATCGGCGGCCAGCAGCACGGCATGGTCGTGCTCGACGCCGATGGGCGCGTGATCCGCGACGCCCTGCTGTGGAACGACACGCGCTCGGCCGGAGCCGCGGCGACGCTGCGGGAGGAGTTCGGCGCCGACGAGCTCGCCGAGCGAACGGGGCTCGTGCCCGTGGCATCCTTCACCATCACGAAGCTGCGCTGGCTGCGCGATGCGGAGCCCGACAACGCGGCGTGCGTCGCCGCCATCGCGCTGCCGCATGACTGGCTGACCTGGCGCCTGCGCGGGTTCGGTCCCGAGGGCGAGTCCGAGCGCGGACCCGTGCTCGAGGAACTCGTGACCGACCGATCGGATGCCTCGGGCACCGGCTACTGGGACCCCCGCGCCGGCGGCTACGACCGCGACCTCCTCGCCGCAGCGCTCGGGCACGACGCAATCCTTCCGCGCGTGCTCGGCCCGCAGGAGTGGGTCGAGGATGCCGCCGGCCGGCGCGTGGGGCCGGGCGCCGGTGACAACGCGGGTGCGGCGCTGGGGCTCCAGGCCGGACCGGGCGACGTCGTCATCTCGATCGGCACGAGCGGCACCGTCTTCGCCGTGAGCGAGCAGCGGACGATCGATCCGACCGGCACCGTGGCCGGGTTCGCCGACGCGAGCGGCCGGTTCCTGCCGCTGGTCGCGACGCTGAACGCGGCGCGGGTGCTCGACGCGATCGGACGCCTGCTCGCCGTGGACCACGCTGAGCTCAGCCGCCTGGCGCTCGCCGCTGCGCCGGGAGCGGCCGGGCTCGCCCTCGTGCCGTACTTCGAGGGCGAGCGCACCCCGAACCTCCCCGACGCGACCGCGTCGCTGACCGGCATGACCCTGGCCTCGACGACGCGCGAGAACCTTGCGCGGGCGGCCGTCGAGGGGATGCTGAGCGGACTCTCCGCCGGACTCGAGGCCCTCCGCGGCCTCGGCGTGCCGCTCGAGCGCGCCCTGCTCGTCGGCGGCGGCGCCCAGTCGGAGGCCGTGCGCACGATCGCCCCGCAGGTGCTGGGCCTTCCCGTCGAGGTTCCCGAGCCGGGCGAGTACGTCGCCCTCGGCGCTGCGCGCCAGGCCGCGCGGGTGCTGGCGGGCTGAGGCGCGGGTCCTCGCGCGGTTGCGCGGTTGCTCGTCGCTCGTCGCTCGTCGCTCGTCGAGACGTCGCAACACGCTGTGCGCTCGACGTCGCGTGCGGCGTGTTGCGACGTTTCGCGGACGGTGGTTGCGCATTTCGCGCGCGGTGGCTGCGACGTCTCGCGGGCGGTGGTTGTGACGTTCGCGATGAGCTTTGACCGCGGCGAGGTGCGACGCATCAACTGTGAACACCCGAGGCGTCGCAACACGCCGTGCGCACGATGACGCGCACGGCGTGTTGCGACCTTTCGCGGGCCGGCGGGCACGGGCGGGGCGGGGCGGCCGCGCGGGCGACCGTTCACGCCGCGCGCGAGCACGGGACCACGCGGCACAATGGGGCCATGGCGCAGGCCGAGGATGACGCGACCGGCGACGACGCCGCGCTCGATGAGATCGCCGCGGAGCTCTACGCCCTGCCGCCCGAGGGCTTCACGGCGGCGCGCAATGGGCGGGCGTCGTCGGCTCCGCGGGCGCTCGCCGCGCGGGTGAAGGCGCTCCGCAAGCCGTCCGTCGCGGCGTGGGCCGTCGACCTCCTCGCGCGGCAGGGGCAGCTGGCCGAGGCGGTCGAGCTGTCCGCGGCGCTCCGGGAGGCGCAGGACGATCTGGATGCTGCAGAGCTGGCCGCCCTCGGACGCCAGCGCCGCGCGCTCGTGGGCGCCCTGGCCGCCGAGGCGGTGCGGCTGGCCGACGAGCAGGGCGTCAGCGTCAGCTCCGCCGCCCGCGAGGAGGTCGAGAAGACCATCAACGCCGCCGTGGTGGATGCGGCGGCCGCCGCCGCCGTGCTGACCGGGCGGCTCGTCCGCACGCTGGAGCCCGGCGGCACCGACGAGGCGACCCTGGCCGAGGCCGTCGGCGGGTCGCTGCCCGGGGCGCCCGCGGGAGCCGCGCCCCGCCCGTCGCGCGACGACCTGGCCGAGCGGCGCGCCCGGAAGGCGGCGGAGAAGGCCGCCCGCGAGGCAGAACGGGCAGCCACCGAGGCCGAGCGCGAGCTCGCGCGGATCGAGGCGCGGCGCGGGAAGATCCGCGAGCGCCGCGACCACCTGCGCGAGCGCATCGACGACCTGCGCGCCGAGCTCGAGCGCTTCGAGGCGGACGAGGCGCAGGTGCAGGACGACCTGACCGCGGCAGACGCGGAGCACGAGACGGCGCGGACAGCGGCCGCGGCCGCGCGGAAGGCGTCGGACGCGGCGCAGAAGGCGATCGACGCGCCGCGCTGACACCCTGCGGCACCGGTTCCGCGCACCGGTCGTCGGGAGCGCTGTGACGGGTGCGACGCAGGAGCGCGGGTGGGGCGTCCGCCGGGGCCCAGCCGGCCCACCTCCCGACGACCGGTACACGTTCTGCCGCCTCAACCGCGAAACAGCGCAGTCCAGACATCCGGCTCCCGACACCCGGCACGCCCGGACCGCACATCCGGCCCTGGAGCACGTCCCCGACGCCCGCGCCGAATCGGTACCCTGAGCGCGTGGCCGACCTCAGCACCCTCCTGGTGATCCCGCTGGTCGCCGTGCTCGCACCGCTGCTCTCGCGCGGGATCAGCCGCTGGCTGCCGGTGCCCATCGTCGTGTTCGAGCTGGTGCTGGGCATCGCGATGGGTCCGAGCCTGCTCGACTGGGCGCAGCCGTCGCCGTTCGCGAGCACGCTGGCCGAACTCGGCCTCGCCATGCTGTTCTTCGTCGCCGGCACCGAGATCCAGTTCGCCGCCCTCACCGGACGCACCGGTGCACGGGCGGGCCTCGGCTGGCTCATCAGCCTCATCGCGGGTGTGGCCCTCGGCTGGCTGATCGCGCCCGGCGACTCGGCCATCGTCCTCGGGGTCGCGCTGTCGTCCACCGCACTGGGCACCCTGCTGCCGATCCTGCGCGACGCGGGCGAGCTGCGCACCCCGTTCGGCTTCAGCGTCAGTGCGGTCGGCGCCGTGGGGGAGTTCGGACCGCTCGTCGCGATCTCGGTCTTCCTCGGCAGCCGCGACCCCGGACTCGCCACCGTGATCCTGGCCGTCTTCGCCGTGATCGCCGCGCTCGCCGTCTGGTGGGCGGTCAAGGCCCCGCAGGGCCGCCTGCACGCCGTCGTGACCTCGACGCTGCACACCTCCGGCCAGTTCGCGATGCGGGTGGTGCTGCTGATCCTCGCCGTGCTCGTCGCGCTCAGCCTGTTCCTCGGCATCGACATGCTGCTGGGCGCCTTCACCGCGGGCATCGTCTGGCGGCTGGTGATGCGCGAGGCGCCCGCGGCCGACCGCGAGGCGGTCGAGAGCAAGATCGAGGCGGTCGCCTTCGGCTTCCTCGTGCCGATGTTCTTCGTCTACACCGGCGTCACCTTCGACCTCAGCGCGCTCACGTCCGCGCCGCTCCTGCTCGCCGGCGTGGTGATCGCCCTGCTCGCCCTGTTCGTCGTGCGCGGACTGCCGTCGGTGCTCGCCTCGCCCGCCGGTACGAGTCATCGGGAGCGCCTGTCGATCGCGCTGATGGGCGCGACCGGCCTGCCGATCATCGTCGCGGTGACCAACATCGCGGTGCAGAAGGGCCTGATCACGTCGCCCTTCGCCTCCGTGCTCGTCGGTGCCGGGATGCTGTCGGTGCTGGTGTTCCCGCTCGTCGCGATGAGCCTGCGCGGCGAGCGCGCCAGCGTCCGCAGCGCCATCGTCGAGGATGTGGTCTGACGAGACATGGATGCTGCGACCCCCTCCGTGCCCGACGGTCCGGCCCGCGAGCTCGACCGGCTGCTCGCCGACGCCCGTGCTCGCCTCCGCGACGCGCCGCGCGAGGGACTCGGCGAGCTGCAGACCGGACGGCGCACCCTCGGGATCCCCCGGGCGCCGCGCGTCGTGCCGCGCGGGCGCGCCTGGCACCTGGGCATCCTGCTGCTGAGCGACGACGCGCTGCGCGCGACGGGCGACATCGTGCGGGCGCGCGCCGAGGTGCGGCGCGGCTTCCCAGCCGAGTCGCAGCGGCGGCGGGCCGAGATCGCCGCGGCCGCGCGCCGGGGCGGCTTCGAGGAGGGGGAGACGGTGCACCTCGGGTGGCACGAGGTCGACCTCGCCGCCGTCGGCCGGGGCGAGGCATCCGCCCCTCTCGACGTCCGCGACGGGGTGGTGGTCGTCCGCTGGAGTCCGTCGGGAGGATTCGTGCCGCTGGCGGGATATCTGACCGACCGCATCGAGCTGCTGGTGCACCCCCTGAGAGGTGCGACGTAGGCGCGTTGTCAAGTCCCCGAGGGACGATTCATGTTTCATAGCACGCTCGACGCATGGTCGATAACAGCGCGGAAAGCCACCAGGCTAGGGTGACGGGACTCTACGAGGGAGACACAGTGCAATCGTGGCCAGGATCGAGCTATCCGCTCGGAGCAACGTATGACGGCAACGGGACGAACTTCGCGATCTTCAGCGAAGGCGCCGAGAAGGTGGAGCTCTGCCTCTTCACCGAGGACGGCGAGGAGACCTGCGTCCCCCTGATCGACGTCGACGCCTACGTGTGGCACGCCTACCTCCCCTCCATCGGACCGGGCCAGCGCTACGGCTACCGCGTGCACGGGGAGTACGACCCGAAGAGCGGTAAGCGCTTCAACGCGAACAAGCTCCTTCTCGACCCCTACGCCAAGGCGGTCGACGGCCAGATCGAGTGGAACCAGTCGGTCTTCTCGTACGACTTCGGCGACCCCGACTCGCAGAACGACGAGGACTCGGCCGCGTCGATGATGAAGGGCGTGGTGATCAACCCGTTCTTCGACTGGGCGGGTGACCGCCAGCCCAAGACGCCGTACTCCGAGACGGTCATCTACGAGGCGCACGTGAAGGGTCTCACCGAGCTGAACCCCGCCGTGCCCGAGGAGCTCCGCGGCACGTACGGCGGCATCGCGCACCCGGCCACCATCGACCACCTGCGCAAGCTCGGCATCACCGCGATCGAGCTCATGCCCGTCCACCAGTTCGTCAACGACTCCACGCTCGAGGAGAAGGGGCTCCACAACTACTGGGGCTACAACACCATCGCCTTCCTCGCTCCGCAGAACACCTACGCCTCCGCCGAGCGCGGACAGCAGGTGCAGGAGTTCAAGGGCATGGTCAAGGCGCTGCACGCCGCCGGCATCGAGGTCATCCTCGACGTGGTCTACAACCACACCGCCGAGGGCAACCACATGGGGCCGACGCTCTCGATGCGCGGCATCGACAACATCGCCTACTACCGCCTGGAAGACGACGACCAGCGGTACTACACCGACTACACCGGCACCGGCAACAGTCTGAACGTCGGCAATCCGCACGCGCTGCAGCTGATCATGGACTCGCTGCGCTACTGGGTGCTCGAGATGCACGTCGACGGCTTCCGCTTCGACCTCGCCTCGACGCTCGCGCGCGAGTTCTACGACGTCGACCGCCTCGCGACCTTCTTCGAGCTCGTGCAGCAGGATCCGGTGGTCTCGCAGGTCAAGCTGATCGCCGAGCCCTGGGACATCGGCCCCGGCGGCTACCAGGTCGGCAACTTCCCCCCGCAGTGGACCGAGTGGAACGGCAAGTACCGCGACACCGTGCGCGACTTCTGGCGCGGCGAGCCGCAGGCGCTCGGCGAGTTCGCGTCGCGTCTGACCGGGTCGGCCGACCTGTACGAGCACTCCGGACGCCGACCCGTGGCATCCATCAACTTCGTCACCGCCCACGACGGCTTCACACTGCGCGACCTCGTGTCGTACAACGAGAAGCACAACGACGCCAACGGCGAGGACAACAACGACGGGGAGTCGCACAACCGCTCGAGCAACCACGGCGTCGAGGGTCCGACCGACGACCCCGAGGTGCTGACGCTCCGGGCCCGCCAGCAGCGCAACTTCATCGCCACGATGCTGCTCTCGCAGGGCGTGCCGATGCTGCTGCACGGCGACGAGCTCGGCCGCACGCAGGGCGGCAACAACAACGGCTACGCGCAGGACAACGAGATCACGTGGATGAACTGGGAGGGCGTCGACCAGCCCCTCCTCGAGTTCACCGCCGCCCTCGTGCGTCTGCGCCGGGACCACCCGACGTTCCGCCGCGGCCGCTTCTTCAACGGCCGCCCCGTGCGCCGCGAAGAAGGGGCTCCGATCCCCGACATCGTGTGGCTGCGCCCCGACGGCTCCGAGATGACGCCCGAGGACTGGGACTCCGGCTTCGGCCGCGCCATCGGCGTGTTCCTGAACGGCGACGGCATCCGCGAGCGCGACTTCCGCGGGGAGCCGCTGAGCGACAAGCACTTCGTCATCCTGTTCAACGCAGGCGACGAGCCCGTGGACTTCGCCCTGCCGACCGACGAGTTCAGCCCGAAGTGGGACATCGTCGTGGACACCGCAGGTCAGCGCGCCGACTCCGACCCGCTCCGTCCCGGCGACGCCGTGGTCGTGGAGGCCAAGTCGATGCTGGTGCTGCGCGAGCACGACCTGCCCGAGCCCGAGGTCGACCACTCCGTGGCGGCGTCGCTGGTGGCCCTGGCGGACGCGGAGATCATCCCGCAGCTGCCCAAGCCCGAGCTCGGGAGCTGACGGCATGCCGCGGCATCCTTCGTCGACCTACCGCCTGCAGATCAGGGAGTCATTCGATCTGGATGCCGCGGCCGCCGTCACCGGCTACCTCCGCGACCTCGGCGTGGACTGGGCCTACCTGTCCCCGCTGCTGACCGCGGCGGGCGGCTCCGACCACGGCTACGACGTCGTCGACCCGACCCGCGTCGACCCCGCGCGCGGCGGCTCGGAGGGCCTCGACCGGTTCGCCGCCGCCGCCCGCGCGGCCGAGCTCGGCATCCTGATCGACATCGTGCCGAACCACGTCGGTGTCGCGACCCCCTCGGAGAACCCGTGGTGGTGGGACGTGCTCACGCTCGGCCGCGACTCGCCCCGTGCCGAGATGTTCGACGTCGACTGGGAGGTCGCCGACGGCCGCATCCGGCTGCCCTTCCTCGGCGCGAGCCTCAACGAGGCGATCGCCGACATCCGCATCGACCCCGAGCTGACCCGGCGCGCGCCGTTCGGCACGCTCCGCTACTTCGACCACGAGCTGCCGCTGGCCCCCGGGTCCATCGCGCCCGGCGAGGACTCCTCGACGCCCGAGGGCGTCCGCGCCGTGCTCGCGCGGCAGAACTACGAGCTGCGCTTCTGGCGCGACGAGGCGGCCGAGCTCAACTACCGCCGGTTCTTCGCCGTCACGAGCCTGGCCGGGGTGCGCGTCGAGCTCCCCGAGGTGTTCGACGCCACCCACGCCGAGATCCTCCGCTGGATCGAGGAGGGACTGGCCGACGGCCTCCGCGTCGACCACCCGGACGGTCTTCTCGACCCCGGCGCCTATCTCGCCCGGCTCGCCGAGAAGACCGGCGACGCCTACGTGCTGGGCGAGAAGATCCTCGAGCACGGCGAGGACCTCCCCGCCTGGTGGCGGACGGCCGGCACCACCGGCTACGACGCGCTCGCCGAGATCGACCGCGTGCTCATCGACCCGGCCGGCGAAGACGGCCTCGATGCCCTCGACGCCCGCCTCCGCGCGGACACCGGTCTCGCCGAGCCGCTCGCATGGCACGACCTGATCCACGACACGAAGCGGAAGATCGCCGACACCATCCAGGTGGCGGAGATCCGCCGGCTGGAGCGCGGTCTCCGCGGCCTCGACGGCGTCCCCGCCGACGAGGCGAAGACCATCGACGCCCTCGCCGAGCTGCTCACGTGCTTCCCGGTGTACCGCTCCTACCTGCCCGCCGGACGCGAGCACCTGGATGCCGCGGCCGCCGAGGCCGCGGAGCGCCGGCCCGACCTCGCCGACACCATCGCCGCCCTCGTGCCCCTGCTGGCCGACCCGACGCTGGAGGCGTCGCGGCGCTTCCAGCAGACGACCGGACCGGTCATGGCGAAGGGCGTGGAGGACACCGCGTTCTACCGTGCGACCCGGCTGGGCTCGCTCACCGAGGTGGGCGCCGACCCCGGCGTCTTCTCGCTGACGGTCGACGACTTCCACCGCGCCAACCAGGTGCGTCTCGCCGCCTGGCCGCACGCGATGACCACGCTGTCCACGCACGACACCAAGCGCGGCGAGGACGTGCGGGCGCGCCTCGACGTGCTCGCCGAGATCCCCGACCGCTGGGCCGAGGTCGTGGAGCAGGCCCGCGCGCGGGCGACCACCGGGCACGGCCCCTTCGACAACCTGCTGCTGCAGGCCGTCGTCGGGTCCTGGCCGGCATCGCGCGAGCGACTGCACGCCTACGCCGAGAAGGCGTCGCGCGAAGCGTCGGAGGCCACCGACTGGTGGGATCCCGACGAGGAGTTCGAGAGCGGCATGCACCGCACGGTCGACGCCGTCTTCGACGATGCCGAGCTGCACGCGCTGCTCGCCGGCTTCGTCGACGAGATCTCGGCGCCGGGCTGGTCGAACTCTCTGTCCGCCAAGCTGCTGCAGGTCACCGGGGCCGGCGTGCCCGACGTGTACCAGGGCTCCGAGCTCTGGGAGATGTCGCTCGTCGACCCCGACAACCGACGCGCGGTCGACTTCGACCAGCGGGCGCGCATGCTCGCCGACGTCGACGCGGCACGCGCCTCCGGCGACCTGCCCCCCGTCGACGCGTCGGCGGCGGCGAAGCTCCTCGTGACCTCCCGCGCCCTGCGCCTGCGGCGCGACCGCCCCGAGCTGTTCACCCGGTACATCCCGATGACGGCCGTGGGCGCGGCATCCGCTCACGTCGTCTCGTTCGACCGCGGGGGAGCCGTGACGGTCGCCACGCGTCTGCCCGTCGGTCTCGCGGCCCGCGGCGGATGGGACGACACCGTCCTGCTGACGCACGGCACGCCCGTCGTCGACGCGCTGACCGGTCGTCGTTACGAGGGCGAGCGACTGGCCCTGTCCGATCTGCTGTCGGTGTACCCGGTGGCACTGCTGATCCCGGAGGACTGATGATCGAGGTGTGGGCCCCGAAGGCCGAGCGCGTCCGACTGCGACGACCCGACCACGAGGACGTCGAGCTGACCGCGGCGGAGAGCGGCTGGTGGAGCGCCGACGTCGCTCTGGCCGACGGCGACCGCTACGGCTTCGTGCTGGGCGAGAGCGACGACACGCGTCCTGATCCGCGTTCGCGCCGTCAGCCCGACGGTGTGCACGGCACGTCGGCGTGGTTCGACGCCGCGGCCCACGAGTGGACGGATGCCGCGTGGCCGGGCCGTGCGCTCGAGGGCGGGATCGTCTACGAGCTGCACATCGGCACCTTCACCCCCGACGGCACGCTGGATTCCGCGATCGACCGCCTCGACCACCTGGTCGACCTCGGCGTGACGCACGTCGAGGTGCTGCCCGTCAACGACTTCAACGGGGTCTGGAACTGGGGCTACGACGGCGTGCTGTGGTACGCCGTGCACGAGGCATACGGCGGACCGGCGGCCTACCAGCGCTTCGTCGACGCGGCGCACGCCCGCGGCCTCGCCGTCATCCAGGACGTCGTCTACAACCACCTCGGCCCCAGCGGCAACTACCTGCCCGAGTACGGTCCGTACCTGCGGGAGGGCAGCCGCAACACATGGGGCGACTCGGTGAACCTCGACGAGGACGCCGTCCGCTCCTACATCGTCGAGAACGCGCTCATGTGGATGCGCGACCACCACGTCGACGGTCTGCGCCTCGACGCCGTGCACGCGCTGCACGACGATCGGACCCCGCACATCCTGCAGGAGCTGGCCGAGGCATCCGATGCCCTGTCCGTCGAGCTCGGCCGTCCGCTCAGCCTCATCGCGGAGTCCGACCTGAACGACCCCACCCTGATCCGCTCGCGCGAGCGCGGCGGCTACGGGCTCGGCGCACAGTGGAGCGACGACTGGCACCACTCGGTCCACGTCGCCCTGACCGGCGAGACCGTGGGCTACTACGAGGACTTCGCGGCGCTCGACGCGCTGCCGAAGGTGTGGACGAAGGGCTTCTTCCACGACGGCACGTTCTCGTCATTCCGCGGCCGCGATCACGGCGCACCCATCCCGGCCGACGTCTCGCCGGCGCAGCTGGTGACCTTCGCGCAGGACCACGACCAGATCGGCAACCGCGCCGCCGGCGATCGGCTGAGCCAGACGCTGTCGCCGGGGCGCCTCGCGGTGGCCGCCGTCCTCACTCTCACCGCCCCCGGCACGCCGATGCTCTTCATGGGCGAGGAGTGGGGCGCCTCGACGCCGTGGCAGTTCTTCACCTCGCACCCCGAGCCCGAACTCGGCGAGGCCACGGCGAAGGGACGCATCGAGGAGTTCGTGAAGATGGGCTGGGACGAGTCGATCGTCCCCGACCCGCAGGACCCGGAGACCTTCACCCGCTCGAAGCTCGACTGGGACGAGGCCGACCACGACTGGCACGCCGACCTGCTCGCGCTCTATCGCGGGCTCGCCGCCTTCCGGCACGAGCGGCCCGAGCTCGCCGACCACTCCTGGGAGTCTCTCGCGGCCGACAGCGGTGGAGACGACCCTGGGCACCGCGCGTTCGCGCTGCGCCGCGGCGAGCTGTCGATCCTGGTCAACCTCACCGAGGGCGA
This sequence comes from Microbacterium lemovicicum, assembly GCF_003991875.1. Classification (NCBI taxonomy): domain Bacteria; kingdom Bacillati; phylum Actinomycetota; class Actinomycetes; order Micrococcales; family Microbacteriaceae; genus Microbacterium; species Microbacterium lemovicicum. The sequence goes on from NZ_CP031423.1 coordinate 388,186, forward strand.
GGTCGCGTGGGACGTCGCACCCGGCCGCAAGGTGCTGCTCCGTACGGTGGACGGCGCCCGCATCGAGGACGGCGAGGCCGTGCTGCCGCCGGAGTCCGCGGTCATCGTCGGTCCGGCGAGCTGACATGGCGGGTCGATCCGAGCGGCGGATGCTGCCGGATGCGGCGGCGCGCGTGCAGGCAGTGCCTAGAGTGAGCACATGAGCGCACCCCGATCGGCCGCCGCCCAGGCCTACGTCACGTCGGCGCCCGTCCCGTCGGATCTCGCGCGCCAGATCGTCGTGATCTCGGCCTTCGTCTTCATGATCATCGGCGCCATGGTCGGGACGGGCCTGTTCGGCGGCACGGCCGTGCAGGACCTGCAGAACGGGGCCCTGGATTCGGACGCGTCCTATCTCGCACCGGCGAGCAGCGCCTTCTCGATCTGGTCGGTGATCTACGTCGGCCTCGCCGGCTACACGGTGTGGCAGGCGCTTCCGGGCCAGCGGGCCCGGCGCCGGCAGCGCGACATGGGCTGGTTCATCGCCGGCACCATGGTGCTGAACGGCCTGTGGCTCGTGGTCGCGCAGTTCGCGACGCTGCCGCTGACGGTCCTCGCGATCGTCGCCCTGCTCGTGCTGCTCGGCTTCACCTTCCGCCGCTCGGTCGTCACCCGTGTGCCGCGCGACGGTGTGGCGGACGCCCTCTTCATCGACGGCGTGACGGGACTCCACCTCGGCTGGGTGACCCTGGCGACGGTGGCCAACACCGCGGCGTGGCTCACGGCCACCGGACCCGCCGAGTGGGAGTCGGCCGCCACGGCGCTCGGCATCGCGGTGCTCGTGGTCGTCGCCGTCATCGGCGTGGCGATCGACCGCTTCAGCGGCTGGCGGATCTCGCCGGCGCTGGCCCTCGCGTGGGGCCTCAGCTGGCTGGCGGTCGGCCGCCTGACGGGCGAGCCGCGCAACGACGCCATCGGCCTCACCGCGATCGTGGTGGCCGCGGTGATCCTCCTGCCCGCACTGGCGGTCGCCGGCCTGCGGGTGCTGCGGCCCGAAGCGGACTGACGCGGCGATCGGTCGTCTCGGACGGGCGCGGTCGGTCGGACGCTCGCTGGACGCGATCGACCGGCGGGTCCGTCAGGCGGCGGGGCCGAACCGCTCGGCGAAGCCCCGGAGCAGGCGCGCGGGCTCGGTGACGGATGCGGCGAGCACTCGCGCGGCGAGCACGTCGTAGTCCTCGGCGGCGAAATAGCCGTCGTCGCGGTACACGGCCATACGCTCGGTGAACGCCTTCGTCGTCGGCTCGGGGTGGAACTGGGTGGCGTAGAGCGTCTCACCGACGCGGTAGGCCTGCACCGGGCACGCCGCGTTCGTCGCCAGCAGCACCGCGTCGGTCGGCACCGTGGCCGTGCCCTCCTTGTGCGCGGTGAGGGCGGAGAACCGCGTCGCCAGGCCGCCGAGCAGCGGATCGCGGCCGCCGTCCTCGGTGAGCTCGATGATGACGGGGCCGGTGTCCTCGGGGTAGGCCTTCGACACGGTTCCGCCCAGCATCCGCGTCGCGACGCCGATGCCGTAACAGGTGAACAGAGCGGCCGTCCGCGACGACGCAGCCTCCTCGGCGATGCGCTCGAGGTCCGCCTCGAGGAGGCGCTGCACATCGGTCTTGCTCGCCTCGGGGTCGGCCACGTTGAACGGGCTGCCGCCGATGAGGAAGCCGCTGTACCGCTCGAACACGTCGTCGGTCAGACGCTCCCGCGTGAGATCGATGTGCGCGAGCTCGTGCTCGTCGAGGCGCGTCGCGGCGCGGAAAGACGCGTACTCCGCTTCGGCGGCGCCTCGCTGGGGGCGCACGCAGACGTACAGGAGCGGCGCGGAGGTCATGGGGGAATCCTACCGGCGGGCATCCGCCCGGCCGCCGCGACGCCGGCCCGGTCGGCGCCGGCATCAGCGTTGGTGTCCCGCTTCCTGCACAACTCGCCGAAGACCTGTGCGGAAAGTGGGACATCACGATGCGCGCGGTGCTCGTGGTCGACAGCGGGTCGTCCTCGTTCTCGTACCGGACACGGATGTCCGGCCCGTCATGTATCAGGCCGCCTCTATCGCACTCCCTCCCCATATGGACACAATGGGCGTCATGACGGCTGCGGACCGTTCGCACCCCCTCGACGACCCTTCGCCGACCGACGATTCCCCGCCGCTGCCGCGGTGGGAGCGCGCGGCAGCGCTGTTCGTGCGCTGGCGCGACGGCGAGACGCGGTGCATGGACGACCTCGTGCGCCTCATGAGCCCCGTGCTGTGGCACGTGGTGCGCGCGTACGGGCTCGACCGGGCGCTCGCGGAGGACGTCGTCCAGACGACGTGGATGACGCTCGTCCGTGGTCACGCGTCGATCGACGATCCGCGCGCCGTCTCCGGCTGGCTCACGACGTGCGCGCGTCGTGAGGCCTGGCGGGTCGGCAAGCTGCAGCGTCGCGCCGATCCGGTCGAGACGATCGACCTGGAGCCGCACCTGCCCTCCGCCGAGTCGGCCGAGGGCACCGCGGCGCGCGACGACGAGACGAGCCGCCTCTGGCGCGCCGTCGACGAGCTGGACCCACGATGCCGCCGTCTGCTGCGGATCGTCGCGTTCGAGGAGCGGCCCGACTACGCCGGCATCGCCGCCGACCTGGCGATGCCGATCGGATCGATCGGCCCGACGCGTCAGCGGTGCCTCGTCAAGCTCCGGGGCCTGCTCGAAGGCCGGGGATGGGGGAGAAGCGATGGATGACCACACTGCCGAGGATGCGGCTCTGTTCGCCCGCCTGCGGGCGGTGTGGGAGGGCGTGGACCCGGTTCCGGCCGACCTCGTCGACCGCATGGTCGCCGCCGTCGCGGTGGCCGACCTGTCCCGCGAGTACGCCCTGCTGACCCTCGTCACCGGCGACACGATGGCGGCGGTGCGCGGCGAGAGCGACACGGCGACCCTGCAGTTCAGCGACGGCGCGACGAACGTGCTCGTGCACGTCACCGCGACCGAGCACGGCGGCCGCCGCGTCGACGGCTGGGTGGATGCGCCCGCGCTCGCGATCCTGCTCGTGCAGGGCGACCGGGAGTGGCAGGCGGACGCCGGCGAGAACGGGCGCTTCGCGTTCGCGGACGTCCCGACGGGGGTCTCGCGCATCCGTCTCGCCGTCCGCCGTCACGACGGATCCCTCGCCGAGTTCCAGACACCGCAGTTCGAGGTGTGACCGATGACGGGGCATGAGGGGTTCAGGCGATGAGCGACGAGTCGGCGCCGGGTGCGGCATCCGCAGGACGGTACGACTGGAGGTCGCGGTACGACGCCGCCCGTGCGCGCGGCACGGCGCTGGATCCGCGGAGCGAGCCGATCCGCGGCATCCGTCCCTATCCGACGTCCTACGACGCTGAGCGTCTCCTGGTGACGACGGCGGACGACGTGGCGCAGCTGCGCGCGGTGCTGGCCCTGCTGGAGCAGGCGGCCGCCGACTTCGGGTGGGCCGTCGAGCTGGAGAACCTCGACGGGACGGCCGTCGAGATCCCCGTCGCGGTCGAGCGCACGCGGAGGGCGCGTGACGCGTTCGCGCTGCCGACCATCCATCGCGTCCGCATCCTTCCCGCGCCGCCGAGCGAGGCGCTCACCGGACCCGTGCCGCCCATCGACGCGTGGCGCCTGCTGCAGCGGGCGCGGGTGCGCAACGGCGGGCAGGCACCCGAGGGCGTGGGGCTCGACCACGTGCTGGACATCGACCCGTTCGCGCGCACGAATCCCTTCGCCCGCACCAATCCCTTCGCCCGCACCAATCCCTTCGCGCGGACCAATGCGCCCGGGGCGGACAGCTACGCCGACGCGGGGAGCGGAGGGCGCCAGGTCGCGTCGTACATCGGGCCTGCACCCCGGCGGACGACCACTCCCGCGGAAGGCGGCCGGCGGCCGGTGGTCGCGATCCTCGACACGGGATGCGGCGAGCACCCGTGGCTGACGCGGGACATCGTGACCTGCGACGCGGTCGTCGACGGCAGGGCCGTGGGGATCGTCGACGCCGCCACCGATCCCGAGCTGCACGGCGACGTCGCGGGCCCCTTCGACGGCGAGCTGGACGAGGCGTCCGGTCACGGGACCTTCATCGCCGGCATCGTCAGGCAGCTGTGCCCGGACGCCGACCTCCTCGCGGTGCGGGTCGCCGACAGTCAGGGGACGGTCCTCGAAGGCGACTTCATGTACGCCATCCGGTCGCTCGTGAAGGGGATGTCGCTGCCCGGTGAGCTCGGAGGGCGGCAGATCGACGTGCTGAACCTCTCGCTGAGCTACTACCACGAGACGCCCGAGGACGATCTGTTCGACCGCACGCTCAGCCGGCTGCTCGTCGCCGCGCGCCGACGGGGGTGCGCCGTCGTCTGCTCCGCCGGCAACGACGCGACCGACCGGCCGACCTTCCCGGCCGCGCTGTGGGCGTGGCCGGGCGCGGACTACGTGGTGGAAGACCCCGCCGACGCGGCACCGCACGTGGCGATCGGCGCCGTCAACCCCAACGGGACGATGGCGCTGTTCAGCAATCTCGGACCCTGGGTCGGCGCCTTCGCCCCCGGCGCGGCGGTGGTGAGCACGATGCCCCCGTTCAACGGGGGCGTGCAGCCGGGGAGCCGCGACGACCGCCACGGACTGCGGCGCGAGACCATCGACCCCGACGACTACTCGGGCGGATTCGCCCAGTGGAGCGGCACGTCGTTCGCCGCGCCCTACGTCGCCGGGATGCTGGCGCAGGCCCTCGTCGCGCCGCTCGCGGCGGGCGCGGCCGCAGTGGCGGACGCCGATCGCTGCGCGGCTCTGCGGGCGGCGCTGGACGAGGTGCGGACGGTGCTGGCGGCACGCGGTCCGCGGCCGGTCTGACCGGAGGATCGCCCTCGCCCCGCTCACCGGGGCGGGCCATCATGGAGCCATGACGACGACGGCGGGCGAGCTGCACCAGGCCGCCGTCGTCGCGGCGAACCGCGGGGAGTACGGCGCGGCCCGCCGCCTGCTCGATCGCGCGGAGAGACGGGCGGCCGATCCCGATCTCATCGCGCGCATCCTCGGGACCCGCGCGTTCGTCGTGGCGCGGTCGGGCGACGTCGCGCGGGGCGAGGAGATCTGCCTCCAGGCGCTGGCCGTCGAGGGCATCGGGGCAGAGACGTTCGCCGTGCTCGCCGGTCAGATGGGCTCGCTCGCCGAACACGCGGGGCACCTCGGCGACGCCGAGCGATGGCTGACGCGCGGCATCGACGCGCTCGAGGGCGAGTCGAAGGAGCTCGCGAACCTCGTCGTCAACCGCAGCCTGGTGCGCATGCAGCGCCGTCAGCTCGAGGCGGCGTCGCGCGACGCACAGCACGCGACGCGCCTCCTCGGCGCGGTGGGCGACGCCGCGGATGAGGCGCAGGCCGTGCACAACGAGGGCTACATCGCCCTCCTGCGCGGAGAGCTCGTGCGGGCGATGCACCTCATGGCCCGCGCGCGGCCGGCACTCGAGGAGATGTCGCCGGTCGCGGCCGGCATCAGCGATGTCGACCGCGCGGAGGTGCTGCGCGACGCCGGCCTCGTCACGGAGGCGGAGCGGCTGCTGGCCCGGGCGGCCGATCTGTTCGGCGCCCACCGGATGCCGCATGACCGCGCACAGGCGGAGTTCAACCTGGCCCGCTCCCTCCTCACCCACGACGCCACCGCGGCGGGGGAGCGCGCGGCCGCGGCCCGTCGCCGCTTCCGGCGGCAGGGCAACGAGACGTGGGCCCTGCGCGCGGAATCGATCGAGATGCGCGCGGCGTTCCTGTCGGCGCGCCCGGACGGACGCGGCCGGCGGGGCGTGCCCCAGGCGAACGCGGTGGACGCGGTGGCCTCGGCGCTCGATGCCGCCGGCTACCGCAACGATGCGGCCGGGCTCCGACTGTCGGCGGCGCTGTGGCGCGCCCGTTCGGGGGTGCCCGACGCCACACCGGCCCGCAGCGCGCCGACGGCCTCACTCGACGTCCGTCTGCTGGCGCACGAGGTGCGGGCCGCCCGGGCCGCATCGCGCGGGCGCCGCGGCGAGGCGCTCCGTCACGCGGCGTCCGGCTTGGAGGCGCTCGCCGCCTGGAGGCGCGACTTCGGCAGCCTCGACCTGCAGACGTCGACGGCGATGCACGGCACGGGGCTGATGTGGTCGGGTCTCGCCGGCGCGGTCGAGTCCGGCCGCCCCGACGTCGTCTTCGCATGGTCTGAGCGCGCACGCCATTACAGCCTGCAGGTCGTGCCGTTGCGGCCGCCGCCCGACCCTGCGGTGGCCGACGAGCTGGCCGAGCTGCGGATGCTGCGCGGCGATGCGGGGGACGCTCGACTCGGCGCCCGGGTCGCGGAGCTGGAGGCGGCCGCACGCCAGCGGCAGTGGGCCGGGACAGCTTCGTCGGCGGTCGAGGAGCGCGTGTCGCTCGACCAGATGAGCGGCGCGCTCGACGACGACACCGCGTACATCGGCTACGTCCTGACGGAGCACCGCCTCGTCGCGCTGGTCGCGACGCGCGGCGCGGCGACGATCGTCCCGCTCCCCGAGTGGTCCTCCGCCCCGCCCCTTCTCGCGGGGCTCCGCGCCGACGTCGACATGGCAGCGTCCGTGCGGACCGGACCGATGGCGGCCGTCGTGCGCATCGCCCTGGACGACCGGCTGAAGCGGCTCTCCGCCGTCCTCCTCCGCGACCCGCTCCGCGTGGCCGGCCATCGCCGTCTGGTGCTCACGGCACCGGGGGCACTGTCGGGCATGCCCTGGAGCCTGCTCCCCGGCATGCGGGGCCGCACCTTCACGCTGGCCGGGTCGGCATCGCGGTGGCTCCGGCGTCGCGCGCCCATCGAACCGCCCCGCGAGGTCGGTCTGGTGGTCGGACCGCGGGTGGCTCGCGGACAGGAGGAGGTGGATGCCGCGGCATCCACCTGGTCGGCTGCACGCACGCTCTCGGGGCCCGCCGCGACCGTCGACGCCGTCGCCGATCTGGCCTCGACGGTCGATCTGCTCCACATCGCCGCGCACGGCCGCCACGCCGTCGACAACCCGCTCTTCTCCGGACTCGACCTCGCCGACGGCGCCCTCTTCGGGTACGACATCGACCGGATGCCGCGACTGCCCGCCACGGTGGTGCTCTCGGCGTGCGAGGTGGGGCGCTCGTCGGTGCGCTGGGGCGAGGAGGCGGTCGGCATGACGCGGATCTGGCTGCACGCCGGCACCCGCACGGTCATCGCGGCGCCGGTGGTCGTCGCCGACGACGTCGCGTGCGAGCTGCTGGGCGCGATGCACGCCGGGCTCAGCGCCGGCCTGCCACCCGCGGAGGCGCTGGCTGCGGCATCCGCCGACACCGGAATCGTCGCTCCGTTCCAGAGCCACGGCGCGGGCTTCTGACCGGCGAGATCCTCAGCGGGAGGAGTTCGCGGTGCGGCCCCGCACGATGCCGATGAACGTCTCGACCTCGGGGGTCGTGCGCTGCGCCGGCCAGGCGAGCGCCACCGCCGAGACCGGCCCGTCACGGAGGGGACGGTGCGCGACGTCCTTGCGGGCGTGGAGCCGGGCGATCGACATCGGCACGACGAGGATGCCCACGCCGGCCGCGACGGTGGCGACGGCCGCCTCCGTGTCGAGCGGAGCGCCCGGCGCGGCGGCGAGGGTGCCGGGGATGTCGGCGGCGAGCACGTCGTCGACGGGCACGAGCAGCACCTCGCCGACCAGGTCGTCGATGCCGAGATCGTCCGCGACCGTGAGGGCCGAGTCGGCGGCGACGACGACCACCGGGATCTCCTCGTAGAGGGCGATGCGATGCACGTCGTCGGCCTCGAGCGGCAGGCGCACGATCGCGGCGTCGACCGCGTCGCCGCGGAGCGCGTCGAGCTGCGCGTCCACCGTCAGCGGCACGAGCTCGAGCGGTACGTGCGGCACGCGGTCACGCCACAGTGAGATCCACTTCCCCGGCGTGGCACCGGGGACGAACCCGAGTCGGAAGACGGATGCCACGGCCTCCGGCACCGGACGGACGTCCGTGTCGGGCGCAGGCGTGGTCACGCGAGCGGGCCGGGCCTTCGCCGCGCGCTGGGGCGAGCCGCCGGCCGGACCGCGGCGGACCGCAGGCTTCCGGCCGCCCTTGGGGCCGCCGCTCCTGCCGCCGCCTTTCGCCCCGCCGCCTTTCGCCACGGTGTCAGCGTAGCCGGGCGCTAGTGTTCGCTCATGATCGCCATCATCGCCACGGTGTTCGCCGCCCTCGCCGCCCTCCTCCACGTCGCCATCTTCGCGATGGAGAGCGTGCTGTGGACGCGGCCCGCCATCTGGCACCGGTTCGGCGTCGCCGACCAGGCCGACGCGGACACGACGAAGCCGATGGCGTACAACCAGGGCTTCTACAACCTGTTCCTGGCGATCGGCACGTTCATCGGGATCTTCCTGCTGTGGGCCGGTCCCGCCGACGGTGCCGCGGCGATCGCCGGACGCACGCTCCTGCTCTTCTCGCTCGGGTCGATGGTCGCCGCCGCGCTCGTGCTGACGACGTCCGGCGCGAAGTACCTGCGCCCGGCGCTCACCCAGGGCACGCTGCCGCTCATCGGCTTCGTGCTGCTGCTGTTCGTCTGATCGGGGACGGTCGCCCTCGCAGGCTTCATGCTCGGGATGCGGCGACCTGCCGTTTGCCCACATGGGCAGCCAGGGCAGCGCCCATGCGCGTGATCGCCTCGCGCAGAAGGGGGCGGGGCAGCGCGAAGACGAATCGGGTGTGGCCGATCCCCGCCGCGCCGCACGCCGCGCCGTCTGTCATCGCCACCGCGGCGTGGTCGCGGAACCACTCGGCGACATCTCCGTCGAGTTCGTAGGCGCGGAAGTCGATGAGGGCGATGTACGTCCCTTCGGGGAGGGTCATCCTCGCGAGGGGTAGGTGCTCCGCCACGAGCTCGGCGAGTAGTCGGCGGTTGCCGTCCAGGTACTCCACGACGGTGTCCAGCCACCGCCCGCCCGCCGAGTACGCCGCGGTATTGGCCAGCACGCCCAGAGTGGCCGTCCCGTGCCCGGCCCAGAATCCGAACGACTCCCAGGCCTCCGCATCCGCGTCGTTGGACAGGATCACCTGTGCGCACTTGAGTCCCGCCAGGTTCCACGCCTTCGACGCGGATGCCGCCGTGAGCGTGTGGGAGGCCGCGGCGTCCGACACTGATGCATAGGGCACGTGTGCGGCGGGGTGGTAGACCACCGGTGCATGGATCTCGTCTGAGAAGACGCGACCCGTCTTCGCGGCGACGACGTCACAGACGGCGAGCAGCTCGTCGCGAGTGAAGACCGTCCCGAGGGGATTGTGGGGGTTGCAGAGCACGAGGAGACCCCCGCCGGCGTCGAAGGCGCGCCCGATGCCCTCGAGGTCCATGACCATGCGTCCGTCCGACTCGACGCTGGGCACTTCGATGACCTCGCGCCCGAGCATCGGCGGAACCATCAGGAAGGGCATGTAGGCCGGGGTTGGAACGATCACCGCCGACCCGGGCTCGGTGAACCGCTCGATGGCGAGCTCGAACGCTGCGATGACGTCGGGCATATGGTGCACACGTTCAGGTGGCACCGTCCAGCCGTAGTTGTCCGAATACCACCCAGCGGTGGCGGCCGACAGATCCGCGGCGAGCTGCGGAGGAAGGTAGCCCGTGACCCCGCGGTCCACCGCGGACTTCAGAGCGCCGCTGATCGCCGGCGCGAGGCCGAAGTCCATCTCCGCCACGAAGGCGCCGATGGTCTCGGGGAACATCGTCCATTTGACGCTGCCGTTCAGGCGCAGCTCCGCCTCGGTGATGCCGTCGAAGTCGATCTGGGTCACGGGGTTCCTTCCTGGTGGCGCGGGTCGTTGATCGGTGGAGTCACTTCTCGACAGCGGTCGCGGGTTCCCCCGCGCTGGCGAGCTCGTTCAGGTAGTTGTAGATCGTGAATCGACTGACCTCCAGTGATTCGGCGATCATCTCGACCGCCTCGCGAAGCAGGAAGAGACCGCGGGCTTTGAGCTCTGCCACGACCTGAAGCTTGTGCTCCTTCTTCATCTGCCCCACGGGGATGCCGACACCGGTGACTGCCTGATGAATCAGGTAGGACGCGAGTTCGTCCACGTCTTTGACGAACATCTCCTTGGTCTCGGCGACGGCGGGAAGCGCGACCGGGCGATCGCCCTCCTTGACACCCGCCACGGACACCATCACATCGGCGATCTGCTTGATGGCCATCCACGCTGAGATGTCCGTGTTGATGCACAGGGCTGCGACCGGATTTCCCGCGACGTCGCGGATGATCATGGTCGACGAGCGCATCCGTCGTCCGTCGGACAGGACTGTTTCGTATCCCAGATCGTGTTCGGTGAACCCCTGCACCGCCTGCTGCAGCAGAAGATCGGTGGCGGGATCGCCATGCCGTCGTCCGGTGACATCCCCGAACACCGCGACGATGGAGTTCGGAAGCAGGCTCAGGTCGTGGAGAACGACTTCGCTCGACGTCGGCAGTGCCCGGCCGATGGGCTCCACCAGCCGGGCGAACACGGTGATCAGGCGTTCCCCGTCGAGTGTCCGGCGAGGGGCGGCCGCGGCGGTGAACTCGTCGTCGAGTGCACGGCGTACGTCTGGCATGTCGATCTCCTGATCCTGTCGGGGCGTCACGCTCCGACCTTCTCAACATAGCGTTGCACACTCTGTGACGGCTTAGAGAGTGCCGCTCTTCACCAGGTTTGGAGGCTATTGCGCGTCTCTCCATTTATAACCCTGATCAAGCTGGAATAAAGTGGCCGCACAAGAAAGTCTTCGGCACCGCGAGTTCTCTCCACGAGTTGTTGCGTGCTTGTAACGCCTGTGTAAAAGGGTCTTCCGCAGTAGCGGTTCTCGCTGGCGATCGTGCCTATCTTGAACACGTTGTTGAAATTCGACTTGACGACCGCTCATTCTTCCTTCGTCCACTGCATCGACGATCCCACCCGGAGAGAACGCATGAACACAGCCATCACGTCCCAGGTCCCGCCTGCCGGCACCCGCCGTCAGGTGGCGGCGGTCGCCGCGACAGCACTCGCTGCCCTCGTTCTCGCCGGATGCTCGACCTCGTCGGGCGCCTCGACATCGTCGGCGCCGGGAGACCCGTCGGCCGGCGGAGACCTCGTGATCGGTACATATCTCGACCCGACGTGCATCGACAATCAGCAGATCGGGACGAATGCCTCGCTGAGCGTCTCGCGTCAGCTCACCGACTCCCTCACCGAGCAGGACCCTGAGAGCGGCGAGATCACCCCGTGGCTTGCCGAGTCCTGGGAGGTTAACGAGGACAGCTCGAGCTTCACCTTCGTCCTGCGCGACGACGTGACGTTCAGCGACGGGTCTCCCTTCACCGCAGAGGTCGTGAAGGAGAACATCGACGCGATCATCGCGCTGGGGGCGCAGGCTCCGGTGGCGGGACCGTACCTCGCCGGGCTGAAGGCGGTGACCGTCGTGGATGACACCACGGTTCAGATCGACTTCACCCAGCCGAACGCCCAATTCCTCCAGGCGACGTCGAACATAGCGATGGGAATGGTCTCCAGCGCCACGACGCAGTTGACCGCCGACGAGCGGTGCGCCGCTGGCGTCATCGGAAGCGGCCCATTCGTGCTGAAGAGCTATGCCGCCAATGACGCGACGGTGTTGGTCAAGCGCGAGGGGTACGACTGGGCGCCGACATCGGCGACCCACGAAGGCGACGCCTACCTCGACACGATCACCTTCCAGGTGCTCCCCGAGAACAGCGTGCGAACCGGTGCACTGCTGTCGGGTCAGATCGATGCGATGGACAGCGTCCAGCAGCAGGACGAGGCCTCCGTCTCGAGCAACGGCTTCCATCTGTTGACCCGGGCGAACCCCGGCTTCGCCGTCTCGGTCATGTTCAATCTGAAGAGCGAGGCTGCGACCGACCCCGCCGTGCGCCGGGCGATGATGATGGGCGTCAACCGCGAGGACGTCCTGACCGTCCTCGGGCCGACCGGCGCGACGACCCCGGGCGTTCTGACGGACACCACGCCCGGATCCAAGGACTTCTCCGAGTACCTCGCGTACGACCCCGAGGGGGCGTCGGCGCTTCTGGAAGAGGCCGGCTGGGTGGAGAACGCAGACGGCATCCGAGAGAAGGACGGCGTCGCGCTGCAGTTCGATTTCCCCTATTTCTTCGACGGTCCCGTCGTCGAGCTTCTTCAGCAGCAGTATGCGGACATCGGAATCCGGCTCGACATCTCGCAGATCACGACGGCCGACTTCCTGACGGCCCTGCAGTCCGGGCAGTTCGACGCCACAGTGGGCAACTTGACGAGAGCCGATATCGACGTTCTGCGATCGACGCTCACGAGTGCGGGCGCCAATTGGTACGGGATGTCGGACGCAGGCCTGCAGTCGCTTCTCGAGGCGCAGGCCGGGCAGCCCGACCCCGCGGCGCGCGCGGTGACGGCGGACGAGATTCAGACCGCCGTGCTCGAGAACGCCTACGTGGTGCCGCTGCACGCACTCGCCGCCGCATATGCGGTACGTGACGGCGTCAACGACTTCGCCTTCGAAGCATCCACCCGTCTGAATCTGTACGACACCTGGGTCACTCCGTGACCCCTGCGGAGCGCCCTCCGAGGCCGCTTCGCAGATCCGATCGGCACATCAAACGAAAGGAGTTCCCCCGTGGGCAGATACCTCGCATCGCGCGTCGGGCAGGCGGTCGTCGTCGTCTGGGCCGCCTTCACCCTCGCGTTCGTGATCCTCTATGCGATGCCGTCGGATCCAGCGGAGATCATCGCCAGCGGCGGACTGCAGGGTGAGACCGGTTCGGAGGCCGGCGCACAGCAGCTGGAACAGCTGCGCGCCGAGATGGGCCTCGACCAGCCGCTCGTGATCCAGTACGTCACGCGTCTCGTCGCCACGGCGAGCGGCAACTGGGGAGTGTCGTATCAGACGGGGGTACCGGTCACGGAGATGCTGGCGGTCGCGCTGCCCCCCACGATCGCCATCGCCCTGCTGGGACTGGGGATCGCTGTGATCGTCGGGATGGTGCTGGGTTTCGTCGCCACCTTCACGCGCTTCGGCCCTGTCCGTCAGCTCCTGTACTCGCTGCCGTCGATCGGAGCGAGTGTGCCCACATTCTGGTCCGCTCTGCTGCTCATCCAGCTTTTCTCGTTCGGACTCCGGCTGCTTCCGGCTTTCGGCAACGACGGATTCGCCTCGACGATCCTGCCTGCCGTGGCTCTGGCTATCCCGATCTCAGCGATGATCGCGCAGGTTTTCGGCAAGAGCCTGCGCAGTGTCATGGCCGAACCCTTCCTCGACACGGCTCGCGCCAAGGGAGCCTCGCGACTGCGATCGATGATCGGCCACGCCGTGCGTAATGCGCTTCTCCCTGTGCTCACCATCGTCGGCATGATCTTCGGCGCCCTGCTCAGCGGTGCCGTCGTCATCGAGACCGTCTTCGGACGACAGGGCTTCGGTCGGATGACCGTTGAGGCTGTGAACGCCCAGGACATCCCCGTGGTCATGGGCGTGGTCGTCTTCTCGGCACTCGTCTTCGTCGTCGCGACGCTCGTCGTCGACCTGATGTACCCCCTCCTCGATCCGCGCATCCGCCAGGGACTGCGTCCCGCGCGGACGCTTACCGCAAAGGCGGTCTGACATGGCAACGACCCTCCTCCGTCCGGCGGCCGTCCAGCCGTCGCTGAACACCATCGAGCTGAGCGTCCGAGCCGAGGAGCCGACTGCTCTGCGGCGCGCAGCGCGATGGGCGGTCCGCCAGCCGGGTCTCCTCGTCGCGGTGCTCTTGCTGCTGCTCGTGTCCGCCTGGGTGATCGTCCCTCAGCTGTTCACGACGGTCGATCCACTGACCGGCACCGTGGCCGACCGGCTGCTGCCGCCGTCCGCGCAGCACATCTTCGGCACCGACGCCCTCGGGCGAGACATGTACGCGCGTGTGGTCAACGGTGCAGTCCACTCCGTGCAGGCCATCCTCATCGCGGTCGGAGTGGCTCTGGTCGTCGGTTCTCTGCTCGGCCTGGCAGCCGGGTTCTTCGGAAGATGGGTCGACGACGTGCTGATGCGCGTCGTCGACGTGGTGCTCGCCATCCCGAGTCTTCTGCTGTCGATGGCGTTGATCACGATCCTCGGCTACGGGCTCGTCAACGTGGCGATCGCCGTCGGGCTGGCGAGTGTCGCCAACTTCGCCCGCCTCATGCGGGCCGATGTCCTGAAGGTGCGCACCTCGCTGTACGTCGAGGCGGCCCGGGCGGCGGGGTGCCGCTGGTGGACGATCCTCTTCCGTCACGTCCTGCCCAACTCGGCCGGGTCGGTCGTGGCGGTCGCTGCGCTGGAGTTCGGTACCGCAGTGCTCGCCGTCTCCGCGCTCAGCTTCCTCGGCTTCGGCGCACCCGCGCCGACGCCCGAATGGGGTCGACTCGTCTCCGAGGGCCGCGACTTCATCGCGACGGCCTGGTGGATGGTGACCTTCCCCGGACTGATCATCACACTGCTCGTCCTGGCGGCCAACCGCGTCGCCCGAGCTCTCGAGAAGGGCGGTCGTCAGTGACCGGGTCACCGTTGCTCAGCGTTCGTGATCTGCGGATCTCCTACACATCCCGCGGTATCACGCGCGAAGCCGTCCATGGGGTCTCCCTGGACATCGAGCCCGGGGAGGTCGTCGCGATCGTGGGAGAGTCGGGGTCGGGCAAGACCACCGTGGCGCAGTCCCTCATCGGCATGCTCGCGCACAACGGGGCGATCACAGCAGGCTCGATCCGCTTCGACGACCTGGATGTCGCCTCTTTCCGGGATCGCGCGTGGCGGGCTCTGCGGGGTGAGGCCATCGGACTCGTGCCCCAGGACCCGACCGTCTCGCTCAACCCCGTGATGAAGATCGGGCGTCAGGTCGCCGAGCCACTCCGAATTCACCGAGGGCTTTCCGCAGCAGACGCCGCTGAGGCGGCCGTCCGGATCCTGGAAGAGGCGGGTCTGAGCGATCCCGCGCAGCGCGCGGAGCAGTATCCGCATCAGCTCTCCGGTGGCATGCGCCAGAGGGTGCTCATCGGGATGGCTCTGGCCTGCACCCCCCGACTCATCATCGCCGACGAGCCCACCAGCGCGCTCGATGTCACGGTGCAACGACAGATCCTCGATCACATCGACACGATGATCGCTGTCCACCACACGGCGATGCTCCTCATCACCCATGATCTGGCGGTCGCTGCCGACCGTGCTCAGCGCATCATCGTGATGTGCCAGGGGGAGATCGTGGAGGAGGGGCCGTCATCCGAGATCCTGTCTGCGCCGCAGCATCCTTATACGCGCAAGCTGCTGGCCGCGGCGCCGAGTCTCGCGACGCCGTCCGTCAGATCGGCCCCGCCGAGGCTGCCCGAGGAGGGCGCTGACGATCGCGTCGTCCGCGTCGAGCATGTCACCAAGGTGTTCGCGCTGCCCTCCGGAGGATCTCTCACGGCAGTCGACGACGTGTCGCTGTCCATCCGCAGGGGCGAGACGCTGGGACTCGTGGGGGAGTCCGGGTCGGGTAAGTCGACGCTGGCGCGGATCGTGCTTCAGCTGGAGAAGCAGAGTGCGGGGGATGTGTTCATCGACGGGGTGGCCATGAGCGGTCTGCGGTCGGGGGAGCTTCGCTCGCTGCGCCGCCGGATGCAGGTGGTCTATCAGAATCCGTACGCCTCGCTCGACCCGCGCTACACCGTCGCGTCGATCATCGAGGAGCCTCTGCGTGCGTTCCGGGTGGGCACGAAGCGACAGCAGCGCGCACGCACGCTCGAGCTGTTGGATCGTGTGTCCCTCCCTGCTGCCACTGCCGGCAGGCGGGCGGAGGAACTGTCCGGGGGCATGCGTCAGCGCGTCGCCATCGCTCGCGCACTCGCGCTCTCCCCGGAGCTGCTGGTCTGCGATGAGCCCACGAGCGCCCTGGACGTCTCCGTGCAGGCTCAGGTGCTGGAGCTCCTCACGGAGTTGCAGCACGACCTGGGAGTCACCATCCTCTTCATCTCGCACGACCTCGCTGTCGTCCGTCAGCTCTCGCACCGCGTCGCCGTGATGCAGTTCGGCGTCCTGCGGGAGATCGGTGACGTCGAGCAGGTGTTCACCGCTCCGAGTGACCCGTACACCCGCCAGCTGCTCGCAGCCATCCCCGGAAGGAGCGTCCACGCATGAGTGACGCGCAGATCTTCACCGCGGACGCCGTCTGGTGCGGCGTCGCCGGCTCACGGATACCCGACGGTGCCGTTGTCGTCTCGGCGAACGCGATCGCCTGGGTCGGACCCCGCAGCGAGCTTCCGGAGCAGCATCGGAACGCCCCCTCCCAGCACTTCCCCGGGGGCACGCTCCTGCCGGGCCTCGTCGAGTCACACGCTCATCTCTCCTACGACGGGCGGGAGGGGACGAAGGCCCGATCGTTCGCCCGCTCGGCCCCCAACCTCGTCGCCGTGATGATCGCCTCCGCCCGCGAGCTGCTCAGCGTCGGAGTGACGACCGTGCGCGATCTCGGCGCACGCGACAACCTGAGCATCGAGGTGCGGGAAGCCGTCGACGAGGGCCTGGTACGCGGGCCCAGGATCCTCGTCGCGGGTGCTCAGATCACCACTACGGGCGGCCACACCTGGCAGAACCACGGTCGCGCGGACTCCCCGGACGACGTCCGGAAGCTGGTGCGCTCCCACCACAAGTCAGGTGTGGATCTGATCAAGGTGAATGCGACCGGGGGCTTCATGACGGCGAGGAGCATGCCGTGGCGGGCGCAGTTCTCGGACGAGGAGATGACGGCCATCGTCGAAGAGACACATCGCCTCGGCAAGAAGGTCGCCGCGCACGCCCATGGCGTCGAAGGCATCGAGCGGGCGGTCGCTGCCGGCGTCGACACGATCGAGCACTGCACCTTCGTCGCCGAAGGCGGTGTCGTCGCCCCGGATCTAGCGCTCATCGACGAGATCGCCGCGCGCGGCATCCATGTCTGCGCCACGGCCACGTGGAACCTTCCGGCCATGATGCGCCGCAACCCGGACTTCCGTCCGCCGGTGCGGCTCATG
Source organism: Microbacterium lemovicicum (assembly GCF_003991875.1). Taxonomy (NCBI): domain Bacteria; kingdom Bacillati; phylum Actinomycetota; class Actinomycetes; order Micrococcales; family Microbacteriaceae; genus Microbacterium; species Microbacterium lemovicicum. The sequence continues at coordinate 405,218 of NZ_CP031423.1, forward strand.
CACGAGCGGGGCGTCAAGCTCATCGCCGGAAATGATTCCGGTATCGACGGGGTGCCGCACGCCGACTACGTCGGTGGGCTGGAGACGTCGGTCATCCTCGGTATCCCGATCGAGGACGTCCTGGTGGGCGCGACCTCGCGCGCGGCCGAGGCGCTCGGCCTGACGGGAGGCGTCGGCGAGCTCGCCCCGGGCGCCCCCGCGGATATCATCGCGGTCCGGGGCGACCCGCTGGACGACGTGTCCGCTCTCAGGGATCTCCTCATGGTGATGGCGCGCGGCCGAACCTTCGCCCCGGACGAGGTCCACGTGGACCGGACCGACCCGGAGTACGCCGAGGCGCTCCGTCGTCAGCGCGCGAGTGAAGGAGTGGCAGCGTGAAGCTGTACACCGCCGACCGGCTGCGCACGCACGATGCACTCGGCACCATCGACGCGGGCGGCATCGTCGTCGACGACGAAGGGCTGATCTCGTGGGTGGGCCCTGCGGCCGACCTGCCGGTCGCCTATTCCGACCTGGCCTCGCATCACCTCGCCGGCACACTCATGCCGGGTCTGATCGACACGCACGTCCATCTGGGATTCGACGGTGGTCCGGCGCCGGTCGCCCGCATGATGGCGGAGTCGGATGCCGACCAGCTCGTCCTGATGCTCCACAGCGCCCGTGAACTGCTCAGCGCCGGAGTCACGACGGCCCGCGACCTGGGCGCCCGCGGCTACCTGGACGTCGTGGTGCGGGACGCCATCGCCCGGGGGGACGCCCGGGGGCCGCGCATCATCGCCTCGGGCTCCCCGCTGACGCCGACTGGCGGGCACTGCTGGTTCATGGGCGGAGAAGCCGACGGCGGCTTCGAGCTGCGCACGGCCGTGCGCAGGCACCACGAGCACGGCGTGGACTCGATCAAGATCATGTCCACCGGGGGATTCATGACGAAGGGCAGCGCGCCCTGGTTCGCCCAGTACTCCGAGAAGGAGCTCGCCCTCGCGGTGAGCGATGCGCACCGCCTCGGCAAGAAAGCCGTCGCTCACGCGCACGGCATCGAAGGCATCCGGCACGCCGTGCGCGGCGGCATCGACGCGCTGGAGCACTGCTCCTTCGTGACAGCGGACGGTTCGTTCGGATTCGACGCCGGGCTCGCCGACGAGATCGCTGCAGCGGGCGTATACGTCTCCTTCACACTCAACGTGCTCGCGTGGAGGATGATCAACCAGGGCTCGGGCGGCTTCGTGGATCATTTCGCCATGGTGGTGCGTGAGCTTCGCGCGCGAGGTGTGCGCATCGTGACGGGTACGGACGCCGGAATCGACAACGCTCCCCACTACGCCTACGCCGCGGGGCTCGAGGTCCTCGAAGCGGTGGGGATCCCCCGCGGAGAGGTCCTGCACGCGGCGACGGCGATCGCTGCTGAATCCATGGGCATAGAGGACGAGGTGGGCCGTCTGCGGGAGGGCATGTCGGCGGACATCATCGGAGTCACCGGCGACCCGGAGAAGGACCTGACCTGCCTGCGCAGCCCCGCCCTCGTCGTCGCCCGGGGAGCCGAGTTCTCCGCCGACAGCTACGCCGACTTCTCCGACATGCCCGAGCCGGAGTCGGCCACCGCCGGCTTCCCGCACGATCACTGACCGCGATCGTCTACCACGACCACAGAACGGAATCCCCAACGATGACCGAGCACAACCACCCGGCCCCTCTCGGCCCGCTAGCAGGAACGATGGGCGAGGCCTTCGCTGCCTTCGACGATGCCGTCTTCAACGGCCCGGGAGAGATCCCGCGCAAGTACCGGGAGATCATCGCCCTTGCTGTGGCCCTCACGACCCAGTGCGATGCCTGCCTGAAGGGGCATGCGCGCGCAGCCGTCGTCCACGGTGCGACCGAGGAAGAGCTCGCGGAGACGACCTACATCACCGCCGCGCTGCGCGCGGGAGGTGGCATCGTTCACGGGATGAAGGCGCTTGCCGCCACGCAGCGGACCGCTGCCGGCTGAATTCCCCCTGCTGTCGAGGCTTCAGGTCGTGCGCGCGCCCGAGCGGCCGGAGACCTCGCGCGAGAAGCCGGACCGGCCGGAAACGACGAACACGACCGCCCGAGGGCGATCGTGTTCCGGGAAGCCGCCGCAGCGGCGGGCTCACGCGGCCAGGCGCAGGCCCTTGCGGTCGGTTGCGACGCGCTCGTTGTCGGCGATGGTCTCGTCGTCTCCGATCAGCGAGCCCACGGCGATCCGCGCACCCATGCCGACCTGCGTACGCACTCCGATCTTCGCGCCGGCGCCGATCGCCGCGCCCGAGCAGATGTGCGCGTGCGGTGCGATGTCGGCGTTCTGGCCGATGACGGCATCCGACTCGACCCAGACGCCGCGGCCGACGTGTGCACCGGCGGCGATGAGCACGCCGGGTTCGACGTATGCCCCTGATTCGACGATCGCGCTCGGGTGCACCTTGGCGCCGTGCGCGATCAGTCCACGACCGTTGATGTGCTTGCGATAGCGAAGCATCTCGCCGCGGTCGTTCTCGATGTCGATGTAGTTCTTGCCCACGATCCCCTCCGTCAGGTGTCCTTGCACCCGCAATGGAGAAAACCAAGCGGTGTGGCGGAACATTCCCGTGCATCGACTATTCGACGCCGTGGGCCCAGAGGATTGCGCGGGGTTGACGGATCGCCTCAGGTCTGGCAGACGGGGCACCAGAAGACGTTCCGCTCGCTCGTCGGACCGGCTCCGAGCGATCCTGTGCGCACGATCGTCCCGCACCGCCGGCAGGCTTTGCCATCGCGTCCGTAGACCCACGTGCTGCGCCCGGGGCGGGCGTCGCCGGTGAAGGTGCGACCGCGTCGGCCGACGTTGGCGCGGATCATCCGCGCTCCGAGATCCATCACCGCCGCGGCATCCGTCTCCGTCGCCGGCGTCGTCGGCAGGATGCCGCGGACGAAGAGGATCTCGTTCACGAACTCGTTGCCGAACCCCGCGACGTTGCGCTGGTCCAGCAGCGCGACGTGGACGGCTCTCGCATCGGCGCTGAGTCGGCGGGCGGCCTCGGCCGGGTCCCAGTCCTCCGCGAGCGGATCGGGGCCGAGGTGGCCGACGATGCGGTCCTCCTCGCTCGTGGGCAGCACCTCGACCATCGCGAGGTCGAACCCGACCGTGTCGACGTCGGAGGTGCCCACGATGGCGCGGGCCTTGAACGACGGCGCCCGCCAGCTGCTGCCGCGGCGGTAGACGTGCCAGGCGCCCTCCATCTTCAGGTGGGAGTGCAGGGTGTAGCCGCCGATGCGCTCGAGGAGGTGCTTGCCGCGCGGCACGACCTCGTGAATCGTCTCGCCGCGGAGGTCGGCGGTGGCGCTGCCCGGAACGCGGATGTCGAAGCGCTCGACGACCTTGCCCGCCAGCGCCTCGTTCAGGCGCTGGGCGGTGCGGAAGACGGTGTCGCCCTCGGGCATGCTCGCTCCTCCCGCTCAGGCCCGAGACGGCGCAGCGGCCGCCGCTGCCGCAGCCGTCTGGCGGCGGAGCGTGAGCCCTCGGGGCGACTCCACGAAGCCCGCGTCGCGCAGCGCCCGGCCCGACGGCGTGCCGTAGACGAACGCACCGTTCACCTGCTCGATGGTCAGGGTGTCGAGCCGGCGCGCGCGGGCCGTGCCGGCGAGGTCGCGGGCGGCCGCGGCGAGACGCTGCTCGTCGTCGGTGAAGACGAGTGCGGACTTCCCGCCGCGCTCGAGGTACAGCGTGAGCTCGCCGTCGATGAGCACGACCAGCCCGCCCGCCTTGCGCCCGGGTCGGTGGGTGACGCCCGCCAACGCCGGCCACGAAAGTGCCGCGCCGTAGGGGTTGGCGGGGTCGGTGGCGGCCATCGTCACGGCGCGCATCGGCGCCGGGTCAGGGAGCGCGGCGAACTCCCGGAGCCGGTCGACCGTGGTGGACGCGGCGAACTGCGCAGCGCCGAGCTTCTCGATGACATAGCCCCGGCGGCAGTGGCCGGCCTGCTCGAATCCGGCGAGCACGCGGTACGCCTGCGCGAAGCCGCCCGGCAGACCCTCCGACTGCACCGAGCCCCGCGTCACGACGCCGTAGCGGTCGAGCAGCAGGCTCGCCGACGCGGTGGCGCGCACGGTCGGGTCGGGCTCCACCTCGGGCAGCACCGACCACCGTCCGCCGATCGCGGGCGGGCGCGGCGGGGTCGTGCCGGTGGGACGGGAGAGCGTCGTGCCGCGGTACAGCCGCGCACGCGGAGCCTTCCGGGCCACGCGATGCGTCTGCGCGCCGCCGCCGAGCAGCGTCCGGATCGGCGCGAACGTGTCGTTGGTCACGCGGCCCGCCCACGTGAGGTTCCACAGGGCCTCTACGACCGACTGCTCGTTCGCGGCATCCGTCAGCTGGCGCAGCTGCGCGGCGAAGTACGCGCCGCCCCCGGCCAGCGACTGCAGCACGCGCTCCTCCAGGGAGTCGGCGTCGATCTCATCGTCGGGCACGACGAGGGTGAGGGATGCCGCATCCGCCGGGTGCAGGGCGATCCACCCGTCACGGCCGGGGAGGGAGCCGTGGCCGGACCAGACGACCTCACCGGTGGCGGTGAGCTCGTCGAGCATGGTCGGCGAGTAGTCGGCGACGCGGGACGGGAGGATCAGCGACTCCCAGGCGCTCGCCGGGATGGGCACGCCGGCGAGCTGCTCGATGACCGCCGCCACCCCGTCGACGCCCTCCAGGCGCCGCGTGACGTGCTGCCAGACCGGCAGGAAGCGCGCGAAGGCCTCGGGCGGCACGGGCTCGACGCTGCCGCGGATCGCGGCGAGCGATCGCATGCGCAGCCGCCGCAGCACCTCGGCGTCGCACCACTCCTGATCGTCGGCGGAGCGCGTCGCCGACCCCGTGTGCGGCTCGGGGAGGAAGTACCCGCTCGTGACGCGGCCCTTCCCCTCGAGGCGCTGCAGGGCCTGGCGGGCGACGGCGACACCCATGCCGAAGCGCGACGCCACGGCGTCGGCCGTGAAGGGCCCGTGCGTGCGCGCGTGGCGCGCGACGAGGTCCGTGAGCGGGTCGGGCAGGGGCTCGAGGAACGCGTTCGGGATGCCGACGGGCAGCGCGACCCCGAGTGCGTCGCGCAGGCGGCCGGCGTCCTCGATGGCGGCGACGCGGTCGACGCCGGCGATCGTGACGCGGATGGCGCGTCGCGCCTCGACGAGGGCGTCGAGGTGGGCGGCCGCGGTCGCGACGTCCGCCGTACCGGGGTCGGGCCGCCGGGCCGGCTCCTCGGTCGAGCCGTCGTCGGCGGGATCGAGGGCGCGCACATCGTCGGGCGAGACGGTCGCGTCGGCGTCCCCGAGGGCCGGCGCGGAGGCGGTCGCCGCCGGGGCCGCGTGCAGCGGGGCGGCCGGGTCGCTCGGCGTGGCGCCGTCGGGTTCGAGGCGCTGCGCCACCTCGGCAGCATCGAGCGGGCCGAGCACGCGGAGGAGGTCGGCGACGCCCTCGAGGCCGCGGGCGCGGCGGTCGGGGTCGAGGCGCTGCACCTCGCGCTCGTACTGCGCGATGATGTCGGGGTCGAGCAGCTCGCGCATCTCGACCTTGCCCAGCAGCTCGCTCAGCAGCGCCGGGTCGACCGACAGCGCCGCGGCCCGGCGCTCGGCCAGCGGCGAGTCGCCCTCGTACATGAAGGCGCCGACGTAGCCGAACAGCAGGTCGCGGGCGAAGGGCGACGGCTGAGTGGTCGTGGTCTCGATGAGCCGGATGCGGCGCTCGCCGATGCCGCGGGCGATGCGCAGGAGGGCGGGCAGGTCGTAGACGTCCTGCAGCACCTCGCGGAGCGTCTCGAGGATGATCGGGAACGTGGGATGGCGCTTGGCCACCTCCAGAAGCGCCGCCGAGCGCTGGCGCTGCTGCCACAGCGGGCTGCGGCGGTTGGGGTTCATGCGCGGCATGAGCAGCGCACGCGCCGCGCACTCGCGGAAGCGCGATGCGAACAGCGCGGAGCCGCCGACCTCGTCGGTGACGATCTGCTCGAGCTCGTCGGGATCGAAGACGAAAAGCTCCGCGCCTGGCGGCTCGGCCGTGGCATCCGGCACCCTCGCGATGATCCCGTCGTCGCTGGCCACGGCGGAGCCCTCGACCCCGAGACGCTCCCGGATCCGTGCGTTCACCGCCAGCGCCCACGGCGAATGCACCTGCATGCCGTACGGGGAATGCAGGATGATGCGCCAGTCGCCGACCTCGTCGCGACCCACCTCGACGGTCAGGTTCTTGTCGGTGGGGAGGGTGCCCGTGGCCTCCTTCTGCTCGTCGAGGTACGCCAGCAGATTGCCGACCGCGTTCTCGTCGAGCCCCGACTCCTGCAGCCGCGCGACCGCCTTCTCGCGCGGGGCCGACAGCAGGTCGCGCGAGAACTTGCCGAGCGCCTCGCCGAGCTCCGCGGGACGGCCCAGTCCGTCGCCGTGCCAGAACGGCAGCTTGCCGGGCTGGCCGTAGGCGGGGAGCACGTTGACGCGGTCGTGCGTGATCTCGACGATGCGCCAGCTCGTTGTGCCGAGTGTGAAGACGTCGTTGACGCGCGACTCGTAGACCATCTCCTCGTCGAGCTCGCCGACGCGCGCGTTCTGCGACTCGCCGGCGATGAACACGCCGAACAGGCCGCGGTCGGGAATGGTGCCGCCGCTCGTGACGGCGATGCGCTGCGCGCCGGGGCGGCCGGTGAGCGTGCCCTGATCGCGATCCCAGACCAGACGCGGCCGCAGCTCGGCGAACTCGTCGGACGGGTAGCGGCCGGCCAGCAGATCGAGCGTCGCCTCGTAGGCGGAGCGCGGGAGGCTCCGGAACGGCGCCGAGCGCTTCACCGTCTCGTACCAGCCCTCGACGTCGATCGACCCGAGAGCGCAGGCCGCGACGGTCTGCTGGGCGAGGATGTCGAGCGGGTTCTGCGGTACCGAGATGGCCTCGATCTGCCCGGCCAGCATCCGCTCGGTGACGATCGCGGTGTGCAGCACGTCGCCGCGGTGCTTCGGGAAGAGCGCCGCCCGGCTGACCTCGCCGACCTGGTGGCCGGCGCGGCCGACCCGCTGCAGGCCGGAGGCCGCGCTCGGAGGCGACTCGACCTGGATGACGAGGTCGACGGCGCCCATGTCGATGCCGAGCTCGAGGCTGGAGGTCGCGACCACGCAGCGCAGGAGGCCGGCCTTCAGCTCCTCCTCCACGAGGGCCCGCTGCTCCTTCGAGACCGACCCGTGGTGGGCCTTGGCCAGCACGGGCTCCGCCCCGGCGCTGGAGCCCGTCTGGGCCATCATGGCTGCCGGCACGGTCGCGTCGGGCGCTTCGAGCCCGAGGCGGTCGGCGTAGATCTCGTTCAGGCGACCGGTGAGGCGCTCGGCCAGCCTGCGCGAGTTCGAGAAGACGATCGTCGAGCGGTGCGCGAGGATGCGGTCGACGATCGCCTCCTCGACGTGCGGCCAGACGGACCCCGTGACCTCGGTGTTCTCGGAGCGGATGCGGGAGTCGCCGCCGAACCAGTCGCCGTCGCCGTCGTCCGCCGTCGACGCGGGGGCGGCGGGCGGAGCGGCCTGTCCGGGTGCCGGGGGCGGGTTGAGCATGTCGTCGACGGGCACGACGACCTGCAGGTCGAACGCCTTCGTCGCCTTAGGCGCCACGATCTCGACGGGAGCGGAGCCCCCGAGGAACCGTGCCACCTCGTCGATCGGCCGCACCGTGGCGGACAGGCCGATGCGCTGGGCGGGCGCGGTGCTCGGACCCAGCTGGGCGCGCAGGTCGTCGAGGCGCTCCAGACTCACCGCGAGATGCGCGCCCCGCTTGGTGGCCGCGACGGCGTGCACCTCGTCGATGATCACCGTGTGCACGCCCGCGAGCGTCTCGCCCGCCGCGCTGGTGAGCATGAGGTAGAGCGACTCGGGCGTCGTGATGAGGATGTCGGGTGGATCGGCCACGAGCTTGCGGCGGTCGGACGACGTGGTGTCGCCGGAGCGCACGCCCACCGTCACCTGCGGGACGGGGATGCCGAGGCGGCGGGCGGACTGCCCGATCCCCACCAGCGGTGAGCGGAGGTTGCGCTCGACGTCGACGCCGAGGGCCTTGAGCGGAGAGATGTAGAGGATGCGCGTGGCCGGCGGAGGGGGCGGCGGCTTGGGCGCACCGCGTGCGCGACGCACGGGAGCGGCGGCCGCGGCATCCGTCGTCGGCTCCTTCTCGCGGAAGACCCGGTCGATCGCCCAGAGGAACGCCGACAGCGTCTTGCCCGAGCCGGTGGGGGCGACCACGAGCGCATGCTTGCCCGAGGAGATGGCCGTCCAGGCACCTTCCTGTGCCGTCGTGGGCGCACGGAACGCGCCGCGGAACCAGTCCGCCGTCGCCGGTCCGAAACGCTCGAGCACGTCGGTCATCCCTCTATCTTGGTCGTCTCCTCCGACATCGGGGCGGTGGGAGGAGAACGCCCGTCGCGAGGTCACGCGGCCTGCTCCGTCAGCGAGCCGTCCGGGTCCAGGCGGAGCCGGAGGTCGAGGCCGAGGCGGGTCAGGAACACGTCGTCATGGCTGACGACGACCACGGCGCCCCGGTACGCCTCGAGCGCCTCGACGAGCCGGTCGACCGTGTCGAGGTCGAGGCTGTTCGTCGGCTCGTCGAGCACCAGCAGCTGCGGCGGCGGATCGGCCAGCAGCAGCCGGGCCAGGGCGACGCGGAACCTCTCGCCGCCGGAGAGGGTCGAGACCGTCCGGTCGACGACGTCGCCGCGCAGGAGGAACCGCGCGAGACGGTTGCGCACGTCGCCGGCGGGCACCTCGGGCGCCGCGGCGCGGACGTTCTCGAGCACGGACGCGCCGTCGTCGAGCCCGTCCATCCGCTGCGGCAGGTAGCCGACCCGGTCGGTGTGCAGCGTCGTGCCCGACGCGTTCCGCCCCGCCACCAGATGCTCGAGCAGCGTCGTCTTGCCCGCACCGTTCGGCCCCGTCAGCGCCACCCGCTCGGGTCCCTGCACGACCCACTCCCGTGTGCCGTCGCCGATCGCGGCGAGGCGGCGGCCCGCCGCCACATCCGGGTCGGGCAGATCGATGCGGATGCGCGCGTCGTCGCGCACCCGCCGCTCGGCCACGTCGAGAGCGCGCTGCGCCGCCGCCTCGCGGTCGGCCTTCTCGCCGCGCAGTCGGCCCGCCGACACCTGGGCGGCCCCGCGACGCGCGTTCATCACGATGCGCGGCTCCCGCTTCTCGGCGTACGCCGTGCTGCCCATCTGCCGGCGGCGGGCCAGCGTCGTCTCGGCCTCGATGCGCTCGCGCTTCTCGCGCCGCAACACCTGCCGTGCGGCCTTCTCCGCCTGTCGCGCCGCCGCCTGCTCGCCGTCCATCCACGCCCGCCACGCGCTGTACGGCCCGCCGAACACGCTCACGGTGCTCTCGTGCAGCTCGGCCGTGGCGTCCATGACGTCCAGGAGGGCGACGTCGTGGCTGACGACCACGAGCGCGCCGCGCCATCCGCCGACCATCGTCGCGAGCCGCGCCCGGGCGTCGCCGTCGAGATTGTTGGTCGGCTCGTCCAGCAGCGTGATGGGCGCGGCGCGCAGGCGGATGCCGGCCAGCGCCACGAGCACCGCCTCGCCGCCCGAGAGCGAGCCGACGGGACGGTCCAGGGCGTCGGGCGGGAGCCCGGCGTCCACGAGGGCGGACGCGGCGCGCGCCTCGACGTCCCACTGCGTGCCGATGACGTCGAAGTGTCCGGCGTCGACGTCGCCGGACTCCACGGCGCGCACGGCGCGGAGCACCTCCTCCATGCCGAGCAGCGCGGCGACGGACCGCCCGACGTCGAGGGTCAGATGCTGCGGCAGCACGGCGACGTCGCCGGACGCGACGACCGTGCCCGACGTGGGCTGCAGCTCGCCGGCGATGAGGCGCAGCAGCGTGGTCTTGCCCGAGCCGTTGCGGCCGATGAGGCCCGTCCGCCCGCCGCCGAGCGCGCCCGACACCCCGGTCAGGGCGGCGGAGCCGTCGGGCCATCGGTACGAGAGCCGGTCGAAGACGATGGAGGGGTGGTGGGAGGAATGTGACATGCGTGCTCCGAGTCGTGCGGGCACTGACGACATCGGGGCGGCTCACCGGCGCGGCGAAGAGCCGTGGCAGCCGGGGCGGCGGGATCGACGGTCAGCGCGGGAGGGGGCGCAGACGCGTCGGGATCGACGATCAGCGCGTGGTCACTGCGCGTTCGCGACGATCAGGGTCACTGTCATTCCTCACACTCGGGACAGGAGCGTGGCCACGATACCCGAGGTGCGCGCCGGATTCCAGGGGCAGGATGCCGCGGCATCCGCTCCTCGGCGACCGCCCCGCAGAGTCCTAGGCCTCGTCGAGGCGCTTGCGGAGGAAGACGTTGACGTCGTCGATCTCCTGGTCGGAGACGCTGTGGGTGAGGCCCGAATACACCCGGCCGCTGAGGTCGACGCGGCTCGGCAGCCACTCGGCCGTGTGGTCCACCAGCGCGAGGGGGATCACGTCGTCGGCGGTGCCTCGGCCCCAGAAGACCGGCGGACGCCGCTCGGCGAGGGCGTCGTCGCCCGGGAGGTCGCCCGGCGCCACGTAGCCGCTGAGGTTGACGACGAAGTCGATGCGCCCGGGGTCGAGCCGGAGCGCCTGCAGCGCCACCGCGGCGCCCTGCGAGAACCCGAGGAGTCCGACGCGAGAGCCGGATGCCGCGGCATCCAGCCACCGCAGTACTCCGCGTGCGGCGGCGGTCACCCTCCCGGGGTCGCGGCCGTCGAGGCCCCCGATCGGATACCAGGAGTGCCCCGGCGACGGCCACGGCGGAGCGAGCGGCGCCCGCGGCGCGGCGACGGCGAACTCCTCCGGCAGGAGGCGCGCGAGGGCGAACAGGTCGCGCTCGTCGGCGCCGTAGCCGTGGAGCAGCACGAGCAGCGGACGCCCGGCGCGGTCGCCGGGTTCGGCGGACCAGAGCACGGCGGACGGATCCAGGGGAGCGGTGTCGGAATCGGCGGCCATGCGCCCATCCTCCCAGCCGCCGCCGACGTCCGATCGGAGCCGTGAGGTATACAAGAGGCATGCCGGTGCGCACACCCGATCCCGACCCGAACGACCGCGACGACGAGGGCGCCCGCCGTGATCCGCTCTCGGGCATGAGGGCAGGCCAGGGCCCCCGCGACCTCAACGACGGCGGCTTCGGTTCGCCCGATCGCGGCAGCGCGGCCAATCCCGGGTGGCTCAGCGAGGTGGAGCTCGCCGAGGCGCGCCGTCGCCTCCCGATGCTCTACGTCGAGGCGATCCCGGTGCGCACAGACGGCATGGGGGCCGTCACCGATGTGGGCATCCTGCTGCGCGCGACCCCGATGGGCGAGATCACCCGCACCATCGTGAGTGGGCGGGTGCGCTACGGCGAGTCGATCCGCGACGCGCTCTTCCGCCACCTCGAGAACGACCTCGGGCCCATGGCCTTCCCGCTCCTGCCGCCGCAGCCGAACCCGTTCACGGTCGCCGAGTACTTCCCGCTCCCCGGCATGACCGCCTTCCACGACGACCGCCAGCACGCGGTGTCGCTCGCGTTCGTCGTGCCGGTCACCGGCACGTGCGAGCCGCGCCAGGACGCGCTGGAGGTCACCTGGATGTCACCGCAGGAGGCGGCATCCGACACCCTCTCCGCCGAGATGGAGGGCGGCAGGGGCACGCTCGTGCGACTGGCGCTGGCCAGCGTCGGCGCCCTGCGCTGACACGCGTCCTCCTCACTGGCTGTGTGTTGGGTGTGACCGCGGACGCGGCGCCCGCACCGGCGTAGCCTGAAGGCATGAGTCCTGCCCGCCGAGCCGCCCGCCGCCGCGCGCTGACCTGGACCGCCGCCGTCGGCGTCCCGGTGCTCGTGGGCGCCGCCATCCTCGTCCCGGTCGCCGCCAGCGGCGCGACCGACCTGCCCGACAAGACGCCGGCCGAGCTGCTCGCCTTCGCCGCGGCAAGCGACGTGACCGCGCTGAGCGGCACCGTCGAGCAGTCGTCCGATCTCGGCCTGCCCGACCTCGGCTCGCTCGCCGGTTCGACCGACGACGGGGCCTCCGCGGCCGACGCCGACGATCTGCTCGAACTGGTCACCGGGTCGCACACCGCCAAGGTCTACCTGAGCGGCGACAGCGCCCGCGTGCAGGTGCTCGACCAGCTCGGCGAGCGCAACGTCTACGTCGACGGCGCATCGGACCAGGCCTGGTTCGTCGACAGCGAGACCCGCACGGCGACGCAGCTCTCCTTCCCCGACGCGAGGCAGCACGACACGGCTCCGACCGACACGACGCTGCCCACGCCCGAGGCGATGCTCGACCAGGCGCTGGCGAAGCTCGATGAGACCACCGACGTCACCGTCGGCGCAGACGGGCGGGTCGCCGGTCGCGACGTGTACGAGCTGGTCCTCACCCCGCGCAGCCAGGACACGCTCGTCGGGGAGCTTCGGTTCGCCATCGACGGCGAGACCGGCGTGGCCCTGAGCGCATCCGTCACCGCGCGCGGCGCCTCCGACCCCGCGTTCTCCGTAGGGTTCACGCAGGTCGACTTCTCGGCGCCCGACGCCTCCGTCTTCGCGTTCACGCCCGGAGACGACGTCCAGGTCACGCAGAAGGACATCGCCCTGCCCGACGGCGACCACGCGAAGAAGCCGGCGGATGCCACGGCCCCGACCGTCTTCGGCACGGGCTGGTCGGCGGTCGCCGAGCTTCCCTCCCGCGGCTCGGGAGCGCTGGCCGACCTCGATCCCTCGCAGAGCGCGATGCTGAACAGCGTGACGACGGCGGTCGACGGCGGGCGCGTGCTGCAGACGTCACTCCTCAGCGTCGTGCTCACCGACGACGGACGCGTGCTCGTCGGCGCCGTGCCGGCCGACCGTCTCGTCGAGGCCGCCCAGACCGGCAGCTGAGTCCGTGACGACCGCCGACACGGCCGGCTCGTCCGATGACGGCCTGGCCGTGCAGACCGTCGGGCTGACCAAGCGCTTCGGAGCGCAGACGGCCGTCGACGGCATCGACCTGGCCGTGCCGCGCGGCTCGGTGTTCGGCTTCCTCGGACCCAACGGATCGGGGAAGACGACGACGATCCGGATGCTGCTCGGTCTGCTCCGCTCGACGTCGGGCGAGGCGCGGGTGCTGGGAGAGGACATGCCGGCGGCCCTCGACGCGGTGCTTCCGCGCGTGGGCGCGCTCGTGGAAGGCCCGGCCTTCGCGCCGTTCCTCACCGGCGAGCAGAACCTCCGCCGCTTCGACGCGGCCGATCGGCACTCCGCCCCCCGCACGCGCGATGCCCGCGTCGCCGCGGCGCTTGAACGGGTCGGTCTGACGCACGCCGCGAAGAAGAAGGCGCACGCCTACTCGCTCGGCATGAAGCAGCGCCTCGGGCTCGCGAACGCCCTGCTGATGCCGCGCGAGCTCCTCGTGCTGGACGAGCCGACGAACGGCCTCGACCCGCAGGGCACGCGCGAGGTGCGGGCGCTCATCCGCTCCTTCGCCGCCGACGGCACCACGGTGTTCGTCTCGAGCCACCTGCTCGCCGAGATCGAGCAGCTGTGCAGCCACGTCGGTGTGATGAGCGGCGGACGGCTCGTCGCGCAGGGCACGCTGGACGACTTCCGCGGCGCCGGCGCACTGCCGCGCGTGCGCGTGCGCACCCCCGACGTCGACGCCACGCGGGCCGTGCTCTCGGAGCGGGGCGTGACGACCGACGCCGGGGACGCGGCATCCGATCTCGACGTCGTCACCGGCGTACTGGCGGCCGACACGGTCGCCGAGGACCTCGTCGCCGCGCTCGTCGAGCGCGGTGTGCGCGTGCGCGGCTTCGAGCTGCTGGGGCAGAGCCTGGAGCAGCGGTTCGTACAGCTGACCGGGGAGGGCTTCGATGTCGTCGCCTGAGACGGGCCGGTCGGCCGGTTCCGGGGGCTGGGGCACGCTCCGGCTGCTCGGCAACGAGCTGTCGACGCAGTTCCGGCGGTGGCGCACGTGGGCCATGCTCGCGGCGCTCGCGCTCATCCCGGTCCTCATCGGCGTCGCACTGAAGCTCGTGGGCGGTTCCTCCCCGGGACGCGGCCCGGCGTTCCTCGACCAGATCACGAACAACGGACTGTTCGTCGGACTCGCCGCGGTGACCGTCGCGATCCCGCTGTTCCTGCCGCTGACGGTCAGCGTCGCCGCCGGCGACGCGATCGCGGGGGAGGCGAGCCACGGCACGCTCCGCTACCTGCTGATCGCTCCGGCCGGTCGCGTGCGGCTGCTGATCGTCAAGTACCTCGCCGCAGCGGTGTTCGGCATCGTCGCGTCCCTCACGGTCGTGCTGGTCGGCACGCTCGTCGGTCTCGCGCTGTTCCCGATCGGACCCGTCACGCTGCTGTCCGGCGCGCAGGTGCCGATCGGCGAGGGGCTGCTGCGGCTGCTGGCCATCGCGGCGTACGTCGCGGTGTCGCTCCTCGGCCTGTCCGCGATCGGCCTGTTCTTCTCCACGCTGACCTCGGTGCCGATCGGGGCGATGGCCGCGACGGCGATCCTCGCGGTGACGGCGCAGATCATCGGCGCGATCCCGCAGCTCGACGCGCTGCATCCCTGGCTCTTCACCGACCGCTGGCTCGACTTCGCCGACCTGCTGCGGGCGCCGGTCGTGTGGGACTCGTTCGTCTCGAACGCGCTCCTGCAGGGCGCCTACATCGTCGTGTTCGGAGCGGCCGCGATGCTGCGCCTGTCGCGCAAGGACATCCTGAGCTGACGGATGCCGCGGCTGCGGGCCCGGCGGATGGCCGCGGTCGGCGGCGAGCGGCGTTCAGCCGCCGGTCGCGCCGCCGCGGGCGCCGGTGGTGAGGTGCCCGAGCTCGGAGACGAACGCGTCGACGTCCTCCTCGGAGGTGTCGAAAGAGCACATCCAGCGCACCTCGTTGCGCGCGGCATCCCAGTCGTAGAAGCGGAAGCGCTCGCGGAGGCGATCGGCGACGCCGTCGGGCAGGGTCGCGAAGACGCCGTTGGACTGCGTCGGCTGCGTGAACGAGACGCCGGCGATCGAGCCGTCGGCCAGACCCGCCTCGACCGCGGTGCGCAGGCGCTGGGCCATCGCGTTGGAGTGCGTCGCGTTGCGCAGCCACAGGTCGTTCTCGAGCAGCGCGATGAGCTGCGCCGAGACGAACCGCATCTTGCTGGACAGCTGCATGTTGAGCTTGCGCAGGAACGTGAGACCGGTGGATGCCTCGGGATCGAGCACCACGATGGCCTCGCCCAGCATCGCGCCGTTCTTGGTGCCGCCGAAGCTCAGCACGTCGACGCCCGCGTCGCGCGTGAAGGCGCGCAGCGGCACACCGAGCGACGCCGCGGCGTTGGAGATGCGCGCACCGTCGAGGTGGAGGCGCATGCCGAGGCTGTGGACGTGGTCGGCGATCGCGCGGATCTCCTCGACCGTGTAGACGGTGCCGAGCTCGGTCGACTGGGTGATGGAGGCCACCAGCGGCTGCGCCCGGTGCTCGTCGCCCCAGCCCCAGGCCTCGCGGTCGATGAGCTCGGGGGTGAGCTTGCCGTCCTCGGCGGGCACGGTCAGGAGCTTGATGCCGGCGACCCGCTCAGGGGCGCCACCCTCGTCGACGTTGATGTGCGCGGTGGAGGCCGCGACCACGGCGCCCCAGCGGGGGAGCATCGACTGCAGGCCCACGACGTTGGCGCCGGTGCCGTTGAAGACGGGGAAGGCCTCGACGCCGTCGCCGAAGTGCAGGGCCATGACCTCCTGGAGTCGGGCGGTGTAGACGTCCTCGCCGTACGCGATCTGGTGTCCGCCGACGGCGGCCGAGATCGCCTCCAGCACCTCGGGGTGGATGCCGGAGTAGTTGTCGGAGGCGAAGCCGCGGACGGCCGTGTCATGGAGGGGCGAGTGCGTCACCCACCCAGCCTAGATCGCCCTCCCGGGCCTCCGCCCCGCCCGGTCGGGGCCGCCGCCGCTCGCAGGCGACGCTGGGGGTTTCGCGTGTCGGGGGTTCGTGGTTGCCTAACGGTATGAGCAGCGACGACGACGTCGCCGCGGCCCGGCCGGCACCCGCCGTGCCAGGGCCGCCGGGCGGCATGCGCACGTTCTTCCACGTCCTCGTCAACACGATGATCGCGAACGTGACGACGAGCTTCCTGTGGTTCGGGCTGACGTTCTGGGCCTACCTCGAGACGCAGTCCGTGCTCGCCACCGGGCTCATCGGCGGCGCCTACATGCTGCTCGTCGCGGTGTTCTCGATCTTCTTCGGCACCATCGTCGACCGCCGCCGCAAGCACCGTGTCATGGTGCTCTCCAGCGTCGTCTCGCTGGCGTCGTTCCTCGCGGCGGGCGCCCTGTGGCTGTCCTTCCCCGAGGCCGACATGGCCGACCTCGGTCAGCCGTGGTTCTGGCTGTTCTCGGCGATCATCCTCTTCGGCGCGGTCATCGAGAACATGCGCAACATCGCGCTCTCCACGACCGTCACCCTCCTGGTCCCGGTCGAACGCCACGCGAACGCCAACGGCCTGGTGGGCACGGTGCAGGGCATGGCCTTCATCGTCACGAGCGTCTTCAGCGGTCTCGCGATCGGCCTCGCCGGCATGGGGTGGACGCTGGCGATCGCCGTGGCGTTCACGCTGGTGGCGCTCGTCCACCTCGTCTTCGTGCGGATCCCCGAGGACAAGCCCGCGGCCGCCGACGGCAGGGCGCCGGCCATCGACCTCCGCGGCAGCATCACCGCGATCCGCGCGGCGACGGGTCTGTTCGCGCTGATCGTCTTCTCGACCTTCAACAACCTCATCGGCGGCCTCTACATGGCGCTGATGGACCCGTACGGTCTCACACTCTTCCCCGTCGAGATCTGGGGCGTCGTGCTCGGCATCAGCGCCACCGGCTTCATCGTCGGCGGGCTCGCCATCGCCAAGTTCGGTCTCGGCCGCAACCCGATCCGAACCATGCTGCTCCTCGTCGTCGTGATGGGGGTGCTCGGCTCCCTCTTCACCATCCGCGAATGGCCCTGGCTGTACCTCGTCGGCATCTGGCTCTACATGTGCCTGATCCCGGGCGTCGAGGCGGCGGAGCAGACGGTCATCCAGAAGGTCGTGCCGTTCGAGCGGCAGGGGAGGGTGTTCGGCTTCGCCCAGGCGTTCGAGGCGGCCGCGGCCCCGATCACCGCGTTCCTCATCGCGCCGATCGCGCAGTTCTGGATCATCCCCTACATGGACTCCGCCGACGGCCGGAGCACCTGGGGCTGGCTCCTCGGCGGCGGTGAGGCGCGCGGCATCGCCCTGGTGTTCCTCTCCGGCGGCATCCTGACGGTGCTGCTCGCGGTGCTGGCCTTCCGCACGCGTGCGTACCGCCAGCTGTCCGCGCTCTACCAGGACGAGGGCGGATCAGTCCCCGCCGCCGAGGGCGACGACGGTGCCGTTGACGTCGGCGGCGTCCGACCGCCACAGTCCGACGAACGCGTCGGCGAGCGTCGACTCGAGTCCTGACAGCGCCTTCACGCGGAAGACGACGGATGCTGCGACCAGCGGCTCTCCGGCATCCCGAGCCGCCTTCGCGAAGCCCTGCCCCACGGCGCGCGCCCATGCCTCCGAGGCGGCCTTCACCGCCGCGTAGTTCGCGCCGCCGGCCAGCGGACGCTCGACCGCGGTCGACGAGACGATCGCCTCGCGCGCTCCCGTCGACCCGCGCAGGTCCGCGTCGAAGGCGCGGCTGACGTGCCGCAGAGCGGTGAGCGACTGCTCCAGCGCGCGATAGTCGTCGTCGCTCTGTCCCGCCAGACCGCCACCGCCGCGCCATCCGCCGACGAGGTGGAGCACACCGTCCAGGCGCACGCCGTCCGCCCGCAGCCGGTCGGCGAGGTCGGCGACCGACTCCTCCTGCCCGAGGTCGGCGACCTCGACGCGCGTGCCGGGCACCGCTTCCGCCAGGTCGTCCAGCTTCGATCGGTCGCGCCCGACGGCGATGACGTCGGCGCCCGCGTCGGTCAGAGCGCGTGCCGCCGCGAGACCGCTCGCGCTCGTCGCGCCCGCGATCAGCACCGTGCGACCGGCGACACCGCCCGACGAGGCGCCGCTCGCGGCGTCAGCCGATGCGGCGACCGAGCCGTGGGTCTCAGGCATCGCCGGCCCGGATCCCGGCCGTGGACTCGATCACCGGGCGCATCTTCTTCTCCAGCGCCTCGAAGAACATCGACAGCGGGAACTCGTCGTCGCGCACCTGGTCGGTGAAGCCCTTCGGCGGGCCGGACAGCACCTCGTCCGACAGGCCGCGTGCCCACGCCGAGGCGGGGTGCGGGGTCAGCGTCGACGACACGAGGTCGTAGGCCGCCAGCCAGTGCGAGGTCTTCGGCCGGTCGATCGACTTCCAGTAGAGCTCGTCGATCGCATCGCCCAGGGCCACCACCGCGGCGGGCACGGCGTCCCAGTCGAAGGCGAGGGCGGTGTCGGTCCAGTGCAGCACGCCGCGCTGGTGCAGCCAGGCGAACAGCAGCTGGCCGCCGACGCCGTCGTAGTTGCGGGTGCGCGTGCCGGTGATGGCGAAGCGGAAGATGCGGTCGAAGATCACCGCGTACTGCACCAGTCCGGCGTGCTCGAGCGTCTCCGCCTCGACGGCCGACAGCTCCGCGCCGGCGTCGCGGCGCGCGCGCAGGCGCTGCTGTATGGCCACGCTCTCGCGGAAGGCCGTGAGGTCGCAGCGCAGCTCCTCCAGTGAATAGAGGAAGTACGGCATCCGCTGCTTGATCATGAACGGGTCGAACGGCAGGTCTCCGCGCATGTGCGTGCGGTCGTGGATGATGTCCCACATCACGAACGTCTTCTCCGTGAGCGCCTGGTCGTCAAGCATGCGCGCGGCGTCGGCCGGCAGGTCGAGCTTCGTGATCTCGGCCGCGGCCCGCACGACGCGACGGTAACGCGCGGCCTCGCGGTCCTGGAAGATGGCGCCCCAGGTGAAGGACGGGATCTCGCGCATCGCGACGGTCTCGGGGAAGAGCACAGCGGAGTTGGTGTCGTAGCCCGGCGTGAAGTCGATCAGGCGCAGCGAGACGAACAGCTTGTTGCCGTAGTCGCCGGCCTCGAGCTGCGCGATGAACTCGGGCCAGATGACCTCGACCAGCAGCGCCTCGACCAGGCGGCTCGACGAGCCGTTCTGCGTGTACATCGGGAAGACGACGAGGTGGCGGGTGCCGTCGACGCGCTGTCGCTGCGGCTGGAAGGCGAGGAGCGCGTCGTAGAAGTCGGGGATGCCGAAGCCCGCGGCATCCCACCGCCGGAAGTCCTCCACGAGAGCCTCGAGGTAGTCCGCGTCGTGCGAAAAGGCGGGAGCCAGCGCGCGCACGGAGGCGACGATGGTCGCGACGTGCGTGCGGGCGGCGTCGTGATCGGAAGCGTCCGGCACCGACCCGTCCGCGGTCTGCAGCGACTGGAGTGCGGTGGCCGCGGCCTTGAGCCCTGCCCACGCCGCGGAGGTCTCCGCGAGCGCCGCGTCCTCGACGACCTCGGGCTCTCCGACGATCGAGTGAGCGGCACCGAGGGGCTGCGTCTGGCTGAAGGACATGGGGAACCTCCGATCAGGAAGGGTCGGCCGCGGGTGCGGCGAGGCGGAAGCGCGGGTGCACAGGATCCATTGTGCGGGATCTGCCTCGGAAAAGGAATTCTTCCGGTCGAGACGCCGATCCATGGGTATCCTTACGGCCATGGCGGATCAGAACGGCTCGGTGGCCGACGGACTCGACGCGGTCGACGTCCGCATCGTCGGGGCCATCTCCGAGGACGCGCGGGCCACGCTCGCGCACCTCTCGGCACGGGTCGGCCTCTCCGTCTCGGCTGTGCAGTCGCGCCTGCGGCGTCTGGAGTCCCGCGGCGTCATCACCGGCTACCGCCCCGTGCTCGACGCGGAGGCGGTGGGTCGGCCCCTCTCCGCCTTCGTCGAGATCACGCCGCTGGATCCCGCGCAGCCCGACACCGCCCCCGAGCTGCTGGAGCACCTCGACGCGATCGAGGCCTGTCACTCGATCGCCGGCGACGCCAGCTACATGCTGTTCGTGCGCGTGCCCACGCCCCGCGCGCTGGAAGAGCTCATCCGCGACATCCGCGCGGCGGCTGCGGTGAACACCCGGACGACGATCGTCCTGCAGACCTACTACGAGAACCGGCCGATCGTGCCGGCGCCCGCTGTCTGACGGAGTGCGCACGCCGGACCGGATATACCTCTGCAGGCGGATGCCGCGCTCCAGCGCGCTCGCGTAGCGTGACAGCGTGTTCCGCCCCCTGACCCCGACGCGCCTGACCGTCGACATCGTCGTGGCCGCCGTGTTCTTCGCGATCACGAGCTGGTTCCACATGCCCGGGAGCGGCACGGTGCAGATCGCGCTGGGGCTGGTCGTGTCGGCGACGATGGCCGCCGCGGTCGGCCTGCGCCGCGTGTCTCCGGTCCTCGCCCTCACGGTCGCGTGGGTCGGCGCCGGCGTGCAGATGGCGGGCGGGCTCCCCCCGATGCCCAGCAACCTGGCCGTGCTCGCGGTGCTGTACGCGACGGCGGCGTACGGCACGCGCGCCGTCTTCTGGGTCGGGTTCGCGTCGTCGCTCGTCGGCGCGGCGGTCATCACCGTGTACCTCTTCGCCACCTCGCTCAGCTTCTCCCTGGGGGTCGACGACGCCGTGCTGTCGCTCGCCTTCGTCACCTACGTCGCGGCGACGTTCGGGCTGCTCCTGGCCTGGACGGCCGGTGCGCTCGTGCGCACCGCGCTGCGCGCACGCACCACCCGGCGGGCGCAGCAGCGGGCCGAGGCGGAGGCGATGGCCGAGGCGGAGCGGGTCGCGATCGCGCGCGACATGCACGACGTCGTGGCCCACTCGCTGGCCGTCGTGATCGCGCAGGCCGACGGGGCGCGGTACGCGGCATCCTCCGATCCGTCGGCGGCGCCGGCCGCGCTCGCGACGATCTCCTCGACGGCCCGCGCGGCGCTCGCCGACGTGCGACTGCTGCTCACCCAGCTCCGCCACCGCGAGGGGGACGGCCCGCAGCCGACGATCGCGGACCTCGAGGAGCTCTATGCCCAGGTGCGCGGAGCCGGCGTCGCCCTCCGTGTCGACGTCGACCCCGCGCCTCCGGGCGAGCCGCCCGCCGCAGTGCAGCTCGCGGTCTACCGGATCCTGCAAGAGGCGCTCACGAACGCCCTGCGGCATGGCACCGGCGAGCCCGTGCTCGTCGCGCTCTCGTGGCACGCCGACCGGGTGCAGCTGTCCGTCACCAACCCGGTGCGCGCCGCGGGCCGCCGCCCGGACGCGGGACACGGCCTGATCGGCATGCGGGAGCGGGCGTCGCTCGTCGGCGGCACCCTCACCGCCGCGGAAGCCGGTGGCCGGTACGTCGTGACGGCGAGTCTCCCGATCGGCGGACGCGCATGAGCGCGGAGCCGATCCGCGTTCTCCTGGTCGATGACCAGGTGCTCTTCCGCGCGGGCATCCGCATGCTCGTCGACTCGCAGCCCGACCTGACGGTGGTGGGCGAGGCCGCCGACGGTCGAGAGGCCGTCGCCGCCGTAGGCTCCACCCGACCCGACGTGGTGCTCATGGACATCCGCATGCCCGTGATGGACGGGCTCGCCGCGACCGCGGAGATCCTGCGGAACGCGGATCCGCCGCGCGTGGTGATGCTCACGACCTTCGACCTCGACGAGGCCGCCGCCCGCGCTATCCGCGGGGGTGCGAGCGGGTTCCTCCTCAAAGACGCCGAGCCGGAGTTCCTCCTGGCGGCCATCCGCACCGTGCACGCCGGTTCGGCCGTGATCGCCGCCTCGGCGACGCGCGACCTGTTCGCCCACTTCGCGGTGCCCACCGCACCACCGGTGCCGCGGGAGTTCGACGATCTGACCTCGCGCGAGAAGGAGATCTTCGCCCTCGCGGCACAGGGGCTCTCCAACGCCGAGATCGCCGAGCGGGAGTACCTGTCGGAGGCCACCGTCAAGACGCACGTCAGCCGCATCCTCGGCAAGCTCGGGCTGCGCGACCGGGTGCAGCTGGTGGTGTTCGCCTTCGCCCACGGCCTGGCGACCGCGGCGGACTGACGGCGCGAGGGCCGGGCCGGGCGTCGCGGGCCGCGCTTAGGGTGAGGAGCGTGACCGGTCTCGTCCTCCGCGCGGCAGCCTGCGCCGGAGCCCTCGGACTCGCCGCGGTCGCCCTCAGCGGGTGCGTGCCGGAACCGCCCGCGGCGGGCCCCACCACGACCGCCACGCAGACGCCGAGCCCCACCCCGACCCTCTCCTGCGCCGAGCGGATCGTCGCAGACCTCACCCCCGCCGAGCGCGCCGGACAGCTCATCGTGGCCGGCCTCGGCTCGAACGAGGACGTCGGGCTCCTCGACCCGCTGGTCTCGTCGTACCACCTGTCCGGGGTCGTGCTGCTCAGCGGCTGGGACGGTGGTGCCGCCGTCGCCCGCGCCGCCGCCGACCACCTGCAGTCGCTCGCGGGCGACTCCACCGGTGGGCTCGGCCTCCTCGTCTCGGCCGATCAGGAGGGCGGGCAGATCCAGCAGCTCCGCGGCCCCGGGTTCAGCGATCTGCCCTCGGGCGTCGAGCAGGGGCTCCTCCCCGGCGACGCGCTGCGGCAGTCCGCCCAGTCGTGGGGCGCCGAGCTGGCCGCCGCCGGCGTGAACCTCAATCTCGCGCCCGTCGCCGACACCGTGCCCGCCGATCTCGGCCGCGGCAACCCCCCGATCGGCGGCTACGACCGGCAGTACTCGAGCGATCCGGCGGCCGCGGCATCCTCCGTCCGCGCCTTCGTCGAGGGGATGACGCAGGCCGGCGTCGCCACCACGGTCAAGCACTTCCCCGGCCTCGGGCGGGTGACCGGCAACACCGACGTCACGGCGGAGGGGACGACCGACACCGTCACCGGCGCGGGCGACGTCGGGCCGTTCGCGGCGGGCATCGAGGCGGGCGCCGGCGTCGTGATGATGAGCAGCGCCTTCTACACGCAGCTGGACCCGGCGAATGAGGCGGTGTTCTCCTCCGCGATCGTGACGGGCCTGCTGCGCGATCGGCTCGGCTTCGAGGGCGTCGTCATGAGCGACGACATCGGCGTGGCCGCGGCGGTGTCCTCGACCGCCGTGGAGGAGCGGGCGACGAAGTTCGTCGCCGCCGGCGGCGACATCGCGCTCACCGCCGACCCTGCTGCGGTCGCGCCGTTCCACGACTCCCTCATGGCCGCGATGGCCGCCGATCCGGCGTTCGCCGATCGGGTCGAGGAGTCCGCGACCCGCGTCGTGCAGCTCAAGATCGACCTGGGCCTCGCCTCCTGCGGCTGAGCGCGGATCATCCTCCCGATGTACGCGCGGGCGATCGGATGCCCCGCTCGGCCGATGTGCGGACGGCGCCTCGATTCCTAGCGTCGAGGTATGCGAATCTCCTCCTCCGACCTGGGCCTCGCGGCCCACGTCCAGCAGCTGACCAAGTCCTACGGCGACGGCGAGCACGCCGTCCACGCGCTCGACGGCGTCTCGGTGAGCCTGCGCCGCGGCGAATTCACCGCCGTGATGGGCGCGTCGGGTTCGGGCAAGTCGACGCTCATGCACATCATGGCCGGGCTCGACGCGCCCACCGGCGGTCGCGTCTGGATCGGCGACACCGAGCTGACCGGCATGTCCGACCTCGACCTCACGATCCTCCGGCGCCGCCGCGTCGGGTTCGTCTTCCAGGCCTTCAACCTGGTGCCGACGCTCGACGCCCTCGGCAACATCCTGCTGCCGTTCGACCTCGACGGCCGCAAGCCCAGCGCCGGGGAGCGCGCCCGCATCGACGGACTCATCGAGACGCTCGGGCTCGGCGGTCGCCTGCGGCACCGTCCGCACCAGCTGTCGGGCGGGCAGCAGCAGCGCGTGGCCATCGCCCGCGCCCTGGCCACCGGTCCCGACCTCGTCTTCGCCGACGAGCCCACCGGCAACCTCGACTCGGCGAGCAGCCGCGAGGTGCTCGGCCTGCTCGCGGCCGCCAGTCGCGACCACGGACAGTCGATCGCGATGGTCACGCACGATCCGGTCGCCGCCGCGCACGCGGATCGCGTCCTGTTCCTCGGCGACGGGCGCCTCGTCGCAGACAAGCCCCGGCAGAGCGCCGAGGAGATCAGCGCCTACATGCTGGCATCCGAGCGCGCGAGCGGCGGACTCGCGGCGCTGCCCGCGCCGGGGGGCGGTGTCGCCCCGGTCGCGGCGCGGGGCGGAACGGCCGCGCCGGTCGCGGCGGGCAGCGGGGTGTCGGCATGACCGCGGTGGCCGCCGCTCCGCGCGTCGCGCCGCGGAGCGGGCACTCCATCGTGGGCCCCGGCGCCGCGGCATCCGCTCCGCTCGGCTGGATCCGCGAGCGGGGGATGGGCGCGACCGTCCTCGTGTCCGCGCTGTCGGCGGGATTCGGCGTCGTGCTGCTCAGCACGACCGGGTACCTCTCGGCTCTGCTGCGCGCCGACCCGTACGTCGGCGACAGCGAGATGCTCGCCTTCATCCTCGGCTTCCTCACCGTGCTCCTGGTCGGCGTGGCCGTCTACGTCGCGGCGATCGTCACCGCCAACACCTTCGCGACCGTCGTCTCCGGACGCACGCGCCGCATCGCGCTGATGCGTCTGATCGGAGCCTCGGCGCGGTCGCAGCGGCGTGAGGTCGCCCGGCAGGGCCTCGTCGTCGGGGCCGTCGGCGCCTTCCTCGGGCTCATCGCCGGCACTGTGCTGTCCGCGGTCGGGGTGGGCGTCGCCTCCTCACTCCTCGGCGTCGGCGACCTCGGGTACGCGGTCGTGCAGCCGGTGCTGCTCGTGCCCGCGGTCGTCGTCACGCTGACCACGTGGGCCGCCGCGTGGGCCGGGTCCCGTCGCGTGCTGACCGTGACACCGCTTCAGGCGCTGAGTGGCACGGTCGAGGCTCCGCACGCCGAGGTCGCCCGCCGCACGGGGCGCACCGTCGCGGCTGCCGTCCTCCTCCTCGCCGGCGGGGCGCTGCTCGCGGGCGGTGTGGTCCTCGGGCTGATCACGCCTCTCGGGGTGATCGTCGCCTTCGCCGGCGGCATCCTGTCGTTCACCGGACTCGCCGTCGGAGCGACCTTCCTCATGCCGCCCGTGCTCCGGCTGACGGGACGCCTGTTCGGGCAGTCCGTGCCGGCGCGGCTGGCGGCGGAGAACGCGCTGCGGTATCCCGAGCGGTCGTCGCGGATGGCGATCGGCGTGGTCATGGGCGTCACCCTCGTCACGATGTTCGCCGTCGCGATGGAGTCGGTGAAGGCCGTGCTGACCGCGACGGCCGGAGGTGAGCTCGACGCCGAGATGGCGACGCTCATCGACTCCTTCAGCGCGGTGATGATGGTGCTCGTCGGCTTCTCAGCCGTCATCGCCGCCGTCGGACTGGTGAACCTGCTGACCATCGGCGTGGTCCAGCGTCGGCGCGAGCTCGGACTGCTGCGCGCGCTCGGTCTGAGCGGCGGCCAGGTGCGCCGCATGGTGCTCATCGAGGCCGCGCACATCGCGATATCCGCGCTCGTCGCAGGACTCGTCCTCGGCACCGTCTACGGCTGGGCGGGCGCCCAGTCGCTCCTGGGCACCGTGCCGGCGTCCGCCGACTCCGGACCGGTCTCGACGCTCGTGGCTCCGGCCGTGCCGCTGTGGCCGATCGTTGCCGTGGTGGTCGGGACGGCGGTCCTCACCCTCGTGGCCGCGGTCGTGCCGACCCGCCTCGCGACGCGGATCGCGCCCGTGGAGGCCATCGCCGACGTGGGGTGAGGACAGGACGACGGATGCCGCGGCCCGGGGGCCGCGGCATCCGTCGGTCTTCCGGGTCAGTCGGTGGCGTCGTCCGGAGCCGACAGCTCGGGATCGTGCGCCCAGGACGGCGCGAGCGCCTTCACCCGCGCCTCGCGCCACTGCCACATCGTCCACAGGACGGGCCAGAGGGCGGGCGCGGTCGGCCCGCCGAACACGAGACGGTCGCGCCAAAGGGTCTTGCTCGGATCGCCGGGCGCGGGGGCGACGGCCATCTGGTGGTCCCAGACGTCGAGGCTCGACAGCGGACCGGTCAGCGGGATGCCGCTGTCGCGGAAGATGCGCACCGGGCCGTTCGCGTCCTCGGTGAAGCGGTCGCTCGCGGCGATGATCTGGCGTCCCATCGGGATGGCGCCGGCGAGCGACAGCTGCACGGGCACCTCGGTGCCCGATTCCCACGACGTCGGCAACCCGTCGGGGATGACCGGGGTCATCTCCATGAGGGGCCCGTAGAGTTCCGCGACCGCGCGGGGCGAGTGCAGCGCCCGCCACACCGCGTCGGCGTCGCAGTCGATGACGAACTTCAGCAGGATGCGCATGCCTCATCCTGACACCGCCGACGGTGGGCGGGCGCCGCAGGCGGCGTGGTGTACCGGTCGCAGGGAGAACGGGGTGCGCGGACTCCCGAGGTGCCCCATCCGCCGCCTCTCCTCGCACGCGCCCCCTCCCTCCCGACGACCGGTACGCGCCCGTCGGTGAGGGGCCGCGCTCTAGGCTGTCGAGGTGCCGCAGCCCTTCGACCAGTCGCGCTACCAGATCCGCTTCGAGTGGGGCACGGACGGGTTCGACCGGCTCGCTCCCGCCGACATCGTCGTGGTGATCGACGTGCTGATGTTCTCGACCGCGATGACGGATGCCGCGGCCCGCGGCATCCCGGTCGGCGTCGACGATGGCGCGGTGACGGGCTCCGCCAACGGCGCTCCGGTGGCCGCGCGGGCGGCGGAATCGGACGCGCTCGTGCTGATCGGGTGCCTGCGCAATGCGTCGGCGGTGGCCGAGGCGATCCTGGCCGAGCAGCGCCGGCGCGGCGCGCGCACCAGCGTCGCCCTGATCGCGGCGGGGGAGCGCGACCCGGCCGGAGTCCGCTTCGCCATCGAGGACCTCCTCGGAGCGGGAGCGATCGGCGATGCCCTCTCGGTGCGCGGCGTGGACCACACCTCGCCCGAGGCCGCCGCAGCCATCGAGGCGTTCCGCGGGCTGCGGGGAGCCCTGCGTCATCTCCTCACCGCGGGAGGAACGGGCCAGCGGCTGATCGCGAAGGGCGAGCGCGAACGCGTCCTTACCGCGACGACGCTCGACGACCTCGACGTGGTGCCGGTGCGGACGGACGAGGGGTTCCGTGCGCTGCAGCCCGGCGCCGCGGACGTCTAGCGCGGCGTCAGCGCCGCCTGCCGGGTGGCGGTGCTGATCTCGCGCCGCCGCCAGTCGAAGAGGTGGCGGTCGTCGAACCGCGGGGCGCACGTCACGCACGAGGTCGCGCGCGTCGGAGCCCGATGCCGGTAGGCGATGTGGCCCGCCGGGCAGGTGCCGATCCACGGAGCCAGCTCGGTCGCGGTCTCGCCGTGGTGCGTCACCCCGCCGACGTAGCCGAGCTCGCGCGCGATCTTCTTCCAGCGGGCGCCGTGGCCCGCGTCGGGACCGGCCAGCGCGTGGGCGACCTCGTGCAGCAGCGTCTGGTGATTGTCGTCGTCTTCGTAGCGGGCGGCGAGGTAGCGGGAGACCGTGATGCGCTTGCGCGTGTAATCGCACTGGCCCGCGCGGCGCTTGGCGTTGTCGAAGGCGAACGACCACGAGGCATCCAGATGCAGACGCACGAGCGCCTCGCCCCAGTGGCGCACGCGATGCAGTTCCGACATGACTCCGACGCTAGATCAGGCCTCGGACACCGAGGGCGTTCCGAGCGCTCAGCCGGCGACCGTGGTGCGCACGCGGCGCCGGTCGGCGGCGTCGATGGCGAGCAGGGTCGACTCGAGCTGGTCGTCGCGGGCGCCGGCGTCCTGGCGCAGGAACAGCGCACGCTTGAAGTCGGTGCGGGCGAGGTCGAACTCCTCGGTGTCGAAGTAGACCTTGCCGCGGTGCTGGTAGGCGAAAGCGGCGATACCCGACCAGTTCTGACCCTCGGCCTCATCGGCGCACATCGTGAGCTCCTGCTCGGCGGCGGCGTACGCGCCGCGCACGTGCAGCACCGACGCGTGCAGGATGCGCGAGCGCAGGAGGTCCTTGCGCGTGCCGGCCATGCGGGCGACCCGCACGGACTGCTCGGAGATGACGAGCGCCTCGTCGAGCCGGTCGAGCACCTTCAGCAGCCAGACGCGCTCGAGCAGGGCCGGCAGGCTCCGCTGCTCACCGATCTCGTCGAGGCGCTCCTTGCAGTCGCGCGCGTCGACGATCTCCCGCAGGGTGTCGGCGTCATATCCGCGGATATAGCTCACTGTCGGCTCCGTTCCTGCCCGGCGATGTGTGCGCTGATGCCCTCACAGTCTGCCCGCGATCGCCCCGTCGGCCCGGTGGGCACGCCGCTCCGTCGCCCTCTCGGGCTTCTTCAGCGGACATTCCGGCCGCTCCGCGCGTCGACACGCCGACGAACGGATGCCGCGGCTCGGCGTGTCGCGCCACCGCCCCGCCGGACTGCCCGGGCGCGCTTCCCCGCGGGGAGCGCCGCCGCCCGCCTAGGCTCGGACCATGGCGCAGGCGCGGACCCGACCCGGCTCCGGGTGGCTCTGGACGGCGGCCGCGCTGGGCGCTCTCCACGCCGCGGTGAGCGTCTACTGGGGTCTGGGCGGACGCGTCCTCCGCGAGACCATCGGTCAGCAGATGCTGCAGGCGTTCGCCGGCCTCGAAGGACTCCTCGTCCTCGTCGGAGCGGCCAAGCTCGCCGCCGCGATGGCGCCGGCGGCGCTGGACGCGGCGGGGTGGCCGCTCCGTCGGCTGACCCGGTCAGCGGCATGGGCGGGAGCGGCGGCGCTGGTGCTCTGGGGCGGAGCCAACACGGTGGTCGGCAACCTTGTGCTGGCTGAAGTCATCGTGCCTGACGGCGGCCACGACCGCCCGGCGATGATCGGCCACGCGTGGCTCTGGGACCCGCTCTTCCTGGCCTGGGGCGGATGCCTCATCGTCGGGCTGCTCCGTTCCCGTCGCGCCCGCGCGCGCTGACGCCCCGAGAAGCCGGAACGGATCAGCGCTCGAAGAGGGATGCCGCGGGTCGGGGCGACGGCGTGGCATCCGCGTCCGTGACGACGCGCGCGCCGCGCATGAACTCGACCAGCTCGTCACCCTGCGCGACCTTCGCCGGGTGCGGGCCGGCCGCCATGAGCCGCGGGAGCCACGTCGTCGGCAGCGGAGACGGGGAGGCGGCCACGACGAGGTTGCCGAACCGCCGTCCCTTGAGCACCTGCACCTCGGCGAGCACGGCGACCGACGGCAGCACCGCGTGCACGGTGGCCACCTGCCGGCGCGCGAAGGCGAGCCCGGAGCCGTCGGCGACGTTGATGAGCAGCACCC
Organism: Microbacterium lemovicicum; assembly: GCF_003991875.1. NCBI lineage: Bacteria > Bacillati > Actinomycetota > Actinomycetes > Micrococcales > Microbacteriaceae > Microbacterium > Microbacterium lemovicicum. The sequence continues at coordinate 434,455 of NZ_CP031423.1, forward strand.
CGTCGGGGGCGAGCAGCCCCGCGGCAAGGCGGTAGAACTCCACCGAGGTCAGGTGCGCCGGGGTCTGCGAGCCCGAGTAGACGTCGGAGACGAGCAGGTCGACCGCACCGGTCAGGGCGGCGGGCAGCCGGGTGAGGCCCTCCCTCGCGTCGCCGATCCGCGTGCGGATGGCGGCGCCGCGGGGGAGCGGCAGCGTCTCCTTCACGAGGTCGACGAGCGCCTGCTCGAGCTCGATCACCTGCTGCCGCGAACCGGGACGCGTGGCCTCGATGTAGCGCGGGATGGTCAGCGCCCCCGCCCCGAGGTGCACGGCGGTCAGCGGCTGCCCCGGCATCCGGAGCTGGTCGATGACCGCGGCCATCCGCCCGACGTACTCGAAGTGGAGGTGCAGCGGATCGTCGAGGTCGACGTGCGACTGCGGCGTCCCGGCGACGTCGAGCTCGAAGCCGGTGGTGAAACCCGACGGCACGATGCGCGCGATCGTCCCGTCGGAGAGCCGCCGATGCGGGTGGTCGTCGGGCTCCACCCGGGCGCGTGCCATGCGGTCAACGCTAGCGTCCGCCTCCACGCGATGGCGCATCGGTCCGCCCGCGAGGAGATCCTCGCCCACCTCGCCGAGAACGGCTGCGCCGGCGTCGTCGGCGGAGGCGGGCCGGACACGGACGGACACCCCGTCGCCTGTTCACTCGCGTGACTCAGCTTCGGGCCGGCCGTCATCGCTTGCGCTCGACATGTGAGTGACTGTACAGTCACTCATATGGCCTCATCCGGAATCGCACTCTCGACCGCAGAGGCGCGCCGACCGATCGTCACCGCCGCAGCCCTGCGTACTTTCGCACGAGGCGGCTATCACGGCACGACGGTGGCCGACGTCGCACGCGCGGCCGAGATCTCGCCGGCATACGTCTTCAAGCTGTTCCCGAGCAAGGAGACGCTCTTCGCCTCCGCGCTCGAGCTCTGCTTCTCGCAGGTGTCGGACGCGCTCGCGCTCGGAGCGGACGCCGCGCCCGACCAGTCGCCGGCGGAGGTGCTGTCCGCGATGGGGGAGGCCTACGCCGATCTCATCGCCGACCGATCGCTGCTCCTCCTCCAGGTGCACGCGCTGGCGGTCGCGGACGTCCCGGAGATCGGCGCCGCGCTCCGCGCCGGTCTCGCCCGCATCACGATGTTCGCGAAGGAGCGCTCCGGAGCCCCGGATGAGGATGTGCAGCGCTTCGTCGCCTTCGGTCAGCTGTGCCACCTCATCGCCACCACCCACTCCGACGACGAGACCGGCGAGTGGGCCCGCATCATCAGCGCCGGCATCCGGCACTGACATCGACACCACCGCCTCCCCGCAGTCGTCTGACTTCTAGTGAGTGAGCAAACACTCACCTCGTGCGCCACCAAATTATCCGCCTTCATCGAAAGGAAAGCCATGTCTTCTCCCACCATCACCAGCGCGCCGCCCGCTCGCAGCACCCGCCGCTGGTGGGCCCTCACCGCCCTGGCCCTCGCGCAGTTCCTCGTCGTGCTCGATGCGTCCATCGTGAACATCGCCCTCCCCGTCCTCGGCAGGGAGCTGCAGATGGACACCGCGACGCTCGCCTGGGTGATCACCGCCTACGTGCTGGCGTTCGGCGGGCTCCTGCTGCTCGGCGGTCGTCTTGCCGACCGGTTCGGTCATCGCCGCGTCTTCCTGATCGGCGTCGGCGGGTTCGTCGCCGCGTCCGCACTCGCCGGGCTGTCGGCCTCGAGCGGCATGCTGCTCGCCGCGCGCGCCGTCCAGGGTGCCTCGGCCGCGCTCCTCGCGCCGGCCGCGCTGGCCCTCGTGTCGCAGATCTTCCCGGACTCCCGCGAGCGCGCCCGTGCGCTGGGCGTCTGGGGCGCCGTCGCCGGAATGGGCTCGGCGGCGGGCGTGCTCCTCGGCGGTGTGCTGACGGCCGCCCTCGGCTGGCAGTCCGTGTTCTTCGTCAACGTGCCTGTCGGGCTGCTGGTCCTCGTCGTGATCCCGCTGCTGCTCCGCCGCGACGTGCGCGCCGCGTCGACCCGCCTCGACGTCCCCGGAGCCGTCACCATCACGGCCGCGCTGGTCTCGGTCGTCGGCGCGCTCTCCGCGGCGGAGCGGTTCGGCTTCGCTCATCCGCTCACCCTCGGCCTCGCCGTCGCCGGCATCGGGCTGGGCGTCCTGTTCGTCGTCGTCGAACGGCGGAGCCCCGCTCCGCTCGTGCCGCTGGCGATCTTCCGCAACCGCAACCTCCGCACCGGCAATGTGGTGATGCTGCTGGTGGGCGCGGCGACGGTCGCCCTCTTCTTCGCCCTCTCGGTCTACATGCAGGCCGTCCTCGGCTACGACGCGCTCGCCGCAGGCCTCAGCCAGCTTCCGCTCGCCGGGGCGCTGGTCGTCGCGGCCGGCGCAGTGCCGGCGGTCATCGGGCGGATCGGCGCGAAGCGCACGCTCGTCGGCTCCCTGGTCGTGCTCGGCGCCGGGCTCTTCTGGCTGGCCGCCGCGCCGTCCGACGCGGTGTTCGTCGCTCAGCTCCTGGGGCCGACGCTCCTCATCGGCGCGGGTCTGGGCGGAGCCTTCGTGGCCACGACGCAGCTCGCGATGGACGGGGTCGCCGAGAGGGAGTCGGGCCTCGCGGGAGGACTCGTCAACACCGCCCAGCAGATCGGCGGTGCGCTCGGCCTGGCGGCCCTGGCCGCCCTGGCGGCGACGCGCACGAACGACCTCGCCGGTGCCGGAGCGAGCAGCGCCGACGCCCTGACCGGAGGCTTCTCCTGGCTCTTCGTCGGCGCCGGGCTCATCGCACTTCTCGCCGCGGCGGCCACTCTCGGCGCGCGCGACGGACGGGTCTGACCCGGGGCAGGGGAGAGGCATGCGGCCGGGTGGGCACCACCGCCCGGCCGCATCCGTGCGCCGCCCGCTAGCGTGAAGGCGTGACCGGCATCGACCTCAACGCCGACCTCGGCGAGACGGTCGACGGCGTGTCCACCGCTGACGACGAGGCCATGTTCGCGCTCATCTCCAGCGCCAGCATCGCGTGCGGCGGGCACGCCGGCGACGCGGTGTCCCTGCGCGTCTCCGTCGAGCGGGCCGCACGTTTCGGCGTCGCGGTCGGCGCGCATCCGTCCTACGCCGACAGGGCGGACTTCGGGCGCACCCCGCACGACGACATGGATCCGGGGATGCTGCGCGCCGAGGTCGCCCGTCAGCTCGACGCCCTCGCGGGTGCCGGAGCGGACATCCGGTACGTCAAGCCGCACGGCGCGCTCTATCACGCCGTGTCGGCGCTCCCAGAGCAGGCGGCGGCCGTGGCCGCCGCCGTGGCCGACCTCGCGGAGAAGGCGGGGCGCAGCATCCCGATCCTGGGTCTCGGCGGGGAGATCGAGCGGGCGGCGGCGGTCGTGGGACTCGGGTTCGTGTGCGAGGCGTTCCTCGATCGCGGCTACCTCCCGGACGGCGGGCTCGTGCCGCGCGGCCGGCCCGGCGCGCTGCTCGATGACGCAGATGTCGTCGCCGCCCGCGCGGTGCGGCTCGTGCGCGACGGCGTCGTCGACGCGGCCGACGGCTCCGACCTGACGGTGGACGCGCTGTCGCTGTGCGTGCACGGCGACAGCCCGGGCGCCGTCGCGATGGCACGCGCGGTGCGGGCGGCTCTGGACGCTGCCGGCATCGCGGTGCGGGCGCCGTGGTGACCGGCATGCGCGTGCTGCCGATGGGCGACCGCGCCCTGCTGGTCGAAGTGGACGACCTCGCCGCCGTGCTCGACCTGCGCGCGCGGCTGGACGCCGCGCGACCGGACGGCGTCCGCGATCTCGTCCCGGCGGCGCGCACGGTGCTCGTCGACCTCGACCCGCGCGTGCTGCCGCTCGCCGCCGCCCGCTCCTGGGTCGAGCGCGTGGCCGCCGCCGACCCCCCACCCGCTGCGCACGTCGCCTCCGGCCCGGAGGTCGGGCTGCGCATCCGCTACGACGGCCCCGATCTCGACAGCACGGCCGCCCTCCTCGGACTCGATCGCGCCGCGCTGATCCGCGCCCACCGCGATGCCGCCTGGACGGTCGCCTTCACCGGATTCGCTCCCGGGTTCGGCTATCTCGTCGCCCGGGACTGGCCCCACGACGTCCCGCGGCTCGACAGCCCGCGCACCTGGGTGCCGGCCGGCGCGGTGGGACTCGCCGCCGGCTTCACCGGCGCCTACCCGCGCGACACCCCGGGCGGCTGGCGCCTCCTCGGCACCCTCGACCCGGTCGACACGGCGGCGCTGTTCGATCCGGATGCCGCGTCCCCCTCCCTGCTCGCACCGGGGACGCCGGTGCGCTTCCGCGAGGTGCAGCCGTGACCGCCCCCGACGCCGGACGGGCCGCCGCCGAGCCCGCCGATTCCGGACAGTCCGGCGCGCCGTCCGCGGGACACGCCGGGCCGCGGCATCCGCTCGACGGCGCGTCGCCCCGCAGACCCGCCGGAACGTCCGCGGGAGTCCTCCGCATCGACGCCCCGGGACTGCTCACGACCGTGCAGGACCTGGGCCGCGGCGGGCTCGCGTCGCTCGGCGTCTCGCGCTCGGGCGCCCTCGACCGCGGCGCCCTCCGCACAGCGAACCGCCTGCTCGGCAACGACGAGGGGGCTGCCGCCCTCGAGATCGCCCTCGGCGGCTTCGCTGCGACGGCTCTCTCCGACCTCTGGGTCGCGGCCGCCGGCGCGTGGGGACGGCTGCGCATCGCCGGGCACGACGTCGACCCCTACGCCGCGCACCCGTGGCCGACGGGGGAGGAGCTCACGTGGGAGCCCTTCACCGCGGGCCTGCGCGGCTACCTCGCCGTGCGCGGCGGCATCGAGGTGCCGCTCTCGGTCGGCTCCCGGTCGGCCGACCTGCTCGGCGGACTCGGGCCGGCGCCGCTGCAGGCGGGGGACGTGGTCGCCGTCGGGGATGCCGCCGGCCCGATCCCCGTGGCGGAGGTCATGCCGTGGGGGCCGCCGCACGACGAGGGCATCGAGGTGGCGCTGGCCGCAGGCCCCCGGGCCGACTGGTTCACGGACGAGGCCCACCGCCTGCTGTTCGAGCGGACCTGGACGGTGAGCGCACAGGCCGACCGCGTCGGGCTGCGCCTCGACGGACCGCCTCTGCCGCGGCTCGTGCCGGGCGAGCTCCCGAGCGAGGGGATGGTGCCCGGCGCGCTCCAGGTGCCCCCCGATGGGCGACCGGTGGTCCTCCTGGCCGACGGGCCCGTGACGGGCGGCTATCCGGTGATCGCGGTGGTGGCGGATGCCGCGCTCGACCTGTTCGCGCAGGTGCGGCCGGGCACCGGCATCCGCTTCCGGCACGCGCGCTGAGCCGCCGGCGGCCGTCCGTCCGCAGAAACACGGGGATCGCGCGGTTATACCGCAGGATCGGAAGGTCGTCAAGAACCCGACTGGACACGGCGCGTCATCCGCCGTATAGTTGTTCTTTGCGCTCCCATTCCCCTGCCCTCATATGGTGGTCGGCGGCGCCTTCGCTCCCCCGTGCATATTGCGGCGCGCGCTGCGAAGGCTTCGGGGATGACTGAGCACTCCACCTGACCACAAGGAACTTGAGCCCCTGACCCGGGCTTCTCGGAGGTTATCCCCTTGGCTGCTGCGCCCAACGCATCCAACCCCACCACCAACATCAAGAACGGCCGCGGCGCATCGCGCCTGTCGTTCGCGAAGATCTCCGACACGCTGGAGGTCCCCGACCTCCTCGCCCTGCAGACGGAGTCCTTCGACTGGCTCGTCGCGAACGATGCGTGGAAGGAACGCGTCGCCGAGGCCAAGGCCGCCGGTCGCACCGACGTTCCCGAGATCAGCGGCCTCGAGGAGATCTTCGAGGAGATCTCGCCGATCGAGGACCTGAGCGAGACCATGCAGCTCTCGTTCACGAACCCCTACCTCGAGCCCGAGAAGTACTCCATCGAGGAGTGCAAGGAGCGCGGCAAGACGTACGCCGCCCCGCTCTACGTCGAGGCCGAGTTCATGAACCACCAGACCGGTGAGATCAAGACGCAGACCGTCTTCATGGGCGACTTCCCCCTGCAGACCGGCAAGGGCACGTTCATCATCAACGGCACCGAGCGCGTCGTGGTCTCGCAGCTCGTGCGCTCGCCCGGCGTGTACTTCGACAAGACGCCCGACAAGACCTCCGACAAGGACATCGTCTCGGCCCGCGTCATCCCGAGCCGTGGCGCCTGGCTCGAGTTCGAGATCGACAAGCGCGACCAGGTCGGCGTGCGCATCGACCGCAAGCGCAAGCAGTCCGTCACCGTCTTCCTCAAGGCCCTCGGCCTCACGACCGAGGACATCATGGCGGAGTTCGCCGGCTACGACTCCATCGAGGAGACGCTGAGCAAGGACACGATCCTCTCCAAGGAGGACGCGCTCCGCGACATCTACCGCAAGCTCCGTCCGGGCGAGCAGGTCGCCGCCGAGGCCGCCCGCGCGCTGCTGGACAACTTCTACTTCAACTCCAAGCGCTACGACCTGGCCAAGGTGGGTCGCTACAAGATCAACCAGAAGCTCGGCCTCGACACCCCGCTGTCCGAGTCGGTGCTCACCGTCCAGGACATCGTGGCGACGATCAAGTACCTGGTGCGCCTGCACCGCGGCGACACGACCTTCGACGGTCTGCGCGGCGGCAAGGCGGCCGAGATCCGCCTCGACACCGACGACATCGACAACTTCGGCAACCGTCGCATCCGCGCGGTGGGCGAGCTCATCCAGAACCAGGTCCGCACCGGTCTGTCCCGCATGGAGCGCGTCGTCCGCGAGCGCATGACCACGCAGGACATCGAGGCGATCACCCCGCAGACCCTGATCAACGTGCGCCCCGTCGTCGCCGCGATCAAGGAGTTCTTCGGCACGTCGCAGCTGTCGCAGTTCATGGACCAGAACAACCCGCTCGCGGGTCTGACCCACAAGCGCCGCCTGTCGGCCCTGGGCCCCGGCGGTCTGTCGCGTGAGCGTGCCGGCGTCGAGGTCCGCGACGTCCACCCGTCGCACTACGGCCGCATGTGCCCCATCGAGACCCCGGAAGGCCCGAACATCGGCCTGATCGGCTCGCTCGCCTCCTTCGCGCGCATCAACGCGTTCGGGTTCATCGAGACGCCGTACCGCAAGGTCGTCGACGGCAAGGTCAGCGACCAGATCGACTACCTCACCGCGTCCGAGGAGAACGACTACATCGTCGCCCAGGCCGGTGTCGCGCTGAAGGCCGACGGCGGCTTCGCCGACGAGCGTGTCCTCGCCCGTCGCGGAAACGGCGGCGAGGTCGACCTGTTCCACGCCGAGGAGATCGGCTACATGGACGTCTCCCCGCGCCAGATGGTGTCGGTGGCGACCTCGCTCATCCCGTTCCTCGAGCACGACGACGCCAACCGCGCCCTCATGGGTGCGAACATGCAGCGTCAGGCCGTTCCGCTCCTGCGTTCCGAGTCGCCGGTCGTCGGCACCGGTATGGAGGGCTACGCGGCCGTCGACGCCGGTGACGTCGTCACCGCCGAGCGTCCCGGTGTGGTCCTGGAGGTCTCGGCCGACGTCGTGACCGTCCAGCTCGACGAGGGCGGCACGCAGGACTACTTCCTGCGCAAGTTCGACCGCTCCAACCAGGGCACGAGCTACAACCAGCGCGTCGTGGTCTCGGCCGGCGACCGCGTCGAGAAGGGCGAGGTCATCGCCGATGGTCCCGCGACGGAGAACGGCGAGCTCGCGCTCGGCAAGAACCTCCTCGTCGCGTTCATGACCTGGGAGGGCCACAACTTCGAGGACGCGATCATCCTCAGCCAGAACCTGGTGAAGGACGACACCCTCTCCTCGATCCACATCGAGGAGTACGAGGTCGACGCCCGCGACACCAAGCTCGGCAAGGAGGAGATCACCCGTGACCTCCCCAACGTCAGCCCCGACCTGCTGAAGGACCTCGACGAGCGCGGTGTCATCCGCATCGGTGCCGAGGTGCGCCCCGGCGACATCCTCGTCGGCAAGGTCACGCCGAAGGGCGAGACCGAGCTGTCGGCCGAGGAGCGCCTGCTCCGCGCGATCTTCAACGAGAAGAGCCGCGAGGTGCGCGACACGTCCCTGAAGGTGCCTCACGGCGAGCAGGGCACGATCATCGCGGTCAAGGAGTTCAACGCCGAGGACGGCGACGACGAGCTCGGCTCGGGCGTCAACCGTCGCGTCGTGGTCTACATCGCCCAGAAGCGCAAGATCACCGAGGGCGACAAGCTCGCCGGACGCCACGGCAACAAGGGCGTCATCGCGAAGATCCTCCCCATCGAGGACATGCCCTTCCTCGCGGACGGCACCCCCGTCGACGTCATCCTCAACCCGCTCGGAATCCCCGGTCGCATGAACTTCGGCCAGGTGCTGGAGCTCCACCTCGGGTGGATCGCCAAGCAGGGCTGGAAGGTCGAAGGCACTCCGGAGTGGGCGGCGAAGCTGCCCGAGCAGGCGTTCGAGGCCCCGGCCGGCACCAAGGTCGCGACCCCGGTGTTCGACGGCGCCTTCGAGGACGAGATCGCGGGTCTGCTCGACTCCACGATCCCGAACCGCGACGGCGACCGGCTGATCGACTCCACGGGCAAGACGCTGCTGTTCGACGGCCGCTCCGGCGAGCCGTTCCCGGCACCGATCTCGGTCGGCTACATGTACATCCTGAAGCTGCACCACCTGGTCGACGACAAGATCCACGCCCGTTCGACCGGTCCGTACTCGATGATCACCCAGCAGCCGCTCGGTGGTAAGGCGCAGTTCGGCGGTCAGCGCTTCGGCGAGATGGAGGTGTGGGCCCTCGAGGCCTACGGCGCCGCATACGCGCTCCAGGAGCTCCTGACGATCAAGTCCGACGACATCCTCGGCCGCGTGAAGGTCTACGAGGCGATCGTCAAGGGCGAGAACATCCAGGAGCCCGGCATCCCCGAGTCCTTCAAGGTGCTCATGAAGGAGATGCAGTCGCTCTGCCTGAACGTCGAGGTCCTCTCGGCCGACGGCACGGCTGTCAACCTCCGCGACACCGACGACGACGCCTTCCGCGCTGCCGAGGAACTCGGCATCAACATCTCCAGCCGCTTCGAGTCCTCGTCCATCGACGAGATCTGACCCGGCCCACAGCGACAGAATTCCCACACAGGAGAACTGAGAACTAGTGCTCGAATCGACTACTTTCGACCAGCTGCGCATCGGCCTGGCCACGGCTGACGACATCCGTCGTTGGTCCTACGGCGAGGTCAAGAAGCCCGAGACCATCAACTACCGCACGCTGAAGCCCGAGAAGGACGGCCTCTTCGGAGAGCAGATCTTCGGACCTTCGCGCGACTGGGAGTGCGCGTGCGGCAAGTACAAGCGCGTCCGCTTCAAGGGCATCGTCTGCGAGCGCTGCGGCGTGGAGGTCACCAAGTCCTCCGTCCGTCGTGAGCGCATGGGCCACATCGAGCTCGCGGCGCCCGTCACCCACATCTGGTACTTCAAGGGCGTCCCGTCGCGCCTCGGGTACCTGCTGGACATGGCGCCCAAGGACCTCGAGAAGGTCATCTACTTCGCCGCCTACATGGTGATCTCCGTCGACGAGGAGGCGCGTCACCGCGACCTCCCCACGCAGGAGAACAACATCCGCCTCGAGCTGAAGACGCTCGCGGACCGCCGCGACGCGCGCATCGCCGCTCGCCTCCAGAAGCTGGAGGAGGAGCTCGCCGCGCTCGAGGAGGAGGGTGCCAAGGCCGACCAGAAGAAGAAGGCCAAGGACGCCGCCGAGAAGGAGATGGCTTCCGCACGCAAGAGCGCGGACGACCAGATCACCCGCCTGGAGAAGGTGTGGGAGGACTTCCGCACCCTGTCCGTCGGCGACCTCAAGGGCGAAGACGAGATCTTCCACGAGCTCCAGGACCGCTTCGGTCAGTACTTCGAGGCCCACATGGGCGCCGAGTCGATCAAGCGCCGCCTGCTCGCCTTCGACCTCGCCCAGGAGTCGGACGACCTGCACCTGCAGATCTCCGAGGGCAAGGGCCAGCGCAAGATCCGTGCGATCAAGCGCCTGAAGGTCGTCAACTCGTTCCTGCAGACCGGCATGAGCCCGGCATCGATGGTCCTGGACGTCGTCCCGGTCATCCCGCCGGAGCTGCGCCCGATGGTGCAGCTGGACGGTGGCCGCTTCGCGACCTCCGACCTGAACGACCTCTACCGTCGCGTGATCAACCGCAACAACCGCCTCCGTCGCCTGATCGACCTCGGTGCCCCCGAGATCATCGTCAACAACGAGAAGCGGATGCTGCAGGAGGCCGTCGACGCACTGTTCGACAACGGCCGCCGCGGCCGCCCCGTCACGGGTACCGGCAACCGGGCCCTCAAGTCCCTGAGCGACATGCTCAAGGGAAAGCAGGGTCGCTTCCGCCAGAACCTGCTCGGCAAGCGCGTGGACTACTCGGGTCGTTCGGTCATCATCGTCGGACCCCAGCTCAAGCTGCACCAGTGCGGTCTGCCCAAGCAGATGGCCCTGGAGCTGTTCAAGCCGTTCGTGATCAAGCGCCTGATCGACCTCGGTCACTCGCAGAACATCAAGGCCGCCAAGCGCGCCGTCGAGCGCACGCGTCCCGAGGTCTGGGACGTGCTCGAGGAGATCATCCGCGAGCGCCCGGTTCTGCTGAACCGTGCGCCCACGCTGCACCGCCTCGGCATCCAGGCCTTCGAGCCCCAGCTCGTGGAGGGCAAGGCGATCCAGCTGCACCCGCTCGTCTGCGCCGCGTTCAACGCGGACTTCGACGGCGACCAGATGGCCGTCCACCTCCCGCTGTCGGTGGAGGCGCAGGCCGAGGCCCGCATCCTCATGCTGGCGTCGAACAACATCCTCAAGCCGTCCGACGGCCGTCCGGTCACCCTGCCCTCGCAGGACATGATCATCGGTCTGCACCACCTGACCACGGTCAAGCAGGGTGCGGCCGGCGAAGGTCGCGTGTTCGGCTCGGTGGGAGAGGCGATCCTGGCCAAGGACGAGGGAACCCTCGACCTGCAGGCCAAGGTCCGCATCCGCATCCCCGGACTGTCGTTCCTCGAGTCGGAGGGCGAGACCCCCGAGACCATCGAGGCGTACGAGCGCAACGGCCTCGTGGAGACCTCGCTCGGACAGGCGATCTTCAACGACACCCTCCCCAAGGGCTACCCGTTCGTCCGCGAGCAGGCCGACAAGGGCAAGCTGTCGCAGATCGTCAACAAGCTCGCCGAGGAGTACCCGAAGGTCGAGGTCGCCGCATCGCTCGACCGGATCAAGGACGCCGGCTTCTACTGGGCCACCCGTTCGGGTGTCACAGTGGCGCTGTCCGACATCCTCACGCCCCCCAACAAGGGCGAGATCGTCGCGGGCTACGAGAAGCAGGCCGCGAAGGTCCAGGGTCAGTTCGAGAAGGGTCTCACCACCGACGCCGAGCGTCGTCAGGAGCTCATCAAGATCTGGACCGAGGCGACGGATGCCGTGCAGAAGGCCATGCGCGACAACTTCCCCGAGGACAACACCATCAACCGCATGGTGTCGTCGGGTGCTCGTGGTAACTGGCTGCAGATCCGGAACATCGCCGGTATGCGCGGCCTCGTGAACAACCCCAAGGGTGAGATCATCCCCCGTCCGATCATCTCCTCGTACCGCGAGGGTCTGTCGGTGGCGGAGTACTTCATCGCGACGCACGGTGCCCGCAAGGGTCTGGCCGACACGGCCCTCCGTACCGCCGACTCGGGCTACCTCACGCGTCGACTCGTCGACGTCTCGCAGGATGTCATCATCCGCGAGGAGGACTGCGGCACGTCCAAGGGTCTGGAGCTGCCCATCGCAGCCCTGGGCGCCGACGGCGCGCTGGTCAGGGATGCGAACGTGGAGAACTCGGTGTTCGCCCGGACGCTCGCGTCCGAGGTCGTCAGCCCCTCCGGTGAGGTGCTGGCCGCCGCAGGCGACGACGTGGGCGACGTGCTCATCAACCGTCTGGTCGAGGCCGGCGTGGAGAACATCAAGGTCCGCTCCGTGCTGACCTGCGACTCCGCGGTCGGCGTCTGCGCGCAGTGCTACGGTCGGTCGCTCGCGACCGGCAAGATCGTCGACATCGGCGAGGCGGTCGGCATCATCGCCGCCCAGTCGATCGGCGAGCCCGGCACGCAGCTCACCATGCGCACCTTCCACACGGGTGGGTCGGCCTCGGCCGATGACATCACCCAGGGTCTGCCGCGCGTGCAGGAGCTGTTCGAGGCGCGCACCCCCAAGGGTGCGTCCCCGATCGCCGAGTCCGACGGTCGCATCACGATCGACGAGACCGATAAGGCCAAGAAGGTCATCCTCACGCCCGACAACGGCGACGAGCCGATCGTCTACCCGGTGCTGCGTCGTGCGACCCTCCTCGTCGAGGACGGGCAGCGCGTCACGGTCGGTCAGCCGATCCTGGTGGGCACGCTCGACCCCAAGGAGGTCATGCGCGTCATGGGCGCCCGCGAGGTGCAGCGCTACCTCGTCAACGGCGTGCAGGGCGTCTACCGCTCGCAGGGTGTGCCGATCCACGACAAGCACATCGAGGTCATCGTCCGCCAGATGCTCCGCAAGGTGACGGTCGTCGACCACGCCGACACGACGCTTCTCCCGGGTGAGCTGGTGGACTTCAAGAAGTACCAGCAGATCAACCGCGAGGCGGTCGGCGAGGGCAAGCGTCCCGCGTCGGGTCGTCCCGAGCTGATGGGTATCACGAAGGCGTCGCTCGCGACCGAGTCGTGGCTCTCGGCCGCTTCCTTCCAGGAGACGACCCGCGTGCTCACGCAGGCCGCGATGGAGGGCAAGAGCGACCCGCTCCTCGGCCTCAAGGAGAACGTCATCATCGGAAAGCTCATCCCCGCCGGAACGGGACTCGCGAGGTACCGCGACGTCACCGTCGAGGCGACGGAGGAGGCCAAGAGCGAGCGGTACCCCAACCGCATCTTCGCCTCGGACGGCGCCTACAGCGACGCCGACCTGAGCTACGTCGACTTCGACAGCTTCTCGACGGACGACTTCACGCCCGGAACGTACAACTGATCGTCAGCCTCCGCTGATCGACACCGAAGGGCCCCGGTTCACGCCGGGGCCCTTCGGCGTCCCCGCCCGCGCGCCGCTGTCGGCGCGTCGTCGCCGCCCGTCTAGCGTGGTGAGGGGAGGGGATCGTGGCTCGCATCGGTGGACGCAATCTGTGGATCGCGATTCCGGCGGGGATGCTGTGCGCCGGCGTCGTCGGCACGCTCGCGTACCTCGCCGTCCCGATGGTCCCGCACGCCGTCTCGTGGGTGGGCGACATGGCCTACAACGCCACGCATCTGCCGCCGCCCGCCGTCGAAGAGGGGACCGCCCAGAGCTTCGCCACGGTCGAGGGCTCGGACTGCCGCGCGCTGTACCCCGACGACCTGTGGTCGGAGCTCGTCTGGACGCCGAAGGTGCTGCTGTCGCAGACGGCGGCAGCCCCGGCCGGTGTCGACCAGGCCCTCATGGACGCGGTGCGCCCCGACGTGCGCGTCACCTGCACGTGGACCACCGGAGGAGGGCGCTCGATCTCCACCACCCTCTCCGCCGTGGGGGCCGAGACCGCCACGACTGCGAAGGCGTCGCTGACGGCTGCCGGCTACCGCTGCGACGAGGCCGCCGACCTGCGGTGCACCCGCACCGACGGCTCTGTCATGACCGAGAGCATGCTGCGCGACGGCCTGTGGATCACGACCGTCGAGACGGCGTGGCATCCGGCCGACTACTCCGCCCGCGTCGCCACGCACGTCTGGGGCTGAGGGCACTCACCCGAAGATGTGGGCGATCACGCTGTCGGTGTAGCCGCTCGGCGCGAGGTTCGACCACATCGTGTCGATGAGGATGCCGTCGCGGTAGAACAGGGTCCGCCCGTCCTGCACCGGATACTGCGTGTTCTGCCACGTCTTCTCGCAGCGCGTGCCGCCGTCGGGGGTGTAGCAGGAGAAGCCCTGCGTGGTCGCGAGGTCGTTCAGCGAGTCCAGAGCAGGGCCGCGATCCACCCGCGAGACGGTGGTGACCAGGCCCGTCGTGTCGGCGGAGGGGTTCCGCCAGATGCAGATCAGCGAGCCGTCGGTCTGCGTCCCCGACGGGCCCATGGCGGGATCGTTGAGCGGCGTGCCCTCGAGCTGCGCCAGGACGGACTCCGACAGCATCCCCCGGCAGTCGTCCGGCACCGACACCACCCGGGCGGTCGGCGTCGCCGAGGGGGTCGCGACCGGGGAGGCCGAGGGCGCCGGCGAGGTCGGGGCGACGGTCACGGTGCCCGGAACTCCCGCCGGCCCGGTGCCCGGCTCCGCGACGCAGCCGGGCAGGAGCACCGCGAGGAGGAGAGCGGATGCCGCGGCCACCGCCCGCGCAGCTGGAAGACCCATGGCGCTCACCCTAGAGGCCGGGACGTCCGCGACCGGCCGAGCCGCGCCGACGGCCGCCTGCGCGGCTCGACGCGCCGTGAGACGCGGGCTCGACACACGGCGGCACGCCTGCCGGGACGGAGAGAGACCCCGCGGTAGCCTCGCCCTGCGGGATTCGGCCCGCGGCGTGAGGAGCAGCATCCCATGAGTGACCCCAGAGCGACATACGGCGAACCGGTCGAGGAGCCCAGGGACGTCGACGACGTCGTCGGACGAGCGCACGAGGGGCTCGCCGACGCGGAGGCGGCACGGCGCGACGCGGCCGACCGCGACACCCTGGAGCGCGAAGCCGCCCAGCGTGACGCCGTCCACGACGACGAGCTGAACGCGTCCCGCGCCGAGTCCGACGCCGATCGCACCCCCGCCGAGCACGGCGCTCCGGCAGCCACGTCCGCACCGAGCGGACGGTGGGACGACTCCGACGACCTCGACCCGATGTACGCGCAGCACGCCGACGAGGCGGTCGAGGCCGAGCCTCGCACGCACCGCGTCGACACGCGCGACGACGTGCCCGCCCGTGACGTCGCCGACGCCCCGACCGTCGCCGTGGCGCCCGTCGCCGCAGGAGCCGCCGATCGCACGCCCGAGCCGGTCTCCCCGTCGCCGTCCGCTCCGCAGCCGATCTTCGTGCAGGCGCCCGAGCAGCCGCGCCCGCGCGGCAACCGCGGCGCCGCCGGCGCCATCGGCCTGCTCGCGGCCCTCGTCTTCGCCGCGCTCTACCTGGCCGCCTGGCTCGGATTCGGGTACATCACGGGCGAGGTGAAGGCCGCCGACCTCGGCAGCGCGGCGCTGAGCCCGCTCACGCGCGCCGACTTCTGGGTGCCCGTCGCCGTGTTCTTCATCGGCTTCTGGTTCCTCGGGGCGATCATCAACCGCGGACGCTGGGGCCTCTGGGTGATCCTGGGCATCCTCGTGGGCGTCGTCAGCTACGTCGGCCACATCCTCGGGCAGCTCTTCCAGGCTCCGTTCTGGACGCTCACCGCATCGCAGGGCAACCAGATCGTGCAGGACCAGCTGCTGGCCCCGCTCGCGATCGTCGCGTTCGTCCTCGGCCGTGAGCTGACCATCTGGTTCGGCGCCTGGGTGTCCTCGCGCGGTAAGCGCATGACCGAGCTCAACAACGAGGCCCAGCGCGAGTACGAGCGCACGCTCGAGGCGGGTCCTCAGCTCGTCCGCGCCTGACGTGAGCGGCCCCGAGGGTCCGTCCGCGACACCGGTCCATCCGGCGGTCGCACTGGCCCTCGGTGCGGCCGGCTACGTGGCGCTGGTGATCTTCGGCCTCGGCATGACGAGCCTCGTGCTCGATCGGGACGTGATCGCCGTCCCCGGGCTCGGGCAGGTGCCGGGGGTGATCGGCACCATCCTCTCCGCGATCGGCTTCGCCGGGGGCGTGTGGCCCTGGCTGCGTGCGACGCGACCGTCGTACGGCGGTGCCGGCGTCTCGGCCGTGCTCGCCTACCTCGGCTACGTCGCCGGCATCGCGATCGGCGGGATCTTCAGCGGAGCGGACGCCGCGGCGGCCTTCTCCGCGGCGGGCGGCGTCGCCGTTTCCTGGTTCGGACTAGTGGTCGCCGGCGCCGCCGGTGCCGCCGCGTGGGGTGCGCTGGCCCTCGTCCGCACGCACGCGGAACGCCCGCGGTGGCCGTGGGAGTCGGAGGACGACGAATGACGGATGCCGCGGCCTCCCCGCATCCCCCGTCAGGGCGGATAGCCTGAGGCCCGTGGAGCGGTCGCTCGAGACGCAGGTCAGCCAAGCGGTCGACGCCTGGCTGCGCTGGCTGCCCCGCTGGGAGCCGTCCACCCACCGCGGACGGGTCGCACCGTGCCGCCGGTGCTTCGGCTCGCCCATCCTCTCGGCCGCCGGACTCGGGGCCGATGTGCCGCACGGCGTGCAGCACGGCCTGTCCACGCGGATCAAGACGATCGTCGACCATGCCGTCGCCGAGTACACGGCGCTGAACCTCCCCATGCTGCAGGCCGAGCTCGATCAGCAGGCGGCGCGCAACCGCGCTCGCAGCTATCGCCCGGCCGAAGGGCTCGAGCCCGAGTACGAGGGCATGCCGCTGGATCCGGAGCCGAATCCGGAGGCGCCGTTCCTGTTCACCCTCGCGGGACTCGCCGAGGAGGCCGACGCCACCGTCCCCGACCTCCCGCCGCTCACCCCCGAGGCCAAGGCCGCACTGCGCCAGGAGGTCGGTCTCGCCGACGACTACGCGAACATGATCGGCCGGGAGGTGTGCGCGATCCTCCTGCACCATCGCCTGCGCGTCCAGGCCGCGATCGGCCAGTACGTCGAGCCGCAGATCGAGGCGATGCTCGAGGAGCTGACCCGGTCGCTCGACGCCCCGTTCGATTCGCGGGAGCCGGAGCGCGGCGAAGGCTGACACGTCGGCCGGGGAGCCGCCGCGACGGGTGTGCCGCGGCATCCGTCCCTCACGGCCCGTGCGCAGAGGTGGCTTTGCTACCATGCACGAGCCCCGCAAGGAATCGCGCACCGCTGCGGAATCGGCAACCCGACCAGCGCGCGTTCCGGCATCTGGGGGTGGCGAGGGTGAGCACACGCCTTCCCTCCGCGCCCCCGATCCTCCCCGGACTGACGTACGTGCGGCCCCTCGGCTCGGGCGGCTTCGCCGACGTGTTCCTCTATCAGCAGGACATGCCGCGGCGCAGCGTCGCGGTGAAGGTGCTCCCGAGCGACGTGCGCGACCCCGATCTGCTGCGCATGTTCAACGCCGAGGCCGATGTGCTCGCGCACCTCTCGGCGCATCCGTCCATCGTCACGGTCTACCAGGCCGGCGTCTCGGCCGACGGTCGCCCCTACATCGTCATGGAGTACTGCCCCGGGTCGCTCGTGCAGCGGTATCGGATCGAGCGCATCCCGGTGGAGGAGGTGCTCGCCATCGGCGTGCGGATGTCGGGGGCGCTGGAATCCGCGCACCGGGCGGGCCTCGTGCACCGCGACGTGAAGCCCAGCAACATCCTCATGACCTCCTTCGGCGCCCCCGTGCTCGCCGACTTCGGCATCTCCTCCTCGCTCGCCCGCGGCATCGACGAGGAGGTGCTGGCGATGTCGATCCCCTGGAGCGCCCCCGAGGTCGTCGCCGAGCACACCACCGGCACCGTCGCGAGCGAGGTGTGGAGCCTCGCCGCGACCGTGTACTCGCTGCTGGCGGGCCACAGCCCGTTCGAGCGCCGGGAGGGCGGCCAGAACACCCGGGAGCAGCTCCGGCGGCGGATCGCGCGCGCGGGCTACACCGACATCACGCGCACCGACGTGCCTGCGGGGCTGCAGGCGGTGCTCGCGCGTGCCATGAGCCGTGACCCGAAGGAGCGGTACGCCACCGCGCGCGCCTTCGGCGAGGACCTGCAGCAGGTGCAGCACGGGCTGGGGCTCGCCGCCACGCCGCTGGAGATCCCCGCCGACGAGTGGGAGCCGGCGTCGGGGGAGGTCGACTTCTCCGACGGGACGCTGCGCGGACCGACGCGATCGCGCCTCGAGAGGGAGACCCGCCGGAAGGCCCCCGCGGCGGCGGGCATCCGGAGCCGCGACGAGGACACCGCGATCGCGACCCCCCGGCCGCCGGTCCGGCGGCCGTCGCCGTGGGTGTGGGTCGCGCTCGCCGCGGTGGTGGCGGTCGGTGCCGTCGTCGTCGCGCTGGTCGTGACGGGCGTGCTCTGATGCGCAGGCGGTCGCTCGTGGGGTGGAGCGCCGCGGGCGTGGCCGCCGCGCTGGTGATCGGCGTGAGCGTGGTGTGGCCGGGGCTCGACGCCCGCGAGACGCCCGAGGTCGACACCTCGGTGTGGGCGCTGCAGACCGGCGAGGGCCGGCGGTATGCCCGCGTCAACACCGCCATCGGCGAGCTCGACACCGTGCGGACGGCCGACAGTCCCTCGCAGATCCTGGCGGCCGGCGACGACTCGTACCTCCTGTCCGACAGCAGCAGCCGGATCACCCGCATCGACCCGGCGCTGCCGATCGACCTCACCGAAGAGGCGCTGAGCGCATCGCCGCAGACCCCGCCCGGCACCACCGAGGTGGCCGGTGCCGGCGACTTCGTCGCCTACCGCACCGACGCCGGGGAGGTCTACGCCGGGCGGCTCTCCCGCGGCGACCCGGTGAAGGTCGCCGCCTTCCCGGAGCAGGCCGACGATGCGCCGCAGTACAGTGCGGATGCGATCGCGGTCGACGATCGCGGCATCCTCTTCGCCTACTCGAGCCGAGAGAAGGCGGTGCTCCGCTACGACGTCGCCACCTCGACCGTCCTCGGCAGCGACCCGCTCGACGCCGACATCGCCGTGCCCGCCGTCACCGCCGCGGGCGAGGACTGGGCGGTCGTCGACACGGAATCCGGTACCGTCCGGCTGCGCGGGGTCGCCGACGCGGTGCAGACCGGACTGACCGGTGCGGTCGTGGGGAAGGCCGCCACGACCGGCGACGAGATCTACCTCGCCGACGAGACGCGGCTGCTGGCCGTGCCGGTCGACGGCTCGGCGCCGCGGGTGGAGCACGAGGTGGCGTCGCCCGGCATCCCCGCCGAGCCCATCGTGCGCGACGGCGACGTGTTCGCCGCATGGCTGCCGCAGGGGGCCGGCGCCGGGACGCTG
This sequence comes from Microbacterium lemovicicum, assembly GCF_003991875.1. Classification (NCBI taxonomy): domain Bacteria; kingdom Bacillati; phylum Actinomycetota; class Actinomycetes; order Micrococcales; family Microbacteriaceae; genus Microbacterium; species Microbacterium lemovicicum. The sequence goes on from NZ_CP031423.1 coordinate 453,476, forward strand.
TGGCGATCCGGCCGGACGGCCGAGCCGCTGGACTACGCGGGCAGGGAGATCGGCGAACAGCGGAGACCGGTGTTCGTGCAGACGCGCGACGCCGTCATCCTCAACGAGACGCGATCGGGCTGGGTGTGGACGGTGCCCGACGGCCGGCTCGTGTCCTCGAGCCAGAACTGGAGCCTGGACGACGAGGCCGAGCAGGCCACTGTCCCCAGCCAGGACGAGGTGAGCGTCGTGGTCGACCCCAAGCCGCCGGTCGCGGAGCCCGACGCCTTCGGGGTGCGCCCCGGCGCCCTCGTCGCCCTTCCGGTGCTGCTGAACGACCATGATCCGAACGCGGACGTGCTCTCGATCGACCCGGAGTCCGTGACGGGGCTGGACCCCGGCTTCGGCACCGTGTCGCTCACCGACGACGATCAGCGGCTGGCCGTGCGGGTGTCGCCCACAGCCTCGGGCGCGGCCACCTTCCGCTACACCGTGACCGACGGCACGACCTCGACTGGCTTTCTGTCCGACCCCACCACCGTGACCCTGACCGTCGCAGGCAGCGACGCGAGCTCACCGCCGCAGTGGTGCGGGGTGAAGGACTGCCGCGCGCAGTGGCCGGCGCCCCAGGTGGCGCGCAACGGCACCGTCACGGTGCCGGTGCTCCCCGGGTGGGTCGATCCCGAGGGCGATCCGGTGTTCCTGCTCTCCGTCGCGAACGAGTCGGGGGTCGGCAGCGTGGCCGCCACCCCCGACGGCCAGGTGGTCTACCAGCACCGGGACGACGGCGACACCGAGGCGCAGAACATCGAGCTGACCGTGACGGTCTCCGACACGACCGGCGAGCAGGCGACGAAGACGCTCGTCGTCGCCGTCTCGGGCGAACCCGAGATCGCGGTGCAGTCCTTCGCCGTGCTCGACACGGTCGGCGCCAGTCTGACCGTCGACGTCGCGCCGCACGTCACCGGCACCGCCGGGCAGCTGTCGCTCTCCTCTGTGCGGATGCTGGACGACTCCGCCGCGACCGCGACGGTCGTGGGCGGCAGCACCACCTTCGACTTCTCGTCCCGCGACCCCGGCACGTTCCAGGTCGGCTTCAGCGTGACCGACGGGTCGAGGGAGGCGAGCGGCACCGCGAGGATCACCCTGTTGCCGTCCGACGCGTCCGCGGAGCTGTCGACCGCGCCGGTGGTCGCCTTCGTCCGCCCGCAGGAGGATGCCACGCTCGACGTGTTCGCCGCGGTCTCCAACCCCACTCGGCGCGTGCTCCTGCTCAGCGATGCGGTCGCCCGCGCCGACGACGGCGCGACGATGGCGGTAGACGTCGTCGGACAGAACGACCTCCGCGTGTCCGGCTCCACGGCGAGCGGCGCACCGGGGCGGCTGGGCACGGTGACCTACACGGTGAGCGACGGCACCGACGACGACGGCGCGAGCGTCGAGGGCACCGCAAGCGTCTACCTCCTGCCCCCGGCGCCGGCGCTCGCCCCCATCGCGGTGGACGACAGCGTGGTGGTGCGCGCGGGAGCCCAGGTCGACATCCCGGTGCTCGACAACGACGTCGCGCCGGCGGGCGGACGACCGCAGCTCGATCCCGGCTCGGTCGTCTCGTCGTCCACGGCGGCGCTGGCCTTCGCGTCGGGCGATGCGCTGCGCTACCTCGCTGCCACGGAGCCCGGTCTCTACAGCGTGGAGTACGCCGTCTCGACGCCGGGGTCGCCCGCGCTCACGGACCGCGCGCGGGTGCGCGTCACGGTGCTGGCCGATGAGGTCAACCGGGCGCCGCTGCCGGAGACGCTCGAGGGCCGGGTGCGGGCCGGGCAGTCCGCGGAGATCGCCTTCGACCCCTTCGGGGTGGACCCCGACGGCGACGCCGTGCGGCTCGACCGCATCGTGAGCCAGCCCGACGTGGGGGCGGCGACGATCTCGGCGGACGGGGAGTCGATCGTCTACACCAGCGTCGCCGGACGCTCCGGCCAGTTCGCCTTCCGCTATCGCGTCGTCGACGCGTTCGGCAGGACCGGCGACGCGACGGCCCGCGTCGGCGTGCTGGACGCCGAGTCCGACCCGAGCCCCGTCACGTTCAGCGACTACGTGCAGGTGCAGGCGGGGGAGGGCAACTCGATCCGTGTGAGCCCCCTCGCGAACGACCTCGATCCCACCGGTGGCCGGCTGAAGGTCACGGGCGTGCGACCCGACCTGCCGCAGACGCTCGAGGACGGCTCCGAGAGCCCCCTGTACGCCGCGCAGGCGGCGCGCATCCGCAGCGAGAGCTCCACCGCCGTCACTTTCGACGCGGGCACGGAGCCGACGACGATGTCGTTCCTCTACGACGTCGAGTCGGCCTCCGGCAACACGGGCCGCGGACTGATCGTGGTCCGCGTCGTCCGCGAGAGCGTGCCCGACTATCCGGTCGTCGCCGACACCGTGCTCACGCTCGAGGACCGTGACGGCTTCGTCGACGGCGTCGACGTGCTCACGGGCCGTGTCGCGTGGTCCGGCGGTGACACGGCGGTCCTCACCGTGGGGCTGTGGGGCGACCAGGGCGATGTCGCCGTGTCGGGTCGCCGGGTCAGCGGGCCCCTGCCGGCCGACAGCCGCGTCATCCCGATCTCCGTCACCGGGGAGGGCCGCGACGGACCGGTGACCACCTACGCCTTCGTGCGCGTGCCGGGCGATGACGACGGCGCACTGACGCTGCGGGCGGGCCTTCCCGGCATCCGCGTCACCGAGACCGAGTCGGTGGCCTTCGACATGACCGCGCTCGTAGCCGTCCCGCGCGGTCGCACGCTCGAGGTGGGGGCCGAGGTGCGGGCGTCGGGCGCACGCTCCGAGGCGACCTGCGTCCCGGACGGCGGCACGTCTGTCCGATACGACGCCGGGTCGCAGTCGCCGTGGGTCGACGCCTGCCAGGTGCCCGTGCGGCTGGACGGCCAGGACGAGTTCACGTTCGTGTCCGTGCCCATCACCGTGGTGCCGCTGGACCCGCAGCCGGAGCTCCGTCCGGCATCCCTCACGGTCGGTCCGGGCGAGACGACGACCTACGACCTGCGCGAGATGACCCGATGGCAGCTGCGCGAGGACGGGGAGAGCATCCGGTACGCCGCGGAGTATGCGGGCACGCAGTTCACCGTCGCGCTCGAGGGGTCGGTGCTCACCGTCACCGGCACCGACCGCGCCGTCCCGGGCGCGGAGGAGGCCGTGATCGTCACGGCGCCGAGCCACCCCGCCGTCGCGTCTGCTCGGCTCCTCCTGCGGGTCGGGTCGTCGCCCTCGACGCTCCCGGCCGGCGGGTCCACCACCGCCCAGTGCTCGGAGGCGGCGGGCACCTCGTGCGTGGTCCCCGTGGTGGGAGTCCCCGGCGAGCTCAACCCGCTGCCGGGCACGCCCCTCGAGGTCACCGACGTGCGCGCGGCCGGCGCGTGCGACGGCGTGACCTTCGAGGTCGCCTCCGCGACCGAGGTCCGTGCGACGTGGACCGCGGACACGGCGGGCATGACGTGTCCCGCGACGTTCTCCGTGCGCGACGCCCAGGGGCGCGCCACGAACTCCGAGCGGGACGGGCAGCTGCTGCTCGACCTGCAGGGCTTCCCGCGCGCTCCCGCCGCCCTCACGCAGACGGCGTTCGCCGACGGCGGCGTCACGATGCAGGTCGATCCGGGGGAGGCGAGTGCGGCGTACCCCGCGCTGACCGGCTTCTCGCTCCGCTACCAGGGTGCCGAGGTCGCCTCCTGCACCCCCGACGGCGTGTGCCCCCTCGTGGCTGCCCCCAACAGCGAGCCGCGCGTGTACGAGGCCTTCGCCGTCAACGCCGTGGGCACCTCGGCGACGTCCGTGCGTGCGACCGGCTGGGCCTACGACGTGCCGGCCGGCCCGGCGGGCATCACCACCGCTCCGGTCGTGACGCGCGGCGACGGCGGCGTCGTGTCGATCGACATCGCGCAGGTCGATCCCGACACCGGGTCGCTGGAGATCTCCAGCCCCGTCGGCGACACCGTGCGGGTCGACGTCGCCCCGGGGCAGGCGAGCGTGCAGATCCCCTCCTTCCGCGTCGGCGCCAACACGGGCACGCAGATCACCCTGACCCCGTACTCCCGCTACGAGCCGCCGCCGGGCCTCGGCGGCAGCCCGTTCGGCGCCTCGGTGACGGTGGTCGGAAGCGGCGTCGGAGCGCCGCTCGCGCCCGCGCTGGCGCTGTCGGCGGCCACGGACGGCGACGGCACGTCGACCGTCACGGCCACGGCGACGGCGACCGCGAACGGCGACGGCTCCGACCTGCGGTTCGGCATCGTGCGCGACGGGCAGTCGTGCACGACCTCACCCGGCGGCCAGAGCGCGACGTTCTCGGGCCTCCCGGACGGCGAGGAGTACCGCTTCGTGATGTGCGCCGACTCGCGACTCGGCGGGCGCGTGTTCGGCACGGCATCCACGTCGGCCACCGTCCGAGCAGTGCAGAGCACGGCGGCCCCGCGCGGGTGGACCTTCACCGTCGACGGCACCCCGGACGTCGATGCCGGCAGCGCCCGCTGGTACGTCCGCGAGAGCCCGTCGTCACCGGAGCAGCCGCCGCGCAACAACGACGCGGTCATCAGCGGCTTCCCCTCCACCGTGTTCGGCCGCGATCCCGGCTTCACCGTGCAGTACCGCCACCGCGACTGGGGCACCGTCAGCGAGGCGGAGGCCGTGGCGCCTGCGTCCGGGTCCGCGCCCTACCAGGTGCGTGCGAGCTGGGGCGTGGAGTCCTGCGTCGGGGGATCGGCGCCCGTGTTCACCCGCGATGCCTCGAAGGCCCCGGACGGGTCCACCGCCGACATCGCGTTCGACACCCGCAGCGTGATCTACCGCGCCGCCGACGGCACGGTCGTGCCCGAGACGATCGCGGGCATCGTCCCGGTCGGCACATCGACGATCGAGGGCATCTCGGTCACGGTCGACTGGTCGAAGCAGCGGTGGAACCTGGATGCTGCGACGGCGACCTTCTCGGCCGACTGCCGGCCGAATCTCCCGCCGGTGCCCTGAGCGGCGCCGTCGCCCTTCCCGCTTTCCGACCCGACATCCCGAGGATCCCGCGCATGACCATCACCACCGAACAGGCCACCTGGTTCTCGCAGACCTTCGCGCAGATCGCCGACAACGTCGAGCGTGCGGTGCTGGGCAAGCGCCACATCGTCGAGCTCGTTCTGACGGCGATGGTCAGCGGCGGTCACGTCCTCCTCGAAGACGTCCCCGGGACCGGCAAGACGTCGCTGGCGCGGGCACTCGCCCAGTCCGTGCAGGGCACCAACACGCGCATCCAGTTCACCCCCGATCTCCTGCCGGGCGACATCACCGGCATCACCGTCTATGACCAGAAGACGGGGGAGTTCGAGTTCCACTCCGGACCCGTCTTCGCCAACATCGTGCTCGCCGACGAGATCAACCGCGCGAGCCCGAAGACCCAGTCGGCCCTCCTGGAGGTCATGGAGGAGGGGCATGTCACCGTGGACGGCATCACCCGGCCGGTGGGCACGCCGTTCCTGGTGCTCGCGACCCAGAACCCGGTCGAGCAGGCCGGCACCTATCGCCTGCCCGAGGCGCAGCTCGACCGCTTCCTCATGCGCACCTCGCTCGGCTATCCCGACCACGCCGCGACCGTGCGGATCCTCGGCGGTGCCGCGACCCCGACCGCCGACCTGGCGCCGATCATCGCACCGCAGGCGCTGGCCGGCATGGCCGATCTCGCCTCCGACGTCTACGTGGACGCCCTCGTCCTGGACTACGTCGCACGACTCGTCGACGGAACCCGTTCGGCCGACGAGGTGCGACTCGGCGTCAGCATCCGCGGCGCCCTCGCCCTCACCGCCGCCAGCCGCACCCGCGCGGCCTCCCTGGGCCGCACGTTCGCCACTCCCGACGACGTCAAGGCGCTCGCCGTGGCCGTGCTCTCGCACCGCCTGATCCTGCACCCCGAGGCGGAGTTCGACGGCGTCACCGCGGAGGCCGTCATCGGGCAGGTGCTCCTGGACGTCCCGCCGCCGAGTCAGCGCGAGACCGTATGAGCCGGAACGACACCCGCCTCACCCGCACCTCCGCCGTCACGGACGGACGCACCCTCACCGATGTGACCTCGACCCAGCGGGGCGGGGGGCTGGTCGACGCCGCCGTGCGCGCGGCCCACGCGCGCCGGGCGCTGGCGGAGGGATCGGATGCCGCGGCCCGCTGGATCGCGCGGACGGTCCGGCCCCCGGGGGTCATCCTCGCGGTGGTCGCCTCCGCGGGCCTCGTGTGCGGCGTCCTCTTCGGCTGGGTGGAGTGGATGGCGGCCGGCGCGACCGCGCTGCTGCTGCTGGCGATGGCGATCCCGTTCCTCTTCGGCGTGCGGTCGTACCGCGTCGACCTCCGGCTCCCGCACCTGCGGATCATCGCCGGGACCGGCGTGACGGCCGGCATCACCGTATCCAACGACGGCACACGCATCGCCCTGCCCGGTCGCATCGACATCGCGGTGGGCGACGGCCTCGTCGAGTTCGGCGTGCCGCTGCTGCGCCCCGGCCACGTCGTGGAGGAGACGCTCGAGCTCCCCCCGCAGCGGCGCGGCGTGATCGTGGTCGGACCGGCCACCACCGTGCGCAGCGACCCCCTCGGGCTCCTGCGCCGCGAGCACGCCTTCGACGACGAGTACCGGCTGTTCGTGCACCCGCGGACGGTGGCACTGCCCTCCACGAGCGCCGGCCTGCTGCGCGATTTGGACGGCAGCCCCACGCGACGACTGGTGGACGCCGACATGTCCTTCCACGCGATCCGCGAGTACGCCAACGGAGACTCCCAGCGCCAGATCCACTGGAAGTCGACCGCGAAGACGGGCCGGCTGATGGTGCGGCAGTACGAGGAGTCGCGCCGCTCCCGGATGGCCGTCGTGCTGGGCGTCGCCGGCGAGGAGTTCGCCGACGACGACGAGTTCGAGCTGGCGGTGGGCTGCGCGGCGTCGCTGGGGCTGCGTGCGATCCAGGACGCCCGCGAGATCGACGTCGTGGTGGGGGCCGAGATCCCGCGCGTGGTGAAGGGACGGCTGCGGGCCATCCGGCACCTGCCCGCGGCATCCCCCCGCGTGCTTCTCGACTCCTTCAGCGGCGTGGACGTCCTCGAGAACACGATGCGCGCCGAGGAGGTGTGCGCTCTCGTCGCGGAGGGCAGCGACCGGCTGTCCGTCGCGGTCGTGGTGGTCGGCTCGACCGTCGACGCGAACCGTCTGCGCCAGGCCGCCCTGGCCTTCTCGGCCGACACCGTCGTGGTCGGTGTGCTCTGCGACGAGCGGGCCCACCCGCGGTTGCGCACGCTCGGCGGCATCCCGGTGCTCACCGTCGGAACCGTCGAGGACCTCGCCGGCCTCCTGCATCGGGGGGCCACCGGATGAGCGCGGGAGCGATGCGCGGCCGTCCGCGCCGCCAGCGACGCGACGCGCTCGCGGTGAACGTCGGTGGGGCCGTCTACGTCGCCGCGATGACGGTGCTCGCGGCCGTGGCGGCGTGGCCCATCTACCGGTCGGCGTCCTTCGCGCTCCTCGTCGCCGTGTCCGCGGTCCTGGCTGGAGGCGTCGCCGCGCTCGCGCACCGGCGCGGATGGTCGGCCGGCGTCGTCGGGGCCGTGCTGGCCGGCTCCGTGCTGGTGCTGGGTGTGCCGCTCGCCGTGCCGTCGCGGCTCGGCGGTCCGGCCGACCTCCTCGCGGGTCTCGTCGAGACCGCGAGCGGCGCCGTCCTCGGGTGGAAGGACCTCGTCACCGTCGACCTGCCGGTCGGGACGTACCGCAATCTGCTGGTGCCCGCGCTGATCGTCTTCCTCGGGGGCGTCTGCGCCGCGCTCCTGCTGGCGTGGCGGCCGGGCCGTCTCGCCTACGCCGCGACGGCGGTCACCGTCGCGATGGTGTCGTTCGGCCTCTTCTTCGGGCGCACGAGCACGAGCGCCGCCCTCGTCGTCGGCCCCGTCGTCCTGCCTGCCCCCGTCGAGACCGGGGTGGGCGTCGGCGCACTCGTGGCGACCCTCCTGTGGGCGGCGCACCGCACGCGCAGGGAGCGGCTGTTCGCGCTCGAGCGTGCCGCGGCATCCTCCGGCGTGCATCTCACCCGCGGCGCCTCGCGCACCGATCGGCGTCGCGCGCTCCTCGGCGCGGGCATGATCGCCGTCGCGGTGCTGGTCGCCGTGGCCGTCGTCCCGGCGGCCGCCCAGTCCAGGGAGCGCGACGTCCTGCGCGCCGCCGCCGGCCCGGAGGTCGACATCTCGCGGGCCGTCAGCCCCCTCAGCACGTACCGGAGCCTGTTCGCCGACGACCGCGCCGACCAGGTCCTCTTCACGGTGACGTCCGACGGCTCCCTTCCCGACCGTGTCCGGCTGGCCACCCTCGACGCCTACGACGGCGAGGTGTTCCGCAGCGGCGACGACGACGCGAGCCGCTTCGTGCGCGTGCCGTCGGTGCGCGACGCGGGGGAGGGGGCGCCCGTCGACGCGACCGTGTCGATCGGCGCGCTCACCGGGATCTGGATGCCGACCGCGGGCCGTCTGGCCGGTGTACGGTTCGGCGGCGACCGCGCGGTCGCGCTGGCCGACCGCTTCTACTACGACGACGACGCGGAGGCCGGGGTGCAGACCGCGGGCGGAGGTCTCGCACAGGGCGACACCTACGACCTCACCGCCGTGGAACGGCCGGCGCAGGCGCTCGCGGATGCGACCCCGCCGGGCGTCGGCGACGGCGTGCTCGCGCCCGAGAGTCTGCGGGCATGGGTCGAGGAGCACGCGACCGGCGCGGACGGTGCGGCGCTCGCCGGGCTCGTGACGCTGCTGCGCGAGCGGGGATTCCTCAGCCACGCGCTGACGGCTCCGCGCGACCCGCTCCCGGGGTACGTCTTCCAGCCCAGCGCGGCCGGCCACTCCCTCGCCCGCATCGACGAGCTCTTCGCGAAGCTCCTCGCGCGCGAGAGCGACCCGCGCGCGGCCAGCACCGGCAACTACGTCGCCGCCGTCGGCGACGACGAGCAGTTCGCCGTCGCCACGGCCCTCATCGCGCGCGAGCTCGGCTTCCCCTCGCGGGTGGTGCTGGGGGCGCGGCTGGAGTCCGGCGACCCCGGCGTCAGCACGTGCGACGGCGGCGAGTGCCGGGCGCAGGACCTGTCCGCCTGGACCGAGGTGCGATCCTCGTCCGGCGAGTGGATCCCCGTGGACGTCACCCCGCAGTACGCCGTGGCGCCGAGTCTCGAGCAGACCGAGCTGCGCGACCCGGAGATCCCGACGGAGGTGCGCCCCGACGGCGTGACCGACGTGGTCCCTCCGCCCCCCGTCCAGGACGACGATGCGCGCGACGACCCGCGCACCGATCCGGGGGCGGACCTCGCCTGGCTCTGGACCGCACTGCGCGCCGCGTCGATCGTGCTGCTCGTGATGCTCGTGCTGTGCGGCCCCCTCGCGCTGATCGCCGCGGCGAAGAGCATGCGCCGGCGATCGCGCCGTCGCATCCCCGGACCTGCCCGGCGCATCGCGGAGGGGTGGGAGGAGTACCTCGACGCCGCGGCGGACGCCGGACGCGCCGTGCCCGCGGAGCTGACCCGCGAGGAGGCCGCCGCGATGCTCGGCACTCCCGCAGCCGGCGCGCTCGCCGCGGAGGCTGACCGGGCCGTGTTCTCCGACCGCGCGCCCTCCGCCGACGAGGCCGTGGAATACTGGCGACTCGTCGACGCGGACCGGCGGTCGCTGGTCGGCGGACGAGGCGCGGGGCGCCGCCTGCGAGCGGCCGTATCGTTGAGATCGTTCCTGAGGTTCCTGGCACCGGCGCCGCCGCGTACGGTTCCGCCCGTGATGGAGAGGGGGAGGCGCAGCACGTCGGCACGTGCGCGCCCATCGACATGAACGCATCGGCTGCGGGCGACTCGGTCGGCCTCACCCTGGGCCTGACCACGGTCGTGCTCTCCCTGGCCCTCTACATCTGGACTGCCCTCGCGCTGTCCGCGGTGTTCCGCAAGTCGGGCGAGGAGAGCTGGAAGGCGTGGGTGCCGTTCCTGAACACTGCGGTGCTCCTCACCCTCGGCGGGTTCTCCGGCTGGTTCGTGCTCCTCGTCCTGCTTCCCGTGCTCGGTCAGGTCGTCCTGTACGTCATCCTCGTGATGGCGCTGCATCGCATCAACCAGGCGTTCGGCTTCGGCGTCGGCATGACGGTGCTCGCCGCGCTGCTCCTGCCCGTCTGGGCGAGCGTCGTCGGCTTCGGGTCCGCACGCTGGGTGGGCTCGGACCACACCGCCCCCGCGCCGCACCGCACCGGTCCGGGCGCGGAGCGCGCCGCCGCCGCACCCTCCGGCCGCATCGCCTCCCTCGCGACCCCGCCCCGCCCTCCTGCCCCGCCCGCCGCCCGCGGCTATGCGCCGCCGGTCGTGCCCGGCTACGGGCCGCCCGCCCTCCCGGGGCACGGCTCCGCGGCAGGGTACGTGCCCGGGTCGCCGACTCGCGTCGCGCCCGGCTACGCCCCTCCCGCCTCCCCCCGCTCCGGGTACACGCCGCCCGTCGGGGTGCCCGCGACGGCTCCCTTCGCCGCGTCCGACCCGAGCCCGTGGGGTCCGCCCGCGAACGACGACGACGGCGCCGCGCCCGGCCCGCGCCGACGGGGAGAGCACCCGGAAGACCTCGAGGTCTCGGCGATCGCGCCCGGCGTCGTCCCCCCGCAGTCCGCCGTCTCGGCGGCACGCGCGCAGCGCAAGGGATGGGACGACGAGGATGCTGCGGCCGCCCCCATCGACGTCGTCCCCGGGGCGCGCAGCTCGGCCCCGCCGATACCCCCGGCGCCGCTCGTCACGCGCGTGCCCGCCCGCGGAGCGGAGCCCGAGGCGGAGCCGTGGGCGCCCCGGCGCTCGCCCCAGCCCGACGTCTTCCCGGACACGACCGACGAGGTGTCCGCGATCGCGTCCGCGCCGCGCGCGGGTGAGCCGCGTCCGGCGGGCGCGTCGGTGTCGGTCGCGCCGGAGCCCGTGATCGAACCGGTCCCGGCGGCACCGGAGCCGGCGGCCGCGGTCGAGGACGAGGACGAGGACCTCGATCAGACGGTGATCGTCCACCGTCGCCGCGCCGAGTGGGAGCTCGTCCCGCCCGGCGGCGCACCGGTCGCGATCAGCAGCGACGTGGTCATCCTCGGCCGACGTCCCTCGGCGGACGACGTGTATCCGTCGGCCCAGCTCCTCCCGCTCGTCGACGAGACCCGCACCGTGTCCAAGACCCACGCGCGCCTCGAGCTCACGGGGGACGGGTGGGTCATCACCGACCTGGCATCGACGAACGGCGTGCTGCTGACGACGGAGGACGGCACGGAGCAGGAGGCCGCGTCGGGTGTGCCGCTGCCGGTCGGCGAGCGCTTCCACCTCGGCGACGCGGAGGTGCGTCTCCGCCGCACCGGCGCGTGACCGTCCACGACGTGGACACCGACGCAGACGCCGACGACGCGACGGTCCGGGGCGACCGGATCTCGGCGTCGGGGGAGATCGACGGTTCGACCGTCATCGCGCGGCGGGAGTCACGGCGCCGATCGGAGCGCGGGGCCGCAGACCCTGCCGCCCCGCCCTCGGCACCCGTCCCGACGGTGTCCCTCGCGGCAGAGCCCGCGCCGGCCGCGGGAGATGCCGACAGGGGCGAGGGCGCGGGGGTCCCTCAGCGGGTGTACGCCCCCCGGCCGTCGCCGTCGCCGTCGCCGTCCCCGCCTCCGCCGGATCCTCGAGGCGGCCGAGCCGCGGCCGCCACGCCGACCCTCCGCCGCCGCACACGTCCTCGTCCGGCACCCGTCTCCGCGAGGGGCCGAAACGCACGGAGACTGGCGCTCGTGCTGGTGGCCGCGGCATCCCCGGTCGTCATCGGCGTCACGCTGCTGCTGGTCCTCCTGCTTCCGCGCTGACGCGGCCGTGCCGGATGCCGCACTGTTTGCCGCCCCTCCGGATCTCGCGTATCATGGAGAGGTGTGCGCTCACGCGCGCCCTGCGACGTGCCTCGGTGCGATGCGGAGCCGCCGTCGCACCATCTCAGGGAACCGACCTGCGAACAGGTCAACCCCCACGGCATATCCACCACTCACGCGACCATCATCCGTCGTGCGGTGGATCAACGTGAGGCTCCGCGGCACGGATCGATGATCCGCGATGCGGGCCGGGAGAACACGAACGCTGTCACCGTGCAGCACAAAAAGGAGAGAACGTGCCAACCATTCAGCAGTTGGTTCGGAAGGGTCGCTCGCCGAAGGTCACCAAGACCAAGGCTCCCGCGCTCAAGTCGAACCCGCAGCAGGCCGGGGTCTGCACCCGCGTCTACACGACCACGCCCAAGAAGCCGAACTCCGCGATGCGCAAGGTCGCCCGTGTGAAGCTCCGCAACGGCACCGAGGTCACCGCCTACATCCCCGGCGAGGGCCACAACCTGCAGGAGCACTCGCTCGTGCTCGTCCGCGGTGGTCGCGTCAAGGACCTCCCCGGTGTCCGCTACAAGATCGTCCGCGGCGCCCTGGACACCCAGGCCGTCAAGAACCGTAAGCAGGCTCGCAGCCGCTACGGCGCGAAGAAGGGCTGAGTCAGATGCCTCGTAAAGGTCCCGTCACCAAGCGCCCGGTCGTCAACGACCCCGTCTACGGTGCTCCGATCGTCAGCCAGCTGGTGAACAAGATCCTCGTCGACGGCAAGAAGTCGATCGCCGAGTCGATCGTCTACACCGCCCTGCGCGGCGTGGAGGCCAAGAACAGCCAGGACGCCGTCGCCACCCTGAAGAAGGCGCTCGACAACGTGCGCCCGACCCTCGAGGTCAAGAGCCGCCGCGTCGGCGGCTCGACCTACCAGGTGCCGATCGAGGTCAAGCCCCACCGTGCGAACACGCTGGCCCTGCGCTGGCTCGTGAGCTACGCGAAGGCCCGCCGCGAGAAGACCATGATCGAGCGTCTCCAGAACGAGATCCTCGACGCCTCGAACGGCCTGGGAGCCGCGGTCAAGCGCCGCGAGGACACCCACAAGATGGCCGAGTCGAACCGCGCCTTCGCGCACTACCGCTGGTAACCAGCGCTCCGGCTGCCGGCCGGGGGCCACGAGTCCCCGGCCGGCGCCACCGCGACATCCCTCACCACACGTAAGGAAGACACCCCGTGGCACAAGACGTGCTCACCGACCTCAACAAGGTCCGCAACATCGGCATCATGGCGCACATCGATGCCGGCAAGACGACGACGACCGAGCGCATCCTGTACTACACGGGAACCAACCACAAGATCGGCGAGACGCACGACGGCGCCTCTACGACCGACTGGATGGAGCAGGAGCAGGAGCGTGGCATCACCATCACGTCCGCTGCTGTGACGTGCTTCTGGGACAACAACCAGATCAACATCATCGACACCCCGGGTCACGTGGACTTCACGGTCGAGGTCGAGCGCTCGCTGCGCGTCCTCGACGGCGCGGTCGCCGTCTTCGACGGCAAGGAGGGCGTCGAGCCCCAGTCCGAGACCGTGTGGCGTCAGGCCGACAAGTACAACGTCCCCCGCATCTGCTTCGTCAACAAGATGGACAAGCTGGGCGCCGACTTCTACTTCACCGTCGACACCATCATCAACAAGCTCAAGGCGAAGCCCCTCGTCATCCAGCTGCCCATCGGCGCCGAGAACGACTTCGTCGGCGTCGTCGACCTCGTCGAGATGCGCGCGCTGGTCTGGGCCGGAGACGCCAAGGGTGATGTCACCATGGGCGCCAAGTACGACATCCAGGAGATCCCGGCCGACATGGCCGATGTCGTGGCGAAGTACCGCGAGCAGCTGCTCGAGACCGTCGCCGAGACCGACGAGGAGCTCCTCGAGAAGCACTTCGGCGGCGAGCCCCTCACCGTCCCCGAGATCAAGGCCGCGATCCGCAAGCTGACGGTCAACTCGGAGATCTACCCCGTGCTCTGCGGCTCGGCGTTCAAGAACCGCGGCGTGCAGCCGATGCTCGACGCGGTCGTGGACTACCTGCCGTCCCCGCTGGACGTGCCCGCCATCGAGGCGCACGACCCGAAGAACGAAGAGATCGTCATCGAGCGCCACGCCGATCGCGACGAGCCCTTCACCGCGCTCGCGTTCAAGATCGTGACGCACCCCTTCTTCGGTCGTCTGACCTACATCCGCGTCTACTCGGGTCACCTCGACTCGGGCGCGCAGATCGTCAACTCGACGAAGTCCAAGAAGGAGCGCATCGGGAAGATCTTCCAGATGTACGCCAACAAGGAGAACCCGGTGCCCTCGGTCACCGCGGGTCACATCTACGCCGTGATCGGCCTCAAGGACACCACCACCGGTGACACGCTGTCCGACAGCGCGCACCAGGTCGTCCTCGAGTCGATGACGTTCCCCGAGCCGGTCATCGAGGTGGCCATCGAGCCCAAGACCAAGGCCGACCAGGAGAAGCTGGGTCTCGCGATCCAGAAGCTCGCGGAGGAGGACCCGACGTTCCGCGTCGAGCAGAACTCCGACACCGGTCAGACCGTCATCAAGGGCATGGGCGAGCTGCACCTCGACATCCTGGTCGACCGCATGAAGCGGGAGTTCAAGGTCGAGGCCAACGTCGGGAAGCCCCAGGTGGCCTACCGCGAGACCATCCGCAAGTCGGTCGAGAAGCACGACTACACCCACAAGAAGCAGACGGGTGGATCGGGCCAGTTCGCCAAGATCCAGTTCACCATCGAGCCTCTCGAGGTCACGGCCGACAAGACGTACGAGTTCGAGAACAAGGTCACCGGTGGCCGCATCCCGCGCGAGTACATCAGCCCGACCGATCAGGGCTTCCAGGACGCCATGAACGTCGGCGTGCTGGCGGGCTACCCCATCGTGGGTGTCAAGGCGATCCTGCTCGACGGCGCCTCGCACGACGTCGACTCCTCGGAGATGGCGTTCAAGATCGCCGGCTCGATGGGCTTCAAGGAGGCCCTCCGCCGTGCCGATCCCGTGATCCTCGAGCCGCTCATGTCCGTCGAGGTGCGCACCCCCGAGGAGTACATGGGCGACGTCATCGGCGACCTGAACTCCCGTCGCGGGCAGATCCAGTCGATGGAGGATGCCCAGGGCGTCAAGGTCGTGCGGGCGCTCGTGCCGCTGTCCGAGATGTTCGGCTACATCGGCGATCTGCGCTCCAAGACCTCCGGCCGCGCCGTCTACTCCATGGAGTTCGACAGCTACGCCGAGGTGCCCCGCAACGTCATGGACGAGATCGTCCAGAAGACCAAGGGCGAATAAGCCCTCTGGATGCCGGCGGCCCCGGCCGCCGGCATCCAGCCCTCATAACTTCACAGACTCGCACGACCTCTCTCCACTAACGTGGAACCCATCCCCGTAGACACCCGGTCGCAATCCAGCGCCCGGAGCATCTACACGAATGTCCTAGGAGGACCCAGTGGCCAAGGCCAAATTCGAGCGGACCAAGCCGCACGTGAACATCGGAACGATCGGTCACGTCGACCACGGCAAGACCACGCTCACCGCAGCGATCTCGAAGGTGCTCGCCGACAAGTACCCGTCGGCCACCAACGTGCAGCGCGACTTCGCGTCCATCGACTCCGCTCCCGAGGAGCGTCAGCGCGGCATCACGATCAACATCTCCCACGTGGAGTACGAGACGCCGAAGCGCCACTACGCGCACGTCGACGCCCCGGGTCACGCCGACTACATCAAGAACATGATCACCGGTGCTGCTCAGATGGACGGCGCGATCCTCGTGGTCGCCGCGACCGACGGCCCGATGGCTCAGACGCGTGAGCACGTGCTGCTCGCCAAGCAGGTCGGCGTGCCCTACCTGCTGGTCGCGCTGAACAAGTCCGACATGGTCGACGACGAGGAGATCCTGGAGCTCGTCGAGCTCGAGGTCCGCGAGCTGCTGTCGTCGCAGGACTTCGACGGCGACAACGCGCCCGTCGTCCGCGTCTCCGGCCTCAAGGCCCTCGAGGGCGACGCCGAGTGGGTCGACAAGATCCTCGAGCTGATGGAGGCCGTCGACGCTTCGGTGCCCGACCCCATCCGCGACAAGGACAAGCCGTTCCTCATGCCCGTCGAGGACGTCTTCACGATCACCGGTCGTGGGACCGTCGTCACGGGTCGCGCCGAGCGCGGCACCCTGGGCATCAACTCCGAGGTCGAGATCGTGGGTCTGCGTCCCACGCAGAAGACGATCGTCACCGGTATCGAGATGTTCCACAAGCAGCTCGACGAGGCATGGGCCGGCGAGAACTGTGGTCTGCTCCTGCGCGGCACCAAGCGTGACGACGTCGAGCGCGGCCAGGTCGTCGTGAAGCCCGGTTCGGTCACCCCGCACACCAACTTCGAGGGCACGGCGTACATCCTGTCCAAGGAGGAGGGCGGTCGCCACAACCCGTTCTTCACGAACTACCGCCCGCAGTTCTACTTCCGCACCACGGACGTCACGGGAGTCATCACGCTTCCCGAGGGCACCGAGATGGTCATGCCCGGTGACACCACCGACATGACGGTCGAGCTGATCCAGCCCATCGCCATGGAAGAGGGCCTCGGCTACGCGATCCGTGAGGGTGGCCGCACCGTCGGCGCCGGCACGGTCACGAAGATCCTCAAGTAAGTCTCACGACTGCTTCCAGAACGCCCCCCGGCTCCGGCCGGGGGGCGTTCTGTCGTCGGTGGCTGCGGCGCTGCGGCCGCGTCCGGCGGCACCGACGTGCGCACCCCTCCGCAGGCTCGTGAGACCGGTATGCACAATTGCGACGCCTCCGGGCTACTCCGCGCCTCGCGTCGGTCATCGCTTTCAGCAATCGCATAGGAATGAGGCAGGAGTTACAACGAACCATCTGGGGAGATGGGCAGGGGGATGAGCAGGCGACACGTCGCGGATGGTCGCGACGCGGCGGCACGCCGTGCTCGGCGTCCACGCCGTGCGGGGCGCGTTCCGCGCACCCTCGCCGTCGCCCTGGCAGCGGTGCTGGCCGTGACGACCCTCCTCCCGTCGGCCGCCATCGCGGACGCCACGAACGCGCCGTCACCCTCTCCGAGCGCGGCGGCCGCCGAGACACCGGCGCCGACCGCGACCCCGACCCCCACGCCCGAGCCCGCTCCTGCACCCGCACCGACGCCGAGCGCCGCCGACCCGGTGACCGGCCCGGAGCCCGCTCCCACAGCGACGACGCCTGCGCCGGGTGACGACGCGGTCGACCCGCCCGTCGCAGACGATGCCGCCGACGAGCCGGTGGCCGCCGACCCGCTGGAGGGCGACGCGCCGGCGGACGATGCCTCGGAGGCAGGGGACGGCACTTCGGAGGCGCCCGACGCGACGGCGCCCGACCCGTCCGAGCCGCGTGCTCCGCCGCGTGTGGGGGCCCGTCTGCTCGCCGACATCGGCATCCTCGCGGCCGGCGTGCCCGATGACCCCGTCGAGGTGTGGACCGAGACCTTCGAGCAGGGGTTGAACACGACCACCCCGAGCGGACTCGCCGGGTACGCGGGCAGTCGCTACACATGGTCAACCGGATGGGCATCCGGAGCGAACTGCACGGGCGTGCTGGTCAACTACTCCGCACCGGTGGCGAACAGCGCATTCTGTCCGTACGTGACGATCATCGGCGGGGTCGGCGGAAACAACACGAGCGGACCGCGCGAGACGCGACGGATGGCGGATGTCCTGGGCCAGGTGGCGGCGGGAGTTGCTCCGGGCACATCTGGTGCTCCGGCCGTGGGATCCACGAACACGACGCGCGGCAACCATGCGCTGACCAATGCGCCCTCCGCCACCATCGCGGGCGGCAGCACGGTGCTGCAGTCGGCCGCCGGCATCACCGTGTCCGCTCCGTCGAGCAGGTATTACACGATGCGCCTGGACGCCGTCGGCGACGAGTGCGGCACGAACAACGCGAACCTCGTGCCCTCCCTCGTGTCGGGCGCCACCACGTTCTCGCCGTTCCCCGCCGCGATCGTCCCCTGCGCGGATGGCGGCTATTACGCCAGCACCCCCGCGCTGACGGCTCCCGGCGGCATCCTCGACCCGGCACTCACGGCCTCCACCCGCGCGGCGACCTACACCGGCATCGCTCCCGTCCTCATGACCCCGGCGCAGATCGCGGCCGCCCAGGTGCGGGTGACGAACTCCGGCACGTCGGCCTCCGGCAACGCCTTCGCCCTCGACAACCTCCGGGTGCTCGACGTCACCCCGGCGCTGGATGCGGCCTTCAGCCCGTCCCCGGCCACCGCGACCGTGCCGACCACGCTGACCTACACGATCACCAACCGCAGCGACCTTCTCGCGAAGCCGGACTGGGGCTTCTCCGCGTCCCTGCCGGCCGGCCTCGTGGTCGCGCCCACCCCATCGGTCGGCGGAACCTGCGTCAACGTGACCGGCACCGCCTTCGCGGTGACCGCGGCATCCGGCAGCTCCTCGATCACCGCGGTGGGCGGCGATCTCGCGGCCGGAGCCACGAGCTGCACGATCACCGTCAACGTCCTCGCCGCCGCCCCCGGCACGTACACCAGCGGAACCGTCACCGGCACGGGCCTCATCGCCTCGGCGGCCACCAGCGTGACCGTCGTGCCCCCGAGCACCCTCACGATCCGCAAGAACATCACGACGCGCACGGCGACCACCGACCAGTTCACCCTCTCGGTGCGCAGCGGCACCACGGTGCTCGGCACGGCCACGACGAGCGGCACCGCGAACGGCCTCCAGACAGCGCAGGCCGGGCCCGTGGTCGTCCAGCCCAACGGGGTGTACACGATCCACGAGACGATCACCTCCGGGGCGGGTCTCGGCTACGGGGCGACCTACGAGTGCCTGCGCGGCACGACCGTCGTGGCCGGGGGCAACTCGCCGGCGGGCAGCCTCACCATGCCGTCGGACCAGGGCGCCGAGGTCGTCTGCACCTTCACGAACACCCCGCAGGCCACGCGCCTGGCATGCGACGTCAACCACTACTACTCGGTGTCACCGGCCGGCGGGCTCGTGCAGGGCGACGCCGTCACCGGGGCCACCGCATCCGTCGGCACCTGGGGATCCGTGACGTCGGCCAACGCCCTCGGCGTCGGCTCGGGCGGAACGTCGGCCTACGCGATGGATCGCACGACCGACGGCACCGGCGTCACCTCGATCCTCAAGTGGACTCCGTCCGGGGGCTTCCAGACGCTCACCGGAACGGGCTACACGACGGTCGCCGGCGGCGCCACGATCGCGGGCAGCGTCGTCGCGGGAGCCGTCGAGCCCTCGACCGGTCGCTACCTCTTCGGCAAGTTCGTCAACTCGCAGTTCTACGTGTGGAGCTTCACCGAGTCGAACCCCACGAATCTCCGCTATTCGTTCCTGGGCTCCTTCCCGACCGGTGCGACGCCGAACGGCAACGGCGACATGGGCTTCGACGCGCGCGGCAACCTGTACGTGGTCGGCGCCTCGACGACCAACAACGTCTCGAGCGCGGCGATCTTCACGGTCACGGCCGAGAGCCTCGCCGCGGCCAACGGCACCACGCTCGCCGTCAACACCTCGACGACGAAGACGCTCGGCAACCTCGACGCGACCCCGGCCTACGGCAACGTGAACGGCATCGCCTTCTCACCGCGCGGCACGGTCTACCTCTCCAGCAGCACCAGCGTCTACGAGTTCGACGCCACGACGTGGACGAGGGTCGCGGGCACCCCCCGCGCGACGGTGGACTCGACGGATCTCGCGGGCTGCAGCTCGCCCGCGACCGCCACCGTCCTCAAGAACGTCGTCGGCCGGGCGGCGGCGGCCGACCAGTTCTCCCTGACACTCAACAACGACACGACGGTGGTCGCGACGGCGACCACCTCCGGATCGGCGACCGGCCGGCAGGCCGCGCAGATCGGTCCCGTTCCGGTGCCCATCGGCACGACGCTCACGTTCGGCGAGACGATGGCGGCGGGCTCCACGTCCGCACTGACCGCGTACACCTCGGTCTACGAGTGCTGGGCGGACGGGGTGCGGCTGAGCACGGGAGCGGCCGTGACCGGCGCGGTCACCATGCCCAATCGGCTGAGCGTGAACGTCGTCTGCACCTACTTCAACTCTCCGCGTCCGGCATCCACCATCACCGTCACCAAACAGGTGCTCGACCCGGCGACGGGAACGCCCCAGCCGGCCGCCGGCTGGACGCTGGGGGTGACCGGCAGCGCCACTGCGGGAACGGTGAGCGTCCTGCCGGGCGAGTCGTCGCAGCAGGTCACGAACGCCTCGGGCACGGCGACCTGGACGGCGCTGTTCGGCACGCTGGCGTCGCGGGCGACGCTCGTGGTCTCCGAGGTGCAGCAGACCGGTTTCGTCTTCGTCAGCGGCGCGTGCACCGTCAACGGCGCCACCGTCCCGACGACCTTCAGCACGGTGGGCTCGGTCATCAGCGCGAGTCTCACCAACATCGCCTCGGCCGCCACCGTGGCCTGCACGATCGTGAACCGCGCAGCGGCGACGCTGACCCTGGTGAAGCGGGTCGACTTCGGTTCGGCGCTGCCGACGGACTGGACCCTCACCGCCGGAGCCCCGGCAGGCGCGCTGCCCGGACCGACCGGACTGAGCGGAACGGCGGCGACGACGTCGGTCACCGTGACGCCGGGTGTCCCGTACCGGCTGTCCGAGTCGGGCGGCACCACGCTCTACGTGCAGAACGGCCCCTGGCAGTGCCTCACCTCGACGGGGAGTCCCGTCACCGTCAGCGGCGCCGGCGACGTCACGCTCGCGCAGGGTTCGCAGGTCACGTGCACGGTGGCCAACGCCACAGCGCGCATCACGCTGCTGGTGTCGGTCGTCGATCCGCGGCCGGGCTTCCAGGCGTCCACCTGGACGGTCACCGCCACCCCCGGCGCGTTCGCCGGCGGCACGCTGCCCACGGCCTCCCGACCGGGGACCGACCCCGCCGCGAATCAGTCGGCGGCTCTCATCGACGTCCGGCCGGGCCAGTCGTACACCCTGACCGAGGCGCCCGCCGCGGTCGGGAGCCGGCTCGCGTACGCCCAGCAGCTGCAGCGCCAGGTGGGCGCCGGATGGGTCGACGTCTCGTCGGCGACCATCACCGCCCCCGCCGCAGGGCAGACCGCGGTCTACCGCTTCGTCAACACCCGCGTGCAGCCGACCGTTCTCCCCCTCACCGGCGGACTCGGAGCCGACGGCTTCCTCTTCGCGGGCGGCGGGGTCCTCGCCCTCGCCCTCATCCTCGCCGTGCTCCACGGGCGACGCACCAGAAGGAGCACAGCGTGATCCCCCTTCCCTCCCTCCACGGCCCGCCCGGCCGAGGAGGCCCTCCGACCCTCGACCGAACCCCCATCCCCACCACACACACGAACACCTCTTCACGAACGGGAGCATCCCTCATGTCCACCTCATTCATCAGGCGCGCGAGTGCCGTCGTCGGCGTGCTCACGCTCGCCTTCGTCGGTGTCTTCGCCGCCGCCGTGCCCGCCACCGCGGTCACACTGCCCGGAAACATCGACCCCGATCAGGCCCGCAGCCTGACGGTGCACAAGTACGCGCTCGGCCCCGGAAACGGCGCCATCGCCGGCACCGGACAGGAGCTGCCGAGCACGGTCAACCTGGGCACGCCCCTCGCCGGCGCCGTCTTCACCGCCACTCTGGTCGCCGGTGTCGACCTCACCACCCCGGGCGGCTGGACGGTCGCGAACAGCCTCACCCCGCAGGCCGCCTCGACGCGGCTCACGGGCACGCCCTACACGTCGACGCCGTCTGCCGCCAACGGCACGGCGACCTTCCCGACCGGCATGCCGCTCGGCCTGTTCTACGTGCAGGAGACCGTGCTGCCCACGGCCGCCACCAACCCGACCGCGCCCTTCCTGGTCTCACTCCCGCTGCCGACCGGCCCCGTGGGAGCCCCGGCCAACCAGTGGATCTACGACGTGCACGTCTACCCGAAGAACGCCGTCACCGAACTGACGAAGACACGGGTGCCCGCACCGGCGAACTCGGCCGAGGCGCGCAACCCCGACCTCATCCGGTGGTCGATCGCGTCCAGCATCCCCACGCTCGCCGCGGGTGACTCGATCACGTCGTTCTCGCTCGCCGACACGATCCCGACCGATCTCGCCTTCGTCGCGACGCCGCCCACGGGTGTCGCGCCGACCACGGTGACGGTGGCCAATGCGGCCGGTGTGGCGCAGTCGTTCGCAGCGCCGGCCGACTACACGATCACCACGACCGGCTCCGCGTCGACCCTCACGTTCACGTCCTCCGGTCTCACGCGTCTCACCGCATTGCAGGGCGGCCTCGTGTCGTTCAACGTGCTGACGCGGGCCGTCTCGATCCCGCCGAACGGTCTGATCACCAACTCGGCGACCGCGACGATCAACGGCCTCACCGAGACGGTGACCGGCACCACGCCGATCGGCCAGCTCACCGTCCTGGCGTACGAGAGCACCAACGGAGGCGCGCGGACGCCGCTCGCCGGCGCGGTGTACCAGGTGTACCTGAACCAGAACGACGCGAACAACCAGCAGAACCCGGTGTCGATCAACGGCATCACCGACTGGACGACGGGCCCCAACGGCCTGGTGGCCATTCCGATCATCACGCCGGGCAACTACTACGTGCGTGAGGTCACCCCGCCGACGGGCTTCAACATCCCGCAGACCAACCCGGTGCAGACCGTGGTGGTCGCAGGACCGTCGTCGACGGTTCCGCCGATCCAGAACTACGTGGAGTTCAACCACACCCAGGTGTCCGCAGCGAACTTCCTGCTGCCGCTCACCGGTGGTGACGGGGCTCTCTGGTTCGGACTCGGCGGCGGCGCGCTGCTGCTGGTCGCGGTCGGCGCAGCCGTCGTCGTGGCCCGCCGTCGCGCGGCGATCGCCCACGCCGACGCCTAACCTGAAGAGATGACAGCGGAGACGGAGCGCCGGGCCGGCGCTCCGTCTTCGTCGTCTCCGGGCCGCAGCGCGCCGATGGGTCGGCGGGCGAGACGACGCGCCCGGCGCTGGCGGGTGCCGATCGCGGCCTGCGTCATCGCCCTGCTGTGCGTGCTGGGCAGCGCTCTGCTCATGTTCCCCTCGGTGGCCGCGTGGTTCAGCCAGTACGAGCAGTCCCAGCGGATCGACCAGTACACCGACGACGTCAAGGACCTCGGCGCCGACACGCTCCACGAGCGTGTGCGGGAGGCGCAGGCCTACAACCGCTCGCTCGTCGGCGGCGGCGCGGACATCGCCGCCAACGAACGCCTCCCCATCGCCGACAGGCCCGACCAGGGCGGCGGCTACGACGACCTCCTCCGCGCCGACGCCGACGGACTCATGGCCCGGCTCAAGATCCCCGCCATCGAGGTCGACCTCCCGATCTCCCACGGCACCAGCACGGCGGTGCTGGAGCACGGCGTCGGCCACCTCGAGGGCACCGCGCTGCCGGTGGGCGGGGCGTCCACCCACTCGGTGCTGACGGCCCATCGCGGTCTGGCCACGGCGGAGCTCTTCACCCACCTCGACCGCGTGCAGGTCGGCGACACCTTCACCATCGAGGTGTTCGGAGAAGTGCTCGTCTACGCGGTCACCGACACCCGGGTCGTCGACCCCGCCGACACGGAGTCCCTGCAGCCGGTGACGGGCGAGGACCTCGTGACGCTGGTGACCTGCACGCCGCTCGGCGTCAACAGCCACCGCATCCTCGTGACGGGGGAGCGCGTCATCCCGACGCCCGCGAAGGAGCTCGCGGAGGCCGGCGAGCGCCCGGAGATCCCCTCCTTCCCCTGGTGGATCGTGTGGATCGCGGGCGTGCTGGCGGTCGTGACCGTCTACATCTGGCTGTCGGGCCGCCCGCCGCGGGCGATCCGCAGAGCGACGGTCTCCGTTCCGGCCGCGTCGCGGACGGATGGCGGCGCGCCCGCCCCGGATGACGCAGGCCGCACGCGGCCCGACTCCGAGCCGGACGGCCCGCGGACGGATGCCCCTCAGCCCCCGGGATAGTGTGACCTGGTGACCCCCGCCGCACGCGTCCTCGGCATCCTGGCCATCCTGCTCGCGCTGGCGGCGACCGCGGTGCCGCTCGCCGCAGGGGCGCTGTTCGTCCTCGACGGAGAGGCGCCCTCCTTCGCGGATGCGGCGGTCGCCATCGGGGGAGCGCTCGCGCTCCTCGGGGTCGTGGCGGGCGCCGTCGGCGTGTTCCTCAGCCGGCCCCGGCCGTCGGCGGCTGCGGTCGCGGGGACGATGATCGCCGCGTTCGCGCTGCTCGGCTTCGTCGTCGCCTTCGTCATCACGACCCTCTGAACCGCCCGATCCCGCCCGCCGCCGCTCGGCGTTCCCCCAGCACCCCCGTCGGTAGGATCGCCGCATGGTGAACGCGGCGGATGAGACGAGCGCACGTCGGTCCGGCCGCTCGGCGGGGGAGCGTCGGCGTCGCTGGCCCTGGGTCCTCGGGGGAGTGCTCGGCGTCTTCGTCGCCGGCGCCGTCGTGGTCGGCGTGCTGGGCACGGTGCTCGCCCGCGAGGCCTTCGAGGTGCGCGACGACCTCGTGGCCGCCCGCGCGAGCATCGAGACGCTCGGCGACGCCGTGAAGGCGAAGGATGCCGCGGCGATCCAGACCTCGGCCGACGAGCTCACCGCACGCACGTCCGGGGCCGCGGACATCGTCGCGGGACCCCTCTGGGACCTGGCGGCGGCGGTGCCCCAGGTCGGGGCGAACATCGACGCGGTCCAGCGCGTCACCCTGTCGGCGAAGACGCTCGTGGACGGCGCGCTCGACCCCGGCCTGCAGATCATGTCGGCGATCAACGTGGAGAACCTCGCCCTCGAGGGCGGCGGCATCGACCTCGAGCCGTTCCGCGGCGCCGCGGGCTCGCTGCCCGCCATCGCCGACGCGTTCGCCGCGGCGAAGGCCCAGACCGACCCGATCGACGTGGACGCCCTGCTTCCCGCGGTCGCGGAGCCGGTGTCGCAGGTGCGCGCCGTCATCGATCAGACCGCGCCGACGCTCGACGTCGTCAACCGATACCTGCCGACGCTGCTGGGCATGGCGGGCGCGGACGGTCCGCGCACCTACCTGCTCGTGTTCCAGAACAACGCCGAGATCCGGGCGACCGGCGGCAATCCCGCCGCGAGCATCATCATGACCGTCGACGACGGCCGCTTCGCCCTTGCGGATCAGACGAGCTCGGCCACCTTCAAGGCCACGGGCACCGCGGGCGTGACCTTCACGACGCTTCCGCCCGAGACGCTCTCGCTCTACCCGGAGACCCTGACCCGCTACTCGCAGGACTACTCCATGACGCCCGACTTCCCGACGACGGCGCAGCTGTTCCAGGATCTCTTCAACGCCAGCTACGGGGATCGCTTCGACGGGGTCATCTCGATCGATCCGGTCGTGCTGTCCAACATGCTCGCGGTCGCCGGGCCGGTCACCGTGGACGGCGAGGAGATCAACGCCGACAACGCCGTGCGACTCCTGCTGAGCGACGCCTACGAGCGCTACCCGCGCGGCACCGACTCCGACGTCTTCTTCGCCGCCGTCTCGCAGGCTGTGTTCGAGCACCTCACCGCAGGGAAGTGGGATCCGGCGAAGATGCTCGACGCGCTGACCGAGTCCGCGCGTCAGCAGCGCGTGTACCTCGCCTTCACCGACCCGACCGCGCAGGCCCTCGCCGTGGAGCTCAACGTCGACGGCGCCCTGCCGGAGGACACCGCGAAGACCACCCAGTTGGGCATCTACCTGAACGACTGGGGCGTCGGCAAGATCGAGTACCACCTCGCCACGGTCATGGACGCGCGCTGCGACGCAGACGCCCGCACGATGAGCGTCAGCCAGACGATGACCAACTCGATCCCCGACAGCATCCAGAGCCGCTACACCCTGACCGCGAAGGCCGGTTGGTACGGACTGCCGAACACGACGATGCTCATCGACACCCTCTTCTTCGCGCCGCCCGGAGCCACCATCGTGTCCGTCGACCCCGGCGACGGGGACGTCCCCGGACTCGACCGCGCCGGCACCGAGAAGGGCAGCACCGCCGTGAGCAAGCTCGTGGCGCTCGCCCAGGACGAGACGCGCACCGTGTCATACACGGTGCAGTTCCCCGCGGGTGAGCTCGGCCCGCTCGACCTGCGGCACACGCCGACCGCCTCGGCGACGCCGGTCAACATCGACGCGTCCTGCGCGGCGATGTTCCCCTCCTCCTGACCCGCTCACCCGATCGATCGACGGCCGCGCACTGTCGCCCGTCGCGCGAGCCGGGCATGATGGCAGGAGACGCCCACCGGGGGCCGGAAGGAGTTGTTATGGGTATCGAGGATCTCGTCAACCAGGGCAAGCAGTTCCTGGACCAGAACAAGGACAAGATCGACGGAGCGCTCAAGAGCGACAAGGCCGAGGAGGTCAGCGACAAGGTGCTGGACGCCGCCGCCGAGTTCGTCAAGAAGGTCGCTCCCGACAGCGTCGACGAGAAGGTCGACGGCGTCCGCGACAGCATCGACAAGTCGATCGGCAACCAGTAGCCCACTCCGACCGTTCGGACGACCCGGGAGCGCAGGCTCCCGGGTCGTTCCGCGTCCGGGGGAGTGCCTGTCGCGGATGTCGCGACACGCCCGAGTTTGCGACACGCCCGGGGTGCACGTAGACTAACGAGGTTCCACATTCCGGTGGTCCTTGTGCTGTACAAGCGCGAGAGCGACCGGTCACTGTCAGGGCAGTGCATAGGCGGCGCGTAGCGCAGGGTCCTAGGCCGCGGGCAGCAGAACGACACATCCACACTCCCATCCCCTTCGCCGGGGAAGCGCACGCGTGCGCGGGAGGGGGAGCCGGATGCCGCGGCATCCGGTTTGACATGAGAACAGCGGTGCAGCAGCGCCCGTGAGAACGGGCCGAAGTGCCATGGCGCGAGAGCGCCACCGTGCGTCCAATGCCCCTGGGACCTCCAGGACGGTAAGACGCGAGAAAGAGAGTGAGCAGACAATGGCGGGACAGAAGATCCGCATTCGCCTGAAGTCGTACGACCACGAAGTCATCGACTCGTCGGCGCGCAAGATCGTCGACACCGTGACCCGTGCGGGCGCGACGGTCGTGGGCCCCGTGCCCCTTCCGACCGAGAAGAACGTGATCGCCGTGATCCGTTCCCCCCACAAGTACAAGGACAGCCGCGAGCACTTCGAGATGCGCACCCACAAGCGCCTCATCGACATCATCGACCCGACGCCCAAGGCCGTCGACTCGCTGATGCGTCTCGACCTCCCGGCCGACGTCAACATCGAGATCAAGCTCTGAGGATCGACATGGCCGACATCAACTCCAAGATTTCCAAGGGACTGCTGGGCACCAAGCTCGGCATGACCCAGGTCTGGAACGAGCAGGGCAAGCTCGTCCCCGTCACCGTCATCGAGATCGCGCCGAACCTGGTCACCCAGGTGCGCACGCCCGAGAAGGACGGCTACAACGCCGTTCAGATCGCGTACGGCCAGATCGACCCCCGCAAGGTGAACAAGCCGCAGACGGCCCACTTCGAGGCCGCCGGTGTGACCCCGCGTCGCCACCTCACGGAGATCCGCACCGCGGATGCTGCTGACTACTCACTCGGTCAGGAGCTCACCGTGGACGGCGTCTTCGAGGCCGGCCAGCTGGTCGACGTCGTCGGCACCAGCAAGGGCAAGGGCTTCGCCGGTGTCATGAAGCGTCACAACTTCAAGGGTGTCTCCGCTTCGCACGGTTCGCACCGCAACCACCGCAAGCCCGGCTCCATCGGCGCGTCCTCGACCCCGAGCCGCGTCTTCAAGGGCATGCGCATGGCCGGCCGTATGGGTGGCGAGCGCGTGACCGTCCTCAACCTCACGGTGCACGCCGTCGACGCCGAGAGGGGTCTGCTGCTCGTCAAGGGCGCCGTCCCCGGCGCGCGCGGCCGCATCGTCTACGTCCGCAACGCAGTGAAGGGTGCCTGAACTCATGGCTGACTCGACCCTCGCGCTCGACGTCCTGAAGGCCGACGGCCAGAAGGTCGGCTCCGTGGAGCTGCCCGCCGCCATCTTCGACGTCAAGACGAACATCCCCCTCATCCACCAGGTCGTCGTCGCGCAGCGCGCGGCGGCTCGCCAGGGAACCCACTCGACCAAGCGTCGCGGTGAGGTCTCGGGCGCCGGCCGCAAGCCCTTCAAGCAGAAGGGCACCGGTAACGCCCGTCAGGGCTCGATCCGTGCGCCGCACATGACCGGCGGTGGCATCGTCCACGGGCCCAAGCCGCGCGACTACTCGCAGCGCACGCCCAAGAAGATGATCTCGGCAGCGCTCCTCGGTGCGCTGAGCGACCGCGCCCGCGGCTCGCGCCTGCACGTCGTGGACTCGTTCGCGATCGAGGGTGCGCCCTCGACCCGCGCCGCGGCCACCGTGCTGGCAGCGCTGGCGCCGACCAAGAACGTGCTGGTCATCATCGCCCGCGATGACGACCTCAGCGCGCTGAGCGTCCGCAACCTCGCGTACGTGCACGTGCTGTACTCCGACCAGCTGAACGCCTACGACGTGCTCGTCTCCGACGACATCGTCTTCACCAAGCCCGCCTTCGACGCGTTCGTCGCATCCAAGGCCGGCGCGTCGACCGAGCTCGACACGAGCTCCGAGGAGGTCTCGGCATGACCGGCATCGACAAGGACCCGCGCGACATCATCCTGAAGCCGGTCGTCTCCGAGAAGAGCTACGGGCTCATCGACGAGGGCAAGTACACGTTCCTCGTGGACCCCCGCGCCTCGAAGACCGAGATCAAGCTCGCCATCGAGAAGATCTTCGGCGTCAAGGTCGCGTCGGTGAACACCATCAACCGCGTGGGCAAGACCCGTCGCACCCGCTTCGGCACCGGCAAGCGCAAGGACACCAAGCGCGCCATCGTGAGCCTGAAGTCGGGCACCATCGACATCTTCACGGCAGTCGGCTGACGGTCGGGATAGAGGACTAGAGAACATGGCTATTCGCAAGTACAAGCCCACGACCCCGGGTCGCCGCGGCTCGTCGGTGGCAGACTTCGCCGAGATCACCCGATCGACGCCGGAGAAGTCGCTGCTGCGCCCGCTCGCCAAGACCGGTGGTCGCAACAACCAGGGCCGCATCACCACCCGCCACATCGGCGGCGGTCACAAGCGCCAGTACCGTCTCATCGACTTCCGTCGCAACGACAAGGACGGCATCGACGCGAAGGTCGCTCACATCGAGTACGACCCGAACCGCACCGCGCGCATCGCGCTGCTGCACTACGCGGACGGCGAGAAGCGCTACATCATCGCGCCGAACAAGCTGTCGCAGGGTGACGTGGTCGAGTCCGGCGCCGGTGCCGACATCAAGCCCGGCAACAATCTGCCGCTGCGCAACATCCCCACCGGTACGGTCATCCACGCCATCGAGCTCCGCCCCGGCGGCGGCGCGAAGATGGCCCGGTCGGCGGGCACCTCCGTGCGCCTCGTCGCCAAGGACGGCCCCTACGCCCAGCTGCGTCTGCCCTCGGGCGAGATCCGCAACGTCGATGCGCGCTGCCGCGCGACCATCGGCGAGGTCGGCAACGCCGAGCAGTCGAACATCAACTGGGGCAAGGCCGGCCGCAACCGCTGGAAGGGCATCCGCCCGACCGTCCGCGGTGTCGCGATGAACCCGGTCGACCACCCCCACGGTGGTGGTGAGGGCAAGACCTCCGGTGGTCGTCACCCCGTTTCCCCTTGGGGCCAGGCTGAGGGTCGCACCCGCCACGCCAACAAGGAGAGCGACAAGTACATCGTCCGCCGTCGCAATGCCGGCAAGAAGCGCAAGTAGGAGTAGAGGAAGATGCCTCGCAGCCTTAAGAAGGGCCCCTTCGTCGACGAGCACCTGCTTCGCAAGGTCGTCGTCCAGAACGAAGCCGGTTCCAAGAACGTCATCAAGACCTGGTCCCGTCGCTCGATGATCGTGCCGGCCATGCTCGGCCACACGATCGCCGTGCACGACGGTCGCAAGCACATCCCCGTGTTCGTGACCGAGACCATGGTCGGTCACAAACTGGGCGAATTCGCGCCCACCCGCACCTTCCGCGGCCACGTGAAGGACGACAAGAAGGGCCGTCGCCGCTGACGCGGCGGCAGAGGAGAGAGAAATGGTGGAGTCCATCGCACGCGTGCGACACATCCGCGTGACCCCTCAGAAGGCTCGTCGTGTCGTTGCGCTCATCAAGGGGAAGCAGGCCGAAGAGGCCCTCGCCATCCTGAAGTTCGCGCCGCAGAGCGCGAGCGAGCCGATCTACAAGCTCGTGGCAGCAGCCATGGCGAACGCCCGCGTCACCGCGGACAAGACGAACGAGTTCCTGGATGACCAGGACCTCTACGTCAAGAACGCCTACGTGGACGAGGGCACGACGCTCAAGCGTTTCCAGCCCCGCGCCCAGGGTCGCGCATTCCAGATCAAGAAGCGCACGAGCCACATCACGGTCGTGCTCGCAACCCCCGAGGTCGCCGACGCGGCCCCGGCCGCCCAGAAGAAGGCGAGCAAGTAATGGGCCAGAAGGTAAACCCGTACGGCTTCCGCCTCGGCATCACCACCGACCACGTGTCGCGCTGGTTCTCCGACTCGACGAAGCCCGGACAGCGCTACGCCGACTACGTCGCCGAGGACATCCGTATCCGCAAGCTGCTGCAGTCGAACCTCGACCGCGCCGGCGTCAGCAACATCGAGATCGAGCGCACGCGTGACCGCGTCCGCGTCGACATCCACACCGCCCGCCCGGGCATCGTGATCGGTCGCCGCGGCGCCGAGGCCGAGCGCATCCGCGCCGACCTCGAGAAGCTCACCGGCAAGCAGATCCAGCTGAACATCCTCGAGGTCAAGAACCCCGAGGCCGACGCTCAGCTCGTCGCTCAGGGTGTCGCCGAGCAGCTCTCCGCACGTGTGGCCTTCCGCCGCGCGATGCGCAAGGGTCTGCAGGGTGCGCAGCGCGCCGGCGCCAAGGGCGTCCGCATCCAGGTCTCCGGCCGCCTCGGCGGCGCCGAGATGAGCCGCTCGGAGTTCTACCGCGAGGGTCGCGTGCCGCTGCACACGCTCCGCGCGAACATCGACTACGGCTTCTACGAGGCGAAGACCACCTTCGGCCGCATCGGTGTGAAGGTCTGGATCTACAAGGGCGACCTCACCAACAAGGAGCTCGCTCGCGAGCAGGCCAACGCACCGAAGGCTCCCCGTGGTCGTGACGACCGCGGTGGCGACCGTCGTCGTGGTCCCCGCAACGATGCCCCCGTGGCAGAAGGAGCGTCGGCGTAATGCTCATCCCCCGCAAGGTCAAGTACCGCAAGCAGCACCACCCGGGTCGCTCGGGCCAGGCCACCGGTGGCACCAAGGTGTCGTTCGGTGAGTTCGGCATCCAGGCGCTCACGCCCGCTTACGTGACCAACCGTCAGATCGAGTCCGCTCGTATCGCCATGACGCGTCACATCAAGCGCGGTGGAAAGGTGTGGATCAACATCTACCCCGACCGTCCGCTCACCAAGAAGCCCGCTGAGACCCGCATGGGTTCCGGTAAGGGTTCGCCGGAGTGGTGGGTCGCCAACGTCAAGCCGGGTCGCGTCCTGTTCGAGGTCGCCGGTGTCAACGAGGAGCTCGCTCGCGAGGCCCTGACCCGTGCCATTCACAAGCTGCCGCTCAAGGCACGCATCATCAAGCGCGAGGAGGGCGACGCGTAATGGCGATCGGCACCAAGCAGCTCGCTCCGAGCGAGCTCGACACGTTCGAAGACCAGCGCCTCGTCGAGGAGCTGCGCAAGGCCAAGGAAGAGCTGTTCAACCTGCGCTTCCAGTCGGCCACCGGCCAGCTCGAGAGCCACGGCCGCATCCGCGCCGTGAAGCGCGACATCGCGCGGCTCTACACCGTCATCCGTGAGCGCGAGCTCGGCATCCGTGCCACGCCCGCTCCCGTGGAGGCGGCGACCAAGGCGAAGAAGACGAAGGCCAAGAAGGCGGATGCCGCCGACGAGGCCGTGAAGGAAGAGGCCGAGTGATGGCTGAGACCACTGAGAAGAAGGCCGCCCCCAAGAAGGCGGCCCCCAAGAAGACCGCTGCCGCCGAGGTCGAGACCCCCGTGGTCGAGGTCGCCGGACACGAGGGCGCCGAGCACGACGTGCGCGACGCCGATGCCCGCGGCTACCGCAAGTCGCGTCGCGGCTACGTCGTGAGCGACAAGATGGACAAGACGATCGTCGTCGAGGTCGAGGACCGCGTGAAGCACCCCCTCTACGGCAAGGTCATCCGTCGCACCTCCAAGGTGAAGGCGCACGACGAGGCCAACGCGGCCGGCATCGGCGACCTGGTCCTCATCAACGAGACCCGTCCGCTGAGCGCCACCAAGCGCTGGCGCCTGGTCGAGATCCTCGAGAAGGCCAAGTAGGCCTCCGGCCCGCTTGGAACCCAAGGAGTAAAAAGTGATCCAGCAGGAATCCCGCGTCAAGGTCGCGGACAACACCGGTGCGAAGGAGCTGCTCACCATCCGTGTGCTCGGCGGCTCGCAGCGTCGGTACGCCGGTCTGGGCGACACCATCGTCGCCACCGTCAAGGACGCGATCCCGGGCGGCAACGTCAAGAAGGGCGATGTGGTCAAGGCCGTCATCGTCCGCACCGTCAAGGAGACCCGTCGTCCCGACGGCTCGTACATCAAGTTCGACGAGAACGCCGCCGTCATCCTGAAGAGCGACGGGGAGCCTCGCGGCACCCGCATCTTCGGGCCGGTCGGTCGTGAGCTTCGTGACAAGAAGTTCATGAAGATCGTCTCGCTCGCACCGGAGGTCATCTGATCATGGCGAAGATCAAGAAGGGCGACCTGGTTCAGGTCATCTCGGGCGCCAAGCCCGAGCGCGGCGGAGACCGCGGCAAGCAGGGCAAGGTCCTCGAGGTCCTCGTCGAGCAGAACCGCGTGATCGTCGAAGGCGTGAACTACGTCACGAAGCACAACCGCGTCGGCCAGACCCAGCGCGGCACCAAGACGGGCGGCATCGAGACCTTCGAGGCCCCCATCCACATCTCCAACGTCGCCGTCGTCGACCCCTCGACCAAGAAGCCGACCCGCGTCGGCCGCCGGGTCGAGGAGCAGGTCAAGGACGGCGTCAAGCGCACCGTCCGCGTGCGCTTCGCGAAGAAGTCAGGCAAGGACCTCTGATGAGCACCGCAACTGCCGCGCAGACTGGCAAGACCCAGCCGCGCCTCAAGCAGAAGTACAACACCGAGATCAAGAAGGCCCTGCAGGAGGAGTTCGGCTACGCGAACGTCATGCAGACGCCCGGCCTGGTCAAGGTCGTCGTGAACACCGGCGTCGGCGAGGCGGCTCGTGACAGCAAGGTGATCGATGGCGCGGTCGACGACCTCACCAAGATCACCGGCCAGAAGCCGATCGTGACGAAGGCCCGCAAGTCCATCGCCCAGTTCAAGCTGCGCGAGGGCCAGGCCATCGGCGCGCACGTCACCCTCCGCGGTGACCGTGCGTGGGAGTTCATCGACCGTCTCGTCTCGCTGGCCCTGCCCCGCATCCGCGACTTCCGCGGTCTGTCGGGCGCCCAGTTCGACGGCAACGGCAACTACACGTTCGGCCTGCAGGAGCAGTCGGTCTTCCACGAGATCGACCAGGACAAGATCGATCGCGTCCGCGGCTTCGACATCACCGTCGTCACCACCGCGAAGACGGATGCCGAGGGCCGGGCGCTGCTGCGTCACCTGGGCTTCCCGTTCCGCACCGAGGACAACCAGTCCTGAAACCATCTGGTCCCGGGCCTTCCGGGACCACCACCACAGGTCGACGCCCGCGTAACGGGCGCCGAAACCTGGTGAACGAAGGAAAAAACCCATGACAATGACAGACCCGGTCGCAGACATGCTGACCCGTCTGCGCAATGCGAACTCGGCGCACCACGACTCCGTCGCGCTGCCGAGCTCCAAGCTCAAGACCCACATCGCCGAGATCCTCAAGCAGGAGGGCTACATCTCGGAGTGGAACGTCGAGGACGCCCGCGTCGGACAGACGCTGACCCTCACGCTCAAGTACGGCCCGAACCGCGAGCGGTCGATCGCCGGCATCAAGCGCGTCTCCAAGCCCGGCCTGCGCGTCTACGCACGCTCGACCGAGATCCCCACCGTCCTCGGTGGCCTCGGCGTGGCCATCCTGTCCACCTCCTCCGGTCTCCTCACGGACCGTCAGGCCGAGCAGAAGGGCGTGGGCGGAGAAGTTCTCGCCTACGTGTGGTGACCCCCGCATGTCTCGTATCGGACGTCTTCCCATCGACATCCCCGCCGAGGTGACCATCACGGTCGACGGCCAGGCTGTCAACGTCAAGGGCCCCAAGGGCGAGCTGACGCTCACCGTGGCGCGCCCCATCGAGGTGCGCCTCGAGGAGAACCAGATCCTGGTCTCCCGCCCCGACGACGAGCGCGAGTCGCGTTCGCTGCACGGCCTGACCCGCACGCTGATCAGCAACAACATCGTGGGCGTCACCCAGGGCTACACCAAGGGCCTCGAGGTCGTCGGCACCGGTTACCGCGTCGCTCAGAAGGGCGGCTCGATCGAGTTCGCCCTCGGCTTCTCGCACCCCGTGCTCGTCGAGCCCCCGGCGGGCATCACGCTCACGGTCGAGGGCAACAACAAGGTGACCGTCAGCGGCATCGACAAGCAGGCCGTCGGCGAGGCGGCCGCCAACATCCGCAAGATCCGCAAGCCCGAGCCGTACAAGGGCAAGGGTGTGCGGTACGCCGGCGAGGTCGTTCGGCGCAAGGCCGGAAAGAGCGGTAAGTAATCATGGCTATCAAGACCAAGTCCGACGCCCGCGCGCGTCGTCACGCCCGCCTTCGCAAGAAGGTCATCGGCACCCCCGAGCGTCCGCGCCTGGTGGTCAACCGCTCCGCCCGCCACATCTTCGTGCAGCTGGTCGACGACAGCAAGGGTCACACCGTGGCCTCCGCGTCGACGATGGAGGCAGACCTCCGCACGTTCGAGGGTGACAAGACGGCCAAGGCGCGCAAGGTCGGCGAGCTCGTCGCCGATCGCGCGAAGGCCGCCGGCGTCGTGGACGTCGTCTTCGACCGCGGTGGCAACCGCTACGCCGGTCGCGTCGCCGCCATCGCGGACGGCGCCCGTGAGGGAGGCCTGAACCTGTGAGTGACAACAAGGAGAACACCGTGACCGAGCAGCCCGTCGCTGCCGCCACCACCGAGGCTCCGGCCGAGGTCGTCGCCGAGCGCGAGCCCCGCCGGGGCGGGCGCGAGCGCAACCCCAACCGCGACCGCGGTGGACGCGACCGCGAGCAGAGCCAGTTCCTGGAGCGCGTGGTCACCATCAACCGCGTGTCCAAGGTCGTCAAGGGCGGTCGCCGCTTCAGCTTCACGGCGCTCGTCGTCGTGGGCGACGGCAACGGCGTCGTCGGCGTCGGATACGGAAAGGCCCGCGAGGTGCCCCTGGCCATCTCGAAGGGTGTCGAAGAGGCCAAGCGCAACTTCTTCCGCGTCCCGCGCGTCGGCGTCACCATCCCGCACCCCGTGCAGGGTGAGGCCGCCGCCGGCGTGGTGCTGCTGCGTCCGGCGTCCGCCGGTACCGGCGTCATCGCCGGTGGGCCGGTCCGCGCCGTGCTCGAGTGCGCTGGCATCCACGATGTCCTGTCCAAGTCGCTGGGCTCGTCGAACACGATCAACATCGTGCACGCGACGGTCGCCGCGCTGAAGCAGCTCGAGGAGCCTCGTGCGGTCGCCGCCCGTCGCGGACTCGAGTTCGACCAGGTCGCCCCCGCGCGTCTGGTCCGTGCCGAGGCCGACGCCCTGGCCGGCTCGAAGGCAGGTGCCTGATGGCTGCCCGTCTGAAAGTGACCCAGGTGAAGTCCAAGGTGAGCGAGAAGCAGAACCAGCGCGACACGCTGCGTTCGCTCGGTCTGAAGCGGATCGGCGACTCCGTCGTCCGTCCCGACGACGCGCAGACGCGCGGCTACGTCAAGACCGTCGCGCACCTCGTCAAGGTTGAGGAGATCGACTGATGGCTGAGAAGGCCGAGAAGAACGACGCCGTCGAGGCGGAGACCGTGAAGGCCCCCGCCAAGAAGACGGCCAAGGCAGCCGACAAGCCGGCCGCCGCCAAGAAGGCGCCTGCCGCGTCGTCCGCGAAGGCTGCGGCGAACGCGTCCGAGAAGGGTGCCCCCAAGGCCGCCAAGAAGGCGGATGCCCCGGCATCCCGCCCCGGCGTCCTCAAGGTCCACCACCTCCGTCCCGTCCCCGGGTCCAACACCGCCAAGACCCGCGTGGGTCGCGGTGAGGGCTCCAAGGGAAAGACGGCCGGTCGTGGCACCAAGGGCCAGAAGGCCCGCTACCAGGTCAAGGTCGGCTTCGAGGGTGGGCAGATGCCGCTGCACATGCGCACCCCGAAGCTCCGCGGGTTCAAGAACCCGTTCCGGGTGGAGTACCAGGTCGTCAACCTCGACAAGCTCTCCGAGCTGTACCCCGCCGGCGGAGAGGTCACCATCAGCGACCTCGTCGCCAAGGGCGCGGTGCGCAAGAACGAGAAGGTCAAGGTGCTGGGCACCGGCGACATCGCCGTGAAGCTCGACGTCTCCGTGGACAAGGTCTCCGGCTCCGCCGAGCAGAAGATCGTCGCCGCGGGCGGCACCGTCAAGTAGTTCCTCGCAGCAGGGGCCGGAGCATCGCTCCGGCCCCTGCTGGGTTACCCTGGATGCGGTGCGCCTCGGGCGTTCCGGCATCCCTTCTGGAGGCAGCCTCTTGTTCAGCGCCATCGCGCGGGTCTTCCGCACACCTGATCTGCGGCGGAAGATCGCATTCACCCTGGCGATCATCGCCATCTACCGTCTCGGTGCGCACGTGCCGTCTCCGTTCGTGGACTTCCCGAACGTGCAGTCGTGCCTCGCAGCGAGCTCCGGGACCGAGGGTCTCCTGTCCCTCGTCAACCTCTTCTCGGGCGGCGCGCTCCTGCAGCTGTCCATTTTCGCGCTCGGCGTGATGCCGTACATCACGGCCACGATCATCGTGCAGCTGCTGCGCGTCGTGATCCCGCACTTCGAGACGCTGTACAAGGAGGGCCAGGCCGGTCAGGCCCGGCTCACCCAGTACACCCGCTACCTCACGATCGCGCTGGCGCTGCTGCAGTCCACGACGCTGGTCACGGTCGCACGCAGCGGACAGCTGTTCGGCAACACCGGCATCCCCGAGTGCACGAACCTCCTCACGAACGACGTGTGGTGGGCGCAGCTGCTCATGATCATCACGATGACCGCCGGCACCGGCCTCATCATGTGGTTCGCCGAGCTCGTCACGGAGAAGGGCATCGGCAACGGCATGTCGATCCTGATCTTCACGTCGATCGCCGCCGCGTTCCCCGCGTCGATGTGGGCCATCGCCCAGACCAAGGGCTTCGAGACCTTCCTGCTGGTCCTCGCCGTCGGCATCCTTGTCGTCGCCCTCGTGGTGTTCGTCGAGCAGTCGCAGCGGCGCGTGCCGGTGCAGTACGCCAAGCGCATGGTCGGACGCCGCACCTACGGCGGCACGAACACCTACATCCCGATCAAGGTCAACATGGCCGGCGTCGTGCCCGTCATCTTCGCCTCGTCGCTGCTGTACATCCCCGCCCTCATCGCGCAGTTCAACCAGCCGCAGGCCGGTCAGACCGCGCCGGACTGGGTGGTGTGGATCACGAACTACCTCACCAAGGGCGATCACCCGCTGTACATGGTGCTGTACTTCCTCCTCATCGTCGGCTTCACCTACTTCTACGTCGCGATCACCTTCAACCCCGTCGAGGTCGCCGACAACATGAAGAAGTACGGCGGGTTCATCCCCGGCATCCGTGCCGGTCGGCCGACGGCCGAGTACCTCGACTACGTCCTCACGCGCATCACGCTGCCGGGCTCGATCTACCTCGGCCTCATCGCGCTCCTGCCGCTCATCGCCCTGGCCACGGTCGGCGCCAACCAGAACTTCCCGTTCGGCGGCGCCTCGATTCTGATCATCGTCGGTGTCGGACTCGAGACGGTCAAGCAGATCGACGCGCAGCTCCAGCAGCGCCACTACGAAGGACTCCTGCGATGACGGCGCGTCTGCTGATCGTCGGCCCGCAGGGCTCCGGCAAGGGCACCCAGGGCGTCCGCGTCGCGGACAGCTTCGGCGTCCCGGCCATCTCCACCGGCGACATGTTCCGCGCCGCCGTCGCGGGGGGATCCGAGCTCGGCACCCAGGTGCGCGAGATCATCCAGGCCGGCAACCTCGTGCCCGACCAGCTCACCAGCAAGGTGGTGCAGGAGAGGCTGTCGCAGGATGACGCGGCTCAGGGCTTCCTCCTCGACGGCTACCCGCGCAACCTCGGCCAGGTCGAAGACCTCGACGCCTTCCTCGCGTCGCGCGACGAGCAGCTCGACGCTGTGCTCGAGCTCGTCGTTCCGCGCGACGAGAGCATCTCGCGCCTCACGCGCCGCGCGCAGGAGCAGGGTCGCACCGACGACACCGAAGAGGTCATCGCCAACCGTCTCGCGATCTACGAGCGCGAGACGGCGCCCATCCTCGAGGTCTACTCCGCCCGTGGAGTCGTCGACACCATCGACGGCGTCGGCAC
This sequence comes from Microbacterium lemovicicum, assembly GCF_003991875.1. Lineage (NCBI taxonomy): Bacteria > Bacillati > Actinomycetota > Actinomycetes > Micrococcales > Microbacteriaceae > Microbacterium > Microbacterium lemovicicum. Next base: position 491,961 of record NZ_CP031423.1, read on the forward strand.
GCTGGACGAGATCACCGATCGCATCGTCGCGGCGCTGCAGGCGCGCGGACTGACGCGTCCGGCCGCCGTCTGACGTGGCCTCGCTCCGTCGATCGATCTACAAGTCGCCCGCCCAGCTGCGGGCGATGGTGGAGCCGGGTCTCATCACGGCCGCGGCGCTCCGCGCCGCCCGCGAGCTCATCGTGCCGGGAAGGACGACAGCGGAACTGGATGCCGCGGCATCCGCCGTCATCGTCGCCCGCGGCGCGAAGTCGAACTTCCAGATGGTGCGCGGCTACAGCCACACCGTCTGCACCTCGGTGAACGAGCAGGTGGTGCACGGCATCCCCGGACCGCGGGTGCTCCAGCCCGGCGACATCGTCTCCGTCGACGCGGGCGCGGAGTACCAGGGCTGGAACGGCGACTCTGCCCTCACCGTGGTGATCCCCGATGACGCGCGCCCTGACGTCGTCGCCGAGCGCGTCGAGCTCTCGCGGGTGACCGAGGGGTCGCTCTGGGCAGGCATCGCCGCCCTGGCGACCGCGCGTCGGCTCGGCGAGGTGGGTGCGGCCATCCAGGGCTACATCGAGGACTCCGGGCACGACTACGGCATCCTCCGGGAGTACGTCGGTCACGGCATCGGCCGCAAGATGCACGAGGCGCCGTCGATCTTCAACTACCGCACGTCCGACCTCGGCCCCGAGGTGCGTCCCGGGCTCGCGGTCGCGATCGAGCCCATGGTCGTCATCGGCGACCAGGCCACTCTCGTCGAGGACGACGACTGGACGGTCTCCACGGTGGACGGCACAGCCGGCTCACACTGGGAGCACAGCGTGGCCGTGCACGATAACGGTATCTGGGTGCTCACCGCGCCCGACGGTGGAGCAGCGGGTCTGGCGCCTTTCGGCGTGGTCCCGACTGCCATTCAGTAGAAGGCGGAAGAAGACGATGGCAACGGCCGTGCGCAAGAAGAACTGGTTCGCGATCTGGATCACCATCGGTGTGGTGGTCGTGCTCGCGGCCGTCGGCGGAACGGTCGTGTGGATGAACTCCATCGCCACCGGTCCCGGCACCGCCCCGCAGGCCGCCAACATCAACACCGACACCGGGGCGATCGCGATTGGCGAGGGCTCGAAGTCGATGGACACCTACGTGGACTTCATGTGCCCCGTCTGCGGTCAGTTCGAGTCCGTCTACGGTCAGTCCATCCAGGGCCTCGTCGACGACGGCACGATCACGCTGAACGTGCACCCGATCTCGATCCTCGACCGCCAGTCGCAGGGCACGCAGTTCTCCACGCGTGCCGCCAGCGCGATGTACTGCGTGGCGGCGAACGACCCGTCGGCGGCGCTGCCGTTCCTGCAGGCCATGTTCGCCGGCCAGCCGTCGGAGGGATCGACGGGCCTCACCGACGACGAGATCTCCGCCGTCGCCGAGCAGGCGGGCGCGACCAACTCCGCGTCGTGCATCGCCGACGGGACCTACCGCAAGTACGTCGCGTCGATGACGCCGAAGACGCCGGTGGCACCGGGGTCGCAGGGCATCGGCACGCCGACCATCGCCATCAACGGCGAGACGATCGCCAACTCCTCCCTGCCGCAGCCCGACCAGCTGGCCACGCTCTTCCAGTAGAGCCGGCGCGGGGGACCGCGACACGCCCGAGTTGCCGAGGGTGCGAGTACCACGTACACTTGATCTTTGGTGCTTTGCGCCTGTTTCGGCGTGTCCGACGGTCATCCCGAGGAACCCGGCACCACCCACCCCACCACCGCAGACCGACCGGTCTGCATGAGCGTTAGCGAGTGTATGGCGAAGAAAGACGGTGTCATCGAGATCGAAGGCGTGATCTCCGAGGCGCTGCCCAACGCGATGTTCCGCGTTGAGCTGAGCAACGGGCACAAGGTACTCGCCACGATCTCGGGCAAGATGCGGCAGAACTACATCCGCATCATCCCCGAGGACCGCGTCGTCGTGGAGCTCAGCCCCTACGACCTCACCCGCGGCCGCATCGTCTACCGCTACCGCTAGACCGGTCGAGAAGTAACGCCCCAGGCTCCGGCCTGCCCGGCGAAGACAGCGAACAGGAAAAAACATGAAGGTCAAGCCGAGCGTCAAGCCGATCTGCGATCACTGCAAGGTGATCCGCCGCCACGGCAACGTCATGGTCATCTGCAAGTCCAACCCGCGCCACAAGCAGCGCCAGGGCTAGCACTCCGACGGATGCCGCAGCTGCGGCATCCGTCATCCACAACTGAACACACCTCTACGGCAGCACCAGAACCTCGCAAGAGGGGACACCCCGGGCTGGAGGCCCGGGCACCGGCACTGCTCCACACCTCCACGACACTCCTAGGAGAGCCGCATGGCACGTCTCGCCGGCGTCGACATCCCGCGCGACAAGCGCGTGGTCATCGCCCTGACCTACATCTACGGCATCGGCCGTACCCGTTCCGAGGAGATCCTCACCGCGACCGGCGTCAGCCCGGACCTCCGCGTGAAGGACCTCTCGGATGACCAGCTCATCGCCCTCCGCGACTTCATCGAAGCGACCTTCAAGGTCGAGGGCGACCTGCGCCGCGAGGTGGCCGCCGACATCCGCCGCAAGGTCGAGATCGGCTCCTACCAGGGCATCCGCCACCGCCGCGGCCTGCCCGTGCGCGGTCAGCGCACCAAGACCAACGCCCGCACGCGCAAGGGTCCCAAGCGCACCGTCGCCGGCAAGAAGAAGGCGCGCTAACGCGCGGCCGCCAAGGTTCAGGAGAACACGCACATGGCACAGGCCAAGACCGCCGCGCGCAAGCCGCGCCGCAAGGAGAAGAAGAACATCGCCGTGGGCCAGGCCCACATCAAGTCGACGTTCAACAACACGATCGTCTCGATCACCGACCCGACCGGCGCTGTCATCAGCTGGGCGTCCTCGGGCGGCGTGGGCTTCAAGGGCTCGCGCAAGTCCACCCCGTACGCCGCCGGAATGGCCGCCGAGTCCGCTGCGCGCCAGGCGCAGGAGCACGGCGTCAAGAAGGTCGACGTCTTCGTCAAGGGTCCCGGCTCCGGCCGTGAGACCGCGATCCGCTCGCTGCAGGCCGCCGGCCTCGAGGTCGGGTCGATCAACGACGTGACGCCGCAGGCGCACAACGGCTGCCGTCCGCCGAAGCGCCGCCGCGTCTGACACCCGTCGTCCGGCAGGCCCGGGGATTCGTCCCCGAGCCTGCCGAGACCGGTCCGCTGAGCCCGTCGCGGCTCAAACACGCTTCGCGGCTGCCGGACCTCCGGCATCCGCTCGAGTAAAACTCAACACCTCATTCACCGCACGTGTCATATAGCGGGCACGTGATCGAAAGGAACACATAGTGCTCATCGCACAGCGTCCCACCCTGACCGAGGAAAAGGTCGGGGAGTTCCGCAGCCGCTTCATCATCGAGCCGCTCGAGCCCGGCTTCGGCTACACGATCGGCAACGCGCTGCGTCGCAGCCTCCTGTCGTCGATCCCCGGCGCCGCAGTGACGTCGATCCGCATCGACGGCGTCCTCCACGAGTTCAGCACCATTCCGGGTGTGAAGGAGGATGTCACCGAGATCATCCTCAACATCAAGCAGCTGGTCGTCTCCAGCGAGCGCGACGAGCCCATCACGGCGTACCTGCGCAAGACCGGTTCGGGCGAGGTCACGGCCGCCGACATCTCGGCTCCGGCCGGCGTCGAGGTCCACAACCCCGAGCTCGTCATCGCGACGCTCAACGACACCGCGAAGTTCGAGCTCGAGCTGACGATCGAGCGTGGCCGCGGCTACGTCTCGGCGACCCAGAACCGCAACGAGTACGCCGAGGCCGGTCAGGTCCCGATCGACTCGATCTACTCGCCCGTCCTCAAGGTCTCGTACCGCGTCGAGGCGACGCGTGCCGGTGAGCGCACCGACTTCGACAAGCTGGTGCTGGACGTCGAGACGAAGAACTCGATGGCCCCCCGCGACGCGGTCGCATCCGCCGGTCGCACGCTGACCGAGCTGTTCGGCCTCGCCCGCGAGCTGAACGTCGAGGCCGAGGGCATCGAGATCGGCCCCGCGCCGGTCGAGACCGTCCTGTCGAACGAGCTGTCCATGCCGATCGAGGACCTCGACCTGTCGGTGCGCTCGTACAACTGCCTCAAGCGCGAGGGCATCAACACCGTCAGCGAGCTCGTGGCCCTCTCCGAGACGCAGCTCATGAACATCCGCAACTTCGGTCAGAAGTCGGTCGACGAGGTGCGCGACAAGCTCATCTCGCTGGGCCTGTCGCTGAAGGACTCGGTCCCCGGGTTCGATGGCGCGCACTTCTACGGCGGCTACGACGACGAGACCGCCTGAGCTTCGGCTTCCGACCTTTTAGACACTGGAGTAACTGAGAATGCCTAAGCCCACCAAGGGTCCCCGCCTCGGCGGAGGTCCCGCCCACGAGCGCCTCATGCTGGCAAACCTCGCGGCAGCCCTCTTCACCCACAAGGCGATCACGACGACCGAGACGAAGGCCAAGCGCGTTCGTCCCCTCGCCGAGCGTCTCGTGACCTTCGCGAAGCGCGGCGACCTGCACGCCCGCCGTCGCGTGCTCTCCGTCATCGGCGACAAGTCCGTCGTGCACGAGCTCTTCACCGAGATCGCGCCGCTGGTCGCCGACCGCGAGGGCGGCTACACGCGCATCACGAAGATCGGCAACCGCAAGGGCGACAACGCCCCCATGGCCCGCATCGAGCTCGTCCTCGAGCCCGTGTCGCCGAAGCCGAAGTCGGCGAAGAAGTCCGCCGCCGCGTCCGCCGGATCCGCAGCGCCCGCCGCTGACGAGACCGTCGAGGCCGAGCCGGCCGCCGACGAGACCGTCGAGGCACCCGCCGCCGACGAGACCGTCGCTGACGAGACCGCCGCCGACGAGGCTCCCGCTGCCGACGCCCCCGAGGCCGAGGCCGCGAAGGAGAAGTCCGAGTAACTCGGACACCCTGCGCACAGCGGAGCCCGCGACCCTTCGGGGTCGCGGGCTCCGCTGCGTGGTGCGTGCGCGTCACTCCACGTGCGGAATCGCGGAGATGTGCACGATGACGGAGGCCGGTGGGCTGCGGCATCCGTCATCGTGCACATCTCCGTCATCCTGCGTGTCTCCGCCGCGGTGGGCTGGCTGTGTGAGACGCAGGCCGAGTTGTGCGAAACCGCATGCTTCGTGAGCAAATGCGGGCGGATGCGGGCCATCGCGCAGCCGTGGCCCCCCACCTGGGCCCTCATTCCGCGCGCAGAAGTGCGGACATGTGCAGGATTGCGGATGCGGGGAGGCCGCAGCATCCGTCATTCTGCGCATCTCCGTCATCGTGCACGCGTCTGGAGGTCCCCCCGAAGTGAGCCCGCAGCCGCCCCCACCGTGAGCCCGCGACCGCTTCCGCGGCAGCCATCGCCGAGTGGGCGCGTCGCCGCCGCGGCTACGCTGAAGTCGTGCGGATCCGTCTCGACATCGCCTACGACGGAACCCATTTCCGCGGCTGGGCCCGACAGCCCGGCCTGCGCACGGTGCAGGGCACGCTCGAGGACGGCCTCTCCCGTATCGTCGGCGGCTCCGTGCGGCTGGTCGTCGCGGGGCGGACGGATGCCGGGGTGCACGCCACCGGACAGGTCGCCCACGTCGACCTCGACGACGAGCAGAGCGACCGCGTCCTCGCCCGGAGGGGCCGGGACGGGGCATGCGATCCTGTCGAGACGCTCTCGCGACGGATGCAGGGCGTGCTGGGTGCGTACTCCGACGTCGCCGTCCTGCGCACGTCGCCCGCCCCCGCCGGCTTCGATGCCCGCTTCTCCGCCGTCTGGCGCCGGTACGCCTACCGGCTCGCCGACCAGGCGGCCGGATACGACCCGCTCGAGCGCCACCGAACGACGACGGTGCGGGGCGAGCTGGACGTCGAGAGGATGGATGCCGCGGCCCGCTCCCTGCGCGGTCTCCACGACTTCGCCGCCTACTGCAAGCCCCGCGACGAGGCGACCACCATCCGCACGCTGCTCGAGTTCGACTGGCACCGCGACCCCGCGGGAGTGCTGGTGGCCCACGTGCGGGCGGACGCCTTCTGCCACAGCATGGTGCGCGCCCTCGTCGGCGCGTGCGTGGCCGTGGGGGAGGGGCGGCTCGATCCCGACGACCTGGTGGCGATCCGGGACGCCGCGTCGCGCGTACCCGAGGTGAAGGTGCTGGCCGCGCGGGGACTCACCCTCGCCGAGGTCGGCTATCCCGCCGACGACCTGCTCGCCGATCGCGCGGAGCAGACGAGGAACCGGCGCGACAGCGAGTGACCGATCGCGCCGCGGGACACGCGCCGCGCATCTGTCAAGACATCGTGGCGCTCACCCGGGAGTCCTAGGCTGGGATCCGTGAAGGTCATCTCGTACAACCTCCGCAAGCACCGCGCCGCGGTCGAGCTCGAGGAGCTCGTCGAACGGCACGGGGCCGATGTCCTGTGCGTCCAGGAATGCGACACGACGGACATCCCCGAGCGGATCGGCGGCTTAGTGCTCGCGGATTCGACCAACCGCAACCGCCTGGGCCTCGCCGTCTACTACCGCGAGAACACCTACCGGGCGGTCGAGGTCCGGGCGCTCGCGCTCAAGAAGTCGCTGCACGACTACGTGCTGAAGCCGGCGGAGGAGCGCCTTCTCGGCGTGCGCCTGCACGACATCGACCATGGCCGCGAAGTGATCGTCGCGTCGTTCCACGCCGCGCCCCTCACGGCGCTGAACTCCCTGCGGCGCCACCAGATCCGCACGGCGCTGAACGAGCTGGCCGCCCTCGGCGAGGGTCTGCCCGCGCTGATGGTCGGCGACTACAACTACCCGGTCTTCAAGGAGAACCTCGGCCAGAAGGTGCGCGAGCAGGGCTACGAGCTGAGCCTGAGCGACGCCCGCACCTATACGCGCTACCGGTTCTTCCGCGGGCACTACGACTTCGCCACCTCGGTCGGGTTCACGATCGACCAGGTGCGCACGTTGCCGCAGGGCCTCAGCGACCACCTGCCGATCCTCGTGACGGCCCGTCTCCCCGGGGTGGCCGCCGCCGCGGACGTCGCGGGCAGCGCAGCCTGATCCCCGCCGACGACCGACGCCCGAGGCGGACCTGCACAGCGGGCTCAGAGGCGGCCGACCTAGCGTCGAGGATATGACGCCGCCCCCGCACGAGCCGACTCAGCCGCCGCAGACGACCGCGCCGCCGCAGACACTCGGCGTCGTCGGCGACGAGACCTTCTCCGCGACGCTCGCCGAGATGCGCGCGCTGCGCGACGAGCTCCAGCGTTTCCTCCTCGAGTACCAGTTCGCGCTCAAGGAGGTGGAGACGAAGATCGCCATCCTCCGTGACGAGTTCCTGCACATGCACGACTACAACCCGATCGAGCACGTCTCCAGCCGGGTGAAGTCGGCGGACAGTCTGGTGGAGAAGGTGACCAGGAAGGGCGTCGATCCGGACTTCCCCTCGATCCGTGCGCACATCCACGACGTCGCCGGCATCCGCATCACCGTCAGCTTCGTCGCCGACGCCTACCTGCTGTTCGATCTGCTCACGGCGCAGGACGATGTGACCGTCCGAGAGGTGAAGGACTACATCGCCGAGCCGAAGGAGAACGGCTACAAGAGCCTGCACGTGATCATCGACGTGCCGGTGTTCCTCTCGACGGGGCGCGTGGACATCCCCGTCGAGGTGCAGTTCCGCACGATCGCCATGGACTTCTGGGCGAGCCTCGAGCACAAGATCTATTACAAGTTCGACCGGCAGGTGCCGGGCGACCTGCTCGGGAGCCTGAAGGATGCCGCGGACACGGCCGCCGAGCTCGACGAGCGGATGGAGCGGCTGCACCGGGAGGTGCGGGCACCGGTTCCGGTGGCCGCCCGACAGCTCGACGTCTGAGTGGGCGGCGACATCCGGCGACACTCCGGACGCCATTGCGCGACAGGCATCGCCCCACGTCGCGCCGACCACCCCATCAGGGCCCCGGACCAGCGGAGAGGGCCATCGCACCGTCCTAGGCTGTGCCTGATCGGCGCTCGCGGGATGCGCCCGACCGCACCGGGAGGCGCACCATGGCTCGTACTGTCCGCCGCACATCGGTGCTCGGCGCCGTGGTCGTCGCCACAGCCCTCGCGCTCGCCGGCTGCAGCACCCCGCCGTGGCTCGAGCCCGGCGCGTCCTCCTCCGCCGAGCCCGATCCCAGCGCCAGCGCCAGCGCCACCGCGACCGAGGCGCCTCAGCCGACGCCGAACGACCTGTCCACCGGCGCCACCGCGCGCAGCCTGACCGCCGGTCCGCTCGGCATCTCGTTGAACTACTGGTCGAGCCTCGCCATGGACAAGTGGACGCCGGGCGTCCTCAAGCCCGTCAGCCTCTCGCTCATCAGTTCGATCACCCCGAACGACGGCCAGAAGGTCTACCTGCAGCGCGCCACGATGACCGCCACCCCCGGCTCCGCGACGGAGACGTTCGATCCGCTGACCGCGCAGGTCGACGCGGCGACCACCTCGCCCGGCTATCTCGTGCTCGATCCGTACAGCTACTCGCAGACCTTCACGGTGGGGCCGACCCCTGAGGGGGCCACCTTCGTCACGCTCGAGTTCTCCTACGAGTTCCTCGTGCAGACGACGCCGACCTCCACCGACTACGCCAAGCAGACCGCCACCGACACCCTCACGGTCGCCGTCACGCCGTAGCGGGTGCCGGGCCGACCCGCACCCAGCGGTCGCCTCCCTGCTGCTGCGCCTCGTGGACGGCTGCGGCGGCGCGGACCGCGAGATCGGCGTAGCCGTCCGACACCGGATCGACGGCGATGACGCCGGCGCTCGCGGTGATGCCGAGGGCCACGGGAGCGCCGTCCTCACCCGCGGACGTTTCGTTGAGCACGGTCCGAACGAGCGCGCGCACGGCCGCGAACGACTGCGACACGAGCACCGTCACGTGCCCCGGCGCCACGCGGCAGATGTCGGCGTCGGCCGGGAAGGTGGCGGACACGATGCGTTCGAAGCGGGCGACGGTCGAGGCGTGGGCGGCCTCACCCGTGGCATCGCGGAGATCTTCGTCGTCGTCGAGTCGGATGTCGATGAAGGACCACGTCTGCTCGTGGCGGATGGCGGCGCGCCGGAGCCGCTCCTGCGCGAGGGTTCGCATGACCGGAACGGGAAGCAGCGTGTCGAGAGCCTTGAGGACGTCGCTCGCGCCGGCTCGTCGGTCGGCGATGAACAGCAGGCTGACAGTCGCGCAGATGACGTAGACGGTCATGATCATCACGAAGGCGCGGACGAAGAGGACCTCGGATGCCGCGCTCGTGCCGGCGGCGCTTCCGGCGAGCCCCACTGTCGCAACCAGGAGGATGGCGCACGAGGCGACGACGAGCGGGAGGCTGTGACGAGAGGCGCGGGCGCCGTCGCGGATGGACTCGATCGCGCCCGGGGCCGCGCCCAGAGCCGCCCCGAGGACGAACACCCGGAAGACCAGTGAGCCGTAGGGACCTTCTGTCGTGGCGAGCAGGGCGAGGAAGGACCCGACCGACTGCACCAACCCGATCCAGGCGTGGGGGCGCAGCCGTGCCGTCGCGCGCAGCCCGGACCACACCAGTGCCGGTACGCCGCACAGCAGACCGAACGACACCGGGTGACGAAGGACGTCGATGCCCAGGGCGACCGAGGCGAGCGACCCGTATGAGCCGAGGAGCGCGAGGATCATCGCGAGTGTCCAGATCAGCGTCGCCCTGCTCGGCCGCGCCAGCAGGCCCATCCAGATCATGAGTGCGACGCACACCGTCACGACGGTGGTCTGGCCGATGATGAGCCCGTTCGGGGGAGCGACGGCCGCGACCTCGCCCACGCCGGCGAGGATCTCAGGAGACACGTCGTCCTCCTTCCGCCGACGCGCCGGCGCCGAGCCCGGGCGGGAAGGCGCCGGCCTCGTCGGCTGCCGGAGAGTCGTCGAGCGGAATCTGCACCGTCACCGTCGTGCCGCGGCCCGGCGAGCTCTCCACCACGACGGTGCCGCCGTGCTGAGTCACGAGCGATTGCACGATGCCCATGCCGAGGCCCGTTCCGACGATGGTGCTCTGCTCGGCGGCGGCGGAGCGGAAGTACGGCTCGAACACGCGCGCCACCTCGTCCTGCTCCATGCCGATGCCGGTATCGGTGATGCGCAGGACAGCGGACGGTGGCGGGGATGTTCCCGCCTGGCCGGTGGGCGTCTCGGAGATATGGACGTCCACGAGCACGCGCCCGCCCTTCGGCGTGTACTTGATCGCGTTGCTGAGGAGGTTGTCGCCGACCTGCCGGAGGCGGAAGGCGTCGCCCCGGACGATGACGCCCTCCGATGGGGCGAAGTCGACGACGACACCGGCACCCAGCGCGGTCGGGGCCAGCGATTCCACCGACTCCGCCACGACCGCGGCGAGGTCCGTGCTCGTGACCGCCGACTCGGTCATGCGGGCCTGCCGGCCGGACTGGAGGATCTGGTTCGCGAGTCTCATCATCCGCTCGGCCGCGGAGTTGATCGCCTCGATGCGCTCGCGCACCTTCGGGTCGAGCGACTCGTCCTCCAGGACGAGGTCGGAGTATCCCAGGACCGTGGTCAGGGGATTGCGCAGTTCGTGCGAGACCCGGGTCGCGAGGCTGTCGCGTGCGCGCTCCGCGCTGACCATGGGGGTGATGTCGTGCACGACGAGGAGCGATTCGCCGGCAGCGAGGTCGTGGTCGTCGGGAAGGCGGAGCGCCGTCTGCGACAGGGCGCGCCACGACCCGTCGGCGGTGAACAGCCAGGTGCGGAGGTCTTCGAACTGCTCGCCCGCCCGGGAGCGCACGAGCGGCCGGTCGGCGCGCGCGAGGGGTCGCCCCTGATAGTCGTCGTATTCGACGGAGCGGGCGACGAGCTGGGGATCCAGCGGCGCCACGTCGTACAGCTCGCGGTAGGTGAGGTTCGCCTCGACGATGTCACCGTCCGCAGACAGGCGCACCACACCGACGTCGACGGAGCCGAGGACGCGCGACACCTCGCGCTCCTGACGCTTCGAGCGGCCGAGCGTCTCGGAGAGTCTGTTCGCCTCGCGTCTCAGCAGCCGCTTGAACGCCCGGGTCTGACGCGAGGCGGTGTGCGTGCTGATGGCGATGAAGGTGAGTGAGAGCGTCACCACGACGAGGCGCAGTGTTCCGGCGGCGTTCTCCTCGCGCTGCGCCTCCTCGATGAGCACCATCACACCGATGCCGCTGAGCCCGATCCCCGTCGCCCACAGCGGGAAGTACGTCGCGATCCAGATCACCGGGAACACCCAGAGGAAGGCGAAGTCGACCGTGGTCTCCCGGGTCATGATGCCGACCGCGAGGATGTCCAGGAACGGGATGCTGAGCACGGTCACCGGCGGGAACCGCTGCCACGGCACGGCGAGGGCCACGCCCGTGAGCACGACGACGAGCGAGACGCCGACGGTGAACGTCCAGAGATCGACGGTCTCGGGAGACACGGATTGCACGAGGAGGACGACCACCACGACGACGATCGCGAGCAGGAGCTGCGACAGCCAGATGGACGTGGTCCTCGTGGCGATCGGGTGGGTGGAGGTGTCGGTGTCGGGCACGGTCACATCCCTTCGAAGGACGCCGCGCGGCGTGCCGTGGTGCGGGCGGCGCGGGCGAAGCGGCGTAGGTCGGCGGACTCCGTGATGTCGAGCACTTCGATCTTCACCTCGGGAGGATCCGTCGGCCCGGCCGGGGGCAGCATCCGCTCGTATGCGGTCTGCAGTCGCTCGCGGATGGCGTCGGTGTCGGCGCCGGAGCCGAAGCGCAGCGATACCAGGACGCCTGCGGTGACCTCGCCGACCACGCTTCCGGTGGGCATGGACGCGGTCGTGGCCCGGGAGAGGGCGGACGAGACGCTGTGCGCCCATGCGCGTCCGAAGGCGGTGCGGTGGAGGGCGAGATCGGGCACCGTCACCGACAGGGCCGACACCTCCCCGCGCTGCTGCAGCAGCGCGTCGACCCAGTCCGCGAGCGTGTCGGCGTTCACGGTGTCCTTCTCATCGATGCCCGACTCGCTGCGGATGAGCATCACCGTGCCGACGGCGGTCACCCCGACGGCCAGCGCCGACACCAGCGAACTCGGCCCCGACGAGAGGTAGAGCTGGACCTCGGGCGCATCCGGGCCGAGGAGCAGCGGGCCCACGAGGCGAGCCAGGGCGTACACGCCGTAGATCCCGCACGTGATGCCGATCAGTCGCGCGCCGAGGGCGGGAAGCGGGCCGCGCGCGCAGGTCCACACGGTGGCCGCGCAGAAGGCCGCCAGAGTCACCAGCTTCACAGCCTGGCCCGCCTCGGCGGAGACGACCAGCGTGGTCAGGCCCACCCCCACCGAGACGATGAGGAAGACGGTCGCGTGGTGCCGGCGGCCGGCGGCGCGTCGCACTCCTGCGGCCAGCAGGCCCACCGCGAGGGGCATGGAGATGTCGCCGATGACGAGGGGGATGAGCTTGTCGGCTTCGTCGCCCGCGAGCGCGTACGCGAGGGTGGAGAGCGTCGCACAGCAGGCGGCGAGTACGGCGAAGTTCGACAGCGTCAGCCAGCTCTGCTGGTCACCGCCGCGGCGTCGCTCCGCGATGATCGCCACTCCCACCGCGACGCAGCAGACGATCGTCAACGTGACGGTGTACAGCGTGACCATCGGCCGCTCCTGCACGTCGGTCGGGCCTCGGACCCGCGCGTTGCGCGAATCTTGCGGATTCGTTGAGTTCATCTCCGCCAAGCAGGGGTGCTTTGCGGAGGTCAGCATACCAAGCTGGGTGTTACCGGCCAGGGAGCGGATTCGACGCCCGAAGGCCGACGGGGACTCCCCCCGGGACCCCGCTGACGAAAGCCGAGAAATGACCGACATGCCCTACCGCCGCAACGAGATCGCCCTGCGATCCGCGACCGTCGGTCCCGTGACGCCGCCCCTGGAAGACCTGCTCTCGCACGCCTTCCCCGCCGACTTCGACTCGGTCTTCGAAGGCTCGTCGACGCAGCGGTCGACCATCGGATGCATCATCCCCGCCTACAACGAGGAGGAGTCGATCGCCCAGGTGATCGAGGGCCTGCTCACGCAGACGCGTGTCCCCGACGTCATCCACGTGGTCGTCAACAACACGAGCGACCAGACGGTCGCGCTGGCCTCGCAGTACGCCGGTCCGCACGAGATCACCACCGAGCTCGGCGAGCAGTTCACCGAGGTGTTCGTGCACGACATCGGCAAGAACCCCGACAAGAAGGTCGGCGCCCTCAACTACGGCTACTCGCTCGTCGAGGGCTACGACTACCTGCTCGGCGTCGACGGCGACACCATCGCCGAGGCCCGCGCCGTCGAGTACCTCGAGACCGAGATCATCAACGACAGCCGCATCGGCGGCATCTCGGCGATCTACTCGATCGACAACAAGCCGTTCAAGGGCCTCGCGTCGTTCCTCATCAGCGGACAGCGCTCGCAGTTCGCCGCCTTCAACCTGCAGAACCTGCTGCGCGGCAGGAACATGGCGGTGCTCGGCGGTCAGTTCTCGATCTTCTCCACCCACGCCCTGCGCGAGGTCATGGAGCAGAACCACCAGACGACACCGTGGGTCAAGGACAGCGAGGTCGAGGACTCGCTGCTGTCGCTGCAGATCAAGAGCGCCGGCTACCTCACGAAGATCAGCCCCTTCGCCCGCGCCGACGTCGGCGGCATGACCACGCTCAGCGGTCTCGACGCGCAGCAGGTGAAGTGGACCTACGGCGCCATCGAGCTCATGTGGCCCGGTCAGCGCGGCGACACCAAGGGCCAGCCGCTGCACCCGAACCTTCGGATCCGCTGGTTCGAGAACTTCGGCATGCTGACCAACCTCTTCGTCCGCATCGCGTTCCTGCTGCTGCTGGCCGGGTCGCTCTCGCTCAGTGCCTTCGTGTTCTCGCCGTGGTGGCTCCTCCCGATCGGCATGGCGGTCCTGCTCAACCTGCGGATGGCGCTGACCATGGAGTCGCGCACGCGCAAGGACATCCTGTTCGCCGTGCTGATCGTGCCGGCCGAGATCTACATGTGGATCCGGCTCTCGCACTTCGCGCGCGCCTGGACCCGCTTCCTGTCCAAGAAGAAGGTCGACAACTGGGCCATGCAGGCGAAGGCGGAGAAGGGCGGCGGCTTCGGCCACTGGACCCCCGCGATCGTCACGCTCGCCGTGCTCGTCGCCGTGGCGGTCATCTGGATGATGCTCGGCCCGGTCGTGCAGTCCAGCATCCTGTGGGTCGGCTGGCCCATCGTCGGCGTCGTCACGGTCCTTCAGACCCTGATGATGTTCACCAAGCTCTTCCGTCGTCAGCATGGATACAAGGTCTGAGTTCGGGGGAACTCAGAACGCTCACGTCACGCGGTTCCTCACCTGGGGAGGTGGAGCCGGACGGTCAGGCAGAGGGAGCCGACTGATCGGACGTGAGACGGTAACCGACGCCCCGCACGGTCTCGATGAATCGAGGCTGTGCGGGGCTGTCGCCGATCTTGCGGCGCAGGTTCGTCATGTGCGCCTCGATCGCCCGCTTGTCGGCCTCGCCGACGAAGTATGTGGTCACGTACGACTCGCCGCGCAGCACCAGCGTGAGGTCCGCCTTGCTGCGCACCCGTCGGCGCGATTCCATGAGAGCCGCGAGCAGGTCGAACTCCGTCCGGGTGAGGTCGACTTCGGCGCCGTCGATGAGAACGATGCGGCTGTCGAGGTCGAGGCGGAGGTTGCGGTGCGCGAGCCAGGAGCCCTCGGTGTCGAGCTGCGTGGTGGCGATGACGCCCGCGTCCGCCACCCGCTGCACCAGGACGCCGGCGCCCGTCGACGTCGGCGCGGCTCCGCCGGACGGCGCGGAGGTGAGGATCGGGATCTGCGCCGGCTCTGCGGATGCCGCGGGCACGCGCACCTCGGCGGTGGAGGTCACCTGCGGCCGTGCGCCGGGGAAGGAGGGGCCGGCGCTTTCCTGCGTGCGCACCGGCGTCTGCGGCGTCGCGGACCGCGGACGACGGAGCATCGCCTCCACGCGCGCGCGGAACTCTCGGGGGCGGAACGGCTTGGTGATGTACTCGTCCGCTCCGGCGCTCAGTCCGAGGACGACGTCGGCCTCTTCGCCCATCGCGGTGATCATGATGATGTAGGTGTCGCTCTGGGCGCGGATGCGCCGGGCGGCCTCGATCCCGTCGAGACCGGGCATGTTCACATCGAGCGTGGTGATCAGCGGCTGATAGGACAGCACCGCCTGGATGCCGTCGATGCCGTTGCCGACCGAGACGGTCGAGAAACCCGCGGCCTCGAGGACGTCCACCAGCAGGTGGCGGAGGTCGGCGTCGTCCTCCACGATCACGGCCGTGCGACCAGCAGGCGTCGTCTCGGTCATGGGAATGCTCCAATCGAACTGTCAAGGGGCCGGTGCGGCATCTGTCGAACCCCTCGGGCGAGCGGGATGGAGTGCTGGCTTCGCATCCTGTCACACCGCGTGCGACGCCTGTCCGATCGTCCGGCGTCACGCGTGCCGCCGCTCCTCGAGCGGGAGAAGACATGGCGCGTGAGGGATGTCAGCTGGCGCGTGAGCGGGCGTTCTTCAGCGCACCTCGCGCGTGAGGGTCACGGCAGCCTCCGGCCACCAGGTGCCCGCCGGCGGGCCGCCGTTGCACGTCCCGTCGCTCTCGCCGGGCACTTTGACCCAGAGGTTCGCGTCGACCACGTCATCGCCGACCGTTCCGCCCTGCTGACCGAGGAGCCGGTCCGGGGGATTGCACCACTGGCCGTCCGACCCGCTGCCGTTGCGCGAGGTGTCGATGACGGCGTGGGCGCCGGGGAGGAGCCCTGCGAGCCGGTGGGCGTAGTCGATCTCCCGATCGGTCGCGTTGTAGTTCGAGACGTTGGTGACGAAGCCGCGGACGTCCTCCACCCCGGCGCCCCGCAGGAGCTCGGCCATCTGCTGCGCCGGCAGCCAGTTCGAGTGGCCGCCGTCCAGGTAGATGTAGGTGCCCGGCGAGGCGAGGGCGTCGGCCGCGGCGCGCAGCTGGGAGAACCGAGCCGCTTCGTTGCCGCACTCGGGCGCGAGGGCGAGGCTGTCCGGTTCCAGGATGAGGATCGTGCGTCCCCCGCCGTCGGCGCGGAGCTCGTCGCCGATCTCGGTCGTCCACGCGGGATACTCCCCGGGGCTGAGGCCGCCGGCGGAGAAGCTCCCGCAGTCGCGCTCGGGCAGCCCGTACACGACGATCGTCGCCGTCGCGCTCTGGGCGTGGGCCTCGTCGAGGAGGGCACGCACGCGCGGCCCGACCGAGCCGATCGGATAGGCCTCGGGGGTGAGCCAGGACGCCGTCGGCTGCTGCGCGAGGTAGGCCGCGGCGGCCTTCTCCGCGGATCCTTCGGCCGTCGAGTCCGCAGCCTCGACGGCTGCGGTGTCGGTGTTGACAACGAGGCGGATGCCGGGCGTCGGCGCCCGGTCGGCGGGGGAGAAGGTCAACGCGATCACGATCACTCCTGCCACGGCGAGGGTCAGCACGCTTCCCACGATCGCCGTCACGAGCACGGTGAGGCGGGAGGGCGATCGTTCCCAGCGCTTCTCGGCGCCCGCCGAGGGGCGGGATCCCCTCGCAGTGGGGCGCTTGTCTGCCACGGCCCGACTCTACTCAGCGCCCTCCAGGGCCGGCGGGCGCAGCATCCGAGTCAGCTGCGAGCGGGAAGAAGCGCGGGGTCGCTCTGCCGCCACTTCTCGACGGTCTGCACGAGCCAGAACGCGCTGAAGAGGGCCAGCGCGGCGGACTCCGCGAACAGGAGGGACGGCGCGGCGCCGTCGCCGGCCCGGATGGCCGAGACGACATAGACCGCGAGTACCAGGAGCAGCAGGCCGGCGACGAGCGAGTAGGCCACCCGATAGCGCCGTGGCGGCGGCGAGAGTCGGGACGGGAACGCGCTGCGGATCGCCACGAGTGCGAACAGGGCGAAGAAGATGACCGTCGCGACGAAGTGCCCCTGCGCGAGGAAGGCGTCGCGCGCGCCGAGCCAGCACGCGGCGACGCTCACGAGCACCCCGGCGGAGCCGATGAGGCTGGAGCGGACGCGCGAAGCGGTGACCTGGCCCGTGATGACGAGGATGACGGCCGTCAGCACGACGAGTGCGCCGACGATGAGATAGGTCGCGACGCCGTCGGCGGCGGCGTCGACGGCGTCGGGGGGAAGGCAGCGTGACGGGCACGCGACGTCCACTCCCGGGATCGTCCCGGGCACCACGGTGGTGGGAATCAGCGCGATGAGCGGGCCGAACACGGCCGCGCCGTCCAGCAGCGCGCGGTCGGCCCCGCGGCCCGACAGAACGAGAAGAGCGAGGGAGACCGCGACGAGAGCACCGACGAAGGCGTTGCGCGCGGGCGTGTAGTAGTAGTCGCTCAGCGCTGGGAGCCATCCGACGCGCCCCGCCGCCACCGACACCGACACGAAGATGACGACGACGGTCCCCACGACGCCGAGCCGGAGATAGCGGTAGGTCCTCTCGGGGGACGTCGAGGACGCGGCCGCCATCTCCTCAGGGTAATGCGAAGAAGCGACATCACGTCCGACACTGCGCGACGATCCGTCGCGGGACGGATGGCAGCGCTCCCAAGCGACGGAATCTGTCCTACCCTGAACGCGTGGACCGGTATATCGTCGTCAGCGCCCTCGGCGCCCCGGTGCGGATCGAGACCTCCGCGCTCGATGGCGACGCGATGACCGCCGTGAGCGACGCGTGGGCTGACGCGACGGTACCGGGCGACGGCGAGGGCGGGCCCACGGTCACGGCGAACGCCACCACCTCCACGCCGGAGATGCTCAGCGATCTGTCGCAACGTGTCACGCTCGCCGCCATCGACAACGCCCGCGCGCGGCGATGGATGCTGCACGCGGCCGGTCTCGCGCGGGAGGACGGTCGGGTGGCCGCGCTCATCGGCCCATCGGGCCGGGGCAAGACGACGGCGTCCCGCACGCTCGGACGCCGCTTCGGCTACGTCTCGGACGAGACGGTCGCCGTCGACGACGACGGCACCGTCCACCCGTACCGCAAGCCGCTGTCGATCATCGAGAACGGCGTCCAGCACCCTAAGGTGCAGCGCGCCCCCCGCTCCCTCGGTCTCGGAGACCTCCCCGACGTCCCGCTGCGGCTCGGCGCGATCGTGCTGCTGGAGCGGCGCCCGGACGGACCGGACGAGCCGGAGGTGGAGGAGGTCGACCTCGGCGACGCCCTGGCCGAGCTCGTCGCCCAGACGAGCTTCCTCGCGTCCCTTCCGCGCCCGCTGCAGACCGTCGCCGGTCACGCGGCGGCCGTCGGCGGGATCCGGCGGGTGACCTACCGAGAGGCCGAGACGCTCGACCGGACGATCCGGCGGATCCTCGACAGCGCGCAGCCCGCGCCCGCGCCCGCAGCCGTCGCCGCCGACCTGCCGCTGCCCGCCGCATCCGCCGACCGGGCGCCGGGCGCGCGCTACACCCGCACGGACGCCGTGGACGCCGTGCAGCTGGACGATCCCGACCGCCTCATCGTGCTGCACACCGACGAGGCGGGGCAGGGCGTCGTCCGCGTGCTGTCGGGCCTTGCCCCCGCGATCTGGCGCGCCGCCGCGGACGCGACCCTCGAGGAGCTCGTTTGCGCGGCCGTCGAGCGATACGGAGAGCCGGAGGGGATGGATGCCGCGGCCGCCGTGTCGACGGCGGTGGACGACCTTCTCGCCGAGGGCGTGCTCCGCCGCGCCGACGCCGTGCGCTGGGCCGTGGCAGACGACGTGGCGTGGGTGGACGAGCCCGACCGGGCGGTGGTGCTGCGACTGTCGGCGGAAGCAGCGGAGCCGGTCACCCTCGAAGGCTCGGCGGCCGTGATCTGGGACGCCGTCGTCGCGGGCGGCCCATCGGGCGACGACGTCGCGGCGATCACGTCGCGCACGGCCGAGGCCGCGGGGATGGAGGCGCCCGACGACATCGCGGCCGACGTCTCGGACTTCCTCGCGCACCTCCTCGACGGCGGCCTGATCGAGGCGCGTCCACAGCCCTGACGCGTCAGCGCCGGGCTGGGCGGCGCGGTGGACCCGAAGCAGCCGCCTACAGACCGGCCCAGCGCGGGATCGGCCAGATGACGGCGGCGGCCCTGCCGACCAGCCCGTCGCGGGTGGCCCACCGCCAGCATCCGTCATCCGCCCCGGGAGCACGGCAGAACGCGGCGGAATCCGACGAGTTGCCCCTGTTGTCACCGAGCACGAGGTAGGAGCCGGCGGGCACCACCACCTCGTCGAAGCAGCGGGGCGATCGCGCCTCGGTCGCACAGTCGAGCGAGCCGGGGACGAACGGAAGGTCATTGCTGACGTAGTCCTCCGCGAGGGGTGTGCCGTCGACCTCCACAGCCCCCTCGGCCGAGCAGCAGGCCACTCTCTGACCGGGCAGCCCGATGATCCGCTTGACGAGGGTGTGCGGGCCGGTCGGCCCGAACCCGGTCACCTCGCCCACCCAGCGAGCGGCGTCCTTCAGGGCGCCGCCGGAGGGCTGCTCGCCGCCGTCCCACGCCGCACCGGCGTCGAACACGACCACATCACCCATGCCCGGTGCGGCGCCGACATACGCCAGCCGGTTCACGAGGATCCGGTCGCCGTTCTGCAGGGTCGCGTCCATCGACGCGGACGGCACGGCGTACGGCTTGGCCACGAAGGTGAGGAGCAGGCCGAACACCACGAAGGCGGCGAGGAGATGGAACCACACGCTGCCGCCGATGCGCCTCCAGAGCGGTCGGGGGGCGGCATCCGTCACGTTCCGAGGGTATCGATGCGGCGGATCGGGGACGTCCGCCGGTCCCTTACGCGCCACCGGACGTCCCCGACGCGCCGAATTCCGCCAGATCCGGGTGCGAAGGCGCCCGTCCTCTGGTGTGCGAAGGGCCGACGGCTATAGTCAAGGTGTCGTCGACCGGTGAAAGGTCGTGGCGAGAGGTTTGGGGACCGATCGTCGCGATGCCGGCAGGCGCGCGATTACGTGACTGGGGAGTCGTATGGTCAATTCTGCTGTGCAGGAGAGCGCCCTTTCGAAGGGGGCGGGTCTCGTCGATCTCGTCGTCGAGGACGGAAGCGCCATCGTGCTGCGCAACCATTCCTTGCACGACCTCACCGTGCTGGTGTCGTTCGTGACGAACGCCCGCGGCCGGAATCCGGAGGAGGCGCGCGCGCGGGTGGAGAGCACCACGGGCGGCGGGCCGAACGGAGAGGGGCACGTGCCGCGGATCTCGTCCGACGACGATGAGCGCGACGCGTACCGCACCGTCTGGCGCGACGAATTCGGAATGCGCACCGCGATCTCGGGCGACTACATCTGCACGCGCTTCGGCAGCGTGACGGTGTCGCTGTCGGCTGGATCGCGGTTCGCGTTCCACGTCGGCGCCGGGCCGACGACCGTGGTGGCCGGTGTGGCAGCCCTCGGTCTCGGCACCGACGACGACGTGGCGCTGTCGCCGATCTCCGACGGCCCCGTCGCGGTCATCGCCGCGGCGATCGAGCCCCTGTCGCGCTGACGCCTCCGTCAGCGGTCCCGCCGGTGGGCGCGGATCGCGCGGACCGCGCGGGGGAGCGAGCGGATGCCGCGGCCCCAGCGGGCCGCGCGCGCGAGCGTCATCGAGCGCAGGTCGGTGCCGACGTGGGGGAGCGCGAGGCGGAGATCAGCGGCGCTCGGCCAGACGGCGGCGCGGACGATCTGCGACCGCTCGCGGATGGACGCGCGCCGGAAGGCGGAGATCCAGAAGTACGCGCCCGAGCGGGCGTCGACGCGCTCCCGCCAGGCGCGCACCTGAGCCGGGTCGACGGCTGAGGCGTCGTCGCCCGCGGAGATGCCGAGCGCCGACAGCACGGGGGCGAGCGTCTCCGCGCTCCCCGTGAGGCGCGCGAGATCCGAGATGTCCTGGCGCTCGGTCGGTGTCAGCTCGAGGCGGAGGAGGTTCGCGAGCTCCTCCTCGTGACGCGGCTGACGATCCGTGCCGCGCATGGAGTGCAGGGCGAGGATGAGGAACGAGCCCGTCCTGTCGGGGACGACGCAGTCGCGGTGCGCGAAGTCCATCAGCGTGCGCCGCGACCAGAGGTGCTCGAAGGTGACCTCCGGGAGTGCCAGCATCCCCGGGTAGAAACGGTGGACGTCGATGTCGCACGGCCAGCGGTCGTGGAGGAACGTGCGGGAGTGCTTGCCCATGTGGCGCCCGAGAACTGTTGAACCTCGTTCGCGCCAGCCGGCGCCGATCACCGCGTCGCACAGCTCGTCGAACGCGGCGGGGTCGACCAGCACGTCGATGTCGCCGGACGTCCGATGCGGGCGGAGCCCGTGGCGATGCAGGGCGGGGCCTTTGATGAACAGCGCGCGGATCCCCGCACGATCAAAGAGGGCCTGCAGCCACGCGTGACCCAGCTCGACGGCGGTGGCGAGGGACAGCTCGGCGACCGGCGACCCGGTGTCTTCCGCCGATCGGTCGTCGACGACGCCGGTCCCGTCGAGCATCCGGCTCAGAGCATCCCCGTCCGGGGCGGCATCGTAATCGACGTGGTGACCCGCAGGGAGCGCCCGCCGACGGTGAGCACGGCAGCGACCGGGAAGACGACGCTCTGCTCGAGATGTGCGGCCGAGCCGATGCCGACGGAGCCGAACTCCACCGGGAAGATCACCGTCTCATGGGCTGCCACGTCGAGAACGGACGTCGTCGTAAACGTCGTCGCCGGGAAGCCGTGTCGTCCGATGACGGGGGCACTCCGGTAGGCGACCGTGCGGGAGGATTCCGCGACGCGCTCCCCGTTCCACCGCTCCACGGCGAAGCCGGGTGCCGCACCGACGCCCGGCGCGGAGACCGCGGGACGGAACACGGTCACCTGGAGGAGGGCCGGCTCCCTCTCGATCGGCCGCGAACCGTTGCTGAGCACGAGCTCGAGCGGCAGGGCGACGCCGCCGAGCGCGCTCGCGACGCCGTGATCCGCATCGCTCATCGTCCAGTGGAGGATCGGACGGTAGACCGCCGTCGACCGCACGCGGCTCTTCACGAGCCGCGTCGCACCACCCAGGAGTGAGCGCGTCAGGGAGACCTGACCGCGTCGGTCCGCGTCGATTTCGAGCATCGGCAATCCAGCTCCTGGGGTGGGTGAACCCCCTCACTCTCTCCCGAACCCTCCGGAGGGCATTCGCCCGCGGCGCTGATCGTCGCTTCGGCGTCGCGAAACGAACGAAAAGGGCCCCCGTCGACTCGATCCTGGGGAGATCGGGCGACGAGGGCCGTGCCTCGAGGAGTGACCGGGATGCTGGGGACACCGCCGGTGCGGGCTGGAACGCCTACCGCGAGGAGTTGGGGGGAGGGTGGATCAGAGGATGCCGGCGCCCACCGGGACGGAGATCGTGGTGGCCGCCGTGAGGGTGCGCCCGCCGATGGTCACGATCGTCGTCACGGGGAAGTCGGCGAGTGCTGCGATCGTCAGACCGGTCGAGTTGCCCGCGAGCCCGAACTGCACCGGGATGTTGAGCGAGCCGTTGGCAGCGATCGTGACCGGGACGGTGGTCGAGTACGTGGTGAGGGGGAAGCCGAACTGGCCGACGATCGGGGCCGACTGATAGGTGGCCGTGCGCGATCCGGACGGAGTGCTGGCACCGTCGAACTGACGCACGCCGAAACCGCGCGCGCGCCCCACGGTGATGGGAATGCCCGAGGGGCGGCCGACGGTGATCTGCACCGTCGCCGACTCGCCGGAGATCGCACCGGATCCGTTGGTGATCGTGAGCTGGGTGGGAACGGTGACCAGGGTCTGGGCAGTGACCAGTGATGCGGAATCGAGGATGCCGAGCGTGAGCAGGCCGGTGTTGCTGCTCGTCCAGGCGAGTCCCGCATTGTTCACCGAGGCGACGGCCATGGGTGCCGCGGCGGAGGCGACGATGACCGGAACCGACCACGCGGCGCCCTTCATCACGGAGCGGCGGCTGAGCCCGCGGGCGGCGTCAGCGGGGTTTCGGGTAACGAGGTCGGTCATTCCAGCTCCAGGTTCGGGAAAAGTGAGTGGGTTGTGCTGTCACTTTGTCCCGAACCCGCGGATGGGGCGATCGTCCTGGCGTCGATCAACACGGCCGTGGCGCGGAATTCACCTGTTCGGTCACACCCGTCGCATCAGGCCGGACAGCACGTCGCGCTGGGTCTTGTCGCGTGCGACGCCGGAGTCGTGTGGCGTATCAGCGCTCGTCGCGACCCGCGCGGTCAGCGCGAGCGGAGTTCCGCCGGCGACTTCGCGCCGTGGGCCTGGAATGCCCGGCGCATCGCGGCGGTGTTGCTGAAGCCGGAGTGCCGGGCGATCTCGGTGATCGACAGGGCGTCGTACTGGGTGTCGCCGAGCAGCGACTGGGCCAGCTCCAGGCGGAGTGCACGAAGCGCTGCCGCCGGCGACGTCCCCTCGCGGGCGAAGAGGCGCTGGAGATTGCGCATCGACATGTGCAGGTCTCGCGCGAGGTCTTCCACCCCGTAGTCCGGATCCGCGCGATTGAGGAGGAGCAGCATCCGAGCCCGGTGGCTGGGTCGGCCCGACTGCAGCGACGGCGGCTCGGTCTCGACGCGCTCGAGGAGGACGCCGTAGGCCATCTCCACCAGGAGCCGTTCGACCAGATACGACGACACCCTCGTCTGCACCTCGGCGCGGCGTGCGACGGAGCTGGCGAACGTCAGCATGCCGTGATTGAGCGGGGTGCCCGCGAGCGCGAACGGCGACGGAGCCTCCGGCACGCTCGCATCGACCACGTTGTCAGTGTCCAGCCAGACGACGGTCGCGCGAGCGTCTTCGCTCCAGTGGATATCGGCCTGCTGGGTGCTGTGGATCAAGACCCCGACGGCCGGCTCGTCCGCGTGGAGCAGATCGGGGCTCAGGGCGACGCGACCCTCGGTCGCGAAGATCATGACCGTGGTGCGGGCGACATCCGTGCGCGGCGACCAGTGCCAGCGCGGACCCCGCGGCCGATGTGCGCTGACGATGGCAGAGCGGTACTCCTGCACCGTAAGCAACCCGCTGGCCGGCGCGTCCATGTCCAGGCAGGCGGCCATCGCTCTGCGTAGTGCTCCGTTGGGCATGTTGTCCGATCGAATCTCTGGGAACGGGCGACCGCGCCCTTGCGGCGATCTGGGAGAAGTCTATGACTTTGTCGCGAAAAGCAGGGACCACTGTCGCGCAGTTCGCACCTACATGAATTGCGCCAATCTTGCGCTCTCATCGTGGGCGCCTTGTGGGACGCCCTCCTAACGTGGAGTCATCGCCTGGTGAACCCGAAGCACCGGGCGACGTCGCCGCCGAGAGATCGGCGGTCGGCATCGGGCCTCGCGCGTGCCCTGCAGCGCGCGCGAGGCCTCTTCCGGCTACTGGGGAGCTGACGGAAGAGGCCGGTCCGCACTGGGGAACACAGCACGGGGCCGGCGCGATCTGATCGCGCCGGCCCCGACTGGTTCCCCCGCTTTACGCCGGCTCAGGGGCGACCCATGCCGTAGTACGTCCACCCCGCGGCGCGCCACGCGGCGGCATCCAGGCAGTTGCGGCCGTCGACGACGATCCGTCCAGCGGTCAGGGTGGCTGCGTGCTCCGGAGAGAGCTCGCGACGGTACTCGTCCCATTCCGTGACCACGATGATCGCGTCAGCCGCACGCAGGGCCTCGTCACGATCCTCGACGTACGTCAGCTGCGGGTGGACTCGCTGCGCATTTGCGATGGCCTCGGGATCCGTGACGGCCACGTGGGCACCGAGGCCGTGAAGCTTCACCGCCACATCGAGGGCGGGCGAGTCGCGGATGTCGTCGCTGTGCGGCTTGAACGCTGCCCCGAGCACGGTGATGTTCTTCTTGAACACCGTGCCGGCGAGGGCCTCCACGACGAGCTCGACGGCCCGGTCTCGCCGACGGAGGTTGATCGCGTCGATCTCACGGAGGAAGGCCACGGACTCACCGCGGCCCAGCTCTTCGGCTCGAGCGGAGAATGCCCGGATGTCCTTCGGCAGGCACCCGCCGCCGAATCCGATGCCGGCGCCGAGGAAGCGGCGCCCGATCCGCGCGTCGTGTCCGATCGCCTCCGCGAGCTGTGTCACGTCTGCCCCGGTGACTTCGGCGATTTCCGCCATCGCGTTGATGAATGAGATCTTGGTGGCCAGGAAGGCATTGGCGGCAACTTTCACCAGCTCGGCCGTCGCGAGGTCTGTGACGATGAAGGGCGTGCCCTTCCCGACCGCGGGGTGGTACACCTCCCGCAGAATGTCGGCGGCGCGCTCGCCCGCTGTACCGCTGGGCACGCCGGCGACGAGGCGGTCGGGGTCGACCGTGTCCTGGACAGCCCAGCCCTCGCGGAGGAACTCAGGATTCCAAACAAGCGTGGCGCCGGTGGCCTCCACGCGAGGAGCGAGCCCGGCCGCCGTCCCGACCGGCACCGTCGACTTCCCGGCGACGATGTCCCCGTCGTCGAGGTAGGGGAGGAGACCGTCCACTGCCGCATTCACGTACGTCATGTCGGCCGCATAGCCGCCCGCCTGCTGCGGCGTTCCGACGCCGATGAAGTGCACCGAGGCATCCTTGGCCGCCGCCATCTCGGTGGTGAAGCGGAGGCGTCCCGACTCGATGCCCGCGGCGAGGATCTCCTGCAGCCCGGGCTCGAAGAAGGGAGCCTCACCCTTCGACAGGGATTCGATCTTCCGGGTGTCGACATCGATACCGACGACGTCGTGGCCGATGGATGCCATGGCCGCGGCATGCACCGCGCCTAGGTAGCCGCAGCCGATCACAGACAAACGCATAGGACGTCCTTCGTTTGGGTCGATAGTCAAAGGGCGGCCAGGTCGATCGGCTTCCGCCTACGGCTGGCACTCCGCGAGCGTGTCACATGAGCGAGGCGCGCGAGAAATTCCTCTACGCGGGCGTCCCAGGAATGATGCTCCCCGACGGATTCGCGTTGTGTGCGAATGCGAGCCTCATCATTGCTCGTCGCCCGGAGAAGGGCGGCTCTTAGCGCGTCCGGCAAAGCGGTCCAATCGGTGAAGATGTGAACGTCGGACCCGGACGACTTCAGCGCCGCCGCGTCTCCCGATGGCGTGCAAACAACGCTTAGACCCAGTGCGGCGTACTCGTAGATCTTGAGGGGTGAGTGGTACATCTCACTGCTGGAGGACTTAGTATGCCCCGCGAACCCGACGTGCCACGTGGCGATCCGCTCGACTGCCTCTGCATGACTCAAGCGTCCGAGGAAGGCGACGTTTTCCCAGCCCTCTTCTCGGCTGAGCGACTGGAGTCGTTCGAGGTCTCCGCCCTCGCCCACGATCTCGACCGCGATCCGGGCGCCCGTCTCCCGCAAGATCTGTTCCCGGCAGGCCTTGACGGCCGCAAGGAAGACGTCGAGATGCTGCCAGGCGACGACAGATCCGACGAAGCCGATCACAACCCGGCCAGGACTGCGTGGACTGCGCGGCACCAGCGTGAGCGACTTCCTCACGCCGTTCGGAAGTACAAGAATCTTGGAGGGATCGACCGCGGCGAACCGGACGATCTCTTCCGCGAGAGGCCGGCTCACGGAGATCACGAGATCCGCGCGCCGCAGAACGTGACGCTCGATCAATGCCGCCAGCTTCTCGGCGCGAAGGACTTTGCGGTCGTGCGCAGTCTCCCGCGAAAGGATCCCATTGGCTTCCACTACCCGGATCGTGGCGTGTTTCCAGCGGTGGAAGCTCGTCAGGCTCTGAAGAACTGCCGCGCGTTCGTAGATGAAGTGCGGACGCGGGCTGCGCGCCGTTCGGACGAACGTGCATAAGCCCGACCACAGACCGGCGCCGATGCGGATCGCGTCGGCGATGCGGATCTTCGCGTTGGACACGCCGCCGTAGTCGGATTGACGCACTCTTGCGAACCGACCCAGAAAGGGTAGGGACGACGCCAGAGTCAGAGTGACCTCGATCCCGGCGATCTGCAGAGCCTCGATGAAGTTGACGATGTGCGTACGTGGCCCAGGTGTGTTGCTGTTCGACCCGATCGAGATGCGGAAACCGCCGACCAGATAGTCGGCGCGCTTAGTGACCGTCAAACCGTCGTCCGCTTTCGTAGGGGCGAAACGCCCATGGTCGAAGCGCGCCGCACGAGATCAGCTGTGAGGTCGCCCGGCATCGAAGAGATCGCTATGCCACCTTGGGATACGACGCGAGCGATCTGGTGCTGGTGGTCGTCGACATGCTCGCCGAAGCGCCTACTCCTCGGAACGACGATCGGGTAGATGCCCGCATCGAGGAGTTGCAGGATGGTTCCCACACCGGAATGGGTGATGACTACATCGGCGTCCACGGCGGCTGCATGGAACTCCGACGCACTCATCTCCGACCGGACCTCTCCCGGAAGGTCATGTCGGGCAGTGACACCGACCTGCCACACAGTTCGATCATCGGCGAGTCCGGTAGCGAGGATCGCGTCGATCATCGCGTCGAAACGAAATCCTTCGATAGTCCCGAGGGTGACGAATAGGCGAGGACTGATTGCCTCGGGGCGGGCGACATGGGCCTCGAAATCGTTGAGGACGCCGGGTATCGCGCGCCAGCGACGATCAGACCACCCGGCGTGCTGCGTATGGAGATCTGCCGCCCGCAATGCCTTAAGGATTCTTCCTGACTGCGATGGCCCGTCCACGCGGGAAACGCTCTCGATGTAGGTCGACTTGATGCCAGCCATCCGTGCTGCGGGAAGAACGGCGACCGCGAGCGCGGCGCCGGTGCTGACGGCCTGGTCGAAGTGCTCTTCGCGAAGCAGACGCCGTATCTGTCTGTATACGGAGAATGTCGTCCGTGAATCGCGTGGTCGGATGTACGGCACGTGCAGAACGTGCCGACCCTCGAGCAGCGACTCGCTCTGCGGCGTGCGGAACGTGACCCACAGTGAGTCTTCCGAGGGTTCGAAACGGTGGGAAAGCCTGACCAGCTGAGCCAGGTGTCCGCCTGTCGAAGCCGCGAACAGCATTCTCCGGCTCATGGGGCCACTTCCTTTCGTCTTGAGCGCGCGTTGCTGGCGCTGAAGAGATCAATAGGGAATGCTCCGAGGAGCGAATCGCTGGACCATTCAACAAGCGGAGAAGGCCGCATCCGAATCGCCGCTTGCACGTCGTCCGCGAGGGGCGGCAGATCCTGCCCGATCCCCCTGAAGTAGTCCTCGTACTTGAAGAGCGACTCGCTCTGCGGGCGAAGCATGACCGTCGGCACTCCGAAGGAATGCGCCACGATCAGCCCGTGGAGTGAAGATGCGATGACGAGGTCGCTCCAACGGATGCGGGCGAGGACCTCCGTGAGGGGGCCGCGGGGATCCAGCACGCGAGGATCGCTGGCATCGAAATGCGGAAGATCGTTGAGGTTTGGCACGATAGCCACAGCGGGCGATTCATTCCGGTGGAGAAGTAACTCCTCGTCCTGCCACAGATGGCGGACGAGAAGTCCAGGATCACCAAATACAGCCGGCACATGGATCCCGCGGTTCTGCAGGAACTCACGAGTCCGTGGGCCGCGCACCGCCCGGACATCGAGATCTGAGAACGTGTGCAGACGTGGGTCCATCTTTCCGTTCACGCCGGTGCCCCACACGGTCGCCCCGCTACGTGCGAAATGCATGATCGAACCGATGGCGAGCAGATCATTTGAGGGATTGACCGGGTCGGGGGCGCCGAGCAGACGGGCTGATCTGACCACAACCTCAGGGCCGAGGAGGTCGCCGAAATTGTTCACCCGGGGTCCCCACCGCAGAATCCTGCCGATCGGGCCTGGAAAGATCCGCTTCCGAGGATTCCAGTGGACTATGCGACCTCGACTCACGACGATGACCCGCCAGATGCTGCCTGGGAGATTCGCTTTCCCATCAGCCTCTTGAATTTGCTGCTCCGCTGCAGGCGCGCACGGTACCCGTTCGCAGATATGAGGATCTTCCGCGCCATGCTCGGCGGCTCCGGGAGCCTGTTCCAGTCGATCTCGAAGAGAGACGAGCGATCAGCTAGACGTGGCAAGCCGACCTGGGTCTGGACGGTGTTGCTCGTGTGCATGGCCCTGATCCACGAAGGTGGACGGCGCACGTTGACGACCTTCTCCGTCTTCTTCACGAGGTGATGCTGGCGGAAGTAGACGCCCAGGAAGGCGCCGTCTGCTGAGGGCTGCTCGATGAGTGACATGAAGGGGTTGGAACTCCAGTGGCCGGTGAACAACGCGCCGTCGCATGCCCGCAGTCCCCAGGGGAAGTTGATGAAGACGCGGTCCTGACCGGCGTACTCCGATTGAACAGCCTCGATGAAGTCGATCGCGAGCGCATCGTCGTTATCCACGCGGGTTGTGATGAGCGGACGAGCTCCGGTGTATCCCCGATCGCGCAGAAGTGCCCCCATCGTGGCGTTGGTCATTCCTGACACGAAGACCGGCTCGACGGGCGGTCCATACGACGCCATCCGGTCCTTGAACCACTGGGGGCTCTCGTCATCGCAGAAGATGAGCCATCTGAAGGTTTTCGTCGACTGACTCCTCAGGGAGGGCAGCGAGAAGGTCTCGAACTCCGCGAGCCGACGCTCAAGCCAGGCGTCCTCGAGACGTCGCGCGGCAGGACCGTACTCCGGCGTCGTTAAGATGTTGAATTTGGTGAGCACCAGGTGGTCGAACTCCGCAGCCACATTCCCCGCCCGTTCACGTCGGCTCCACATCAGCAAAACGATGAAATCCTATGCGGGGTATGTTTCGCCTAAGCTACAGGAGCGGGCGCAGTCAACACGATGGCGCGGAATGCGCGTCTGTTGTCGCGAGGTAGTTCACCTCCGACCTCGGCTTCGCAAGAAGCCCGCAGCGCTCGGTATGATCGTCGCTCGTGCGGTTCTGAGCCCGCACCTGGGAGCCGTCTCGCATGGGTGAAGTGCAACTGTTGCCACCGGAGGAACGGCCCTCCGTTGTCGTCCTTCAGTCTGTCAGCGCCCCTTCGCGCGGCATCGACTTCGTTTCGGAACTCGAGCGTCATGCAACGGTCGAGACGTGCTTTCGCTACTTCTCCTGGCCGCGAGCTCTGTTGACCGACTACGACGTACTGCACATGCACTGGCCGGAATATTGGATTCGTAACTCGAACGTGTGGAAGCGATCGGCTCAATACGCCCTCTTCCCTCTGTTACTGGTGAGGCTGCGCCTGCGGAGGGCAGCCGTCGTGCGGACGATGCACAACGTAGCCCCTCATGAAGGCGGGTCTCGGCTCGAATCCCTCTATCTCCAATGGTTGGACCGGGTCACCACTCTGCGCATAAAGCTGAACCCATCGACCATCGCCCCAGATGGTGCAGCCTTCGCGACCATCCCCCACGGCGACTTCCGAGCATTCGCAGAGCTGGTCGTACCGAACACGGCCCGCGTCGGTGGTCGCATCCTCTTCTTCGGGCACATACGCGAATACAAGGCCGTACCCGAGCTGCTCCGAGCGTTCTCGGCGATCTCGGACCCGGCGCTCTCGCTGCATGTCGCCGGCGGGGTGAAGGGAGCCGGACTGCGCGCCCAGATCGAATCGCTCGCATCGTCGGACGAACGCATCGCCACGACACTCGCCTTCGTTGAAGATCGAGATCTCGCGCGAGAGGTCGTGCAGTCGACACTCGTGGCGCTGCCGTACTCGGAGATGAACAATTCCGGTGCCGTCTTCGTTGCGTTGTCTCTGGGGCGCCCCGTTCTCGTACCTCGGTCTGCCGCAACAGACGACCTTGCCAAAGAGGTGGGGGAGCAGTGGGTCATCAGATTCGACGGCCCGTTGGACAGGGAGGTACTCGAGCGTGCTACATCCGCGGCGCAGGATCTTCTCGGATCGTCATCTGATGCGCCGCGGCTGCATGAGCGCGATTGGGCGCGACTCGACGAGCTTCACTATCGAGCCTATGTCGCCGCCCTGGCGCTAGTTCGTCCTCCTCGGAAGGAATCCAGTTGAGCGGCCTGATCTTCACCATCGCCCAGAACGGCTACGACACGGCGTTTCTGCAGTGCATCGCCTCTCAGCGTGCATATGCGCGCCGCATCGGCGTCGAGTACGTCGCTGTCACCAGGCCTTCCCGTGTGGAGGACACGGCGCTCAGCGCCTGGCTGAAGTTGCCTCTGGCACAGGCCGGCCTGGAATCCGGGTACGACTGGGTCATGTACATCGACGCGGATTGCGAGGTGAGTGGGCTCGCTCCGGACTTCCGGGAAGGTCGGGACCCGAACGGCAGTGTCTTCATGGCAGACGGACGAAGCGGTCGAGTCAACTCCGGCGTCATCATGTGTCGGAATACGGAGGCCGCCAGGACCTTCCTCAACCTCGTCATTGATAGTGCGACGAGCGTGGTTCCTCCGGAGGACCGGTTGCACCTCAAGTATGAGAACGGGAACGTGATCTTCGTAGATCGCGTGCATGGAGGCGTGTCGCCTCTTTCGCAGGAATGGAACAACGCGTCCGATCCAGATCTTGCGGACTTTGTCCGTCACTACACAGGGGACATGCGCCCGATGCTGAAGCGCACCCCGTGGCGGGAGCTGCAGTACCGCGTGCTCAAGCGGTTTCGCTCACGCCAGCTGTCGAAGTTCCAGAGCCAACCAGAAAGTAGAGGCGAGGGATTCGTGACCGCGTTGATGCGCCTTCGCGACGAAGTGCTCGAAGCGCATCCCGAAATCACGCTAGCTGTGACTCACAGGCGTTGATGATGAGCCGCACGCTGCCGACCTGGAGCTTCTTCGCGCTTGCGGCCGTCGCAACGGTTGCCATCACCTGGCTGACCCTGGTGATCTCGAGTCAGCCGGGTTTGAGCGCCTTCACCCTCGTCCCGCTCGCCGCGGCAGCGTGTATCGCGCTCCTTCTTGTGCCCACTGATTCACTTCTGGCGATAGCCCTCATCGTCTACTTGTTCATTCCTCGAACAGTGCTGTCCCTCAATGACCTGTTGAGCACGGTGACTCCGTCGCTCGCGGTGGTTCTGGTGTGGGCTGTCCGAACGGTGACCAGCAGGGATCGATCTCGCGTGACCGCTGTCGGCGGGGGAACTCAGAGCCTCGTTGCCCTGTCAGGGCTGTGGCTCGTCGTCAGTGTGGTGACCCACCGCGCACAGGAGAGCATGATCGCCTGGTCGTTGGACTTCTGCATTCTTCTCCTCCTCCTCATGGTCGTGCCTTCAAGCCCTGAGGCTCGGTCGAATCTCGAGAAGGCGTTCCTCTGGTCTTCGGTCATCATGGTGGTGCTCTGTGCCATCGAGTTCGCGGCTGGATCAAACATCCTGCTCGATCCGCTCTACAGGGCGCTGGGTCTCCCGGAGGTGCAGCACTGGTCCGTGTATCGCGCAACCGGCACGCTCGGACATCCGCTTTACGCTGGCCTCTTTTTTTCCATGGCATTTGGTCTGGCATTCGGCAAACGATTCCAGGTAGGAGACAACCGGTATCTCTGGTTCGCGGCGGCGAACATACTCGGCGTACTTCTCACGGTGTCGAGAAACAGCCTCGGGGCCATCGCGGTGGCGGTCGCCGTCGTATTGATACCGAGCATCTTCTCCCGCTCGACGGCCCTGCGCAGCGGCAGCAAGATCTTGATCGCCGCCGCCGTTGCCGTCGCTGCGTTCGCGGTCACGCAAGCCCCGGTGTTCCAAGACCGGCTGACCTCAGACGAGGCGCAAGGATCCACAAATGCACGGGATTACATCTTCGGGGTCGCGTTGCAGGCAGCCGCCGACCACTCCTGGCTAGGTGCTGGACCTTCAACGTCGATCGTCGCCGCGGCTCCCTTCAACCCCCGCGGTGCGATCATGGAGAGTGCGTACCTGCAGACGCTGACCAGCTTGGGCGTGCCGGGTCTCATCCTTCTCTGTCTTCTCATCGCGGGTGGCGCCATACGGGCGATCCGGACGCGTTCCTACGGACCGCTCGGGCTGCTCGCCGCTTACGCATTTTCCATCGGTTTCTTCAACATCCTTGAGTCGAGCAGGCCGTCGCTCCTTCTAGGGGGGCTCGCGCTGATGCTCACATGGCAGAGCGCAACGCCCGGAGCGCCATCGATGCTTCCAACCTCCGACAGGCACCGGAGACCTCGGCCTGCCGCGTTGATCACATGACGGACGACTCGGAGTTCCGCCGCCGGGCGGTTTCCGGTGCTGGATGGGTTGCTGCCGACAAATGGAGCAATCGCCTCATGGGGCTTCTCGTCCTCGTGGTCCTAGGGCGACTACTGTCGCCGCAGGACTTCGGTCTCGTGGCGGTCGCGACAGCCTTCATGGCCTTTGCGGCCGTTTTTGTGGAGCAAGGCCTGGGCCGATCGCTCGTGCAGAAGCATGAACTCTCCTCGATATACCCCAACACCACGCTGTGGACCTCCCTCGTGACGTCGGGGCTCATCGCCGCAGTGATCATCGTTCTGGCGCCGCTGATCGCCGGGGTCTACGGTGCAGGGGACGAACTGACGCCCGTGATCCAATGGCTCGCCGTGG
Source organism: Microbacterium lemovicicum (assembly GCF_003991875.1). Taxonomy (NCBI): domain Bacteria; kingdom Bacillati; phylum Actinomycetota; class Actinomycetes; order Micrococcales; family Microbacteriaceae; genus Microbacterium; species Microbacterium lemovicicum. Next base: position 525,417 of record NZ_CP031423.1, read on the forward strand.
GGTTGGTCATCAACGCACTGTCGTCGACTCCGGCAGCGCTACTCGAGCGAGAGTTCAAGTTCAAGTCTCTGGCGATTCGACGTTTCGCGGGCACGATGGTGGGCGGCGTTGCTGCCGTCATTGCGGCGCTCTTCGGTCTCGGCGTGTGGAGCCTTGTCATTCAGTCTTTGACGACAGGCGTCGTCGGGTTGCTCACTCTGTGGACAGCAAGCAAATGGCGGCCCCAGTTCGAGTTCAGCTTCTCTAAGCTGAAAGAACTGTGGGGCACGGGTACCAGCATCATCGGTATGGAACTGATCGGTCTCCTGAATTCTCAAGCGGATCGCCTGCTCATCGGGGCTTTTCTGGGCCCCACGACGCTCGGCTACTACTTCATGGCAATCCGCATCGTCTCGATCGTCGTTGAACTGTTCTCATCCGTTTTCTCGGGGATATCGCTCACGACCTTCTCTCGGCTGCAGAACGACCGACCGCGCCTTCTTGCGTGGTTCTACAAGTTGACGAGCTTGAGCAGCACTACTGCCATTCCAATCTTCGCAGTAGCGGGCACAACGGCCCCGGTGCTCCTGCCGTTCGTCTTCGGCGCCCAATGGGCCCCGAGCGTCGTCCTGATGCAGATCCTGTGCTTCCTTGGCGCGCTGAATGCGGTCGCGTATTTCGACAGGTCTGTACTTATTGCGGTCGGCAAGGCGCGGGCCGCTTTCCTGCTCACGCTGGGTCAGGCTCTTCTCGGACTCGTGCTGGTAGTCATCGCGTTGCCGTGGGGAGTGGTGTTCGTGGCAATCGCGGTGACTTTGCGGCAGTACGCCTACTGGCCGATGAGGCTCGTTATCTTGAAGCGGAACGTCGGAGTCGAGCCGTGGAAGTACTTCCTCCAGTGGCTGCGTCCGTTCGGTCTGTCCGTGCTTGCGGTAGGACTGTCGCTTCTCATGACCCTTTATCTGCCGCAGTTGAGTCAAAATGCGCCGATTGTCTTCGTGGCGGCGAATGTGCTGATCGTCACGGTAATCTTCCTCGCGGGCACATGGGCGCTGAACCGCAGCTTCTTCAGTGACCTCATGAAGATCGTCCGACGAAAAATGTGACACGCATCACGCGGTCGGCAATCGAACCCCGGAGGTTCTCCATGATCAGAAGCCGATCCGCCCGGATGAGCGCAGTCGTCTTGGCGCTGTCGGTCTTTCTTTGTTCAGTTCTGCAGCAGGGGACACCTGCGCAGGCGGGGACAGAGGTGGCGACGAAGGGCCCGTCGAGCACGTTGAATCGCATGGCTGACACCGCGACAGTAGCCTCTGGCACGCACGAGGAGACGTCCGCCGCCATCAGCAAGATCGGTGACTGGGTGGTGGCAAAGCATTCGTCCGACTCCGCTGGCGCCAGCGCCAATGCCAAAGCCCGAGGCAACTACGCAGAGCTGTCGTTCAGTGGGGACTCGGTGGAATGGATCGGACGATCGGGACCCTCGCTCGGGATCGCGGAGGTGTATGTCGACGGCGTGATGATGAAGCAGGTCGACCTCTACTCGAATCAGCAGACCTTCCAGACGGTGTTGTTCCGCACTGGAAGTCTCAGTACGAATACGCACACCATCCGCATCGTTCGGACTGGCACCCACTCCGCCAGCTCGACAGGGAACGACATCTCGCTGGACGCATTCCGGGTCATCGACAATGCGGCGCCCGCTGCGCCGCGGAACATCTCGGTGGCTCCCGCGCGTGACAGCCTCCTCGTCAAGTGGGATCCGTCTTCTGAGCCGGACGTCGTCGGGTACCGTCTCTATCGAGCGCTCGAGGACGGCCCGTTCGCGCTCATCAGCGGAAGCGACTCGCTGTCGACGACGAACTTCTTGGATGTCGGGCTGACGTACGGGGCGCGATACCGATATTCGGTCACTGCGTTGGATTCCAGCGGCAACCAGTCGCTGCGCGGCAAGCTGCCTTCGGCGGTCCAGCCTGCTCCCGTCACGCCGCCGTTTCGGGCCTCGAACTGTCCGGCGACTGGAACAAAAGTGTCGACCCTTGAACAACTGCGCACCGCAGTCGCGAGCGCGCGTCCCGGCACGGTCATCCTCCTGGCTCCTGGAACCTACAGAGGCGGCATAACAGTCACGTCGAGTGGTACGAGCGATAAGCCGATTTGGATCTGCGGCCCTCGGACGGCCATTCTCGACAACCAGAACGTCCAGTCCAAGAACGGAGTGCATCTGGACGGTGCAGACAACGTTCACGTCGCCGGCATCTCGATCCAGAACTTCCGCAAAGGCATCGTCATATCCGGATCCGTCGGGTCGTCGGTTGCCGACGTCTCGATCGCCTCGACCGGCGAAGAAGCGGTTAAGGTCCGCTACTCTTCGACGGACACCGCCGTGCTCTATAACGTGATCCGCCAAACCGGTCTGGCTATACCGATGTATGGGGAAGGCGTCTACCTCGGCACTTCACCGAAAGACTGGTGCTCTGTGAACGGCTGTGAGCCCGACCGCAGCGACCGCACCGTCGTCGTCGGAAACGACATCGCCCGTACCACCGCTGACCCGATCGAGGCCAAGCCGGGGACGTCGGGTGGCGTGATCCGTGGCAATACAATCGATGCAGGCGGAGTGTCTGAAGTGACCACGATCGTCGCGATCAAGGGCAACGACTACATCGTCGTTGACAATGTCGCCCGAAACGGTGTCGGCCCGTCGGGCTTCTACGCGAGCGAGACGGAAGTCGCGGGGTGGGGTCAGAACAACATCTTCGCGAGGAATAACGTGGCGCTCCTGAACGCAGGGGTAGCGATATATGTGAAGACGGGTGCTAACAATGTGGTCGATTGCTCGAACACCCCTGCTGGGCAGGGCGTGGAGCGGTCGAATGTGGTCTGTCAGAAATAGCAAAGACCGCGCCCATGTCATTTCCACGAGAACACCGCTGAGACCGTCGCCCGCGGGACCGGCGGGGCAACCTTCGCTACCTGCGGCCCCCCCGACGACGCGCCTTGCCCTTCGTGCCCTGACGACGGTCGCTCTAGTGTTGTCGATACTTTCGTGCCTGACTGGATGTGTTCCCGAGAAGACGCCGCTCGAGCGCTACCTGGCCGGCAAGGATTACCTGAGAGGGGTAAACCTCTACACGCTGGTTTTGCAGAGAGACGCAGCGCCCGGAGCAACCGTCGGCGATTCGCAAGCTTCCTATGACTATCTCGCTGATCGGGGTGTGTCGGTCGTGCGCCTGGGTGTGCCGTGGCAGCAGCTCCAACCCATCGCTGCAGGGCAATCCGCAACTGACGCTCTGAGCAAGCCCGTCTCGGCTGACTACCTGGATCTCCTGGAGTCGCAGGTCGACATGGCGGACAAAGCTGGCATACGGATCATCCTTGATCTGCACAATGGCTGCACCTATCCCTGGGGCCCGGGGGCCTACGTCCCGGGTTCCGTCGTATGCGGCGACGGCATCAGTCCCACCGATGTGAAGAAGGTATGGCTGGCGTTATCCGACCGTTTCCGTGAGGACGATCGCGTCGCCGCCTACAACCTCTTCAACGAACCACGCGCTCGTATCGGGGTGGATCTCTACTTCGACTATGTCCAGGTGGTGATCGACGCGCTTCGTAGCTCTGGGGACCATCACGCCATATGGATCGACTCGATGCCAGGAGGAGCTCCGGGGGGATTTCCGCGCATCGCCGAGGACGGATCGCCCCTCCACGACCCCATCGATGCTCTCGTTTATTCGCAGCACTTTTACCGTCAAAATGGTGAAAGCCGAGCTCGTCTCCTCGAGAGAGTCACTGACTTCGGTCTCTGGTGTCAGCGGAACGGCGTTCACTGCTCCATCGGAGAGATGGGCTGGAAGGCTAGCGCTCCGCGCGGCACAGCGGATGTCTTCACAGCCGTGTACGAGTTGGCCAACTCTTTTGAGATGGATGTCCTGTATTTCAATGCCAGCTCGGTCCCGAAGTCAGGGGATATGGCAGCCTACTTCGCCGCGACCGGGTCCAGTTCCATCGACTCGAGTGGTCCGCAGGCAAACGTGATCGAGCAGTTCCTCGATTGAACCGATGTGTCGACTTAGTGGGCCGTCCTACGGCTGAGCCCGGTCGCTGACGGCAGGGTGTCTGACGGCTTCAGGCGGCGGTCATGCCTGGGCGCAGCACAGCCTTGCCGGTCTTGAGCAGGATGAGGATGTCGCCGGCCAGCGACCAGTTCTCCACGTAGGAGAGGTCCAGGCGCACCGAGTCCTCCCACGAGAGCGTGGAGCGGCCGCCGACCTGCCAGGCGCCGGTGATGCCGGGCTTCGCGAGGAAGCGGCGGTGCACGTGGTCGGCGTACTTCTCGACCTCGCTGGCGAGCGGGGGACGGGGGCCGACGAGCGACATCGAGCCGCCGATGACGTTGAACAGCTGGGGCAGCTCGTCCAGGCTGAACTTGCGCATGATGCGGCCGATCGGCGTGACGCGCGGGTCGTTGGTCATCTTGAAGAGGATCTCGTTGCCCGCATCGCGCTGCGCGGCCAGCAGGCCGGGCAGCAGTGCCTCTGCGTCCGGCACCATCGTGCGGAACTTGAGCATCGTGAACTCGCGTCCCTTGAGCCCGATGCGCTTCTGGCGGAAGAAGATGGGGCCGTCGCTGCTCAGCCGGATCGTGATGATGAGGAACAGGAACACCGGGCTCAGCACGATCACGCCGAGGAGGCTGGCCGACAGGTCGGTGATCCGCTTGAGGAAGAGCTGTCCCTTGCTGAACCGGGGCGTCTCCACGTGGATGAGGGGGAGGCCCGCGACCGGGCGCGTGTGCAGACGCGGCCCCGCGATGTCGACGATGCTCGGCGCCAGCACCAGATGCTGGCGGCCGGCCTCGAGCTGCCAGGAGATCTGCTTGACCTTGAATGGAGGCAGCTCATCGGTGCTGGTGACGACGACCGTGTCGGCGCCGACCGCGCGCATGGCCGCGCTGATGTCGTTGACGTTGCCCATCACGGGGATCTCGGTGGCGCCGATCGTGGCGCCGACCTGGCCGGTCGGGATGCAGGCGCCGACGACGTGATAGCCGGCGCCGGGGGTGCGGGTGAGTTCGTGCGCGATGCGCTCGACAGACTGCTCCGAGCCGATCAGCAGCACCCGTGAGGAGTAATCGCCGGTGCGCCTGCGACGCAGGAGCCAGTGGCGCCAGAGCGACCTCTCCGCCATGAGGAGCAGGATGCCGGTCGGCAACGCGACGAGCAGATAGCCCCGGGCGACGTCGAACTGGAGGAGGAAGCTGGCGATGATCACGACGCTGAAGACGACGAAGCTCGAGTTCGCGACGCGGACATACTCCATCGACCCGGTGCCCACGACGCGGGGGCTGCGGGTGTCGGCCATCGACAGGCCCACCATCCAGAGGACGACGAGGAGCGCGGAGAACATCCAGTACGAGACGTCGGTCAGTCGCGTGTCCGCCGCCATGGCGACCTTCGCGGCGCCCACGCCCAGCCACAGCACCTGCGTGCCGTAGACCACGAGCACCAGCACGAGAAGATCACTGAAGAGCAGCCGACGCGCGTACCCCGCGGTCCACCCATGGAACCCCGACCGGGGGGTCCGGTCGAACTGCGCGACGACGGGTGCGGATTCGGGGTCTGCGGCGGGCGGCGCGACCGAGGCGCGCGGGCGTACAGGCAGAAGTCCGGCCGGGCGCATCACGCGCTCCGGCGTGTGCAGTTCCGTGCCGGCTTCGTGTTCGCCCGGGATCTGCACGTCGAGATCGATTTTCACGTGGCCCCATTTCCGGCGATGTCGCGCCAGGCCCGCAGCGTGAGGTTCACCACACGCCTGCGAGGTCGGCTGTGAACTCCCTTGGATCGTGACGCTACCCGCCGATACAGCACCGTATTGAGCGGGCAGGTTACGTTGGCGTTAATTGATCCCGGGGTCGTCGCGGGGTGGAACTCGCAGGCTGGAACCGCCGCGCCCGCGACGCGGAGGCGCAACCGGTGTCGCGGTCGGATCGGCATGGCGCGCGAGGACGTAGACATGTCGTTCTGGGGATGGATAGGTCAGCGTCCCGCCGGCATCAGTGCCACTGCGCGGCGGAAAAGACCCACGACGGCTTCCGCGGCGGGCACGAGCTGAGCCCCGGAGAGCTCGTACACCTCGGTGCTCCGCCGGTAGGGGTCGATCACGTCGAGATCCGTCGGCGCCTCCGGCGGCGGGACGATGCCGCGGAACGACGAAGCGAGGGAGACCACCGACCGCAGGGCGGCTTCGGCGGACAGCGCCCCGTCGACCTCGTCACGGAGCTCCTCATCGGTGATCTCGGCGGCGATGCGTGCGAGCTCCCGGACCGTGAAGGCCTTGCGCGTGGCTGCGGGAGTCAGTTCCACGATCGACCGGCGGTGGTCGCGGGCCATCGCCAGCACCAGATCCGCCTCGGTCAGATCGGCGGCCACCAGCTGACGGGCGCGATGGGCCGCGGCATCAGCCACCCCCGCGCGCAGTGCGACGGCCTGAGCCTCCTCGGGCATGCCGGCGCCCACGAGGGCGCCGGTGCCGGCGCTGCGCACCGACACGTCGAGGAAGGAGCTCAGCTCGCGACGCAGCAGCTGCTCCGCCAGCGGCGAGCGGCAGATGTTGCCGGTGCACACCGTCAGAATCCGGAACGTCACCTCACGCGCCTCGCGCGCTCTTGACGGGCTCGACCGAAGCGCTCGAGGACTCCGCGGAACCAGCGGACGAGAGGAGATCGGATGCCCCGACCGCCGCGTCGGACGCCGGCCCCGAGGTCGCCTGATCCTCGCGCTCGCGACGGAGCTGGGCGCGGGTGGTGCCCTTCGAGCGGATGTCGTTGTTCGCGCTGTAGGTGTAGCTGCCGTAGCCGTAGCTGTCGGGACCCTTCGAGGGCAGCATCGTGACGATGACGCCGAGCAGGTTGCTGCCGATGCCGTTCAGGGTCTTGACGGCGGCCTCCAGCTGCGGGCGCTTCGTGCTGCCCGAGGCGGCGATCAGGATCACGCCGCTGGTGTACTTCGACACCACGGCGGCGTCGGTCACCAGCAGGAGCGGGGGAGCGTCGACGAGGACGTAGTCGAACGCCTCGGTCAGCTCAGCGAGCGTGCGCTGCATAGCGTGGCTGCCGAGGAGCTCGGCGGGGTTGGGAGGAACGCGACCCGAGGGCAGGACGAAGAGCTTGCCGCGACCCCAGCGCTGCAGGACGTCGACGAGCTCGGCGTTGCCGATCAGCACGTCGGTGAGGCCGGAACCGCCCTCGACGCCCATGTAGTCGGCGACGCGGGGGAGGCGCAGATCGCCGTCGACCAGCGCCACACGGGCGCCCGTCTCGGCCAGCGCGATGGCGAGGTTGGCGGTGGTGGTCGACTTGCCCTCGCCCGGTCCGGCGCTGGTGATGACGAACGAGCGCGAGCCCGCGCCGGCGTCCACCCCCACGAACTGCAGGTTGGTGCGCAGAGTGCGGAAGGACTCCGCCCGCGGGTTCATCGGATCGGCGTGCACGATGAGCGGGCGCTTCTTGGCGTCCGCGTCGAACGCGATGCCGCCCAGGAGCGGTTTGTCGGTGACGACCTCGATGTCGTGGATCGAGTGGATGCGCGTGTCGAGCACGGTGCGCAGCACGGCGAATGCCATGCCGAGGGCAAGACCGAGCAGGGCGCCGAGCGCGACGCTGAGCGGGAAGTTCGGGCTCGACGTGGCGGTCGGCACGAGCGCCGGCTCGATCGTCTCGATGCGGACGAGGCTGGCGGCGTCGCCCTCGGGCTTCTCGAGCCGATTCACGACGACGTCGGCGAAGTTCTTGCCGACGGAGTTGGCGATCGCGGCCGCCTGCTCCGGGTTCGGATCGTTGACCGTCGCGGAGATGATGACGGTGTTCGTGGGAACGGATGCCGTCACCTGACGCGCGAGCTGCGCCGAGGTCGTGTCGAGGTCGAGCTCGTCGATCACGCGGTCGAGGACGGCGGCGCTGTCGACCACGTCGACGAAGCTCGTCACGGCCTGACGTGCGTAGTTCGTGCCCTGCGCGAGCTCGCCGACCACGGCGCTGTCGCTCGCGCGGACCGACACGTAGAGCTGCGTCGTGGCCTGGTACTCCGGTGTCTTGAGCAGTGCCCAGCCGAAGCCCGCTGCCGCCCCGAGGACGGTCAGAGCCACGATGAAGATCCAGTTGCGGTGAAGGATTCTGACGTAATCGCGCAGTTCCAAGAAGCTGTTCCCCTCGAGCGGCGCCTGGTGCGCGACCACCCGAAGGCCGCGTATCCGGAGCGCACGGTGCTCGTTGCCGGAATTCTATAGTTGTCGTCGAGCGGGTGCTGAACCCGCCGTCGCCCGCCGAGATCCGCCCGACCGATTGGCTAGACGTGACCTCCCTCTCCGAGCTGTTCGCTGACGACCCCGCAGCAGCCGCACCCGCCGACGGCACGCGAAGCGACCAGATCGCCCGGCTTCGCGACGTCGTGGGAGCTCCGGCGAGCGGCGCGGCGACACCCCGGCCGGCGGTCGAGACCGCGTCCGCGGGGGCCTCCGCGCTCGCCGCGGTGGTCGGCGAGCGTGCCCCCGCACTGCAGCCCGCACGGGCCGCCGCGGGATCGTCGGACGGTCCCGCGGCTGATTCCGCCTCGAGCCGCTTCGGCGAGATGCGACAGATGGTCGGCCTCGACCGGATCGGCGCCGTGACGGCGATCGTGTCCGTCCTCGCGGTGGTCGGCGTCGTCTCGGGGGCGACCGCGCTGCAGGCCACATCGGGAGATGTGCGCGAGGCGCAGCAGAGCCTGCGCGCGGAGGAGGCAGACCTCCGCAACCACGTCACCGCCCTCGACACCGCGCAGACGCGCTTCGAAGACGCGGTGCAGGATGCTGCGGCCCTGGCTGCGGAGGCCGACACCACGCTCACCGCCCTCGCCGGGAAGAGCGACGAGACGGCCCGCGTGACGGCGACCGGGGCGCTCGGCCGGCTGCGATCCAGCGTCTCCGCCCAGGAGGCGGCATCGACGCCGCAGTACGTCTCCGCATCGCTGCCCTCCGGTGAGCTGGCGGAGGTCGCCACGGCGCTGGACCGGGTGCGCGCCACCGCCGGTCAGGTCGAGGTCGCGATCGACGACACCCGATCCGCCCGCGCCGCGGTCGAGCAGTCGCGCGCCGTCTTCATCGACGCGCTGTCCGGTTTCGGCGGCACCCTGCCGACGACGGCCGCCACGATCGTCGCCGAGAACACCGCCGCCGAGGCCGCCTACCGCGACGGCGTGACCGCCGCGCTGGTGGCCGTCACCGCCGAGCAGCAGGCCGGCGGCTCGGGCCTGGCCGCGATGATGACGTACGCGAGCGCCGTCGACAGCCTGCGAGCGGACAACGACCGGGCGATCGCCGAGATCGAAGCCGAGATCGAGGCGCGCGACAACGGCGGATCGAACGACGGCGGGATCTTCGTCCCCTACACGCCGCCGTCCTCCGGCGGGGGATCGCCGACGCAGCCGACGCCGCCTGTCACGGACCCGGGAACCCCGGTCGACCCGGGCACCGGGGGAGGGGCGCCGACCGATCCTCCGGTCGACCCGCCCGTCGATCCGCCCGTCGATCCCGATCCGACGCCCACGGAGCCGCAGCCCGAGCCCACCCAGCCCGAGGCGCCGGTCGGCGGCTGACGCATCCCGCCCCGATTTGGGCGCGGCATCCTCATGCCGTAGTCTTGACCTTTGGTGTCCGGCTCTGCTGACCCGGCCCGCGAACGTGAGCCCTCCACTGGCGTGTTCCACCGTGCTTCTGTACGGAGAACCACCCCGGAGCGGGATTCACGAACCTCTCCGTTCGATTCAAGAAAGCAGCACTACTGTGACGCGCACTTTCACCCCCAAGGCTGGCGAAGTCCAGCGCGAGTGGCTCATCATCGACGCGACCGACGTCGTCCTGGGCCGTCTCGCCACCCACGCCGCGGCGCTCCTGCGCGGCAAGCACAAGGCGACCTTCGCCAACCACATCGACTCGGGCGACTTCGTCGTGATCATCAACGCCGAGAAGGTGGTGCTGACCGGTCAGAAGGCCGAGAAGAAGAAGGCGTACCGCCACTCCGGCTACCCGGGTGGTCTGAAGTCGGTCACGTACACCGAGCTGCTCGAGAAGAACCCCGAGCGCGCCGTGGAGAAGGCCGTGCGCGGCATGCTCCCGAAGAACAGCCTGGGTGCCGCCCAGCTGCGCAAGCTCAAGGTGTACCGGGGTGCCGAGCACCCCCACGCGGCCCAGGTGCCGTCGACGTACATCATCGACCAGGTCGCCCAGTAAGCGCCGCTCAGACAGCTAAGGACACACTCGTGGCGAACATCTCCGACTCCATCGACAGCGCCGGCACCGCCGACGCGCTCCAGAACTACTCGACCGAGACCCCGGCCGACGAGACCAGCGAGGCCGCCGCGCCCCGCCCGGTGCTCAGCGTCCCCGGTGCCGCGGTCGGCCGCCGCAAGCAGGCCATCGCCCGCGTGCGCCTCATCCCCGGCTCCGGTGTCATCACCGTCAACGGTCGCGAGTTCGAGGACTACTTCCCGAACAAGCTGCACCAGCAGCTGATCACCGACCCGTTCACGGTGCTGAACCTCACCGGCGCCTACGACGTCATCGTCCGCATCTCCGGTGGCGGCCCCTCGGGCCAGGCCGGTGCGCTGCGTCTGGGCATCGCCCGGTCGCTGAACCAGATCGACGCCGAGAACAACCGTCCGACCCTGAAGAAGGCCGGCTTCCTGTCGCGTGACGCCCGCGTCATCGAGCGCAAGAAGGCGGGTCTCAAGAAGGCCCGTAAGGCTCCTCAGTACTCGAAGCGCTGATCGGCACCGCTCCGATGCCGCTTTTCGGCACGGACGGGGTGCGGGGGCTGGCCAACGGCCCCCTCACCGCCGACCTCGCTCTCTCCCTGGCCCAGGCGACCGCCGTCGTCCTGGGCCAGGGCCGTACGGCCGACGCGCGTCGTGCCGCAGGCAAGCGCCTCACCGCCGTCGTCGCGCGGGATCCGCGCGTCTCGGGTGAGTTCCTCGCCGCCGCCGTCGCGGCCGGCCTCGCCTCGTCCGGTGTGGACGTGCTGGAAGCCGGCGTCCTGCCGACCCCTGCCGCGGCGTTCCTCATCGCCGACATGGACGCCGATTTCGGCGTGATGGTCTCGGCCTCGCACAACCCGGCGCCCGACAACGGCATCAAGATCTTCGCGCGGGGCGGCGTCAAGCTCCCCGACCTCGTCGAGCAGCGCATCGAAGCGGCCATGTCCGGCCCGAAGCTGCAGCCCACCGGAGCGGGTGTCGGTCGCATCCGGCGCTTCTCGGACGCCGAGGATCGCTACGTCATCCACCTGCTCGGCTCCCTGCCGCACCAGCTCGACGGCATCCACGTCGTGCTCGACTGCGCGCACGGCGCGGCCTCCGGTGTGTCGCCCGAGACCTTCCGCGACGCCGGGGCGCGTGTGACCCTGATCGGGGCCGACCCCGACGGCATGAACATCAACGACGGCGTGGGCTCCACCCACCTCGACCAGCTCGCGCGCAAGGTGCGGGAGGTCGGCGCCGACCTCGGCATCGCCCACGACGGCGACGCGGACCGCTGCCTGGCCGTGGACGCCGACGGCAGGATCGTCGACGGCGACCAGATCATGGCCATCCTCGCGGTGGCGATGAAGGAGCGCGGCCACCTCGTCAAGGACACGCTCGTGGCCACGGTGATGAGCAACCTCGGCCTGCACAAGGCGATGGCCGACCACGGCATCACCGTCGAGCAGACCTCGGTCGGCGACCGCTACGTGCTGGAGCGCATGGACCAGGGCGGCTTCTCGCTCGGGGGAGAGCAGTCCGGCCACGTCATCATGAGCGAGTACGCGACCACCGGTGACGGCCTGCTGACCGGCCTGCACCTCGTCGCCGAGATGGCTCGTCAGCGCAAGACGCTCGCCGAGCTCGCGTCGATCATGACGGTGTTCCCGCAGGTGCTCATCAACGTCAAAGGTGTGGACCGCACCCGCGCCACCACGGACGAGGGCGTCGCGGACGCCGTCGCGAAGGCGACGGCGGAGCTCGGCGCCTCCGGACGCGTGCTCCTGCGCCCGTCGGGCACGGAGCAGCTCGTCCGCGTGATGGTCGAAGCCGCCGACGAGCACACGGCTCACCGTCTCGGCGAGCAGCTCGCCGACGTGGTCCGCGAGCGCCTCGCCATCTGACGATCCCCGTCGGCCCCCACCGGCGGCGTCTCGCGCCGCTGTCGTCCCCTCCGACGGCGTCTCGCGCCGCTGTCCGGCCTGCGGCGGATCGTAACGCGACAAGACTCGCGCGTTCCGCGACGGGCGGCGCGGACCCCGAACGACGCTCGCTCTACAGTCAGGAGCTGAGGTCGACGAAGGGGGAGATCGGCCGTGGAACTGAGGACGTATCTGCGCATCCTGCGCGCGCACTGGCTCGGACTGATCGTGCTGGTGGTCGTCGGCGTCGTGAGCGCCTTCGGATGGACACTGCTCCAGCCGAAGGTCTACAGCGCCGACGCGAGCGGCATCGTCGCGCCCGTGCGCACGGAGCTGTCGGGCAACGACGCCGGCTCCGCGCTCGTGGCCGAGAACCTGGCCAAGGCGAAGGTCGGCTCCTACCTCGACCTCGGGTCGTGGCGGGCCGTCGCCGAGCACGCGATCGCCGAGCTCGGCCTCACCTCCAGCCCGGAGTCGCTGGTGAACCGCGTGCAGGTGAGCAACCCGACCGACACCGTGAACATCAGGGTCGTGGCATCCGCATCCTCCCCGGAGGGCGCCCGCGATCTCGCGCAGGCCTGGATCCGCGCGATGGCCACCGAGGTCGAGAACCTCGAGACGAGTGGCGGCGTCAGCCTCGCCACGGTGCAGCTGGTGCCCGGCGACACCGCCCGGCTGCCGTCGTCGCCGAGCTCCCCGAACGTGCGGATCGCCCTGGCGCTCGGCGCCCTGGCGGGTCTCGTGCTCGGCATCGCCTACGCGGTGCTGCGGTACACACTGGACCGCCGCATCCGCTCCGCCGACGCGGTGGAGAAGGAGACGGGCCTCTCGGTGGTCGGCACCATCCCCGACGAGAAGTCCTTCACCGCCGACAACCGGCTGCTGCCCGTGGACGGCATCTCCAGCGGATCGCATGCCGACCTGTTCGGCGTCTCCGAGGCGATGCGCGAGCTGCGCACCAACCTCCAGTTCATGGACGTCGACAACCCGCCGCGGATCATCGTCGTCACGAGCCCGCTCCCCGGTGACGGCAAGTCGACCACGAGTGCCAACCTGGCCATCACGCTGGCGGCCAACGGCTCCAAGGTCGTGCTCATCGACGGCGACCTCCGCCGCCCGATGGTCGCCACGATCTTCCGCCTCGTCGACGGCGTCGGCGTCACCGACGTGCTGGCCGGCCGTGCCACCGTGGAGGACGTCGCCCAGCGGGTGGGCCGCAAGGGCAACCTCCTCGTGCTCGGCGCCGGCAAGCTGCCGCCCAACCCGAGCGAGGTGCTCGGCTCCGAGCGCATGAAGAACCTGCTGCGGACACTCGCGAAGGACTACACGGTCATCGTGGACGCGCCGCCCCTGATCCCGGTGACGGATGCCGCGGTGCTCAGTCACAGCGCGGACGGCGCCATCATCATCACGAGCGTGGGCAAGACGACGTTCGAAGCGCTGACCAAGGCGCTGCAGAACCTCGAGCGCGCCGGCTCGCGCGCGCTGGGCGTCGTGCTCAACCGCGTGCCGCGCAAGGGCCGCGGCGGCTACCACGACTACCGCTACGCCGGGGACTACTACCGCTCGAAGGGCGGAGAGGACGGGTTCGACATCGACCTGACAGAGGACACCGCGGGGACCATGGTCTCCGCGGGCGCGCCGGGCGCAGCATCCACCCCTTCCCCGTCATCCGCGACGCGGCCTGCATCCGGTGTCACGGGCTCGCCCGCGGCGACCGGCACGGCCACGCCGACGGTCGTCGCGACCGACTCCACGCGCCGCTCGCGCAGAAGCAAGAGGTGATGTGATGCTGCGCGAAGAGGGAACAGTGCTCGCCGGCCGCAGGGTCGCCCGCTCGGCGACGGTCGCCGTGTTCGGCACGGCGAGGATCCGCCACAGCTTCGTGCCCGAGGGGGAGGCGCCGCTGCGGCTGGACGCCGGCCCCGAGGCCGTCGGACTGCACGCGGTGCGCACCGGAGCGGTCATCGCCGAGACGGCCGTCGGCCCGCGGCGGTTCCTGGCCGGCGACGCATTCGCCGCCGGCGACCGCACGCCGCCGCTCGCGCTGCGCGGCGATGTCGAGGTGCTGTCGCTCCTCGTGCCCCGCGACGCCTTCGTCGGCGTGGAGACCCCGCGCGGCGGGGAGGTGCGGGTCATCACGAAGGACAACCCGCTGCTCGCGCCGACGATGGACTTCATCGGTCGCGCGGGTCGCGCGCAGAGCGACGAGATCTCCGGATTCACGGCGTACTACTTCGAGCGGCTGCTGCAGGAGATGATGATCGGCCTGCTCGTCAGCGCGTCGGCCTCCACGCCCGTGCCGCAGGGGCCGGGCACGTTCCTCCAGGCCGTGGCGGCGATCACCGCCCAGCGCGCCGACCCCGCCCTCTCGCCGCGGAGCGTCGCCCGCCACCTCAACCTCTCGCTGCGGCAGCTGCAGCGCGCGTTCCAGGCCCGTTCGACGACCGTCGAGCGGGAGATCCGGCGCGCCCGGGTGCAGCACGCGGTGGCCCTCCTCCGCGACCGCTCCTACGACTCGCTGAGCGTCGAGCAGATCGGGCAGTACTCCGGGTTCGCCGGCGGCTCGAGTCTCGCGAGGGCGATGGCGGCCGAGGGGTTCGAGTCGCCCGCCCGCGTGCGTCGCACCTCCCGCTCCGGCCACTGACCCTCGACCTCCCGCTCCGCCCACTGACCCTCGACCTCCGCGTCACGACTTCTGCGCCATCGGGCGACAGGTCGGTCGCTGCGCCGCGCCGTCCGGCGACACGATGCCACGCATCGCCCTCCGCGCGCCGGAGCGCGCCATGATGGGATCGGCAGATCGCACCCGAACGGCGATCGTCCATCGTGGCCCGGAGCACTCGACCGGGTCGTCGCGCTCGCACGTCGTGACCTGAAGGATCGACGAGCGCGTGGACCGCGTGGAAGCTGGGGCTGATGCGCGACAGGCACTCGCAGCGGGACCCTTCATCGGAGACCGCCGTGGTGTGGCCGGCGGTGGGCCCGGGGGGACGGTGCCGCGAATGAACCCTTTGGGAGGGATCATGACCGAGGACCTCGATCGTGAGAACGGCGACCGCAACGCCGTTCGTCGCGTCCGCAAGAGCGCCGCGTGGTCGGCATCCGTCATCGCGACGGCGATCGGCGCATCGTCCGTCGGCGAGCTGACCGGCGCGCGTCAGTCGAGCGTCTCGAGGTAGCGCAGCAGCACGCCCTCGCGAAGGGCCCACGGACTCACCTCGAGCTCGTCGACGTCGAGGGCCTTCATCGTCGCGTGCAGCACGACGGCGCCGCCGACGACCTGGAAGGTGCGCTCGGGGGTGATGCCCGGCAGCTGCTGCCGTGCGTCGGCCGGCATGCCCGCCATGCGCGGGATCCAGTCCTTGAGCGCTGAGCGCGTCAGGATCAGCCGCTCGCTCTCGCCCCATCCCGGGGCCGACGTGCCGGCCAGGCGCGCCAGCGACCGGATCGTCTTGGACGACCCCACGACGTGATCGGGTGCGGTGCGCCCGGACATCGCCGCGAGCACCGGCGCGAGCCGTGCGCGGACGTGCGCCCGCAGGTCGCCCATCTGCTGCTCGGTGGGCGGGTCGTCGGGGAGGAAGCCGACCGTCACGCGGCCGGCGCCCAGCGGCAGGGACAGAGCCACGTCGGGCAGCTCGTCGGCGCCTGCGGCGACCTCGAGGGAGCCCCCGCCGATGTCGATCATGAGGATCTCGCCGGCCGACCATCCGAACCACCGGCGGATCGCGAGGAACGTGAAGCGCGCCTCGCCGGGACCGTCGAGCACCTGCAGCGGCACGCCGGTCACGGCCTCGACGCGGGCGATCACCTCGGCGCCGTTCGTCGCCTCGCGCAGCGCCGACGTCGCGATCGTCAGGAACGCCGCGACGCGCTCGCGCTCGGCGACCCGCCGCGCCTCGCCGACGGCCGCCTCCAGCGCCCGCACACCCTCCTCGCTCAGCGCGCCGTCGGGCTCCAGGAAGCGCATGAGACGCAGGACGGTGCGGTGCGAGGTCGTCGCGACCGGCATCGCGCCGGGGCTCGCTTCGGCGACCAGGAGGTTGACGGTGTTGGAACCGATGTCGAGGACTCCCAGGCGCACGCGTCGAGACTACTGGTCGGTCAGGGTGGCGCAGGGCGTGACCGCCGCCTTCACGAACGCCGCGGTCTGGTAGGCGTACTGGTAGATCCAGCCGACCGGGGAGATGGGGTCGTCGACGCCGACGACGGTCGTCTCGCCGGGGAAGCAGCGCCCGAAGATGTAGCGGGTGCGCGCGACGTGAGGGGTGAAGGTGATGACGGCGGCGGTGGAGAGGCCCTCCTCCTGGGCGTACGCGCTGAGCATCGCCGCCTCGCCCTTGGTGGTGAACGGCTCGGGATGCCGGCAGACGACCCCGTCCTGTCTGCACAGCTTCTTCGCGGCCCACTGCGGGCCGGCGGCGGGGATGGAGACGAGGATCCGGTCGGACACGCCGTCGGCGCGCAGCTGCTCGGCCATCTGCGCGCGGGCCGTCGTGATGGGTCCGATGATGAAGATCACGTCGGCGCGGTCGGGTCGGTGCTCGGCCGGGAAGACGTAGACGGGGAGCCCCGCCACGACGACGGCCAGCACGCACAGGACGGCCGCGGTGATCACCGCCCACCACTCGCGCCTCGAACGCATCGGCCCGCCTTCCCCTGGTCTTCGCGGGCGCCGGCGGCCGTCGGGCCCGATGGTACCCCGCCGCGCTCGCGGCTCCCTGTGACGCGGCGGCACGGGGCCGCGGCATCCGCTCGGTTAAGATGGCGCCATGTCCGCCGACGAGGCCGTCACGGCCGCCCCGCCCTCCGCGCTCTACCGTGCGCTCGACCGCGAGGACTGGGCCCGGCTGGCTCCCGAGATGGAGCAGCCCCTCACCGCCGCCGAGGTGGTGCAGCTGCGCGGGCTGGGCGACCGGCTCGACCTCCAGGAGGTGCAGGAGGTCTATCTGCCGCTGAGTCGTCTGCTCAGCCTGTACGCGCGGGCGACGAAGAGCCTCGGCGCCTCGACGAGCACGTTCCTGCACGAGCCCGACACCACGACGCCGTTCCTCATCGGCATCGCCGGGTCGGTGGCCGTCGGCAAGTCGACCATCGCGCGCCTGCTCCGCGAGCTGCTCAGCCGCTGGTCCGACACCCCGCGGGTGGAGCTGGTGACCACCGACGGCTTCCTCTACCCCAACGAGGAGCTCGAGCGTCGCGGACTCATGGCCCGCAAGGGGTTCCCGGAGTCCTACGACCGCCGCGCGCTGCTGGATTTCCTCACCGACCTCAAGAGCGGCGCTCCCGTCGCCCGCGCCCCCTTCTACTCGCACCTGCGCTACGACATCGTGCCCGACGCCGTGGTCACCGTCCGCCGCCCGGACGTCGTCATCGTCGAGGGGCTGAACGTGCTGGCACCGCCGCCGAGCGCGAACGAGGTCTCCGTCAGCGAGCTGTTCGACTTCTCCATCTACGTGGATGCCGCACCCGACGACATCGCGCAGTGGTACGTCGACCGCTTCATGGCCCTGAAGAACGGCGCGTTCGCCAACCCGTCCTCCTACTTCAACGCCTTCGCCGAGATGAACGACGAGGAGGCGCACGAGACGGCGCTCGGCTACTGGACGAGCATCAACCTGCCGAACCTCGTCGAGAACGTGCTGCCCACCCGCCACCGGGCGACGCTCATCCTCCAGAAGTCCGCTCAGCACACCGTCGATCGCGTGCTCCTGCGCAAGCTCTGAGGGGACGCGACCCGCGGCATCCGTTTCGTTCAGGCTCCTCGCATACCCTCCCTCGTAGCATGGAGGTCATGTGCGGAATCGTCGGATACGTGGGTCCTCGTCCCAGTGAGCCCATCCTCGTGGCGGGACTCGCCCGGCTGGAATACCGCGGATACGACTCCGCCGGCGTCGCCGTCATCGACCACGACGGCGGCCTCGGCATGCGCAAGCGCGCGGGCAAGCTCAAGGTGCTGCGCGACGACCTCGCCGCCCATCCGCTCCCCGCGGGGACGACCGGCATCGGCCACACGCGGTGGGCCACGCACGGCGGCCCGACCGACGGCAATGCGCACCCGCACCTCGCCGACGACGACAAGCTGGCGCTGATCCACAACGGCATCATCGAGAACTTCGCCGAGATCAAAGCCGAGCTGCTCTCCGAGGGCTACACCTTCCGCAGCGAGACCGACACCGAGGCCGCGGCCATCCTGCTCGGTCGCGAGTACCACGCCGCCGACGGCGACCTGCAGGCCGCATTCCGCGCGGTCGTCGTGCGCCTCGAGGGCGCCTTCACCCTGCTCGCCATGCACCAGGACCACCCCGGCCTCGTCGTGGGCGCCCGCCGCAACTCGCCGCTGGTGATCGGCCTCGGCGAGGGCGAGAACTTCCTCGGCTCCGATGTCGCGGCGTTCGTCGAGCACACGCGCAACGCCCTCGCCATCGGCCAGGACCAGATCGTCGCGATCACCCCCGAGGGCGTCACCGTCACCGATTTCGACGGCAACGACGTCGAGGTCGAGCCGTTCGAGGTGCTGTGGGATGCCGCGGCCGCCGACAAGGGCGGATGGTCGAGCTTCATGGCCAAGGAGATCAGCGAGGAGCCCGAGGCCGTCGCGAACACCATCCGCGGCCGCATCCACGAGGGTCAGGTCGAGATCCCGGAGCTGGACGGTCTCGACGAGCTGTTCGCCGGCATCAACCGCGTCATCATCGTCGCCTGCGGCACCGCCGCGTACGCCGGCCAGGTCGGCAAGTACGCGATCGAGCAGTGGGCGCGCATCCCGGTCGACGTCGAGCTCGCGCACGAGTTCCGCTACCGCGACCCGGTGATCGGCGACGACACGCTCGTCGTGTCGATCAGCCAGTCGGGCGAGACGATGGACACGCTCATGGCCGTCAAGTACGCCCACGAGCGCGGCGCGAAGACCCTCTCGATCTGCAACACCCAGGGCGCCACGATCCCGCGCGAGTCCGACGCGATCGTCTACACGCACGCCGGCCCCGAGGTCGCCGTCGCCTCCACCAAGGCATTCGTCGCGCAGATCACCGCGCTGTACCTCCTCGGCCTGCACGTCGGCCGGGTGCGCGGAACGCTCAGCGCCGTCGAGGCCGAGCAGCACGTCCGCGAGCTCGAGTCGATCCCGGCGAAGATCCGCCGCATCATCGACGAGGAGCAGGGACGCATCGAGCAGCTCGCGCACTGGATGGCCGACACCCGCTCGGTGCTCTTCCTCGGACGCCACGTCGGGTTCCCCATCGCGATGGAGGGGGCTCTCAAGCTCAAGGAGCTGGCCTACATCCACGCGGAGGGCTTCGCCGCCGGCGAGCTCAAGCACGGACCGATCGCGCTGATCGAGGCCGGACAGCCCGTCTTCGTCATCGTGCCGTCTCCGCGCGAGTCCGCCGAGCTGCACAAGAAGGTCGTCTCGAACATCGAGGAGATCCGGGCCCGCGGCGCCCGCGTCATCGCCATCGCCGAGGAGGGCGACGCCGCCGTGCTGCCGCACGCCGACGAGGTGCTGCGCATCCCGCTCGCCGGACCCCTCTTCGAGCCGCTGCTGGCCGTCATCCCCCTGCACATCTACGCCATGGCGCTGTCGATGGCGAAGGGTCTCGACGTCGACCAGCCGCGCAACCTCGCGAAGTCCGTCACCGTCGAGTAGAGCCGGGCCCACCGCGCTGTCCGCGAGACTGCACCCGGACGGCGAGACAGCGGGCTTCCTCCTACGTCTCGCCGCTCGGGTGCAGTCTCGCGGTCGAACGGGGCGAGGGGCGCGCGGGATAAAGTGGCGGGTGCCCCGGGGAGGGGCCGGAGGGGAGCGGCGATGATCGTCGGCATCGGCGTCGACCTGGTCGACATCCCGCGGTTCGAGCGCTCCCTCGAGCGCACGCCGCGGCTGCTCGAGCGCCTCTTCACGTCGGGCGAGCGCGTGCTCGCCCCGCGGTCGCTCGCCGCGCGGTACGCCGCCAAGGAGGCGCTCATCAAGGCGCTCGGCGGCTCGGACGGCGTGCACTGGACCGAGATCGAGATCACCCCCGAGCCGTCCGGTCGCCCCTGGTTCACCTTGACCGGCTCCACCGCCGAAGTCGTGGCCGCCCGCGGCATCACGTCCCTCCACCTGTCGATGTCGCACGATGCGGGGCTCGCGACCGCCTACGTCGTCGCGGAGTCGGAGTCGGAGCCGCAGACGACGGATGCCGCGGCCGCCGGTCCGGCCGGCGAGCAGGTCGCCGCGTGAGCCGGCTGCCGGTGGGCTCGATGCGCGAGGCCACGATCGACGTCGGCGCGATCACCGCGAACGTGCGGCACCTGCGGCGTCTGACGGAGTCCGAGGTCATCGCCGTCGTCAAGGCCGACGGCTACGGCCACGGCGCCCTGCGCTCGGCGGTGGCCGCCGTCGACGGCGGTGCGTCGCGCATCGGCGTCGCGGACGTCGGCGAGGCTTTGCTGCTGCGCAAGGGCGGCATCCGCGCGCCCATCGTGGCGTGGCTGCACGCGCCGGGCATGTCCTTCCTCGAGGCGGCCGCGGGCCACATCGAGCTCGGCATCTCCTCATTCGACCAGCTGCTGGCGGCGGCGGCCGCGGCATCCGCCGATCGCCCCGTCGGCGTGCACCTGAAGATCGAGACCGGCCTCGGCCGCAACGGCATCGCACCCGAGGACTTCGCACGGGTCTGCGCCGAAGCCGCACGGCTCGAGCGCATCGGCAAGCTCCGGGTGATCGGGATCTTCAGCCACCTCTCCAACACGAGCCGCGACGAGGATCTCGCGCAGCTGCGGGCGTTCCAGGACGGCCTCGGAGTCGCCGCCGCCGCAGGACTCGCGCCGCAGCTGCGCCACCTCGCGGCGACCCACGCCGCGATCGAGCTCCCCGAGACGCGGCTCGGCTGCGTCAGGCTCGGCATCGGCATCTACGGACTGTCGCCGATCGCCGGACGCTCCTCGGCCGACCTCGGGCTCCGCCCCGCGATGACGCTCCGCGCGGCGGTCGCCGCCGTCCGTCGCGTCGGCCCCGGGCACGGCGTCTCGTACGGCTTCGACCACCGCACCGAGCGCGAGACGACGCTCGCCCTCGTCCCCCTCGGCTACGCCGACGGCGTGCCGCGGCAGGCGTCCGGCGCCGGGCCCGTCTCGATTCGCGGTCAGCGTTTCCGGGTCGCCGGTCGCGTCGCCATGGATCAGGTCGTCATCGACGTCGGCGACGTCCCCGTCGCGGTGGGCGATGAGGCCGTGCTGTTCGGCGACCCCACCCTCGGCGTGCCGTCGGCGACCGACTGGGCGGATGCCGCGGCCACGATCAACTACGAGATCGTCACGCGCATCGGACCGCGCGTCACCCGGCGGCAGGTGTCGGCGTGAGCGGTCTCGACCCGCTCGTCGGCCGACGCGAGGTGTCGTCGCCGGGGGCGATGGAGACCTTCGGCGAGGAGATCGGACGGATGCTGCGCGGGGGCGACCTCGTCGTGCTGACCGGTCCGCTGGGCGCCGGCAAGACCACGCTCACCCGCGGGATCGCAGCCGGCGTCGGCGTGCGCGGACCCGTGCAGAGCCCGACGTTCGTGATCGCACGCACCCACCCCTCGCTCATCGGCGGACCGAGCCTCGTGCACGTCGACGCCTACCGGCTGGGCTCGCCCGCCGAGCTCGACGACCTCGACATCGATGTGGAGCGCAGCGTCGTGGTAGTCGAATGGGGTCGCGGCATGGTCGACGGCCTGCGCGACGAGTGGTGGGAGATCGAGCTCGAGCGTCCGGTCGGCGGACGCGGTGCCGACACGATGTGCGGCGACATCTCCGCCCACACGCTGGAGCTCGATGCCGACGCCCCGAGGATCGTGACGGTCAGCCGACGGCCGTGAGCCGCGGCATCCGCTCGTCCTTCGCCTCGGCCATGGTCCCGAGGACGGCCGCGGGGTCCTCGATGTGGGCGAAGTGGCCGGCATCGTCCAGCCGGCGCTCGGCGAAATCGGGGATGTCGACGACGAAGGCGGCAGCGTCGGAGTCGGCGCTGAAGACGTCGTGGCGGCCGCGTACCGAGCGGACCGCAGCGGTGATCCGCCTCCAGACCCGCGTGTCGTAGCGCGCCGCCAGCTTCGCCGCGCGGACGAAGGACTCCGGACGGATCTCGTCGGCGAGGGCGTCGGCGACGCTCGAGTGCACGTAGCGCGGGCTGGCGAAGAGCGGAGAGGCCAGCCGGCGAATGAGCC
The DNA here is from genome assembly GCF_003991875.1 of Microbacterium lemovicicum. Taxonomy (NCBI): domain Bacteria; kingdom Bacillati; phylum Actinomycetota; class Actinomycetes; order Micrococcales; family Microbacteriaceae; genus Microbacterium; species Microbacterium lemovicicum. Next base: position 547,785 of record NZ_CP031423.1, read on the forward strand.
CGGCGCGCCGCAGTGTGCGCAGAAGCCCGCGGCCGTCCGCGGGCAGAGCCGCGAGGAACCGCATGGCCAGCAGCATGCCGGCGAACCCGGGCAGGCGTCGTCCGGCCCGCAGAGGATGCCGCACGGCGTCGGTCACACTGCGACCGGTGGGGGAGACGAGCGTGACCGACAGCGTCGCGTCCGGCTCCGTCGCGGCGATGTCGAGGGCGACGAAGCCGCCGAGCGAGTGGCCGACGACGTGCCAGGAGGTGTAGCCCAGCGAGCGGACGGCCAGCACGACCGCCTCGGACAGCTCGCCGATCCCGGCACCCGCCGGCAGCGACCGGCTCTCGCCCCAGCCGGGCAGATCGGGGATGACGAGATCGGACAGGGGGCGCGCGGACGCATCGGATGCCGCGACCAGCGGCGTCCACGTGGTCCAGGACCCCGCGGCGCCGTGGAGGAGAACGACGGCCGGTCCACCCGCCTTCCGTCCGGCACGGACGACCACGGGGCCGGTCGCCGTCTCCACCGTCACGCGGCGCAGGCCGATCGCGCGCTCGCTCAGGAGGAGCGCGGCGGAGCGGCGAGCCGGTCGAGAAGGTTCCACACCTGTTCTTCGGCGCCCGGGCGGTGCCGGTTTGCACGACGGGCAGGTCATGTCGCGGAACTGCGACACGACTGCGACAGGGCCGCGACACCGCCGCGGCACGGCCACCAATAACGTGGAGGCATGAACCGCACTCGCCCACTGCACCTCTCGGTGACCCTCGTGGTCGCCGGCACGATCGTGCTCCTGTCAGGGTGTTCCGCGCAGGTCGTCGCCGCAGGGTCGGCTGCGCCGCCCGCGAGCGCGACCCCGTCGGCCTCGGCGACGGGGGCGACGGCGGCAGCCGTGGACGCGCCCACCGTCGCGGGCTATCCCGTGGGGGAGTTCCCGCCGGTGCCGCTGTTCCAGCTGCCCGACCTGGCCCTACTGGACGGTTCCGCCTCCGCCTTCACGATCGATCTCACCGCCCGCGTCGGCGACCACCCGGGCCTCACGGTCGCCCCCGCTCACTGCGACGCGTCGGGAGCGGTGGTCTCCGGCGCCGGATCGGCCTACCTCTACGGCGACGGCTCGGGCACCTACACCGGGCCCGACGGCACGGTGCAGAACTTCCGGGACGGCTCGGGCACCACCGTCATCGGCGACGTCACGATCCAGAACTTCGGCGACGGGTCGGGCACCTACGCCGACGGGGCGACGACGATCCAGAACTTCGGCGACGGCTCGGGGACATACGTCGACCCCGAGCTGGCGGTGCAGATCTTCGGCGACGGCTCCGGCAACTGGACCCGCGGCGACGTCACGATCCAGAACTTCGGCGACGGGTCGGGCACCTACGCCGACGGCACGACCCGCATCCAGAACTTCGGCGACGGGTCGGGCACGTACACCGACCCCGGCATCACCATCCAGAACTTCGGCGACGGGACGGGAGTGGTCGACGGCACCCCCGTCGAGGTCGCGCCGATCGCCACGGTCCCCGTGCTCGGCGTGTTCCCGACGCTGGCCACCCTGGCGCCGCTCGCGTCCTGCGGCACCACCATCACCCTGTCGGACGGCGTGCTGTTCGACTTCGATCAGGCGGTCGTCCGATCCGATGCCGTTCCCGTCCTCGACGCGCTCGCCCGCGCGCTCGGCGAGACCGGGGCGCCCCAGGCGGTGATCTCGGGCCACACCGATGCGATCGGCTCGGACGACGACAACCAGGAGCTCTCGGAGCGTCGCGCCGCTGCCGTCGTCGCGGCCCTCCGCGATCGCGGCGTGTCGGGCGGCCTCTCGGCGGAGGGCTTCGGCGAGTCCCGCCCCGTCGCGCCCGATGAGATCGACGGCGCCGACAACCCCGCCGGACGGCAGCTGAACCGCCGTGTCGAGATCTTCATCCCCGCGTTCGGAGCATGAGATGACCCGAGTGACCCCCCTCGTCCCTGTCACCGCCGCGCGCCGCGTCGTGCTCAGCGGCGGCGCCCTGATCCTCGCCGTGATGATGGCGGGATGCGCGGTCAGCCTCTCGGCCCCGGCATCCGGCACGCCCGCCGGCGAGGAGACGGCCGTGACGCCCGGCCCCACGTCGCCCGCGCCGGCGCCGTCCGTTCCGGCGACCGGTTCGGCGGACGGCCCTGCCCCGTCCTCGTCGCCGTCCGATGACCGCCTGACGCGGGAGGACCTCCTCGCCGCGGCATCCATCACGATCGCGTGCACCCCGGGACTCGTGCTCACCGAGCCCGGCGCTGTCACGCGGGTCGAGGGGACGTGCGAGGACGTCACCGTCGCGACCGATGCCGCCTACGTCGTCCTCGACGACGCGTCCCGCGTGACCATCACCGGCAGCGGAGTCGTCGTCTCGGCGCTCGCCGTCGACACGATCTCCATCGACGGCGACGCGAACACGGTGTGGTGGACGGGGTCGGCACCCGTCGTCACGGATTCCGGCGCCGGTAACGTCATCGAACGGGAGCGCTGATGTCCGCTCCCGTCATCGCCTGGCAGGGATGGCCGCGCCCCCCGGCGCGCACCGACGGGCTCGCCGTGGCCGCGCTGGTGCTCGGCGTCTGCGGATTCGGGCTCCTGCCCGTGGTCTTCGGCCACGTCGCGCTCCGCCGCATCCGCCGGACCGGCGACCAGGGCGCGGGACTCGCGATCGCCGGGCTCGTGCTCGGCTACCTCGCCCTCGCGGCGGCCGCCGTCGGCGTCGTGCTGCTCGTGCTCGCGGTCGGGATCCCGCTGTGGGCGGCTGCCGCATCCGGAGCGCTCTCGTGACCGAGCGGCCCTCCCTCCTTCTGATCGACGACGACGAGGCCATCACGGCCGGACTCGGGTCCTTCCTCGAGCGCAGCGGGTTCACAGTCCGCGTCGCCGGCGACGGCCGTGACGGCCTCGCCGCACTGGCCGAGGAACGGTTCGACGTCGCGGTCTGCGATGTGATCATGCCCCACATGGACGGGCGCGAGTTCGTGCGCCGCCTGCGGGCGGAGGGGAGCTGGATGCCGGTGATCCTGCTCACCGCGGTCGGGGAGTCGTACGAGCGCAGCGCCGCGCTGGACGAAGGCGCCGACGACTACCTGAACAAGCCGTTCGATCCGCAGGAGCTGCTGTCGCGCATCAGGGCGGTGCTCCGCCGCAGCGTGCCGGGGGAGCGGCCGCTGAGCGCTGCCTCGCGGCTGCGTGCCGGCGAGCTCGAACTGGACCGCTCCGCCCGCCGGGTGCGGCTGGCCGGTGCGGAGCTCGCCCTCACGCCGAAGGCCGTGATGCTGCTGGACTACCTCATGGCGCATCCGGGCGAGGTGCACACCCGCGAACGACTGCTCTCGACACTGTGGGGGTTCGACTTCGCCGCGAGCACCCGCGCGGTGGACCACCGGGTTGCGGAGCTGCGCCGTCTGCTGGACGACGATCCGGCCGAGCCGCGGTTCATCGAGACGGTGCAGACCCTGGGCTACCGGTTCTGCGCGGAGGTGGTGAGCGGATGAGGCGCGTGAGGACGGCCGTCGTGGTGCTCGCCCCGCTGCTTCTGGCCGCCGTGGTCGCCCTCGTGCTGGTCGTGCTCGGCGAGCGTCGCCGGCTCGTGGTGGAAGTCGCCCTCCCCGGAGTCGTGGTGATCGTCGGGGCGGTCGCCGCCGCCGTCGTGGCGATCGGTCTGCTTGTCGCGTCCGCACGACGACGTGGTGCGCGTCGACGCGAGGCCGCGCGCGCCGACGGCCTCGCCGACGGGCGTGAGGAGGAGCGCGCCGCGCGCCGCCGCTTCCTCGCGCGCCTCGACCACGAGCTGAAGAACCCGGTCACCGCGATCCGCGCGACCCTGGCCGGCGCCGCGGATCCGGGGGTTCCGCTCGAGGGGCCGCTGGCCGTCGTCGACGCCCAGGCGCGCCGCGTGGCGGCGCTCGTGTCCGACCTCCGCAAGCTCTCCGAGATCGAGACCCGTCCGCTCGAGACCGAGCCCGTCGTGCTCGAGGATCTGGTGAACGAGGCCGTGGCGGCCGTCGGGCAGCAGCGTCCCGACGCGCGGGGGCGGGTGACGGTGACGGTCTCGCGCGTGCCGTGGCCGATCCCGACACTCGCCGCCGACCCCGACCTGCTGTCGCTCGCCCTCGACAACGTCCTGGGCAACGCGGTGAAGTTCGCCGACCGCGGGCCGATCGAAGTGCGCGTCCGCGAGGATGCCGGCTGGGCGGTCGTGGAGGTGGCCGACACCGGTCGCGGCGTTCCGCCGGATGCGCAGGCGCAGGTGTTCGACGAGCTCGCGCGGGCCGAGAACGCGCGGGATGTGCCCGGTTCGGGCATCGGTCTCTCCCTCGTCCGCACGATCCTGCGCCGGCACGGGGGCGATGCGCAGCTGCTCTCCCGCGAAGGGGCGGGCACGGTGGTCACCCTGCGGCTCCCCATCCCGCCCGGAGCCGGTGGGGCGGCGACCGTCGGCGCGTCCCGACTACCCTGAGAGGGTGTTCCTCGGCATCGACACCTCCCTCGGCACGGCCGTCGCGCTCGTCGACGCCGACGGGTTCGTCGTCGCCGAGGCGTCGAGCGACGACCCGCTGGGCCACGCCGAGGTGGTCGGCGATCTGCTCGCCGCCGTCACCGCGGGTCAGCGCATCACGCACGTGGTCTCCGGCATGGGTCCGGGTCCTTTCACCGGCCTGCGCGTCGGGATCGCCGCCGCGCGCGCGTTCGCCCTCGGCTGCGGCATCCCCGTCGTCCCCGTGCCGAGCCACGACGCCGTCGCGCTGCAGGTGCTCCTGGCCGATGCGGTCGAGAGCCGTGACACGCCGCGATTCGCGGTGGTGACCGATGCCCGGCGGCGGGAGTTCGCCTGCTCCGTCTACGACGGGCTGGACGACGACGGGCTCCCCGTCCGCGTGGGCGGTCCGCTCCTCTGGCCGCGCGACGAGACCGACGCGCGTCTCGCCGAGTCCGGAGCGCGCCGGGTCGATGCGGCGACGGTGCCCGCCGCTCTGCTCGCGACCGCCGCCGCCCGCGCCCTCGGCGCCGGTCGAGCGCTCGCCGGCGCGGAGCCGCTGTACCTGCGCTCGCCGGACGTCACCATGCCCCGCGGACCGAAGCGGGTGACCGCATGAGCCTGCGCGAGGCGACCGTCGCCGACCTCGACGGCATCATGGCCATCGAGCGGATGTCCTTCCTCGGTGACGCCTGGTCGACCGCGGTCATGGAGGCCGACATCGCCTCCCCGCACACCTGGTACGTCGTGTGGGAGGAGGGGGCCGGCATCCGCGGCTACGCCGGTCTGCGCGCGCCCGCGGGCTCCGCGGACGCCGACGTGCAGACCATCGCGCTCGCCGCCGACGCCCGCGGCCGCGGACAGGGCCGCGCCCTCCTCCGCGCGCTGCTCTCCGAGGCGACCCGGCGCGGCGCGCGCGAGGTGTTCCTCGACGTGCGCGACGACAACACCGCGGCGCAGTCGCTGTACGTCTCCGAGGGTTTCGTGCCGATCGGCCGCCGCCCGAACTACTACCCGGCCGACGGCGGGGTCGACGCGATCGTCATGAAGCTCGAGCTGCGCGGGTGGGTGGCGCATCATGCGAGGACGGATGCCGCGGCCCCCGGTCAGGAGTGGTGCACGTGAGCGCGGCCGAGCCGCTGGTGCTGGGCATCGAGACGAGCTGCGACGAGACCGGCATCGGCATCGTCCGCGGCCGCACCCTGCTGTCGAACACCATCGCGAGCAGCATGGATGAGCACGCCCGCTTCGGCGGTGTGGTGCCCGAGGTCGCAGCGCGCGCCCACCTGGAGGCCCTGCAGCCGGCCGTCGAGGCGGCGCTGGCGGAGGCGGGCGTCGCGCTCGCCGACCTCGATGCCGTGGCCGTCACGAGCGGTCCGGGACTCGCGGGTGCGCTGATGGTCGGCATCGGCGCCGCTAAGGCGCTCGCCGTCTCGCTCGACCGCCCGCTCTACGCGGTCAACCACCTCGTCGGGCACATCGCCGCCGATCTCCTCGACGAGGACGCACCGCCGCTGGAGTATCCGACCGTCGCGCTGCTGGTCAGCGGAGGGCACACCTCGCTCCTCCTCGTCCGCGACCTGACCTCCGACGTGGAGCTGCTCGGCGAGACCGTCGACGACGCCGCCGGCGAGGCGTTCGACAAGGTCGCACGCCTGCTCGGGCTGCCGTATCCCGGCGGGCCGGAGATCGATCGCGCCGCCGACGGCGCTGCCGGTCCCGCCGGCGACGCCACGGCCATCCGCTTCCCCCGGGGTCTGTCCCGCGCGTCCGACATGGCCGCCCACCGCTACGACTTCTCGTTCTCGGGGCTCAAGACCGCGGTCGCGCGCTGGGTGGAGCAGCAGGACGGCGACATCCCGGTCGCCGATGTCGCAGCATCCTTCCGCGAAGCGGTCGTCGACGTCCTCATCACGAAGGCGCTCGACGCCTGCGCCCGCTTCGAGGTGCCGCGGCTGCTGCTGGGCGGAGGCGTCGTGGCGAACCGCCGACTGCGCGACGTCGCGACCGAGCGCGCCGAGGCCGCGGGCGTGACGCTGCGCATCCCGCCGCTGTCGCTCTGCACCGACAACGGCGCGATGATCGCCGGGCTCGCGGCCGAGCTGATCTCCTCGGGCCGCCGTCCCTCGACGCTCGCGTTCGGGGCGGACTCCACCCTCCCGGTGACCGAGATCCAGGTCGCGGAGCGGTCGTGACCGACGATCGGGATGCTGCGGCCACCCCGTCGGGGTCCGACGACCGCCTCGGCGAGACGCCGCCGATCTTCCGCGCGCCGCCTCCGGCGGTCGTCCCAAAGACTCCGCACCCGGAGCCCGTCGTGGAGGCGCCGTCGCCGGATGTCGCGCCGGCCGGTGAGGACCTCGTGCTGCCGGGTGCGCATCGCGGCGGCTTCGCCCGGCTGCCGACGGCCCCTGTGGGTATCGCGGCGCCCGTCGTGCCCGTCGACGACGTCGCTCCCCGCGTGGAGTGGGCGCCGCGTGCGCCGGTGTCGCGCGGACTGTCGGCGTGGGCGCTGGCCTTCGCCGTGCCCGGCCTCGCCTTCTCGCTGATCGTGGGCTGGGGGTTCCCCATCGGACTCGTCGCCGTCGTGGTGGGCGTCATCGCGCTGCGGCGTCCGGCCGAGAGCCGCGGCACCGCGCTCTGGGCGATCTGCCTCGGCGCGCTCTCCGTGCTCTACAGCGCGGGCTGGCTCATCTGGGCGGCGCAGCGTCTCGCCGTCCTCGGCTGAGGCGTCGCGCGATTCAGACGCGGTCGGCCAGCAGCGTGAGCCGCTTCGACCCGATCCGCGTCACGATGAGCGTCGCGGAGGCGTCGCCGCGCAGCTTCAGCGACGTCCGCAGGCGGGCGGGATCGATGTCCACTCCCCGCTTCTTGATCTCCAGCACACCCACTCCGCGCTCGCGGAGGGCCCGTGACAGCGCCTTCACATCCGACGGAAGCTCCTCCCGCACGCGGAACGTCGACACGAACGGGCTCGTCAGCGGGGCGTCGGAGGTCAGGTAGGCGATGCCGTCGGCGAGCATCCCGGCATCGAGTGCGCGCGCCACGTCGCCGATGAGGCGCGCGCGGATGACCGCGCCGTCCGGCTCGTGCACAAAGGCCCCGAGCGGCCTCACCGGCTCGTCCTCCGCGTCGGCGGCGGCGGTCAGCTCGTGGGCGGCATCCCCGCGCATCATGAGCGCCGCCCGCCGCACACCCGGCCGGGCGAGCGCACCCGACCAGAGCACGAGCTCGATCGTGGAGCCGTCGGCGCTGACCCACTGCGCCTCGACGCCGTCGGGGATCGTGTCCCGGTCGAAGCCCGGCCCGAGCTTGATGCCGGTCGGCACACGGGCCGCGAGGGCGAAGGCCCAGTCCAGCGGCGGGGTGTGGTCCTCCGCGCGCAGGCGGGTGGTCTCGGAGTGCCCGGCCGTGCGGCGCGCGGGGTCGAGCCAGACGGCATCGACCGGGAGAGCGGATGCCGCGCCCGGCGCGTGATCCTCGGCGCGGCCGGCGCGCACCGACGCGTCCGCCCCGAACGGTGCGAGGTTGTACGCCGCGATCGCGGCCGTGATCTCGTCCGCGTCGACGGCGGTGACACGGAGCCCGAGGCCGGCGAACCCCATCGCGTCGCCGCCGATCCCGCAGCCGAGGTCGGCGACCGAGCGCATGCCGGCGTCGCGGAAGCGCGCCGCGTGACGTGCCGCCACCGAGAGCCGCGTGGCCTGTTCGAGGCCGGCGCGGGTGAACAGCATCCGCGCGGCGAAGTCGCCGAACTTCGGCTTCGCCTTCTCGCGCAGCCGTGCCTGCCCGACGACCGCCGACACCAGTGCGGGGGAGTGTCCGTCCGCACGCAGCCGCGAGACCGCGCGGGTGACGTCGGCCGTGGATGCGATGGCGGGCTGTGCGTCCAGCAGCCGGAGGCCTTCGGGCGTGAGGAGGGCGCTGAGCTCTGCCGAATCCATCCGGCCAGCCTACGACGCACCCCCGGCCGCTCCCGGCGGGGCCCCGCGCGGACGGTACCCCGTAACCCCCTAAGGGGCCCGGGGGCGTCCCCGCAAACCCCCCGCCGCAGCATCCCATTGTCCGGAGTCCTCCCCGATGCGACCCCCGGTGCCCGGCTCGTAGCGTGAGGCCAACATCACACCGGGGTCTGTCCCCGAGATTGGGAAAGAAACCATGGCGGACAACACCAGCGTCGCTGGCTCCTACAACACCGGCGTGTGGGGCTCGGGCAACGAGGACAACACGACCAACAACGCGAACCTGAACCTCGGCATCGCGGACTCCTTCAACGCGGACGACTCCACGAACGACAGCGGCAACAGCGCCGTGGGCATCGCCGATTCCTACAACGAGGACAACTCGGTCAACGACAGCGGCAACGCCACGACCGACATCACCGACTCGTGGAACACCGACTCCAACGACGTCGTCACCGACACCGCCGACTCGTTCAACGACAACTCGGACAACTCCGACAACTCGGACAACTCGGACAACTCCGACAACTCGGACAACAGCGACAATTCCGACAACAGCGACAACTCGGACAACTCCGACAACTCGGACAACTCCGACAACAGCGACAACTCGGACAACTCCACGACCGACAACAGCGACAACTCGGTCAACGACTCCTACAACGACAACTCGGTCGACATCACGGAGGACTCGTACAACTCCTGGACCGACGACAACTCGGTGACCGTCGGCGTCCGCGACTACAGCACGGGCCTCGGCAACCTCAGCATCGGCGGCGGCGCCGCAGGCACCGGCACCGGTGACGTGTGGGTCAACAACCAGAACACCATCATCGACCAGTCGGTCAACGGCGCCGGTGACGGCGGCTTCGCCGGCGGCGGGTCGGCGGTCGTGGCCTCGGGTGAGGACTCGATGGCTGCGGGCGACGGCATCAGCATCGTCAACACGATGGACTCGTCCGAGACCATCACGGCGACCGACGGCAGCGTCAACATCGGCAACGAGACGACGATCACCACCGTCACCGACTCGTACAACGAGTACAACGAGACCAACGAGTGGACCGACAACTCGGTCGACACCACGGTCACCGACTCGTACAACGACAACTCGAGCGACTGGAGCGCGACGGACTCGTTCAACGACAGCTCCGCCGACTGGAGCGCGGCCGACTCGTTCAACGACAACTCGACCGACTACAGCGCGATGGACTCGTTCAACGACGAGAGCAGCCAGCTGTGGACGACGGACATCAACGCCGACGTCGACGTCATCATCGACAGCCAGAACGCCGCCGTCCTCGACGGCTCCGACTTCGCCGGCTGACACAGACCGCCCGGCCGCCGCCGCCTCGTGGCGGCCGGGCACCACATCCGTCCTCCCCGGACGGATGACACGACTTCACCACCCTCTTCCAGAAAGCGACGGCCATGGCCACCTTCGACGCCACAGACGACTCGTTCAACACCCGCGTGCGCGACTCGTTCAACACCACCACCACCACCAACAACGCCACCCTCGGCGCCGACCTCGACAACGTCGGCAACACCGACGCCTCGACCAACAACAGCGGCAACTCCGCCTGGTCGATCGACGGCAGCGGCAACACCGACAACTCGACCAACGACAGCGGCAACGTCGACTGGTCGATCGACGGCAGCGGCAACACCGACTCGAACGACACCACCACCACCACCACGGGGTCGGGCAACGACAACTCCGACAACTCCGACAACTCCGACAACTCGGACAACTCGGACAACTCCGACAACAGCGACAACTCGGACAATTCCGACAACAGCGACAACTCGGACAACTCGGACAACAGCGACAACTCGGACAACTCCGACAACTCGGTGACGGACAACAGCGACAACTCCGTCAACGACTCGTACAACGACAACAGCCTCGGTGTCATCAGCGGCTCGTACAACAGCAGCATGGACGACCACTCGGTGGCCGTCGGTGTCCGCGACTACAACACCGGCATGGGCGACCTCGACCTCGGCGGTGCCGGCGGCGGCGGCGGAGACGTCTGGGTCAACAACCAGAACACGATCGTCGACCAGTCGGTGAACGGCGCCGGCGACGGCGACTTCTCGGGCGGCGGCTCCGCGGTCGTGGCCTCCGGCGACGGCTCGATGGCGGCCGGCGAGGGCATCTCGATCACGCAGGTGCGCGACTCCTCCACCACGATCTCGGCCGACGGCGGCGACGTGAACCTCAACAACGACACGCGCATCACCACCATCGACGGCTCGTACAACACCTCCACCGTCGAGACCACGTGGACCGACAACTCCGTCGACACCAGCATCGCCGACTCATACAACGACAACTCCGACAGCTACACCGCGGCCGACTCGTTCAACGACAGCTCGGACAGCTACACGTCGACCGACTCGTTCAACGACAACTCGGACAGCTACAGCGCCGCCGACTCGTTCAACGACCTGTCGGTCACGCACGACGAGAGCAACTGGAACATCGACGCCGACGTGATCTGGGGCAGCGACGACTCCGTCATCGCCCAGGACGCGACGGTGGACGTCGACCCCGGCGACTGGGCAAGCTGAGGATCCGTATCCCGACCGGCACCGAATAGCGATCAGGACCTGACGGCCCTGGGTGGGAGACCGCCCGGGGTCGTCGGGCGTCGAACGAGAGGTCGACCATGCCCCCCACCACCCGTACGACCGAGGATGCCGCAGCCGACGTGGTCGCGGCCCGTCCCGCCGCCGACCTGCTCGCGCTGGTGGAGCGCACGGCGGGCCTGTCCGACTCCGTCGGACGCTCGGACCTGGTCTCCCGGCTCTCCGAGACCCGGCAGCGGCTGATCGACCCCTACGTGCGGGTGATCATCGTCGGGCAGTTCAAACAGGGCAAGAGCAAACTCGTCAATGCGCTGGTGAACGCACCCGCGTGCCCCGTGGACGACGACATCGCCACCAGCGTGCCGACCTCCGTCTCATACGGCGAGGAACCCGAGGCGTTCGCCCTGATCCGCCGCGACGAGGGCACCGAGCCGTCGATCGAGCGGCGGCCGATCGCGCTGGACGACCTCGCCGAGTTCGTCTCCGAGAAGGGCCAGGGCGGTAAGGGCCTCGAGGTCGTGGGCGCAGAGGTGAAGATCCCGCGCGCCCTGCTGAAGGGCGGCCTCCGCCTCGTCGACTCCCCGGGCGTCGGGGGAGTCGAGTCGACCCGCTCCGTCAGCACGCTCGCGGCCCTGTCGACCGCGCACGCCGTGCTGCTCGTCTCCGACGCCTCGCAGGAGTACACCGAGCCGGAGGTGCAGTTCCTGCGGCACGCGCTGCGCGTGTCGCCGAACGTGGCCGCGGTGCTGTCGAAGACCGACATCTATCCCGAGTGGCGCCAGATCGAGCAGATCGACCGGTCGCACCTCGGCGACGTGGGCCGCATCCCGATGTTCGCCGTCTCCAGTGACCTGCGGATGATGGCGGCCCAGGAGCAGGACCGCGAGCTCAACGAGGAGTCCGGGTTCCCGGCCCTCGTCGCCCACCTTCGTCGCGACGTGCTCGGGCGGGCGGAGGCCGTGCACCAGCGCGCCGCCGTGCACGACCTCGTCTCGGTCGTCGACCAGCTGGGCATGGCCGTGAAGACCGAACTGCGCGCGCTGCAGCATCCGGAGGACACCCCGGTGATGATCGCCCGTCTCGAGGACGCCAAGGCGCGCGCGGACGAGTTCCGCAGCCGCTCCTCGCGCTGGCAGGTCACGCTCTCCGACGGCATCGCCGATCTCATCTCCGACACCGAGCACGATCTGCGCGACCGCCTGCGCAAGGTGCAGCGCGAGGCCGAGCAGTCCATCGACGAAGGCGACCCGGGGCCGATCTGGGACCAGATCGCGGAATGGCTCGACCTGCGCGTGTCCGCCGCCGTCTCGGAGACCTTCGTCTGGACCAACGAGCGCTCGCGCTGGCTGTCCGAGCGGGTCGCCGACGAGTTCGTCAGCGGCGAGTCGGAGCTGCCCTTCATCGACGTGGGCGACACCGACGGCATCCTCGATCCCGTGGAGCACCTCCAGGGCATGGAGGAGGGCCGCCTCGGCGCGGCCGAGAAGATCTACATCGGCGTCCGCGGCTCCTACGGGGGCGTGCTCATGGCCGGTCTCGCAACGAGCCTGGTCGGACTCAGCCTGATCAACCCGCTGTCGCTGCTCGTCGGCGTGCTGGTCGGTCGCCGGGCCTATCGGGAGGACATGTCCTCACGTCTGTCGCGACGCCAGGCCGAGGCGAAGATGCTCGTCCGCCGGCACATCGAGGACGTCGTGTTCCAGGTCGGCAAGCAGCTCAAGGACCGGCTCCGGCTGGTGCAGCGCGTCTCGCGCGACCACTTCGGCGCGATCGCCGACCAGCTGCACCGGTCGCTCTCGGAGTCGGTGCTGGCGGCCAAGCAGGGGGCGACGGTCTACGCGAGCGATCGCGACGGCCGGATCGCCCAGCTGCAGACGCAGCTGGGGCGCATCGAGGCGCTCCGCCGGCAGATACCCGCACCCCTCGAGGTGCAGGCCGTCCCCGGCGATGCCGACGCCCGCGCCGCGGCGGGGACGGCACGATGATCTGCGGTCGGCGCATGTGGGGGCTCCGCCGATGAGCCGCGGGGCGTCGGGCGAGGTCGGCCTGCTGGTCGACCTCGCCCGCGACGTCTATGCCGACGACGCGACGGCGACGGATGTGCTCCAGGCGGCGCGCGCCCGCCTGCGCGAGCCGCTGCGGCTCGCGGTCGCCGGGATGGTGAAGGCCGGCAAGTCCACGCTGCTCAACGCCCTGATCGGCGAGCAGATCGCCCCGACCGACGCGGGGGAGTGCACGCGCACCGTCACCTGGTACCGGTACGCCAAGACCGCACGCGTCACCGCCCACCTCGTGGGCGGCGGCGAGGTGCGCCTGCCGGTGCGACGGTCGGCGGGCGCCCTGGTGCTCGACCTCGACGGACGCACGGCCGACGACGTGTCGCGCATCGATGTGGAGTGGCCCTCGGAGAACCTCCGCGGCACCGTCCTCATCGACACCCCGGGCATCGCGTCGCTCTCCGAGCGCGTCTCCGCGCGCTCGACGCGGTTCCTGACGCCATCGGACGCTCCGTCCGAGGCCGACGCGATCTTGTACCTCCTGCGGCACATCCACGCGTCGGACGTGTCGTTCCTCGAGGCGTTCCACGACACCGCCGCCGGCGCCGCGCAGACCGTCAACGCGGTCGCCCTGCTCTCCCGGGCCGACGAGATCGGCGCGGGCCGCATCGACTCCCTGCTCTCGGCCGCGCGGATCGCGGGGCGGTACCGCGCCGACGGCGAGCTGCGCTCGATCGCGCTGGAGTGCATCCCGGTCGCGGGCCTCCTCGCCGAGGCTGCGCGCACACTCCGGGAGAACGAGTTCGCCGCGCTGCGGGAGCTCGCCGACCTCGACCGCAGCACCCGCGACCGCATGCTCATCTCGGTCGACCGCTTCACGCGTCCCACGACCGACTGCTCGCTCTCGCCGGCGCAGCGCCGTGCCCTGCTCGCCCGGTTCGGGATCTTCGGCATCCGCCTCGCCACGGCCCTCATTCGCGGTGGAGCCCGGACGTCGTCGGAGCTATCCGAGAGACTGGTGCAGCAGAGCGGTCTGGTCGACGTGCAGCGCTTCGTCGCCGAGCAGTTCCGGGCGCGCGCCGGGGCGCTGAAGGCGCGGACCATCCTCGACACGCTCGAGCGTCTCATCCGCGATCGGCCCCGTCCGGGGACGGCCTCCGTGCACGCCGGCATCGAGCGCATCCGCTCGTCCAGCCATGATCTCCGGGAGCTCGATCTGCTCGCGCTGCTGCGCACCGGCGGTCCCACCGTCCTGCCGGAGGACGCCGTCGAGGCCGAGCGCATCATCGGCGGTGCGGGCACGGCGTCGCTGTCTCGCCTCGGGCTCGGGGAGTCGGCGCGTCCGTCCGACGTCGATGACCGCGTCCGGTCGCTCCTCGGCCACTGGCGCGCCCTGAGCGAGAGCCCCCTCAGCGACCGCCGGACGGTGGAGACCTGCCACGTCGTGATCCGCAGCCTGGAAGGCGTGGCGGCTCAGCGGGCCTTCGACGGGACGAGCCGGTCCGACGACGACGGACCGGCTGTCCCGGAGTCAGATGCCGGCGCCGGCGGACGGGGCGACGGGACCCCGGCGGATGTCGTGCTTGCGGGCGGTCCAGGCAAGAGCGGGCGGTAGGGCGCTCACCAGCAGGCCGAGGGTGGCCAGCGCGAGCTGGACGAGCAGGATCTGCTCGAGCGGCGCACCGCGCTCGCCGAACGCGACGATCTCCCGCGCCAGCAGGAAGACTCCGCCCGAGAACATGAGGGAGCCGAACTGCCACCACCGCACATTCGGGCGGCGGGCGGCGAACGACACCTGCAGCATGATCTGCAGCAGGATCACGACGACGGCCGGAGTGAAGACGGTCCAGAACAGGATGTCGGCCGCCGTGGTGTACGTCGCCTCCTGACGCGTGCCGTCCACGGCGCGCACCAGATCCGCGATGGCGGGCAGCTGCGCCTGCCGGATGACGAACATGTAGATGACGCCGGCGGCGCCGGCGGCGAGGCTCGCGATCCAGAGGATGCGGCTGACGGCGATCAGGAACGGCGGGCGCACCTTCACCAGGACCGGCGGCGCCTCCTTGTCTGCCAACGACGGACGCTGCGGCATCCCCGTCGCACCCGTCGCGTCCGCACCGGAAGACGCGCGAAGGTGCTCGAGTGAGGTGCCGGTGTCGGAGGTCACGTGCTCCTGGACCGGTGCGGCCGCAGCATCCGCCGCCGGGTTCTCGGGGGGCGGCGACTGCTCGCCGGCTCTCCTCGGCTTGAGGGGCGACCGCACGCTCAGTACTCCTCGCCCGCCGCGGCGGTGTCGGGGAGCATCGCGTCATCGGAGGCGTAGTCGTCGGACTCGGTGCTGACGTCGGCCTCGGCGTACTGCGCGGCGGCGTCGGCGTAGGGGTCCTCGGCGGGGGCCGCCTCGGCGAACTCCTCGGCCGGCGCGGCCTCCTCGGCGGGGGCCTCCTCGACGGGGGCGTCATCGAGCGGGGTCTCTTCGATGATCATCGCGGCGTCCGCGTCGGCGGCGACCACGGTGGTGGATTCGTCGGTGAAAGATCCGTCGACGGCCACGGTCGTGGAGCCGTCGTTGAAGGAGTCGTCGGTGTCGACGGTGGTGGACTCGTCGTTGTTCGATCCGTCGGTGTCGACGGTGGTCGATCCGTCGTTGTACGAGCCGTCGGTGTCGACCGTGGTGGAGCCGTCGGTGGTCGTGTCGGTGTCGGTGTCCTCGTCGAACGAGTCGTCGATGATCGTCACGTCGGTGTCGTTGCCCATGTTGACGTCGTCTCCGGCGTTGATCGTCGTCGACTCGTCCTTCGTCTGGTCGATGTCGACCGACCCGCCCGCAGCGATCGTGTCGTCGCCCGAGGCGACGACCGCGTCGTTGTCGAAGTTCTGCGTCACGTCGCCCTCGGCCCAGATGTTCTGGTTCACCGACTGGTCGACGATCGTGTCGCGGTCATCGACCGTCTGGAAGTGGTTCGTGATGTTCTTGATCTCGCGCACCACCGCATTGGACTCCTGGCTGGGCCCACGCCCGCCGCCTCCGCCGCCGTTCCCGCCGGAGCCGCCGCCGTCCACGTGGACCACCTTCGTCACACCGACCGGGACCTGCACGACGCTGGTGCGCTCGATGATGACGGGCGCGACGCTCTGCACGTCGTGGGCGGAGACGTTGTTGAGCCCGCACCGCGACAGCGCGGCCTGCGGGTCGTCCTCGAACTCCGCGGCCGCGACCGGATCCTTCAGCAGGCTCAGGATGAATTCGATCAGGGCGTCGGCGACTGTGGCGAGCGTCATGCTCATGCTCGGCTCCTCTTGGTAGGGCGTCTGTTCAACGTAGAACGTCGGCGTGGGGGGCGCGTCGGGGTATATCCCCAACGACGCCGGGATCTATAGGGGGGTCTCACCCCAGGAGTGGGGGATGTGCCGGCGCTCACGCCGACGCCCGGTTCTGCGCTCCGCCGTCGTCGGCGGATTCGTCGAGGGCCACGCGGAGCTTGGCGATGAGGTCGGAGCGGTTCGTGGCGCCGAGCCGGCGGCGGATGCGGGCGATGTGGTGCTCCGCCGTGCGGGGGCTGATGAAGATCGCCGTGCCGATCTCCGCGTAGGTCTTCCCCTGGACGACGAGGGCGGCCACCTCCAGCTCCCGGGCGCTGAGCTCGCTGTGCGAGCGCGGCTTCGACGGGGATGCCGGAGCCTCCTCCATCGCGGTGGGGCGCACCTCCTCATGGGGGTGCAGCCTCCGGGCGACGGCCAGGAGCCGCGAGATCGTGCGACGCTCGTCGGTGAGTCCGGCGCCGTGGCCGGCCAGCCGGGCGCCGTCCCAGGCCAGTCCGACCGCGGACAGGCCGAGCGCGGCATCCTCCACCGCATCGGCGTCGACGGTGCCGGCCAGCACCGAGGTCCACACCCGGCCCGCCTGGGCCATGGTCGCGGCGAGCCGGTTGTGGGCGGCGGCCTCGACGAGGGCCCGTGCGTGCGGGCGCAGCTGCGCGGGGCTGTCGAGCAGGATCGCGCGCTGCACGCCGGCCCAGTGCAGGTGGGCCGACCACAGCGGCGGCGAGCCGAGCCGGGACATGCTCGCCAGCGCCTCGGTGAAGTGCGGCTGCACGCGGTCGATCTCGCCGACGCGCACCGCCGTGACGACGAACTCGCCGAGGGGCAGGATGCTGTACAGGTCGAACTGGGCGCGCAGCAGGCTCTCGCGCGCGCCCCGCCACGCCGTGGTCAGTGCGGCGGCGTCGTGGTAGCGGCGCGCGATGGCCACGGTCAGGGCGTCGAGCAGGAGACGCTCGCGCGGAGCGAGGCTGCGCGCGTCGGGGAGGATGCCGGCCAGCGTCGACTCCACGTCTCCGGCGCGCTCCTGCTGCAGCGCGACCCAGGCCTTCCACAGCAGCAGCCGGCGCTGTGCCCACGCGCCGCCGTGCCCGGCATTCACAGCCGACTCCAGCACCGAGTGGGCGACCTCGGGCTCGCCCAGGTTGAGGGCGGCCAGCGCCGCCAGCACGGCGGGCAGCTCGGGGGTCGGGCCGCTCGCACCGGACGCGGAGTACATCTCGGAGGCGCGCACGAGGTCGTGCAGTGCGGACTGCCCCGATCCGGTCAGCGACTGGGCGAGGCCGCGGCTGAGCAGGTCGGTCGCGACCGAGAGGGTGGAGGGGATGGTGCGCCCCGGCGCCGCCGTGGCGTGCCGCAGTCCGCGCTCCCGGTCGGCGACGGCGATCGCGGCCACGCTCGCGTGGGCGGAGGTGAGGGGGCTGCGCGGAACGGCGCTGCGGTACACCTGGTCGCTCATCGGCAGCAGGCCGCGCGCAGCCCAGATGGAAGCGGACAGGTCGATCGCGGCATCCCGGTCGGCATGCCCTTCGGGCACCTCCACGGAGTCCAGCGCGGAGCCGGCGGCGTCGATCGCCCCGAGCGCCCAGGCGGCGGATGCCACGCGGACGGCGACCACCGTCTCGTCGGCGCCGGACTCCTGGGCGCTGCGGTAGAGCTCCCGCGCGCGCCCCGGGTCGGTCGTCAGCATCTCGTCGCCGCGGTGCAGGAGCGCCGCGGCCAGCCGTGGGTCGCGGACGCCGGCGGGCAGGCGCAGCGACGCGTCGGCGGCGGCGTCATCGGTGAAGGCGCGGATGAGGCGCTCCACCGAGAGGGTGGACAGCACCGCGTCGCGCACCAGGGGCATGGGGCTGCCGTTGGACAGGAGGAACCCCTCGGCGTACGCGGCGAGGACGAGCGCCGGCTCGGCGTCGGGTGCGGGCTCGCCCTCGGACGCGAGGCAGACCGCCTCGACGAAGGCGCGCACGGCGGGTGTGCTCGAGCGCAGGCGATGGGCCACCACATCCTGCAGGGCGTCCGCGGTCTCCGGATGGCGCGGATCGTCGCACCGCTCGCCGTCGTGGACGGCCAGCGCCTCGGCGACGAGCCAGGCCGCGCCGCCGGTGGTGGAGAGGATGTCGCGGAGGCACGCCGTGGTCAGGCTGGTGCCGCGCTCCTCGAGATGCGCGGCCACGTCGGCGCGCGACACGTGACCGAGCACGAGTGCGGGCTGCGACTGCTCGAGGATGCGGGTGGCGGCCTCGGCCGGGGCGCCCGGGAGGAGCGGGCGGCAGGCCACCAGCAGCCCCGCGTCGACGTCGGCGGCGCGATCGGCCACCGCCGCCAGCAGGGCGGGGTCGAGGAGGTGCGCATCGTCCACCAGGAGCACGTCGCTCTGAGGAAGTCCCGGCACGTCGACGGCGGAGGTGAGGCGCACGACAGCCGTTCCGCCGGCCGCGATCCGCTGCCGCAGGCGGCGCAGCAGCCGCGACTTGCCCGACCCTGCCGGTCCGATGATCAGGGCGCGGTGCGGTGCGCCGCCGGTGGCGAGCACCTCCGCGTGGGTGCGGGCGAGGATCGGCAGGAGCGCGGGCGGTTCGGCAGAGGACAGATGGCCGGACATCCGGGGGGCGGCGTTCATCGGGTCGTCTCCTCCGCCGGCGCCGGGGTGGCGGCTGCCGGATCGTCCTCCCCGCCGAACAGCACGACGGGGGTGTCCGCCGGCTGCAGGAGCGGGGTGGCGCTGTCGGAGGGCGAGGGGACTCCGGGTGCGGGCGTGGTGGCCGGCGTCGACGACGCGGGCGGCGTCTCGGTGTCGGCGTCCGCGCCGTCGGGCAGCGATCCCGACAGCACGGTGATGGCGATGCCGCCGGCGAGGACGAGGGCTCCGGCGATGACGGATGCCGCAGCCGGCCCCCGTCCGAGCCATCCGCGTCGCGCGGGGCGGGGGGCGGGTGTCTCCGCGGCGGAGGCGGCGACGTCGCCGGCGCGGGCGGCCGTGCCCCGCGCGTCGGCGCCGGATGCGGCGCTTCCGGCTTCCGTCGCCGCGGCGGCGCCGGCGCGGGTCGGCACCCACATCCTGCGCGGCTTCTTCTGCGGGCCGACCGCCGGCGAGGGCGCCGGCTCCTCGTCGAAGACGTCGTCGTCCACCGGGACGTCGACACGGAAGGACGCCGCGGCGGCCATCGCCGCACCGAGCGCGATGATCGCCTTCGGGTCGGCGTCGACGGCGATGGGGCGGTCGAACCTCTCCGAGAGCAGCTGCGCGACACGGGGGATGCGCGAGGACCCGCCCGTCAGGAGGATGGCGTGCAGGTCGTCGCCGTCGGTGTCGAGGTCGGCCGCGGTCATGGCCTCCGCGAGCACGTCAGCCGTCTTGCCGATGGACTCCTCGATCATGTCCTCGAACTCCGAGCGCGTCAGGCGGACGGTCGTGCGTCCGCCGCCGATCATGATGGGCACGACGGCCTCGGAGTCGAACGACAGCGATTCCTTCGCGTCGATGCATTCCCGGCGCATCGCGGCCCACGCCACCCGGCTCTCGTCGTCGATCCTCATGGCCTCGGGCCCGATCCCCGCCGCGGTGACCGCGTGGCGCAGCACCAGATCGTCGAAGTCGGATCCGCCGAGCGCCGCCATCCCGGCCGGCTCGCCGGCGACCGCGAGCACGCCGTCGTGCGTCTTGCGCAGCACCACGGCGTCGAAGGTGCCGCCGCCGAGGTCGTAGACCGCCAGGAAGCGCCCCGGCGGCACGGCTCGCGACGCCTCGTAGCGACGCGCGGCGGCCTCCGGTTCGGTGAGCAGCAGCACGTCCTTCCAGCCTGCGCGCGCCAATGCCCCGCGGACGGCGTCGATGCGGTGACCGCGCCACTCGACGGGGACCGTCACGGCCACGCCGCTGGGCGGAGCGCCCTCGCGCTCGGCGACGACGTCGATGACCCAGGTGACGACCTCGGCGAAGACGTCCTCGGGAGCGAAGCGCCGGTCGCCGGCGAGGATCGGGACGTCGTCGCCGATCCGCCGCTTGAACTCGCGGATGACGCGCTCCGGCTGCGCGATGGCCCGCCGTGCGGCGGCGTCACCGAACAGCAGCTCCCCGTCGGCGACGAACACCGCGCTCGGCGCGCTGTCGCTGTGACGCCCCAGCGGGAACGACACGGGCTCGGCATGTTCCGCCGCCCGCATCGTCGCCGCCGCCGTGCGGCTGGTGCCGACATCGACGGCAAGGTAGTACGACGTGCTCATCTGCGATCAACCCCAGAAGATCAGGTGGGGGACTCCGGCCGATCATTCCCAGTCATCGTGCCGCCCCGCACAAGTCCTATTCGGGTCCAGTGAAATATCGGATTGGCCGCACCGCAAGGGGATGGACGGATCGATTCCCCCGGGCTGGCACTCGCGTTGCGGGAGTGCCAGCGCTTCCCTAGACTGGTGTTAGCACTCGCCATGGGTGGGTGCTAACAAGTCTTCCGTTCCGAAGCGTTGAGAAAGAAGAGGTAGACCGTGTCGGTTTCCATCAAGCCGCTCGAAGACCGCATCGTCATCCAGCAGGTCGAGGCTGAGCAGACCACCTCCAGTGGTCTCGTCATCCCCGACACCGCCAAGGAGAAGCCCCAGGAGGGCGAGGTCGTGGCCGTCGGCCCCGGCCGCATCGACGACAACGGCAACCGCGTCCCGATCGACGTCGCCGTGGGCGACCGCGTGATCTACAGCAAGTACGGCGGCACCGAGGTCAAGTTCGGCGCCGACGACTACCTCGTGCTGTCGGCACGCGACGTGCTGGCGGTCGTCGTCCGCTGAGACGCCCCCGCATGACAGAAGGTCCGGACGCTTCGGCGTCCGGGCCTTCTTCGTTCCACCCCCGCGCGTTCTTCGCTCCCGCCGTCCGGGGTCTCTCCAGCGGGCCCTCCACCCGGAGGCCACGCAGGTCGGTGTGGACCTGCCCGCGCCGCGGAGGCCGGTCCTAGGCTGGAACGATGACGTCCCGCGCGCCCTCCGCCCCCGCTGCGGCGTCGCCCGCGGATCCGGCTCGCGAACGCACCCTCGGCGGCCTCTACGCCCTGGCGGCGTATCTCCTCTGGGGCTTCCTGCCGCTCTATTTCCTGCTCCTCGTGCCGACGGGTCCGTGGGAGCTGGTCGCCTGGCGCATCCTGTTCTCCCTGGTCTTCTGCGTCCTCCTCCTCGCGGTCACGCGCGGCTGGCAGCGGTTCGGAGTCATCCTCCGCAGTCCGCGCCTGCTGGGGTGGACGGCCCTGGCGGGCGCCTTCATCTATGTCAACTGGCAGGTCTTCATCCTCGGCACGCTGTCGGGGCACGTGATCGAGACGAGCCTGGGCTACTTCATCAATCCCGTCGTCACCGTGCTGTTCGGCGTGCTGTTCCTGCGCGAGCGTCTGAGGGTCACCCAGTGGGTCGCCATCGGGCTGGCCGTCGTGGCCATCGCCGTCATCGTCTTCGGCTACGGCCGGTTCCCGTGGATCGCGCTGTCGCTCGCGTTCTCGTTCGGGCTCTACGGGCTCGTGAAGAAGCGGATCGGCCCGTCCGTCGACGCCGTGAGCGGACTCACGCTCGAGACGGTGTGGCTGATCCCCGTCGCCGTGGTGCAGCTCCTCGTCGTCTCCTCCGTCACAGGTCTCACGATCGGCACCGCGGGGCCTGGACACACGGTTCTGCTGCTCCTCGTGGGCGTCGTCACGGCCGTGCCGCTGCTGCTCTTCGCGTCGGGCGCCCGTCGCGTGCCGCTCACCGTCATCGGGCTGCTGCAGTTCGCCGCGCCCATCCTGCAGTTCATCACCGGCGCCTGGCTGCTGGGCGAGACCATGACCCCCGAGCGCTGGTTCGGCTTCGGCCTGGTGTGGCTCGCGCTGATCGTGCTCTCCGCCGACTCTGTGATTCACGCGCGCCGTCTGCGCGGAGTCTCCGATGTCGCCGCATTCACCTGATCGGACGCGAAATCACGGGCTTGGATAACGATTGGGTCGCGTAACACATCGTTAACCAGTTGCAACACTCGCGAGACAGGCGGCGGGCTAGGTTTGGGGGCACTGGGCCGGCGCCCGAGCCGCGCCCGCGTTCATACACAGCAAGGAGCAACATGAACGTCTTCTCACGTACCCGCACCGGAAAGATCCTCGGCGTCATCGCCGTGGCCGGCGCGAGCGCTCTCGTCCTCGCCGGCTGCGCCGGCGGTGGAGGCGGCACAGCGTCGTCCGCCTCGTCGGGACCCGCCGAGGACCTCACCCTCAAGATCGGCACCGTCCTGCCCCAGACCGGCAGCCTCGCCTTCCTCGGCCCGCCCGAGGAGGCCGGCGTCGGACTCGCCGTCACCGAGGTGAACGAGGCCGCCAAGGGCATCACCATCGACGCGACCTTCGGCGACTCGGGTGACGCCGACAACAAGGCGTTCGAGACCACGGTCCCGAAGCTGCAGGCCGCGGGCGTGTCCGCGATGATCGGCGCCGCGGCATCCGGCGTCACCAAGCTGTTCCTCGACAGCAACGTCAGCGCCGGCATCATCACGTTCTCCCCCGCCAACACGTCGCCCGACTTCACCACGTGGGACGACAACGGCCTCTACTTCCGCACCGCCCCCAGCGACCTGCTGCAGGGCGAGGTTCTCGCGAACCTCATCGCGGAGGACGGCCACAAGAACATCGGCATCATCTACCAGAACGACGCCTACGGCACCGGCCTCTTCGGCGTCGTCAAGGAGGTCTTCGAGGGCACCGGCGGAAAGGTCGTCGCCGACGCGTCCTACAACGACGGCGACTCCTCGTTCGACGCCCAGGTCGCGACCATCACGGCGGCCAAGCCCGACGCGGTCGTGCTGATCACGTTCGACCAGTTCGCGACCATCGCGCCGCTGCTGTCGAACGCCGGCATCGCCCCCGCCGACTACTACCTGGTCGACGGAAACCTCAAGAACTGGGGCACCGACGTCGCCGTTCCGCTCGAAGGTGCCAAGGGAACGCTCCCCGGCCCGAAGCTGTCGGACGACTTCCAGGAGCGCCTCAACGAGAACTGGACCGCCGCGGGCAACACCGAGCTGGCGGACTACTCCTACTCGGGTGAGTCCTACGACGCGGTCGTGCTGCTCGCGCTCGCATCGCTGGCCGCCAAGTCGACCACCGCGACGGACGTCGCCGCGAAGCTGCAGGAGGTCTCCGGCGGCACGGGCGACGGCGAGAAGTGCACCACCTTCGCCGACTGCGCCGACATCATCAACGGCGGCGGCGTCGCGGACTACGACGGCTACTCCGGACCGGTGACGTTCGACGAGAACGGCGACCCGACCGAGGCCACGATCGGCATCTACCAGTACGGCGCCGACAACAACTACGCGCGCATCAACTGATACGCCTGTGACGCGAGGGCCCCGGAGCGATCCGGGGCCCTTTCGCGTGCCCGGTGCGCGCCCGCGTGCTGAGCCCGCGTGCGGAGTCCGCGCAGCGTGCTGAGTCCCCGCGGCCGGGCGCCCGCGTGCGGAACCGGAGGAGATGTGGGGATCCGGAGGACCGTGCCGCAGCATCCCTCCTCCCGCTCCGCACATCTCCTCCCGATCGCACGGCACGATACGTGAGGTGATGCGCCGGGCACACGGAAGAGGGACCGGATGCCGCGGCATCCGGTCCCTCTCGACGCTCGCGTCAGCTCTCGTCGGCGCCCAGGGTGCCGAGGTACAGGCCGATGACCTTGGGGTCGTTGAGCAGTTCGCGGCCGGTGCCCTCGTAGGCGTCGCGACCCTGATCCAGCACGTACCCGCGATCGCAGATCTGCAGGCAGCGGCGGGCGTTCTGCTCGACCATGATCGTCGTCACGCCGGCCTTGTTGATGTCGGAGACGCGGATGAAGGCGTCGTCCTGGCGGACGGGGGAGAGGCCGGCGGACGGCTCGTCGAGGAGCACGACGGACGGGTCCATCATCAGCGCCCGCGACATGGCCACCATCTGGCGCTCGCCGCCGGAGAGCGAGCCCGCGCGCTGCTTGAGACGCTTCCCCAGCTCCGCGAAGATGCCGGTGACGAACTCGAGGCGCTCCTTGTAGATCTTGGGGTTCTGGAAGAGCCCCATCTGCAGGTTCTCCTCGATCGACAGAGAGGGGAAGACGTTGTTCGTCTGCGGGACGAACGCCACCCCGCGCTGCACGAGCTTGTCGGCCTTGAGCCCGACGATGCTGTCGCCGTTGACGGTGATCTCGCCGCCGCGCACCTTGACCAGGCCGAAGATCGCCTTGAGCAGCGTCGACTTGCCGGCGCCGTTCGGGCCGATGATGCCGATCAGCTCGCCCTTCCGGGCGATCAGGTTCGTGCTGTTGAGGATGTTGACGCCGGGCAGGTAGCCCGCCACCAGGTCCTTCACCTCGACGACGACCCGGTCGCTCTTGCCCTCGGCGAGCGCGCTGGCGCCCGAGACCGCGGTGGAATCGCCCCTCATCGCTTGCCCTCCTCGGCCTCCTCGACGGAGACCTCGCGTTCTTCCTTGATCTCTTCCAGCAGCTGCACCGCGGAGGTGTCGAGCTCGCCGGCCACACGGCCGGTGACCACGCCGAGGTCGACATCCTGGTGGCTGCCGAGGTACGCGTCGATCACGGCCTGGTCGTTCATGACCGTGTCGGGCGGGCCTTCGGCCACCACCCGGCCCTCGGCCATGACGACGACCCAGTCGGCGATGTGGCGCACCATGTGCATGTCGTGCTCGACGAACAGCACCGTCATGCCGAGGTCCTTGAGGTCGAGGATGTGGTCCAGCAGCGACTGCGTCAGCGCCGGGTTCACCCCGGCCATCGGCTCGTCGAGCATGACGAGGGCGGGGTCGCTCATGAGCGCGCGTGCCATCTCCAGCAGCTTGCGCTGACCGCCGGAGAGGGATGCCGCGAAGTCGGCCTCCTTGGCGTCGAGCTTGAAGCGCGTCAGAAGGTCACGCGCCTTGTCCTCGTTCACCTTCTCCTGCTTGCGCCAGATGGCGGGGAAGAAGCTCTGCCAGAACTTCTCACCGCTCTGGTTCGGAGCGCCGAGCTTCATGTTCTCGAGCACCGTGAGGAGCGACAGCGCCTTGGTCAGCTGGAACGTGCGCACCTGACCCATCCGGGCCACCTTGAAGGCGGGGATGCCGGCGAGGCTCTTGCCGTCGTACGACCACGTTCCCGAGTTGGGCTTGTCGAAGCCGCACAGCAGGTTGAACAGCGTGGTTTTGCCGGCGCCGTTCGGACCGATGAGGGCCGTGATCGCATTGCGCGGGATCTCGAGGTGCTCGACGTCGACCGCGGTCAGGCCGCCGAAGCGACGCGTGACGTTGTCGACGACCATGATCGGGTCGTTCTTGGCGACGCCGGGGACGTTCTCGCCCTTGGCGAGTCCCGTGGTCTTCGGACGCGCCACGCTCCCCGTCGTGGGGGCCGCATCGGCCGCCACCCCGTCGATCGGCTCGTTACTTGACAAAGGTCATCTCCCTCTTGTCGCCGAGGATGCCCTGCGGTCGGAAGATCACCAGGAGCATGAGTGCCACGCCGACCAGGATGAACCGCAGCGTGCCGGCCTGGATGTCTGACATGGGAAGGTAGCCCGCCGAGGCGAGCTCGGGCAGCAGGTTGCCCAGCAGCGCCATGACCATCCAGAAGATGATCGCACCCAGCGAGGGGCCGAAGATCGTCGCGGCTCCGCCCAGCAGCAGGATCGTCCAGATGAAGAAGGTGAGCGACGTGGTGTAGCTCGACGGGACGACGGCGGAGGGGAGGACGTAGACGATGCCGCCCATCGCGCCGATCACACCGCCCACGACCAGCGACTGCATCTTGTAGGCGAAGACGTTCTTGCCGAGCGAGCGCACGGCGTCCTCGTCTTCGCGTATGCCCTTGAGCACGCGCCCCCACGGGCTGCGCATCAGCGCCCACACGACGAAGATCGCCAGCGCGAGCATCAGGAGGCCGAACACGCGCATCCAGAGCTCCTGCTCGTTGTACGTGAAGGGGCCGAAGCCGTAGGTGCCCGAGGGGAACGGGTTCGCCGACCGGAACCCGTCGTGGTACCCGCCGAGCCCGTCGGCCGAGTTGGTGAACTCGTCGAAGACCTGCGTCGTGAAGAGCAGCCGCACGATCTCCGCAGCGGCGATGGTCACGATGGCGAGGTAGTCGGCTCGCAGACGAAGCGTCGGAATGCCGAGTGCCACGGCGAACACCGCAGCCAGCAGGAGGCCGATGATCATTCCGAGCCACCAGGGGAGGCCGAAGCTGAGGACCGAGATCGCGTAGCCGTAGCCGCCGAGGGCCATGAAGCCGGCCATGCCGAAGTTCAGCAGGCCCGTGAACCCGAAGTGCACGGCCAGACCCGTCGCCGCGAGCGCGTAGGCGATCGTGACGGGGCTCAGCAGAGCAGCGAGTGTGTTTCCGAGGATGGCGCCCCAATCCATGGCGGCTACCCCAATCTCTCTTTGCGACCGAGCAGGCCCTGCGGTCTGATCAGCAGGATGAGGATCAGCACGACCAGCGCGCCGGCGTACTTGAGGTCGGACGGGATGAACAGCGTGGAGGTCTCCACGACGATCCCGACGATGATCGAGCCGACGAGGGCGCCGAACGCCGTTCCCAGTCCGCCGAGCGTGATGGCGGCGAAGATCAGCAGCAGCATCTGCGTGCCCATGTCCCACCGCACGCCGGGGCGGAAGTACGCCCACAGGATGCCGGACAGGGCCGCGAGGACTCCCGCTAGCACCCACACGATGCGAATGACGCGGTCGACGTTGATGCCGGACGCCGCGGCGAGCTGGGGGTTGTCGCTGATGGCGCGCGTGGCCTTGCCGATGCGGGTGCCCAGCAGGAAGTAGGCGACGCCGAGGATGACGATGATGCTGACGCCCATGCTGATGAGGTCGATGTAGGACAGTGAGATCGGCCCGAACTGCAGCGGAGTGGGGCTCGCGCCCGGCAGCTGGAAGGTCGATCCGCCGATCAGGTACTGGTAGAAGTAGCGCAGCGCCAGGGACAGGCCGATGCTGACGATCATCAGCTGCACCGTTCCGAGCCCTCTTCGCCGGAGTGGTCGCCAGAGACCCGCGTCGAGGGCGAGCCCCAGGATGCCTCCGCCCAGGACCGCCACGATGAGGCCGGCCCACAGCGGCAGCTGCCAGAAGGTGGTCGCCATCAGCGCGACGAGCGCGCCCCACGTCACCATCTCGCCGTGCGCGAAGTTCGACAGGCCGGTCGTGCCGTAGATGAGGGCGGCGCCCATGGCCGCCAGCGCCAGCAGCAGACCGAAGTTGAGGCCGTTGATGATGCGGGAGAAGAGCTGATCGGCGAACGACTGCGTCTGCCTCTCTCCCTCGCCGAGGAAGAGGTTCACGATCTTGGACCCGGTGAGGCCGAACTCCACCTCCTGAGAGGCGGAGTCGCCGGCGACGATGACGCCGTCCGGCAGCGTCGACTCGTCGACGGTGAGCGTGAACGTCGCCTTCTCGGGCACGTACAGGCGCCACTTGCCCTCGGCGTCGGTGACGGTCGAGGCGTCGAACCCGCCGCCGTCGACCGACAGCTTCACGTCGGGCACGGGCTTGTCGTCGAAGGTGATGACGCCCGCGAAGTAGAAGTCGGTCTTCTCCTGGTCGCCGCCGGGGGTGTCGGGGGCGGCGGCGTAGGCGGCCAGCGGCGAGCCCACGGCCATGAGCGCCACGGCAAAGGCGGCCACCAGGAGCACGAACCACCTCAACGGGCGTCGTGCGGTCGCGATCGTGGAACCCACGGAACCTCCAGTTAGTCACCACTGCAGACCGGAGCCTCGGTGGACATCGGCCTTGATGAACGGTACGAGCGTAATGTGTCGGTTCTGTTTCGCGTACCGGCCGATTCCGAGACGTGATCGAATCGGAACTCCGGCCCACCATACGGGGAATCCAGTCCCGTTCCGGGTTCCCGCCCCCGTCGTGTACGCGCGCACGCGGGAACAAAAGCGCGGTGCGCCCGCTTAGAATCGGTGTCGGAGCCGGCGGACATCGTGTCGCTGCGCACCGGCCGTCGTCGTCCACGAGCAACGCGCCGCGCGCGCAGGAGAACCCATATGGAGCACAACGACCCGTTCGGCATCGTCGGACTCACCTACGACGACGTCCTCCTCCTGCCGGGTCACACCGACGTCATCCCCAGCGAGGCCGACACCTCTTCGCGTGTCACCCGCCGCATCACGGTCGCGACGCCGCTGCTCTCCAGCGCGATGGACACCGTGACCGAGGCCCGCATGGCGATCGCCATCGCGCGCGAGGGCGGGCTCGGCATCCTGCATCGCAACCTTTCCATCGAGGAGCAGGCCTCCATGGTCGACCGCGTGAAGCGCAGCGAGTCGGGCATGATCTCCAACCCCATCACCACCACCCCCGACGCCACCATCGACGAGGTCGAGGCGCTGTGCGGGCAGTTCCGCATCTCGGGTCTGCCGGTCATCGACGAGTCGGGCCGACTGGTCGGCATCGTGACCAACCGCGACACGCGCTTCGTGTCGGGCTTCGAGCGCTCCTCCACCCGCGTGAAGGACGTCATGACCAGCGAGGGCCTGGTGACGGCCCCCGTGGGGATCGGCGCCAACGACGTGATCGCCCTCTTCGCCAAGCACCGCGTCGAGAAGCTGCCGCTGATCGATGCCGACGGCAAGCTCGCCGGCCTCATCACGGTCAAGGACTTCGACAAGAGCGAGAAGTATCCCCTCGCGACGAAGGACGACCACGGCCGCCTGCGGGTCGGTGCGGCCATCGGCTTCTTCGGCGACGCGTGGGAGCGCGCCGAGGCGCTGCGCGACGCGGGCGTCGACGTCCTCGTCGTCGACACCGCCAACGGCCAGTCCGCCGGCGTCATCGACATCGTCCGCCGCCTCAAGGCCGACCCGTCGTTCGAGCACATCGACATCATCGGCGGCAACGTCGCGACCCGAGAGGGCGCGCAGGCGCTCATCGACGCGGGTGTCGACGCGGTCAAGGTCGGTGTCGGTCCCGGGTCGATCTGCACGACCCGCGTCGTCGCCGGCGTCGGCGTCCCGCAGGTGACGGCCGTCTACGAGGCGTCGCTCGCGGCCCGCGAGGCCGGCATCCCGGTCATCGCCGACGGCGGCCTGCAGTACTCGGGCGACATCGCCAAGGCGCTCGTCGCCGGTGCCGACAGCGTCATGCTCGGGTCCCTCCTCGCCGGCACCGACGAGTCGCCGGGCGAGATCGTCTTCCAGGGCGGCAAGCAGTTCAAGCAGTACCGCGGGATGGGATCGCTCGGCGCGCTGCAGACCCGCGGCAAGAAGACGTCGTACTCGAAGGACCGCTACTTCCAGGCCGACGTGCCCACTGACGACAAGCTGATCCCCGAGGGCATCGAGGGACAGGTCGCCTACCGCGGCCCCGTTGCGGCTGTCGCCTACCAGCTCGTCGGAGGACTGCGGCAGTCGATGTTCTACGTCGGCGCGCGCACGATCGACGAGCTCAAGGCCAAGGGCAAGTTCGTCCGCATCACCGCGGCGGGGCTCAAAGAGTCGCACCCGCACGACGTGCAGATCGTCGTCGAGGCGCCGAACTACAAGAAGTAGCCCCCGCCGCGCCCGCCCGCGGGTCGTCCTTCCTGTCCACGAAACGTGGCAACACGCCGTGCCGCTCGCGCGCCGGACGGCGTGTTGCGACGTTTCGTGGTGAGGGGGACGGTGCACAGGCGAGATGCGTCCGCGGTCAGCGGAGGCGGAAGACGGGATCGGCCTGGGCCGAGGGGTCCTCGGCGAGGTCGGCCAGCACGGCGCCCACGCCGGGCGCGAACTTGAAGCCCTGCCCGGAGAACCCGGCGCCCACGACGATGCGCCCGACGCGGTCGAGCACGAACGCCTCGTCGGGGGTCGACGTGTAGGTGCAGCTGATGGGATCCGCCGTGCAGGGCTCGAGCCCCGGCATCCACTCGGCCACGTAGTCCGCCAGTGCGGCGGCGTGCACGTCGGTGCGGAACGGGCGCGCGTCGGGGTCGACCTCGTCGCCCACGAGGTGGAAGCCGACCTTCACGCCCTCACCGGGCGACGGCATGCCGTAGACGTTGCCGGGCCACGATCCGGGGGTGACGAAGTGGTTGAACGAGGGCCAGGCCGTGGACGGATGCCGCGGCGCGAAGTGCGCGGGACTCTCCTCCGTCACGCGCAGGGGCGGCAGGGCGATGCCCGGGAGCATCCGCGCCGTCCACGCGCCCACGGTCACGACGGCGACCTCGGCCCGGACGATGCCGGTCGCCGTCCGGATGCGGACGCCGTCGGCATCCTGTGACACGTCCTCGACGGGCGTCTCCCAGCGCACCTCGCCGCCCGCCGCGGTGATGCGCTGCTCGAGCGTCCGCATCGCGACCGCCGCGCGCACCACGCCGGCGTCGGGGGAGTGCAGCACCGTCCCGTCGAAGCGCATGCCCGTCCAGCGCCGCGCCGCCTCGGCCGGATCGAGGAGTTCCGACGGGATGCCGCGGCTCGTCAGACCCGCATGAATGTCGGCCAGTCCGCCGCCCGTGCCGCCGAGGGCGGCGCCCGAGCCGTGCGAGACGAGGCCGTGCAGGCGCAGCAGCGGCTCGCCGTCGGGCTCGCCGAGGGCGTCCCAGCCCTCGCGCGCGCGGGCGAGCAGATCGAGGTAGTGCGGGTCGGCGTAGGCGTTGTTGACATTGCGCGTCGCGCCGTGGGACGCACCGCGCGTGTGCCCGCGCGCGAAGCGCTCCAGGACGAGCGGGCGCTCGCCGCGCCGGGTCAGCGCCCACGCCGTGGAGAGGCCCATGATGCCGCCGCCGACCACGACCACCCGCGTCTTCTCGTCCACGCCCCGATCCTTCCAGTCCGCGGACGCGCCCGCGCTCCTCGCCCCCTCGCGAGACGTCGCAACACGCCGCTCGGCTCTCGCGGTGGGCGGCGTGTTGCGACCTTTCGCGGTCGTCGGCGCCGGAGCCGCGTCCGGGCGAGGACGGCCCGCCCACCCCTCGCGAGACGTCGCAACACGCCGCGCACCTGACCCCCTCGCGAGACGTCGCAACGCAGAGCGCACCTCACCCCCTCGCGAGGCGTCGCAAAACGCCGCGCACCTGCCGCGGCGGACGGCGTGTTGCGACGTTTCGCGGTGGTCGGAGGGTGGTCGGGCGGTGATCGGCGGGGGGTGAGGGGGTGAGGCGACGGCGACCGCGGACGTCGTCATGCGACAGCGCGACCGCAGAAGCGAGCGGATGCCGCGTCCCCCCACCCTCTCGGACCGCCCGGGTAGGCTGGAGGGGTGAGCATGGACATCGAACTGGGACGCGCCAAGCGCGCTCGCCGCGCCTACACGTTCGACGACATCGCCGTGGTGCCCTCGCGGCGCACGCGCAACCCGGAGGACGTTTCGACCGCCTGGACGATCGACGCCTTCTCGTTCGACATCCCGGTCCTCGGTGCACCGATGGACTCCGTCGTGAGCCCGCGCACGGCCATCATGCTCGGACAGCTCGGCGGTCTCGGCGTGCTCGACCTCGAGGGACTCTGGACCCGCTACGACGACCCGGAGCCGCTGCTCGCGGAGATCGCGTCGCTCGACACGCGGGCGGCCACCGGCCGCATGCAGGAGCTGTACGCCCAGCCGATCCGGCCCGAGCTCGTCACCGCCCGGCTCGCGGAGGTGCGCGAGGCCGGCGTCACCGTCGCCGGCGCGCTCACCCCGCAGCGCACGCAGGAGCTGTACGAGACCGTCGTGGCAGCCGGCGTCGACCTGTTCGTCATCCGCGGCACGACCGTGTCGGCCGAGCACGTCTCGTCGGTCGACCAGCCGCTGAACCTGAAGAAGTTCATCTACGACCTCGACGTGCCGGTGATCGTCGGCGGCGCCTCCACCTACACCGCCGCGCTCCACCTCATGCGCACGGGCGCGGCCGGCGTGCTCGTCGGCTTCGGCGGCGGAGCGGCGTCGACCACGCGAGCGGTGCTCGGACTCCACGCGCCGATGGCCACGGCCGTCGCGGACGTCGCCGGCGCGCGCCGCGACTACCTCGACGAGTCGGGCGGACGCTACGTCCACGTGATCGCGGACGGCGGCGTGGGCACCTCCGGCGACATCGTGAAGGCGCTCGCCATGGGCGCGGATGCGGTCATGCTCGGCGTCGCGCTCGCCCGCGCGACCGACGCCCCCGGCCGCGGCTACCACTGGGGCCCCGAGGCGCACCACGCCAAGCTGCCCCGCGGCCGTCGGGTGAAGGTCGACCAGATCACCGACCTCGAGTCCGTGCTCTACGGCCCCGCGCCCGTCGCCGACGGCACCGCCAACCTCATCGGTGCGCTCAAGAAGTCGATGGCGACCACCGGCTACTCCGATCTCAAGGAATTCCAGCGCGTCGAGGTCGTCGTGGCGCCCTACAGCCTCGAATGACCGCCCCCGCGGCCGGTGCGCCGCCCACGGATGTGCCCGACGTCTTCCCGCCCACGCTGCGGGAGGTGCTGCTGCGGCCGCGCTGGATCGCGATGCTGCTGCTCTGCCTCGTCGTCGCGGGCGTCTTCGCCTGGCTCGGGCAGTGGCAGCTCGGTCGCGCGCTCACGTCGAACCCGCTTCCGCCCGGGGCGACGGAGCAGGTGCTGCCCATCGCCGATGTCGTCGAGCCGGGCGCGTACCTCGACGGTCCGCTCGTGGGTCAGCGCGTCACCATCACCGGAACCTGGGTCGCCGACGACTTCGTGATCGTCTCCTCGCGCTTCAACGACGGCCAGGAGGGCTACTGGGTCACCGGACAGCTGCGGGTCGCCGACACCGCCGCGCCGACCTCCCTCGCCGTCGCCCTCGGCTGGGCGCCGACCGAGGAGGCCGCGCGCGCCGCCGTCGACCAGCTGAACGCCGAGGCGATCAGCGGATCGACAGCGCCCTTCGCCATGACCGGGCGCCTCATCTCCGACGAGGGGCCGGCCGTCCCCCGCCAGAATGTCGACCCGCAGACCATGACGCGCATGTCGCCGGCCGCGCTCCTCAGCCGGTGGCACGACATCGACGGACTTCAGGTCTACCGCCCCTACCTGGCGGCCGAGGTCGCGCCGCCGTCGCTGCAGGACATCGCCTCTCCCGCCCCCGACGAGGGCTCGTCGATCAACTGGCTGAACATCTTCTACGCGGTCGAGTGGGCCGTGTTCGCGGGCTTCGCCTTCTACCTCTGGTACCGCCTGGCGCGCGACGCCTGGGAGAAGGAGGTGGAGGAGCTGGAGGATGCCGCGGCCGCGGCATCCGGTCCTCCTCCGCCGGTCGAAGCCACCCGCACTCCGGACGAGGGCGCCGAGGCCCGCGAGTAGACTGGGGGCATGCCCGCCGCCCCTCGACTCGCGTCGTTCCCGGCCATCCGCAGCGCCCTGAAGTTCTACCAGATCTGCTCGGTCATCACCGGCGTCGGACTGCTGCTGCTGTGCGCCGAGATGATCCTCAAGTACACCCCGCTGCGCGTGGAGCTCTTCCTCGGCGGCTCCGGCGGCTTCCTCTGGTTCGCACCCGTCATCGACGGTGCGGAGGGCCTCGTCTCCACCGGTGACGGCTTCAATCTGTCACTCGGCATCCTCGTGGCCCACGGCTGGTTCTACGTGGTCTACCTCTTCGCATGCTTCCGCGTGTGGAGCCTGATGCGCTGGCACTTCGTGCGGTTCCTGCTGCTCGCCACCGGCGGCGTCGTGCCGCTGGCATCCTTCTTCCTCGAGGTGCGCGTCGCCCGCGACGTGCGCCGGTATCTCGCCGAGCGAGAAGCCCGAGAAGCGTCCCCGACCCCCCTCGCCACGGAAGGCACCCGGTGACCCAGAGTCCATCAGAAGCAGGGACCGAGACCGATCAGCGACCCGTCCTGGTCGTCGACTTCGGTGCGCAGTACGCGCAGCTCATCGCCCGCCGCGTCCGCGAGGCCGGCGTCTACAGCGAGATCGTGCCGCACACCTTCACCGCGGCGGAGATCGCGGCGAAGAACCCCGTCGGCATCATCCTGTCGGGCGGGCCGTCGTCGGTGTACGAGCCGGGCGCCCCGTCGCTGGACGGGGGCGTGTTCGAGCTCGGCGTGCCCACGCTGGGCATCTGCTACGGCTTCCAGGTGATGGCCCAGGCCCTCGGCGGCGAGGTCGCGAACACGGGCCTGCGCGAGTACGGGGCGACGGATGCCGCGCTCGCCGGCGACGGCGGCGTGCTGCTCGGCGGGCAGCCGGCCGCGCAGAACGTGTGGATGAGCCACGGCGACCAGGTCTCGCGCGCACCCGAGGGGTTCGACGTGCTGGCGTCCACGACGGCGACGCCGGTGGCGGCCTTCGGATCGGACGAGCGCCGCATGTACGGCGTGCAATGGCACCCCGAGGTCAAGCACACCGACCACGGGCAGCAGGTCATCGAGAACTTCCTGCACCGCGCCGCGGGCCTGCCCGCCGATTGGAACAGCGGCAACGTCATCGCCGAACAGGTCGACCGCATCCGCGCGCAGATCGGCACGGGCCGTGTGATCTCGGCGCTGTCCGGCGGCGTCGACTCCGCGGTCTCGACCGCCCTCGTGCACAAGGCCGTCGGCGACCAGCTCACGGCGATCTTCGTCGACCACGGTCTGCTCCGTAAGGGCGAGCGCGAACAGGTCGAGCAGGACTACGTGGCCTCCACCGGCGTCCGCCTCATCACCGTCGACGCGCGCGAGAAGTTCCTCTCCGCGCTCGAGGGCGTCAGCGACCCCGAGCAGAAGCGCAAGATCATCGGACGCGAGTTCATCCGCGCCTTCGAGGCCGCCGAGCGCGACCTGATGGCCGAGGCCGCCGCCGACGGCGAGCCCATCCGCTTCCTCGTGCAGGGCACGCTCTACCCGGACGTCGTCGAGTCCGGCGGCGGCACCGGCGCGGCGAACATCAAGAGCCACCACAACGTGGGAGGTCTGCCGGAAGACCTGCAGTTCTCGCTCGTGGAGCCCCTGCGCACGCTGTTCAAGGACGAGGTGCGCGCCATCGGCCGCGAACTCGGCCTCCCGGAGGCGATCGTCGGGCGCCAGCCCTTTCCGGGCCCCGGCCTCGGCATCCGGATCGTGGGTGAGGTCACCGCTGACCGTCTCGAGATTCTGCGCGATGCCGACGCCATCGCCCGCGAGGAGCTGACCAAGGCGGGTCTGGACGACGAGATCTGGCAGTGCCCGGTCGTCCTGCTGGCCGATGTGCGCTCGGTGGGCGTGCAGGGCGACGGTCGCACCTACGGTCACCCGATCGTGCTCCGCCCGGTGTCGAGCGAAGACGCGATGACGGCCGACTGGACGCGACTGCCCTACGACGTGCTGTCGAAGATCTCCAACCGCATCACGAACGAGGTGCGCGAGGTCAACCGTGTCGTGCTCGACGTGACCTCGAAGCCGCCGGGCACGATCGAGTGGGAGTAGGCGGGATGGTGGAGGGCTTCCCCGACGCCGTCTACGTGGTGCTGTCGAGTCGGCTGATCCCCGACCACGACGGCGGCTACACCTTCGCCACCCTCGCGCGCGCCCGGCAGATGGCTGCCGCCGGCGTCGACGACGGCCGCGGCCCGCTGCTGCTGACGGTCGATCCGGGCACGCCCGACGACCACGAGCGTCACCGCCGCACCTTCGCGGCGCGCGACCTGATCACCGGCGTCGACCGCATGCGCAATCTCTTCGACGAGGCGGCCGACCCCGCCGGCGGTGCGGCCGCGTGGCTGCGGGCGGCGGCCCACCCGGGTGGCGCGGATCCGGCATTGGAGTACCGGCGGATTCCGGATGCCGCGGGCCGTCCGGTGCTGTCGCTGCCGGTCATCGCGGGCAACCCCGACTGGCACGTGAGCACGGCGCCCGTGGTGCTGCATGACGCGACCGGTCGGCCGGTCGGTGCGATGGATGGGTTCGGCGCCCTCTACCGCGCGTGGCTCGACCATGTGCTCGCGGAGCTGCGCGTCGGCGACCCGTCGCGCGAGGTCGTCGTGCTGTGCGAATCGCGGCAGCTCGGCGAGCTGCTCGCCGGCTGGGAGGACCCGGGCGCCCGCGTGCTGCACACCGTCCACACGATCCACCTCGAGCCCCCCTTCACCCCCGAGGCGCCGGTCAACGCGCTGTGGTCGCGGTGGCTCGGCGTCGCCGACCGCTTCGACGCCGTGCTCTGGCCGACCTCCGCGCAGCGCGACGACGTCGCCGGGCGGTTCGGCGGATCGGGTGTGCACCTGGTGGTCCCGCAGGGAGTGGATGCCGCGGCATCCGTCGTGCCTCCGACGCACCGGGTGCCCGGTCGGGTCGTCATGCTGAACCGGCTGGCGCCGGGCAAGCGCATCGACCACGCCGTGCGGGCGTTCGCGCGCGTGCGCGACCGGGTGCCGGAGGCGTCGCTCGAGGTGTTCGGGGAGGGCGCCGAGAGGGATCGGCTGCAGTCGCTCGTCGACGACCTCGCGCTCGGCGACGCGGTGCACCTGCGCGGCACGACCCACCAGCCCGATCGGGAGCTGGGGGAGGCGATGGTGTTCCTGTCGACCTCGGCCTACGAGGGGCAGGGGCTGTCGATCGCCGAGGCGCTCGCTCACGGCTGCCCGGTCGTCACGTACGACGTGCGGTACGGCCCCCGCGAGGCGCTGAGCCGCGGCGGAGGCGTGCTCGTGCCCGACGGAGACGAAGACGCCCTCGCCGACGCGCTGGTGCGGGTGCTGACCGATCCGGGCGAGCACGCACGGCTCGCCGCGGAGGCCGTCGACTCGGCCCGCCGTCTCGACCCCGCGCTGGTGATGGGCGCGCTGGCCGAGGCCGTGCGGACGGCGCTGAGCGCGCCGCCGCGCCGCGGCTGACGCCGTCGCGACGCGGACGGGTCGCCGCGAACGTCTCAGGCGCGGGCGGCGTCTGCCCGGACGGCGGCGACGATGTCGGCGGGGGAGCCGTGCCAGGGCGTGCCGTGGCCGGGCAGCACCCATGCGGCGGACACCTCCGCGAGCCGGTCGAGGGAGGCGAGCGCCTCGGCGGGGTCGTCGGTGAACGGCGCGGGCTGCGCGCCGGCGCGGCCGGTCGTGACGTGGCGCGTCGTCAGCGCGTCGCCGACGAAGACGGCGTCGGCGGCCGGCACGTGGACGGCGATGCTGCCGGGCGAGTGGCCGGGGAGGGAGATGATCCGGGGTGCGCCCGGCAGGGGGAGCACGTCGCCGTCGGCGACCTCGGTGACGGCCGTCAGCGGAGGCACGCGCCACCCGCGTTTGCGCAGGGAGTAGCCGAAGAAGCCGGTCGTCGGCGCGAGCCGCATCTTCGGCATCTCCAGCTTCGGCTTCTCGCCGCCCATCGCCCGCGCGGCGTCGCCGGAGTGGACGAACACGGGCACGCCCACCTCGCAGCGCAGGCGCTCGGCGAAGCCCAGGTGGTCGCTGTCGCCGTGCGTGACGATGAGCCCCCGGATGTCGGCGAGCCCGCGCCCGATCGACGACAGCTCCGCGACCAGGTCGTTCCAGTGGCCGGGCAGGCCCGCGTCGACGACCGTGATGCCCTCGTCGGTCACGACGAGGTAGGCGGCCACGATGTCGTTGCCGATGCGATGCAGGTGGGTGTCCAGCTTCATGATGTCCTCCGGGTTTGGTTATGGCTACGGTACGTAGCTATGATGGCTTATGTCAATAGCCATGAGGAGTTCCGATGCCGACACCCGACAGAACATCCCGTGCCGAGATCGTCGCGGCCGCGGCATCCGTGCTCGAAGCGGGCGGTGTGCCGGCGGTGACGATGCAGGCCGTCGCCGAACGCGTGGGCGTCCGCGCGCCGTCGCTCTACAAGCGGGTCCGCGACCGGGACGGACTCCTCCTGCTCGTGGCGGAGGATGCGGCGGACGACCTCACCGCGCGCCTGGCCGCGTGCGAGCCCGACCTGCCGGCCTACGCCCGCGCGTTCCGGGAGTTCGCCCGGGCGCGACCGGAGGGGTTCCGGCTGATGTTCGCGTCATCCGACGCCGCGGAGGCGACAGAGCGTGCGGCGCGACCGGTCGTCGACGCCTGCCGGGAGATCGTCGGCGCGGAGGCGGCCCTCGACGCGGCACGACTGTTCACCGCGTGGGCCGTCGGCTTCCTCACGATGGAGCTCCTCGGGGCGTTCCGCCTGGGGGGCGACGTCGACCGGGCGTTCGCCTACGGGATCGCACGTCTTCTGGACGGCCTGACCGAAGGCGCGTCCGACCGGACCGCCGAAGGCTGAGCCGCCTCATCCGGACCGCGAGCGGGCATCGCGCGGGCCGAGCGGCTCACGCCTCGGGCCAGGTGCGCCCCGCCCACGGGTTGTAGTCCGCGATCAGCTCCTCCTGCCCGGGGCGGTCCGCCTCGGGGACGTGCTGCAGGTTCACCCGCACGCGGTACCAGAGCGAGCTCGAGCCGCGCATGCCGTCGACGAGCACATCGGCGGGATGCAGCATCCCGGCCGCCTCCGGATGCGTCGCCCGCCACTGCTCCAGCGCGTCGAGCGCCTCGGGCTTCGTCTTCGTGCGGGCGACCTCGATCAGCGGCATGGTCGACGCCCGGCGTCCGGAGCCGTCGCCCGCGCGCGGCGGCTTCTCGGCCGGACCGAGCTCACGCGCGAGAGCCAGCAGCCCGTCGAGCGTGCCGACGGCGTCGTCCATGCCGGCGTGCGGGTCGCCGATCTCGGCGTAGCGGGCCGGCACCGTGAGCGCGGTGAACTCCTCGGGACGGCGGTCGCGCACCTCGTCCCAGTGCAGCGGCGTCGACACCCGAGCGTCGGCGAGCGGCCGGATCGAGTACGCGGATGCCACGGTGCGGTCCTTCGCGTTCTGATTGAAGTCGACGAACACGCTCTCGCCGCGCTCCTCCTTCCACCACCGTGCGGTGGCGAGCCCGGGCGCCCGGTTCTCGACCTCGCGGGCGAGGGTCTCCGCGGCGAGGCGCACATCGGCGAAGGTCCACTGCGGCGCGATGCGCACGAGGATGTGCAGGCCGCGCGAGCCGCTCGTCTTCGGCCAGCCCACGAGGCCCATGTCGTCGAGCACCTCGCGCGCGACCATCGCGACGTCGACGATCTGCGACCAGCCGACGCCCGGCATGGGGTCGAGGTCGACGCGGAGCTCATCGGGGTGATCGAGATCCTCCGCCCGCACGGGGTGCGGGTTGAGGTCGAGGCAGCCGAGGTTGACGACCCAGGCGAGGCCCGCGGCATCCCGGATCACCGTCTCCTCGGCTGACGTGCCCCGTGCGTACTGCAGCGTCGCTGTGTCGATGAAGCCGGGATGGTTCTCGGGCACGCGCTTCTGGAAGAACGCCTCCTGCGAGATGCCCTTCACGAAGCGCTTGAGCACCATCGGCCGTCCGCCTGCGCCGCGCAGCGCGCCGTCGGCGACGGAGAGGAAGTACCGCACGACGTCGAGCTTGGTGATGCCGGGCTCGGGGAAGACGACCTTGTCGGGGCTGGACACGCGCACCTCGTGCCCGTCGATCTCCAGGAACTCTTCCTTGCGCGCAGCCATGTGCCGAGGCTATCCACGACCCGCGACACGGGGCGAGACCTTGACGTCGCCCGCGCGGCCGGGAACGCGGAACGGCCGCCCGGTGAACCGGACGGCCGTTCTCGGAAGGGATGCTGCGGCTAGTTGTTGCCGCGGGCGATCGCGAGGATGCGCAGGATCTCGACGTACAGCCACACGACGGTGACCATGATGCCGAAGCCGCCCATCCAGCCGTAGACGCGGGGGGCGCCGTTGCGCACGCCCTGCTGCACCTGGTCGAAGTCGAGCACCAGGGAGTACGCCGCCATGATGACGACGAAGACGCCGATGATGACGCCCCACGGGATGCCGAACGGGCCGGGCATGCTGCGCAGGCCGAAGGCGCCGCCGGCGATCGGCGCGCCGAAGACCATGAGGCCGAGGTTGATCAGCGAGAAGACCAGGTAGCCGATCATCGCGATCATGAAGATCTTGGTGGCCTTCTTCGACGCCCGGATGCGGCCGCTGGCGAACAGGGCGAGCGTGACGCCGACCACGACGAGCGTCGCGAGGGTCGCCTGCACGACGATGCCCGGGTAGAGGAACTCGAAGAACGCGGAGATGCCTCCGACGAACAGGCCCTCGAACGCGGCGTAGGCGAAGATCAGCGCGGGGCGGACCTTCTTGCGCGACGTGAAGATGATGACCATCGACAGGACGAAGCCGACGAGCGCGCCGATCACCCAGGGGAGGGGGTTGATGCGCGTGTCAGCCGCAGGAGCGAGACCGCCCAGGCTCCACACCCAGCCGACGGCGGCGGTGACGAGCAGGACGGCGAACAGGCTGACGGTCTTCATGACGGTGTCTTCGACCGTCATGCGGTCGGTCTGCACCGCGCCGGCGGCGGGGGCGGCGTACATGCCCTCCATCTGCGCCTGTGCGGCCATGTTCACGCCGGCGTGCTGCCCGGCTGCGGACGCTGCCGGCGGCGGGGTCAACGTCGGGTAGGCCTGCCCGGACCTCTTGTCCTGGAAGGCGGGATTGTTGAACGCGGGGTTGTTGAGGGCCACTGCTCTCACACTCCAAAGTCGGTCTGTCTCAGCCCGGTGCTGTCCCTCAAAGATAGCCGACCTGCATACGGGCACACCTGATCACGGCTGGGATTCGGCCCAGAGCGTACCCATCGTGGTATGCGGATGCCGCGACCCGGCCCGTAGCCTGGTCTCGTGCCGCGGATCCCTCCCCTCGTGATCGGACACCGGGGGGCGCCGGGGTACCGGCCCGAGCACTCGCGCGCGTCGTACGAGCTGGCCCTCGCCCTGGGCGTCGACGCCGTCGAGCCCGACGTCGTCCCGACGCGCGACGGCGTGCTCGTCGTGCGGCACGAGAACGAGATCTCCGGCACCACCGACGTGGCCGACCGGCCGGAGTTCCGCGATCGCCGCGCCACGAAGACCGTGGACGGCGAGATGCTCACCGGCTGGTTCACGGAGGACTTCACGTGGGCCGAGCTGTCGACCCTCCGCTGTCGAGAGCGGCTGCCCGGCCTCCGGCCGGAGAGCACGGCTTTCGACGACACCGAGCCGGTGCTGCGGCTGCGCGACGTGCTCGACCTCGTGCGCGACGCCCGCGGCGCCCGGGAGGTCGGTGTCGTGCTCGAGATGAAACACGCGACGTACTTCTCCGGCATCGGGTTCGACGTCGCCGCCCTGGTGGAGCACGAGCTGCGTGCGGCGGGCTGGGCGGACGGCGCGCATCCGCTCGTGGTCGAGTCGTTCGAGCTCTCGGTGCTGCGGCGGGTGCGGGAGCGCGGCATCCGTGCCACGTGGATCTACCTGCTCGAGGAGACCGGGGCACCGGCTGATCTCGTGGCCGCGCACGGGGCGGCGTCGGCGCCGCCGTACGCGCAGACCCTCTCCCCGACGGGACTCGACGGTCTCGTCGGGATCGTCGACGGCATCAGCGTCGACCGGCGGATGATCCTCGATCCGGACGCCCACGACCGTCCCCGCGGGCCGGCGGCCTTCGTCGCCGAGGCGCACGCGCGCGGCCTCCTCGTCTACACGTGGACCTGCCGCGCCGAGAACGCCTTCCTGCTGACGCCGTTCCGCACGAGCGCCGACCCGGCGGAGATCGGGCGCTACGCCGAGGAGTGGGCGGTGATCCGGGATGCCGCGGTCGACGGTGTCTTCGTCGACCACGCCGACCTCGGTGTCGCTTTTTTCCGCGGATGAGCGCCGAAACCCGACGCGATCGGGCCCTCCGTGCGTCTCCGCCGCGGGCGCCGCAATAGAGTCGGCCTATGTCGCAGAACCGGGATGAGCCGGCGCAGGCCGGTCTCGGCCGGCGCGGGTTCATCGCGGCATCCACTCTGCTGGCCCTCGGGCTGACGAGCTTCGACCTCGCCCGGCTCGCCCCGCCGGCCAGCGCCGCGGCCCCGTTCTGGGGGTATCCGCTGCGCGCGTACGGCACCGTGAGCACGATCTTCAACCCCGGTCAGACGATCACGAAGGACGAGCGGGCCCACGACGGCATCGACTTCACCAACTCCGTGCCCGGATCCCGCAACGGCGACCCGATCTTCTCCGTCGCCGACGGCATGGTGCTCGCATCCCAGTCCGGCGGCGCCTACGGCAACCTCGTGATCATCCAGCATCAGGACGGCTGGCGCAGTCGGTACGCGCACACCACCGACGGCAGCCTGATCGAGAAGGGGATGCCGGTGAACCGCGGTCGCAAGATCGCCACCATCGGCGCGACGGGCAACGCCACCGGCCCGCACCTGCACTTCGAGGTCCTCAACGACGGGGTGCTCCAGGACCCCTGGCCTTTGATCCGACGGGCGCCGCTGCCCGGTCTCGGAAACACGTACTCTCGCGATCTGACGGAGGCTGACATGTCCGTGCAACTGTGGCTCTACACCCCCACGAACTCGCTCATGCTCGTGGACCACATGAACATGACGATCCGCAACCTCGGCAACGTGCCGTCGGTCGAGCGGGACTTCTTCTCGTCGGGCGCCTTCTCCTATCGTCCGATCGGCGAGCCGGCGTGGACGAACACGTTCAAGAACTTCACCTACGTGAAGGTGCCGAACGTGGTCAACCAGCCCGCGACCTAGCGGCGGTGACCGTCGACAGCGCGTGTGTCGGCCCCGTCGCCCTGGCGTGGGCGGTCGCGCCGCCGGACGATGACGCGGCGATCCGCGCGGCCGCGGCGCACCTGCCGGCCTCGCAGGCGCGGCGCGCCAGGTCGCTCACCGGTGCCCGGGCTGCGGCTTTCCTCACGGGACGGCGTCTGCTCGCCCTGCTCGCTGCGGACCTCGTGCCCGGCGTCGCCCTCGAGATCGACGCGCGGTGCGCGACCTGCGGCGAGGACCATGGGCGTCCCCTCGCGGTCGGTGCGCCGCTGGCGCTGAGCGTCGCCTACGCCGGGCCGCTCGTCGTCGCCGCAGCAGCGCTGCAGGAGGACGTTCGGGCCGTGGGCGTCGACGTCGAGCGGGAGGGCGGAGTCGCGGACCTCGGCGACCTCGTGCCGGCGGGTGCGGGAGGTCTGGCCGGGTGGACGCGCATCGAGGCGGTCGTCAAGGCCGATGGCCGCGGCATCCGTCTCGACCCGGGAGAGGTGCGCATCGACCTCACCGCCGCGGGGCCGCTGCTGGGTCAGGCGGCCGCCCGGCTGCCGGGCCGCGACGACGTCGTCGAGGTGGCCACGGTCACCGGCCCCGCCGGGCATCTGCTCAGCGTCGCGGTCATCGCCGCGCGCGTCTGAGCGAGCGGATGCCGCAGCCCCGCGTCACGCGGCAGGCAGGGCGGGCAGCGCCGTCTCGTCGAGCCACGGGCGCAGAAGATCGCGTGCGGCCGCGCCCGCCCGCTCCGCGACCAGGCCGGTGAAGTCTGCCGTCCTGACCGTGCGGCCGCGCCCGGCATCGGTCCAGGCGCGCAGGAGGGCGAAGAACGCATCGTCGCCGATGGTCAGGCGCAGCGCGTGCAGGGTGAGCGCGCCGCGCTTGTAGACGCGGTCGTCGAACATCAGCTCGGGCCCGGGGTCGGCGAGCAGGAGGTCCTGCGGCAGCCGGCGCAGGCGGGCGTGGTGGGCCGTGGCCTCGGCGTGGGCGGATGGACCGCCGGAGCGCTCCGACCAGAGCCACTCGGCATAGCAGGCGAAGCCCTCGTTCAGCCAGATGTCGCGCCACAGCGCCAGGCCCACGCTGTTGCCGAACCACTGGTGGGCCAGCTCGTGGGCGATGAGGCGCTCGAGACCGCCGAAGCCGTCGATGTGGTTCGAGCCGAAGATGCCCATGCCCTGCGCCTCGAGGGGGATCTCGAGATCGTCGGCGGTCACGACCACCGCGTACGCCGGCGAGGGGTAGGGGCCGAAGACCTCCTGATACAGGGCCATCATGCGACCGAGGTCGGAGAAGTCTGCGTGCACCCGCGACGCCGCGGGGCGGGGGTAGTGCAGCTCGCCGCGCACGCCGTCGAGGTCGAGCGTCTCGGTGACGTAATGCCCCATCTGCACGGTCACCAGGTACGTCGGCGTCGGGGTCACCCACTCGAACACCCACGCGCGCCGGCCCCGCACGGTGGCCACCTCGACCAGGGGACCGGCGGCGACGTCGTAGCCGGGGTCGGTCGTGAACGACAGCCGGTAGGTCGCCTTGTCGGACGGCACGTCGTTGCAGGGGAACCAGGTCGGGGCGCCCGTGGGCTGCGAGGCGACGATCAGGCCGTCCTCGAGCTCCTCCCACCCGAGGGTGCCCCAGCGCGTGCGGCGCGGCCGGGGTGCGCCGCCGTAGGCGATCTCGAGGTCGAACCCCTCACCCGCCCGGAGCGGCCGCGAGGGCTTGACCTTCACCTTGCGGTCGCTCTGCGTGAATCCGGCGCGCGGGTCGCCCCCGAGGCGGACCTTCGTCGCCCGCAGCCCGA
Organism: Microbacterium lemovicicum; assembly: GCF_003991875.1. Lineage (NCBI taxonomy): Bacteria > Bacillati > Actinomycetota > Actinomycetes > Micrococcales > Microbacteriaceae > Microbacterium > Microbacterium lemovicicum. The sequence goes on from NZ_CP031423.1 coordinate 592,413, forward strand.
CGAGGTCGAAGGACAGGGCGGCGGTGTCGCTCACCACCGTGCCGGAGATGCGGGCGGTTCCCGACAGCCGGTTCGTCGCGATCTTGTAGTCGAGCTGCAGGTCGTAATGCGACACCGACACCGCGGCATCCCCGCTCTGCGGCGTGTACGCGTCGACGGTCATGCGTCGGCGGCCTGATAGGCGCGGACCTTCACCACCCGCCAGGGACCGATCGGGTTGCCGCTCCAGCGGCTTCCCACCGGCACGTCCTCGCCGCGCATGACGAGCGACGCCGGGCCCACCGTCGCGTCGGCGCCGATGGTCGCAGCGGGCAGGACCACGCTGTGGGGGCCGAGGGTCGCACCCGGTCCGAGGGTCACGGTGTCGATGCTCATCACTCGATCATGGAACAGATGCGTCTGCACCACGCACCCGCGGTTCACCGTGGCGCCGTCGCCCAGGGTGACGAGGTCGGGTTCGGGGAGCCAGTAGCTGTCGGTCCAGACGCCTCGGCCGATCTTCGCGCCGAGCGAGCGCAGCCACATCGCCAGCGCCGGCGTGCCTGCGGCGGAGTTCGCGAACCAGGGCGCGGCGAGCATCTCGGTGAAGGTGTCGGCAACCTCGGTGCGCCACACGAACGACGACCAGAGCGGATGCTCGCCGGGGCGGATCACGCCCACGAACGTCCACTTCGCGAGGGTGGTGATCGCCGCGGCGACGGCTCCCGCCAGGAGCAGCACGGACCCCGACAGCACCGCCGCGACGAGCGGACCCCACTGCTCGCTGAGCCAGCCGAGCGTGAGGAGCACGGCGAGCCCGAGGGCGCAGGTCACCACGACGGGGATCAGCCGGCACAGCTCCCACAGGGTGCGGGCGACCCGGAGGCGGCGGGCGGGCCGGTAGGTGCGGTCGAGGTCGGCGTCGTTCACGACGCGGCGGAGGCGCACGGCCGGCGAGCCGAGCCACGACGACCCGGGCTTCGACTTCTCCGGAGCCACCGACAGCACGGCGACCAGGCCGTCGCGCGGCACGCGGTGCCCGGGGCCGGCCATGCCGGAGTTGCCGAGGAACGCGCGCTTGCCGATGCGCGCCGGTCCGATGCGCATGCGTCCGTGGCGGAGCGCGTAGGTGGCCACCATGGTGTCGTCCGCGAGGAAGGCGCCGTCGTCCACGGTGGTCATGGAGGGGATGAGGAGCACCGTGGATGCTTCGACATCGCGTCCGACGGTGGCGCCCAGCATCCGGAGCCAGACGGGGGTGAAGAGACTCGAGTAGATCGGGAAGAGGGTGGTTCGGGCGGCGTCGAGGATGCGCTCGGTCGTCCAGGCCTGCCAGGCGATGCGGCCGCGCACGGGGTGGTCGCCCTCGACGAGCCCGATGGCGAGGAGCCGCACGGCCAGCACTACGACGCCGGCGAAGACCACGCCCGCCACGAGCACCGCCGGCACGAGCCAGGCCAGGAGCGCCGGGATCGCGTCGGCGATCGAGTCCGCACCGCGCATGCCCGCGGCCAGCACCAGCCCGCCGGCGGAGAAGGCCGCGAGGGGGAGGAGCGCGAGCGCGGTGGAGGACGCCGCGTACGCCCACAGCCAGCGGCGGCGGACGGGCGGGCGCGGGAGGTCGTCCGGAGTCGCCGACCCCACGCGGACGGCGGGGGAGCCGGCCCACTGCTGGCCGGCGCGCACGCGACCGAACACCGCGGAGCCGGGGGCGATCTCGGCGCCGCGGCCGATCTTGGTGCCGGGCGCGAGCGTGCTGCGCGAGCCGATGGTGGCGCCTGCGCCGATGCGGATGCCCCCGATGCGGACCGTGTCGCCGTCGATCCAGGAGCCGGTGAGGTCGACCTCGGGCTCGATGGCGGCGCCCGATCCGACCTCGAGCATGCCGGTCACGGGCGGGAGGGTGTGCAGGTCGACGTCGCGGCCGATCTTCGCGCCGAGCGCCCGCGCGTAGTACGTGACCCAGGGGGCGCCGGCCATGCCGACGGGGTCGATCTGCCCGGCGACCTGCTCCGCGAGCCAGAGGCGGAGGTGCACGCCGCCGCCGCGCCGGTAGTCGCCGGGGCGCACGCCGGCCAGCAGGAGCCGGGCGGCGCCGGCCGACAGCGCCATGCGGCCCAGCGGCGTCGCGAACACGAGGAGCCCCGCGACGATGACCCACAGCGGTGCGTCCGGGAGGAAGGCGAAGCCGGGCACCAGCTGGAGGATCCAGCTCGCCGTCAGCAGCCAGAGCAGCCAGCGGATGCCGCTCAGCACGAACAGCGGCACACCGGCCACGGTCTGCACCCACTGCATGATGCGCGGAGTGGGGGAGGCGCTGGTGAAGACGGCGGGCTCGCCGTCGTCCTCCGCGGACTCCGCCTCGACGGCCTCGGCCATCTTCGCCAGCCGCGGCAGGTCGTAGACGTCGGCCATCGTGAACTCGGGCGCACGGGTGCGGATGCGCGATACGAGCTGCGCCGCGGCGAGGGACCCGCCGCCGAGCTGGAAGAAGTCGGCGTCCAGGCCGCCTGGCCGGATGCCGAGCACCGCGCCCCACTGCTCGGCCAGCCACGCGGCGGTGCCGGAGAGCTGACCGTCCTCGCCGTCCCCGTCGGTGAGAGGCCAGGGAAGAGCCGCCTTGTCGACCTTGCCCGAGGTGCGCACGGGCAGGTCGTCCACCGTCGCCAGAAGGGGGATGAGGGGTGCGGGAAGAGTCTCCGCCAGCTCGGCGCGCGCCCGGCCGCGGTCGAAGCCCGCATCGGGGACGACGTAGCCGACGAGCAGCGCGACCCCGGCCGCGGAGCGCTGCACGACGACGGTGGCGGCCGAGACGTCGCTGAGCGACTGCAGGGCCGCCTCGACCTCGCCCAGCTCGATGCGCCGACCGCCGATCTTGACCTGGTCGTCGGCGCGGCCCTGGAAGACCAGACCGGCCGCCTCTGCGCGAACGAGATCGCCGGAGCGGTAGGCGCGGTCCCAGCCGAGAGTCGGGAAGGGGGCGTACTTCTCGGCGTCCTTCGCGGGATCGAGGTAACGGGCAAGGCCCACCCCGCCGATGATGAGCTCTCCGACCGCGCCCTCGGCCACCGGCATCCCGTCGCCGTCGACGACCGCCAGCGCCCAGCCGTCCAGCGGCAGGCCGATGCGCACCGGCGCCGTGCCGTCCATCAGCGCCGCGCAGGCCACGACCGTCGCCTCGGTGGGGCCGTACGTGTTCCAGACCTCGCGGTCGTCGCCGATGAGCCGCGCCGACAGCTCGGGCGGCAGCGCCTCGCCGCCGAAGATCAGCAGGCGGATGTTCTCGATCGCGTCCTGCGGCCAGAGGGCCGCGAGGGTCGGCACGGTCGAGACGACGCTGATGCTGTGGCCGACCAGCCAGGGGCCGAGGTCTTCACCGGAGCGGACGAGCGCGCGGGGCGCGGGCACGAGGCACGCCCCGGATCGCCACGCCAGCCACATCTCCTCGCACGAGGCGTCGAACGCCACCGAGAGTCCGGCCAGCACGCGGTCTCCCGGGCCGAGCGGCGCGCCGCGCAGGAAGAGGCGCGCCTCCGCGTCGACGAACGCCGCCGCCGAGCGGTGCGAGACGGCGACGCCCTTGGGCACCCCGGTCGAACCCGAGGTGAAGATGATCCACGCGTCGTCCTCGACCGTGGGCGGCGGCACGATGAGCGTCGCGCTCGACGAGGGGTGGGGCGCATCGCCGGCGAAGAGCGCGCCGGCGTCGCCGGCGGACGGCGCCGACTCCGCGGAGGGCGTGAAGACGCCGCGGGCGCCGATGACCCCGCGGACGTGCGCCTCGCCGAAGACGAGGTCGGCGCGCTCCTGCGGATCGTCGGCGTCCACCGGCACGTAGGCGGCGCCGGCCGCGAGGATGCCGAGGATCGCCACGTAGAGCGCTCGGTCGCCCGACGGCATGCGCACGCCGACCCGGTCGCCGCGCACGACCCCGTGCTCGTGCAGGCGCGCGGCCGTGCGCCACACCTGCGCCAGCAGCTCCGCGTAGCTGAGCGCGCCGTCGGCGTCCTCGAGCGCGGACGCCTCGGGATGCCGTGCCGCGGTGTCGCGGAGGATGTCGATCAGCGTGCGCGGTGGGGGCGCGACGGACGTGCGGTCGAACGCCTCGGTGGTCGGCGGGCTCGCCATGTCCACTCACACACCTCTCGGGATCGCGCCTCCGGTGCGTGGCGCGCGGCACAGGATACAGGGGCGATCGGAACGGCACGGGAACGGGAGGCTCGTCGCGCGACGGCATGATGGACGAGTGAAACTCGCGGTCATCGGCGCAGCCCTGCTCGCAGCGGGCGTGGTCGCCGCCGTGACCGGCGTGCTTCCGGCGGAAGACGTCGCGGCGATCGGGGAGCGCGTGTGGCCGATCCTGCTGTTCGTCGTCGCCATCACGATCGTCGCGGAGCTGGCGGCGATCGCCGGGCTGTTCGACGTCGTCGCGGCGTTCCTCGCTCGCCTGTCCGGCGGTCGCACGTGGACGCTGTGGCTGCTCGTGGTCGCCCTCGCCGTCGTCTGCACCTCGTTCCTGTCGCTGGACACCACGGCGGTCCTGCTCACTCCGGTGGTCGTGGGTGTGGCGAAGGCCAACCGCCTGCCACCGCTGCCGTTCGCCCTCGCCACGGTCTGGCTGGCCAACACGGCGTCGCTCGCGCTCCCCGTGTCCAACCTGACCAACCTGCTCGCGGTGCACCGGCTGGACGCGGGCACGGGGGAGTTCCTCGCGCTCCTCGGCCCCTCGGCGCTCATCGCCGTCGTCGTGACGGTCGCGATCCTGGCGCTCGTGAATCGACGCGACCTGCGCGGGAGGTTCGACCCGGCCCCTGCGCCGGCCGTCGGCGACCGGCCGCTGCTGATCGTGTCGGCGATCGTCGTGACCGCGCTGCTGCCGCTGCTGGTGTCGGGGCTGGACCCGTGGATTCCCGCGCTGGCCGCCGCCGCCGTGATGGTCATCGTCTACGTCGTCCGCGCGCCGCGCGCCCTGCGGCCCGGCCTCGTGCCGTGGCAGCTCGTCGTCTTCGCCTCCGGGCTGTTCCTCGCCGTGGGCGCGCTGCAGTCGCTGGGAGCCGACGCGGTGATCGCCGCGGTCGCCGGCCACGGCGACGACCTTCCCGCCCTCGTGCGGCTGGCCGGGACGGGCCTGGTCGGCGCCAATGCGATCGACAACCTTCCGGCCTACCTCGCGCTGGAGAACACCGCAGACACGCCGGCACGGCTGGGCGCCCTGCTGGTGGGCGTCAACGCGGGCCCGCTGATCACGCCCTGGGCGTCGCTGGCGACCCTGCTCTGGCACCAGCGCCTGGAGGCCGCCGGCGTGCGGATCGGCTGGGGTCGCTACGCCCTCCTCGGATTGTGCGCGGCACCCGTCATCGTCTTCCTGGCGGTGCTGCCGCTGGCGCTGTGAGGCGGTGCCGGCGCACAGGACGCACGAGAAAAGGCCAGGCTTCGCGCCTGGCCTTCTTCGTCGGCGCCGAGCGCCGTGCGGATGTCGCCGCGTCAGGCGGCGGTGACGAGTCGGTCGGGTACAGCCGTCTCGGCCGCGTACCAGCTGTCGAGCTCGATCTGCAGTCCGCTGCCCGAGCTGGCACGGATCGCGAAGTCCTGCAGCACGGCGGAGTCGAGCTTGCCGGCTTCGACAGAGGTGAAGACGAACCGGAGGGGGATCGATTCCTGCAGCCAGAGCGCGGAGCGGCCGGCCGGATCGGTGATGGTGTGGCGCCAGCCGAGCGTGAAGCTCTCCTTGCGGCGCAGTTTGGTGGTGATGACCACCTTGAGATGACTGAGCAGAGCGTCGGGGAACTCGATCGGCTCCGCACGGTCGCCGTAGTACAGCATGCCCATCATGACTCCTTCGGTGTGTCGATCGGCGCATCCGCGGTGGCGGAGCCGACTTTCTCGACTGTACCCGAAAACTCACTCATTTAGTTAAACCAGTGAATAGCTCACTCGGTTAATCATCAGGTAGGATGAAATCATGACGACCAGCAGCAGCACCGACGCGGGCGGCGAGACGCCGACCCTGCGCGCTGCCCTTCTGGCCTACGGCAACGCCCGCGCACGCAGCGTCGGCGCCGCCCGACGCACCCTCGACATCGGCGAAGGCGACGCCCGCGCGATGCTGCACATCGCCGATCATCCGGGCATCAGGCCCTCTCAGCTCCGGGAGTTCCTCGACATCACCGCCGCGGGCGTCACCGCGCTGATCGATCGCCTCGAGCGCCGTGATGTCCTCCGCCGCGATGCCGATGCGGATGACAGGCGGGTCACGCGCATCACCCTCACCGTCGACATGACGGCGACACCGTGGGTGGCCTTGACGCGCTTCGACACCCGATTCGACGAGGCCACCGCACTGATGGATCAGGCGGCGGTCGGCCGGTTCGCCGCCTCTCTCGACGAGCTCACCCGCGCGACGGCCGGCGCGCCGTCCTGACACGACGGGCGCTCCCGAGCGGTCGACCTCAGCTCGCGTCGGCTCCGGCGAAAGCCGCTGACTTCGCTTCGAGGAACGCGCACAGTTCGGCCACCACCGACAGCTCCGAGGCGAGGCTCGCGACAGCGGCCGCGTCGAGCACGGCGGTGTCCTCCCGGGCCTCGAGCGTGACGCGCCACGTCGTCGAGGGCGCGGCGTCGGGCTCGATGTAGATCACCGTCGGGGCATAGGTGAGGCGCACCCCCACCAGACCGGTGTCGGCTCCCTCGTCGCCGTCCTGCTGCATCACCGTCACCGTCGCGGATGTCGGATGCCCGAGCGCGCGGAACTCCTCGAGCCACCCGGCGATGGTGCGCTGGCTGCGGAAGGGCATGAACGAGGTCTCCTCGGCGTAAACGGACATCAACAAAACCGTACCTGGGGGCTCTGACATCCATCCACACCCCTGAGGATGGATGTCGCTACACCGTCGCTCACCGGTCTGCAACGGTCACCGGTGAGCGGGCGGTCGGTCCTAGCCTTCGGGTTGGATAACGCCCCGCAGAAGGACAGGAGTCGTCATGAGCGAGAACAGCGACACGTCGTCGCACGACCGAGCGAACAACGAGCCGATCGAGGAGCCCGTCGACCCGAGCGCGGAGGCCGCGCCCGCCGATCCGGAGACCGGCGCCGCGGAGCCGTCCACGGAGCCGAGCACCGAGAAGGACCCCGGTGAGGAGCCGAAGGCCGCCCGCCCCCACGATCCGTCCCCGGATCACGAGGCCGTCGGCATCGGCGTCGTCGGCGGACCGCAGGTGGATCCGGACGCCGGAGCCTGACCGCGGAGACCGCAATGCGGACGGATGCCTCGGCCCGAGGCATCCGTCCGCCTCTCGTCTCGTCGCCGAGACCACGTGCGAGACCGCCGCGCAGCGGATCGCACGCGAGCATTACGGGGTGACGCGTTCCAGCAGCCCATCGAGGGCGTCGCGGAGCTCGGTCAGGGAGTCGTAGACGGCGATCGCACCGGCATCGGTGAGCTCGGCGGCGGAGAATCCCCCGGTGCGCACGGCGACGGTCGGCACCTCGGCCTTGGTCGCCGCCACGATGTCCCAGGTCGAGTCGCCGATCATGACGCCCGACGTGCCGCCCACGCGGTCGAGTGCGGTCTGCACGAGATCGGGCTCGGGCTTGCTGTTCTCGACGTCGTCGGAACTCGTCCAGGCATCCACCACGTCGGCGCCGTCCACGAGGTCGAGGAAGCGCTCCACGTGCTCCGCCTTGCCGGAGCTCGCCAGCACCACCTGGAACCCGCGCTGCTTCACCGCCACGAGCAGGTCGTGGGCCGACGCGAACGGCTTCACCTCGTCGATGACCTCGTCGAACTCCTCGGTCCAGGCCTCGCGCAGCGCCTCGCCGTGCTCCGCCTCGACGTCGTCGCTCGTGACGCTCGCGATCAGCTGATCGCCGCCCATGCCGATGGCGCGGTGGATGCGCCACACCGGCACCGTGATGTCGTGCCGGCGGAAGGCGCGGAACCACGACAGGGCGTGCTGGTAGTTCGTGTCGACCAGCGTGCCGTCCACGTCGAACAGGACCGTGTCGACGGCCAGCGGCGTGCGCAGGGCGTCGTCGCCGCGCGTCATCGATGCAGGAGGCTCTGGAGGAAGCCGGCGACGGGGCGCTGCTGCTCGCCCTGCTGCGCGCCGAGGATCAGGAGCGCACCGGTCGCGAGGGGGATGAGCCACTGCACGACGCGCTGCTGACGCTGTGCCGAGGCCAGCTTCCGGGATGCCGCGGCACCTGGCTCGGTCACGCCCGCACCGCCCTCTTCGGCCCGAGCGGCCATCTTCGCGCCGAGGATCGCCGAGTACCCGGTCGCGATCAGGGCGAAGGCGGTGATGCCGAGCTTCAGCTCGGTGTTGGCGCGCGCCTCCGGCTGCTTCACGAGGCGGGTCTTGTTGCCCAGGATGAGCCCCACGCCCCCGATGCCGTGGGCGATGATCGCGGTGAGCTGCACAGGAGCCCACCGGCCCCACCCGATCGAGGACAGACGGAGGCGCTCCGACGGCTCGGCGGCCTTCGCGGTGCCGCCGTTGAGTCCGACCGCGCCCATCAGGGCACCCCCGAACCACGCGGCCAGGCCGACGTCGTGGAGCGAGCGGACAAGGGTGTTGCGCTGGGACATCTAGGATTCCAATCCGGGTGGTGAGCGGCTCACCTTCGTCGATCCCAACCCGATCGGCACGGGGGTTGCCCACCCGGAGCCGACGTGCAAGCAGAGGGAGCGCAGCAGTGCCGATCCGGATCGTGGAGGTCGCCTACGACGATGAGCGCGCCCAGGAGCTGCGCCGGCAGCTGAACGACGACCTCGACCAGCGGTATGCGCCGCTGCACGCCCCGGCGGAGTCCGACGAGGTGCGCGCGGCGCGGGCCGAGGCGCTGCGCACCCGCCCGGAGGAGATCGTCCAGACCTGGCTCGCGCTCGACGAGGGCGGCGCGGCTGCGGGGCACGTGATCCTGCGCCGGCTCGGCGAGGAATGGGAGCTCAAGCGCCTCGTCGTCACACCGGCCGCGCGGCGCCGCGGCGTCGGGCGCGCCCTCACCGCCGCCGTCGTCGACCGCGCCCGGACGGACGGCGCGCACCGCGTCATCCTGCAGACCGGTGCCGCACAGCCCGAGTCGCTGGCCCTCTACACGGGCGCCGGATTCCGGCCCATCCCGGTCTACGAGCCCTACGCCGCCACCATGGCCGGCTCGCTCTGCTTCGCGCTCGACCTCGACTGATCCCCGTGTCGGCACGTCGCGTCGGCCGTGAGATCGGCGGGCAGCCGATCCCGAGGTCCGACCCCCGGGGCACACTGTCACCGTGCCCTCGCTTCCCGTGCCGCCCCCGCCGTCCATCGGCACCTCCGACGACACGGCCGCCTGGGTCGCGGAGCACCTCGGCGACCTCACTCGCGAAGGCCCTGAGGGGGTGCGGGCCGGCGGCTTCACCGGGGGCCAGGCGGCGGCGGATGCTGCGCTCGCCGCCCTCGACATCACCGGCTATGCGCGGTCGCGCAGCACCGTGCTCCCCGCATCGCGCAGGGGCGCGTCGCGGATGTCGCCCTACATCCGGCACGGCCTGCTGAGTCTCCGCGAGGTGTGGGACGCGGTGTCGGACGCCCACGACCAGGACAGGAAGCGCTACCGCGACGAGCTGCTGTGGCAGGAGTACGCGCGACACCTCTACGCCCGGGTCGGCCCGGCGCTGGGCAGGCCGCTGCGCGCGGAGCAGCCTCGCTCCGGCCGATGGGACGGTGACCCGTGGCCGGCCGAGATGGCCTGCATGGACTTCACGGTCGGCATGCTCCACGACGAGGGCTGGCTCGTGAACCAGACCCGGATGTGGCTGGCGTCGCAGTGGACGGTGCGCGCCGGCGCCGACTGGCGTGAGGGGGAGGACGAGTTCTTCGCCCACCTCCTCGACGGGTCGCGGGCGGCCAACCGCCTCGGCTGGCAGTGGACCGTCGGCACGGGCAGCGGCAAGCCCTACGGCTTCAGCCGCTGGCAGGTGCAGAAGCGTGCGCCGCAGCTGTGCCGCTCGTGCCCCCTCGCCGACCGCTGTCCGATCGAGAACTGGCCCGACGCCGGTGCCGGGCCGTCGGTCACCGGACCGGATCTGGGTCGTGGCGTGACGCCGTCGGGCCCCGCGGAGGTGCAGGGGTCGGGGGCGTCGACGGTCTGGCTGACGGCCGAGTCGCTCGGACACGGCGACCCCGCGCTCGCCGCCGATCCTGCCCGGCCCGCGGTCTTCGTGTTCGACGAGCCGCTGCTGCGCCGCCTGCGGCTGTCGGGAAAGCGCCTGGTCTTCCTGGCCGAGACGCTCGGAGAGCTCGCCGCGACGCGTCCGCTCGAGGTCCGACGGGGACGGGTCGCCGACGAGCTGGCCGGCCGGGACCTCGCCACCACCTACGCGCCGGTGCCGGGGTGGGCCACCCGGGCGGCCGCGCTGACGCCGGTAGAGGTGCATCCCTGGCCGTGGCTGACCCGACCCGGCGGTGGCCCGGTGCAGTCGTTCTCGGCCTGGCGCCGCGCCCTGAGGGTCTGAACCGGCTCCTCGACGGGGTGGGCGGCAGCAGCCGCATAACGGGGCGCGGGCCGCGCGTCAACCGGCGTGCGATGCACGCCGGGCATGACCCAAGCTCTCACGGTGCGGTCCGCCACAGGGGTGGAGTGCGCCCGAAGGAGTCTCCATGCCCACCGATGCCGCCCCGACGTCCGAGGGGCCGAACGACACCCGGCTGCGCCGCGCCATCACCGGTCCGCTTTTGTTCGCCTTCATCCTCGGCGACGTGCTCGGCGCGGGTATCTACGCCCTGATGGGCGTGCTGAGCGACAGGGTGGGCGGGATGCTCTGGGCACCGCTCCTGCTGGCGCTCGTGCTCGCGCTCCTCACCGCAGGGTCGTACGCCGAGCTCGTAACGAAGTACCCGCGCGCCGGTGGCGCGTCCGTCTTCGCGGAGCGCGCCTTCCGCAACCGTCTCGTGTCGTTCCTCGTCGGATTCTGCATGCTCGCGGCCGGAGTGGTCAGCGCCGCCGGACTCTCGCTCGCCTTCGCGGGGGAGTACCTCCGCACCTTCATCGACCTGCCGACGATCCCCGTCGCGATGGTCTTCCTCGTGATCGTGGCGCTGCTGAACGCCCGCGGCGTGCGCGAATCGCTCGGCGCGAACCTCGTCATGACCGTGATCGAGGTGAGCGGCCTGGTGATCGTGGTCGTCGTGGTCGGGCTGCTGCTGGCGGGCGGCGGCGACGTGTCGCGTGTCACGCAGCTGCCGGAGGGCACGGGCGCGGCGACCGCGGTGCTGGCCGGTGCCATCATCGCCTACTACTCCTTCGTGGGCTTCGAGACCTCCGCGAACATGATCGAGGAGGTCAAGCAGCCCTCCAAGACCTATCCGGTCGCACTGTTCGGCGCGCTTCTGGCGGCAGGCGTCGTGTACGTGCTGGTCGGACTGGCGAGCTCGATCGCCCTGCCGGCGAGCGAGCTGTCGGAATCGAGCGGACCGCTGCTCGCCGTCGTCGAGGCGAGCGGTGTGGCCATCCCGTCATGGCTGTTCAGCCTGATCGCCCTCGTCGCCGTCGCCAACGGGGCGCTCCTGACGATGATCATGACGAGCCGCCTGACCTACGGGATGTCCGAGCAGAGGCTCCTCCCGCGCACGCTGTCGCGGGTGCTCCCGCAGCGCAAGACGCCGTGGGTCGCGATCCTCGCCACCACGCTCGTCGCGATGCTGCTCACCCTCGTCGGCGACCTCGCCACCCTGGCCGAGACCGTGGTGCTCCTGCTCCTGTTCGTCTTCCTGAGCGCCAACGTCTCGGTGCTGGTCCTCCGCCGCGACCGTGTGCAGCACGCGCACTTCAGGGTCTGGACGTTCGTGCCGGTGCTGGGCGTCGCATCCTGCATCCTGCTGATGACCCAGCAGCGCCCCGAGGTCTGGCTTTTCGGGGCGATCCTCTTGGCCGTCGGTGCGGTGCTCTACGTGATCTCGCGCTGGACGCGGTCGCGCGAGGGCGCGAGGGACGCTGACCTGGCCGAGGAGACCGCGCCGCGGGCCTGAGGCAGCACGGACGGACAAAGAGGAAGGCCGTGGGTCAGATGGACCCACGGCCGGTGGTGGAGGACTCAGGAATCGCACCTGACGGGGCGCCTCATGTGCGCATCCCCCGAGATCACTCACTATAGCCAGGCCCGGAATGGTAGACAAGTCGCGGGAGGAGGCACGTCGAGACCCACCCGCCGGGGGTCTGCGTGTCCTACACACATGAACGCTGACGAGATCCGCCGCGCCTACCTCGACTTCATGACCGAACGCGGTCACGTGATCATCCCGCGCTCGCCCCTCGTTCCGAAGGACGACCCCACGACGCTCTTCACGGGGAGCGGCATGCAGCCGCTCCTTCCGTACCTGCTGGGGGCGCAGCATCCGGCCGGCACGAGGCTCGCCGACAGCCAGACCTGCCTCCGCGTGCAGGACATCGAGGAGGTCGGCGACAACCGGCACACCACCTTCTTCGAGATGCTCGGCAACTGGAGCCTGGGCGACTACTTCAAGCAGGAGCAGATCCCGCAGGTGTGGACGTTCCTGACGGCCAAGGTCGGCCTCGATCCCGACCGCATCTACGTGTCGTGCTTCAGCGGCGACCCGAAGAACGACATCCCGAAGGACGAGGAGTCGGCGCAGCTGTGGACGGGCTTGTTCCAGGAGGCGGGCGTCTCCTCCGACCAGGTCGACGTGGGGACCGAGGAGCACGCCGCCGCCGTCGGCACCGGCGGTGCGCGCATCGCCTTCTACGGCAAGAAGAACTGGTGGTGCCGCGGGGGGAAGGCGGAGGACATGCCCGTCGGCGAGCCCGGCGGCCCCGACACGGAGATCTTCTACCTGTTCCCGACCGTCGAGCACGATCCGACGTTCGGCGAGCACTGCCACCAGAACTGCGACTGCGGACGCTTCATCGAGCTGGGCAACTCGGTGTTCATGGAGTACCGCCGCACCGAGACGGGCTTCGAGCCCCTGCCGAAGAAGAACGTCGACTACGGCGGCGGACTGGCGCGTATCGCGGCCGCGGCGATCGACAGCCCCGATGTGTTCCGCATCGGGCTGCTGTGGCCGATCATCGAGCGCCTGCAGGAGCTGTCCGGTCGCAGCTATGAGGACGAGACCGTGAGCATGCGCGTCATCGCGGATCACCTGCGCGGCGCGACCTTCCTCGCGGTCGACGGGGTGATGCCGGGCAACAAGGCGCAGGGGTACGTCATGCGCCGCCTGCTGCGCCGGGCCATCCGCTTCGCCTTCGACCTCGGACTCGAGGAGAACTTCTTCCCGCAGATCATCCCCACCATCGCGGAGATCTACGAGGCGCACTATCCCGAGGTGGGGGAGCACGCCGAGTACGTCGAGAAGGTGCTGGTGAAGGAGGAGCAGGCCTTCCGCCGCACGCTCCGGAAGGGGCTGAAGCAGCTGCGCGCGTATCGCGGCACCACGGTGACCGGCGCCGAGCTCTTCGTGCTCTACGACACCTACGGCTTCCCCGTCGAGCTCTCCACCGAGGAGGCGGGCCGTCAGGGGATCGTGGTCAGCGAGACGTGGCGCGACGAGTTCGACGAGCACATGACCGCCCAGCGCGAGCGCTCGCAGCGCTCCACCACCCTGCACGTCTGACAGCCTTCCGGAGGTCGCGCGGGCTGATTGGACACCTGTCGCACACGCCGCCGGTGTGCAAGCCCCGCATCTTCACAGCCGAAGTGGGGTAGAACGTCCTGTGGAGGAAAAAAGTTCGACCTCCTATGGAGGATCGCTTGCCCGGTAATGCTGTTTCCCGTTTCCAGAACGTCGCGCTGTTGTCGGTGGCGAGCGTTCTGCCCAGTCGGGTGACCACCTCGGATGACATCGAGGGTCGCCTCGGCCCCTCCTTGGCACGCCTCAAATTGCGCAGCGGCCTCCTCAAACGCGTCGCCGGCGTGCTCGAGCGACGCAACTGGGGTCCGGGAGAGTCGGCCGACAAGGCCACCATCGCGGCAGGGAAGCGCGCGCTGGACGAGGCCGGCGTCGACGCGTCGCAGGTGGGCCTGCTCATCAACACGTCCGTGACGCGCATGCATCTCGAGCCGTCGGTCGCCGTCGCGCTGCATCACGGGCTCGGGCTGCCCAGCTCCGCGGTGAACTTCGACGTCGCGAACGCGTGCCTCGGCTTCATCAACGGGATGTCGCTCGCGGCCACGATGATCGAGTCCGGCCAGATCGACTACGCCATGGTCGTGGCCGGCGAGGACGCGGACGACATCCAGGTCAACACCATCGAGAGACTCCTCCGCTCCGAGTCCGACCGCGACGGGTTCATGAGCGAGTTCGCCTCGCTCACCCTGGGCTCGGGGTCCGCCGCAGCCGTGCTCGGCCGGGCCGACGCGCACCCCGAGGGTCACCGCATCCTCGGCGGCGTCACCCGCGCGGCCACGAACTTCCACACCCTCTGCGTCGGCAGCGTCGACGGCATGTTCACCGACGCGAAGGCGCTGCTCAAGGGCGGGCTCGACCTCGTGGTCTCGGCGTGGAAGGAGGCGTCGGCGGAGTGGGACTGGAAGTCGATGAACCGCTACATCACGCACCAGGTCTCGTCGATCCACACCGACGCCATCGTCAAGGCCGTGCACCTCGACCGATCGAAGGTGCCGACGACCTACCCCCGCTACGGCAATGTCGGTCCGGCCTCCGTGCCGATCACGCTCGCGCAGGAGCAGGACAGCCTGCGTCAGGGCGACCGGGTGCTGCTCATGGGCGTCGGGTCGGGCCTGAACACCGCCATGATGGAGCTCGCTTGGTGAACGACGCGACGCGGACGATCGCGGCCCTGCCCGGCATCGACGTCCGCGTCAGTCGGACGAGGCTGGTGCCGGAGCGCGACTCCGGAGCGGTGCACGAGTGGCACTACCTCGACACCGGCGCCGAGCTCGAGCGCCGGGGCGTGCCCGTCGCGGGCACGATCCTCGCCGTCCACGGCAATCCGACCTGGTCGTACCTCTGGCGCGGCATCGTCTCCGCCTCGCTGCGGGCCGCCGAGGCGGGGCGACCCGCCTGGCGGGTCATCGCCGTCGACCAGCTCGAGATGGGGTTCTCCGCGCGCACCGGCGTCGCCCGCCCGCTCGCGCGCCGAGTCGCCGACCTGGGCGACCTCACCGCCGATCTGGGGCTCACCGGGCCCGTCGTGACCCTCGCCCACGACTGGGGCGGACCGATCTCCCTCGGCTGGGCCGTGGATCACCCCGAGCTGCTCGCGGGGGTCATCGCGCTGAACACCGCCGTGCACCACCCTGACGGCGTGCCCATCCCCGCTCCCCTCCGCCTCGCCGGCGCCCGCGGGGTGCTCGCCAACGGCACCGTCCGCACGACGGCGTTCCTCGACACGACCCTCGCCCTGGGACACCCGGCGCTCGCGCCGGAGGTCAAGGACGCCTTCCGTGCGCCCTACCGCACGGCGGCACGCCGCACCGGGATCGGGGCGTTCGTCGCCGACATCCCCGTCGATGCGACGCACGGAAGTCACGCCGAGCTCCGGCGCATCTCCTCGGGCGTCGCCGCCCTCGACGTGCCGGCGCTGTTCCTGTGGGGACCCGCGGACCCGATCTTCGGCGACCGGTACCTCGACGACCTGATCGATCGGATGCCGCGCGCCGACGTGCACCGATTCGAGGGCTCAGGGCACCTGATCGCCGAGGACCGGCCCTACGCGGACGCCGTCCTCGCCTGGCTCGACGACAACGCGGCCCGGCTGACGGGGGCGGCACGCGGATCGTCCGCGGGGGAGGCGGCGGAGCAGACCCCGGTCGCCGACGCCGTCGCCGCCGCACGCGACGCGGCGACGTTCGCACCGCTGTGGGCGGCGCTCGACGCCCGTCGCGACGACGACGGCGTCGCGGTCATCGACATGTCCGCGCGGGCCGGGCGCCCCGCGCGCGTGAGCTGGCGCCGGCTGGACGACCGCGTACGGAACCTGGCCGCGGGCCTCCGCCGCATCGGCGTGCAGAAGGGCCAGCGCGTCTCGGTGCTCGTCCCGCCCGGACCCACGCTCACGGCCGTCATCTACGCCTGCCTGCGCATCGGCGCGATCGTCGTCGTGGCCGACGCGGGACTCGGCGTGCGCGGGCTGTCGCGCGCGGTGCGCGGGTCGTGGCCCGACGTCGTCATCGGGGAGCTGCCCGGGCTGACGGCCGCCCGCGTGCTGGGCTGGCCCGGCATCCGCATCTCCGTCCCGCGCCTCCCGAAGATCTCCGCGGCGGCCCTGGGCGTATCCCACGACCTCGCCGGCGTCGCCGCCCTCGGCGCGACCGCGCCGCTGCCGGCGGAGCCCGCGCCCGACGACTCCGCCGCGATCCTCTTCACCTCCGGCTCCACCGGGCCGGCGAAGGGCGTGGCGTACACGCACCGGCAGCTGTCGGCGCTCCGCGACATCCTCTCCGCGCACTTCGGCGTGACGGCCGACACCGGCCTCGTGACGGGCTTCGCGCCGTTCGCCCTCCTCGGCCCCGCACTCGGCACCCGCTCGGCCACGCCCGACATGGACGTCTCCGCGCCCCGCACCCTCACCGCCGCCGCGGTGGCGGCCGCCGTGCGGGCCTCCGATGCGCGCATGGTCTTCCTCTCGCCGGCGGCGATCCTCAACGTCGTCGCCACCGCGGACGCCCTCACGGCCGACGACCGCGCCGCCCTGGCGACGGTGCAGACGTTCCTCTCGACCGGCGCGCCCGTCGGCGAGCCGCTGCTGGCCGCCGCGGCCGCGCTCATGCCCGGGGCCGAGCCGCACACGCCGTACGGCATGACGGAGGGCCTCCTCGTCACCGACCTCACGCTCGCCGACATCCGGGGAGTGTCGGATGCCGCGGACCGCGGTGTCTGCGTCGGACGCGCGATCGAGGGCAACATCGTGCTGATCGACCCGCTCGACGACGACGGCCGCCCCGGCGGTTCGCCCGGCTCGGCGGCGGGGGTGCTCGGCGAGGTCGTCATCTCCGCCCCGCACCTCAAGACGTCCTACGACCGGCTGTGGCTGACGGACCGCACCGCGGGTGCCCAGGTGCCCGCGGAGGGCCGCTGGCACCGCACGGGCGACGTCGGCCATCTGGACGCCGACCGGCGGCTGTGGATCGAGGGCCGCCTGCCCCACGTGCTGACGATGACGGACGGCCCCGTCGCACCGGTCGGGCCCGAACAGCAGATCGAGACCGTGCCGGCCGTGCGCCGCGCCGCGGTCGTCGGCATCGGGCCGCACCGGCTGCGTCAGGCGGTGGCCGTCGTGGAGACGACCCCGCCCGCCGGGCGCCCTGCGCTGGCCGGACCCGAGGTCACCGCGGCCGTGCGCAGCGCGACCGACCTCCCGCTGGCCGCGGTGCTCGTGGTGCCGGAGCTGCCGACCGACATCCGCCACAACTCCAAGATCGACCGCACGCGACTGTCGGCGTGGGCCGAGGGCGTGCTCTCGGGCGGACGGACGGCGCGGCCGTGATGGTCACCGTCACCGGCGCCTCCGGCTACCTGGGGCGCGCCGTCGCGGCGGAGCTGATCGCCGCCGGTCACGAGGTGCGCACGCTGCAGCGCCGCCCGAGCACCGTCGCCGGCGCCACGGACGTGCTCGGCTCGATCGACGACCCCGCCGTCGTGGCGCGGGCCCTGGACGGCGCCGAGGGCGTCGTCCACCTCGCGGCGAAGGTATCCCTCGCCGGCGACCCGGCCGAGTTCCGCACCGTCAACGTCGAGGGCACGAGACGGCTCCTCGATGAGGCCGGCCGAGCCGGGGCATCCCGTTTCGTGCAGGTCTCCTCGCCGTCGGTCGCCCACGCGGGCGCCTCGCTCGCCGGCGTCGGGGCGGATCCGGCGTCTCCGGCCGACGCCCGCGGCGAGTACGCCCGCACGAAGGCCGAAGCGGAGCTCCTCGCCCTCGCCCGCGACTCGGCCGCCCTGCACGTCGTCGCCGTCCGCCCCCATCTCGTGTGGGGACCGGGCGACACCCAGCTCGTCGGCCGCATCGTCGACCGCGCGCGTCGCGGGCGTCTGCCCCTCCTCGACGGCGGTCGCGCCCTCATCGACTCCACCTACATCGACAACGCCGCGACCGGCATCGCGGCGGCGCTGCATCAGGCCCCGGCCGTGCACGGGCGGGCGTTCGTCATCACGAACGGCGAGCCGCGACCCGTCGGCGAACTGCTGGCCGGAATCTGCCTCGCCTCGGGCGTGCGCCCGCCGTCGTGGAGCGTCCCCGCGGGGGTGGCGCGGGCGGCCGGCTCGCTGATCGAGCGCGCGTGGGCGCTGCGCCCGGGCGCAGACGAGCCGCCGATGACGCGGTTCCTGGCAGAGCAGCTCTCCACCGCGCACTGGTTCGACCAGCGCGAGACGCGCGCGGCGCTGCAGTGGGCTCCGGCCGTGTCGATCGACGAGGGTCTGCGACGCCTCGCGAGCCACGCCGCGGCGGGCCGCTAGCGCGCTCACGCGGCTGGGGGTGCGCCCCGCTCCGGTGCGCCGTGCATGGCGGACTTCGATCCTCCGGGAGTCCGCATTTCCCTTGCGCTCCCTCATACGTCATTCATATGATGTTTGCAGGTGCCCCCCGCACCACCCGTCCACAAGGTCGTGATCGGATCGCGGCTCCTGCGTACGGGCATTCCTCTCCGGACAAGGAGTCCACCCCGTGAAGATCAGCCATCTCCGCGGCGGAGCGTTGGCGGTGATCGGTGCCCTGGCGGTATCCGTCGCCGTCGCCACCCCCGCCGCAGCTGCTGCGCCGAAGACCCTCCACACCTCGCCGGACGGGTCGGGCGACGCCTGCACCGTCGGTCAGCCCTGCTCGCTGCCCACCGCCAAAGACCGCGTGAAGGACCTCGTCGCGGGAGGGGGCGTCGACGTCGTCGTCGAACTCGCCGACGGCACCTACCGCGTCGACGAGCCGCTCGAGTTCCGTCCCGAGGATGCCGGCGGTGCCGACGGGTCGGTCCGCTGGACCGCGGCGCGCGGTGCCTCGCCGATCGTCTCCGGTGCCCAGCAGGTGTCGGGCTGGACCGTCTCGGATGCCGACGCCGGCATCTGGGTGGCGGACACGCCGCAGGGCGTCGACACCCGTCAGCTCTACGTGAACGGCGTGTACGCGCAGCGCGCGCAGCGCCAGGTCGCCGGAGCCGATCTGGCGCTGGATGAGACCGGCATCACGCTGAAGAACCCCGACCTCGCGTTCATGAACGACCTGCCGCAGCCGGACCGGGTGGAGTTCGAGGCGAAGGGCGACTTCACCTACCGGTATTCGCCGGTGGCGTCGATCGCGGACAACAAGGCGACCATGGACCAGCCCGCGTGGGAGAACAACACGTGGGGATGGGACACGCCGCAGTTCGCGCTGCTCGGCGGATCGACCTATTGGTTCTCCAATGCCCTCGCCTTCCTCGACGAGATGAACGAGTGGTACATCGACCCGGACGCCGGGAAGCTGTACTACAAGCCCGGTGCCGGGGTCGACCCGAACACGCTCGACGTCGAGCTGCCGCGGGTCGAGGTGCTCATGAGCATCGGCGGCACGTACGACGAGCCGCTGCAGAACCTCGCCTTCGAGGACATCACCTTCACAGGCACCTCCTGGCTCGGACCCTCCACCGACGGCTACGCCACCCAGCAGAACGGGTCCTACATCAAGGACCACTACGACTACCGGCCGGCTGATGCCTTCACCAGCTGCTCCCGCGGCTGCGAGCTCTTCGAGCGCGCGCGCACCAGCTGGTACCAGGAGCCGGCGGCCGTGCAGGTCTCCGCGGCCTCCGGGGTGCAATTCGAGCGCAACCTCTTCATCACGCTCGGCTCCTCCGCTCTCGGCATCGGCAACGACACCAACGCCGCGCTGAGCGGCGTCGGCCTGGGCGCGAGCGACATCCAGGTCATCGGCAACCGCTTCACCGAGGTCGGCGGCCACGGCGTCTTCGTCGGCGGCAACCGTCCCGAGGCGCATCACCCCGACGACGAGCGGATGATCAACCACGACATCACGGTCGAGCACAACACGGTGACGCGGGCGGCGGTCGAGTACAAGGACAACTCCGGCATCCTCAGCACGTACGTCACCAACGCGCGCATCCAGAACAACGAGGTCTCCAACGTCGCCTACGACGGCATCGACACCGGCTACGGCTGGGGCATGAACGACGCCGGCGGCAACGACGAGTACACCAAGCGCGGGTACTACAACTGGAACACCCGCTACGAGACGCCGACCACGCTGAAGGACAACGTCGTCGCGGGCAACCTCGTGCACAACACCAAGTCGCAGTTCGCGGACGGCGGCTCGATCTACAACCTCTCGGCGAGCCCGGGATCTGTGACCGAGCGCAACTACCTGTACAACGTCTCCGGTGTCGGTCTGTACCTCGACGAGGGCACGCGATCGACGATCTACCGGCAGAACGTGCTGCAGGGCACCAGCCCGTGGGTCTTCACCAACGCGTACAACGCCACGAACACGAGCGACAACCTCCTCACGCAGAACTGGTACAACTCCGGCGGCGCGCAGACTCCGAACCTCGAGTCCAACCGCAACCGTCTCGTGGACAACGTGCAGGTCTCCGGGCTGAACTGGCCGGACGCCGCGCGTCAGGTGATCTGCGAGGCCGGCGTCCCCGCCGATCTGCGGACCACGCTCAACGGGAACCTGTTCAGCGAGAACGCCGCCTGCGGCAGCACCGGAGATCCCGTCAAGAAGCCCTACTCGACGACCGCCACCTCGGCCTCGAGCTCGTACTTCGCTCAGGCCGACGGGTCCTTCGCGATCCGCGCCCAGGGCGCGGACGTGTGGGGCGGCGGCGGACAGCGGGATGACGCCTACGGGTCCATCTTCCAGAAGGACGCCGTCAACGGAGCCTCGAGCGTCTCGGCGCGCGTCGACACGATCGGCGACGCGAACGCCTGGGCGAAGTCGGGCGTCATGATCCGCAACGACATCGACCAGCCCGGTGCGTCTGCCGGCTACGCGCTCGTGGCCGTCACCCCCCGCAACGGCGTCGCGTTCCACTGGGACGCCGACGGCGACGGCTACGTCGAGAGCTCCGCCGCGGCGAACGTGAACACGTTCCGCCCGGTGTGGGTCAAGCTCGACCGGGCAGGGGATCAGGTCAGCGCCTGGTACTCCTACGACGGTGCGAACTACGCGCAGGTCGGCTCCACCGTCGCGCTGAAGAACGCCGCGTCGGTGCAGGATGCCGGCATCTTCTCGTCGTCGCACGACACCGGCCGGTCGGCCGTCAATGTGTTCAGCGACCTCGCGATCGAGCGCGACACGGTGAAGCCGACGGCGACGCTGGCCGCGCCGACGACGGCCGGACCGTTCACCGCGCTCGACCTCCAGGTCGACGCGGCCGATGACCGCGGCCTGTCCAAGATCGTGGCGAACGTCTACAAGGGCGGCACGCTCGTCAAGAGCACGCAGTCCGCGGTGGCGGGGGGCGCGACGAGCGCGACCCACACGGCGTCGGTCTCGCTGCCCGACGGCGAGTACCAGCTCAAGTACAACGCGCACGACCTGGCCGGCAATGTCTCGAAGACCGGGACGTTCGCGTTCACGATCGACGCGACCGCGCCGACCGCGACGGTGAAGGACGGCGCGCAGTTCACCGTGGCGACCGGGGCGACCTACGACAAGGTGAGCTTCAAGCTCTACGACGCCGGTCGCGTCGACAAGGTCGAGCTGAACGGGGTGGTGAAGGACCTGTCGAACAACGCGTGGTCCGACGTCAACTTCGTGACGCCCGGCGTGTTCGGCGCGGTGAAGGGTCTCAACACCCTGGTGGTGTTCGATGTCGCGGGCAACACCGCGACGACGACCTTCACGCTCAACTGACGACACGACGATGCCCCCTCGTTCGGTGAACGAGGGGGCATCGTCGTGCGTGGACGAACCGGGCAGGTCAGCCCTGGACCGTCAGCGCTGGACGGGGTCCGACGCGGAGGCGGCGAGCAGGTCCAGCTGACGACGGTGGGGGAGGCTCTCCCAGTCGCCGCGGCCCAGACAGGCGAACGCGCCCGCAGCCACCGCCGTGTCGAGGCGCTGCTCGGCGGGGGAACCTGCGAGCAGCTCGGCCAGGTACCCCGCGACGAAGGCGTCACCGGCTCCGACCGTGTCGACCGGCACGATCGGCAGCGCGCTTCGTCGCAGCATCCGACCGCCGTCGAGCACCAGCGCACCGCGCTCGCCCAGCTTCAGGGCGACGACGGAGGGGCCGAGAGCGGCGATCCGGGTCACCAGCTCCTCCTCGTCGCCCGCGCCGACGAGGAGTTCGGCCTCGTCCGCTCCGGCGAAGACGAGATCCGCGGATGCCGCGAGCCTCCGGTAGAGCGCACGCGGGTCACGTCCGCGCCACAGCGACGGACGGTGGTTGACGTCGAAGGAGACCGCGATGCCGGCCGCGCGGGCGACCTCGACAGCTTCGTCCACGGCGGCGGCGGCGCTCTCGGAGAGCGCAGGGGTGATGCCGGTCACGTGCAGCACCGACGAGCTGCGCAGCAGCGCGGGGTCGATGTCGTCGGGTGCGAGCCGACTGCCCGCACTGCCCGCCCGCCAGTACTGGACCGAGATGCGACCGGGTGCGGACTCGGCCTTCATCATCGCCCCGGTGCCTGCCGCGTCATCGATCCGCACCACGGCGTGAACGCCCTCGGCGCGCAGTTCGCGGGCGATCCGCCGACCGGCGACGTCGTCGCCCACGCGCCCGACCCAGGTGGCGGCGCCGCCGAGTCGGGCGACGCCGATCGCGACATTGCTCTCCGCACCGCCGAACGACAGCCGGTAGGCGTCGCCCTCGCCCGATTCGACGGGCCGGAACAGCGCCATCGTCTCGCCGAGGGTGACGAGCCCGCCGGTCACGCGGCCGCTCGCGCCTGCAGGGCCGCACGGCCGCGCTCGGTCACCCCGGACAGGTCGCCCGCGTCCAGCTGACGCCGTGGTGCCAGCCAGCTGCCGCTGACGGCGGGCACGGCGGAGTGCGCGAGGTAGGCGGCGGCGTTGTCCGGGCCGACCCCGCCGCTCGGCACGAAGCCCATATCCGGGAAGACCGCCGCCAACGCCTCGATCATCGCGAGGCCGCCGAGTCGATCCGCGGGGAAGAGCTTCACCGCGTCGAGACCGTCGCGGCGCGCGCGCTGCACCTCGCTCGCGGTGGCCACACCGGGCAGCACCGCCAGACCGAGCGCGCGTGCGCGGTCGACGACGGCCGGGTCGTACCCGGGGCTGACGATGAACGTCGCCCCCGCGTCGGCGGCGCGATTCACCTGCTCCTCGTCCAGCACCGTGCCGGCGCCGACGACGAACCCGCGTGGCGCGCCCGCGCTCATCGCCGCGAGCAGCTCCAGCGCGTGCGGCGTGCGCAGCGTGATCTCCGCGCAGGCGATGCCGCCGGCATCCAGCGCCTGCGCGAGGTCGGCGCCGATGTCGGAGCGATCGGCCACCACCACGGGGATGATCGGATGCGGGCGCAGCCAGTCCGTCATCGCCCGAGCCACCCGCCGTCGACGGGGAGGATGACGCCGTCGACGTAGTCCGAGGCGCGGGAGGCCAGGAAGACGGTGGCGCCCCCGATGTCGGAGGCCTCGCCCCAGCGACCGGCGGGGATCCGCTCGAGGATGCTGCGCGAGCGGTCGGCGTCCGCGCGCAGGGGAGCGGTGTTGTCGGTGGCGATGTAGCCCGGCGCGATGGCGTTCACATTCACGCCCCGGGGCGCCCACTCGTTCGCCAGGGCCTTCGTCAACCCTGCGATCCCCGACTTCGCCGCGGCATACCCGGGCACGTTGATCCCGCCCTGGAAGCTCAGCAGCGAGGCGGTGAAGATCACCTTGCCCGAACCGCGCTCGAGCATGCCCTGCGCGACGGCCTGGGTGAGGAGGAACGGGCTGCTGAGGTCGACCTCGACCACGCGGTCCCAGAGGTCGGCGGGATGCTCGGCGGCAGGGGCCCGCTCGATCGTGCCGGCGTTGTTGACCAGGATGTCGACCCTTCGGCCGCGCAGCTCGTCGGCGAGCGCGAGGACCGCGGCGCGATGCGAGAAGTCGCACGCGAAGGACGAGAACGTCCGGCCGTGCGCGGCGACGGCGAGGGCGACCGCGCTGTCGGCATCGGCCTCGCGGGTGCTGACGGCGATGATGTCGGCCCCGGCGCCGGCGAGGGCGTCCGCCATCGCCAGCCCGATGCCGCGGCTAGCGCCCGTGACGAGCGCGGTGCGCCCGGCGAGGTCGAACAGCGAGGCGGTCATCGGTCGCCGCCGACCGCGACGAGGAGCTTCAGCGCCTGTCCGGCTTCGAGCGTCGCGAACGCGTCACCCGTCCGCTCCAGCGGGACGACGTCGGTGATCAGCGCATCGGTCGGGATGGCCCGGCCGCCGGCGAGGAGGTCGACGGCGGTCTCGAAGTCCTGCCGCTGGTAGACCCGCGCACCCAGGAGGCGCAGCTCGCGCCAGAAGACCCGCTGGAGGTCGATCTCCCGCGGCTGCGAGTGGATGGCCACCACGACGATCGTGCCGCGGACCTTGGCGAGCGCGGTCATCCCGCGCACCGCGGCCGCGGCTCCCGAGACCTCGAAGACGACGTCGGCGCCTGCCCCCTGCGTCCACTCCTCGACGGCCGCCGTCTGATCGACGGCGGTCGGGTCGAGCGTGCGGAAGCCGAGCTCGTCGATGGAGGCCCGACGCCCGGCATCCGGCTCGATCACGACGACCTCCGCGCCGACGTGGCGGGCCACGCTGGCGATGAGGACGCCGATCGGACCTCCGCCGATCACCACGGCCTTGTCGCCGGCAGCGAGCTCGGAGCGCCGCACGTCGTGCACGGCGACGGCGACGGGCTCGACGAGGGCTCCCTCGCGCAGCGGGAGGTCCTGCGGCAGCCGCACCAGCGTGCCGGCGGGCACGTTCCAGAGCTCCTGGAGCGCGCCGGGGGAGTCGATCCCGATGAAGTCGAGGTTCTGGCAGATGTGCTCGTTGCCGGCGAGGCACGCGGGGCAGGTGCCGTCCCACGCGAGCGGCATGACCGTCACGCGGTCGCCTTCGGCCCAGCCCTCGACGCCGGTGCCGAGCGCCGTGACGACGCCGCTCATCTCGTGTCCGAAGACAAGGGGATGCTGGACGCGGGCGTCCATGTCGCCGTGGAAGATGTGGAGGTCCGTGCCGCAGAGGCCGGCGTACGCGACGCGCACCTGCACCTGTCCGGGCGGGGGAGCCTGCGGCTCGAGATCCACGGGGTTGACGTTTCGAGCCGAGACGTAGTGAAGTGCGCGCACGACTGCTCCTCTCCGATGAGTGCGGATGAGGTCGCCATCCGCTCCTCCACTGTACGGGTCTTTCTTCATAGGTCACATGTATGATCTAATGAATTCGCGAGCCGCAGCAGCGGCGAGTCGTCAACGACGTCGACCTCTTGAAGGACTTGAAATGGCCACACAGCATCGCCGCTTCTCCCGCGCCACCCGATTCGGGGCCCTCGCCATCGCCGGGCTCGCCGCCGTCGCCCTGAGCGGCTGCGGGGCAGACGCCACCGGAGGAGGGGACTCCTCGTTCGGGTTCACCCAGGCCGAGCAGGAGGCCGACAGCCCCATCACCGTGTGGGTGGATGCCACCCGCGAGCCGATCATCGACGCGTTCGAGGCCGCTCATCCCGACGTGCAGCTGAATGTCGAGACCTACGACGGCAACGCCAGCGGCTCGGCGAGCCTGCAGACGCGCATCGCCCTGTTCGATCAGGCAGGCGAGGGCTGGCCCGATGTCGTCTTCTCCACCCAGAACAACGACGCCTCGTGGGCGTCGAAGGAGACCAACGGCGTGCAGGCGTTCGCCGCGCCCGTCAACAAGGGGTGGTTCGACCAGGAGTTCCTCGACGGCTTCACACCGGGCTCGCTCGACCCGCTGACCATCGACGGCACGGTCTACGGACTGCGCAACGACCTCGCGCAGGTCGTGTTCTGGTACGACCAGACGCTCTTCGATCAGCTCGGCTACACGGTCCCCACGACGTGGGAGGAGTACGAGGCGCTCAGCGACAAGGTCGCGGCGGAGAACCCCGGCTACATCCTCGGCTCCGTCGGCGACGGCTTCCTCGGCTCGTACGTCTATTACTGGGGCGCGCAGGCGCCGATCTTCCAGCTCGACGGCAACGAGTTCTCCTCCGACTTCGAGGCGGAGAACTCGCAGAAGATGACCGATCTCCTCGACCACATGGTCGAGAACGGCACAATGTCGACCAACTCGGTGTTCGGCTCGGACTTCATCCAGGAGGCCCAGGGCAAGGTCCTCGGGATGCCCGGACCGGTGTGGTTCACCGGAGCCATCTTCCAGAACCCCGACAGCCTCAACGTGCCGGCCGGACAGCTCGGCGCGTCCACCCCGCTGCACTGGGAGGGCGAGGACATCGGCACAGGCAACGTCGGCGGCGGCACCTGGCTCGCCTCCAGCCACTCCAAGAACCTCGACGCGGTGAAGACCTTCATGGAGTTCGCCACGAGCTCCGACGAGTACCAGGTCGACCTCGCCCCCGGGTATCCCGCCTACGCTTCGGCGGGCGAGAAGTGGATCGCGCAGCAGGCCTCCGGCGGATACTTCGTCGGCGACTTCGAGAAGAACGTCATCGACGCCGCCGGTCAGGTCTGGGGCGGATGGGGCTTCCCGAGCTTCAGCGCCGAGACGGCGTACTCCAAGGTGGTCCTGCCGGCGCTCGCCGCGGGTTCGACGATCGGCGATGTCGCGTCGGACTGGCAGCAGGAGATCCTCAACGAGGCGCAGGTGCAGGGCTACACCGTCGCCCGCTGATCATGCCCACTCCGAGAAAGGCCCGCACATCGTCACCTCAACGATGACGCCCCTTTCCGCCGGCGCGGAGACGCGCCGGCGGAAAGGCGATGCACGGCGTCGCAATCCGAACCGCTCCCAGTCGGCGATGGCCTATGCCTTCTCCTCCGGGTACGGCATCCTGCTCCTGGTGTTCGGGCTCGGGCCGGCCCTCTACGCCGTCTTCCTCGCCTTCACCCAGGCGGGGCAGTTCGTCGGGGTGGAGAACTTCGTCCGCGTCTTCGCCGACTACCGGTTCTGGCCCGCGGTCCAGCACGTCGCCACCTACCTCGTCATCTGGCTCGTGTTCCAGATCGCCTTCGTGGTGCTGCTCGCGCTGATCGTGCACAACTTCGCCGCGCGATGGGTGTCGACGTCGGCCCGCTTCATCTACTACATCCCGGGGGCGCTGGCCGGGGCATCCAGCGTGCTGCTCTGGCTGTTCCTGCTGGACCCGTCGGTCAGCCCGGTGTCCGGGCTCCTGCGCGCGATGGGGTTCGACTCCTTCGTCGCCACCGTGTCGGTGGACAACCTGCCCGTCATCTTCACCGTGATCTCGTTCTGGACCGGGGCGGGGCAGTGGATCGTGATCATGTACGGCGCGCTGAACAACATCAGTCCCGAGATCATGGAGGCCTCGAGGATGGATGGTGCGGGGCCCGTCAAGACCGCCTGGTACATCCAGCTGCCGCTCCTGCGGAAGTGGATCTCGTACATGGTCGTCATGTCGGTCGCGGCGGGCAGCCAGCTGTTCGTCGAGCCCCGGGTGCTCTCGCAGGCCAGCAAGGGCGTCGTTCCGCCCGACTACTCCCTCAATCAACTGGCGTACCTCTACGCCTTCCGGCAGAACGACTTCAACGGCTCCGCGGCGATCTCCCTGATCCTGCTGGTCGTCGCGCTCGCTCTGGCCGCCTTCTTCGTCTTCCGAGGAGGACTCTTTGAGCGCGACTGACACGGCCGTCCCGCAGGTGCGGGTCACCGACGACGAGACACCGGTGCGCCGGCGCCGGCGCTCGCTGGCCCCGGGCGAGTGGCTCGGGCGCGCCCTGGCGGTCGTGATCGCCCTCTTCTTCGTGGTGTTCTTCGCTCTGCCGCTGGTGTGGCTGATCCTCGCGCCGACCAAGACGCCTCGCGAGCTGCTGCTGAACGGCCCATTCGACTTCGGGGCCTTCGCGACGCTGGCCGAGAACTGGAACGCACTGACGGCGTTCCAGAACGGCATCGTCTGGACCTGGCTCGGCAATGCCGCGTTCTACACCGGCGCCGCGCTCGTGCTGACGCTGCTGGTCAGCATCCCCGCCGGCTACGCACTCGCGATGATCGATTTCAAGCTGCGACGGGCCCTGCTGGCCGTGACGCTCATCGTGATGCTCATCCCGAGCACCGCACTCGTGCTGCCGACATTCCTCGAGCTCAGCGCCGTGAAGCTCATCGGCAACCCGCTGGCGGTGATCCTGCCCTTCTCGTTCTTCCCGTTCGGGGTGTACCTGACGTACATCTACTTCTCGACGAGCATCTCGAAGGACCTGCTCGACGCGGCGCGCATCGACGGCGCGGGGGAATGGCGGGTGTTCTGGCGCGTCGCCATGCCGCTGGCGACCCCGGTGATCGCCCTGGTGGGCTTCTTCAACGTCGTCGGCAACTGGAACAACTACTTCCTCCCGTTCGTGATGGTTCCGGGACGACGCGCTCCCATCCAGGTCGGGTTGGCCGAGCTGCTGTCGAACGTGCCGCTGTTCAACCCGACATCCGCCGGGTCGGTGACGATCGAGCTGCCCGTGCTCGCACTGGCCACCCTGGTCTCGGTCGCACCGGTGCTGCTGATCTTCCTGTTCTCGCAGCGCTTCCTCGTGACGGGGATGACCGCGGGCGGGACGAAGGGCTGACGATGCTGCGCGTGGCGATGGTGTGCCGCATGGTGCCCGAGAAGCGCGAGGAGTACCTCGCCCTTCATCGGGCGGTCTGGCCGGGCGTGGAGCAGACCCTCCGCGAGGGGAACATCCGCAACTTCAGCATCTTCGTGCGGGGCGACGTTCTCTTCGGCTACTACGAGTACGTGGGCGATGACCTCGCCGCCGACGACGCCAGGATGGCGGCCGATCCCGTCACGCAGCAGTGGTGGGAGCGCACGCGACCCTGCCAGCTGCCGTTCGACGCGGACGGCACGGAGCCGAACTGGCAGACCATGGCCGAGGCCTGGCACCTGGACTGAGGGGTGCCGACCTCAGCGCTCGCGGGCGGTGGGGAAGCGGCGGCGCTGCCACGCATCCAGGATGTGCGCGCGCATGGCGGCCTCCGCCTCGGCGGGGTCTCCGGCGGCGATGGCGTCGTGCACCCGGCGGTGCTCCTCGAGCGTGACGTGGAAGGCGTCGGTGGACTGGTTGCCGACGAAGCGGGCCGACTGACGGGCCCGGGAGAACAGGATCTTGGTGATGCTGCTCGCGAGCTCGTTGCCCGACAGTGTCATGACGAGGAAGTGGAACTCCAGGTCGGCGTCGGGGAACACCTCCGGGTCTTCGACCGACTCCTCCATGCGCAGGAGGGACTCCGTCACCATCGCCAGCTGCTCCTCCGTCCGGCGGGACGCCGTCGCCGACGACATCGAGCCCTCGAGTGAGGCGCGGATGACGGCGATGTCGTCGAGGACGCCGAGGGAGGAGTCGTTCTCCAGCAGCACGGCGAGCACCACGGGGTCGAGGATGTTCCACATCGTCTTCGGCTGGACGATGGTGCCACGGCCGGGGGCGACGCTGATGAGGCCCTTCTCCTCGATCCGCTTCACGGATTCGCGGATGACGGTGCGGCTCACGGCGAAGTGCTGGGCGAGCTTCTCCTCGGGCGGCAGCGCGTCGCCGGGGGAGACGTCGCCCTTGACGATGGCTTCGACGAGATCGTGCACCACGGCCACGCCCAGGCGCGCGGCGGGCATCCGCGGGGCCGAGCTGCGCAGTGCCGACGCGGTGCCCGAGGGCGGGGTCTGCTCGCTCATGCGGTCAGCCTAGTCGCGGCTCTGCGTGCCCTCGGGACGGTCGTGCCGATCGCCCTCGGGCACCAGCCGCAGTCCGGCGCGCGAGGGGCGCACGTGCGGTCCCGCACCCACGAGCCAGCTCGCTCCGCGGTGGTCGCTCCCCGCGATGAGAGCCTCGTCGACGCTGACACCGTGACCGGGGGTGTCACCGAGGATGATTCCCCCGTCGGCGAACTCCTGATCGATGCTGACCCCGAACGGCGAGCCCAGGTCCTGCACCTCGGCGGTCAGATGATTCGGCACGGACGCGGCGGCGTGCGCGACGGCCTGGTTGGCGGTGACGCCCACCGGGCTGATCGGCAGGTCGCGGCCGTGGGCCAGCATCGCCACGCGCAGGAAATGGGTCACGCCCCAGGTGCACCCGACCTGGACGACGTCGACGCCGCCCGCATCCAGGAGCGGACGGAACTGCTCGAGGCCGGTCAGGTTCTCGCCGGTGGCGACGGCGGCGCGGATGCTGCGGGTCAGGCGCGCGTGGCCCTCCGCGTCCCATCGACGCAACGGCTCCTCGACCCAGGTCAGGTCGAGGTCGCGTTCCAGCTCGCTCACGTAGCGCACGGCCTGCTTGACGCTCCAGGATTCGTTCGCGTCGAACATGACGCCGGGTCGCCGGGAGTTCCGCCCCATCGCGTCGCGCAGGATGTGGAGCCGGCGGCGGTCCACGTCGAGGTCGCGTCCGCCCTTGAGCTTGCCGCTGCTGAAGCCGAGATCGGCCATCTGCGCGTAGAACACCGCCAGCTCGTCATCGCTGAGCGCGATGTCCAGCCCAGAGGCGTAGCCGGTCACGAATCGATCCCGCCCGCCGAGCAGGCGCCAGAGGGGTTCACCCGCGGCCTTCGCCTTGATGTCCCACAGAGCCATGTCGAACGCGCCGATGCTGCCGAAGGTGGCCCCCGCGTGACCCGCCTTGAAGACGCGCGCCAGCATCCTGTCGTACAGGGCGGTCACGGCGCGCGGATCCTCGCCGTCGATGGCAGGGAACAGGCGTGCCAGGTCGCCGACGTGACCGGTGCCGACGCCGGTGATGCCGGCGTCGGTGTCGACCAGGACGATGGCCTCCTCGGTGATGCCCGAGGCGATGTGTCCGTTGACATCTCCGATGGGACGACCCCACTCGCGGAACGTGTGCAGAACGCGGTAACCGGTGACCTTCATATCGCCCTTGACTTCCTGCTGGCCGGCGCTCGGATCGAGCACACAAACAACATACATCATATGTTATCGTCGGCACAGACGCGCGTCGCTCGGCGCCGGCACCGACTCGCGACGACGGAGGAAGCGATGCGCACGCGCTCGACGACGAGGACGCCCGCGCTGACCGAGATCGGCTTCGGCGGCGCCCAGATCGGCAACCTCTCGCGAGCCGTCCACGAGGACGTCGCGCGCGGAGCCGTCGACGCCGCCTGGGATGCGGGCATCCGGTACTTCGACACTGCTCCGCACTACGGACTCGGTCTGTCGGAGCGCCGCCTCGGAGCCGCGCTGCGCGGTCGCCCCCGCGCGGACTACGTCCTGTCGACGAAGGTCGGGCGGCTGCTGGTCGATTCGCCCGACACCGCCCACCTGCAGGACGACGACGGGTTCGCCGTGCCGGCCGCGGTGCGCCGCCGGTGGGACTTCTCGCGCGACGGCATCCTCCGCTCCGTCGAGGAGAGTCTGACCCGCCTGGGCCTCGACCGCATCGACATCGCCTACCTCCACGATCCCGACGAGCACTGGGAGGCGGCGTCGACGTCGGGTGTCGGCGCGCTCATCGAGCTGCGCGACCAGGGCGTCGTGTCGGCGGTCGGCGCCGGCATGAACCAGGCCGGCATGCTCGCCGACTTCGTCGAGCGCTGCGACGTGGACGTGGTGATGGTCGCCGGCCGGTACACGCTGCTGGACGACGCGGCCGCCGAGCGGCTGCTGCCCCTGGCGGCGGAGCGCGGTGTCGGCGTGGTCGCCGCCGCCGTCTACAACTCGGGCCTGCTGAGTGCACCCCGCCCGCCGGCGGACGCCACCTACGACTACTCCACCGCTCCCGCAGAGCTGCGGGAGCGCGCGAACGCGATCGCCGACATCTGCGAGCGGCACGGTGTCGACCTGCCCTCCGCGGCCATCGCGCATCCTCTGCGCCGGCCCGAGGTCGTCTCGGTGGTGGTGGGGCTGCGCACCCGCGAGCAGGTGGAGTCGACGCGGGAGCGGTATCGCACCCGCATCCCCGCGTCGGTGTGGGCGGAGCTCTCCGCGGCGGGTCTCGTCGCGGCATGACACGGTCGGGCGGCGCGTGCCGCCCGTGACACGGTCGGCGGCGCAGTCCGCTCGGCCGGCGAGGAGAGGAGATCGGATGAGACTAGCCAGACGGGGAGCCCCGGGTTCGGAACGCGTGATCGCCGAGGTGTCGGGAACGGGCCGCGTCCTGCCGCCCGAGTTCGGCGACCTGAACGGCGCCTTCCTCGAGAACGGTGCGCTCGAGCGTCTGTCAGCTCTGGATCTGTCGAGCCTGCCGGTCGACGATCTCGAGTCCGACGAGCGCTGGGCGGCGCCCATCGCGACTCCGGGGAAGGTCGTCTGCATCGGTCTCAACTACCGCGACCACGCGGCGGAGACGGGCGCTGCCATCCCCGCGGAGCCCGTGGTGTTCATGAAGGACCCGTCCACGGTCGTCGGCCCGTTCGATGACGTGCTCATCCCGCGGGGCTCGGTGAAGACCGACTGGGAGGTCGAGCTCGGCGTCGTCATCGGCCGGACGGCGCGCTATCTCGACTCGGTCGAGAGCGCCGCCGACTGCATCGCGGGCTACGTCACATCGCACGACGTCAGTGAGCGCGAGTTCCAGCTCGAGCGCGGAGGCCAGTGGGACAAGGGCAAGAGCTGCGAGACCTTCAACCCCTGCGGGCCGTGGTTCGTGCCGGCCGCCGAGGTCGCCGATCCCCAGGCCCTTCGCCTGTGGGCCACCGTGAACGGTGAGTCCCGGCAGGACGGCACGACCGCCGACATGGTCTTCTCGGTGCTCGAGATCGTGCACTATCTCTCCCAGTTCATGGTGCTGCGCCCCGGTGACCTCATCAACACCGGGACCCCGGCAGGAGTCGGACTCGGGATGCCGCAGCCCGCCTACCTGCGGGCGGGCGACGTCGTCGAGCTCGGCGTCGAGGGCCTCGGCATCGCACGCCAGCGGATGGTGCAGGCGTGAGCGCGCCCACCACGGGGCTGACCGGCCTGGTCGCCGTCGTCACCGGTGGCGGGTCGGGCATCGGCCTGGCCACCGCGGAGCTGCTGCGCGACCTCGGCGCGTCCGTCTGGTGCCTCGACGCCGCGGACGGCGACGCGAGCCCGGGCACGCGGCGCCTCGCCTGCGACGTGCGGGACGGGGCATCCGTCTCAGCGGCCATCGACGCGGTGACCGCGGCCGAGGGGCGCATCGACGTGCTCGTCAACAACGCCGGCATCAGCGCCGTCGGCACGGTCGAAGCCTTCGACGAGACGGAGTGGGCGCGGGTCCTCGGGGTGAACGTCGTCGGCATGGCACGTGTGAGCGCCGCGGCGCTGCCGGCGCTGCGGCGATCCACGACCCCGGTCATCGTCAACGTCTGCTCGATCGCGGCGCTCAACGGGCTGCCCGAGCGCGCCCTGTACTCCGCGTCGAAGGGCGCCGTCTACGCGCTGACGCTGGCGATGGCCACCGATCACGTGGGGGAGGGCATCCGCGTGAACGCCGTGAGCCCCGGCACGGTCGAGACGCCGTTCGTGACCCGGATGCTGGCGGGGTTCCCCGATCCGGTCGCCGAGCGCCGGGCTCTCGAGGCGCGGCAGGCCACCCGGCGTCTGGTGCAGCCCGACGAGGTGGCACGCGCGATCGCCTATCTGGCCGACCCGGCCGCGTCGTCCACGACCGGCACGGTGCTGGACGTCGACGGCGGCGTCACGCGGCTGCGCGTGCGACCCATGCCGTGACCGCGACCGTGACCGTGACCGCGACGAGCGAGAGGATACGGGGATGATCGACGCGCATGTGCACCTGTGGGACCCGCGGGTGCTGTCGTACGACTGGCTCGAGGGAACGCCGATCGATCGGCCCATGCTGCCGTCGGACTACGCCGGTGAGGGCCTCGGGGCGCGCGGCGCCGTCTTCGTGCAGGCTGCCGACGATGCCACCGATCCGGTCGACGAGGCGCGATGGGTCGCCTCGCTCGACTGGCCTGAGCTGCTCGCGATCGTGGCCGGTGCGGATCTCGCGGCGGGTGCCGACGCGGTGGGCGCGCAGCTCGACGCCCTCGCGGCCGTGCCTCGTGTGAGCGGCGTGCGCCACCTCCTGCAGGCGACGGATGCTGCGGACTTCGGCGCCCTCGCGCCCGGGCTGCAGGAGCTCGGCGCGCGCGGCGGAACCTTCGACGCCTGCATCCGGCACCACCAGCTGCCCGCCCTCATCGCGCTGCTGCGCTCGGCGCCGGAGCTCGTCGTGGTGCTCGACCACGTGGGCAAGCCGCCGATGGATGAGGGCATCGACAGCGACGCCGGTGCCGCCTGGGCGCGGTCGCTGGCGGAGCTGGCCGAACGGCCGCGCACCTTCGTGAAGCTGTCCGGGCTGACGGCGGAGGCTCCCGACGCGGACGCGGTCGACCGTCATGCGAACGGGTACCTCGCTCACGCCCTCGACGTCTTCGGCCCGGGGCGGGCGATGATCGCCAGTGACTGGCCCGTCAGCACGACGTTCGGTGCCGGAGGCGCGGTAAGCGAATGGGTGGAGCGCGTGCGCGCCCTCGTCCCCGCTTCGGGGTGGGACGACGTCGCCGAGGGGACGGCCCGCCGGGCCTATCTGCCGAACGGCGAAGCCGCGCTCGCAGCACGGCACTGACGCCGGGCTGCGCGGCACGGACGCTGCGCTGCCCTGACCTGACGCTGCGCTGGGCGCGGCGGAGGAGCGCTGACGTCAGCGCGGCGGCATGAAGACCGCAGCCGCAGCCTGGATCTCCTCGTCCGTGGGCACCCGCACCTCGTAGTCGCGCGCCCTGACGTGGGCGAGGAAGTCGGCATCGGGCGACACCCCGTAGGTCTGCACGTAGTAGGTGACGGGCCCGGTCCACACGAACTCGCCGTCGGTGCGGATCGTCATCGGCACGACCTTCTCGTCGTCCTTCAGGATGTCGACGCCCAGAGCCGTCGTGCGCATGACCACGGCACCCGCCTCGAGGTACGCGCCGATCCGCGCGACCTCGTCCTCCGGCAGCCGCTCCTCGTTCAGCGGGGGCCGCTGTCCCGCGGCGGTGGGCACCCAGCCCGGCTGGAACACGGAAACCTGCTTCATCATGGACGTCCTCCGTTCTGCGGGCTGAAGTGCACCCACGTGCCGCTCGGCGGCCACACCGGGGCGCCCGTGACGGGATCGAGGTCTGTGACGAACGGAGCTCCGTTCGGCTGCGACCACACCGGCGTCGTGGGCGCCGTCACATCGACGCCGAGATCGTTCGACAGCTGCTGCGCGAACCCGTTCGGGTCTGCGCCGGTGTCGCACGAGAACAACCGTATCGGGGTCTGCCCGTCCCAGTCGGTGCGCCTGCGGACGACATCGGCGAAGGTCGAGGCGTCCATCATCGTGCCGTCGCCGCCCTGGACCTGCTGGGGAGACCCGTGCAGGTCCAGGACGTACTCGCCCGGATATTCCGGCACGTGCGCCGCCGCGTCACGATCCCTCTTCGGGAGGAAGTGCCACCCGGCGTCGGTCCTGCGCCCCCGGCGGGCGATGATGTCCCCCAACCACCCGCGGGCGGTGGCGTCGCTGACGCTGTCCGCATCGAAGG
The DNA here is from genome assembly GCF_003991875.1 of Microbacterium lemovicicum. Classification (NCBI taxonomy): domain Bacteria; kingdom Bacillati; phylum Actinomycetota; class Actinomycetes; order Micrococcales; family Microbacteriaceae; genus Microbacterium; species Microbacterium lemovicicum. The sequence goes on from NZ_CP031423.1 coordinate 627,971, forward strand.
TGTCCACGTCCCGCACCGCGCGCACGATGCTGTCGAGATGGTTGTCGAGGTTCGTCGTCAGCTGGGACAGCTTGAGGTCGGTGTGACGCATGCCGTCCAGCACCGCCTGACGGAGCTCCCGCATGACCGGTTTGATCGACATCTGAGCCCCTCCCGACTTCGCGAGACGCCGACGCGTCCCGATGCTCAGAACGATAGGCGCCACGACCCGGAGAGGCGATGGAGAGAAGTACCCATGCGGTTCCGGCCCACGGTGCGGGCTTCGACGCCGGATCAGTCCGGCAGTGGGACGGGCCGATGGGTGCGGGGGTCGACACGGAACGCGAGACGGGGCGGGATGCCGGTGAGGTCCACCGACACGATGTCGACAGGACGTGTCACGAGGCCCGCCGCCCTGTCGAGCACGCGCTGCCGGATGCCGTCGAGATCCAGTTCGCGGGCGCCGTCCAGGCGGACGACCCGATGCGATCCGAGCACCGAGCCCTGGTCGTCGTGCACGACGAAGTCGCGGGTCTCGACGACCTTCGCGGGGGAATCGGCCTGCGGGGTCAGGTCGTGGATCAGCCCGAGCGCCGACGCCGTCTCGACCCCGTCGGCTTGGAGCTGGAAGGTGACCTGGTCGGTCTCGAGCCACACGTGGTTGTCGGTCTCCTTGTTCGGCATCGGGATGCCGAACGGTCCCGGTGGAGTGAGCTCCGTCTCGATGTAGGCGAGGGCGTAGCGCCGCCGGAAGCTCTGGAAGCGCTCGCCGTCCGCCAGGGAGAGCGCACTCAGCTGGATGTGGGCGAGGATCTGTCGCGTGGGGAAGTGCGCCTCATGCGTCGCCCATCCGAGGTCGCCCCGGCGAGCCAGCCACGCCCCGTAGAACACCTGTGACATCGAACGTCCCTCCTGCCGCGCCGCAGCGCATCGTCGCCGGCGAGTGCCGACACGACGATGAGGAGGGAGGCCGGGGGTGTCCTGATACCTGATGCTCGGGCCTGAACTGCGCGGCGGCGTCGCCCTTCGCCTCAGACACTGGCCGCGCGACCCCGTTCGAGCCAGGCGAAGACGTCGCGCCAGTGCGGTGCCGAAGGATCGATGGCGTCGAGATGGGGGAGGCTCGGCAGCTCCAGGAACGCGATGTCGCGTCCCGCCGCCCGAGAGGCGGCGACATAGGCGCGCGACTGCGTGACGGGGACGCGGGCATCGTCGCATCCATGGACGACGAGCACGTCGCCGGGCGGAGGGATGTGAGCGATGGGTGATGCCTCGGCGAAGAGGTCCGGCCGACTCTCGGGCGACGCCTGGAGGAACTCCTCGACCGCACCGTCCCCGCTGCCCTCGCGATATGCGGCGACGAGATCCGTGACCGGGGCGAGCGCGACGATCGCATCCCCGGCGCGACCGTTGAGCAGAGCCAGCTGTCCTCCGACCGAGTGCCCGATGATGAGCAGTTCCGATGTCGGGTCCCACGCCCGCACCGACGTCAGCGCGGCAGCGACGTCGTCCCGCGTGGCGGCCCAGCCGTCCCCGGCCCGTCGGTATTCGATGTTCGCGACCAGCCACCCGGCTTCGAGCAGAGCCGGCGCCAGCGGCCGCATCAGGCCGGCGGTGAAGGGCGCTCGCCAGTAGCCGCCATGGATGAGCGCAGCGACGCCGCGGCGTCGCTCACGCGGATGCGACAGCTCGATCCGCTGATCGGGATGATCGCCGTAGCGGAGGATGCCCTCTGACGAGCCCCCGACCGGGGAGGCCGTCACGCCCCGTCGACCGCGCCCTCGGGCAGGAAGTCGACGCCGTTCGCAGCCGACAGGCGGACGACCTCGGCGGGGTCGGTGACGTTGTGGAGCAGGCTGAACAGGTTCGCCAGCTTCCCGCCGGGACTGACCCAGAAGAGCGACTTCGCCACCGAGTCCTGCTTGTTGTAATAGGCGTGCGGCAGGTTGCGGGGCATCTGGACGAGATCGCCGGGGCCTGCGGTCGTCCACTGTCCATCGAGGTAGAGCGTGTAGACGCCCTCGAAGACGTAGATGAACTCGTCCTGCGTGGGGTGCACGTGCGGAGGGACTCCGGTGCCGGCCGGATCGAGCGACAGCCACGAATAGGTCGACGCGCTCTCGATCTTGGTGGTGTACGTGTGCCCGAGGACGTTCCACACCCGACCGGCGTAGGCCTCGTCCGCCCGCACGATTCCCGCGGGAAGATCGCCGAGGATGATCTCTTCGGAACTCATTGCGATGTCCACCTCTCCCTGAATGACGCTGACGCTATCAGGCGACCTCTCGCGGCCGTCATGCGCGGATGAGATCTCGACCATCCCGTCCGGCATCTTCCCCGAGAACGCCGCATCCCGAGCCCTCCACGCCCGACACGGCTTCCGCGAACTCGGCATCCGGGAGCGGATCGGACTGATGACATGCGGTCCCTAGTCCCGGCAGTGGCGCGACGACGTCCTCGTCGAACGGCGCAGTATGGGGTCATGACCATCGAGGAGCCATCGTGGCGGCCGGTGTGACCGCCTGTCGCGGTCCCGCGCGCGCTCGGTCGTGCGCGTGAACGGCCCGTCGGGGGAGGATGCTGCGCCGGGGCGCGTCCACGGGACGGGTGCCGTCATCGTCGCTCAGCTGCTGCTGCGGACGGCGTCGGCCGCGGGAGCGCTCGCGCTCGGCTCGTACTTCGTCGACCTGTCGCGCGACGGCGCGCCCGTGGGTGCGGTGCTCCTCGGCGTGCTGTCGGGTCTCAGCTTCCTGGCCGAGCTGGTGCTCGCTCCCGCTGCCGGGTCCGCCAGCGACCGGCGCGGACGGCGCGTCTTCCTCATCGTCGCCCCCCTCCTGGCGGCGGCGGGCATCCTGCTCACCCCCGGTGCGTCGCTCATCGCCGCGGCGCCCTCCGTCGCGCTGGTGGTCGTCGTGGTGGGCACGTCGCGGCTCCTCGACGGTGCCGGCGCCGCGATCTCCGCGCCGGCGACGCTGGGCCTGCTGGCCGATGCGAGTGACGGGGACCGGGCACGCAGGGGCCGCGTGACGAGCCTGTACGAGCTGTCCTCGTCCGGCGGCATCGCCCTGGGCGCCGTCGCGGGGCCGCTGCTGTTCGGCGCCCTGGGGCTGTGGAGCTTCGCGGTCCTCTGCGGCGTCTATGTCGTGGCATCCGTCATCGTCCTGATCTTCGTCCCGCCCTCCCCGGTCGGCGTGTCGACGCCCACCCGAACCCGCGCCACCGACCGGATCCGGGTACTCCTCCAACCCCGGCTCCTCGCCTTCCTGCCGGCCTGGATCGCCGTGAACGCGATCCTCGGCATCTGGGTCACGTCGCAGATCACCTTCGTCCTCGCCGGCGATCGTCGCGCCGAGGGCCAGAGTTTCCCGGGTGCGTTCGCCGGGAACGAGGCGGGGCTGTCGGCCGTCCTCGGGGTGTATGTGCTCGTCTTCAGCCTCTGCATCCTCGCGTGGGCGTTCTTCATCGGACGGCTTCCGACCGTGCCCGTCCTCTTCATCACGGTCGCGGGAGCGATCGTCGCCTCCCTGGGCCTGATGCTGGCCAATCACGGACTGCCGCTCGCCGTCGCCCTTCCGCTGGTGCTGCTCGGGGTCTTCCTCGAGGCCGGCTTCACGCCCGCCGCGCTCACCCACCTCAGCGACATCTCACGGGAGTATCGCGAGAACCGGGGTCTCATCATGGGTGCCTACTCGGTGGTCGTGGGGGCCGGGTACCTCCTCGGCAACGTCCTCGGCGGTGTGTTCGCGGAGTGGCTGCTGTTCGACGGACTGGCGCTGTTGACGATGGCCCTGGCCGTGGTGGCGCTCGTGGCGATCGCGGCGATGGCCGTGGTGGAGAAGCGCTCGCGCGCCGGCGACCGCCGTCACGGCGACGAGTCGGGCACGACATCGGTCGCGACGGATCCGAACGAGCACCCGTGAGGCAGAATGCAGGCAGAGCCGGGATCGACCCATCCGCGACCCCGCCGGTGACGAATCATCCGACAACGACGTAGGACGTGGCCCTGCGGGCACGGAAGGAACCCATGCGACTGGCGACGACGCTCCGGCGGTTCGAACTCGAGACGCGCCCCATCCACCCCGATACGCGGGCGGCGCTCGATCTCCGGTGGGCCCAGCTGCCCGAGCACGTGAAGACGCCCAATCAGCTTCTCGGGCGCTGCGCCGTGGGCTGCGAGGGCACGCACGGGGTCTTTCCGAAATGCAATCTGACGTGTTCGCCCTGCTACCACTCGGCGGATGCGAACAAGGTGCGCATCGACGGCGACCACACCGTGGACAACGTCGCGCGTCAGATGGCCTACCTGCGCAAGATCAGAGGGCCCCGCGCTCATGCGCAGCTGATCGGCGGCGAGGTCAGCCTGCTGTCGGCCGAAGACCACGCACAGGCTCTGCTCGCGATGCGCGCGGCCGGTCGAGAGCCGATGTCCATGACGCACGGCGACTTCGACGACGAGTACCTGCGGGATCTCGTGCTCGACGCGGACGGCGTGCCGCGCTTCGACAAGGTCTCCTTCGCGGCGCACTTCGATTCCCTCATGCGCGGGCGGCGCGGCGCCGTCCGTCCGCACAGCGAGGCGGAGCTGAATCCGTTCCGCGAGAAGTTCGCCCAGATGTTCGTCGATCTCAAGCGCGACCACGGCGTCAACCGGTATCTGGCCCACAACATGACGGTCACACCGTCGAACGTCGATGAGGTCGAGCAGGTCACCAGGGACGTCCTGGAAATGCCCTACGACATGATGTCGTTCCAACCGGCGGCGTTCATCGGAGACGATCGCCGCTGGCGCGAGGACTTCGGCGAGGTCACGATCGACGCCGTCTGGGAGCGCATCGAGCGAGGCGCCGGCCACAAGCTGCCGTGGCAGGCCACCCAGTTCGGTGATCCCCGGTGCAACCGATCCACGGTGGGCGTCCGCGTCGGCGCGGGGTTCGCCGCGCTGCTCGACCCCGAGGAGCCCAAGGACATCGCGGCACGCGATCGCTTCCTGGATCACTTCGGGGGGATGATCTTCGGCGACGTGCCGAAGCCGATCCTGACGGTCAAGGTGGTGCGCGCTCTCGCAGCCCACCCGGGCGATATCGCTCCGCTGATCGGGCTCGCTCGACGCGTGCTGCGGCGCGCCGGCGGCCTGGCCCGCGTGCTTCGTGAGGCACGGCGCGGGAAGGTCTCGTTCAAGACGTTCGTCGTCCACAACTTCATGGACGCCGCGCAGGTCGATCCGGCCTGGAAGCTCATGGAGCAGGGCCTCGTGGCGGACGACCCTCTCCTCAAGGAGACGCAGGAGCGGCTGGGGTCGTGCATGTACGCGATGTCGCACCCCGAGTCCGGACGTCTGGTCCCCGCGTGCGTGCAGCATTCCGTCCTGGATCCGATCGAGAACGTGGAGCTGCGGCGACTGCTTCCCCTTCCCGGCCTCCGCGACGGCGCCGAGCCGCAGATCGTCGCACGGCCGTCCGGGCTGAGCGCCGTCCGCGAGACCGGACCGGCGCGCGTCGGCTCGATCTGATCGGCACCGGCGCGGCCTGGTCGGCGCCACCACGCTGTTCCTGCCCGAGTCAGGCGGTCACGACGTGCACCGCCGCTTCGGGCAGGGTCAGCACGACCGGCTGACCCACGACGCACGACTGCATCGGCGAGACCTCCGCGTGCAGCAGAATGCCCCGACACCGGACGGCGACCTCGAGGCGGGCTCCGGTCCCCCGCAGCGTCTCGACGACGCCGGCGACGCCCTCGACCCCCGGATGCCGCTCCGAGGCGGGCTGGAGCACCACGTCCTCCTGGCGGATGACGAGGGTGCCGGGGCCGTGGGCGACCCCGCTTGAGACGCGGACCATGCCCAGCGCGCTGTGGTGCCACCCGCCGTCCACGGTGCCGGGCACCTCGTTGCGTCCACCCATCAGCTGCGCGGCCCGCATCGTGCGCGGTCGACGGTAGGCCTCGGCCACCGTGCCCTCACCGAGGAGCCGGCCGTGCTCGATGAGGGCGATGCGATCCGACACCCGCGACGCCTCGTCCCGGTCATGGGTGACCAGGACGATGGTGGGAGACGCGGCAGCCCGGACCGATTCGAGCAGGTCGTGCATATCCGCGCGAAGTGCGGGGTCCAGCGCGCTGAAGGGCTCGTCCAGCAGCAGCACGGCGGGAGCCGCCGCGAGAGCGCGGGCGATCGCCACGCGCTGCTCCTGACCGCCCGACAGCTCGTCCACCCGGCGGTCGCCGAAGCCGGACAGCTGGACCATGTCCAGGTAGGCATCCGCCCGTTCCCGGGCCGACGCCCGAGACGCCCCCGCCACCCGTCCTGCGAAGGCGACGTTGTCCACGACGGACAGATGAGGGAAGAGCAGCGACCGCTGGAAGACCATGCCCACGCCGCGGCGCTCGGCGGCGACGCCGGCGACGTCTCTCCCCCCGATCAGCACCGAACCGGCATCCGCCGTCTCGAGTCCGGCGATGACCCGCAGGAGGGTGCTCTTGCCCGATCCGCTCGGTCCGAGCACGGCGGTGCAGCTCCCGGCCTCGACCGTGAGCGAGACGTCGTGCAGGGCGGGGAGGCCGGCGTCGGTGAACCGCTTCCCGACGCCGCGGAGAGCGAGTTCAGCGCTCACGAGCTGCTCCCGCGCCAAGGGAGGCCACAGGATCCGGGATGCCGCGGGTCGGCGCCGGGCGGACGGCCCCGCGCCGCGGGCCACGCAGTCGGAGGACGGCGAGCAGGAGCGCGATCGGCGGGAGGACGGCGGTCAACGACATGACCGCGACGGCCGCGTCGTTGCCGAGACCGGCGGCCGCGCTCGCGACCACGAGGGGGAGTGTCACGATCTCACCACCGCCGACGATGAGGGTCACGATGTAGTCACTCCATGCGATGAGGAACGCGAAGAAGGCCGCACGCGCGAGCGCGGGGGCGATCATCGGGAGCTGGATGCGGCGCAGGACCTGGAGCCTCCCGGCGCCGAGCAGCCGCGCCTCCTCCTCGTAAGAGAGGTCGTAGGCCCCGTAGGCGGCGCGCATGACGAACGCGGTGTAGGGCAGCGCGAGGACGACCAGCACGATGACCACCCCGGCCGCGGAAGGCACGTGAACCCGGAGGAGGAGCACGTTGACCCCGAGGACGGCGGCGAAGGGGGGCAGGGCGATCGGCGCGAGCAGCATCGCGGAGACGGTCCGCGGGAACGGGACCGCGCCGAACGTCAGAGCCCGTGCGGCCAGCGCGCCGAGGGGAGTCGCGACGGCGGCGACGATCAGTCCCAGCAGAACGGAGCGCGCGAAGGAGGGGAGGGCTCCGAAGCCGACGGCGTCCTCGACGCCGCGCAGTCCCCAGGACGTCGGCAGCGGAGACGGGAACGACCACGCGTCGGCGAACGACCAGAGGGCCAGCGGCAGGAACGGCACCGCGAACCACACGACGAGGGCGATCGTGGCGGCGAGACGGATCAGGCGTCCGGCCCCTCGCGGGGCGGTCAGGGCGCTCGAGGTCATGCGGTCACCGCCATACCGCAGTGCGTCGCAGGGCCGCGAACGTGCCCCCGACGAAGGCGAGGGCGATGGCGCACGTGATGAGGGCCACCGCGGCCGCCTCCGGGCGGGAGTCGAGCGACACCCCTTGGAAGAGGCGCACCGCGAGCACGGGCAGCGGCTCGGGATAGGTGCGTCCCAGCAGCCACGACACCTCGTACGAGCCCAGTGCGTACACGAAGCTGATCGCGGCGCAGATCACGATGGACGGCATCGTCAGGGGCAGCAGCACGTGGCGGAAGCGACGCCACCGCCCGGCGCCGAGCAGAGCGGCGGTCTCGTCGTACGTGGCGATCCGTGTGGCGAGCGTTCCTGTCACGACCAGGGCGACGAACGCCGACTCCTTCCACGCGAACTCGGCGATGACGGCTCCCCACAGCGGCCCGCCCACCCATGCCGGCCACGCCTCGGGCGGGATTCCGAGCAGCCGCGGCAGGACACCTGCGTCGGACAGCAGCAGCCCGATGGCGGCCGCGCCGATGAGGTGGGGCACGGTGACGGTGGTGGCGCCGAGCGCCGCGATCAGCCGGCTGCCGATCCGTCCCGACACGATGACCACGGCAGCGACCGTCCCGACGACGACGGCGACCAGCGTCGCCACCGTCGCCACGGCCAGGGAGACGATCACGGCCGCCCCGAGCTCGCGCGGGTGGGCGAGGAACGCGTCCGCCCGCGCCACCGCGGGGCCGGCGACCGGCATGAGACCGAACGCCTGCAGCAGCGTCGCTCCGATGCCGCCGCCGACGACCAGCGCGGCCGGCAGCACGGCCGGGAGCACGAGGAGCGCACCCTGCACGCGCTGGGCGGTCGTCCCGCGGCGTCGCGCGACAGGCGCGAAGCTCATTCCTGCAGGACGCCGGATCGCCAGCCGTCGTCGAGCGCCGGCACCCACTCCGCCGCGAGCTCGCCGTGCGCGTTGCGCGAGAGGACGTCGTAGCCCGGCACCACCGGCGATGTCGGAAGGGCGTCGAACAGGGCTCGGTCCGCGTCGCCCAGTCCGTCGATGTCCAGCACGGTGAACTGCCCCCACACGTCCGGCTGCGCTTTCGCCACCTGCTGCTCGACCGACAGCGCCACGTTCGCGACGACCATCGCGCCGGCGATCGAGTCGGAATTGGCGGGCAGTCCGAGGAAGCTGGCGTTGCCCACCGTCCCCTCTTCGAGAGTGAGGACCTTGGTCTCCGGCGGGTACGTGCCGTCGGCGACGAGGTCCGTGAGGGTCGCGGGCCCGTACGTCATCGTGATGTCGATCTGGCGGTCGGCGAAGAGCTGGCCGAGCTCCGCCTCGTTCGCGGGGTAGGTGTCGCCACCGCGCCACAGGCTCGGCGCCAGCGCGCTGAGGCGCTCGTACAGTGCGGGTGAGAGCTCGTCGTAGGCATCCTCCGAGAATGTCGCAGGCACCTTGTCCGAGCCGCCGGAGACGCTGGCCAGGACCTCGCGCACGAACACGGAGCCGGTGAAGTCCGGGGGAGCGGGGTAGGTGAAACGGCCGGGGTGCGCCTCCGCCCAGTCCAGCACCCCCGCCAGCGTCGTGGGCGGGTCGGGGATGGCCTCGGCGTTGTAGGCGAGGGTGAACTGCGCCTTGTGCCAGGGGGCCTCGCAGCCGTCGACCGGCGTGCCGAAGTCCGATTGTAGGAGCGGGTCATCTGGGTCGGTGCCTGCCATCGAGGGCAGGAGGCCGGTCCAGTCGCACAGCCACGCGTCGGCCGCCTTGCCCGTGCGGAAGTTGTCTCCGTTGACCCAGATGAGGTCCACGGTGCCGTCGGAGCGGCCCGCCTGGATCTCGGTGAACACGCGGTTCAGGGCATCGCGGGTATCGGTCACGGGCACCCGCTCGACCGTGACGCCGTATTCGGCGGCAGCGGGCGACAGCACGTCGTCGACGTAGGCGTTGCCCTGATCGTCTCCGCCGTACATCCACAACTGGACGGTCTGACCGTCGGCGTCGGCGAGCACGCTGTCCCAGTCGTCGTACGTCTGAGACGCCTCTGTCTGCGGTGCCGCACACGCCGCCAGGGCGAGGAGGCCGATGCCGAGAGCCAGGGCGGATGCCCGACGGTGTCGGGATCCGGAGCGGGGCATGGTTCCTCGTTTCGGTCAGCAGGCGAAAGAGTCGCGTCGCATTAGGGTATGGGATGTCGGAAGGAAGCGTGACGTCGATGATGCGCGTGTTCTCCGGCGCCCGGTCCGGACGGCGGGTGTGGCTGCGACTCGTCCTCCTCCTCGTCTTCGTCGCGCTCGCCGCAGTGGTCGGAGTGCTCGTCGGCCCGGCCGATCTGGCACAGGTGCGGGCGTGGGCGACCGGGGTCGGAGTCGGCGGTGCGATGCTGTTCGTCGTCGCGTACGCCGGGCTCACACTCACGCCCGCTCCGAAGAACGTCCTCACCGTCGCCGCGGGACTGGTGTGGGGCTTCTGGCCCGCGCTGGCGATGGTCTACATCGGCGCTCTGCTCGGCGCTGCGGCCTCCTTCATCCTGGGCCGCTGGCTGGGGAGGGAAGCCGTGGAGCGACTGACGGGGGGGCGGGTGGAACGAGTGGATGCCGCGCTCGCGCGTCGAGGATTCCTCGCGGTCCTCGGGGCCCGCCTGGTGCCCCTCATCCCGTTCACCCTCATCAACTACGGGTCGGGGCTGACGTCCGTCCGGGTGCGCGACTACGCCCTCGGCACGGCGGTCGGGATCATCCCCGGGTCCGTCGCCTACGTCGCTCTCGGCGCGTTCGGGCTGGAGCTCGGGCCGCCGTTCTGGATCGCCGTGTCCGTGCTGGGCGCGCTCGCGCTGGCCGGAGTGATCGCGGGGGCGGTGCTCCGGCGCCGCAGCGGCAGCCGACCCGACGGTGGCGGGACGCCCGATCGGACGGGCGAGGTGGGGAGTGCTTGACGCCTCGGCGCGGGCGCTGCTGGCGCGTCCGCTGGAGGCCGCCGCGGCCGCCATCGACCGCCCGCACGTCACCCCCGATCGCCTCACCGTCGCGGGGCTGGCGCTCGGGGTCGCGGCGGCCGGCGCAGCGGCGATGCAGCTGTGGGGGGTCGCTCTCACACTCTGGCTCGTGTCCCGGCTGGCGGATGGCCTGGACGGCACGCTCGCGCGGCGTCGACGCGCGCGAGCGCCGCGAGGGGATCAGTCGCGGGAGAGTCACGCGGGCGGCTTCCTGGACATCACGGCGGATTTCGTCGCCTACGGGTCCACGGTCGTCGGCGTGGCGATCGGCGCGGCGAACCAGTTCGACGCGCCGTGGTGGCCGTTCCTGCTCGTCCTTCTGACGTACTACGTCAACGGCACGGCCTTCCTGGCCTTCTCGTCCATCGCCGAACGGACCGGTCGCACGCTGGACGACGGGCGGTCGCTGTCGTTCCTGGGCCGCATCGCGGAGGGGACCGAGACGATCGCCGTGCACGCCCTGTGGATGATCGTGCCGTTCTGGTCATGGCAGATCGCCCTGGGATGGTCGGTGTTCGTCGCGGTGAGCGCCGCCCAGCGCATCATCGTGGGTTATCTGCGCCTCCGCTGAGACGACATCACGCGCGTCGTCTGCGCACCGCGGACAGCCCGCGGATCGCCAGCGACACCGCTCCTCGGCCGAGACCGCGTCGGGCCTCGGACACGACGGCGTTCCACCCGGCGTCCGAGTACGTCGGGTAGGCGTGGATGGTCGAGGCGAGTGCGTTCACCGACAATCGCGCTCTGGTCGCGACGGTGTACTCGGCCAGCGACTCGCCGGCTCGCGGGCCCACGATCACCGCCCCCGCGACCCGTCCGCGACGGTCCACCACGATCTTGGTGAAGCCGTCCGTGTGTCCGTCCGCGATCGCCCTGTCGAGGTGGGCGTGCTGCTGCACGATCACACGCATGCCCCGGCCGGGGGCCTGCGCAGGGTCGACACCCACGGCGCCGACTTCCGGCGACGTGAAGGTCACGCGGGGGACGACGTCGAGGTCGGCTGCGCGCGACAGCCCGAGCACGGCGTTCGTCGCGGCCACGCTGGCGTACATTCCCGCCGTGTGGGTGAAGCGCGGGAGGGCGGTGACGTCACCGGCCGCGCGGATGCGCGGATTCGACGTCTTCATCGCACGGTCGACGGCGACCGCTCCGCTCGCGTCGAGCGCCACGCCGGCGACCTCCAGGCCGAGAGCGCCCGTCCTGGCCTGCCGTCCCAGAGCGGCCAGCATCCGATCGAACACCACGTCGGAGCCGTCGCTGAGACGGGCGCCCCCGGAGGCGGAGGTCGCACTCGTCCCCGCGGCCGACACGGCGCGCACGGAGGTCTTCAGGCGCACGTCGACACCGTCGGCTCGCAGAGCCTCGAGGACGACCTGCGAGGCCTCGGCGTCCTCTTTCGCCAGGAGGCGGTCTCCTCGGTGCACGAGCGTCACAGAACTGCCGAGCCGGGCCATCGCCTGGGCGATCTCGCACCCGATGGCGCCGCCGCCCTGGATGAGGAGTCGATCCGGACGTTCGTCCAGATCCCAGAACGTCTCATTCGTGAGGACATCGATCGACTCCGCACCCTCCGCCGGACTGCGGATGGGGGCGCTTCCCGTCGCGACGATCGCGTCACGGAACCGGATGCGCTCCGCGTCGACCACCACCGCATCCGGGCCGTCGAACCGGGCATGCCCGCGCAACGAGTGCACGCCGTCCTTCGCGAGCGCGTCCGGGGAGTCCACAGGCTCGATCCGGCGGATGGCTGCGCGCACATGAGACATCACGGCGCCGAAGTCGATGGGGACGTCCTGCCCTCCGACCCCCAGCGTGGACCCGTGCCGAGCGGCGTGCGCCGCGGCCGCCGTCGCGATCAGAGCCTTCGACGGGACGCACCCCGTATGCAGGCACTCGCCGCCGAAGCGCCCGGCCTCGATGAGCAGCACGCTCGCCCCGAGGGCGGCCGCCGTCCGCGATGCGACGAGCCCGGCGCTTCCCGCGCCGAGCACGACGAGGTCCCACTGCCTGCTCGCCGCCTGAGCGGGGGTCACGGTGGAGCCGACGCGCCGAGAGGATCTGGTCATGCCCGAAGCCTAGAGTGGACGGGGAACGGGGGACGGATGGCAGCGTTCTTGCGACGCTACGGCGTCGGCGCGCGATGGTACGACACCCTCTCCGGCGAGCGCTGGGTGTACCGGGCAGGCAGACTCGCCGGAGTGCAGCTCCTCGCGCCGCGCCCGGGTGACGTCGTGGTCGATCTCGGGTGCGGCACCGGATTGAACTTTCTTCTGCTCTTCGAGGCCGTCGGTCCTCGGGGCATGATCATCGGGGTGGACCGGAGCCCGGACATGCTCGACCGCGCACGCCGACGTGTCGACCGTGCGGGATGGGATGGGCAGGTGCGTCTCCTCCAGGCAGATGCAGTCCGCCTCGACCCGTCCGACGTCGTCGATCTCGCCGGCCGCCCCGCGGACGCGCTCTTCAGCACCTATGCATTGAGCGTCATCGGGGACCGGCAGACCGCCTGGAACCTGTCTCTCGAGACGCTGCGGCCGGAGGCGCGGGCCTGCGTCGTCGACATGCAGCCTCCGCGAGGGACGTGGCGCTTCCTCTCGCCCCTCGCCCGGCTCGCCTGCGCCGCCGGCGGCGCGGACATCACCGCGCGGCCGTGGCGTCTCCTGGAGAGGGTGGCGGACCCGTCCACGCTGAGGCGGTCGGAACGCAAGGGCGGGCACATCGTGGTCGTGGCCGGCGACATCGCCTGATCCGGTCGAAGTCCGTCCTCGGGCCGTACGAGATCGTCCCGTCGTAGCTCGGGCCCGTGACCATGTCCACGGGCGGGGAAGTGGACGCGACGGCGGGAGTCGAACCCGCAACGCTGCCGGGTATGAGCCGGAGCCCGGGACCACCCGGATCGCCGCGATGGCCCACGGTAACCCGCCGGACGCCGGCGGGCCGGCTGGATGACCCCGGGTGACGATGTGGTCCATTTCGCGACAGCTCTTCGTGCATCACACGACGAAACGTCTTCGAGACGGACACAGGTCTCGTCGCCTCGACAGTGTGATGTCGAGAAGGGCCCTCGCAGGCGGGCGCCGCCGCATCACGGACGACAGGGAGACCTCGTGACCGACGCCGAGACGCGTGCGCCAGTGACCGAGAGCGCACGACTGGACGGGCAGGATGCCGCCGGCAGGACCGCGAAGAAGGAGCGGAGGCGCCGCGGCGGGCTCAGCATCCAGTCGAAGCTCCTCATCATGCTTTTGGCGGTCAGCCTGATCGCCTCGGTCATCATCGGCGTCATCGGCTACGTGAGCGGACGCGAGTCGCTGCGCGAAGCGGCATTGGACCAGCTCACGACGATCCGGGAACTGCGCGTCGGCGAGGTCGAGAACGCCATGAAGAGCGTCCAGACCGGTGTCAGCCTGGATTCGCGCAACCTCAGCGCCCAGACCCTGTCCCGTGAGATCAACGCCGCCTGGGACGAGCTGCAGACCCGGCAGCTCACGTCCGAGCAGGATGCGCAGCTCGACGCCTACTACGCCGACACCTTCCTCCCGCAGCTGCAGGAACGCACGGGTGATCCGTACAGTCCCAGCGCCTTCGTCCCGACCTCCAACGCCGGGCGGTGGGCGCAGTACCACTTCACCATCCAGAGCGAAGACTTCGACGCGAAGCTGAATGACAACGACGGCGATGACGGCAGTCCCTACTCCGCGGTCGCCGATCGTTACGGCGACTACCTCTCACGGCTCGTGACTCAGGCCGGTTACGAGGATGTGCTCCTGATGAACCTCGACGGCGACGTCGTCTACTCCGCCTACAAGGGCGTGGATCTCGGGACGAACCTCAATGACGGACCGTATCGCGAGTCGCTGCTCGGCGACGCGTTCCGCAGTGTCGTGGCGACCAACAGCGTCGCCGCCCTCGAGACGACCGACTACGAGCGATGGATCCCGTCGCTCAACACCCCCACCCTCTGGGTCCTCTCCCCGGTCGGCAACGACACCGCCATCACGGGCGTCATGGCGGCGCAGATCCCCCTCTCGCGGATCAACGACGTGATGACCGGCGGGAACCGCTGGAAGGACCAAGGGCTCGGTGACACCGGCGAGGTCTACCTCGTGGGCCAGGATCATCTGATGCGCAGCACCTCCCGGCTGCTCGTCGAGGATCCCGAGGACTACCGCGCCCGCGCGATCGCGAACGGCACCCCGCCCGTGGTGGCCGACCGCATCGTGGCGGTGAACGGCACAGTCCTGCTGCAGCCCGTGAACACCGTGTCGGTCGAAAGTGCTCTGAAGGGCGAGTCGGGCACATCGATCTCGACCGGCTATCTCGGCAATGAGAACATCACCGCCTACAGTCCCGTCCAGATCGACGGACTGAACTGGGTCGCCGTCGCCCGCATCGACACCTCGGAGGCGTTCGCGCCGGTCGTGGACTTCACCCGCAGCCTGCTGCTGTCGCTCCTGGCGATCGTGCTCGCCGTCAGCGTCCTGTCGCTCCTGCTCGCGCAGGTCTTCACGCGGCCGATCAAGAAGCTGGTGGATGCGGTGCGCCGCGTCTCCGGAGGAGAGCTAGCCGTCTCCGTCCCGGTCTCGTCGCGGGATGAGATCGGCGATCTCGGGACCGCGTTCAACGACATGGCCTCCAGCCTGCGCGTCAAGCAGGAGCTGATCGACGCGCAGCACACGGAGAACGAGAAGCTCATGCTGACGCTGATGCCGGAGACCGTGGCCGAGCGCTACCGGGCGGGCGAGGAGACGATCTCCGAGGAGCACGAGAACGTCTCGGTCGTGTTCGCGGAGCTCGTCGGCTTCGACGAGTACAGCCACGAGCTGACGGGCGACGCCGAGATCGCACAGCTGAATCTGCTCATGCGCGGATTCGACGAGGCCGCGGCCAAAGCCGGCGTCGAGAAGGTCCGCACCCTTCGCGGCGGCTATCTCGCGAGTGCCGGGCTCAGCGTTCCGCGAGTGGACAACGTGCGGCGTGCGGTGGACTTCGCGCGCGAGATGCGGGCGGTCGTGCAGCGGTTCAACGCGCAGACGGGCAGCTCCCTCGATCTCCGCGCCGGCGTGGACACCGGCACCGTGACGAGCGGCCTCGTCGCCCGCACGAGCCTCGCCTACGACCTGTGGGGTGACGCGGTCAACCTGGCGTATCGCGTGCGCAGCGTGTCCGGCGACCCGGGCATCTACGTCACCCAGGCGGTGCGTGATCGCATGCAGGACAGCATCGCCTTCATCCCGGTGGGCGCCGTCGAGCTGCGCGGAGCATCGCAGCAGGTGTGGAGGATCGAGTGAGCGCGGATGTGCTGAGCGGCGGCTTCCTGTGGTGGATCATCGGCATCGCCGTCGGCGTGCCGGTGATCCTCGTCGTGCTGACGGAGGTGCTCAACACCCTTACGCGGCAGAGCAATCCGGCGGCCAAACCCGTCCGGCTGCTGCGCAACTGGGTGGTCCCGGTCGGCGCCCTCTTCGCCCTGCTGGTGTTCGCGCTGCGCTCGCCCGCCGATCAGGTGTGGGCACGCGTCGTGGCGACCGTGCTCGGCTTCCTCGTCATCCTGCTGGTGCTGTCGGCCTTCAACGTCGCTCTCTTCTCCAACGCCAAGGCGGGGTCGTGGCGTGAGCGCATCCCGTCCATCTTCGTCGAGCTGGCCCGGCTCATCCTCGTCGTCGTGGGCCTCGCCATCCTCTTCCAGTGGGTCTGGGAGGCGGATGTCGGCGGGCTCATCGCCGCGCTGGGAGTGACGTCGATCGTCATCGGCCTCGCCCTGCAGAACGCCGTGGGCGGTGTCGTCTCCGGCCTGCTTCTGCTCTTCGAACAGCCGTTCAAGATCGGCGACTATCTCGAAGTGGGAAGCGTGGAAGGCAGGGTCGTCGAGGTGAACTGGCGCGCCTGCCACATCGATACGGGGTCCGGCATCCAGATCGTCCCCAACTCCACCCTCTCCGGCGCGTCCTTCACCAATCGCAGCCAGCCCCTCGGGCCGTTCCATGTGACCACGACTGTGACGTTCACGACGGATGATCCCCCTCACGAGGTCGTCCAGCTCCTCGTGGACGTCGCGGATTCGCTGCCGATGCGGTGGGAGGCGGAGCGCGCCGCCGCGGAGTACGCCGGCTCGGGCAGGTATTCCGTCTCACTGCCGATCGCCGGCCCGTCCGACGGCTCCCGTGCGCTGAGTCTCTACCTCGCATGGCTCTGGTACGCCGCACGGAGGCGAGGGCTCGCCCTGGACGGCGACGCGACCGACCCGATCGCGGAGCCGGGCATGCTCGAGCGGGCGTTGGAGGTCGTCGGGCCGACGCTGCACCTCGGCGATGAGGAGCGCGACCTGGTGCTGTCGACCGGGAAGCTCGAGCGCTACGGACGCGGCGAGATCGTCCAGGCGCAGGGCATCCTGCCTCACGAGATGCGATTCATCGTCGACGGACGGGTGCGGCTGGCCGTGGAGGTGGCGGGAGGTCGCGTGGAGTTCGCGACGGCGGAGCCGGGGGACTACGTCGGCCAGACCGCGCTCACCCGCGAGAAGACGTTGACGGAGGCGATCGCCGCCGATGTTCTCACGGTTCTCGTGCTCCCACTCGCGACCGTCGATCGGCTCGTGCGCGCTCGTCCCCTGCTCGCCGCCGAGATCGGGCAGTCGATCGAGCTCAAGCGAAAGCTCGCCGCCGAGGCGCTGTCCGGCGCGGATGTGGTCCGCGAGGTGCTCGGCGGCGGCTGAGCTCATCGTCCCGCCTCCTGGGAGAACGGGGTGAACGACGGGCGAACGCTCGACTAACGTTGTGCCATGACGACGGTGACACGGCGAGGCATCCTCGCTGTGGGCATCGGTGTCGGGCTTCTCATCGCCGGCGTCGTGGTCGCACTCGTGCTCGGCGAAGCGCTCGACATCACGCCCTTCCCGGCCAGGCCCGCTGCCACGCCGGACGGCGACATCCCCCTGGCCTGGCTGGCCCGCATGCTCCTCGCGCTGACACTGGCCTGGATCGTCATCGGCATGTTCGCGTCACGCACCAGCCTCATCCGCCGGCCCGGTGCGGCGGCGGCGCGCGCATCCTGGATCGGCGCGACACGGCCGTGGCGCGCGAGGGAGTCCACGCTCGGGATGCTGCCGCTCGACCGGTGGCTCCTGCTGCTCGTTCCGGGGGCATTGCTCGGAGCCACCCGCGCGGTGCAGACGTCGTTCTCGGCACCGCTGCACCTGCTCGTCGTGCTGCTGGGGTGGATCGCGTTCGCGGTCGTGCTGCGGGTCGTGCTCGGCAGCCGCTCCCCGTGGCCGGTGCTGGCCGCCGTCGCCGGGGTCGTGGTTCTGCGCAGCGCGCTGACGCTGCTCGCCCTCTCGTTCGCCGGGCCCGGCGGATCGGAGGGTGCGTTCTGGTCCGACCCGCTGCTGCGCGGGCTGTACATCGCGCTGGCCGTCGCCCTCTACGTGTGGATGCTGGTCGCCGCCGTCTGGGCCTTCACGAGCAGTCCGCGGCGCCGCCGCGTCGACGCCGGCTAGACGCCTCTCCTCAGCGCGCGGGGAAGGCGCGGGACCCGCCCACGTCGACGATGTCCTTGCCCAGCGGCATCAGCGAGATCGGGACCAGCTTGAAGCTGGCGATGCCCAGCGGGATGCCGATGATCGTGATGCACATCGCGACGCCCGTGAGGATGTGGCCGATCGCGAGCCAGATGCCGGCGAGGATGACCCAGATCACGTTGCCGATGAACGAGCCGACGCCCGCGGTCGGCTTGTCGACGATGGTCTTGCCGAACGGCCACAGCGCGTAGACGCCGATGCGGAACGACGCGATCGCCCACGGGATGGTGATGATCGGGATGCACAGGATCACTCCCGCCAGCATGTAGGCGAGGAACATCCAGAAGCCCGACAGGACGAGCCAGATGATGTTGAGGATGACGCGCATGCGTCCATTCTCCCGGTCGGCGCCCGCGAAGCCGCTGTGCGAGGCCCGGCCCGGCCCGTGACGCGAGCGGCCGGCGCGGGCGGTGGCCGCGGCATCCGGTCCCGGGCTCGTGTCGGAGGCGCCGCGTAGAATGGTGGCGACATGACCGATGCACCTGTGCCCCTCATCGTGGCCGGTGATCGCGGCCCGCAGGCCGGCGCGCCGAGCGGCGCCCGTCCCGACGAAGACCTCCTCGAGGGCCTCAACCAGCCGCAGCGCGACGCCGTGGTCTACCGCGGTCCGGCGCTGCTCATCGTGGCCGGCGCGGGGTCGGGCAAGACACGCGTGCTCACCCACCGCATCGCCAGCCTGCTCCGCACGAGAGACGCCTGGCCCAGCCAGATCCTCGCGATCACGTTCACGAACAAGGCCGCCGGCGAGATGCGCGAGCGCGTGCAGCAGCTCATCGGCGAGCGCGCGCAGGGCATGTGGATCTCCACGTTCCACTCGGCGTGCGTGCGCATCCTGCGGCGCGAGGCCGAGCAGTTCGGCTTCACCCGCTCGTTCACCATCTACGACTCCGGCGACTCCCGGGCGCTGATCAAGCGCCTGGTGAAGGAGCACCAGGGCGACGCCTACGGGCTCACGCCCGCGGCCGTGCAGGGCAAGATCTCGAAGCACAAGAACGAGCTGGCCGACGCGGAGTCGTACGCGCGGCAGGCCAACATGGAAGATCCGGCCGAGCGCGTCTTCGTCGAGATCTTCGCCGACTACCAGCGGTCGCTGCAGCGGGCCAACGCCTTCGACTTCGACGACCTGATCGCCCAGGTGGTGTATCTCTTCCGCGCCTTCCCGAAGGTCGCCGACATCTACCGCAAGCGGTTCCGACACATCCTGGTCGACGAGTACCAAGACACCAACCACGCGCAGTACGCACTGATCCACGAGCTCACGCGGCCCCCCGGCTCCGACGCCGAGCCGTTCGCCGCCTCGGGCGGGATGATGATCTTCGAGCCCGAGCCGACGGGCGAGGATGCCGCGTCCCTCACCGTCGTCGGAGACTCCGACCAGTCGATCTACGCCTTCCGCGGCGCCGACATCCGCAACATCACGGAGTTCGAGCGCGACTATCCCGGCGCGAAGGTCGTGCTGCTCGAGCAGAACTACCGCTCGACCCAGAACATCCTGAGTGCGGCCAACGCGGTCATCAGCAACAACTTCGACCGCAAAGACAAGAAGCTCTGGACCGACGTGGGTGCCGGTGCGAAGATCATCGGCTTCACCGGCTACTCCCAGCACGACGAGGCGCAGTTCGTCGCCGACGAGATCGAGTCGCTGCACAAGGGCGGTCTCGACTACTCCGCGATCGCCGTGTTCTACCGCACCAACTCGCAGTCCCGCGCGCTGGAGGAGATCTTCATCCGCTCTGCGCTGCCGTACAAGATCATGGGCGGCACGAAGTTCTACGACCGCGCGGAGATCAAGGACGCGATGGCCTACGTCACGGCCGTGGTGAACCCCGCCGACGAGATGGCCGTCCGCCGCATCCTGAACAAGCCCCGCCGCGGCATCGGCGACGTGACCGAGACCTCCATCGCGCGCTACGCAGCCGACGAGGGCATCACGTTCCGCGATGCGCTCGCCAACGCCTCGGCGCTCGGCGTCGGGCCCAAGATCCAGGCCGCGATCACTCAGCTCGACAAGGTGCTGGCCGAGGCGGCGGAGATCATGATCCCGGCCTCGGGCGAGCTGCCGCCGCCGACCTCGGTGGCCGAGGGCGTCACGCTCCTGCTGCAGAAGAGCGGCTACCTCGATGCGCTGCGCGTCAGCAAGGATCCGCAGGACGAAGCGCGACTCGAGAACCTCGACGAGCTCGTCGCCGTGACGCGTGAGTTCGCCCGGAGCAACCCCGAGGGCACGGTCATCGACTTCCTCACCGAGGTCGCGCTCGTCGCCGACGCCGACGACCTCGAAGACGCGTCGGGCTCCGTCTCGCTCATGACCCTCCACACCGCGAAGGGCCTCGAGTACGACTCGGTGTTCCTGACGGGCGTCGAGGAGGACCTCATCCCGCACCGCATCTCGGCGGGCGAGCCGGGCGGTCCGCAGGAGGAGCGCCGGCTGTTCTACGTCGGCATCACGCGCGCCCGTCAGAGGCTGTTCATGTCGCTCGCGATGACCCGCGCGCAGTTCGGCGAGGTGACTGTGGCGATGCCGAGCCGGTTCCTGCAGGAGATCCCCGCCGACATCATCGATTGGCGGCAATCGCCCGGCGACGTGAACTCGCGCGGCGGCACGCAGTCGCGGGCGCTCAACGCCCGGCGGCCCGGCGGCTCGGGCTCCGGCTTCGGCGGGGGGTCGACCTCGCCACGACGGTTCGGCGACGACCTCGTGCCGAAGGGCACATCGCTCGACCGCTTCCCGAACCGGGTGCCCGCCCGCGTGCGCGACAACGGCGCGATGGAGCTGGCCGCGGGCGACCGCATCCGGCACGAGGATTTCGGCGAGGGCCGCGTCGACGCGGTCACGGGCGAGGGTGCCAAGCGCGTCGCCCATGTGCGCTTCGAGAAGGTCGGCGCCAAGAAGCTGCTCGTCAAGATCGCGCCGATCGAGAAGCTGTAGGGCGTCGGCTCCCGGCATCGGCTCCGGAGAGCCGGTTAGGGTCGAGAGATGGGCATCTTCTCGCGCTCGAAGCGCACTGACCCGACTTCCGACGAGCAGAAGGGCGCGGATGCCACGGCGTCCGGTGCCGCGGATGCCGGCGATTCCGGCTCGATGGATGCTGCGGCCTCCGGTGCCGCGGATGCCACGGCCTCCGGCTCGACCGAGACCGTGACGGACAGCGCCGGGAGCGCACCCGCGGCCACCGTCGGCATCTCGATGTCGACGTACCGCGGTGTGGGAGCGCCGGCGGGCGCGCCCGTCGCAGCCGAGCCGGCGTCGAGCGGTACTCCGGCGGGCTCCACCGTCGGCGCCTCGGCGGGCGCCTCGTTCGGTCTCGCGGGCGGTGCGTCCGGCGGCGGCCCCGCGGGCGCGGGAGCCGCAGCATCCGCTCGTCCGCCGGCAGAGGCGCCTCAGGGTGCGGAGCGCGCGCCGGGGATGCGCGACAACGGTCTGCTGCAGGCCGCGCTCGCGGAGCTCCCCGCCGAGCCGACGTCGCAGCAGATGCTGAACGCCGCGCGGCAGCTCCTGCAGGGCCACGTGTTCCTGCGGGTGGAGGGCGACGCGCGGGCGCTCATCGAGGCGGGGGAGAACCTTCCGCTGCAGGTGGCGACGCAGGGCGATGCGCAGTGGGCGCTCGCGTACAGCGGCGGCGATGCGCTGCGGGCGAGCGTGCAGGCCGACGGCGCGACGGGCACCTCGGCGCTGGCGCAGCCCGTGACGGCGGTGATCCAGCACGTGCTGCAGGGGCCGTACGCCGGTCTGGTGCTCGACCACGCGTCGGGCACGTCCCGGCTGATGCTGCCGCGCGATCTGCTCGAGCGCGCCGTCAAGGACACGACGCCCGAGTTGCGGATCAAGTCGCTGCTGGCGGCTCCCCGCACAGCCGAGACGGCCGGGCAGGTCGTCGAGGCGATCGCCGCCGGACCCGTCTGGGTCGCGGCGAGTCGCCCTGCCGAGGGTCAGACGCCTGGCATCGCCGAGGCCCGCAGTGCCGACGGCACGCGCTTCCTCGAGCTGTTCTCGCACCCCCTGGAAGTGTTCGCGCTGCGTCCGAACGACCAGCCGGTGCCGGTGAAGACGGCTCAGCTCGCGGCCGCACTGCGCAGCGATGAGGGCATCAGCGGTGTGCTGCTCGATCCGGCGGGTCCGTGGATCCAGCTGTCGCGTGAAGAGCTCGCGCCGATCCTCGCCGTCCAGGAGTGACCTGAGGCTCTGCCGCGCGCGAGCACGACGCAGGCGGATCGGTGTGGCGGGGGCCACGGCGCGGGGCCGGCGCGGGCGTGATCCTGCCCGCGTCCTGCACGTGCGGCGGTCGTGAAGCCCCGGCGCAACGGGGTGACGGGCGGCGCCGGGCGCCCCTAGTGTCGGAGGCATGGCGAGCCCGCACATTATGCTGACCGTGCCCGGAGGCGCCTCCGGCGATCGCGAGGTGCGGGTCTCCAGCCCCGACCGCGTGCTGTGGGCGGAGTCCGGGATCACCAAACGGGAGCTCGCGGAGTATCTGATCGCGGTGTCCGGCCCGTTCCTCGCCGCCAACGGCGATCGGCCCGTCTCGCTGGAGCGGTTCCCCGACGGCGTCGACGGCGAGAGCTTCTTCTCCAAGAACCCGCCGAAGGGGGCGCCCGACTACGTCGAGGCCGTCACGGTCGTCTACAACAGCGGGCGCCGGCATCCGCAGCTCGTCCTCACCGAGCCCGCTGCCATCGTGTGGGCCGCGCAGATGAACACGGTCGTGTTCCACCCGTGGGCCTCACTCCGGGCGGACACCGACAACCCCGTGGAGCTGCGGATCGACCTCGATCCCCAGCCGGGCACCGGCTTCCGCGAGGCCGCCGCCGTGGCTCCGGCGCTGCGGGACGTGCTGGCCGAGGCGGGACTCGAGGCCTGGACCAAGACCAGCGGCAACCGCGGTCTCCACGTGTTCTGCCCGATCGAGCCGACGCACGAGTTCCTCGACGTGCGTCACGCGGTCATCGCCGCGTCGCGCGAGCTCGAGCGGCGCATGCCCGATCGGGTGACGACGAGCTGGTGGAAGGAGGAGCGCGGTGAGCGCATCTTCCTCGACTTCAACCAGGCGAACCGCGACCGGACGATGGCCGGCGCCTACAGCCCGCGCGCACTCCCCGCCGCGACCGTGTCGACGCCGATCACGTGGGACGAGGTGGCGGATGCCGATCCCGCGGCCTTCACCGTCCGGTCGGTGCCCGAGCGGCTCGCGACGGTGGGCGACGCGTGGGCCGGCTTCGCCGAGCGTCCCGGACGCATCGACACGCTCCTGGAGTGGTGGGAGCGGGACCTCGCGAACGGGCTGGGCGAGCTGAACTTCCCGCCCGACTTCCCGAAGATGCCGGGTGAGCCTCCGCGCGTGCAGCCCAGCCGCATCAACCCGGACAACTGGCCGAAGGACGAGTAGGCCGGTCGGGCCTGCTGCGCGACGTCTGCACGACCGGCGGGGCTGGTGAGGGCAGGAGTGACGGGTGTGGGCGGCGCGGAAAGGGTCGTCGTGCAGACGTCGGCGCGAGCGCGGTGTGTCGACGCGCTGCGCTGCCCGCCGCGGGACGGGTTACTCGAGCACGTCGCCGACGTCGTAGGCGGAGACCGATTCGAGCTGGTCGTACGTGCACGAACGCGGGTCGCGGTCGGGGCGCCACCGCTCGAACTGCGCCGTGTGGCGGAAGCGCCAGCCCTCGAGCTGGTCGTACCGCACCTCCAGCACCTTCTCGGGGCGCAGCTTGACGAAGGACATGTCCTTGTCGGCCCCGGTGAAGCGCGACTTCTCGCCGGCACCGGTGACGGCTTCGCCGTCGTCGTCGCGCTCGACAAGGGGCGCCAGCTCGTCGATGAGCTCGAGTCGCCGTGCGTTGCTGAAGGCGGAGACCGCGCCGATCGGCAGCAGCGTCCCGTCATCGCCGTAGAGGCCGACCAGCAGCGAGCCGAGACCCTGACCCGACTTGTGCACCCGGTAGGCCCACGCCACGACGTCCGCCGTGCGGGCGTGTTTGATCTTGAACATCGTGCGCTTGTTCGGGGCGTACGGCTGGGCCAGCGGCTTGGCCACGACCCCGTCGAGCCCGGCGCCCTCGAACGTGGTGAGCCACTCCCGCGCGATGGCGGGATCGGTCGTCGTGCGGGTGACGTGCACGGGATGCGGCACATTCCCGAGCAGATCGAGCAACTGCGCCCGGCGCACCTCGAACGGCTCCGACTGCAGGTCGCGGTCGCCGCGGGCGAGAAGGTCGAAGGCGATGAACATGGCCGGCGTCTTCTCCGACAGCATCGTCACGCGCGAAGCCGCGGGGTGGATGCGCTGCGTCAGCGAGTCCCAGTCCAGCCGCTGCGAACCGGGTTCGCCCTTCAGCACCGCCACCTCGCCGTCGATCAGACACGGCTCGGGCAGCAGCCGCGCGAACGCCTCGACCAGCTCGGGGAAGTACCGCGTGAGCGGCTTCGCGCCGCGACTGCCGATCTCGACGGTCTCCCCGTCCCACGACACGAGCCCGCGGAATCCGTCCCACTTCGGCTCGAAGCTCAGACCGCCGGGGGTCTGGGACGGATCCGGGATGTCGGGGATGGACTTCGCCAGCATCGGCGCGGGGATGTCGTAGGGCATGGTCACATCCTGTCGTGAGGGTCCGACTCAGCCCACGGTGGGCTTCGAGGCCTCCACGAGCTCCTTCTTCTTCGGGCGCGCCCAGCTCGCCGGAAGGTCGTCGCCGTCCCAGACCTGGATGATGCCCCACACCACCGCGGTGAGGGGGACGGCCAGCAGGGTGCCGAGGATGCCGCCGATCGCGGTGCCCGCGGCGAGGGCGACGAGCACGACGAACGAGTGGAGCTTGAGCGAGCGGCCCATCAGCACCGGCTGGAGGAAGTTGCCCTCCAGCTGGTTCACCGCCACGACGATCCCGACCACGATCAGGGCGACGACCGGCCCCTGTGCGACGAGAGCCACGAGAGCAGCGAGGATGCCGGCGGTCACGGCGCCGACGATCGGGATGAACGCGAGCAGGAACACGAGCACGGCGAGGGGGATCGCGAGGGGCACCTGCAGGATGAGCAGCCCGATGAGGATGCCGATCGCGTCGACGGCGGCGACGGATGCCGTGCCGCGCACGTAGGAGCCGAGCACCGAGATCGTCTTGTGTCCGACGCGCTGCGCGCGGTCGTACTTCTCGCCCCGGAACGGACGCAGGACGAACTCCCACATGCGCGGGCCGTCCTTGAGGAAGAAGAAGAGGATCACCACCAGCAGCACGAAGCCGGTGAGGAAGGTCGCGATCGCGCTTCCGGCGGCGACCGCGCCGGAGCCGAACTGCGAGCTGGTGAGGAAGTCCTGGAGCGACGCGATCCACTCGTCGATCTGATCCTGCGACGGGGCGAAGGGGAGCTGCTGCGCCCAGTCCACGGCCTGCTGGAAGCCGGACGACGTGCGCGCCGACAGGTCGTCCCACTGGTCGCGCACCGCGATCACGATGACCCATGCCAGTCCGCCGAGCACGACGACGACCGCGAGCAGCGTGATCACGGTCGCCAGCAGCGCGGGGAGGCCTCGGCGTCGCATCCACATCACCACGGGCGCGAACGCGGACGCGAAGATCAGCGCCAGGATCAGCGGGATCACGACGACCGACACCTGCCGGATGCCCCAGATGAGACCCGCGAGGAGCACCACCACGACGATGATCTGGATGGCGCGGATGGCGAGGCGGCCGAAGACATCGCTCCACGGCGTCGCCGCCCTGCGGATGGGATCGGCGGGAACAGGCGCGGGAGCTGAGTTCCGGGGGAACAGGTGCATGATCCGACGGTAGGGGAGCGAAGGCCCCGGAGCGGCGGGGTTGCGGGCGCGTGTCGCACACCGTAGGGCGTGACGACGCCCCGCGGTCGGGCGATGGGCCTCAGACGAGCGTGCTCAGGCGAAGGCGCTCATGCCGGTGATGTCGCGACCGATCAGCAGCGCCTGAACAGACTCCGTGCCCTCGTAGGTGTGGATGGCCTCGATGTCGGCCATGTGCTGCATGACGCCGTACTCCAGCAGGATCCCGTTGCCCCCGAGGAGATCACGGGCGGATGCGGCGATCGTGCGCGCCGTGCGCGTGTTGTGGTACTTCGCGAGCGAGGCCTGGGTGGGACGGAGCCGTCCGTCCGCCTCGAGGTCGGCGAGGTGCCGGCAGTACAGCTGCATGCCGGTGAGCTCCTCGAGCATCTGGGCGAGCCGTTCCTGCACCATCTGGAACTTCGCGAGCGGCTTGCCGAACTGGATGCGCTGCTGGGCGTACTGCAGCGCGGCCTCGTAGCAGGCGGTCGCATGGCCCAGCGCCGACCATGCCACGCCCGAACGCGTGGCGTAGAGGACGGTCGAGGCGTCCTTGAACGACCGCGTGCCGGGCAGGACGGCAGTGGCGGGAACCCGGACGGCGGTGAGGGTGATGAGGGCCTGATGGATCCCCCGCAGCGAGGCCTTGCCGCGCATCGGCTCGCCGACGTAGCCCGGGGTGTCCTGCGGGACGAGGAAGCAGCGGACCGTCCCGTCGTCGTCGGCACCGGGCGACTCCACCCGCGCCCAGACGAAGGTCACCCCGCCGGATGCGCCGTTGCCGATCCACTTCTTCGCGCCGTCGAGGACGAAGCCGCCGTCGGTCTCACGCCGCGCGCGCGTCTCGAGCGACACGGAGTCGGAGCCGTGATCGGGCTCGGTCAGGGCGAATGATCCGAGCACCTCGCCCCGGGCGATGGGCAGGAGCCAGGCGGCCTTCTGCTCGTCGCTGCCGAACAGTGCGAGGGTGCGCAGTGCGAGTCCGCCCTGCACGGCCACCACGGTGCCCATCGATCCGTCGCCGCGGGAGATTTCCATGTTGACCAGCCCGGCGCCCAGGGGCGTGAGATGCGTCAGCCCCTCGTGCTCGATCCCGTCGGTGAAGAGGTCGAGCTCGCCCATGCGTCGCACGACGCTCAGGTCGTACTCGCCGCGGTCCCACCACTCCGCGATGCCCGGCGCGATCTCTTCCGAGAAGGTGCGTGCGCGCATCCACGCGTCACGCTCCTCGGCGCTGAGGTCGTCGAAGACGCCGTAGTAGTCGGTGTCGAGCGGCGCCGCGATCTCGTAGCGCTCGGTCTGCCGGCCGGGGACGGGGGTGAAAGACATGGGGGCCTCCAAGGTGACCAGCCCAGCGTACCGCGGCACTCAGTTCCAAGGTCAGCGGTACGCGGTGTCACGACGGTGGTGGGTGGCCGGGCGTCAGCCGCCCGAACCGCGGGTCAGGTGCCGAGGGCGGCGCCGAGGCGGCGGGCGACCTCGGCGGCCGGCATCCCGCGGGGGAAGACGGCGACGGCGACGTCGTCCGCGCCGGCGGGGGAGCCCGCCGGGTGCACGCCGAACCGGCGCATCGCGTCGTCGAGTGCCCGGCGCAGCACGGTGACCGGCACGCGCTTGGGTCCGCGGATGAGCTGCCGCAGCACGTGGTTGTGGACGGCCGTCACGAGGGCCGCGAAGCCGACGGCGTCGAGCGGGTCGAGGCCGGGCAGGGCGGAGCGCAGGTACTCGTCGAACAGCCGCTCGTAGCGGAACACGGTGACGATCTCGCGGTCGCGCAGCGCCGGCACCTGCCGGACGACGGTGTACCGCCGACGGGCGAGCTCGGGGTCGGAGGCGAAATGCCGGAACACCTGCACGCACGCCTCGCACACCGCCGCCCAGGGGTCGTCGTGCGCCTCGCCGAGGTAGTCGCGCAGCTGGGCGAGCAGCAGCTCGTGGTCGGCGAAGACGACGTCGTCCTTGCCGCCGAACTGCCGGAAGAAGGTGGAGCGCGAGACCCCGGCGGCGCGGGCGATCTGCTCCACCGAGGTCTGGTCGAAGCCCTGGGCGGCGAAGAGGTCGATCGCCGCGGCCACCACCGCGGAGGGGGGCGGGCTCTCGGTCATGGCCGAAGCCTAATCGGCCGCACCCGCCCGTCGCGGCCCGGGAGGTGTCAAGCCCTTTGCGCAGACGGGCGGCGCGGCTTGGCTGTGAGCATGGAATCCCTCTGGAGGACCGGCACGCCCCGCATCACCGGCACCCCGTTCGCCCCCGGCTCGCGGTCCGACGTGGTCGTGGTGGGCGCGGGTCTCACCGGGCTCGCCACGGCGCTCATGCTCCAGCGGGCCGGTCGCACGGTCACCGTCATCGAGGCGGGCGAGGTCGCCCAGCTCGCTACCGGCGGCAACACCGGCAAGCTCTCCCTGCTGCAGGGGTCGGTGCTGTCCACGCTGCGCCGCCACCACTACGCCGCGCTCGTGAAGGCCTACGTCGACGCGAACCGCGCGGGCATGGAGTGGCTCACCGGCTTCGCCGAGGAGGCGGGCGTGCCGTTCACCCGTCGGACCGCGTACTCCTACGCGCAGACGGATGCCGCGGCATCCACCGTCGACGACGAATTCGACGCAGCGCGGGAGGCCGGCCTCGACGTGCGGCGGGTCGACCCCGACGCGCTCGACGTGCCGTTCCCCGTCGCCGCGGCCATCGCCCTCAACGACCAGGTGGCCCTGGACCCGGCGCGGATCGCGGGCGCGCTCGCCGAGCAGTTCGTCGCCGCGGGCGGGTCTCTCCACACCGGACTGCGGGTGACGAAGGTGCACACGCTGCCCGACCCGCGCGTCGACACCCCCGAGGGGGTCGCCTTCGCCGATCACATCGTGCTCGCCACCGGCGCCCCGATCGCCGACCGCGGCCTCTACTTCGCCAAGACGAGTGGCCTGCGCTCGTATTGCGTCTCGTTCGCGACCGATCGCCCGGTGCCCGACGGACTGCTGCTCTCGGTCGACGGCCCGACGCGGTCGATCCGCTCGGTCACGACCATCGACGGACCGGTCGCCGGCCTCATCGTCGGCGGCAACGGTCACCCGGTCGGCCGCTCGGACAGCGAGCGCGCGGCCGTCGACGACCTCGTCGACTGGACCCGCCGGTACTTCCCCGAGGCCGTCGAGACGCACCGGTGGTCGGCGCAGGACTACCAGTCGCACGACCTCATCCCCTTCGTCGGCGCCCTGCCCCGCGGCCTCGGACGCATCCGCTTCGCGACCGGCTACGGCAAATGGGGGCTGTCGAACGCGCCGTGGGCGGCGATCCGGCTGAGCTCGGAGATCCTCGGCGTGCCGTGGCGCGACCGCCCCGCGTGGATGACCGGGATCGGCACGCGGCTCACCGTGCCCGCCGACCTCGCCCAGGGCGCGGTCGAGAACGCTCGTGTGGGCGCGGCCGCCGCCGCAGGCTGGGCGGGAGCCATGACGACGCGGACCCCCGTGCCGAAGCCCGCCGAAGGTGAGGGCGTCGTGGCCACGCGCGGCGTCGAGCCCGTCGCGATCTCCACCACCGACGGTCAGACGAGGGCGGTGAGCGCCGTCTGCCCGCACCTGGGCGGCATCCTGTCGTGGAACGACGCCGAGTGCACGTGGGACTGCCCCCTCCACGCGTCGCGCTTCGCGGCCGACGGCACGCGCCTCGAGGGCCCGGCGGTGCGGGACCTCGAGGCGCGCTGACCCGAGGCGCGCTGACCCGAGGCGCGCTGACCCGAGGCGCGCTGACCCGGGACGCCCGGACGGGGGCCGCGGTCAGCGGGCCCCCGGGCAAACGCCAGACGCCGACGTCAGCCCGCGCGAGCGGCGGCCCGCGCAGACGTCAGCCGCGCAGGCGTCAGCCGCGCAGGCGTCAGCCCGCGAAGGCGAACACGCCGGTGATGAGGAGCGTGACGGCGGTCGTCCACAGGACGATCGCGGCGGCCTGCCAGACGAGCACCGTCTTCACCGGGACGCCCGTCGACACGAGCGCGGCGGAGGTGATCTGCGTCGGCACGAGCAGCGGTCCCAGCAGGCTCACCCCGGGCGTCCCGTAGCGCTCGTACGCGCGCATGACCTTCTGGCGGCGAGCCGTCGGCGGCTCCTCCGTGCGGCCGCCGCGGGTCACGACCGCGGTGCGCACGCGGGCGCCGAGCAGCACCACGACCAGCACGCAGAGGAAGTTGCCGACGGCGCCGGCGATGGCGGCGACGACGGGGTGCAGGCCGCCGACGATGCCGATGGCGGCGGCCCCCTCGCCCTCGACGAACGGCACGGCCCCGGCGACGGCGACGATCAGAGGCTGCACGAGCACGGGCACCTGCGAGACGAGGTCCTGGAAACCGAGGACGAGGTCGGAGATCGGGTTGGACATGGGGTCTTCCTTCCGTGGGGTGTGATTCCATCCCAGCCGCCCCGCGTGCGCTGCGGCAGTGTCGCGGCGTCACCTCCTGTCGTGAGGATGAGCAGCCCGGGGCATGACAGAAGTCATGGTCGTACCCTGGCCGGGTGACCAGAATCCCGCCCTCCTCGTCCTCGACGCCTGCGGCGCCGTGGCTCGCGCGCAGCGTCAGCGCGACCTGGTGGTACACCGCGGGCTCCGTGCTCCTCTTCGCGGTCGTCACCGCCTTCGTGTGGGCCGTGCCGACGGTCCTCTCTCCGCCCGTGCTCTCCCGCCCCGTGACCTCGATCGTCTTCGCTGCCGGCGCGCTCGTGTGGCTGACCGGCGGCACGGTGCTGCTCCTGACCTACCGGCGGCGGGCGATGTCGGAGATGACGGATGCCGCGACCGCCCCCTCGGCCGCGGTGCTGGTGGGGGCGCTCGTCGCCTCCGGCGCAGGTGCGGTGGCGATGGCCGTGGCCGCCGCCTCGCCCCTGCTCGCGATCTCGACCGTGGCCTTCGCGCTGTGCATGGTGCCCCGGATGCCGGGCGTGCGCCTGCGGCTGACCGCGGCGGTGACGATCGTGCTGATCGTGGTCTGGATCGTCGAGGGCACGCGCGACACGGCAGCCGACGAGTCGGGCGTGGCGCTCTTCCACCCGTTCTTCTCCGTGCTGCTCCCGCTCGCCACGGTGCTGTCGCTGTGGTGGTGGGACGTGGTGGGCGAGCTCGATCGTGCCCGGGGCGTGGAGAGCAGGCTCGCCGCCGTGCAGGAGCGCCTGCGTCTGGCCGGCGACCTGCACGACCTCCAGGGGCACCACCTCCAGGTGATCGCCCTGCAGCTCGAGCTCGCCGACCGCATGATCGCGCGCGACCCCGCCGCCGCTGCGGAGCAGGTGCGGCTGGCGCGCGCCTCGGTCGACGACGCGCGTCGCGGCACCCGCGAGCTCGCCGGTCGGTTCCGAGGGGTTCCGCTCCCCGACGAGCTGGCGAACGCGGCCGACCTGCTGCGCGCGGCCGGGCTCCGCGTCGATCTCGACGTGGCGCCCGGGGCGGAGGCGGCTCCGGCCGACGTGCTCGGACCGGTCGTGCGCGAGTGCACGACGAACGTGCTGAAGCACGGCGGCGGCCGGTGGGCGCGCCTCGCGCTCGCGCGCACCGGCGCGGGCTGGGAGCTGCGCGTGTCGAACGACGTCGGCTCGGCGCCCACGTCCCGGTCGGGCTCCGGCCTGGCCGGCATGGCGGAGCGGGTCGGTGCGGCCGGCGGCGACCTGCGCCATCAGGTGGCGGGGGATGCGTTCGAGCTCGTGGCCTCCGTGCCCCAGGCCGCGGGGGTGCCGGCGTGATCCGCGTGCTCATCGCCGACGACGAGGACATGATCCGGTCGGCGCTCGCGTCGCTGCTGCGGCTGGAGGACGACCTCGACGTGATCTCGGAATGCCGGGACGGCGCGGAGGCCGTCGCCGAGGCGCTGCGTCTGCGTCCCGACGTGTGCCTGCTCGACCTCGAGATGCCCGGACTCGACGGCGTCGAGGCGGCCGCGCGCATCCGGCAGCAGATCCCGGCGCGCTGCGTCGTCGTGACCCGGCACGCGCGCCCCGGGGTGCTGCGGCGTGCGCTCAGCGCCGGCGTCGACGGCTTCCTGCCGAAGTCGCGTCGCGCCGATGACGTGGCCGCGGTCATCCGCGAGGTGGCGGCGGGGCGCCGCTACGTCGACCCGGAGATCGCCGCCGACGCCCTGAGCGACGAGCGCAGTCCGCTGACGGAGCGCGAGCTCGACGTGCTGCGCACGGGGGAGCAGGGGGCCACGATCGCGCAGATCGCGGCATCCCTCCATCTGTCCCCCGGCACGGTGCGCAACCACGTGTCGTCGGTGCTCGGCAAGCTGGGCGTCCAGACCCGTCAGCAGGCCACGATCATGGCACGGGAACGCGGCTGGATCTGACCGTCGGGCAGGCGGCCCGTCGGGCGTCCACAGCCGCGAGTAGTAGGCTGTGTGACCGTCCCGATATCTCGATATCGAGAGATTTCCGCGCTCGATGCGCCCATCCCACCGTTCGCCACCGAAGGATTGCACTGTGGATCTGTACGAGTACCAGGCACGTGACCTTTTCGAGAAGTACGAGGTGCCGGTTCTCGCCGGCATCGTCGCGGACACCCCCGAGGAGGTGCGTGCAGCAGCCGAGAAGATCGGCGGCGTCGTGGTCGTCAAGGCCCAGGTGAAGGCCGGAGGCCGCGGCAAGGCCGGCGGCGTCAAGGTCGCCAAGACCCCCGACGAGGCGTTCGAGGCGGCGAAGGCGATCTTCGGCCTCGACATCAAGGGCCACATCGTCAAGCGCGTCATGGTCGCGCAGGGTGCGCGCATCGACAAGGAGTACTACTTCTCGGTGCTGCTGGACCGCGCCAACCGCTCCTACCTGTCGCTGGCCAGCGTCGAGGGCGGCATGGAGATCGAGGAGCTCGCGGTCGAGCGTCCCGATGCGCTCGCGCGCGTCGAGGTCGACCCGCTGACCGGCATCGACCAGGCCAAGGCCCTCGAGATCGCCCAGGCCGCCCGCTTCGACGACGAGCTGGCTCCCAAGGTCGCCGACGTCTTCGTCAAGCTCTTCCAGGTCTACAAGGGCGAGGACGCCACGCTCGTGGAGGTCAACCCGCTCGTGCTCACCGAGGAGGGCGACATCATCGCCCTCGACGGCAAGGTCTCGCTCGACGAGAACGCCGACTTCCGTCACCCCGACCACGCGGAGCTCGAGGACAAGGACGCCGCCGACCCGCTCGAGGCGAAGGCCAAGGCCAACGACCTCAACTACGTCAAGCTCGACGGCCAGGTCGGCGTCATCGGCAACGGTGCGGGTCTCGTCATGTCGACGCTCGACGTCGTCGCGTACGCCGGTGAGAAGCACGGCGGCGTGAAGCCGGCCAACTTCCTCGACATCGGCGGCGGCGCATCGGCGGCGGTCATGGCCGCGGGCCTGGATGTCATCCTCGGCGACGAGCAGGTCAAGAGCGTCTTCGTCAACGTCTTCGGCGGCATCACCGCGTGCGATGCAGTCGCCAACGGCATCGTCGGCGCGCTCGAGACGCTGGGCGACAGCGCCTCCAAGCCGCTGGTCGTGCGCCTCGACGGCAACAAGGTGGAGGAGGGCCGCGAGATCCTGCGCGCCGCCAACCACCCGCTCGTGACCCTGGCCGAGACGATGGACGAGGGCGCCGACAAGGCCGCCGAGCTCGCCAACGCCTGATCCGACGCAGACCCAAAGGACCACACAGAACATGTCGATCTTCCTCAACAAGGACTCCAAGGTCATCGTCCAGGGCATCACCGGCGGCGAGGGCACCAAGCACACCGCGCTGATGCTCAAGGCCGGCACCCAGGTCGTCGGCGGCGTCAACGCCCGCAAGGCCGGCACCACCGTCTCCCACACCGCGGCCGACGGCTCGGCCGTCGAGCTGCCCGTCTTCGCCTCGGTCGCCGAGGCGATCGAGAAGACCGGCGCCGACGTCTCCATCGCTTTCGTTCCGCCCGCGTTCACCAAGGACGCGATGATCGAGGCCATCGACGCCGAGATCCCGCTCCTGGTCGTCATCACCGAGGGCGTGCCGGTCGGCGACACCGCCGAGGCCTGGGCCTACGCCCAGTCCAAGGGCGACACCACCCGCATCATCGGACCGAACTGCCCCGGCATCATCACCCCCGGCGAGTCGCTGGTCGGCATCACGCCCGCCAACATCGCCGGCAAGGGTCCGATCGGGCTCGTGTCGAAGTCGGGCACGCTGACCTATCAGATGATGTACGAGCTGCGCGAGATCGGCTTCTCGACGGCCATCGGCATCGGCGGCGACCCGATCATCGGCACCACCCACATCGACGCGCTCGCCGCGTTCGAGGCCGACCCGGAGACCAAGGCGATCGTGATGATCGGCGAGATCGGCGGCGACGCCGAGGAGCGCGCGGCCGACTTCATCAAGGCGAACGTCACCAAGCCGGTCGTCGGCTACGTCGCGGGCTTCACCGCCCCCGAGGGCAAGACCATGGGCCACGCCGGCGCCATCGTGTCCGGCTCGGCCGGCACCGCGCAGGCGAAGAAGGAGGCCCTCGAGGCCGCCGGCGTCAAGGTCGGCAAGACGCCGAGCGAGACCGCCGACCTCATGCGGGAGATCATCGCCGGTCTCTGACCCGGGTTTCCGAGGGGCGGATGCCGCGGCCACAGGCCGCAGCATCCGCCCCTCGTCTTTTCCCCGGCCCCTGGTCTCCGGTGGTCAGCCCCGCTCGGCCGTCGACCCTCCGCCGTGCCGTGGCGCGGCGCGGCGTGCCGTGCCGCGCCGTGCCGTGCCGCGCCGTGGCGCGGCGTGGCGTGGCGTGGCGTGTCGGGAGGAGATGTGCAGAAGCGGAGGGGGATGCTGCAGCATCCGTCCTCCCGATCAACACGTCTCCTCCCGACTGGCCACACACCCCGACGTAGGGTGGAGGCATGCCATTGACCGGAGAGTACAAGCCGAGCACCGCCGAGTGGGCCCGCACGCAGGCCGAGCGCTACGAGGCGTCGGGCGGCACCGAGGCGAACGAGCTCCGGGGCGTGCCGATCATCGTGCTGACGACCGTCGGGTTCCAGAGCGGGGCGCTGCGCAAGACCGCGCTAATGCGCGTCGAGCACGACGGACGCTACCTCGTCGTCGCCTCCAAGGGCGGCGCGCCCGATGAGCCCCGCTGGGGCGAGAACATGCGCCGTCACGCGCACGTGGAGCTGCAGGACGGCGCGGTGAGGCGCGACTACCTCGCCCGCGAGCTCGAGGGCGACGAGCGGGCGGAGTGGTGGGCGCGTGCCGTGGCTGTGTGGCCGGACTACGACGCCTACCAGAAGAAGACCGACCGCCAGATCGCGATCTTCGTGCTGGAGCCGATGGCGTCCTGACGGGCGTCAGCCCAGCAGCTGCTCGATCGGCCCCCGCGCGAAGAAGACGACGAAGCCGGCGGCGACGATCCACAGCAGCGGGCTGATGCCGCGCGCCTTGCCCGAGAACGCGCGCACCAGCACCCACGAGATGAAGCCCGCGCCGATGCCGTTGGCGATCGAGTAGGTCAGCGGCATCACGGTGACCGTCAGGAAGACCGGGATCAGGGCCGACACGTCGCTGAGGTCGATGTGGCGGATCTGCGCCATCATCAGCGCGCCGACGATGACGAGCGCCGCGGCGGCGATCTCGGTCGGGACGATCGAGGTGAGCGGCGTGAGGAACATGGCGAGCAGGAACAGCACGCCCGTGACGACGTTCGCGAGGCCCGTGCGGGCTCCCTCGCCGATGCCCGAGCCCGACTCGATGAAGACGGTGTTCGACGACGACGAGGTCACGCCGCCGGCGACGGCACCCACGCCCTCGACGATGAGCGCCGAGCGCAGGCGCGGGAAGTTGCCCTTCTCGTCGGCCAGGCCCGCCTCCCGGGAGAGGCCGGTCATCGTGCCCATGGCGTCGAAGAAGTTCGTGAACACCAGGGTGAAGACGAGCATGAGGGCGGCGAGCACGCCGATGCGCCCGAAGGAGCCGACGAGGTCGACCTGACCCACCAGGCTGAGGTCGGGCAGGCCGATCCACTGCGCCGGAAGGGTCGGCACGCTCAGTCCCCAGCCGCCCGGGTTCTCGGCGGTGCGGCCGCCCAGGTGCCAGATCGCCTCGACGATGACGGCGACCACGGTGCCCGAGAGCAGACCGATGAGCAGGCCGGCTTTCACCCTGCGCGCGATGAGGATCGACGTGAGCACGAGCGTGAAGACGAACAGCAGGGTCGGGACCGTCGTGATCGACCCCTGCACGCCGAGTCCGACCGGCGGCGAGGACAGTCCGGTCGAGGTGACCAGGCCGCTGTCGACGAAGCCGATGAAGGCGATGAACAGGCCGATGCCCACCGTGATGGCGGTCTTGAGCGCCAGCGGGACGGCGTCGAAGATCATGCGCCGCAAGCCGGTCGCGGCCAGCAGCACGATGATCAGGCCGTTGATGACGATGAGGCCCATCGCCTCGGGCCACGTCACCTGGCCCACGACGCTGACGGCGAGGAACGAGTTGATGCCCAGGCCCGCGGCGAAGGCGAAGGGCAGGCGGGTGACCAGCCCGAACAGGATCGTCATCGCGCCGGCGGTGAGCGCCGTGACGGCCGCCACCGCGCTGAAGCCCAGCTGGTTGCCCACGACATCGGTGCCGCCCGACAGGATGATCGGGTTCAGGATGACGATGTAGGCCATCGTCACGAAGGTGACGACGCCGCCGCGCACTTCGGTGCCGACGGTGGATCCGCGGCGCGAGATCTCGAAGAAACGGTCGAGGATGCCGCCGGGCTCGCGCGTCTGCGGGGCGTGGTCGGTCTCGGGGGGAATGGTGCTCATGGGTGACCTCCGCGTTGAAGGTTAGCCCCACCGGCGGCGCCCGATGATCCGCCGAGGGGATCTCCCGCGACGGTCGCCGGGGAACGGGCGTGGGCGACGGGGTGGACGCGACGCCGTGGGTAGGGTCGATGGGGCATGAATCGCCTTCTCGTCGCCCTCCTCTCCCTCATCGACGCCGTCCTCGCGGCGGCGATCGGTCTCGCGATCGCGCTCGCGCCGCTGACGGCTCTGTGGGCGTTCGGCCTCGGCGGCTCCGCCGACTGGGGCACGCTGTGGCCGGCGTCGGCGACGATCTGGCAGCTCGGGCACCTCGTGCCCGTCGCCGTCACCCTGCCCGACGCGTACCTCGCGGCGACCGGCATCGACCGGTCCGCCGGCGCGTTCGTGCTCTCGCTCGCGCCGACCGTCTTCGCCCTGTTCACCGCGGTCTTCGCCGCGCGTTCGGGCGCCCGGGCGTCGCGCGCCGACGCCTGGATCACCGGCGTGGCGTCATCGACCGTGGTGTTCGCCGTGCTCGCGGCGCTCGTCGCCGTCACCGGGGGGAACGCCGTGGCCGCGACGGAGACCTGGCAGGCGATCCTGTTCCCGACCCTCTTCTTCGCCGTGCCCGCGCTGGTCGGCGCGATCGTCATCGAGTGGCGCGAGGCGGGAGCGGGAGTGGTCGCCCGTCTGCGCGACCGCGCCGAGGCCGTCGCCGGCGGGTGGGGCGAGCTTCCCGCCCTCGCCGCGCGCGGCACCGCGATCGTCGTCGCCGGCTTCGTCGGGATCGGCGCCCTGGCCGTCGCCGTGGCCGTCGTCGTGGGCGGCGCGCAGGTGGTGTCGCTCTTGGAGGCCGGGCACATGGACGTGGTGGGCGTCACCGTCACCGCGCTCGGCCAGCTCGCGTTCCTCCCCACGCTGATCGTCTGGGCCGCCGCCTTCCTGGCCGGCCCCGGGTTCGCGCTCGGCACCGCGACCTCCGTCTCGCCGGTCGGCACGCAGCTCGGCGTGATCCCCGGCATCCCCGTGCTCGGCGCGGTGCCGCAGCTCGATTCCCCGTGGTTCCTGCTGACCGCCCTCCTGCCGGTCGCCCTCGGGGCTCTCGCCGGATGGGCGGTCCGCTCGCGTCTCGTCGCGCACGCCGACGCGGCGCCCGCCCCGGCCTCCGTCGCGCCGTGGGCGACGCCCTCGCTGGAGGGGCTGATCGGCGCACCCCCCGAGGCTCGGACCGCGGCGCAGGACGAGCCGGGCGACCGGTTCGGCGTGCGCGTCGCCCTCATGGCCGTCATCGCGGTGCTCTCCGGCGCCGCGGCCGCCCTCCTCGCGCAGCTGACGTCCGGCTCCCTCGGCCCCGGGCGCCTCGCCGAGGTGGGAGCCGCCCCCGGGCCCGTCGCGCTCGCTGTCGGTCTCGAGGTCTTCGTGGGCGCGGCGATCCTGCTGCTCTCACCTCGTCGGCGCTCCCGCCGCTCGACCTCGGACGACGTGCGCTCGACGTCGGATGACGATCGATCGGCCTCCGACGACGGGCGCTCCTGGTGGCGACGCGACCGCGGCGAAGACGAACGAGCGGATGCTGCGCCGGCGCGCGTCGACGCGGACGACCGGGTCGGTGCGGCGACGCGTGCGTCGGTGTGGGACGGTCGCATGGGCGGCGACGCCGCCCCGGCG
The DNA here is from genome assembly GCF_003991875.1 of Microbacterium lemovicicum. Taxonomy (NCBI): domain Bacteria; kingdom Bacillati; phylum Actinomycetota; class Actinomycetes; order Micrococcales; family Microbacteriaceae; genus Microbacterium; species Microbacterium lemovicicum. The sequence goes on from NZ_CP031423.1 coordinate 666,168, forward strand.
GGAGTCGGCGCCGCCTCCCGCGGAGAGCAGGGGAGGGGCCGCTCCGTCGCCGTCGAGGATTCCGACGCCGCCGGCACGACGCCTGCGGACGAGACGGCCCCGGCCCCGGAGGACACCGCGCCCCTCCCGCCCTTCGTGCCGCGCGAGCGCGGCGAGGGGGAGTCGGCCCCCCGCAGGCCGTCGCCGCTGCCCCCGGTAGACTGACCGCGTGCTCACGGTCGCCGTCCTCATCTCCGGCACCGGGTCCAATCTCCGTGCACTGCTGGACGCCGCCGCGCACGAGGACTACCCCGCCCGCATCGTGGTCGTCGGCGCCGATCGCGAGGCCGACGGCTTCGCGCACGCCGAGGCCCACGGCATCCCGACCTTCCTCGTGCCGTTCCGCAACTTCGCCGACCGCGAGGACTGGGGCCGCGAACTGGCCGACCAGCTGCGCACCTGGTCGCCCGACCTCGTGGTGCTGAGCGGTCTCATGCGGCTCCTGCCCGCCGACCTCGTCGCGGAGTGGTCGCCCCGCATCATCAACACGCACCCGGCATTCCTCCCCGAGTTCCCCGGAGCGCACGGCGTGCGCGACGCCCTGGCCGCGGGTGTCGACCGCACGGGCGCGAGCGTCATCGTCGTCGATGCCGGCGTGGACAGCGGGCCCATCCTCGCCCAGGACCGCGTGCCGATCCGCGTCGGCGACGATGAGCACGCCCTCCACGACCGCATCAAGCCCGTCGAGCGCCGACTGCTGATCGACGTCGTGCGCCGCATCGCGACCGGCGAGCTCGATCTCGCCGCCGCATCCGCTCCCTCCCGTTAGCCACCCTCCGACCCGTCAGGAGCCCCGCATGGCCGGACCCCGTCATGACCCCGCCCTCTACCGCGACCGCGATGTCGTCCCCGTCCGTCGCGCGCTGATCTCGGTCAGCGACAAGACCGGGCTGCTGCAGCTCGCCGAGGCGCTCGCCGCCGCGGGCGTGCAGATGATCTCCACCGGCGGCTCGGCCACGATGCTCCGCGACGCGGGCTACGACGTCACGGACGTCGCGGCGATCACCGGCTTCCCCGAGTCGCTCGACGGCCGGGTGAAGACCCTGCATCCGAAGGTGCACGCCGGCCTGCTGGCCGACCTCCGCCTCGAGGACCACGAGCGCCAGCTGGCCGAGCTCGACGTGCAGCCGTTCGAGCTGGTCGTGGTGAACCTGTACCCGTTCGTGGAGACCGTCGCCTCCGGCGCGCAGGGCGACGACGTGGTCGAGCAGATCGACATCGGCGGACCGGCGATGGTGCGCGCCTCGGCGAAGAACCACGCCAACGTCGCCATCGTGGTCTCGCCCGAGTCGTACCCGGCCATCATCGAGGCGGTCGCCGCCGGCGGCACGTCGCTCGTGCAGCGCCGCGAGCTCGCCGCCCGCGCCTTCGCCCACACGGCGGCCTACGACACCGCCGTCGCCACGTGGTTCGCCGAGGGCACGCTCGCCGCGGAGGAGGACCTGCCGGCCCACCTCACCATCAGCGCGGAGCGGCTCAGCACCCTGCGCTACGGCGAGAACTCGCACCAGCGCGCCGCCATCTACACCCGCACCGGCGGCCACGGGATCGCCCAGGCGACGCAGCTGCAGGGCAAGGAGATGTCGTACAACAACTACGTCGACGCGGATGCCGCCCTGCGGGCCGCGTTCGACATGGTGAAGCCCGCCGTCGCGATCATCAAGCACGCCAACCCCTGCGGCATCGCGGTGGCCGCACCCAACGCGCTCGACCCGATCGCCAGCGCCCACCTGCGCGCCCACGAGTGCGATCCGGTGTCGGCGTACGGCGGCGTGATCGCCGCCAACGGCACGGTCACGCTCAAGATGGCCGAGAACCTCAAGGACATCTTCACCGAGGTGATCGTCGCGCCGTCGTTCGAGGATGCTGCGCTCGAGGTCTTCCGCACGAAGAAGAACCTGCGGCTGCTGCAGCTTCCCGCCGACTGGCAGCAGGAGCGCATGGACGTGCGCCTCGTCTCGGGCGGCCTCCTCCTGCAGGACGCCGATCGCTTCCCCGGCGACATCGACTCCGTCGCGAAGGACTGGGAGCTGGTGTCGGGGGAGCGCCCCGACCACGACGAGATGCAGAACTTCATCTTCGCGTGGAAGGCCGGCCGGGCCGTCAAGTCCAACGCGATCGTGCTGGCGAAGGGATCGGCGACGGTCGGGATCGGCATGGGCCAGGTCAACCGCGTCGACTCCTGCCGTCTCGCCGTGGAGCGGGCGGGAGATCGCGCGCGCGGGTCGGTCGCAGCATCCGACGCGTTCTTCCCCTTCGCCGACGGCCCGCAGGTGCTGCTCGACGCCGGCGTCTCGGCGATCGTGCAGCCCGGAGGCTCCGTTCGCGACGACGAGGTCATCGCGGCGGCGCAGGCGGCCGGCGTGACGATGTTCTTCACGGGCGAACGGCACTTCTTCCACTGAGCCGGCAGCGCGGAAACGAGAGACGCCTCGTCGCCGAAGCGACGGGGCGTCTCTCGTTGTGCGAGTCGGCTCAGCGACGGGTGCGGTTCTTGTTCCACACGTCGAAGGCGACCGCCAGCAGGAGCACGAGGCCCTTGATGAACTGCTGCACGTCGGTCGAGATGCCCATGAGCGACATGCCGTTGTTGAGCACGCCCATCACGAGGCCACCCGCGATGGCACCGACGACGCGGCCGACACCGCCCTGGACGGCGGCGCCTCCGATGAAGGCGGCGGCGATGGCATCCAGCTCGAACAGGTTGCCCGCGCCGGGACCGGCGGAGTTCAGACGTCCGGTGAAGACGATGCCGGCCAGCGCGGCCAGCACGCCCATGTTGACGAACAGCAGGAAGTCCACGCGGCGGGTGTTGATGCCCGAGAGCTTGGCTGCATTGCGGTTGCCGCCGATCGCGTAGATGTGGCGGCCGAACACGCTGCGGTTCATGACGACCGAGTAGCCGATGATCAGCACGGCCAGTACCACGAGCACGATGGGCGTGCCGCGCGAGTTGGGTGCGACGCCCAGCAGGTAGGTCAGGTACGCGATGAGCGCGCCGCCGCCGAGGATCTTGAACAGGAACCACACGCGGGGCTCGTTCTGGAGCTCCAGCGCCGCGCGCTTGGTGCGCTGACGCACCTGGCTGAACACGAACAGCACGAGCGTGAGCACGCCCAGGCCGACGGTGATCCACTCCGCGGGGGAGGAGGAGGCGGGGAAGAGGTCGGGGAACAGGTAGCCGCCGCCGAGCGCGCGGTACTCCGACGGGAACGGCGTGATCTGCGTGTTGCCGAGGGTGATCTGCGTCAGGCCGCGGAAGAGGAGCATGCCGGCGAGCGTCACGATGAACGCGGGTATGCCGACGTACGCGACCCAGAAGCCCTGCCACATGCCGACCACGGCGCCCAGGATGAGCGAGAGCACGATGCCCAGCCACCAGGGAAGGCCCATCTGCACGATGAGCACGCCCGAGACGGCGCCGACGAAGGCGGCGACCGATCCGACCGACAGGTCGATGTGGCCGGCGATGATGATCATCACCATGCCGATGGCGAGGATCAGGATGTAGCTGTTCTGGACGATGATGTTCGAGACGTTGCCCGGGGTGAGCAGACGCCCGCCGGTCAGCGCCTGGAACAGCAGCACGATCACGATCAGCGCGATGAAGATGCCGATCTCGCGCAGGCGGGAGGTGAAGAACTGCACGATCCCGCCGTTGTCGCCGGCGGATCCCCCGATGGGGCCGCGGGGGGTGTCGTTCAGACCCTTCCCGATGAGGGTGTTGTCAGGCACTGACATGGTCGGCTTCCTTCTCCTTCGTCATGAGCACCATGAGGGCCTCGGGTGTGGCCTCCTCGATGGGCAGCTGGCCGGTGATGTGGCCCTCGCTGAGTGTGTAGATGCGGTCGCAGATGCCGAGCAGCTCGGGCAGCTCGGACGAGATGACGAGCACCCCCTTGCCCTGCGCGGCGAGCGTGTTGATGATCGTGTAGATCTCGTACTTGGCCCCCACGTCGATGCCGCGTGTGGGCTCGTCGAGGATGAGCACCTCGGGATCCGAGTACAGCCACTGCGACAGCACGACCTTCTGCTGGTTGCCGCCCGAGAGCTTGCCCACCACGACGTCGACCGTCGGGGCCTTGATGTTCATCGACTGCCGGTAGCGGTTGGCGACGAGGTACTCCTCCTGGCCGTCGACCCAGCCCCGTCGGGTGAGCTTGCGCATGCCCGCGAGCGAGATGTTGCGCTTGATGGTGTCGATCAGGTTCAGTCCGGCGCCCTTGCGGTCCTCGGTCACATACGCCAGCCCGGCGCGGATGGCCTTGGGCACCGTCGAGGTGTCGACCTTCTGCCCGCGGACGTAGACACTGCCGGTGATGCGCGATCCGAAGCTGCGGCCGAACACGCTCATGGCGAGCTCGGTGCGACCGGCGCCCATGAGGCCCGCGATGCCGACGACCTCGCCCGCGCGCACGGTGATGTTCGCGCTGTGGATGACGACGCGGTTGGCGTCCGTCGGGTGGTGGACCGTCCAGTCCTCCACGCGCAGCACCTCATCGCCGATCTCGGCGTCGCGGTCGGGATAGCGGTTCTCGAGCTCGCGGCCGACCATGCCGCGGATGATGCGGTCTTCGCTGGTGCCGCCGGTGGCGACGTCGAGCGTCTCGATCGTCCGGCCGTCGCGGATGATGGTGACCTCGTCGGCGATGGCGCGGATCTCGTTGAGCTTGTGGCTGATGATGATGCAGGTGATCCCCTGCCCCCGGAGGTGGCGGATGAGATCGAGCAGGTGCGCCGAGTCGTCGTCGTTGAGCGCGGCGGTCGGCTCGTCGAGGATGAGGAGCTTCACGTCCTTCGAGAGCGCCTTGGCGATCTCGACGAGCTGCTGCTTGCCGACGCCGATCTCGTTCACGGGCACGTCGGGGCTGTCGCCGAGACCGACGCGGGCCAGCAGCTTCGCCGCCTCGCGGTTCGTCGCGTCCCAGTCGATGAGTCCGCGGTGCGTGATCTCGTTGCCGAGGAAGATGTTCTCGGCGATGGAGAGGTAGGGGCTGAGAGCCAGCTCCTGATGGATGATGACGATGCCGGCGGCTTCGCTGTCGCGGATGTCCTTGAACTGGACGATCTGGCCGTCGAACTCGATCTCGCCGCGGTAGTCGCCCGCGGGGTAGACCCCGCTGAGCACCTTCATGAGAGTGGACTTGCCCGCGCCGTTCTCGCCGCAGATGGCGTGGACGGTGCCCCGCTCGACGGTCAGCGACACGTCGGCCAGCGCGATGACGCCGGGGAACTCCTTGGTGATCGAGCGCATCTCGAGGATGGTGCTCACGAGGTCCTCCTTGCAGTGCCGACTTCGTCGGCGGGATGAGGGGAAGGGAGACGGCGGGAGGGCACGAGGCCCTCCCGCCGATGAGTCACTTGAGGTCGGACTCGGTGTAGTAGCCGCTGTCGACGAGGACGTCCTGGTAGTTGTCCTTCGTCACGATCGTCGACTTGAGGAGGAACGACGGGACGACCTTCTCGCCGTTGTCGTACGTCTCGGTGTCGTTGACCTCGGGCTCGCCGCCCTTGCGGATCGCGTCGATCATCGAGACGGCCTGCTTGGCCAGCTCGCGGGTGTCCTTGAAGATCGTCGAGTACTGCTCGCCGGCGATGATGGACTTGATCGAGCCGACCTCGGCGTCCTGACCGGTGATGACCGGGAGGGCGTCGGCGGCGTAGCCGCCGGAGGTCAGCGCGGAGATGATGCCGATCGACAGGCCGTCGTAGGGGGACAGCACGCCGTCGAGGCGGGTGTCGCCGATGACGGTGAGGATGTTCTCCATGCGCTCCTGGGCGGTCTCGGGCAGCCAGCGCAGGATCGCGGCCTGGCCGAACTCCGTCTGGCCGCTGGGGACCGTGAGCACACCCGAGTCCATGTAGGGCTTGAGGGTGTCCATGGCGCCGTTCCAGAAGAAAGTGGCGTTGTTGTCGTCGGGGCTGCCCGCGAAGAGCTCCACGTTGAAGGGGCCGGCGGCGCCGGTCTCCTGACCGGAGGCGTCCAGGACACCCAGGCCGGTGAGGAGCGACGTGGCCTGCTGGACGCCGACCTGGTAGTTGTCGAACGTCGTGTAGTAGTCGACGTTCTCGGTGCCGTTGATGAGGCGGTCGTACGCGATCACCGGGATGTCGGCGTCGGCGGCCTGCTGCAGCACGTCGGTCAGGGTGGTGCCGTCGATGGAGGCGATGACCAGGGCCTTGGCGCCCGAGGTGATCATGTTCTCGATCTGCGAGACCTGGGTGGGGATGTCGTCGTTCGCGTACTGCAGGTCGACCTGGTAGCCGAGGTCCTCCAGCTGCGACTTGACGTTGTCGCCGTCGGCGATCCAGCGCTCCGACTGCTGGGTCGGCATCGCGACGCCGATGATTCCGCCGGCCTCCTCGGTGGCATCGGTGCTGCCGCCGCTGCGGTCGCCCGCGCAGCCGGCCAGGCTGAGGGCGAGGACTGCAGCCCCCGCGACCATGGTGAGCATGCTGTGCTTCTTCACGCTGGTTCCCTTCGTTGGGTTCTTGATTCGCGGCTGTCCGGGGTTGGAGGCCGCCTCGTGATCGCAGACGGACGCACGGCCGGGCACGCTCGACCACCGGCTGGGCGAGACAGAGCGTCCCCGTGTCCATGGCGGGCGATGCGCGCATGTCGGAACGACGTCGTCTCGACTCGTCCGCTTCGTAGCGGACTCCGTCGGGGGTGGCGTGGCGGTCATGTGACCGTTCACATTGTGTGAGTGATGCTACCCCGCCGGTGTGCGTCGCTGTCAAGTGAGCGGATGCCGCGGCCCCGAGCGTTGCGGAAACGTGACTATCTCAGCGGGTCGGCGTAGCCGTGGAGGAGCGCACGATCAGGCGCAGGTGATCGGGCTGCGCGACCATGTCCTCCTCAGGCTGCACACCCAGATCGGCGAGGAGATCGCCGACCGCGCGGCGGCCGATCCCCTCGAAGTCCTGACGCACGGTGGTCAGCGGCGGCCAGAGGTGCGCCGACTCGGGCACGTCGTCGAATCCGACGATCGAGATGTCCTCGGGCACCGACCGGCCGATGGCGCGGACCGCATGCATGAAGCCCAGCGCCATGTGGTCGTTCCCGGCGAAGACGGCCGTGGCGTCCTCCATGCGCAGCAGCTCCATGCCGGCCTCGAAGCCGAACTTCGCCGTCCAGTCGCCGAGCACCGGCGGGCGCGGCGAGAGGTCGTGCGCGTCCATCTCGGCCAGGTAGCCCTGCATCCGGTGGTCCGCCTCCACCCAGTCACGGGGTCCGGCGATGTGCAGGATGCGCGAGTGACCGAGGTCGATCAGATGCCGCACCGCCGCGCGGGCGCCGGCGATCTGGTCGTTGTGCGTGCCGCCCAGTCCGGTGGGGGCGGTCGGCGAGACGATCTTCACCGGCACGGGCAGCTGCAGCTCGTCGAGGATGGGCACGACCCGTGACTGCGGGGCGACGGCGATCAGACCCTCGACCGACTGCCGGACGAGATGGTCGATCGAGGCGCGCACGTCGTCGGGGGCGCTCGAGGCGAGGTTGGTGACGGTGAGCCGGTAGCCCGCCGCGCGGGCGGCGGACTCGACCCCCTGCACCATGGTGGCCAGGCCGTAGGTCGTGGTGCGCGGCCCCAGCACGCCGAGGAGTCTCGTGCGACTCGTGGCGAGCGCCCGGGCCGCCTGGCTCGGCACGAACCGGAGCTCCGCGATGGCGGAGCGCACCCGCTCGGCCGTCTCGGGCCGCAGCTGCGAGCTGTTGTTGATCACGCGGGAGACGGTCTGGTACGACACCCCCGCCAGACGGGCGACATCGCGGATGCTGGGCGCGCGACCGGCGGGGCCGGGGGTGTCGCTCGCACTCATCGGTCCGCCTCGCTGCGTGGGTCGCGCACGTCGCGTGACCGGTCACACAGAGGATAACCCCCGCGCCTCCGAGCGGACCGCCCGGCGGGGAGTCGTCGCACCGTCGCGAACGGCCCGCGCCATCCGCGGAATGGACGTACGTGGGACGCATGTCCGTCTCGGCATGCATCCGCCGGCGGCACCTCCCCGATGCCCACGAAACGTCGCAACACGCCGCGCCGCCGCGCCGCCTGACGGCGTGTTGCGACTTCTCGGGAGGGGCTGGGGGGCGGGGGATCGAGCCGCGGCGGGCGCACGGGTCGGGTCCGCGCGGGGATCAGGTGGTCGGGCGCCCGTAGGTCTCGAGGAAGCGCAGCCAGACCTCGCTCACGGTCGGGTACGACGGCACCGCGTGCCAGAGCCGCGTGAGCGGCACCTCGCCGACGACGGCGATCGTGGCCGAGTGGAGCAGCTCGGCGACGTCCGGCCCGACGAAGGTCGCGCCGATGATGACGCCGCGGTCCTCGTCGACGATCGCCCGGGCCTTGCCGACGTAGTCGTCCGACACCGTGCTGGAGCCGGCGACCCAGCTGAGGTCGTAGTCCAGGACCCGGATGCTGCGCCCCGCCTTCCGCGCGGCGGCCTCGGTGAATCCGACCGAGGCGACGGGCGGGTCGGAGAAGGTCACCTGCGGCACCGCGTCGTGGTCGGCCGTGGCGACGTGGACCCCCCAGGGTGCGGCATCCACCCGCTCGCCCTTGGCGCGGGCGGCGATGACGTCGCCGGCGGCCCGTGCCTGGTACTTGCCCTGGTGCGTCAAGAGCGCCCGGTGGTTGACGTCGCCGACCCCGTAGAGCCAGTCGGTGCCCTTCACGAGGAGCGTGTCGTCGACGTCGAGCCAGGCGCCGGGCTCGAGCCCGATCGTCTCGAGTCCGAGGTCCTGCGTGCGCGGGGTGCGGCCGATCGCGACCAGCACCTTCTCGGCCGTGACGGGCTCGCCCTCCGACAGCGTGAGGACGGCCTTGTCGCCGTCGCGCGTCACCTCGGTGACGTCCGCGCCGTCGCGGATCGTGACGCCGAGCGCGCGGAGGGAGTCGGTGACGAGCTCTCCCGCGAAGGGCTCCATGTTCGTCAGCAGTCCGGAGCGGACGAGCAGCGTGACGTCCGTGCCGAATCCGGCATACGCCGTCGCCATCTCGACGCCGACGACGCCGCCGCCGATGATGGCGAGCGACGCGGGCACCTCCTGGGCGCTGGTGGCTTCGCGGCTCGTCCACGGCTCGATGTCGGCGAGCCCGGGGATGTCGGGCAGCAGTGCGGCGGAACCGGTTGCCGCGACGACGGCGTGGGTCGCGGTCAGGCGGGTGACGGTGCCGTCGGCGGCGGTCACCGTGAGCGCCTTCACGCCGGTGAACTCCGCGTGGCCGCGGATGAGGTCGATGCCCGCCTTCGCCACCCACTTCACCTGCGACGAGTCGTCCCAGTCGTGGGTGATCGTGTTGCGACGCCGCAGCACCCCCGCCACGTCGACGCTGCCGGTGACGGCCTGCTTCGCCCCGTCGACGGCCTGTGCCGCGCGGACGGCGGCGGCACTGCGCAGCAGCGCCTTGCTCGGCATGCACGCCCAATAGGAGCACTCGCCGCCGACCAGCTCGGCCTCGACGAGAGCGGTGCGCATCCCGCCCTGCACCGCCCGATCGGCGACGTTCTCGCCCACGGCCCCGGCTCCGATGACGATGACGTCGTACTCGAGTTCGCTCATGGCCTCACGCTAGCCCCGTCGCCCGCGTGCAGCCCAGGGTTGTGACCGATGCCGTCGGTGTGCGTCGGTCCTCGGGCGCGTCCGTGCCGCGGCACACCCATGTCCGTTTTCCGCGAGCCGAGGTCGGGGGCGCGTGTCAGGCTGGATCCCGTGAGCCTCACCATGACCTTCGACGAGCGGTACCGCGCGATCGACTCGCGCGACACCCGCTTCGACGGGCAGTTCGTCACGGCGGTGAGATCCACCGGCATCTACTGCCGCCCCAGCTGTCCGGCGCGCACGCCGAAGGCCGCCAACGTCACGTTCTACGCCACGTCCGCCGCCGCCCACGAGGCCGGCTATCGCGCCTGCAAGCGCTGCCTCCCGGAGGCCGCGCCCGGCTCGCCGGAGTGGAACCTCCGCGGCGACGTCGTGGCCCGGGCGATGCGCCTCATCGCCGACGGCATCGTGGAGCGCGAGGGCGTGCCGGGGCTGGCCGCGCGCCTCGGCTACTCGCCGCGCCACCTGACCCGCCTCATCGCCGCCGAGCTCGGAGCCGGGCCCCTCGCTCTCAGCCGCGCTCACCGGGCGCACACCGCCCGCATGCTGCTCGTGGGCACCGAGCTGCCCGCGTCGGAGGTGGCGTTCTCGGCAGGGTTCGCCAGCATCCGTCAGTTCAACGAGACCGTGCGCGAGGTCTTCGGGATGCCGCCTCTCGAGCTGCGCGCGCGCCGTGCCGCCGGGCGGCCCGAGGCTCCCGCCGGCCAGCTCGACCTCGTGCTGCCCCATCGCGGCGAGCTCGACTCCGCCGGCCTCTTCGGCTGGATGGCCGCCCATGCGGTCGGGGGAGTGGAGTCCGGCAGCGCGCATCGGTTCGCCCGCACGCTGCGGCTCCCGGGTGGTCCGGCGTGGTTCGAGCTGCGCGTCGATGCGGACGGCCGCGTGCGCCTCCGCGCCCAGCTGGCGGCGCTCTCCGACCTTCCCGCGATGGTGACCCGCGCACGCCGGCTGTTCGACCTCGACGCGGATCCGGTCGCGGTGGACGACGCGCTGTCGCAGCATCCCGAGCTGGCCCCCCTCGTCGCAGCGGTCCCCGGCGTGCGCGTTCCGGGCGCGGTGGACCCGCACGAGATGCTCATCCGGGCGATGATCGGCCAGCAGATCTCGGTGGCCGCCGCCCGCACCGCGCAGACGCGGCTGGCCGATGCGCTGGGCGAGCGCATGCAGACGCCCCACGGGGAGGGCATCCTCTTCCCGACGACCGCCGCGATCGCCGAGCGCGGCCACGAGGTGCTGCGCGGACCCGCTGCGCGCGTGCGCTCGGTCATCGGCGCGGCCGCCGCTCTGGCCGAGGGCCGGCTCGATGTCGGCCCCGGCGACGACGGCGCGGAGCAGCGCGCGGCGCTGCTGGCGATGCCCGGGATCGGTCCGTGGACCGCGGACTACGTGCGCATGCGCGTGCTGCAGGACCCCGACGTGCTCCTGCCGGGCGACGTCGCGGCACGCGCCGGGGCGCTCGCCGCCGGCATCCCCGCGGACGCTGCCGGACTCACCCGCTGGGCCGCCCGCGCGGCCCCCTGGCGCAGCTACCTGATGGCGCACCTCTGGTACGCCGCGCCCGTCACGCGCGCGTGGCGGGCGACCCCCGACCCGATTCCGACGGAGGACTCATGACCGCGACCACCGCCACCGCCACCGCCACCCTGCAGACCGTCGCCACCCCCGACGGTCCGTTCACCCTCCTCGTCGACGAGGAGGGCCGGGTGCTCGCGTCGGGCTGGACGGCCGAGGCCGACGCCGTGCTCGCGCGCCTGCGCCCCGCGCATCGTCCCGTCGACGTCACGACAGGGACGACGGATGCTGCCGCCGCCGTCGCCGCGTACTACGCCGGCGACCTGACCGCGATCGACACGGTGCCGGTGCGGCAGTTCGGCACCGCGCTGCAGAGCGCGGGGTGGGACGCGCTCCGGGGGATCCCCGCGGGTGGGCCGCTCAGCTACACCGGGTTCGCCGCCGCGCTCGGACAGCCGAGCGCGGTGCGGGCCGCAGCATCCATCTGCGCCCGCAATGCGCCGGCGCTCTTCGTGCCGTGCCACCGGGTGCTGCGCACCGACGGCTCGCTGGGCGGCTTCGCCTGGGGCGTCGAGGTGAAGGAGAGCCTCCTCGCGCGCGAGTCCGCCGCCGCGCGCTGAGCGAGTCCGCCGCGCGCTGAGCGAGTCCGCCGCGCGCTGAGCGACGGTGCCGGCGCGGTCGAGCGAGCGAGCGCGGCGAGCCGAAACACCGCAGCCGGATACCGGCCGAGCTCTTGCGCGCCGGCAGACCCTGGGAATATCCTGGAGGGCTGTCGTCCGCGCCCCGCGGTCGCTGCGCGAAGGAGGATGACATGACCCTGATCACCATCACGCCGGTCCGCCCCCTCCCGCTCGTCTCTCGCGCGTCGCGCCACTGAGCGCGCGGCCGGCATATCGCCGGCGCGCCCAGCGTTGTCGCCCCCGGGCAGGAAAGCCGCCCGCCTCCGCGCGCCCGCCGACCCTTCCGCTCGCTCCACCCGCCTCACACGTCCCACAAGGATCATGACCTCCACTGCATCGCCGCCTCCGCGCCTGTCCACGCCGCGCGCCCTCGCGCGGCTCCTCCCCTTCGCCAAACCGGTCGTCGGCCGCCTGAGCATGGGCGCCGTCAGCGCGCTCCTGGCCTCGCTGCTCGCCCTGTCGATCCCGCTCGTGCTCGAGGTGATCGTGCAGGGTCCGATCGCCTCCGGCGACATCGGGCAGATCGCCTGGGGAGCTGTGGCCATCCTGCTGCTGGGCCTGGCCGAAGCCGGGCTGATCTGGCTCCGCCGCTGGTTCGTGCTGGCCCCCGCCACGGGCGTCGAGTACGACATCCGCCAGACCTTCTACTCGCGCCTGCAGCGGCTGCCGGTGTCGTTCCACGACCGCTGGCAGTCGGGTCAGCTGCTGAGCCGCATGATGCAGGACCTCAGCATGCTGCGCCGCTGGCTCGCCTTCGGGCTCGTGCTCCTCGTCGTCAACGTCCTGACGATCCTCGTCGGCACCGTGCTGCTGTTCCGCTGGCACTGGCTGCTCGGCACGCTGTTCCTCGTCTGCTCCCTGCCGCTGTGGTTCAGCGGCTACGTCTTCGAGAAGACCTACGGCGCACTCGCGCGCCAGAGCCAGGACCAGGCCGGCGACCTCGCCACCTCGGTCGAGGAGAGCGTCCACGGGATCCGCGTGCTGAAGGCGTTCGGCCGCGGCGCCCACGCGCTGAAGAAGTTCACGCGCCAGGCCGAGACGCTGCGCCAGACCGAGCTGCGCAAGGCCCGGGCCATCGGCATGATCTGGTTCTGGCTCGTCCTGCTGCCCGACATCGCCTTCGCGCTGTGCCTGGGGGCGGGCATCTACCTCGTGCAGCTGAACCAGCTGACGGTGGCCGAGCTCGTCGCGTTCTTCGCGATGGCCACGGTGCTGCGCTGGCCGATGGAGTCGATCGGATTCCTCTTCTCCTTCGCCCTCGACGCCCGCACGGCCACCGATCGCATCTTCGAGGTGTTCGACGAGGAGAACACGATCGTCGACCCCGAGAACCCACGCACGATCACCGAGCCGCGCGGCGCGCTCTCGTTCGAGGGCGTGCACTTCCGCTATCAGGACTCGGCCGAGACCGAGCGCGATCTCATCGACGGCGTCGACCTCGTGCTGGAGCCGGGGGAGACCATGGCCCTGGTCGGTCTCACCGGCTCGGGCAAGACGACCCTCACCACCCTCCCGACACGGCTCTACGACGTGACGGGTGGCCGGGTCACCCTCGACGGCGTGGATGTGCGCGACCTGACGCTCCATGAGCTGCGCCGGCACGTCGGCATGGCCTTCGAAGACGCCACGCTCTTCTCGCAGACCGTCCGGGAGAACGTGCTGCTCGGGCGCGAGGATCTCGAGCCCGGCAGCCCCGAGGCGGAGGCCGTCATGCGCGAAGCGCTCGCGGTCGCGCAGGCCGGCTTTGTCGAGGACCTCCCCGACGGCGTCGACACCGTCATCGGCGAGGAGGGGCTGAGCCTCTCGGGCGGTCAGCGTCAGCGTCTCGCGCTCGCGCGCGCGGTCGCCGCCCGTCCGGCCGTCCTGGTGCTCGACGACCCGCTGTCGGCGCTCGACGTCGACACCGAGGCGCTCGTGGAGGACGCCCTTCGCGAGGTGCTGTCGGCCACGACGGCGCTCGTCGTCGCCCACCGTCCGTCCACCGTGATGCTCGCCGACCGTGTCGCCCTCCTGGAGGACGGCCGGGTCACGGCCGTCGGCCGCCACTCCGACCTGCTCCGGGAGAGCGAGCACTACCGACACGTGATCTCGAGCCTCGAGACCGATGACGCCCGCCAGCGGGAGACGGAGGCGACGCGATGAGCGCCACGACCGTGACCGGCACGTCCGGTGAAGACCGCTCCGACTACACGCGCGACGAGAGCCGCGCCATCCGCCGCCGGTCGCTGCGCCTGCTCGGCTCGCTGGTCTCGCCGCTCACGTGGCAGCTCGTGCTCGCCGGCGCGGTGCTGATCGTCTCGACCGCGCTGCGCGTGGCGGGTCCGGCGCTGATCGCCTACGGCATCAACAACGCCCTGCCGGCGGTGGTGGAGCGGACCGACTGGATGCCGACGATCGGCGTGGTGGCGGTGTTCCTGTCCGCCGGTGTCGGCGGCGCAGCCCTGATCGGCTGGTACGTCGTCGTGGCAGCGCGCCTGACCCAGGCGGTGATGCTCGATCTGCGCAAGCGGATCTTCCTGCACACCCAGCGGCTGAGCCTCGAGTTCCATGAGTCGTACACGTCGGGCCGCATCATCTCCCGCCAGACCAGCGACCTCGACACCATCAAGGAGCTGCTGGACGGCGGACTGAATGAGCTCGTCTCCGGCATCCTCTACGGCGTCTTCACGCTCATCGCCCTGCTGCTGCTCGACTGGCAGTCGGGGGTCATCCTGCTGGTGATGGGCCTCCCGCTCTACCTGCTCATGCGGTGGTTCTACACGCGCTCGCAGCGCGTCTACCGGGAGTCGCGCGTGATCAGCGCTCAGGTCATCGTCAAGTTCGTCGAGACGATGACCGGCATCCGCGCCGTGAAGGCGTTCCGCAAGGAGCGTCGCAACGACGACGAGTTCGGCGCGCTCGCCGCGGACTACCGCGAGGTCAACATGCGCTCGATCCGGCTCTTCGGAACCTTCGAGCCCGGCCTCATGGCCGTGGCGGCCGTCTCGGTCGCGCTCGTGCTGCTGTGGGGCGGTCTGCGCGTCGTCGACTCCTCGCTCCTCATCGGAACCCTGCTGGCCGCCGTGCTCTACGTGCGCAACTTCTTCGCCCCGCTGCAGGAGGTCGCGTTCTTCCTGAACTCCTACCAGTCGGCCACGGCGGCGCTCGAGAAGGTGTCGGGCGTGCTCGAGGAGGAGCCCACCGTGCCCGATCCGGTCACGCCGGTCGACCTGTGGACCTCGCGCGGCCATATCCGCTTCGACGGCGTGCGCTTCGGCTACAACGCGGCGACGACGATCCTGCCGGACTTCACGCTCGACATCCCGGCGGGGCAGACCATCGCCCTCGTGGGCACCACCGGCGCCGGCAAGTCGACGCTCGCGAAGCTCGTCTCGCGCTTCTACGACCCCACCGAGGGCAGCGTGACGCTCGACGACATCGACCTGCGCCGGCTGCACCCGAAAGACCTGCGGCGCGCGATCGTCATGGTGACGCAGGAGGCGTACCTGTTCAGCGGCACCGTCGCCGACAACATCGCACTCGGCAAGCCCGACGCGACGATGGACGAGATCCGCGCGGCCGCGCGGGCGGTGGGGGCGGACACCTTCATCGAGGCCCTGCCCGACGGCTACGACACCGACGTGAACAAGCGCGGCGGACGTGTCTCGGCGGGACAGCGCCAGCTGATCTCGTTCGCCCGGGCGTTCCTCGCCGATCCGGCGGTGCTCATCCTCGACGAGGCCACCGCCTCGCTCGACATGCCGAGCGAGCGGATGATACAGGACGCCCTGCAGACGCTGCTGGCCGACCGGACGGCCATCATCATCGCCCACCGGCTGTCCACGGTCGCCATCGCCGACCGCGTACTGGTGATGGAGCACGGCCGCATCATCGAGGACGACACGCCCGCGGAGCTCATCGCCGGCGACGGCAAGTTCGCGCAGCTGCACGCGGCCTGGCGCGAGTCGCTGGTCTAGGAGAGCGGATGCCCCGGCTCGCGTTTCTGCGCGGGTCGGGGCGTTCTACGTCCCGCCGTCAGATGCGGGTCTCGGCGACGACCTCGCCGTACGGCGTCTCCCCCACGGGGGTGAAGCCCACCCGCTGGAAGAACGCCTCCGGGCCGTCCTCGCCCGATTCGTAGACGACGTCGACGTGGTCGAAGCCGCGTGCCCGCGCCTCAGCGAGGAGCCCGTCCACGGCGAAGCGGCCGATGCCGCGGCCCTGCTCGTCGGCGTCGACGTTGATGCGCCACAGCACGGAGCGGAAGTGCTCCTCGGGGTGGTCGGCGTCGAAGTTCGCGCTGACGAAGCCGAGGACGCTGCCGTCCTCGTCGATCACGACGCGCTGCCACGTCGTCGTCGGATTGACGACTGTGGCCGCGACCCCGTAGCTGACGGGGGAGAGGTACTCCTCCTGGCCGGGTTTCAGCGACATGTTGTTCACCGCCACGATCGTGGCGGCGGACAGTTCGACCAGGCGCAGTTCACCCATGCGGACAGGCTAGCGCCCCGGCCCCTCCCGCAGACAATCCCGACACCATTCGTCATAGGACGTTCATCAGGGAAAGTATCTCGATATCAAGATACTTTGCCTCTTTGCGATAGGCTGGCCGAGAACTCGAACGGAGACAACCTGGTGACCGAATCGACCATCATCTACACCTACACCGATGAGGCGCCCGCGCTGGCGACGGCCTCGTTCCTGCCGATCGTGCAGGCGTTCGCGCGCCCCGCGGGTATCGACATCGAGACCCGCGACATCTCTCTCGCCGGACGCGTGCTGGCCGCCTTCCCACAGAACCTGACTCCCGAGCAGCAGGTGGGTGACGCGCTCGCCGAGCTCGGCGGCCTGGCCACCCTGCCCGAGGCGAACATCATCAAGCTGCCGAACATCTCCGCGTCGATCCCGCAGCTGAAGGCGGCCATCGCGGAGCTGCAGGCTGCCGGCTTCGACATCCCCGACTACCCGGACGAGCCGCAGTCCGTCGAGGACAAGGACGTCCGTGCCCGCTACGACCGCATCAAGGGCTCCGCCGTGAACCCGGTGCTGCGCGAGGGCAACAGCGACCGTCGCGCACCGCTGTCGGTGAAGCAGTACGCCCGCAAGCACCCGCACCGCAACAAGCCGTTCCCCGCCGGCTCGAAGACCCGCGTGGCCACGATGGGCCATGACGACTTCCGCTCCAACGAGAAGTCGGTCGTCATCGCCTCGGACGACGTGCTGAGCATCCAGCACGTCGCCGCCGACGGCACCGTCACCCCTCTCAAGTCCGGACTCAAGGTGCTCCCCGGCGAGATCGTCGACGCGACCTTCCTCTCGGGGTCGGCGCTGGACGCGTTCCTGGCCGAGACGCTGGCGGCCGCGGCATCCGAGGACGTCCTCTACTCGGTGCACCTGAAGGCCACGATGATGAAGGTCAGCGACCCGATCATCTTCGGGCACGTGGTGCGGGCGTACTTCGCCGACGTGTTCGAGCGCTACGGTGACGCCATCGCCGCTGCCGGACTCACCGCCAACGACGGACTCGGCGCCGTGCTCGCCGGTCTCGGCTCGATCGAGGGCGGTGCGGAGATCGCCGCCGCCATCGAGGCCGACCTCGCCCGCGGACCCCGCCTGTCGTACGTCAACTCCGACAAGGGCATCACGAACCTGCACGTCCCCTCGGACGTCATCGTCGACGCCTCCATGCCCGCGCTGGTGCGCAACGGCGGCAAGCTGTGGGGCGTCGACGGCGCCGAGGACGACACCCTCGCCGTCATCCCCGACTCGTCGTACGCGAGCGTGTACCAGACGACGATCGACGACGTCATCGCGCACGGCCCGCTCGACCCGGCGACCATCGGCACCGTGCCGAACGTCGGACTCATGGCCCAGGCGGCCGAGGAGTACGGCAGCCACGACAAGACGTTCGAGATCGCGAGCGACGGCGTCGTGCAGATCCTCGACGGCGCGGGCGCGGTGCTCATCGAGCACGAGTTGCACCGCGGCGACATCTGGCGCGCGACGCAGACGAAGGACATCCCCGTCCGCGACTGGGTGAAGCTCGCCGTCGGCCGTGCCCGCGCGACCGGTGCGCCGGCCGTGTTCTGGCTCGACGCCGACCGCGCCCACGATGCGAAGCTCATCGAGAAGGTCACCACCTACCTCGCCGAGCACGACACCGAGGGGCTGACGATCACGATCCTCCCGCCGGCCGAGGCGACCCAGTACTCGCTGGACCGCCTGCGCACGGGCGAGGACACGATCTCGGTCACCGGCAACGTGCTGCGCGACTACCTCACCGACCTGTTCCCGATCCTCGAGGTCGGCACCAGCGCCAAGATGCTGTCGATCGTCCCGCTGCTCGCCGGCGGCGGGCTGTTCGAGACCGGCGCGGGCGGCTCCGCCCCCAAGCACGTGCAGCAGCTCGTGGCCGAGGACTACCTGCGCTGGGACTCCCTCGGCGAGTTCTTCGCCCTGGCCGCGTCGCTCGAGCACCTCGCGACCTACACGGGCAACGTGCGGGCCCAGGTGCTGGCCGACACGCTGGATGCCGCGACCGGCACGTTCCTCGAGAACGACAAGTCGCCCGGCCGCGCGCTCGGCACGATCGACAACCGCGGAAGCCACTTCTACCTCGCCCTGTACTGGGCGCAGGAGCTGGCCTCGCAGACGGCCGACGCCGACCTGGCCGCGACCTTCGGGCCGGTCGCGGAGAAGCTGGCCGCCGACGAAGAGGCGATCGTCGGCGAGTTGCTGGCCGTCCAGGGCCGCTCGGTCGACATCGGCGGGTACTACCGTCCCGACCCCGAGCTGGTCGAGGGCGTCATGCGCCCGTCGCAGACGCTGAACACGGTCATCGACGGCATCAGCTGACACGACGACACGGGTGAGGGGCGGATGCTGCGGCATCCGCCCCTTCTCCGTCTTCGCTGTCAGGCCGTGGTCGAGCGCCCGACGAGGGCGGCGAGGGGATGCTGCGGCGACAGGTCGACGAGCCGCTCGACGCCGTCGATGCCGTGACCGCGCGGCGGCACGAGCCGGGAGCCGGCCGCGGTGACGGCGGCCTCGAACGCCGCGCGCAGCACGGGGGAGCCGAAGACCCCGCCGATCGCGCACACGTCGGCCGCGTCCTCCGCCTGCTCCGTCCGGCGCAGCGCGGCCGCGGCGCTCGCGGCCAGCTCGGCGGCGGCGCGCCGGGAGATGGAGATCGCGACGTCGTCGCCGTCGAGCGCCGCCCGGGCGACGGGTTCGGCGAAGGCGGCGACCACGCCGACCTTGCCCGGATCGGACTGCAGATCGATGTAGGCGTCGGCAAGGTGCGGCCACCGCGCGCGCACGGCGTCTGTCAGCGCAGTGGGTGATCCGCGGCCGTCGAATGCGCGCATCACGGCGTCGAGCGCCTCGCGCCCGATCCAGTAGCCGCTGCCGGCGTCGCCCATCAGGTAGCCCCAGCCGTCCACGCGGGCGACGGCGGCGCGGCCCACGGCCAGCGTCACGACTCCCGTGCCGGCCGCCACGACGACGCCCTGCCCGTCACCGAGGGCCCCCAGGAACGACGTGGTCGAGTCGTGCGCCATCACCACCCGCGCGACGCCCGTGCCCGCCAGGAGCTGCCGCAGGGCGTCGGGATCGGCCTCGGCGTCGGTGAGCCCGGAGACGCCGGCGGCGACGACGTCGACGGCGACGTCGGTGCGCTCCAGCTCCGCCCGGACGACGGCGGCGAGCTGCGGGAGGAGCGGGGCGTCGGTGCGGATGCCGGGGTGCACGGCGTCGCGGGACGTGCCGGCGGTGCGCGCCTTGATGCCCGTCTGTCCGGCGTCGAGGGCGATCGCGAGCACGCGACCCGCGGTCGCGCCGTCGGCGGGCGCGGCGAGCGGATCGGGTGTCACACGGTCACGATAGCCGGTGGCCGGAGGCTCAGTAGTAGACGGAGACCTCGGTGCCCAGCGGTGCCCAGTCGTACACGTACTGCGCGGCGTCGATGGTCATGTTGATGCAGCCGTGGCTCATCGGATTGCCGAAGTTGTTGTGCCAGTAGGTGCCGTGGAAGGCGATGTCGCCGTTGAAGTAGCTCACGTACGGCACATCGGGCGTGTAGTAGTGCGGCTCCTTGGTCAGGTCGCGGTTGCCCATGCCCTGGATGCGCACGTGCGCCTGCATGCGGAAGTCGCCGGTCGGGGTGTCGTTGGGTGTGAGGCCGGACGAGACCGCCCAGGACTGCACGACGGCGTTGTTCTCGAACAGGTACGTGCGCTGCGCGCTGAGGTCGACCTCGATGCGGCGGGCGAGCGTGGTCGTCGTGAACGGCACCTCGGACACGGCCAGCGGGTAGACGCCGTTGCCGTCGGCGAGCTGCGTGGCGAAAGCACCTGCGACGCCGTCGGTCGAGTCGAGCGCACGCCCGACGACGCCGGCGGTGAGGTCGCTCAGGGCGTTGCCCGACGAGTCGGTGATGACGGTGGCGTTGACGACGTCGCGGTTGACGGCGGCGGCGAGGCCGTCGACGGTCGGCTGGATCGCGGCGGCATCGGCGGTGACGGTGAAGTCGCCGTTCTCGGCCGGCGTGACGGTGAGCCAGGAGGCGGCGACAGCTCGGTCGACGGGCACGGTGCGCTCGTCGCCGATGTAGAACCCGACGGTGTCGAGCACGCCGTTGAGCTTGTCGGCAGTCGCCTGGGCCAGCTCCGTGGTCGTCGACGAGTCGATGGGCACCAGGGCCGGCGCGAGGTCGATGCTGGTGGCGCCGCTCTCGAACGCGTCCTGCAGGGCGCCCTGCACGGCGGCGACGTCGACGCCCTCGCCGGACTGGGCGGCGGTCACGGCGAAGGACGCCGTGTTCGCGTCGAAGGCCACCTGAGCACCGACGGGCTCGCTGTAGAGACCGGGAACAGCCTCGCGGAGCGCCTCGGTCGCCGTGGCGGGGTCGACGGTCACGGGTGCGTCGATGGGCGCGGCGAACCACGCGGTGGGGTTCCACATCGGGTTCTGCGCGAACGCGGCGTCGGCCAGGGCCTGCGCGTCGACCGTCGCGCCGAGGTCCGCGCCGCTGACGGCGACGTCGCCGCCGGCTCCGGTGAGCACCACCGTGGTCTCGGCGAGCCGGTTCTGCACCGCCTCAGCGGCGGACCCGGGGGTCATGCCGCCCACCGGGACGCCTGCGATGGCGGATCCGGGCGCGATCAGCACGAGGGACGCGGCGACGAGCCCGACGACGGCGGCCGCCGCGGGGATGCCGATCCACAGGCCGAGGTGGCGCTTCTTCGGCGCCGGCTCGGCGGGAGCCCATTCGTACCCGAATGCCGCGCCGTCACCGCCGCTCTGAATCGGCGTCGTAGGAGCGTCGGAGGGAACGCCGGAAGGCGCCTCGTCGGCATTCGGCTTGGTTGCCAGATCGGTCACGCCATCACCCCCGTGCTGTGAACCCGAATCTCTATGGTAAGGGACGCAGGGATCGGCGCGTACAACGGTCGCATCACGACCCCGCGGAGCGTGAGCCGACATCGCGGCGTCCGCTCACCAGGCTCAGCCGTTGTCGGCGCAGATGTCGGCGAAGCGCTGACCGGTCTCCTGGAACTGCGTGCCGAGGTCCGTGAGGTCGCCGACCTTCGACATGTCTCCGTCGGCGACGGAGCGCATGATGCCCGAGGCCTGCGTGAACATGTCCTTCAACTCGGGGACGACGGCGGCGACCTGGTCGTTGGTCACCTGCGCGGAGATCGAGGTCAGCTGCTCCGCCGCGGCGGTCATGCTGTCGGCGACCGCGCCGGGGTCTTCGGCGCTCGCCGACTGGAAGTCGTCGGTCGCGGCGCTGATCGTCTGCTGCACGAGCGCGCAGGCGTCGGCGGTCGACTGGCCGCCGTCGCCGGCATCATCGCCGGAGGTGGCGGGGGCCGACGCGCCGGCACTGCCGGACACCGCGGGAGCGGCGGTGGGGGAGGCCGTGCAGGCCGTCATCCCGAAGACGGCGGTCGCGGTCAGCGCGAGGGCGGCGCAGAGATGGGCGGTGCGGGTGCGGCGCATGGTGGCCCCTTTCGTCGCGTTCCAGCCTACGTCGCGGGCTGTGAGTCGGCCGGGTAACGAATTCGTAAAGAGTCCGAGCAAATTCGCCGGAACGCTTGTGCGGGCGGGATTCGTAAGGTCTACTAACAAACATGTCTCCCGCCGATCAGAGCCTGCCGACCGCGACGCTCGAGCCGGCCGTGCCCGCTGCGCGGACGCGCTCTTTCGGCTCCGGCCGTGCCCTGCGCCAGGGCGGAAAGGTGCTCCCCGAGCACGCCCGCGGGCACAACCGGTCGCTCGTGCTCCAGACCCTCTTCCACGAGGGCGCGATGAGCCGCGCCGACCTCTCGCGCGAGACGGGGCTGACCCGGGTGACGATCTCGGATCTCGTGTCGGAGCTGATCGACGACGGCTTCATCGCCGAGAAGGGGATGCGCGAGGCATCCGGCCCCGGAAAGCCCGCGATGCTCGTCGATCTCGACCGCGACGGCCACCGCATCGTCGGTCTCGACCTGTCCGGCGCCGACGTCTTCATCGGAGCCGTCCTCAGCCTCGACGGCGAGATCGTCCACCGCGCGGAGGTCCCCGTGCCCGACGGCAGCGACGAGGTGGTCGCGACCGTCGTGGACCTTGCCCGCGGGCTCGTCGACCGGGCCGATGCCCCCGTGCTCGGCGTCGGCGTCGGCACCCCGGGTGTGGTCGACGACCGCGGTGTCATCCTCACGGCGCCGAACCTCGGCTGGGCGGGCTTCGACCTCGAGGGCGCGCTGCGCGCGGCCCTCCGTCTGCCGGTGCTGGTCGCCAACGACGCCAACGCCGCGGTGCTCGCCGAATACACCTTCGGGGGTGCGGCCGACGACGTCCTGCTGGTGAAGGTCGGGCGCGGCGTCGGCTCGGGGCTGCTGGCCTCGGGGCAGCCGATGCGCGGCGCCCGCTTCGCGGCGGGGGAGATCGGCCACGTCACCGTCGGCACGGACGGCGGCCCGGTGTGCGTCTGCGGCAAGATCGGATGCCTCGAGGCCTGGCTCTCCGTGCCCTCGCTGACCCAGCGTCTCGCCGGTGCGGGCGACGCCGAGCGGGAGGGCATCCTCCGCGACGCGGGCGAGCGCCTGGGCATCGCGCTGGCGCCCGTCGTCGGCGCCCTCGACGTGACGGAGATCGTGCTCTCCGGACCCCTCGATCTGCTGGACGGTCCCCTCGCGGACCAGGCCGTCCAGACCCTCCGCACGCGGACGCTCGCGCGTTTCCACGACGGCGTGAGCGTGCGGATGACGCAGCAGGGCCAGGACATCGTCCTGCGCGGTGCTGCCGTCATGGTCCTCTCGGGACAGCTGGGCGTCTCGTGAGGACGGGGCCGATCCCGGCCCCGCATCCCCGGGCGGACCGACCGGTCCGCCGCACTCCATGAGAACAAGGAAGTCACATGAACAAGAAGCTCGGAGCCCTGGCTCTCCTGGGTGCGTCCGCGGTGGCGCTGGCGGGATGCTCGGGAGGCGCCGGCGGCGCGTCGAGCGCGGCGGCCACCGGTGACCTCACGGTCTGGCTCGTCGGCACGGACACGCCGCAGGACGCCCGCGACTACCTGAAGAAGACCTTCGAGGACGAGCACCAGGGATGGACGCTCACGATCGAGGAGAAGACCTGGGCCGACACCAGCGACAACTACATCGCGGCGCTGTCCTCCAACGACGCCCCCGATGTGGTCGAGGTGGGCAACACCCAGGCGCCCGGATTCATCTCGCAGGGCCTGTTCGCCGACCTCTCCTCGGTGCAGAGCGCCCTCGGCGGAGACGACCTGCTGCAGAGCTTCGTCGAGCTGGGCTCCGAGGACGGGACGCTGTACGCGGCGCCCTACTACGCCGGCTCGCGCGTGGTCTTCTACTCGCCGTCGATGTTCACCGGCACGGTGCCCACCACGCTCGACCAGTACGTCGCCGACGGCATGGCGATGAAGACCGAGACCGTCTCGGGCATCTACGCCCCCGGCAAGGACTGGTACAACGCGCTTCCCTACATCTGGGCGCACGGCGGCGAGATCGCGGTGAAGGACGGCGACGCCTGGGACGCGCAGTTCTCCAGCCCGAAGAGCATCGCGGGCCTCGAGCAGCTGCAGGAGGTCTACCAGAAGGCGAACAACGCGCCGGCCGACGCCGACGAGACCGACCCGCAGGTGCCGTTCTGCGCCGGCGAGGTGGGCTTCCTGTCCGCCCCCGCGTGGATGAAGGGCTCCGTGCTCGCGGCCGCCGACGCCAAGGCGCCGGGCTGCCCCGACACGTACGGCAAGGACCTCGCCGCGTTCGCGCTGCCCGGCATGACCGCCGGTGAGGTCGCGCCGGTGTTCGCAGGCGGCTCGAACATCGCCGTCGCGGCCAAGAGCGACGCCAAGGAGATGGCGACCTCCGCCCTCGAGATCATGCTGTCCGAGGGGTACCAGAAGATCATGGCCGAGAACGGGCTGATCCCCGCGCTGAGCTCGTTCGCGACCTACCTCCCCTCCGACGAGATCACCACGCAGGCGGCCAAGGCCGCGTCGGGCTCGAAGGCTGTTCCCGCCAGTGCCAACTGGTCCGAGGTCGAGTCCGCCGGCGTCATCAAGGACGCCCTGGTCAAGATCGCGCAGGGCGAGGACGTCACGACCATCGCCGAGGGACTGGACTCGCAGATCGAGGCGATCCTCAACAAGTAGGCGGGCCCGCCCGTCACGAGGGGTCCCGTCCGCGGGGCCCCTCGCCCCGACATCCGATTTTCCCGAAGGAGACGCCGTGGCCGAGGCCCTGCTCACCGCGCCGCCCGCGAAGGCCGCGGGACGGCGACCGCGTCCGACGGCGCGCGAGAGAGCCCGCGGACGCCGCGACGCCCGCGGAGCGTGGACTCTGCTGGCCCCGTCGGTGGTGATCCTCGCCGTGATGGTCGGGTACCCGGCCGTGCTCATGGTCGTGCAGTCGTTCACCGACTACTCGATCAAGAACAAGGTGCAGGGCACGCTCGCGGACTTCGTCGGCTTCGCCAACTACCTCGAGGTCTTCACGCAGTCCGACTTCCCGATCGTGCTGCTGCGCAGCCTCGGGCTGATGGTGGCCATGACGGTGCTGATCGTGTTGCTCGGCGTCCTCGTCGCGGTGCTGATGACCCGCCTCGGGCGCGGGTGGCGCATCACGGTCTCGGTCGGCCTGCTGCTGGCGTGGGCGATGCCGCCGCTGGCGGCGACGACGGTGTGGGGCTGGATCTTCGACACGCAGTACGGCGTCGTCAACTGGGCGCTGAACACGGTCACCGGCACCTCCGACTGGACCAATCACTCGTGGCTGCTGAACCCCTGGTCGTTCTACATGGTGCTCACGATCATCGTCGTGTGGCAGGGGGTGCCGTTCGTGGCGTTCACCACCTTCGCCGCCCTCGGCCAGGTGCCGGGCGAGGTGCTCGAGGCCTCCTCGCTCGACGGGGCCACCGGCTTCGCCCGCTTCCGTCTCGTCGTCTTCCCGTACCTCCGCAGCGTGCTGACGGTCGTGCTCGTGCTGCAGGTGATCTGGAACCTGCGCATCTTCACGCAGGTCTACGCGCTGCAGAGCCGGGGCGGGCTCGTGTCGGAGACGAATGTGCTCGGCACCTACCTCTTCCGGCAGGGCGTGGGCGAGTTCGGGGTCACGAGCGCCATCGGCGTGATCATGGTGGTGCTGCTCCTGGCCATGTCGTGGGGATACGTCCGCACCACCCTCAAGGAGGAGGAGCTGTGAGCACGCAGGTGAGTGCGGCCACGCAGGTCGCCACGGTCGGCGTCGACGAGGTGCTCGCCGAGGGCGGGCGGTCGAGGACGCCGGCGCGGCGATCGCTCGAGGTCCGGCGCCCGTCGTCCCGGCGTCGGCTGAGCCGCACGCTGCTCAACGTCGCCGCTCTCGTGGTGTTCGTCTGCTCCGTCTTCCCGGTGTACTGGATGGTGAACATGTCGTTCACCCAGGGCCGGCAGATCATCAGCCGCGACCCCGACTTCCTGCCGCTCGAGTTCACGGTGCAGAATTACCTCACCGCGTGGACCCGCGAGGCGGCACCCGGCCAGACCGACTTCCCGCACGCCCTGCTGACCTCGTCGATCGTCACGGTGGGCGTGCTCGTGGTGACGCTGCTGTTCGCCTTCCTCGCCTCCATCGCCGTCGCGCGGTTCCACTTCCGCGGCCGCCGGGGCTTCATCGTGTCGGTGCTGATCATCCAGATGATCCCCGGCGAGGCGATGATGTTCACGATCTACGGAATGATCGACGACTGGCGTCTCATGAACACGCTTCTCGGGCTGGGGATCGTCTACCTCGCCTCGGTGATCCCCTTCACGATCTGGACGCTGCGCGGCTTCGTCGCCGGTGTGCCGGCCGACCTCGAGGAGGCGGCCATGATCGACGGCTGCACCAAGAGCCAGGCATTCTGGCGGGTCACGTTCCCCCTGCTGGCCCCGGGTCTCGTCTCCACGGGCATCTTCGCCTTCATCCAGTCGTGGAACGAGTTCACGATGGCGCTCCTCCTCATGAAGGGCTACAACCTCACCCTCCCGACCTGGCTCAACTCGTTCCAGTCGGCGACCGAGGCCACCAACTGGGGCGCCGTCATGGCGGGCGCCACGCTCATCTCCATCCCGGTCGTGATCTTCTTCCTCATCGTGCAGGGACGGATGACCGGAGGGCTCGTCGCCGGGGCGGTCAAGGGCTGATGCGTCGCACGTATGACGCCGCCTCCCGCACGGAGGCCAGCCGATGAGGGTCGGCCTCGACGTCGGCGGCACCAAGACCGACGCGGTCGCGCTGGGCGACGCCGGCGAGGTGCGGGCACGCGTCCGCCTTCCCACCGCGTGGGGTCCGGACGGCGTGGTGCAGACGGTCCTCGCGGCCGTCGACCGTCTCTCCCTCGACGCCGGAGCATCCGCCGAGGCGATCACCACCGTCGGCGTCGGGATGCCGGGACAGGTGCACCCCGGAACGTCGAGGGTCGTGCACGCCGTCAACCTGGGCGTCGACGAGTTGGACCTCGCCGCCGCCGTCGCCCCGCTCCTGGGCGTGCCGGTGCGGGTGGAGAACGACGTCAAGGCCGCGGCGCTGGGCGCGCATGCGCTCGACGGCGGCGGCGGGTCGATGGCGTACCTCAATCTCGGCACCGGCATCGCGGCCGGCATCGTGACCGAGGGCACGCTGTGGCGCGGAGGCCGGGGGACGGCCGGTGAGGTGGGTCACATCTCCGTCGATCCCGCCGGCCCGGCGTGCCGGTGCGGCCAGCGCGGCTGCATCGAGGCGTTCGCCGGTGGGGGAGCGCTCGCCGAGCGCTGGGGCCGCCCGGGCGCGCTGCCCGTGCGCGACATCTTCGACGCGGCGGAGGCCGGCGACCCGCTCGCCGCCGCGCTGCGGTCCAGCCTCGCGCGCGGCGTCGCCGCGGCCGTCCGGGTGCTCGTGCTGACGACCGACGCCGATGTGGTCGTGCTCGGCGGCGGCCTCACCGGGCTGGGGCACCGCCTGCGCGCGGACGTCGCGGCCGAGCTCACACGCAGCGCCGCGGCATCCCCGTTCATGCGCTCGCTGCGGTTGGATGAGCGGGTGCGCCTCCTCGCCCCCGAATCGCCCGCCGCCGCCCTCGGCGCCGCGCTGGTCGGCGCGACGCGTGACGCGGAAGGAGCGCTGGCCCGTGGCTGAGGTCGTCATCGTGGAATCGCCGGCGGCTGCCGGGACGCTGGTGGCAGAGGCCGTCCTCCGACTGGTGCGCTCGCGTCCCGATGCGGTGCTCGGGCTGGCGACGGGCTCGACCCCGCTGCCGGTGTACGAGGCGCTGCGGGCCCGCGTCGGCGAAGTCGACCTGTCGCGCGTGCGCGGCTTCGCGCTCGACGAGTACGTGGGCATCGACCCCGCGCATCCCGAGAGCTACCGCTCGGTCATCACCCGGGAGGTCGTCGGGCCGCTCGGACTGACCCCCGACCGGATCCGCGTCCCGGACGGCTCGGTCGAGGGCATCGAGCACGCGGGCGAGGACTACGAGCGGGCCATCCGCGAGGCCGGCGGCGTCGACCTCCAGCTGCTCGGCATCGGCGGTGACGGCCACCTCGGCTTCAACGAACCGGGCTCGTCGTTCGCCTCGGAGACCCGCGTGAAGACGCTGACCGAGCAGACCCGCGCCGACAACGCCCGCTTCTTCGACAGCGTCGACGACGTGCCCCGGCACTGCATCACGCAGGGGCTCGGCACGATCCTGCGGGCACGTCACCTCGTGCTGCTGGCCTTCGGCGAGGGCAAGTCCGAGGCACTCGCCGCGGCCGTCGAGGGGCCGCTCACGGCGTCGCTGCCCGGCTCGGCGATCCAGCTCCATCCGCGCGTGACCGTCGTGGTCGACGAGGCGGCCGCCGCGCGGCTCGCGTTCGCCGACTACTACCGCTACACCTACGCGCACAAGCCCGCCTGGCAGGTGATCTGAACCGCGCGGGCGCCGCCTAGTCTCGGGAGCGTGACTCTTCCCGACGGGCTTCTCGCGCTGCTGCGCGCCCCCAGCACCTGCTATCTGGCCACCGTGATGTCCGACGGCTCGCCGCAGCTCACCCAGGTGTGGGTCGACACCGACGGCGAGCACGTCGTGATCAACAGCGTCTCCACCCATCTCAAGGTGCGCAACGTGCGGCGCGACCCCCGCGTCGCGCTGACCGTGAGCGACCCCGCACACCCGAGCGGCTTCATGCAGGTGCGCGGGCGCGTCATCGACATCACCGAGGCGGGCGGCGCCGAGCACATCGACGAGCTCTCCCACAAGTACACCGGGCGCCCCTACCCGTGGTACGGCGGCCGTGATCAGGTGCGCGTGATCCTCACCATCGAGGCGGAGAAGATCAGCGGCACCGGCATCTGACGCCCGGCGCCGAGCACGCCCTCAGCCCCAGACGAGGGGGAGGAGGTGGTCGCGACTGAGCGGCGCCAGCGGGAGGGTGGATGCCTCGGCCCGGCCGATCCAGCGGAGTTCGGCGATCTCGGCGCCGACGACCGGCTCCAGGCCGACGCCGTCCAGGTGGAACACGTCCGCGACCACGGTGTGCCCCGGCTCGTTCGCCGCGTCGGCGGTGAAGCTGCCGGCGGAGCGGAGCGTCGTGAGCGGCACATCGAGACGGAGTTCTTCGGCCAGCTCCCGCACCAGGCAGGCCGCGGCATCCTCCCCGGGCTCGGGCTTGCCGCCCGGCTGCATGAACACGCTCGTCCCGGCCTTGCGGACGAACAGCACGCGCTGGTCGGCGTCGACGATGATCGCCGCGGAGACGTGGATCCGCCCGGTCACGGCGCGAAGACCTTGCCGGGGTTCATGATCCCGAGCGGATCGAAGACGCGCTGGATGCCGCGCTGCAGCTCCCACTGATCCTCGCCCAGCTCGTCGACCAGCCAGCGGCGCTTGAGCACGCCGACGCCGTGCTCGCCCGTGAGCGTGCCGCCGAGCCGGAGCGCGGCCCGGAACAGGTCGTCGGCCGCCGCCCACACCTCCGGCGGCACGTCGGGGCCGGCGAACACGAAGTTCGGGTGCAGGTTGCCGTCGCCCGCGTGCGCCACCGTGGGGATGGCGAGACCGTGCTCGCGCTCGACGCGCGCGATCTCGTCGAACATCGCGGGCAGGGCGCTGCGCGGCACCGACACGTCCTCGATGAGTGAGGTGCCGAGCGTCTCCATCGCGGGGTGCATCGACCGGCGCACCGTCAGCAGCCGCTCGCCCTCCGCCGCGTCGGCCGCCACCGCGACGGTCCCGCCGACGCCCCGCAGCACGTCCGCGATCGCCTCGGCCTCCGTCGCCGCGGCCGGACCGTCGGTCTGGATGGTCAGCTGCGCGGCGCCCGGGGTGGGGGCCGGCAGCTGCAGGAGCCGGTGGACGGCGGCCAGGGACGCGGCATCCATCAGCTCCATGATCGCCGGCTGCACCCCGGAGGCCGTCACGGCGGCCGAGGCGACGGCGGCGGTGCGGACGTCGGGGAACGTCGCGGCGAGCGTGCGCACCTCGCCGGGTACCGCGCGGCGGAGCTTGAGGGTCGCGCCCACGACGACGCCGAGCGTGCCCTCCGAGCCGATGATCAGCGAGGTCAGGTCGAGCCCGGTGACGCCTTTGACGCTGCGATGGCCGAGATGGAGGAGCCGGCCGTCGGCCAGCACGAGGTCGACGCCGAGCACCGCATCGCGCACGACCCCGTATTTCGCGCAGAGGAGACCGCCGGCGCCCGTGGCGATGTTGCCGCCCACGGTGGAGATCGCGCGGCTGGCCGGATCCGGTGCCCACCACAGCCCCTGGGCGGCGAGGGCGGCGTTGAGGTCGCCGTTGAGGATGCCGGGCTCGACGACCGCGATGAGGTCGTCGGCGCGCACCTCGAGGATGCGCGTCATGTCGCGCACCGAGAGTGCGATCTCGCCGCCGCCGGCGTTCGCACCGCCCGCGAGGCCGGTGCCCGCGCCGCGCGTGACGACCGGGGTGCGCGTCGCGGTCGCGATCCGCAGCGTCGCCTGCACGTCGTCGACGGATGCCGCGTGCACGACAGCCAGCGGCGTGCCGGTCGCCGCGTGCCCCGACTTGTCCGCGCGGGCGTCGTGCAGCGAGGCGGGCCGCGTGTCGACGCGCTCGCCGAGGGCGTCTCGCAGGAGGGCGAGGACGTCGGCGCTCACGTGAAGCGGCGTCGTCCCGCGATGACGCCGGCCGTGACGGCGACGACGGCGAAGATGAGGCCCACCCAGGTCGCCCCGATGCTCCACCAGGCGATGGTCGCGGAGGCGTAGACGAGCAGCTCCACCACGGCGCGGATGAACGGATGCACGGCCAGCACGGCCCGCGGAGAGACGAAGAGCGCCCACAGCAGGATCGCGACGACGGGGGCGCCGATGCCGGCGACGATGTTCCACGGGAACTCCCACGCCGCGAAGCCCCAGAACGCGAGGGTGCCGAAGGCGAACAGCTCGCACACGAACGAGACCACCTCGACCGCGGAGAGCGGGCGCCGGGTGCCGGCCGGGTACGGCTCGGCGGGCGCCTGCGGGCTCGTGCGGGATGTCTCGGACATGCCTCGATTCTACGCGCGCGCGGGCAGGCGACCTCCGTCGAGCGACGACGCGGGGTGCGGGTTCAGTCGGCCGAGCCCGCCGTCCACACCCGGTGCACGTGAAGGTCGCCCGACAGCAGCACGGCGTCCGCCGACATCCCGGCTTCCAGCCGGCCGAGGTCCGCGTCACGCCCGACGGCTCGTGCCGGCGTCTCGGTGAGGGCGCGGACGGCGTCCACGAGCGGCACGCCGGCGTCGACGACGAGGCGCAGGGCGCGGTCGTGGGTGAGCGTCGACCCGGCGATCGACCCGCCCTCGACGAGACGCGCCGTGTCGCCCGCCACGTCGACCGCCAGGCTCCCGAGCAGGTACCGGCCGCCGGGCGCGCCCGCCGCTGCCATCGCGTCGGTGATGAGGGCGATGCGCCCGGGGGCGGCCGCGAAGAGGATGCGCACCACGGCGGGATCGAGGTGCACGCCGTCCGCGATGACCTCCAGGATCACGCGGGGATCGGATGCCGCGGCCCCCACCGGCCCCGGGGCGCGATGACCGAGTCCCGGCATGCCGTTGAAGGCATGGGTCAGGATGCGGGCGCCGGCCTCGACGGCCGCGCGCGTGATCGCGGCGTCGGCGGAGGTGTGGCCGATGGCCGGGACGGCGCCGGCGGCCGCGACCATCCGGATCGCCGCCATGCCGCCGGGAAGCTCCGGCGCGAGCGTGATCTGCCGCACCGTCCCCCGGCCGGCGTCGAGGAGCCGCCGCACGGCGTCGGCCGCGGGCGCCTGCAGGAGGGTCGGATCGTGCGCGCCGCGATGTTCGGCGTCGAGGAACGGCCCCTCGAGGTGGGAGCCGAGGATGTCGGGGTCGCTCTCGACGAGGTCGGCCACCATCGCGGCCCGTCGCTCCAGGTCGGGGAGCGGAGCGGTCACGAGCGAGACGATCGCGCGCGTCGTGCCGTGCGCGCGGTGCAGCGTGCGGGCGCGGCGGACGGCGTCGGGCCCGTCGTCGTACGACACCCCCGCACCGCCGTGGCCGTGGATGTCGATGAAGCCCGGGGTGAGCACCGCGTCCGGGCCGGCGAGGGCCGCAGCATCCACCACGTCCTCATCGCCGACGTTGCGCCAGCTCCCACCGGTGCCGACTGCGCTCACGCGGCCGTCGGCGAAGCTCACCCAGGCGTCGGCCGTCTCCGTGCCGCCGGAGACGAGCCGTGCGGAGTGGATGACGGTCATCGCGACGCCCAGGCGATCTCGGGGGAGCGGAAGAACGCGATGCCCCGGGCGTCCCAGAGCGGCCCCAGGCCGGCGACGCGCGCGCGGAACGAATCCCAGTCTCGGCCCGCGGCCGGCGACCACGCGATCTCGGCGATCGCGGCGATGCGCGGGAACGCGAGCGTGTCGATGTCGTCCAGGGAGCGCACCGTCTCGGTCCACAGCGGCGCCTCGACGCCGAGGATGTCGGCCTCGCCGATGCCGTCGACGACGTCCACCGGCTCCCACGAGTACGCCCGCTCGACGCTGGTCGGGCCGTCGGCCCAGGTGAGGCCGAGCGCCGTCCCCTCGTCGTACTTCATGTCGAGGTACGCGGCGTCGGCGGGGGAGAGGATCACCTGCGCGCCGTTCGCGACGAAGGCGCGGGCCGCGGCATCCGCCCCGTCGATCGGCTCCGTGAAGCCCCAGTACTGCCCGACCGTGCTGTCGTCGATGGTGGCGGATCCCGCCTCGTGCCAGGCGATCGGGGTGCGGCCGAGGTCGGCGACGATGCGCGTGGCCCTCGCCATGAAGACGGCGAAGTCCTCGGGATCGGTGCCGTGGCACTCGTCGCCGCCGACGTGCAGATACGGTCCCGGGGTGAGCCCGGCGATCTCGCCGAAGACGTCCGCGAGGAAGTCGTACACCGCCTCGTCGCCGATGCGCAGCGACGAGAAGCCGACTCCGATCCCCTCGTACGGGACGCCGCTCTCGGGCATAACACCGCCCTGGGCGCGGATCTCGTCGGTGAGCACGGGGGCCTCGACGAGCTCGGGATACGCGAGGCCGACCGCGTGGGTGTGCCCGGGGACGTCGATCTCGGGCACGACGGTCATGTGCCGCGAGGCGGCGTAGGCGACGATGTCGCGGAAGTCCGCCGTGGAGTAGAAGCCGCCGGCGTCGCCGCCGACGGCGGTGCCCGACGCGCGCTCGGTGAGCAGCGGCCGTGAGCGCAGCTGGAGCCGCCAGCCCTGGTCGTCGGTGAGGTGCAGGTGCAGCGCGTTGAACTTGAGCGCCGCGGCGCGGTCGATGTAGGCCCGCACGGTCTCGACCGGGGCGAAGTGGCGGGCGACGTCGAGCATGACGCCGCGGTAGCCGAAGCGCGGGGCGTCCTCGATCACCCCGGGCGGGAGGGTCAAGCCGCCGGCGTCTCTCTCGGTGTCGGTGCCGGTGCCGGCGCCTCTCTCGGGGTCTTCGTCGGTGTCCGGTCGCAGCAGCTGGCCGAGCGTGTGCGCCGCGTAGAAGAGTCCGGCGGCGTCGGGCGCGGAGACGTCGACGGATGCCGCGTCCACCACGATGCGCGACGACTCCGGCGGGCCGCCGTGCGCGAGGCGGAAGGCGATCCGGGGAGCGGGGTGACCGGCGGACGCGGGTTCCGGAGCACTGCTGCCCGTGACCTCGGCGACGATGCGGGTCCAGGTGGCCGCGGCATCCGCCTCTCCGGCGACCGGCTCACCGGCCACGAGCCGGAACGGCGCGGCGGCGGCATGGAGGGCGACGGACGCAGGGAGCGGGACGAGCGGGAGGGGGGTCACGGCATCTCCGTCCGGGCGACGACGCGGTCGCAAGTAAGGGGTCCTAACAAACGTGGTGCCGAGCTTATCCGTTATGCTCGTCGTGTCGCGACTGGCGTTGAGGTGGACATCCACCGGGGAGCGACGGACAACGGCATTCGACCGTACGCCTGGGCCGATGCGGACCTCATATCCCCCTGCCGCCGTCAAGGAGTTCGTCATGACCGATCCCTACTTCAACGCCCCCCTCTCCGAGGTCGACCCCGAGATCGCGCAGGTGCTGCAGCGCGAACTGGACCGCCAGCGCGGCTTCCTCGAGATGATCGCCTCCGAGAACTTCGTGCCCGTCTCCGTGCTGCAGTCGCAGGGCTCCGTGCTCACGAACAAGTACGCCGAGGGCTACCCCGGCCGCCGCTACTACGGCGGCTGCGAGGAGGTCGACGTCGCGGAGGAGCTCGCCATCGAGCGCGCGAAGTCGCTCTTCGGCGCCGGGTTCGCCAACGTCCAGCCGCACTCGGGCGCGACGGCCAACGCCGCCGTCCTGCACGCGATCGCCCGCCCCGGCGACACGCTGCTGGGCCTCGCGCTCGACCAGGGCGGTCACCTCACGCACGGCATGAAGATCAACTTCTCGGGCCGGCTGTACGACATCGTCGCCTACGGCGTCGACCCCGAGACCTCGCTCATCGACATGGACGAGGTGCGTCGCCTGGCCCTCGAGCACAAGCCGAAGGTCATCATCGCGGGCTGGTCGGCCTACCCCCGCCAGCTCGACTTCGCCGCGTTCCGCGCGATCGCCGACGAGGTCGGCGCCTACCTGTGGG
Organism: Microbacterium lemovicicum; assembly: GCF_003991875.1. Taxonomy (NCBI): domain Bacteria; kingdom Bacillati; phylum Actinomycetota; class Actinomycetes; order Micrococcales; family Microbacteriaceae; genus Microbacterium; species Microbacterium lemovicicum. The sequence goes on from NZ_CP031423.1 coordinate 700,564, forward strand.
TCGACATGGCGCACTTCGCCGGCCTCGTCGCCGCGGGCGTGCACCCGAACCCGGTGCCGCACGCCCACGTGGTCTCCTCCACGGTGCACAAGACCATCGGCGGCCCGCGGTCGGGCTTCATCCTGACCAACGACGCCGACCTCGCGAAGAAGCTGAACACCGCCGTCTTCCCCGGTCAGCAGGGCGGCCCGCTCATGCACGTGATCGCGGCGAAGGCCACGGCGTTCAAGCTCGCCGCGACCCCCGAGTTCCGCGACCGTCAGGAGCGCACGGTGCGCGGCGCCGCGATCCTCGCCGAACGTCTCGTCCAGCAGGACGTGAAGGATGCCGGCATCGCCGTCCGCTCCGGAGGCACTGACGTGCACCTGGTGCTGGTCGACCTCCGCGAGGCCGAGATCGACGGCAAGCAGGCCGAGGACCTCCTCCACGACATCCACATCACGGTCAACCGCAACGCGGTGCCCAACGACCCGCGGCCGCCGATGGTGACCTCCGGTCTGCGCATCGGCACCCCGGCGCTCGCGACGCGCGGCTTCGGCGACGAGGAGTTCACGGAGGTGTCGGACATCATCGCCCTCGCCCTCCTGCCCGGCGCCGACGTCGAGGCGCTCCGCGCGCGCGTCGCCGCGCTGACCGCCCGCTTCCCGCTGTACCCCGACCTCCAGCAGTAAGCGGCCGGCCGGGCTCTGGTCGGCGGCGCTGCGGCGCGCCTTCGTGCGGCTGAGCTCCGCACGGCGTGGCCGTCGCCCCCCGGGATAGACGCGAATCGCGCTGGTGCACACCGCAGTGCGGCGTTTCCGTGCCCGGATCGCGTTCATCCGGGGATGGGGATGCTGCGGGTGCGGGATCCGCGGGGGTTGCCACCGCTGATACCTATGGGCATAGTTAAAGCGACCGGCCCTGAACCGGTCCCACGAAGTGAGGATGCACGATGACCGCGCAGACCCTGGACGGCAAGGCAGCCGCCGCACAGATCAAGACCGAGCTCGCCGAGCGTGTGGCGGTGCTCCGCGGGCGCGGTGTCGTGCCCGGCATCGCCACGGTGCTCGTCGGAGCCGACCCCGCGTCGCAGCTCTACGTCGGCATGAAGCACCGGCAGTCCGAGGCGATCGGCATGAACTCGATCCAGGTCGAGCTGCCCGCCACGGCGACGCAGGAGGAGGTCGAGGCGGCGCTGGACGCGCTGAACGCCGACCCCGACTGCCACGGCTACATCGTGCAGCTGCCACTGCCGAAGCACCTCGACACCGACGCGCTCCTCGAGCGCATCGACCCCGCGAAGGACGCGGACGGCCTGCATCCGACCAACCTCGGCCGCCTGGTGCTGAACGTCAACGCTCCCATCACCACGCCGCTGCCCTGCACCCCGCGGGGTGTCATCGAGCTCCTGCTGCGCAACGACTACGACCTCACGGGCAAGGAGGTCGTCGTCGTCGGCCGCGGCGTCACCATCGGACGCTCGATCGGCCTGCTGCTGACCCGCCGCGAGATCAACGCCACCGTCACCCTGACCCACACCGGCACGGTCGACCTCGGTCACCACCTCCGTCAGGCCGACGTCATCGTCGCGGCCGCCGGCGTGCGTCACATCGTCACGGCCGAGAACGTGAAGCCGGGCGCGGCGGTGCTCGACGTGGGCGTCACGCGCGAGACCGACCCCGAGACCGGCAAGAGCCGCATCTACGGCGACGTGCATCCTGACGTCGCCGAGGTCGCCGGCTTCCTCTCGCCCAACCCGGGTGGAGTGGGCCCGATGACGGTCGCCCTGCTGATGACGAACGTCGTCGAGGCCGCCGAGCGCGCCGCCGGCATCGCCTGACCCGCACCCGCTGTCACCCGCTCAGCAAGCGGGGAATCGCTTCCTCGCTCACCGAGCGGGGAAGCACTCCTCGCTCGACGAGCAGGGGCGCGTCGCCTCAGCGACCGGGGAACGCGATTCATCCCGTGAATCGCGACAGGAACGCCCTCGTGCGGTCTTCGCGGGGTGCGCGGAACACCTCCGCGGGCGGACCCTGCTCGACGATGCGGCCGCCGTCGAGGAACACCACGCGGTGCGCCACGTCGCGGGCGAACGCCATCTCGTGGGTCGCCATGAGGATCGTCGCGCCGTCTTCCGCCAGGCTGCGCACGAGCGCCAGCACCTCCCCGACGAGCTCCGGGTCGAGCGCCGAGGTGATCTCGTCGAGGAACAGCACCTCGGGATCCGTCGCGATCGCCCGCACGATCGCCGCCCGCTGCTGTTGCCCGCCCGACAGCCGGTCGGGGTGCTCGCGCGCCTTGTCGGCGAGGCCGACGCGTTCGAGCAGACGGATGCCGCGCTCCTCCGCCGCGCGACGGGGCTCCTTGCGCACCACGCGCGAGGCGAGCGTCACGTTGTCGAGCACGGACAGGTGGGGGAACAGGTTGTAGGCCTGGAAGACCGCGCCGAAGCGGGCGCGCACGGCGTTGGCCTCGATGCGCGGGTCGGAGATGTCCTCGTCGCCGAGCAGGATGACGCCGTCGTCGATCGGCTCCAGCAGGTTCAGGCACCGCAGCAGCGTGGACTTGCCCGAGCCGCTCGCCCCGATGAGCGCGACGACCTCGTGCTGCGCCAGTTCCAGGTCGATGCCGTTCAGCACGTCGCGCTCGCCGAACGACTTGCGCAGCCCCTCGGCCCGCAGCAGGGCGCTCACAGCAGCGATCCCGTCTGCTCGCGCGCCCGCAGGCGGGCGGCGTACCAGTCCGTGAGCCGGATCGTCGGGATCGCCAGCAGGACGAAGAGGATGCCGGCCACCACGTACGGCGTGAAGTTGTAGGTCTGCGCCGTCGCGATCTGGGCGGCGCGCACGGCGTCGACGGCTCCGAGGATGGAGATCAGCCCGACATCCTTCTGCATCGAGATGAAGTCGTTCATGAGCGGCGGCGTGACCTTGCGCAGCGCCTGCGGCAGCACGACGCGGCGCAGCGTCTGCACGTAGCCGAGGCCGAGGGCGCGGGCGGCGAGTCGCTGCGACGGGTGCACAGCCTCGATGCCGGCGCGGATCACCTCGGCGACATAGGCGGAGTAGGTCAGGGTCACGGCGATGACGCCCAGGATCACCGGTGGGATGCGCTGGCCGGTGATCGTGGGCAGGCCGAAGCCGATCAGGAAGAGCACGATGATGAACGGGATGCCGCGGAAGAGGTCGGTGTACGTGGCGGCCAGTGCGCGCAGGGGGAAGAACACCGGACCCCGCAGCGTCCGCAGCAGGGCGAGGAGCAGCGCGCCCGCGCCGACCGTCAGCACGGAGAGCCCGAGCACCTGCAGGTTCAGCAGGAAGCCGGCCCAGACGTCGGGGAGAGACTCCCACGCGATCCGCGGGTCGAAGAACGACTGCTGCACCGCGGCCCATCCGGGCGTGTTCAGGACGACCGCCCACACCACGACCGCGAACGCCACCGTGGAGGCGACCGCCGTCAGGATGGATCGGCGCTCCCGCCCGCGACGGTAGGCGCGGCGCTCGAGCTCGAGCGCGCTCGGGGGTGCGGAGGTCACGACTCGACGCTAGCGCGCCGTCACTGGAGCTTCGTCACGCCCTGACCCGACCCGAGCCACGTGTCGGTGATCTCGGCGAGAGTGCCGTCCTCGCGGAGCGCGTCGACGGCGGCCGTGACGTCGGCGGTGAGCGGGGAGTCCTTCGGCAGCAGCAGGCCCCACTCGTCGGGGACTCCGGCGATGGGCAGCTCGCCGACGATGAACGAGTTCTCGATGTAGACGCCGGTGGCGTAGTACGCCGTCGGCAGGTCGAGCACGATGGCGTCGATCTGTCCGGCCTTGAGCGCCGCGACGGCGTCCTCGTTGGTGTTGTAGAGCTGCGGGGCGACGTTCGGGGCGACGGCCTCGTCGATGGTGGTGGCGCTCGTCGAGCCCGCGAGAGCGCCGAGGGTGAGGTCCTTCAGGCCCGCGATGTCGGTCACCCCGTCGGCGGCGCCGCCCGTGATGGCCACCACTGCCTGGCTCGCCTGGTAGTACGGGGAGGAGAAGTCGACCGCCTGCTTGCGCTCGTCGGTGATCGTGTACTGCTGCAGGTTGAAGTCGAAGCTCTTCGGGCCGGGCGCGACAGCCGACTCGAAGCTCGTGCGCACCCATTCGACGTCGTCCTTCGCGAAGCCGAGCTTGTCGGCCACGGCGTAGGCGACGGCCGCTTCGAAGCCCTCGCCGGAGGTCGGGTCATCGTCGATCACGTAGGGGAAGTACGCCGGCTCGCCCGTCGCGATGGTCAACGTGCCCGGCGTGAGATAGCCGGCGTCGGCGGGGCCGTCGCTCGCGGTGCCGGACGAGTCGGACGGGCCGCCGCCGGCGCAGCCGGTGAGGGCCAGCGCGGTCAGCAGGCCGAGGGCGGCGAGGCGGACGGAGCGGGGGCGGGACATGGCGACTCCAGGTCGGTGCGGATCGGGCGCGGGTGCTGTGGTGCGCGGGATCCCCATCTTCTCGTCCGCCGGACGGACGCGAGCGCTTGCGGGTCGCTTTGTTACACGCTCTTCACGAAGCGACCGGAGGTCAGCCGATCGTGACGAACTCGTCGATGTCGTCGGCGGGCAGGGTGTCGACCACGGCCGACACCTCGACCGACACGAGGTCGGCCAGGCCCGAGATCGTCGTCAGGAACGCGGTGTCGGCCGCGTCGCGACCGGTGGCGATGCGCACGAGCGTCTGCCGGGGGGCCAGGGTCGTGGCATCCACCACTCTCCAGGCATCCTCGATCCAGGCCTCGGCCACCGCGTGGAAGTCCATCGGATGCAGGCCCGGTGCGTAGACGGCGACGACGCGTGCGGGCACGCCGAGAGCGCGCAAGAGCGCCACGCACAGGTGGGCGTAGTCGCGGCAGACGCCCTGACGGGCGAGCAGCGTGCGCGTCGCGCCGTCGGTCGGCAGGCTCGAGCCCGGCACGTAGAAGAGCCGCGTGCCGACCCAGGACGACACGGCGGGGAGGAGTTCGCGGTGCGAGAGTCCGGCGAACTCCTGGACGGCGGTGGGTCCGAGGACGTCGGACTCCGCGTACCGACTGGGGCGCAGGTACACGAGGCGGTCGGTGCGGGTGGCGACCGGGGAGGAGCCGGGGCCGCGGATGCTCGCGTCGTAGTCGACGATGAGACGGCCGGTGTCGGCCTCGACCGTGTGCAGTCGCGTGCCGTGGAGGTCGGAGTGCGGGATGGCATCGAGGGGGCGGCCGTCCAGCGTGGCGGTGAAGTGCTCGGTGACCGGCGTGTAGTGCCCCGACGCCGCGACGGCGAACACGAGCTGCGCGGGCGACGTGATGTCGAGGACGATCGTGCTGGCGATGTCGCGTTCCATGCCTACAGCGTGGCATCCCGCATCGTGCGCCGTGAACCCCCGGATGTATCGGACTCCGACGCGTCAGTAGCCCGCGCGGTCGGTTCCGTCGGCGGCGGACCAGCGGGCGGCGAGGGCCTCGGAGCCGCGCGCGAGCAGAGCGACGTCGGCGCCGACCAGCACGAAGGCCGCTCCCGCGCGCAGGTAGTCCTCAGCGACGGCCGGGTCGAAGGCGTTCACGCCCACCGGCTTGCCGGCCGCGCGGACGGCGTCGAAGGTGCGGCGGACCGCGTCGACGACGTCGGGGTGGGTCTGGCTGCCCAGCACGCCCATCGACGCGGCGAGGTCGGACGGCCCGACGAACACGCCGTCGACCCCGTCGACGGCGGCGATCTCCGCAGCGGCCTCGACGCCCCGAGCCGTCTCCACCTGCACGAACACCGAGACGTGGGCCGCGGCATCCGTCAGGTAGTCGTCGACCCGGTTCCAGCGCGCCGAGCGCGCGAGGGCGCTGCCGACACCGCGGATGCCCCGGGGCGGATAGTGAGCGGCCTGCACGACCGCCTCGGCCTCGGCCGCCGACGACACCATGGGCACGAGGATGTTCTGTGCCCCCAGATCGAGAACCTGCTTGATCGTCACCGCGTCTGCGGACGGCACGCGCACGACGGGCGTCGACGGATACGCGGCGACGGCCTGCAGCTGCGCGAGCGTCGACTCGAGGCCGTTGGGGGAGTGCTCCATGTCGATCAGCAGCCAGTCCAGGCCCGCTCCCGCGCAGATCTCCGCGACCAGCGGGCTGCCCGACGACACCCACATGCCCGCGAGAGGGCGGGATGCTGCGCTCAGCCGGTCGCGGAACGTCGGCGTCAGACGAAGCGGCATTCGATGACTCCCATCTCGCGATAATCGCACCGGACACTGTCGCCGCGCGACACCCACATCGGGCGTGTGAAGGATCCGGCGAGGATGATCTCGCCGGCCTCGAGACGGGCGCCGTGCTGCGCGATCTTGTTCGCGAGCCACGCGACACCGGTCGCCGGGTGTCCGAGCACGCCGGCGGCGACACCGGTCTCGATGATCTCGCCGTTGCGCGAGAGCACTCCCGGCACCCAGCGGAGGTCGATCTCGTCGGGGCGCTTGTGCACGTCGCCGAGCACCATCGCCCCATAGGCGGCGTTGTCGGAGATGGTGTCGACGATCGTCCTGCCCTCCATCTCGATGTGCGAGTTGAGCACCTCGAGGGCGGGGACGGCGTAGTCGATCGCGGCGAGGGCGTCGTCGAGGGTGCAGTCGGGGCCCTCCAGCGAGCTCTTCAGCACGAAGGCGAGCTCGACCTCCACGCGGACGTTGGAGAAGTGCTCGACCGGGATGTCGGCGCCCGAGCCGTGCACGGTGTCGTCGAACATCACGCCGTAGTCGGGCTCGGTGATGCCGGTGGCCTCCTGCATGGCCTTGGAGGTGAGCCCGATCTTGCGTCCGACGAGACGCCGGCCGGCGGCGACGTTGCGGTCGCGCCACACGCCCTGGATGGCATAGGAGTCCTCGATCGTCGCGTGCGGGTAGCGCGCTGTGATGCGGGCGATGATCCCGTGCGTCCTGTCGGCCTCGGCCAGCTCCTCGGCGATCGTGGCGATCTGCTCGGCGGTCAGCATCCGTCGTCCTTCCTGCCTGTCTCTCGTGCCCCGCCGTCTGCTGCCGCTGGTGTCCGGCCGTCTGGTGCCATTCGTGTTCTGCCGTCTGCTGCCGATCGTGTTCCGCCGTCTGCTTCCGTCGGTGTCGCGCCGTCTGCTGCCATTCGTGTCCCACTTTCTGCAGACCATCCCGGCGTGTTGTGCAGAAAGTGGGACATGGTGGGGCTGAGGGCGGCGGCAGGGGCGGACACGGTGGGGGTCACAGCTGGTGCCCGAGCTTGCCTTCGCCGTCGGCGCGGGTGTAGCTGAACCCGTCGGCGCCGATGGTCACGGCCATCTCGCTCGAGTGGGTGCGGGAGTGCACGGGCTGCGGCTCGCCGTCGAGGTCGAGCACGAGGGAGCCGTCGGTGTACCAGGACGGCACGACAGGGTTGCCCCACCAGTCGCGGCGCTGGTTGTCGTGCACGTCCCAGGTGATGACCGGGTTGTCGGGGTCGCCGGTGTAGTAGTCCTGCGTGTAGATCTCGACGCGGTGCCCGTCGGGGTCGCGCAGGTACAGGTAGAAGGCGTTGCTGACGCCGTGGCGTCCCGGTCCGCGCTCGATCGCGTCGGATCGGCGCAGCGCGCCGAGCTTGTCGCAGATCGCGAGGATGTTGTGCTTCTCGTGCGTCGCGAAGCACACGTGGTGCATGCGCGGCCCGTCGCCGCCTGTCATGGCGGTGTCGTGCACGGTGGGCTTGCGGCGCATCCACGCGGCGTAGACGGTGCCCTCGTCGTCCTGGATGTCCTCGGTCACGCGGAACCCGAGCGACTGCATGAAGCCGACCGCCCGCGGCACGTCGGGGGTGATCTGGTTGAAGTGGTCGAGGCGCACGAGCTCACCGGGGGTGTGCAGGTCGTAGCGCCACGACAGGCGCTCGACGTGCTCGGTGGCGTGGAAGAACTCGTACGGGAACCCGAGGGGATCCACGACCCGCACCGAGTCGCCGATGCCCTTCGTGTAGCCGCCGGGCTCGCGCCGCACGTCGCAGCCGAGCTCGGTGTAGAAGGCGACCGCGGCGTCGAGGTCCTCGGGCGTCCGCACCCGGTACGAGAAGGCGGCGACGGCGGCGACCGGCCCCTTCCGCAGCACGAGGTTGTGGTGGATGAACTCCTCCGTCGAACGGAGGTAGATCACCTCGTCGTCCTCCTCGGTGACGTGCAGCCCGAGCACGTCGACGTAGAACACCCGCGACGCGGCGAGGTCGGTGACGACGAGCTCCATGTACGCGCAGCGCAGGATGTCGGGCGGCGAGACGCTCGGCACCGCGATCGGGTCGTCCGAATGGATCGGCGCCTCCTGCGAGACGTAGAAGCCCGACGACGTCAGGGTCATCTGCGAGCGGTCGGTCACGTCAGGCTCCCTTGCCGAAGGTGGGGTTGTGTGCCGGTCCGAGCGTGATGTGCACGGCCTGCTGGTCGGTGTAGAAGTCGATCGAGCGGTAGCCGCCCTCGTGCCCGAGTCCGGAAGCCTTCACGCCTCCGAACGGCGTGCGCAGGTCGCGGACGTTGTTGGAGTTGAGCCACACCATCCCCGCCTCGACGTTCTGCGCGAACGTGTGCGCGCGCCGGAGGTCGTTGGTCCACACGTACGCGGCGAGGCCGTACTTCGTGTCGTTCGCGAGCGCGAGCGCCTCCTCCTCGGTGTCGAAGGGCGTGATCGCCACGACCGGACCGAAGATCTCCTCCTGGAAGATGCGGGCGTCCGGCGCCACGTCGGCGAACACCGTCGGCTGCACGAAGTTGCCGGTCGGGAAGCCCTCGGGGCGTCCGCCGCCGGCGACCAGCCGGCCCTCGCCCTTGCCGAGCTCGACGTACGACATCACCTTGTCGAAGTGCTCGGGGTGCACGAGCGCCCCCACCTCGGTCGCCGGGTCGTGGGGATAGCCGACCCGCACGCGGCTCGCCTGCGCGGCGTAGCGCTCGACGAAGGCGTCGTAGACCGACCGCTGCACGAGGATGCGGCTGCCCGCGGTGCAGCGCTCGCCGTTGAGGGAGAACACGCCGAAGATCGTCGCGTCGATCGCGGCATCCAGATCGGCGTCCTCGAACACGATCGCCGGCGACTTGCCGCCCAGCTCCATCGAGAGTCCCTTGAGGAACGGTGCGGCGTTCGCGAAGATCAGCTTCCCGGTCGAGCTCTCGCCGGTGAACGAGATGAGGGGCACGTCGGGATGCTTCACCAGCGCGTCTCCGGCATCCTCTCCCAGTCCGTTGACCAGGTTGAAGACGCCCTGCGGGAGGCCGGCCTCCTCGAAGATCCCGGCCCAGAGCGACGCGGAGAGCGGGGTGAACTCCGCCGGCTTGAGCACCACGGTGTTGCCGGTCGCCAGGGCGGGGCCGAGCTTCCAGGACTCCAGCATGAACGGGGTGTTCCAGGGCGTGATGAGCCCCGCGACGCCGATCGGCTTGCGGTTGACGTAGTTGAGCTGGCGGCCGGGCACCTTGAAGGCGTCATCGGTCTGGGCGACGATCAGGTCGGCGAAGAAGCGGAAGTTCTCCGCGGCGCGACGGGCCTGCCCGAGCGCCTGGGTGATCGGCAGACCCGAGTCGAAGGACTCGAGCTCGGCCAGGCGCGCGTCCCGCGACTCGACGAGGTCGGCGATGCGGTGCAGGACGCGCGAGCGCTCGCGGGGCACCATGCGCGGCCACGGGCCGTCGGTGAAGGCGCGACGCGCGGCCGCCACGGCGCGGTCGATGTCGGCCTTCTTGCCGGCGGCGGCCTGCGCGTAGGTCTCGTTGGTCACCGGGTCGAGCACGTCGAAGGTGTCGCCGTCGACGGAGTCGGTGAAGGCGCCGTCGATGTAGTGCTGGATGCGGGTGGGTAGATCGGCGGGCACGGGCCTGCTCGCCAGGGCGGTGTCGGTCATGGTTCCTCCGTCGTCGACAGGTCGTCGAAAGGTCGAAAGTCGAATGGTCAGAAAGCGGGGAGGCCGAGGGCCTCGTCGGGGTGCTCGTGGATCATGTACGCGTCGAGCGTCGCGGAGCGGTGGCGGCGTGCCGCCTTCTCGATCTCGCCGAGCGGCGCCGACGTCTCGATGAGCCGCAGGATGTTCTCGTGCTCGGCGACCGACTCCTGCGCGCGCCCCGGCACGAAGCTGAACGTCGAGTCGCGCAGGTGGCCGAGCCGCGCCCACTCGCCCCGCACCAGCTCGAGGAGGCGCGGGTTGACGCACTTCTCGAAGAGTGTCGCGTGGAACTCCTGGTTGAGCCCGGTGAAGGCGCGGGGGTCGAAGTGGTCGAGCGTCTCCACCATGAGCGCGTTGATGTCGCGGGCACGGCGGACGTCGTCGATCGTGAGGCTGCGCGCGGCCAGGGCCGTGGCCGTGCCCTCGAGGATCGAGAGCGCCTGCATGCTGTGGCGGTAGGCGGAGTCGTCGACCATGGAGACACGGGCGCCGACGTTGCGCTCGAACATGACGAGGCCCTCGGCCTCGAGCTGACGGATGGCCTCGCGGACCGGCACGACGCTCATGTCGAGCTCGCCGGCGATCGACCCGAGCACGAGCCGGTAGCCGGGCACGAACTCCTGGCGCGCGATGCGGTCCTTGATCCAGCGGTAGGCCAGCTGCGACTTGCTGAACGTGGCGTCGGGTGCGCGCGTCTCCGGGATCGCGTTCACGAGGTCGACTCCCGGGCGTCGTAGATCGCGCGCCAGGCGGCGTTCATCGGGAAGAGCCCGTCGACGGGATGCCCCGCGGCGACCTGCTCCGCGATCCACGCGTCCTCCTCCTCCTGGGCGAGGGCGGCGCGGGCCACGTCCTCGGCCATCGCGCGGGGGAGGACGATCACACCGTCGGCGTCGCCGACGATGACGTCGCCCGGCTGCACCGTGGTGCCGCCGCAGGCGATCGTGAGGTCGACGTCCCAGGGGACGTGCTTGCGGCCGAGGACGGCGGGGTGGGCTCCGCGCGAGTAGACCGGCAGGCCGATCGCGGCGACCGCGTCCATGTCGCGCACGCCGCCGTCCGTGACGATGCCGGCCGCACCGCGGGTACGGGCGCGGAGGGCCAGGATGTCGCCCAGCGTGCCGGATCCGCTCTCCCCGCGCGCCTCGATGACGATGACCTCGCCCTCCTCGACGGCGTCGAACGCCCGCTTCTGGGCGTTGTAGCCGCCGCCGTGCGCGGCGAAGAGGTCTTCGCGGTTGGGGACGAAGCGCAGCGTGCGCGCGACGCCGATGAGCTTCATCTCGGGGTGGGTGGGGCGCACGCCGTCGATCGTGACGTTGTCGAGGCCGCGCTTGCGCAGCTGCGCCGACAGGGCCGCCACGGGCGTGACGTCGAGCACGGCCCGCAGCTCGGGGGAGAGGGCGCGCGCAGTCTCTTCCGGCGAGCGAGACGAGCGAGTCGAAACGTCCCCGTCGCTGCCGTCGCCGTGTCGGCTGCCGCCGACCGCAGCCGCCGCCTCCGCCGACCCCCACGCCTCGGCGCGCTGGGTGTCGTCCACCGCGGGCAGCGAGCCGAGAGCCGGGTCGAAGGGCACCTGCCCCTCGACGACGGTGGTCCGCAGGCGGCCCGACGTCGGAGCACCGGGCGCGGTCGGGGCATCCACTTCGATCTCGACGACGTCTCCCGGCACGATCACCGTCGAGCCCGCGGGCGTGCCGGTGAGGATGACGTCGCCCTCTTCGAGCGTGAAGTGCTGCGACAGGTCGGCGACGATCTGGGGGAGGGCGAAGATCAGGCCGGCGGTGGTGTCGTCCTGAGCGGGCTCTCCGTTGACCCACGCGCGCACGCGCAGCTCATCGGGGTCGACCGCGCGTGCGTCGATGAGCCCCGGGCCGAGCGGGGTGAAGCCGTCGCCGCCCTTCGACCGGACGTTGGATCCCTTGTCGTTCGCACGCAGGTCGTACAGTCCGAGGTCGTTCGCCGCCGTGACCCAGGCCACATGGTCCCACGCCCCGTCGACGGTCACGCGGCGAGCCGGGCGGCCCACGACGAGGGCGATCTCCGCCTCGAAGGCGAGGAGCTCGGTGCCGTGCGGGCGCTCGACGGTCGCGCCCGAGGCGGCGACGGAGCTCGACGGCTTGAGGAAGTAGGAGGGATCGGCGGGGCGGCGACCGCGCTGATCGGCGCGCGAGGCGTAGCTGAGGTGCACCGCGATGATCTTGCCGGGGCGGGCCGGCAGCGCCGAGAAACGGGGGTCCGCGGCATCCGTCTGCTGAGTCATGAGCTCCCTCGCTCTTGCGTCGTATCTGAAATCGTATATGATCTGATCACGTCCGGCAAGCATCGCCGCCCATCCCGACAGCAGCATCGCATCGACACAGGAGTCACGATGAGCAATCCTTCCCCGTCCGCCTTCACCCCGACGGGCACGATCTCCGCGCCGGCCGACCGTCGCCGCGTGGTCTTCGCCACCGTGGTCGGCACCACCGTCGAGTGGTACGACTTCTTCATCTACGCCACCGCGGTCGGTCTGGTCTTCGGCCAGCTGTTCTTCGGCAGCCTGGGCGCCGACAGCGCGATCCTCGCCTTCGCCACCGTGGGCGTCAGCTTCCTGTTCCGCCCGCTCGGCGCCTTCCTCGCCGGGCACTTCGGCGACAAGTTCGGCCGCAAGGTCGTGCTGATGTGGACGCTGATCCTCATGGGCATCGCGACCGCGCTCATCGGCGTGCTGCCGACCTACGAGTCGATCGGCGTGGCCGCGCCGATCCTGCTCGTGCTGCTGCGCATCCTGCAGGGCCTGTCGGCCGGCGGCGAGTGGGGCGGCGCGGTGCTGATGGCCGTCGAGCACGCTCCGCGGAACCGCCGCGGCGCGTTCGGAGCCTCGCCGCAGATCGGCGTCCCGCTCGGACTGCTTCTGGCCTCCGGCGTCATGGCGCTCATGACCGTGATCGCACCCGGCGACGCGTTCGTGCAGTGGGGCTGGCGCGTGCCGTTCCTGCTGAGCGTCGTGCTGATCCTCATCGGCTGGTACGTCCGCCGCCGCGTCGAGGAGAGCCCCGTCTTCGCGGAGCTGGCCGAGCGCAAGGAGAAGGCGCGGATGCCTATCGTGCAGCTCTTCCGCAAGCACGCGCTCCTCGTGCTCATCGCCGCCCTCGTGTTCGCCGGCAACAACGCCGTCGGGTACATGACCACCGGCGGCTACATCCAGGGCTACGCGACGAACCCCGACGGCCCGCTGGGCCTCGAGCGCGGCCCCGTCCTCTGGGCCGTCGCCGGCTCGGCCGTCACCTGGCTGATCTCCACCCTCGCAGCCGGCTTCGTCTCCGACCGCATCGGCCGCCGCACGACGTACGTCATCGGCTGGCTGCTGCAGCTCGTCGGCGTCTTCACGCTGTTCCCGCTGGTGAACACCGGCAGCATCGGACTGCTGTTCCTCGGACTCGCGATCCTCACAATCGGCCTGGGCTTCACCTACGGACCGCAGGCGGCGCTCTACACGGAGCTCTTCCCGGCATCCATCCGCTTCTCCGGCGTCTCGATCTCCTACGCGATCGGCGCCATTCTGGGCGGGGCGTTCGCGCCGACCATCGCCACCGCGCTGGTGAAGGAGACGGGCACCACGATGTCCGTCACCTGGTACCTCGCCGGCATGACGGTGATCGGCCTCATCGCGACCCTCCTCCTGCGCGACCGCAGCGGCATCCGTCTCGGCCTCGAGGCCGAGGAGGAGCAGGCGGTCAGCCCGATCCGCGGCCTCGCCAAGGTCTGACCCGAGGCTCGCCGCGGCACGGCCGAGACGCCCGCGAAGCCGCCGAAACCGCACCGCTCGACAAGCCGACCCGCACCGCCGTCCGCACCCGCCATCCGAGGGGATCCCATGCAGTTCCACCACCACGGCTACGTCTCCGGTGACCCGCGCGTGCAGCCCGCCGCCGGCATCGGCCGGGATCGGCCCGCCGACCTCCCCGACGAGGTCGACGTGCTCATCGTCGGCTCGGGGCCCGCCGGCATGCTGCTGGCGGCGCAGCTCGCGCAGTACCCCGACGTCTCCACGCGCATCGTGGAGCGCCGGAGCGGGCGCCTGGAGCTCGGTCAGGCCGACGGCATCCAGCCCCGCAGTGTCGAGACGTTCCAGGCGTTCGGCTTCGCGGAGCGGATCATCGCCGAGGCGTACAACATCGCGTGGATGAACTTCTGGGGACCGGACCCCGAGGACCCGAGCCGCATCATCCGCACCGCTCGCACCGAGGACTACGCGTTCAAGATCAGCGAGTTCCCGCACCTGATCGTGAACCAGGCGCGCGTGCTCGACTACTTCGCCGAGGCCGCCGCCCTGGCGCCCGGACGCATCGTGCCCGACTACGGCATGGAGTTCGCCGGCCTCACCGTGCACCCGGAGGGGGAGCACCCGGTCGAGGTGCGCCTGCGCCGGACCGAGGGCGACCGGGCCGGCGAGGAGCTGACCGTGCGCGCGACGTACGTCGTCGGAAGCGACGGCGCCCGCAGCGGCGTGCGCGAGGCGATCGGCCGCACGCACCTCGGCGCCTCGGCCGCGCACGCGTGGGGCGTCATGGACGTGCTGGTCAACACCGACTTCCCCGACTGGCGCACCAAGTGCGCGATCAACGCGGAGGCCGGCAACATCCTCCTCATCCCCCGTGAGGGCGGCTATCTCTGCCGCGTCTACGTCGACCTGGGCGAGGTGCCCGCCGGCGACAACCGCCAGGTGCGCTCCACTCCCGTCGAGGCGGTCATCGAGCGGGCGAACGCGATCCTGCACCCGTATGCGATCGACGTGAAGCAGGTGGCGTGGAGCAGCGTCTACGAGGTCGGGCATCGTGTGACCGACCACTTCGACGACGCCGCCGACGAGCCCGGTCGCGAGCCGCACGTGTTCCTCACCGGCGACGCGTGCCACACCCACAGCGCGAAGGCCGGCCAGGGCATGAACGTGTCGATGCAGGACGGCTTCAACCTCGGCTGGAAGCTGGGCTCGGTGCTCACCGGTCGCAGCCCCGCGTCGCTGCTGACGACCTACTCCGCCGAGCGTCAGCCCGTCGCGCAGGAGCTCATCGACTTCGACCGCGAGTGGTCGTCGCTGATGGCGCGCAAACCGGAGGAGATCTCCGACCCGCAGGACCTCGCCACCTACTACCTGGCCACGGCGGAGTTCCCGTCCGGCTTCATGACGCGTTACGCGCCGTCGTCGATCATCGCGGGCGCGGCCCGTCAGGAGCTCGCCGAGGGCTTCCCCCTCGGCAAGCGCTTCGCCTCCTCCGAGGTCGTGCTCGTCGCCGACGGCAACCGCGTGCACCTCGGGCACCACGCCCGTGCCGACGGCCGCTGGCGCATCTACGTGTTCGCCGACCGGGCCGCGCCGGGTGAGGACTCGGCCCTGTCGACCTGGGCGCAGTGGTGGACGGATGCCGCGGCATCCCCCCTCGCGACGTTCACGCCCGCGGGGGCCGACGCCGACGCGGTGTTCGACGTCAAGGTGGTCTACCAGCAGCCGCACGAGGAGGTCGACGTCACCCGCGTGCCGGATGCCTTCCGTCCGCAGACCGGCCCGCTCGGCCTCACCGACTGGGAGAAGGTGTTCGCCGCCGCGCCGAGCGCGTGGACGAGCACCGACATCTTCGAAGAGCGGGGCCTGTCGCGCGACGGCGTCGTGGTGGTCGTGCGGCCCGACCAGTACGTCGCGCACGTCCTGCCGCTGACGGCGACGGACGAGCTCGCGG
Source organism: Microbacterium lemovicicum (assembly GCF_003991875.1). Classification (NCBI taxonomy): domain Bacteria; kingdom Bacillati; phylum Actinomycetota; class Actinomycetes; order Micrococcales; family Microbacteriaceae; genus Microbacterium; species Microbacterium lemovicicum. Next base: position 716,159 of record NZ_CP031423.1, read on the forward strand.
AGTTCTTCGCGGGCAACATGCTGCCCCCGCGCTGAGCAACCCCGCCCGGGTGGGTCAGAATCGGGGCATGAGCACCGAGTACTCCGCCGATGCGGCCGCCGACCACCTCGAGGCGGATCTGGTGGGGCGGCCGCTGTCGCCGATGCGCCGCTCGCTGCGGATGATCGCCTCCGTCGTGACGACCGCGCTGTCGGGCGACGCCGATCCCGTCGGTGCGGCGATCGACCTCGTCGTCACGCGACGCGCGTCGGGCGCCGAGGTGCTGCGCGTCAAGGCCGGGAGCATGGAGGAGGCCGACCGGCTGCTGCAGGTCGTGCGTCAGGACCTCGCCACCAAGACCGTGCGGGAGTTCGCGGCCGAGTGGCGCCACATCGACGACGACCGCGACGGCGGCGACGGCGTCACGAGTTCACGCGGATGATCTCCTGCTGGTACGGCGCGACGACCGCGCCGGAGATCCGCAGATCCAGCAGCAGGAACGGCCGCTCGTCGGCGGGTCTGGCGGCCCACTCGGCGAGGCGGTCGAGGTCGGCCAGCGTGCGCACGGCGACACCCTCCGCCCCGACGGCTGCGGCGAGCCCGGCGAAGTCGACCTCGGGAATGCGCATCGGAGCCTCGGCGAGACCCTTCAGGCCGTAGAGGTTCACCTCTGCGCCATAGGCGGCGTCGTTCCAGACGACGGCGACGCCCCGGCCGCCGGCCACCCGCACCGCGCTCTCGAGATCGGCCAGCGCCATCAGCCCGCCGCCGTCGCCCGTGGTGAGCACGACCGTCGACCGGGGCTTCGCCAGCGCGGCGCCCGGAACGGACGCGAAGCCGAAGCCGATGGACTGGAAGGCCGTGCCGACCATGATCATGCGGTCGGGTGAGGCCACCGGCCAGTACATGTTCGCCCAGCCGATGAAGTGGCCGCCGTCGGAGACCACGACGCGATCCTCGGGCAGCAGCTCCGCGATGCGGCGCGCCGCCGAGCGCGGGTCGAGGCGTCCGTCGGGGGCGAGGTCGTCACCGGGCTCCTGCGTGCGGGCCGCCGGCACGTCCACCGACTCGCGCCAGCCCGACGGCGCCGCGCCCGTCGCGCGGAGGTCGTTCAGAAGCAGACGCGCCGTCGCCGTGACGTCGGCCCGCACGAAGCCGCCCACGTTCGGGTGGGTCGCCGTCGGCGCGGTGTCGACCTGGTACACCCGGGTGCCGGGAGCGAACAGCTCGCCGAAGCGCATCGTGAACTGGTTGAGTGAGGCGCCGAAGACGACGGCGACGTCGGCCTGACGCACGAGCTCCATCGCCCGCTCCGCGCCGAAGCCGCCGGTGACGCCGAGGTCGTACCGGTCGTCGGGGAACACCCCGCGCCCCAGTGCGCTGGTGGCGGTGAGGGCACCCGTGGCGGCGGCGAGCTCGCCGAGCACGTCGGAGGCCCCGGAGATCCAGGCGCCGCGGCCGGCCAGCAGCAGCGGGCGCTCGGCGACGGCCAGTGCTGCCGCCATCTCGTGCACGGCCGAGCGAGCGTACGGGCTCGCCGGCTGGAGCGGAGCCGGGATGCCGGGCAGCGGCGCGTCGGCGACCTCTCCGGCCTCCCGGGCGGCGACGTCGTACGGGATCGCGAGCACGACGGGCACGCGGTAGGCGAGCGCGTGCTCGATCGCGATGACGGTCGTGGCCGCAGCATCCGTCCGTCCTGCGGTGTACGTGCGCGCGCCGACGGCGGAGGCCATCGCGATCTGGTCGACGTCCCACGGACGGCGTCCGGACGTGGGCTCGTCGCCGACCACGAGCAGCAGCGGGACGTGCGCCTGCACCGACTCGGCGAGGGCGGTGAGGGTGTTGGTGAAGCCGGCGCCGTAGGTGGCGGTGGCGGCCGCGAGCCCGCCGCCCGCGCGGTGGAACGCGTCGGCGGCGACGACTCCGCCGGCCTCGTGGCGCACCGCGGTGAAGACGGCGTCCGTGCGGCGCTCGATCGCGTCGAGGAAGTGGGCGTTGCCGTTGCCCATCACGCCGAAGACGTGGTCGACGTGGCGGGCGAGGGTGACGGCGACGTGCGCGGAGACGGAGGACATGCGGGCCTTTCGAGACGGGAACGGAGTCGGATCCGTATGTGTCTCGTCCCTCCGGCGATGGAGGGGCGGCGTGCCCTTTTTTCGAGCACCGGCGTCGTGACGGCCGGACTCCTCGATTGTACAAGCGCCGCGGGGGACCGGCGGGGCGACGGATGCCGGGGGCCGCGGCACATCGAGGAGACACCCGTCCCGCTCGCCGCCCGGGACACGGATCCTGCCTCGGATGGACACGATGTACAGCGCCAGGCCCGCGCCGGCTTGGAAGAATGGGAGCACCGCCGATGGATGCTCGTCTGCAGCATCCATCCGCGCCGACGCCGCCCGACGAAGGGAATCCCCGTGACCGAGAACCGTGAGACCCAGCTCCTGGCGGACGTGCCGGACGGATTGTTCATCGGGGGCGAGTGGCGCCCCGCCGCCGGGGGAGCGACGCTGCGGGTCATCGACCCGTCGACCGGCGAGGTCGTCAAGGAGATCGCCGACGCGCGGGCCGAGGACGGCGCGGCGGCACTGGACGCCGCGGTGGATGCTGCGGCGGACTGGGCCGCGACCCCCGCCCGTCAGCGCGGCGAGATCCTCCGCCGCGCGTTCGACCTGCTGCAGGAGCGCAAGGAGGACTTCGCGCTGCTCATGACGATCGAGATGGGCAAGCCGCTGGCCGAGGCGCGAGGGGAGGTCGTCTACGGCGGCGAGTTCCTGCGCTGGTTCAGCGAGGAGGCGGTGCGCGCCACCGGCCGCTACGGCGCGAACCCCGAGGGCACCGGCCGCATGATCGTGTCGCAGCACCCGGTCGGGCCGTGCTTCCTCATCACCCCGTGGAACTTCCCGCTGGCGATGGCCACCCGCAAGATCGCGCCGGCGCTCGCCGCGGGCTGCACCGTCGTCATCAAGCCCGCCGAGTTGACCCCGCTCACGACCCTCTACTTCGCCAAGCTGCTGCAGGACGCCGGTCTCCCGGCAGGTGTCGTCAACGTCTTCACGACGTCGACGTCGGGCGCCGTGTCGGAGCCGATCATCCGCGACCCGCGCCTGCGGAAGCTCTCGTTCACCGGCTCGACGCCGGTCGGCGTGAAGCTGCTGGAGCAGGCCGCCGGCGGTGTCCTGCGCACGTCGATGGAGCTCGGCGGCAACGCGCCGTTCGTCATCTTCGACGACGCCGACCTCGACAAGGCCGTGGAGGGCGCGATGGCGGCGAAGTTCCGCAACATCGGTCAGGCGTGCACCGCGGCGAACCGCTTCATCGTGCACCGCTCCATCGCCGACGAGTTCGCCCGCCGGGTCACCGAGCGCGTGCAGGGGTTCCGCATGGGCCGCGGCACCGAGGACGGCGTGACCATCGGACCGCTCATCGACGACCGCGCGGTGGCGAAGGCCGAGGCGCTCGTCAAGGACGCCGTCGACCGCGGCGCGATCCTGCGCACGGGCGGCCGCCGCGGTGACGGCGCGGGGACGTTCTACGAGGCCACCGTCGTCTCGGACGTGGCGGAGGGCAGCGACATCCTCCGCGAGGAGATCTTCGGACCGGTGCTGGCCATCGTGCCGTTCGACGACGAGGACGAGGCCGTCCGTCTCGCCAACGACACCGAGTACGGCCTGGTCTCCTACGTCTACACCGAGAGCCTCGCGCGCGGACAGCGCATGATCGAGCGCCTCGAGACCGGGATGATGGGGCTCAACGTAGGGGTGGTCTCCAACGCGGCCGCGCCGTTCGGCGGATGGAAGATGTCGGGACTGGGTCGCGAGGGCGGCGCCGAGGGCATCCACGAGTACCTGCAGACCAAGTACACGCTCACCCCGAACCCCTTCGGCTGAGCCGCTCCTACCACAAACGCGCTCCAGGCGCGGATTTTTCTCGTACGACCCCGCAGGGCGTCGGGCGGCGTTAGCGTTCCGGGGAAGCGGGCGCTCGTGCCGCCCGCGCTTCGTGGCCGCACACATCCTGGAGTGACTCATGACGCTTTCCCGCCGCGGTTTCCTGATCGGCGCAGGCGCCGTCTCGCTGCCGGTCCTGCTCGCCGGGTGCGGCTTCGTGCCGCAGAGCACGCCGACGCAGCGCACGGGCACCCTCACCTTCACCACGTGGGGCACCGATGCCGAGCTCGCCGGCTTCCGCACCGCCATCGCCGCCTTCGAGAGCGCCAACCCCGGCCAGACCGTCACCCTCAACGCCGTGCCGTACGAGCAGATGTTCTCCAACATCGACGCGCAGCTGCAGGCGGGCAACCCGCCCGACATCTTCCGCGTGCCGTACTACACGTTCGGCGCGTACGCCGGGCGCGGGCAGCTCCTCGACCTCAAGCCCCTGCTCTCCTCCGACCGGCAGGCGCAGTTCACCGAGCCCGCCTGGGCGGCTGTGCAGAACCAGGGCGGGGTCTTCGGCCTGCCGCACCACACCGACACGTCGGCGATCCTGGTCAACACAGAGCTGCTGGCCGCCGCAGGCATCACCGAGGTCCCCACGAGCGTCGAGGACGCCTGGACCTGGGAGGAGCTGGCCGCCATCGGCGACAAGCTCCGCGGCGGACTCCCGTCGGGCACCTACCCGTGGGCGTACAACTGGCAGGGCAACGGCGTGACCCGCTGGCTCAGCCTGCTGTTCCAGGCCGACGGCGCCTTCCTCCAGTCCGATCAGAAGACGCCCGCGATCGACTCCGACGCGGCCCGCAAGGCCGTCGAGTTCTCCAGCTCCTTCTTCTCGAAGGGCTACGTGCCGGCGAACAACACGATCAACTCCTCGAGCTATGCCAGCGAGTCGTGGTTCTCGCAGTCGGTCGCGATGGTGTGGTCGGGCGCCTTCCAGATCCCGGATGCCGACGCCACCGCCACCTTCGACTGGACCGCCACCTTCGCTCCGCGCGACGTCCGCACCGGCGGGGACTTCGGCGGCAACGCCCTGGTCGCGACGGCGAACACCGCGCAGCCGGAGCTCGCCGCATCCTTCCTGGAGTTCATGACCGACGCCGAGCAGATGCGTGACTTCTGCGCAGCGGCGTCGCTCCTGCCGACCCGCGGCGACCTGCTCAACGGCGACCTGAAGTTCGACGTGCGTCCGGAGCTCGCGCCGATCTTCGCCGCCCAGGCCGGCGGCGTGCAGCCGCAGGACGTCGCACAGGTGGCGTCGCCGTCGATGTCGGCGATCATCCCGGTGCTCAAGGAGCAGCTGGACCTCGCCTTCACGGGTGCGCAGGATGCCGCCACGACGGTGCAGAACCTCCAGAGCGGCATCGCCACGGCGATCGGTGCCTAGAGTGGCGCGGCCGCGCCGGGCGGGGGCGCGCCGGGAGGCGCTCGCGGCGTACGCCTTCATCGCCCCCAACTACCTGCTGCTGCTGATCTTCGTGCTCGTCCCGCTCGTCGGCGCGTTCCTGGTCAGCCTGCAGCGCACCGACGGCTTCGGCGACGGCACATTCACCGGACTCGACAACTACGCCCGGCTCGCCTCCGACCCCCTGTTCTGGCGGTCGCTGGGCAACACGCTGCTCTTCACGGCGATCGTCACGCCGCTGTCGATGGCCTTCGGGCTCTTCGCCGCGGTGATGCTCAACTCCGCCCTCCCCGCTCGGCCGGTGCTCCGCTCGCTGCTCATCCTGCCGATGGCGGTCTCGGGCGTCGCGACCGCCCTGATCGGCGTGCTGATCTTCGACCAGAACTCCGGGGCGCTGAACAAGATCGCGCAGCTGTTCGGTCTGCCCTCGATCGACTGGCAGTCGCAGGCGGGCCCGGCCTTCGCGTCGATCGTCATCGCCACGGTGTGGTGGCGCACCGGCTTCAACATGCTCATCTACCTGGCCGGACTGCAGGGGCTCGGGCCCGATCTCTACGAGGCCGCGCGGCTCGACGGCGCCGGAGCGTGGCAGCGCTTCCGCAACGTCACCCTGCCGCTCCTCGGACCGACGACGTTCTTCCTCGTCATCCTCAACGTCATCTACTCCTTCCAGGTCTTCGACATCGTCTTCGTCCTCACCGGCGGCGGGCCGGGCGGGGCGACCTCCGTCCTGGTCACCTACGCGTACGAGACGGGCTTCGTGACGCGCGATCAGGGATACGCCGCGGCGATCGGCATGGTGCTGTTCCTGTTCGCCCTCCTCTTCGCCGCCGGGCAGTGGCGTGCGAGCCGCACGAGGGACCTGGTCGAATGAGCACCCGCGTGCAGCGCACCGCCCGCTGGAGCACCGCCGCCCGCACGGTCATCGTGCTGGTCATCGGGCTCATCACGATCTCGCCCCTCTACTGGATGGTCGTGGTCGCCTTCTCCACCCGCTCCGAGCTGCTCGGCGGGGGCGAGTTCCGCCTGTGGCCGCGGGAGTTCACGCTCGAGAACTTCACCCGCGTGTTCGGGTCGTTCCCCGTGGCGACGTGGTTCGGCAACTCCGTCGCGATCGCGGTCGTCGTCACGGCGCTCTCGGTCATCACGAGCCTGCTCGCCGGCTACGCGTTCGCGCAGCTGCGCTTCCGCGGTTCGACGGTGCTGTTCTTCATCGCCCTGGCGACGCTCGTGCTTCCGGTCCAGGTGATCATCGTGTCGCTCTTCCGCCTCATCACCGGCCTCGGCATCTACGGCACCTACTGGGGCGTCATCCTGCCCAGCGCGGCCTCCGCCTTCGGCCTCTTCCTCGCCCGGCAGTTCATGCTCGGCATCCCGAGGGAGCTCATCGAGGCGGCGCGTCTGGACGGCGCATCCCACGTCCAGACGTTCCTGCGCGTCGTGCTCCCGATGTCGAAATCGCTCATCGCCGTGCTGGTGTTCATGGGCCTCCTGCAGTCGTGGAACGACTTCGCGTGGCCCCTCATCGCCCTGCGCGACAATCAGCTGTTCACCCTGCCCATCGGGCTGCTGTTCCTGCAGGGTCAGGCGAACAGCGACTACGGGGCGACGATGGCGTTCGCGCTCATCAACGTCGTGCCGATCGCGCTGGTGTTCCTCTTCTTCCAGCGGTACTTCATCGCCGGCTTCGCCCGCAGCGGCATCAAGTAGCCGCCGTGTCGATGCGGCACGGCAGGATGTCGTCGTGCGCGCACTTCCCGACCGCCGGCTGAGGTCGCATCTCCTGTCGGCGCCGGCGGCGTCGATCGGCGGCGCCGCGGGCCACATGACGGCCGCCCAGGCGCAGGAGTTCTGGGGCGGCCGCTGGGCGCTGGCGCTGCGCACGCGCGGTCAGCCGACGCTGCGCGACGTCGACGCCGCTTTCGACCGCGGCGAGATCGTGCGCTCGTGGACGATGCGCGGCACGATCCACATCGTCCCCGCACGCGACCTGGGCTGGCTGCTGGCGCTCACGGGGGAGCGGCAGCGGCAGGGCGTCGCCGCGACGCACCGGCGCGAGGGCATCGACGCCGACGAGCTCCGCCGGGCGGAGCGTGCCACCCTCACCGCGCTGGCGGGAGGCGGGCGACTCGCGCGCACCGAGCTCTTCGCGGTCCTCGAGGGGGCGGGCATCTCGACGTCATGGCAGCGCGGCTACCACCTGCTCTGCGGTCTGTCGTGGCGCGGCGTCGTCTGCCAGGGGCCGGTCGTGCCGCGCGCGGGTGGTCCGACGCGGGAGCAGTACGTCGTGCGGACCGACGAGTGGATCACGGATGCCGCGGCCCCCGCCGACCCGCTCGCCGAGCTGTTCACGCGCTACATCACCTCGCACGGCCCCGCCGGCGCCCGGGACTTCGCGTGGTGGTCGGGGCTGCCGCTGGGCGCCGCGCGGGAGGCGGCGGCCGCGGCATCCGATCGCGTGTCCGTCGTCCCCGGAGGCGGGGAGCCGGTCTACGTGGCTGCGGGCCCGGCTCCCCGGCGGGCTCCGCGGATGCCGGGGGTGCTGGCCCTGCCCCCGTTCGACGAGTACTACCTGTCGTACGCCGACCGGACGGGCGTCTGCGCGCCCGCTCTGCTCGGCCGTGTCGGACCGGGCGCGAACGGCATGGTGCGGCCCGTCCTCGTCGCGCGCGGCGAGGTGGCCGGCGCGTGGTCGCACTCGCACGCCGTCGGCCGGCACGCGGGTGACCCGCTGCCGGATCTCTTCACCGCGGACTCCGCCTCGCCGGAGCAGGTGGACGCCGCGCTGCAGCGCTATCGCCGGTTCCTCCTGGGCTGACGCGTTCTGCCACACTGTCACCGTGCGGGCGGGAACGAGGAGACGCGGCTGGGTGGTCGCGCTCGTCGTGCTGGCCTTCCTCGGCCTCTACGTCGGCGTCGTCGCCACGTACGCGCTGACCGAGACGCAGTCCACCGGATCGAGCTGCCTCCCCGCCGATGAGCTCCCGACGGACCGCATCACCCTGTCGTTCACCCCGCAGTCGGTGGATGCCGCGGGCGAGCGCATCAGCGGCAGCCTCGACGTGCTCTCCTTCGGACCCGCGGCCGATGCGGACGAGCGGCTGCAGGGGCCGCTGACGATCTACCTCTCCAACGTCGACACGTCGCGCACCCTGACCTACGAGCCCGGGACGATCCCGTCCGCGCAGACCGTGCGCCTCATCGCCGAGGGCGAGATCGAGCGCTGGCCCGTCGACGTCTACCGCTCGCCGGTGGCCATCATCGCCGTCCAGAACGCCGGCACCGCGCAGGAGTCGGTGGTGCCGCTCGTGGTCTGCGGCACGCCGCACGTGCCGGGCTGGACGTTCCGCTCCGAGACGAGCGAGGCGACCAGTCAGCTGTTCACCGTGAACGGCACACCGGCCGACGAGGTGGTCATCATCGCGCAGCGGTCGGTCGCTCCGGTGACCTTCGGCGTCGTCATCCTCGTGCTCATGGTCGCGATGCCCGTTCTGTGCCTCACGATCGCGCTGCGCGTGCTGCGGGGGCGGCGCAAGGCCGAGGCGACCCTGATGAGCTGGATGGCGGCCATGCTGTTCGCCACGATCCCGCTGCGCGGCTTCCTGCCCGGCAGCCCACCGGTCGGGTCGTGGGTCGACTTCCTCGTCGTGATCTGGGTGCTCACCGGCCTGGTCAGCGCGCTGGTGATCTACGTCGTCGCCTGGCTGAAGTGGGGCCCTGACGGCGAGCGGCCCCGGGGCGAGCAGCCCCACGGCGCTGCCGGCGCGGTGACAGTGCCGGTGGCCGCCGACGCGCACGGATCGCAGGGTGCCGGCGGTGCCGCGGGTGCCGGCGGTGCCGCGGGCGACGGCGGAGGCGGCTCCGACGGCGGCGCAGCCGACTGAGCCCGACCGGATTCGCGGACTCAGCCCTCGGCGTGCCTCTCGAGGAAGCTGTAGACCTCTGTGTCGTCGACGCCGGGGAAGTCGCCCGAGGGCAGCGGCGAGAACATGTGCATGTGCACGCGTGCGCTCGGCCACGCCTTGCCGCTCCATCGGGCGGCGACGTCGGCGGGCGGGCGGCGGCAGCACGACTGGTCGGGGCAGTGCGAGCTGGAGCGCTTCGTCGTCTCCCGGCCGCGGAACCACCGCGCGTCGTCGAAGGGCACCCCGACCGTGATGGAGAACTCGCCGGCATCCGTCGTCCCGGTCTGCGTCGAGCACCAGAACGTGCCCGACGGGGTGTCGGTGTACTGGTAGTGCTCCGTGGTGCGGTTGTGCTCCTCGAAGGCGGAGCGCGCGAGGAAGCGGCGGCAGACGATCTGCCCCTCGACCGACCCCGTGACGTCCATGGGCACCGGCAGGTCGTCGTTCTCGTAGACGCGGTTGATCGCTCCCGAGCCGTCCACGCGCAGGAAGTGCAGCGGGATCTCGAAGTGCTGGGTCAGGAGGTTCGTGAGCCGCATGGCGGCCGCCTCATGGGTGACGCCGAAGGCATCGCGGAAGTCCTCGACGGCGAGGTTGCGGTCGCGCTTGGCCTGCTGCAGGAACGCGAGCGAGGCCGTCTCGGGCATGAGGCAGCAGGCGGCGTAGTAGTTGATCTCCAGGCGCTGCTCGAGGAAATCGGCGTAGTCGACCGGCCGCTCGTGCCCCAGCAGTCGGTGGGCCATCGCCTGCAGCGCCATCGACCGCAGGCCGTGGCCGCCGGGGATCGACGCCGGCGGCAGGTAGATGCGGCCGTTCTCGATGTCGGTGACGGAGCGCGCGGAGTGGGGGAGGTCGCTGACGTAGAGCAGCTCGAAGCCCAGCTGCTGGGCCATGATGCTGACCGTGCGGTGCGTGAGAGCTCCGCTCGAGTGCCCCGCCGCCTTGAGCTGGCGCTCGGCGAGCTTCTCGATGTCGGCGAGGTAGTTGCCCTTCTCCCGCATGCGCAGCCGGAGCTCCGTGTTGGCGCGGCGCGCCTCCTCGGGCGTCGCGATCGTCTCGCGCTCACGACGCTCGAGCTCGCGATGCAGCCCGATGATCGATTCGAGGGTCTCGTCGCTGGTGCCCTTCGTGACCTTCACCGGAGGGATGCCGAGCCGGCGGAACACCGTTCCGGCCTGCAGCCGGGCCAGGTCGATCTCGAGCGCGGCCCGGCGGTTGGGCGGCTCCGCCGACAGCAGCTCCGCCACCTCGATGCCCGTCGTGGCGGCGATCGCCTGCAGCAGCGAGAGCTTCGGCTCGCGCTTGCCGTTCTCGATGAGACTCAGCTGGCTGCCCGCCACGCCGACCTTCTCGCCGAGTTCGTCCAGCGTCATCCCGGCCGCCACGCGCTGGTGGCGGATGCGGTGACCGAGGGTCGTGAGCTCGAGCGACGTGGAGGCCATTCCTTGAGCATACGGAAAGATTCACGTTTCTTACAGCATGCAGGTCGCGAAAAGGTCGAGGTAATCGCGTCACAGTGGAGGAAGACCGCAGATGACGTGTCGATCGAGGAGGAACGAGCATGGCATTGGCCGACATCTTCACCCGCCCCACGTCCACCCCCGCCCGCGAGGCGCGCGGCTTCGGCCGGCGCCCCCACGTCACGGGAGCGGGCATGGACGCCCTGTACGCCTGGGTCGATGAGATCGCCGCGCTGACGCAGCCTGCCGGCATCCACTGGGTCGACGGCTCGCGCGCCGAGAACGACGCGCTCCTCCGTCAGCAGGTCGACGAGGGCAAGCTCATCAAGCTCAACCCCGAATGGCGCCCGGGCTCCTACCTCGCCCGTTCGCACCCGAGCGACGTCGCCCGCACCGAGGGGCGCACCTTCATCGCCTCCGAGCGCGAGGAGGACGCCGGCCCGACGAACAACTGGGCAGACCCGGCCGAGATGCGCAGCATCCTGACCGGTCTCTTCGAGGGGTCGATGCGTGGTCGCACGATGTACGTCGTCCCCTTCTCGATGGGCGCCGTCGGCGGCCCGCTGTCGCACATCGGCGTGCAGGTGACCGACAGCGCCTACGCGGTCACCTCCATCGGCATCATGACCCACGTCGGCACCGCCGTCCTCGAGCAGATCGCCGACGGCGCCGGCTGGGTCAAGACCGTCCACTCCGTCGGAGCGCCGCTGGCGCCGGGGGAGGAGGATGCCGCGTGGCCCTGCAACGACGAGAAGTACATCGCCCACTTCCCCGACACGCTCGAGGTGTGGTCGTTCGGCTCCGGCTACGGCGGCAACGCGATCCTCGCCAAGAAGTGCTTCGCCCTGCGCATCGCGTCGGTCATCGGCCGCGACGAGGGCTGGCTGGCAGAGCACATGCTGCTCATCCGCGTCATCGCCCCGTCCGGCAAGGCGTACCACGTCGCCGCGGCGTTCCCCTCGGCGTGCGGCAAGACCAACCTCGCGATGCTCCGCCCGACCATCCCCGGCTGGCGCGTCGAGACGCTCGGTGACGACATCGCGTGGCTGCGCCCCGGCGACGACGGACGCCTGTGGGCGATCAACCCCGAGGCCGGCTTCTTCGGCGTCGCACCCGGCACGGGCGAGTCGACCAACGTCACCGCTGTCGAGACGCTCTGGGGCAACACGATCTTCACCAACGTCGCGCTCCGCCCCGACGGCGACGTGTGGTGGGAGGGTCTGACCGACGAGGCCCCGCCGCACCTGACCGACTGGGAGGGTAACGCCTGGACGCCCGGACTCGGCCGTCCGGCCGCGCACCCGAACTCGCGCTTCACGGTGGCCGCGGCGCAGTGCCCGCAGATCGCCTCCGACTGGGACGCGCCCCAGGGCGTGCCCCTGGATGTCATCCTCTTCGGCGGACGTCGGGCGACGAACGTCCCGCTCGTGGTCGAGGCGACCGACTGGACGCACGGCGTCTTCATGGGCTCGAACATCTCGTCCGAGCGCACGGCGGCCGCGGAGGGCACGGTCGGCGAGCTGCGCCGCGACCCGTTCGCGATGCTGCCGTTCTGCGGCTACAACATGGCCGACTACTTCGGCCACTGGCTCAAGATCGGCCAGAAGCTGCGTTTCGACCGCGCGCCGCGCATCTTCCAGGTGAACTGGTTCCGCAAAGGTTCGGACGGACGCTTCCTGTGGCCCGGATTCGGCGACAACTCCCGGGTCATCGACTGGATCATCCGCCGCATCGACGGCGAGGTCGACGCGGTCGACAGCCCGATCGGACGCCTGCCCCGGACGTCGGACCTCAACCTCGACGGCATCGAGGTGCCGCAGGCCGACCTCGACGAGCTGTTCGCGATCGACCCGACCTCGTGGCAGCGGGAGGCCGACCTCACCGAGGAGTTCTACGCGACCTTCGACGGCCGCGTGCCGGCGGCCCTCGAGTCGGAGCTCTCCGCGCTGCGCTACCGCCTGAAGCAGGCCCCGCAGGCCTGACCTCCGGTCCGGTTTCCCGGGCGTATATCCGCGAGACTGCAACCGGAGCGCCAGACCTAGGGTGTCCCCCTAGGTCTCGCGCTCCCGGTGCAGTCTCGCGGTCGATGCGGGCGGGTGCGCCGACCGGGTCAGACGAGCAGCTGGTGCCGGGCCAGGTCGCGGTACAGCGGGGTCGACACGACCAGCTCGGAGTGCGTGCCCTGCCCCACGACCTGGCCGTGGTCGAGCACGACGATCAGGTCGCTGTCGACCACGGTCGACAGGCGGTGGGCGATGACGACCAGCGTGCGGCCGGTGGCGACGGCATCCAGAGCGTCCCTCATCCGCTGCTCGTTGAGACCGTCCAGCGACGACGTCGACTCGTCCAGCAGCAGGATCGGCGGGGCGGCCAGCAGCGCGCGCGCGATGGCCAGACGCTGCCGCTCGCCGCCGGAGAGCATGACGCCGCTCTCTCCGACCGGCGCGTCGATGCCGAGATCGTTGCGCTCGAGCACCTCGGTGAGGTTGACGGCGCGCAGGACCTGCTCGCATTCGGCGTCGGTGGCCTCGGGTGAGGCGAGACGCAGGTTGTCGGCGATGGTGCCCGCGAGCGTCGGGGCGTCCTGCTCGACGTAGCCGAACTGCGCGCGGAGGGCATCGCGCTCGAGCGAGCGGATGTCGCGCCCGTCGAGCTCGATCGCGCCCGCGGTCGGGTCGTAGAACCGTTCGATGAGCGAGAGCACCGTGCTCTTTCCGGCACCGCTCGGGCCGACGAGTGCCACGCGCGCCCCGCGGGGGACCGCGAAGGAGACGCCGCGGAGGACGTCGAGGTCACGGGCCTCCGGCTCGTCGGCGACCTCGTCGGCGGTGCGGTCGAGCCGCGCCTCCTGCAGGACGGAGCGGGCCTCCTCCGCCGCCTTCGCGCGAGCCGCCACCACGTTCTCCGGATAGCGGAACCGCACGTCGCGGAACGCGATGGCCGGAGCATCCGCCGTGCGGGCCTCCGGCTGAGCCGCGCGCGCCGCGGCGGCGGCGTCGTCCTGCGACTCGGTCGGCAGGTCGAGCACCTCCTGGATGCGACCCAGCGCCCCCAGCGCCTGATTGACGGAGGTGATGGCGCCGAAGGTCGAGCCGAGGGGCGCGATCAGCATGAAGAGGAAGAGGATGAACGTCACAAGGCTCGCGATGCCGATCGCCCCGGACGCCACGCGGAAGCCGCCGACGCCGAGGACGACCAGGAGCGACACCTGGAGCGCGATGCCGGCGATGGGCACGACGAGCGCCGAGACCTTCGCGATCCGAACCCCGACGTCGTACGCCTCCGTCGCCAGTCCCGACACCGAGGCGATCTCCCGCTCGGTCGCGCCCGCGGCGCGGACCGTGCGGATCGAGCCGACGGCGCGCTCCACCCCCGACGCCAGCTCGCCGACCTTGACCTGCTGCTCGGCCGAGGCGGTGCGGATGCGTCCGCTCAGCAGCACCACCACGACGACGGAGACGCCGATCACCACGAGGATGAGCACGAGCAGCACCGGGTCGATGACGGCCATGGCCACGAGCGCCCCGACGAAGATGAGCGCGTTGCCCACGGCATCCGCGAGGCCCTGCGTGAGCACGGCGTACAGCAGGGTGGTGTCCGTGCCGACACGCGAGACGAGGTCGCCCGTGCGGCGGGCGTCGAACTCGCTGATCGGCAGGCGCAGGATGCGCGCGATGAGCTTGCGCCTGCTCGAGAAGACGACGGCCGTGCCCGTGCGCTGCAGGAGGTAGTGCTGGTAGCCGGAGATGACCGAGGAGATCACCACGAGCGCGATGAGCACCCCCACCAGCACGCCCAGGGGCGCCTGATTCTGGACGCGGTCGATGACCTGGCCCACGAGGAGCGGCTGGGCAAGCGTTGCGCCGGCGCCGAGGATGCTGAGAACCGCGATGACGACCAGCACGGGCTTGTGCTCGAAGATGAACGGCAGCAGCTGGCGGAAGGTCGCGCGCGGCCCCTCCGGTGTCTTGCGCCGCCGTCCCCGTGGCCGGGGTGCGGGGGACTCGGACGTGGGGCGTGCGTCGACAGACAAGCGTGTTCCTCGAGGATCTGCGGAATCCGTGCGGTGCGGATCCGTCACCGTCGACCGTACTTCGTGTCCCTGTGCGCCGGGCGCGGACCGCGACTAGTCGCGCGCCTCCATCACCTCGCGCGCCTTGAGCACCCGGCGCGTGTTGACGGGGTGCGTCGCCAGCACGACCTTGCCCCGCGAGTGCAGCTTCTGCAGGTCGTCGTACGCCTCGACGACATCGCCCAGCGGGTAGAAGCCCGAGACCAGCACATTGACCACGCGGCGCTCGGCCAGAGCGACGAGCCGCTCGAGCTGGGACGTGCCGTGGGCGACGGCCGCGGGGTCCTCCGACAACAGCGCGATCTCGCGGTCGCGCCGGTCGCCGCTGGAGCGGAACCGCGCCTCCGGCACACCCAGCTCGGCCGCGAGCTCATGGCCGTCCTGCCCGAAGTTGTCGATGAACGCCGTGACGCCGTCGGGCGCCTTGGCGCGGATGCGGTCGGCGATCCCCTCGCCGTACCGCACGGGCGTGATGCCCATCTGCCGCAGGTAGTCGAAGTTGCGGTCGCCGCAGGTGCCGATGACACGCGCGCCGAGGTGCTTGGCCACCTGCGCCTCGATGCTGCCGACCGCACCTGCCGCGGCCGAGATCACCACCGTGTCGGAGGGGCCGATCTTCAGCTCGTCGAGGATGTCGAGCGCGGTGACGCCCGCGAGGTAGAGGCCGCCGGCGGCTTCGAACGGCACGCCCTTGGGCTTGCGGACGAGATGGTCGACGCCGACCGTGAGGTGCGTCGCGTGCGCACCGGCCCGCACGTGTCCGACCACGTCGGACCCGACGGGGAATCCGGTGACGCCGGGACCGACGGCGACGACGATGCCCGCGAAGCAGCTGCCCGAGCGGCGGGGGTAGGGGTCGTCCCAGTCCTCTTCCGCGCCCGAGCGCACGAAGCCCTCGATGTGATTGAGCGACGTGGTGATGACCTCGACGCTGACCTCGCCGGGCCCCGGCTCCGGCAGGGGGCGCTCGACGAGGTGCAGGACCTCGACTCCGCCGGGTTCGTCGTACTCCACCACTGAGGCGTTCGCGACCTTCTTCATTTCGGATCCTCCTGACACGGCGAGATGCACTGACCCGAAAGTAGGGCGCGCCGACCACGCGGACCAGGCCTTGACGGGCCCGGCCGCGTGGTCCATGGCCCCGCCCCGGCCGGAGCACCGGGGCGGGACTGCGTCAGGGGCGCTCGGGCACCCGGAAGGCCTCGCCCTGCGTCGTCTCCGCGGCGACGCGGATGCCCCATCGATAGGCGAGCTTGCCGCCGAGCCAACCCGAGAAGCTCAGGAACAGCAGGCTCACGATGCTGAAGACGAAGGCGAACATCGGGATCTCACCGGTCGTCGTGCGGAGGAAGAACTGGAAGAGATAGGCGCCGCAGACCAGGAAGTTGATGCCCATGTGGATCGTCGCCGCGCTCGAGGCCCGCGTGCGGTCGGGGATGCGCAGGTAGTCGTGGATCCCGAAGATGATGGCCGGGATGCTGCCGAGCAGGCCGATCGCGATGAGCACGCGCGATCCGGTGGCATACGGTGCCGGGTCGGCCGAGATCAGGCCGATGATGTCGAACACCAGGCTCGCCACCCATGCCCCGATCGGGATGGTGATCGCGATGGCGTGGAAGGGGTGGCCGTACGGTCCGGCCAGGATCGTCGCCGGCCGCTTGGCGGGGTTCTGCTCCTGATCGCTCATGCTGTCTCCTCGGGGTGGGTGCGTCGGCGGTCGGTCACGGAAGCGGCTCGTAGCCCTCGGCCTGTGTGCGCTCGTCGGCGACGCGCACCCCGAAGGTGTGCGCGAGCTTGCCGCCCAGCCATCCGGAGGCTGCGAGCAGCACGATGCCGGCGACGCTCGCCAGGAACGCCATCATCGGCACCACGTCATCGCTGTCGCGCAGCAGCAGGCTGACGAGGAAGAGACACATCACGGCGAGGTTGAGCACCATGTGCGTCGTACCCGTCGCGCGGGCGGTCGTGCCCGGGGGCAGACCGAACCAGTCGATGACGCCGAGCAGGGCGGCGGCGACCGACCCGATCAGGCCGATGATGATGAGGATGCGGGCGCCGACCGCGAAGGCGGACGCGTCATCCCCCGTGAGGGCGAGGATGTCGAAGATGATGGCGGCGACCCAGGCCCCGATGGGGATGATGATCGCGATCGGGTGGAACGGGTGTCCGTAGGGTCCTGCGATCGGACTGCGCGGGTACTTGGAACGTGCGGGCGGCGGATGGGCCATGGCTCTCCCTCGGTGAGTCAGGCGAACGTATGCCGAGGCGGATCCGGATCGTGATGTGGTTGACATCCGACCCGGTCATCCGGACGATTCCGCGCAGACGACGGATGCCGCGGGCCCAGCGGCCCGCGGCATCCGTCCGTCGGCGGCTCAGAGCGACGCGGTCGCACCCACCCCGATGTTCTCCTCGAAGTCGACGTCCTTCGTCTCGGGGGAGAGGATCAGGGCGATCATCGTGAGCACGCCCATCGCCGAGAGGTAGAGCCCGACGAGGACGGGGTTGCCGTCGCCGCTGAGCGACCACAGCCACAGCGCGACGATCGGCGCGAGGGCCGCGCCCAGGATCGAGGCGACGTTGTACGAGATGGCCGATCCGGTGTAGCGCACGTTCGTCGGGAAGAGCTCGGGCAGCACCGCGCCCATCGGTCCGAACGTGGCCCCCATCAGCACGAAGCCGAAGACGAGGAAGGCCTGCACCAGCGCGCCGGTGAACTTCGGGTCGGCGTGCGGCAGGAGGAAGACCGAGAAGGTCAGGCCGAACACGATGATGAGTCCGGTCACCCACATGAGCAGCTTCCGCCGGCCGATCGCGTCCGCGAGCGGGCCCGACAGCAGGGTGAAGATGCCGAAGAAGACGACGCCGACGATCTGCATGATGACGAAGTCGGTGAAGCCGAAGCCGAGGCCCGGATAGAACTGCGCGGCGAACGCGGTCGCGTCGTAGGCCGGGCCTCCGCGCTCGGCGGCGGCCCGCGCGGCGGCGGCCGCGGTGGCGAGGTCGGCGGCCTTCGTGCCGTACGACAGCGTGAACTGCGTCATCAGGTAGAAGAGCACATAGGTCGCGAGCATGATGAAGGTGCCGAGGATCAGCTGGCGCCAGTTGTTCCGCAGGGCCGCACCCAGCGGGAAGCGGCGGATCGCGCCGGTCTTCTCCGCCGCGGAGAACGTCTGGGACTCCACGAGCCGCAGGCGCACGTACAGGCCCACGATCACCATCACCGCCGAGAAGAGGAACGGCACGCGCCACCCCCAGGCGAGGAACTCGGCGGAGCGCTGCGCGCCGCCGTCGGGGTGCGGGAGGGCGAAGTTGATGATCAGGAAGACCGCGTTCGCGATGATGAAGCCCAGCGGTGCGCCGAGCTGGGGGAACGTGCCGTACCAGGCGCGCTTGCCCTTCGGCGCGTTCTCCGTGGCCACCAGGGCGGCGCCCGACCACTCGCCGCCGAGCGCGAAGCCCTGCACGAGCCGCATCAGCAGAAGAAGGAGGGCGGCCCACACGCCGATGTCGGCGAAGGTGGGCAGGCAGCCGATGAGGAAGGTCGCGATGCCCATCGTGAGGAGGGATGCCACGAGCGTGGCCTTGCGCCCGAAGCGGTCGCCGAAGTGGCCGAATACGATGGCCCCGAGCGGCCGCGCGATCATGGCGGCGCCGAAGACGCTGAACGACAGCAGCAGCGACGTCGTGTCGTTGCCCGTCGGGAAGAAGAGGACGGGGAAGACGAGCACGGCCGCGGTGGCGTAGGCGTAGAAGTCGTAGAACTCGATGGTGGTTCCCACCAGGCTCGCGGTGATGACGCGCGAGCGGGAGTTGGCGGGCCGGGCTGCGGCGGAGGTGGCGGACACGGGTGACAAGCCTAGACCCGTGGGCGGCCGCGCTGCGGGAGGTGAGGCCTCGGCGTCAGCGCCAGAGCACGGCGATGCCGGCGTTGACGAGCGTCAGCACGCCGACCGACCAGAAGAGGGCGGGCGCGACGGCGGCGCCGCGGCGCTGGCGCCCCGACCCGATGCCCAGGATCGCGCCGATGATCAGCAGGACGACGAGCTTGACGGCGATCTTCACGTAGTTCAGGTCGCCGTCCGTGCCCCACGGCGCCGCCAGGGCGAGGCCCGCGACGGCGGCGATGGCCAGCCCGCCGTCCATGACGCGCGTGAACTTCCGGGCTCCGGTGGCCGCGACCACCCACGAGCCGAAGAGCACGGCGAAGCCGACGAGGTGGACGAGGACGACGGCGTGGCGAAGGAACTCCATGCCGCCAGGGTACCTTAAGCCTGGCTGAAGGTGTACGGCGTCAGGCCCGGAGCGCCTGCAGCACGAGGGCGGTGCGGATCGCCGCATCCGCCGCCTCCGCTCCCTTGTCCTCCTTGGAGCCCTCGAGGCCGGCGCGGTCGAGTCCCTGCTGCTCGTCGTCGAGAGTCAGCACCCCGAAGCCCACGGGCTTGCCGGTGTCGAGCGCCACACGCGTGAGACCGTCGGTGGCCGCCGACGACACGTACTCGAAGTGGGGCGTGCCGCCCCGGATGATGACGCCGAGGGCCACCACCGCGTCGGCTCCTGCGTCGAGTGCGGCCTTGGCCGCCACCGGAAGCTCGAACGACCCCGGCACGCGCACGAGGCGCCACGAGGCCCCCGCCGCATCCAGGGCCCGCTCCGCGCCGGCGATCAGACCGTCGCTGATGGCGTCGTGCCATGTGCCGGCCACCACGACGATGTCCAGTCCGGAGGCGTCGGCCCCGCCCGTGATCGGTGCTCCCTTGCCGCTCATGAGCCGGCTCCTTCGTGCATCTGTGCGATCGCATCGGCGAGGTCCTGCTCGGCGATGATGTGGCCCATGCGGTCGCGCTTGGTCTGGAGGTACTGGTGGTTGTTGGGCCCGACGCCGACCAGCAGAGGCACCTGCTCGACGATCTCGAGTCCGAGCTCGCGCAGCTGCGCCACCTTGTCGGCGTTGTTCGTCAGCAGGCGCACCTTCTCTATGCCGAGATCGGCGAGGATGCCCGCCGCTGCGGCGTAGTCGCGCGCGTCGGCCGGGAGGCCGAGGGCGAGGTTGGCGTCGACGGTGTCGAGCCCCCGCTCCTGCAGGCTGTAGGCGCGCAGCTTGTTGATGAGCCCGATGCCGCGGCCCTCGTGGCCGCGCATGTAGACCACGACGCCGCCGTCCTGCTCGATGGCGTCGAGCGCCGCGTCGAGCTGGGGGCCGCACTCGCACTTCAACGACCCGAAGGCCTCGCCCGTCAGGCACTCCGAGTGCACGCGGACCAGCGGGGCGTCGTCGTCCAGGTCGCCGGAGATCACCGCGAGGTGATCCGTGCCGGTCGTGCGGTCCTTGTAGGCGCGGAAGCGGAACACGCCGTGCGACGTCGGCACGGTGGACTCGGCCCGCAGGCTGACGCGACGGCGAGCGACGGCGGGGACGGTCGCGTCGGCCGGATCGGTCTCCTCGAGGTGCGCGATCAGCTGCTCGATGGTGATGACCGGCAGGTTCTCGCGGGCGCCGAGCTCGAGCAGCCCCGGCAGCCGCATCATGCTGCCGTCCTCGGCGACGACCTCGCCGATCGCGCCGACGGGGGACAGCCCCGCGAGCTTCATGAGCTCCACGGCGGCCTCGGTGTGGCCCGCGCGCTCGCGGACGCCGCCGTCGACGGCGCGGAGGGGGAGCACGTGTCCGGGACGGATGACGCTGGTCGGCGTGGACTCGGGGTTCGCCAGCACGTTCAGCGTGTGCGAGCGGTCGGCCGCGCTGATGCCGGTGGACACGCGGTCGGCCGCGTCGACGCTGACCGTGTAGGCGGTGCCGCGTGCGTCCTCGTTCTGCGCGACCATGGGCGGCAGGTCGAGGCGGTCCGCCCAGTCCGCGGGCATCGGGGCGCAGATGAAGCCGCTGGACCAGCGGATGGTCCAGGCCAGCCACTCGGCCGTCGCCTTCTCCGCGGAGAGGATGATGTCGCCCTCGTTCTCGCGGCTCTCGTCGTCGGCGACGATGACCGGCCGGCCCGCGCGCAGCGAGTCCAGGGCCTCTTCGATGGTGGAAAGGCTCATCGCGAGCCTCCTTCTGTCGGGACGGCCGCAGCCGTCGGGGAGAATGCGAGCAGGCGCTGCACGTGCCGCGCCAGGATGTCGGTCTCGAGGTTCACGCGGTCGCCGAGCGAGCGGCCGCCGAGGGTCGTGGCGGCGAGGGTCTCGGGGATGAGCGAGACCTCGAACCACGCGTCCGGCTCGGACGCCGGGCTGGCCGCGCTCACGGTGAGCGAGACGCCGTCGACGGCGATCGACCCCTTGTCGACCACGAGCGGCGCGAGCTCCGCCGGCAGGGAGATGCGCAGCACGCTCCACTGATCGCCGGGACGGATGTCGAGGATCTCGCCGGTGCCGTCGATGTGCCCCTGGACGATGTGGCCGCCGAGACGGCCGTGCGCGACGGTGGCCCGCTCGAGGTTGACCGCGCGGCCCTCGTCGATGCCGGCGAGCGTGGACATGTCCAGCGTCTGACGCATGACGTCGGCGGTGAACCAGTCCTCGCCGCGGTCGACCACGGTGAGGCAGACGCCGCTGACGGAGATCGAGTCGCCGTGTCCGGCATCCGACACCGCCCGGGGAGCGCGCACGGTCACGCGCACGCCGTCACCCGATGCGGTCACAGCCGTCACTGCGCCGATCTCTTCGACGATTCCGGTGAACATCAGGAGGCTCCTTCGACGAGGGGGGAGGGGTGGGCGATGACCAGGAGGTCGTCGCCCAGGTGCTGCACGTCGGTCACCGACAGGCGGCGGGCATCCGCGATCGTGGTGACCCCGAGGTCGGTGACCGCGAGGCGGCCGCCCCCGAGCAGCACCGGCGCGAGGTAGACCAGCACCTCGTCGGCGAGCCCGGCGGTCACGAACGCGCTGGCGAGGGTGGGTCCGCCTTCCACGAAGACGCTCTGGATGCCGCGCCCATGCAGATCGCGGAGCACCTCGGGCAGATCGCGCCCACCCGCAAGGACCGGGGTCTTCGGGTGGCGGAACAGTGCGGCATCCGCCGGCACCTCGCGTCGCCCGATCACGACGGGCACCGGCTGCGTCGGATACAGCGAGCCGTCGGGGGTGCGGGCTGTCAGCGACGGGTCGTCCGCGAGCACCGTGCCGGTGCCGACGACGATGGCGTCGGCCTGGGCCCGGCGGCGGTGGACGTCCGCACGGGCGACCTCGCCCGTGATCCACTGGCTGGTGCCGTCGTCGGCGGCGGCGCGGCCGTCGAGGCTCTGCGCCCACTTGACCGTCACGCGCGGACGTCCGAGCCGGGTCGCCGTGAGCCACCCGTCGAGGAGCGTCTCGCCGTCGGAACGACGCACGCCCGCCGCCACCTCGACCCCTGCCTCCGCGAGGCGCTCGGCGCCGCCGCCGGCGACGGGGTTGGGGTCGTCGACGGCGTAGAGGACGCGCGAGACGCCGGCCTCGAGGAGGGCGACCGCGCAGGGTCCGGTGCGCCCGCGGTGGTTGCAGGGCTCGAGGGTCACGACGGCGGTCAGGCCGGACGCGTCGCCCCCGTCGAGGTGCGAGAGGGCGTCGACCTCGGCGTGCGGGGTGCCGGCGCCGCGGTGCCACCCCTCGGCGACGATGCGGCCGTCGGGGGAGAGCAGCACGGCGCCGACCTGCGGGTTGATGCCGCGGGGGCCGCGCGCGGCGAGCTCGAAGGCGCGGCTCATCGCCGCGTTCTCGGCCTCGCTCACCGTCATGCGCTTCCCGCCCTCGTCCGGATACCGGGGGTGCTGGGAAGACGCGTCGCGCACGCGACGCCTGTGCTGCCTCCCATCCGGACTAGCGACGAAACCTCCGTCGCATCACCGTCGGTTCCGGAATTCCACCGGATCGGCCCTCGCCGCATCCGCAATCGGATGGAGGACGAGGGTTCGCGGACTGTCACCGCCGGTTCGGATTCCCACCGACCCCGGAGCACTTGCTGCTCATCAGTGTAATCAACGCGGGACGGGCGGTTTCATTCCGTGACGTGCGCGCGCTCCAGGGCGGCGTCGATGAGGGTCTCCGCTGCCGCGCGCGCGTGCGCCGCGGCATCCGGTCGTCCGCTGATCGCCGCGGTGGTCTGCGCACCCTCCGCGAGCAGGGCGAGCTGGTCGCCCAGCACCTGATCGACGGCGAGGTCGGCCACGAGGCCGGCGACGTAGCGCCCGAACCCGGCCTTCTGCGAGCGCGCGGCCGCCGCGACGGGCGCCGAGACGGCGCCGAGCTCTCCGAAGGCGTTGATGAACCCGCAGCCGCGGAAGTCGTCGGTGCGGAACCACCCGTCGAGGAAGTCGTAGACCGCCAGGAGCTTCTCGCGGGGGGTGACGGCCGACGCGCTCGCCTGCGCGATGCCCGCGTTCCAGATGTCGGTGCGGTGATCGAGCACCTCGACCAGGAGCGCGTCCTTCGAGGGGAACTCGGCGTAGAGACGCTTCAGGGGCACGTGCGCGGCGGCACGGACGGCGTCCATTCCGACCGACTGGATGCCGCGGCCGTAGAAGAGGCGGTCGGCGGCGTCGACGATGCGTTCGCGGTCTGTATGGAGCTCCGACATGACCTGCTCACCTCCGAGGGGTTGCGTGGAGAACGCTCGTTCTCTACTGTAGCCCTATCGAGGTGAGAACGACCGTTCTCATCCGTCACACGAGGAGGACCCCATGGGTTACATCACCGTCGGCCAGGAGAACTCGACCCCGATCGAGCTGTACTACGAGGACCACGGCTCCGGCGCTCCGGTCGTGCTCATCCACGGCTATCCTCTCGACGGCTCGTCGTGGGAGCGACAGGCCCGCGAGCTGCGTGAGGCCGGCCGCCGCGTCATCACGTACGACCGCCGCGGCTTCGGCCGTTCGTCGAAGGTGGAGACGGGGTACGACTACGACACCTTCGCCGCCGACCTCGACGCAGTGCTCACGCACCTCGACCTCACCGAGGTCACCCTCGTGGGCTTCTCGATGGGCACCGGCGAGCTCGCCCGCTACGCGAAGAACCACGGCACCGACCGCGTCGCCAAGTTCGCCTTCCTCGCCTCGCTCGAACCCGGGATGCTGGGGCAGGGCGCGCCGCAGGAGCAGTTCGACGGGATCGCGGCCGCCGCCAAGGCCGACCGCTTCGCGTGGTTCACCGAGTTCTACAAGAACTTCTACAACCTCGACGAGAACCTCGGCTCGCGCATCTCGCAGGAGGCCGTGACGGCGAGCTGGAACACCGCGACCGGCAGCGCCCCGATCGCGGCCTACGCGGTCGTCCCGACGTGGATCGAGGACTTCACCGCGGATGTCGAGGTCGTGGCCGCGAGCGGCAAGCCCGTGCTCATCGCGCACGGCACGTCCGACAACATCCTGCCGATCGACCTCACCGGCCGCCCGTTCTCGAAGGCGGTGCCGAACGCCGAGTACCACGAGATCGACGGCGCTCCCCACGGCATGCTGTGGACGCACGCCGAAGAGATCAACGCGGTGCTGCTCCCCTTCGTCACCCGCTGATCGCCCATCGCAGGCCCGGTTCCGCTGTGCGGGCCGGGCCTGCGACGTCTCCGCGCCCGGTACCCGCGTCGCTCGTGGGTCAGCGCAGCGAGTCGACACGCCGGACGGCGCCGGTCACTTCAGCAGCCGCGACAGGCGCCGGTCGGCCAGCAGCTTGCCGCCGGTCTGACACGTCGGGCAGTACTCGAGGGAGTTGTCGGCGAAGAACACGCTGCGCACCTCGTCGCCGCAGACCGGGCACGCCTGCCCGCGGCGGCCGTGCACCCGCATCCCGCCGCGCTTGGCATCCTTCAGATCGGCCGGAGGCTTGCCGGATGCGGCGGCCACAGCATCCGTGAGCGTCGTGGTCATGGCGGCGAAGAGGTGGTCGACGTCGGCCTCCCCGAAGCTCGACGCCAGGGCGTAGGGCGACATCTTGGCCGCGTGGAGGATCTCGTCGGAGTAGGCGTTGCCGACCCCGGCGATGATCGACTGGTCGCGCAGCACGCCCTTGATCTGGGTGCGGCGGCCGGCCAGCAGCGCGGCGAGCTCGTCGCGGGTGAAGGCGGGGTCGAGCGGGTCGGGTCCGAGGCGCGCGATGCCGGCTACCTCGGCCGTGTCCCGCACGACGTAGACCGCGAGCGACTTCTTCGTGCCGGCCTCGGTGAGGTCGAAGCCCGAGCCGTCTTCGAAGACCAAGCGCAGCGCGATGGGCGTCTTGCCTGGACGGAGCACGGTGGCGGGCACCTGCTCGTACCACCGCAGCCACCCGGCCTTGGCGAGGTGGAACACGAGGTGCGGCGCCCCGTCCGCGGCTGCGTCGTCCGCCGGCTCCGTCGCGAGGTCGAGGAACTTGCCATGACGCTCGACCGCGGCGACCCGCAGCCCCTGCAGCGCCTGGACGGGAGGGTCGTACGTCTTCAGCGCGGCGATGGAGGTGACCGTCACGCGCATGATCTGAAGGCCGCGCACGCGGCCGCGCAGGAAGTCGGCCAGCCCCTGCACCTCGGGCATCTCGGGCATGCGCCCATCCTGGCACGCGGCGAAAGGCGCCGGGCCGGGCTTGCGTGGGCCGGTCGATCCCCGTGCCGCTCGGCCGTCAGTCCGCGAGCACGGGCCAGGGCTGCGGCATCCGAACGTCTGTGGGAAGGAGGGCGGCGATCCACCCGTCGTGATGACCGCGGGGACCGTGCAGCCCCTGACGGAGCAGGCCCTCGTAGCGGAAGCCTAGCGCGCGTGCCGCGCGGGCGGAGGCGATGTTGCCGGCGATCGCGCGCCAGCCCAGCCGGACCAGCGCGAGCCCCTGCGGGTCGAGCGCGACGTCGACGACGGCACGGCCGGCTTCGACGAGATACCCCTGGCCGCGCGCGGCGTCGGCCATCCAGTATCCGATCTCGCCCTCTTCGTCCTTCAGGGCGTGGACGCCGATCATGCCGACCAGCAGGCCGTCGGCGCGGATGGCCCACGTCACCTCGGCGCCCTCGTCCCACCACGTCTGCGTCTTGGCGATGAAGTCGTCCGCGTGATGGCGCTCGTACGGCGCCGGCACGGTCGTGTACTGCTGCAGGACGGGATCCTGACACGCCGCGAAGATCGCCTCCGCATCGTCGGGCGACGGCGGTGACAGCACCAGCCGGTCGGTGCGCAGCACAGTGATCTCCACCCGGCCACGCTAGCGGCCGGCCGTCAGACCCGGCGGAGCAGACCGATCTTGTCGTAGACGTCGGTGAGGGTGCGGTCGGCGGTCTCCTCGGCGCGCGCGGCGTTGCCGCTGAGCACCCGGTCGAGCTCGGCGGGGTCATCCAGCAGCGCCAGCGCGCGCTCGCGCACCGGACCGAACTCCGACACCACGACCTCG
This sequence comes from Microbacterium lemovicicum, assembly GCF_003991875.1. NCBI lineage: Bacteria > Bacillati > Actinomycetota > Actinomycetes > Micrococcales > Microbacteriaceae > Microbacterium > Microbacterium lemovicicum. Next base: position 742,239 of record NZ_CP031423.1, read on the forward strand.
GCGAGGCCCTTCTTGAAGTCTCCGTAGCCACGGCCGGCGTACTCGTCCTCGATCGACGGGATCTGCCGGCCGGTCAGCGCGGCGTAGATGACGAGCAGGTTCGACACCCCGGGCTTGGCCTCGCGGTCGTAGCGCACCGTGCCGTCCGAATCGGTCACCGCGCGCATGATCTTCTTCGCCGAGACCGCCGGGTCATCGAGCAGCCAGAGCACACCGGCATCCGACTCCGCCGACTTCGACATCTTCGCCGTCGGGTTCTGCAGGTCGTAGATGCGCGCGGTCTCCTGCTGGATGACCGGCATCGGCACCCGGAACGTCTGCCCGTACCGCGCGTTGAAGCGCTCGGCGAGATCGCGCGTCAGCTCCACGTGCTGCTTCTGGTCGTCGCCGACCGGCACGATGTCGGTCTGGTAGAGCAGGATGTCGGCGGCCATCAGCACCGGGTAGGTGAAGAGGCCGACGGAGGTGGCGTCGGTGCCGTAGCGCTGCGACTTGTCCTTGAACTGCGTCATGCGCCCGGCCTCGCCGAACCCGGTGATGGTCGACAGGATCCACGCGAGCTCCGCGTGCGCGCGCACGTGCGACTGCACGTAGAGCGTCGAGCGCGACGGCTCGATGCCGGCGGCGATGTACTGCGCCGCCGTGCGCCGCGTCTTCTCACGCAGCTCGGCGGGGTCGTTCGGCTGGGTCAGCGCGTGCAGGTCGACGACGGAGAAGAACGCCTCGTACGAGTCCTGGAGCTCGCGCCACTGCATGAGCGCCCCGATGTAGTTGCCGATCTGGAGGGAGTCGGCCGAGGGCTGCATGCCGGAATAGAGGCGCGGGGTGGTCACCGCCCTATTTTACCGGCGCGGGATGCCGCACCCGCGCGTCACTGGAACTCGTCGACCGCCACGGGCGCAGCCGCGCCGACGAACGCGACGATGTGCCGGCCGCCGGATCCGGGCTGCGCGGGATCGGCGGGCGCGTTGTCGGTGACCCACACGTTGCCCGACGGGTCGACGGCGATGCCGGTCGAACCGGTGAAGCCCTCGAAGGTGTAGCCGGTGCCGTCGGGCGAGATCGGCTCGCCGGTCACCAGATCGCGCGGACAGGTGGCGGCGTCGGCGCCGCAGAACTCGCTGATGCGCTGCCCGCTCGCGTTGGCCACCCAGACGTTGCCGTCGCCGTCCGTCGCGATGGCCCGCGGCACGGTGATGCCACCGCCTGTGAAGGGCACCGACACGGTCGTGCCGTTCGGAGAGATCAGCATGATCGACGGGAGCCCGCGGGGTCCGGGGGTGCTGTCGGCGCAGGCCGGCACGCCGCCGGCGGCGTTGGCCACCCAGACGTTGCCGGCACGGTCGCTCGTGATGCCCAGGGGCTGGTCGAAGCCCTCGGAGAGCGGTGAGGAGTCGAGGGGCTCGCCGTCGCGGCCGAGCACGGCGACGCTGTCGTCGCCGGAGCCGGTCACGAAGACGCTCTGGCCGTTGTCGACGATGCCGAAGGGCGTCCGCAGTCCGACGCTGCCGAGATTCTTCGCCTCGCCGGGGTCGGCGGCCGTGTAGCGGCTGATGGTGTCGTTGCCGCAGTTGGCGATCCAGAGGTTGCCGTCGCGGTCGACCTCGAGGCCCTGCGGCGAGCTGAGCCGGCCGCGGGTGTAGCCGGTCTCGGGGGAGACCTGGGTGGGTCCGTCGAACAGCGCCACGGCGCCGTCGGTGCTGTCCGCGGTGTCGGCGCAGGCGCCGGCAGCGCTCACCCAGAGACGGCCGGTGCGATCGAAATCGATGCCGAGCCCGGTCTGCCCGCCGGGGAGGGCCGAGACCCGGCTGCCGTCGGGGGCGAACTCGACCACGCGCGCCCCGCAGAGAGCGCTGCCGGTCTCGTCGACCGGATAGCTGTCGGTCACGAAGATGTGCCCGTCGGGATCGATGGCGAACGTGCCGGGGCCGACGAGCGCGTCGTCGCCCTCCTCCGCGCCCGTGAAGCGCAGGGCGAGCGTCCACGCGGTCGGCGGCTCGGCGAGACCGGGGTCGAGGTTGCGCGCTGTCAGAGACAGGGCGAAGAGCTGGTCGGCGGAGCCGGACGGGTCGCGGGCGATGCCGGCGAAGGCCGCGGACGCCGAGGCGAGCCGGTCGCGGTCGTTGCCGGCGGCGGTGAACAGCGAGTCGCAGGACTTCGCCGTCTGCAGGCACGCCGACAGCATCCGCGTGAGGGAGGTGAACGTCGCCAGGGTGGGTGTCTCCGCCCCGTTCGGCGAGGTCGAGAGCACCGTGCCGAGCGCTCCGGTCGCCGGGTCGGCGAGGTTGGCGGCCATGCTCGCCGCATTGGTCACCGCCTTCTCGCGTCCGGTCGGCACGGCCTGTCCGAAGAACGGAGCCAGACCATAGCCGGCGGCCACTGTCGTGCGCTCGTTGAGGGTCACGGAGGTCGCGGCCGGATCGACGATGACCCCGAGGAGGGCGCGCTCGGCGTCCTTCGGTCGGGCGTCGACGTAGACGACGCCCTCCACGTCGGTCTCATCGATCTCGAGGTCGAATCCGCCGGTGGCGTCCGTCGTGCCCGTGCCGATCGCGCGGGAGCCGTCGGGACCGGTGTTCCAGGCGGTCACCGTCCATGCGGAGCGTGACACGCCGGAGGCGAGCGGGTCGAGCGTGCCCGACAGGGCCCGCGGCGGGTCGGGGGTGGGCGTCGGGATCACCTGCGTCGGAGCGGTGCAGCCCGACAGCACCAGCACCGCGCCGACCAGTGCGGCGGCGGCTGCGCGCGTCCATCGACGACCCGTCATCGACATCTCCCCGCGCGCTCGCCCATCACCGCGATTCTACCCAACGGGTTCGGCCCGACCGCCGCCGGATGCCCGGGAGGTTCACTGCCCGATGGTGTAGTCCGCGATGACCGGCGCGTGATCGCTCCACCGCGTGTCCCACGACGGCGCCCGCACGACGCGGTAGCCGCTCGCCCGCGCGGCCAGCTCAGGCGACGCGAGGTGGTAGTCGATGCGCCAGCCGGTGTCGGTGTCGAACGCGCGCCCGCGCATCGACCACCACGTGTACGGGCCGTCGACGTCTCCGGCGGCCCGCCGTCCCACGTCGACCCATCCCAGCCCGGTGCCCGAGGAGCCGTCGACGCCGGTCACCGCGGAGCCCTCCTCGCCGAGGAACCGGTCGAAGTACGCGCGCTCCCGCGGGAGGAACCCGGCCTTCTTGACGTTGCCCTTCCAGTTGCGGATGTCGAGCTCGCGGTGGCCGACGTTCAGGTCGCCCATGATCAGCGCGAGCGGGGTCGCGGCGCGGAGCCGCGGCATCCGCTCCTCCATGGCGTCGAGGAACGCCCACTTCGCCTCCTGCTTGGGGGAGTCGGCCTCGCCGGTGTGCACGTAGGCGCTGACGACGGTCACGAGCTCGCCGTCGACGTCGAGGTCGGCTTCGATCCAGCGGCCCGCGCTGTCGATGTCGACGTCCGCACCGTCGGCGTCGCGACCGAGGCCCCGGCGCACCGCGACGGCGGACGTGCGGGTGGCGATGGCGACGCCTGCGCGGCCCTTGGCGACCGCCTCGTCGTTGACCAGCTCCCAGCCGGGGAGGGCCGCGGCGAGCTCGTCGGCGCTCGCCCGCACCTCCTGCAGCGCCATCACGTCGACCTCCGCCTCGGCCAGCCAGTCGAGCATGCCTTTCCGCACCGCCGCCCGGATCCCGTTGACGTTGACCGAGGCGATGCGAAGGGGGCGTGACACGTCCGCCAGCCTAGGCGCAGCCGCCGACAGCGAGCCCGGCGCAGGAGCGGGGAGGAGCACGGCCGGCGCAGGAGCGGGTCAGTCCAGCAGCACGCCCCGCGACGCCGGCGCGGGGGCCGTCCGCTCGAGCTCGTCGAGGTCGTCCTGCGCGGCACGCAGCGCGCGCTCGGCGGCCCAGGCCCGGTACCACGGCGCGTGCGTGCGCTCCTGCCGGGCGGACCGCAGGCGCACCTGCGCGGCGAGCACCAGCGCCGCGTGCTCGGCGCACACGCGCTCCTCCTCGCTCTGCCCGCCGAGCGGGATCTCCCGGTCCGTGGCGGCCACGGCGATCCAGGACGCCGCGACCAGCATCACGATGCCGTTCAGCCGGAACCACAGCAGCAGGCCGATGAAGACCGCGAAGGTCGCCAGCAGCAGATTCGTGGGGGTGTAGAAGAGCAGCAGACCCGCGCCGAGCTGCAGCACGGTCAGCGCGCCTCCGCCGATCATGGCCCCGGGGCGGATCGTGCGCCACGGCAGCGCGGTGCCGGTCAGGAAGCGCACCATCGCCCCGAGCGCGGCGGTGTTGATCGCGAACGACACGATGACGGTCACGATGCGGATGCTGGAATTCACCCCGGCGGATCCGATGTGCCATCCGACCATGGAGAGCAGCCAGTCCAGGGTCAGTGTGCTCACGGTGCTGAGGCCCGAGCCGACCAGCAGGGCGACGCCGAACAGAAGGGCGGCGAGGAGGTCGCGTGCCTTGAGCAGGAAGTAGCTGCGGGGGTCGAACGGCAGACCGAAGATGTCGCGCACGGCCCGGCGGGAGAACGTGACCCAGCCGATGGCGGTCCAGATGACCGTGACGATGGCGATCGCTCCGGTGACGCTGAGCACGCCCGTCGTGCTGGTGGCGATCGCTGTCACCTGGTCGGGCGTGAAGAGACCGCCCTCTTTCCTGATCAGCCCGGGGATGTAGGTGTTGACGACCCCGATCATCGCCGTGATCGCCGACGAGCTCGCCCCGAGCCACAGTCCGACGCTGGCGAAGGCCACGTAGATCGCCGCGAAGATCGCGAAGAGCGCCTGGTAGCTCACTCCGGCAGCCAGGAGGAACCCGTTCCGCTGCAGGAAGTGGCGCCAGACCCGCACGGGGAACCAGGCGAGCGTCGCCCGGGTGAGCTCCGTCGCGCGGGCCAGCGGCTCGTCGAAACGCTCGCGCAGGGCCTCCTGCGCGTCGTCCCAGCGCGGCCGGCCGCTGTTCGAGGTCACCGTGACAGGATAACGATCCGGAAGCGGCCGGCCCGCGGCATCCGTGCCCGGAACCACGGAACGCCCGCCGGGAGGGCGGGCGTTCCGTGTCGGCTGCGTGCGAGGACGCTCAGCGGCGACCGCGCATGACGGCCTGCTTGACCTCGGCGATGGCCTTGGTGACCTCGATGCCGCGGGGGCACGCCTCGGTGCAGTTGAAGGTGGTGCGGCAGCGCCACACGCCTTCCTTGTCGTTGAGGATGTCGAGGCGCACGTCGGCGGCGTCATCGCGGGAGTCGAAGATGAACCGGTGCGCGTTGACGATCGCGGCCGGGCCGAAGTACTGCCCGTCGGTCCAGAACACGGGGCACGACGAGGTGCACGCGGCGCAGAGGATGCACTTCGTCGTGTCGTCGAAGATCTCGCGGTCGGCGATCGACTGCACGCGCTCCTTGCCCTTCTCCGGCGTGGAGTTGGCGATCAGGAAGGGCTGGACGTCGCGGTAGGAGGCGAAGAACGGCTCCATGTCGACGATGAGGTCCTTCTCGAGGGGGAGGCCCTTGATCGCCTCGACGTAGATCGGCTTCGAGATGTCGAGGTCCTTGATCAGCGTCTTGCAGGCGAGGCGGTTGCGGCCGTTGATGCGCATGGCGTCGGAGCCGCAGATGCCGTGCGCGCACGAGCGGCGGAACGACAGGGAGCCGTCGACCTCCCACTTGATCTTGTGCAGGGCGTCGAGCACGCGGTCGGTGGAGTAGAGCTCCACGTCGTAGTCGATCCAGCGCGGCTCCTCGTCGACCTCCGGGTTGAAGCGGCGGACGATGAAGGTCACGAGGAACGACTGGATGCCGGTGTCCTCGGTGGTCTCCTGGGTGTCGGCGTCTGAGACGAGAGTCATCAGTACTTCCTCTCCATGGGCTGGTAGCGCGTGATGACCACGGGCTTCCAGCCGAGCTCGATGTGATCGGCCGGGTGCGACGAGTGGGCATCGCCCGTCAGGTAGGCCATCGTGTGCTGCATGTAGTTCTCGTCGTCGCGCGTCGGGAAGTCATCGCGCATGTGACCGCCGCGGCTCTCCTCGCGGTTCTGCGCGGAGTAGACGACGACCTCGGCGAGGTCGAGCAGGAACCCCAGCTCGACGGCTTCGAGCAGGTCGGTGTTGTACCGCTTGCCCTTGTCGTCGACGTGGATGTTTATGTAGCGCTCGCGGAGGTCGGCGATGACGTCGAGGACGTGGGCGAGGGAGTCATGGGTGCGGAACACCTGGGCGCCCTTGTCCATCTCGTCCTGAAGCGTCTTGCGCAGGACGGCGATGCGCTCCTCGCCCGGGTTCGCACGGAGCGTCTCGATCATGTCGCGGACGGGGCCTGCGGGGTCCTCGGGGAGCGGCACGAAGTCGGCCGTCTTGACGTACTCGACCGCGTTGCGGCCGGCGCGCTTGCCGAAGACGTTGATGTCGAGCAGCGAGTTGGTGCCGAGGCGGTTCGAGCCGTGCACCGACACGCAGGCGCACTCGCCCGCGGCGTAGAGGCCGGGCACCACGGTCGTGTTGTCGCTGAGCACCTCGGCGTTGTTGTTGGTCGGGATGCCGCCCATCGCGTAGTGCGCGGTGGGCATGACGGGCACCGGCTCCGTCACGGGGTCGACGCCGAGGTAGGTGCGGGCGAACTCGGTGATGTCGGGGAGCTTCGTCTCCAGCACCTCGGCGCCCAGGTGCGTGCAGTCCAGCAGCACGTAGTCCTTGTGCGGTCCGGCGCCACGGCCCTCCGCGACCTCCTGCACCATGCAGCGCGCGACGATGTCACGCGGCGCCAGGTCCTTGATGGTCGGGGCGTAGCGCTCCATGAAGCGCTCGCCGCTGGCGTTGCGCAGGATCGCGCCTTCGCCGCGGGCGCCCTCGGTGAGGAGGATGCCGAGCCCGGCCAGACCGGTCGGGTGGAACTGGAAGAACTCCATGTCCTCCAGCGGCAGGCCCTTGCGCCAGACGATCCCGACGCCGTCGCCCGTGAGGGTGTGGGCGTTCGAGGTCGTCTTGTAGATCTTGCCGAAGCCGCCTGTGGCGAAGATGACGGCCTTCGACTGGAAGACGTGCAGGTCTCCGGTGGCGAGGTCGTACGCGACGACGCCGGAGACGAGTGTGGAGCCGTCAGGCGCCTTCACCGTCAGCAGGTCGAGAACGTAGTACTCGTTGAAGAAGTTGATGCCGAGCTTGACGCAGTTCTGGAACAGCGTCTGCAGGATCATGTGGCCGGTGCGGTCGGCGGCGTAACAGGATCGGCGCACAGGCGACTTGCCGTGGTCGGCCGTGTGGCCGCCGAAGCGGCGCTGGTCGATCTTGCCGTCGGGCGTGCGGTTGAACGGCAGGCCCATGTTCTCGAGGTCGATGACGGCGTCGATGGCCTCCTTCGCGAGGATCTCGGCCGCATCCTGGTCGACGAGGTAGTCGCCGCCCTTCACGGTGTCGAAGGTGTGCCACTCCCAGGAGTCCTCTTCGACGTTCGCGAGCGCAGCGGCCATGCCGCCCTGCGCCGCGCCCGTGTGCGAGCGGGTCGGGTACAGCTTCGAGATGACGGCCGTGCTGGCGCCCGGTCCCGCCTCGATGGCCGCGCGCATGCCGGCGCCGCCGGCGCCCACGATGACGATGTCGAACTGGTGGTAGTGCACGCCGTCCTTGATGACGGACTCGGAGGTCTGGGTGCTCACGTGGGGGTGCTTTCCGTCCGGGAGAGGGGACACCGACCGGCGCTCAGGCGCAGATCGAGGAGATGGTGTCGGAGGCGGTGGCGGGATCGAAGCCGAGGCAGGGGTCGAAGGTCGTGATGACCAGCGTGCCCAGGACGATGAGGAACGCGGCGGCCACGACGACGGCGCCGACGAGCACCGCGCGGGTGCGGGGGTGCGTCACGTAGTCGTTGATGATCGTGCGCATGCCGTTCGCGCCGTGGATCAGCGCGAGCCACAGCATGAGGCCGTCCCAGGCCTGCCAGAAGGGAGAGGCGTACTTGCCGGCGACGAAGGCGAAGTCGATGCCGGAGATGCCCTCGCCGACCATGAGGTTCACGAAGAGGTGCCCGAAGATCAGCACGACCAGGATGAGCCCGGACACGCGCATGTAGATCCAGCCCCACTTCTCGAGGTTGGAGCCCTTCTTGCGGACGACCGGGGTGCGGGGCGCTTCGATCGTGGTCATCATTCACCTCCGAAGGCGAGCATCAGATGCCGAGGCGCGAAGCCGGCCATGGTGACCGCCCACACCGCGAGGACGCCCCACCAGAGCTGACGCTGGTGCCGGGTCGCCCAGCTCCAGGAGTCCACCGCGATGATGCGCAGGCCGTTATAGGCGTGGTAGGCGATGGCCGCGACCAGCACCACCTCGCCGAGGGCCATGATCGGGTTCTTGTAGGTGCCGATGACCGCGTTGTAGGCCTCAGGGGACACGCGGATGAGCGCGGTGTCCAGGACGTGGACCAAGAGGAAGAAGAAGATGGCCACACCGGTGATGCGGTGCAGCACCCACGACCACATCCCCTCGTTGCCCCGATAGAGCGTCCCGCGAGGGACCTTCGAGGTGGTCCGCGATATCGACGGTGTCACGCGTGCGTCTGCAGACACGGTCGTCCTCTCTGATCGATGATGCCCGGATGCCGCGGCCCGAGGGTCGCATAGAGCCTTCTCAGTGTATTGCCGGGTAGATGCAGAGAGGGTTCGGGGTGCCCGGGTATCTCGATGTCGAGATACCTCAGCACCGCCGCGGCGCTGCGGAACGGTACGCCGGGAGGAGATGGGGCCGCGGCATCCGCACCGATACTCTGGTGCGCATGCCCGCATCCCTGGACGACTTCTACGCCGTGATCCCCGCCGGAGGCGTCGGCAGCCGGCTGTGGCCTCTCTCCCGCGCCGACGCGCCGAAGTTCCTGCACGACCTCACGGGCTCCGGGCACTCGCTGCTGCGCGACACCTGGGACCGCCTCGCGCCCCTGTCGGGCCCGGACCGGATCGCCGTCGTCACCGGACGCGCCCACCGCGCCGCCGTCGAGGCGCAGCTCCCCGGCATCGCCGACCACAACGTCTTCCTCGAGTCCGAGCCCCGCGACTCCGCCGCGGCGATCGGCTTGGCCGCCGCGATCCTGCACCGCCGCGAGCCCGACGTGGTCATCGGCTCCTTCGCCGCCGACCACGTCATCCGCAGCTCCCGCGTGTTCGAATTCGCCGTCCGCGACGCGGTGGAGGTGGCCCGCGAGGGCTACATCTGCACGATCGGCATCACCCCGTCGGAGCCCGCGGTCGGCTTCGGATACATCAAGAGAGGTGCGGAGCTGATCGTCGAGGGCGCCCGCGACGCGTCGCTCGTCGAGAGCTTCGTCGAGAAGCCCGATCTCGAGACCGCGAAGAAGTACGTGTCCGACCGCGACTACCTCTGGAACGCGGGCATGTTCATCACTCGCGCCGACGTGCTTCTCGCGGAGATCGCCGCCAACAACCCGAAGCTGCACGCCGGACTCCTGGAGCTGGCCGAGGCCTGGGACGACCGCGCGCTCCGCGGCCCCGCCGTCGACCGCATCTGGCCGACGCTGCCGAAGATCGCCATTGACTACGTCGTCGCCGAGCCCGCCGCCCAGAAGGGCAAGCTCGCGGTCGTCCCCGGCCACTTCGACTGGGACGACGTGGGCGACTTCGCGAGCCTGGCCAAGCTCAACTCCGGAGGCCGCAAGAACGACCTCGCGATCCTCGGCGAGAACGCGCGCATCCTGTCCGACGCGGCCAGCGGCATCGTCGTGACCCACACGAAGCGCGTCATCAGCGTCATCGGCGTGAAGGACATCGTCATCGTCGACACGGACGACGCCCTCCTGGTCACCACGAGCGAGCACGCGCAGCGGGTGAAGGGCGTCGTGGACGCCCTGAAGCTGACGGGTCGGGGAGACGTGCTCTGACGGATGCCGCGGGCCTGCCGTATGGCGGCTCTGTTGCGTCTTTGTAACCATTCGCCTGCACACCCGGATCGGGCATGCAAGGGCGAGGTCACAGTGGGTAATCTCGGCACCATTCGCCCGCGAGGTCCGCGGGCATCTGCACGTGGAGGCACAGTGACCATTTCGACCCGAAAGAGCGTGTTCGCCGGCCTGGCCGCCGTCAGCGTCGTCGTCGCCCTCGCAGGCTGCGGTTCCGCGCCCGCCGCCACCCCGACGTCGTCCGAGGCTGCAGGCGGAGGAGCCGTCGACGGCTTCAAGCCCTGCATGGTCTCCGACGCGGGTGGCTTCGACGACAAGTCGTTCAACCAGCTCGGCTTCGAGGGCATGGTCGCGGCATCCGACGCCCTGGGCGTCGAATACAAACAGGTGCAGTCCGACTCCGAGGCGGACTTCGCCCCCAACCTGACGAGTCTCGTCGACCAGAACTGCACGCTGATCATTACCGTCGGCTTCGCGCTCGCCTCGGCGGCGGGGGAGTCGGCCACGGCCAACCCCGACATCGAGTACGTTTCCATCGACGACGTGGTGGACAACGACTTCGACGGCAAGACCGACGCCGAGAACATCAAGCCCATCGTGTTCGACACCTCGCAGGCCGCGTTCCTCGCCGGCTACGCCGCGGCGTCCTACTCGGCTGACAAGGACAAGAAGGTCGGCACGTTCGGCGGTCAGAACTTCCCGACCGTCTCGATCTTCATGGACGGCTTCAAGCAGGGCGTCGAGTACTGGAACGCGCAGAAGAGCGACACCATCCAGGTGCTCGGCTGGGACGGCACGGACGGCCTGTTCACCGGTGCGTTCACCGCCAACCAGGACGCCATCAACGCGGCTCAGGGCCTCGTCGACCAGGGCGTGGACGTGCTCCTGCCCGTCGGCGGACCGATCTACCAGAGCGCAGCCTCGGTGATCCGCGCCTCCGGCCGCGACATCGCCCTCATCGGCGTGGACGCCGACGTCTACGAGACCGACCCCAGCGTCGCCGACCTGTTGCTGACCTCGGTCCGCAAGGGCATCGACGTGGGCGTCGAGGACGCCGTCAACGCCGCCGGCCAGGGAGAGTTCGACAACACCCCGTTCGTCGGCACGCTGGAGAACGACGGTGTCGGCCTGGCGCCGTTCCACGACTTCGAGTCGAAGATCTCGCCCGACCTCCAGGGTGAGCTGGACACCATCAGCGCCGGCATCATCGACGGGTCCATCCCCGTCACGTCGTACCTGAACCAGTAGCACCGCAGGGCAAAGGGGAGGTCGGGCGACCGGCCTCCCCCTTCTTCTGCCCTGGCATCCCCGACGACACCGCTCACTAGGATCGAGGACTATGAAGCTCGAACTCCGCGGCATCACCAAGCGGTTCGGCACCCTCATCGCCAACGACCACATCGACCTGGTGGTCCAGCCCGGCGAGATCCACTGCCTGTTGGGTGAGAACGGCGCGGGCAAGTCGACTCTGATGAACGTCCTGTACGGCCTGTACCGCGCAGACGAAGGATTCATCCTCCTCGACGATGAGGTGCAGAACTTCCAAGGACCCGGCGACGCCATGCGCGCCGGCATCGGCATGGTGCACCAGCACTTCATGCTCATCCCCGTGTTCACAGTGGCCGAGAACGTCATGCTCGGTCACGAGTCCACCAAGGCGGGAGGCCGCCTCGACGTCGAGTCCGCCCGCGCCCGCGTGCGGGAGATCTCCGACCGGTTCGGGTTCGACGTCGATCCCGATGCCCTCGTGGAGGATCTCCCGGTCGGCGTGCAGCAGCGCGTCGAGATCATCAAGGCACTCTCCCGCGACGCCCGCGTGCTCGTCTTCGACGAGCCGACCGCCGTGCTCACGCCGCAGGAGACCGACGAGCTGATGCTGATCATGCGTCAGCTCAAGGAGGCCGGCACCTCGATCGTCTTCATCACGCACAAGCTGCGCGAGGTGCGCGAGGTCGCGGACCGGATCACCGTCATCCGCCTCGGCAAGGTGATCGGCGAGGCCTCGCCCGATGCCACGAACGCCGAACTGGCCGAGCTGATGGTCGGCCGCGCGGTCGAGCTGACGGTGCACAAGGACGCCCCGACCCTCGGCGACCGCGCGCTCGTGGTGGACGATCTCACGGTCATCGACGCGAAGAACCAGGTTCTCGTCAGCGGCGTCAGCTTCGACGTGCGCGCAGGCGAGATCATCGCCATCGCCGGCGTACAGGGAAACGGGCAGACCGAGCTGACGCAGGCGCTCGTCGGCCTCGAGCAGCGGGTGACCGGGTCGATCACTCTGAACGGCACCGAGCTGGTGGGCTCCAGCGTCCGCGGCATCCTCGACGCAGGCGTGGGCTTCGTCCCGGAGGACCGCAAAGAGGACGGGCTCGTGGGCGGTATGACGATCGCCGAGAACCTCGTGCTCGACCGCACCGACGGACCGCCGTTCGTGCGCGGAGGCGGTCTGCGCCTCGGGTACATCGCCGAGTTCGCCGAGGAGAAGTTCCGCGAGTTCGACGTCCGCGGGCGTGGCATCGACACCCCCGTCGGCACCCTCTCCGGCGGCAACCAGCAGAAGGTCGTGCTGGCGCGCGAGCTGAGCCGCGATCTCTCCCTTCTCGTGGCCGCGCAGCCCACCCGGGGGGTGGATGTCGGCTCGATCGAATTCATCCACAAGCGCATCGTGGAGACGCGGGATGCCGGCATACCGGTCATCGTCGTCTCGACCGAACTGGACGAGGTGACCTCGCTGGCCGATCGCATCATCGTCATGTATCGAGGTCGGATCGTCGGCATAGTGCCGGGCGACACACCGCGTGGCGTCCTGGGGCTGATGATGGCCGGCGAAGTGCCCTCCGAAGGAGTCGCCGCATGAGCGAGAACCTCACGGGTGGGGCGCTCATCGGCCCATCCGCCCAGCTCCCGGCCGAGCCGCCCCCGCCCTCGAAGTGGCACGACACGTTCCTGCGGATCACCCAGGGCAATGCGATCATCTCGGTGCTCGCGGTGGTGCTCGCCCTTCTGGTCGGCGGAGTCATGATCGCCTTCACCGACGAGGACGTGCAGACGGCATCCGGCTACTTCTTCGCCCGACCGTTCGACACCATCTCCGCGGTCTGGAACGCCGTGTCCGGCGCCTACATCGCACTCTTCCAGGGGTCGATCTACAACTTCGGGGCGCCGACCTTCGAGCGCGGAATCCGTCCCCTCACCGAGACGCTCACATTCGCGACACCCTTGATCGCCGCGGGTCTCGGGGTCTCGCTCGCCTTCCGCATCGGCATGTTCAACATCGGCGGCCGCGGGCAGATGCTCATGGCCTCGGCTGCCGCAGGGTGGGTGGCGTTCTCGCTGGACCTTCCGTTCGGCATCCATCTCGCTGTCGCCCTCCTGGCCGGCCTCGCCGCCGGTGCGATCTGGGCAGGAATCGCGGGAGCGCTGAAGGCGTGGACAGGCGCGCACGAGGTCATCGTGACGATCATGCTCAACTACGTCGCCTTCTACCTGCTGTCCTTCATGCTCCGCACCCCCGGGCTGCTGCAGGCACCCGGCTCGAGCAACCCGAAGACGCCCCCGATGAAGGAGACCGCGGTGCTTCCGGACCTTCTCGGCCCGCAGTACAACCTGCATTTCGGCTTCGTCCTCGTGATCCTGGCCACGGTGCTGGTGTGGTGGATCCTGAGCCGTTCGAGCCTCGGGTTCAAATTCCGCGCCGTGGGTGAGAACCCCAACGCCGCACGGGTCGCCGGCATCAACGTCAAGAACATGTACATCTACGGCATGCTCATCGCCGGCGCGCTCATCGGCCTGGCCGGGGTGAACCAGGTGCTGGGCACGATCACGACCGGCTTCTCGTCCGACATTGACGCCGGCATCGGATTCGATGCGATCACCGTCGCGCTCCTGGGTCGTTCCACCCCGTGGGGCACCTTCGCCGCCGGCATCCTCTTCGGTGCCTTCAAGGCCGGCGGGTTCGCCATGCAGGCGGCCGAGCAGATCCCGATCGAGATCGTCGCGGTCGTCCAGGCGCTGATCGTGCTGTTCATCGCCGCGCCGCCGCTGGTGCGCACGATCTTCGGGCTGCCGTCGCCCGAGCGCGACCAGAAGCGTCAGCGCAAGGCCCGCGCCAAGCAGCTGCAGGCCGAGGCAAGAACGGTGGTGAAGTGATGACGACCGCCGGTACCGCGGGACTGCTCACACGGGCGCCCGAGCAGGCATCGATCCGCAGCTGGAAAGCGCCGATCTCCCTCGTGGTGTTCACCGCTCTCTACGTGCTCCTCATCAGCGCTGCCGCGCGCGACGGGGTCTCGACATTCCGCCTGTCCACCGACGCCGACGCGATTCAGCTGCCGTCGCTGTCGGTACCCGTCGGGCCGGCGGCCTGGGTCGCCGGACTGCTCCTGCTGGTGCTCACCGGAGTGGCCTTCGCCCTGGTGCAGCGTCGCTTGCGCACCCCGCTGTGGCTCATCATCGTCTACATCCTCGTCGCCGTCTTCGGGTTCCTGACGTGGGCCATCGCCGGAGCTGCCATCCCGGTCGCCGGCCTGCTCGCCGGTGCGGTGGCCCTGGCCATCCCGCTCATATACGGCGCACTGGCTGGAGTGATCGGTGAGCGCGCAGGTGTGGTGAACATCGCGATCGAGGGTCAGCTGCTGGCCGGCGCCTTCAGCGCCGCGGTCGTGTCGACCATCACCGGGCAGCCCCTCCTGGGCATGGTGGCCGCGATGATCGCGGGCGTCCTGGTCGCCGCGGTGCTGGCGGCGTTCGCCATCAAGTACCTCGTCGACCAGGTGATCGTCGGCGTCGTGCTGAACGTGCTCGTCGCGGGTCTCACGAGCTTCCTTTACTCGCAGGTGCTTCAGCCCAATCAGGCGACCTTGAACACCCCGCCGCGGTTCGACCGACTCCCGATCCCGCTGCTCAGCGAGATTCCCATCCTCGGTCCGGTTCTCTTCCGCCAGACGATCATCGTGTATCTGATGTACATCGCCGTCGCAGTGGTGTGGTTCGCCATGTTCCGCACCCGTTGGGGTCTGCGTCTGCGGGCCGTCGGCGAGCATCCGCAGGCCGCCGACACGGTCGGCATCAACGTCAACGCGACGCGCTTCTGGAACGTCCTGCTGGCGGGGGCGATCGCGGGGCTCGGCGGCACCGTGTTCACCATCGGCAACGGCATCGCTTTCAACAAGGAGATGACCGCGGGAGCAGGCTTCATCGCGCTGGCCGCGGTGATCTTCGGGCAGTGGGACCCCATCCGAGCGACCCTGGCGGCGCTGCTGTTCGGCTTCGCCTCCAGCCTTCAGAGCACCCTCAGCGTCATCGGCTCGCCGGTGCCGAGCGAGTTCATGCTCATGCTCCCGTACCTCGTGACCATCTTCGTCGTCGCCGGTGTCGTCGGACGCTCCCGCGCTCCTGCCGCCGACGGCCAGCCATACATCAAGGGATGACAGTGACCGACATCGACTGGGATGAACTCCGTGCCGTGGCCACCGACGCGATGGAGCGGGCGTACGCGCCGTATTCGCGCTACCGGGTCGGCGCCGCAGCCCTCGTGAGCGACGGACGCATCGTCTCCGGATGCAACGTCGAGAACGCCTCGTACGGCGTCGGCCTCTGCGCCGAGTGCGCCCTCGTCGGAGACCTGCACATGTCGGGCGGCGGGCAGCTCGTCGCGTTCGTCTGCGTCAACAACGACGGACAGACGATCATGCCGTGCGGACGCTGCCGTCAGCTGCTCAACGAGTTCGCGCTGCCCGGGATGCTGCTCGAGACCGTGTCGGGGATCCGCACCATCGACGAGGTGCTGCCCGACGCCTTCGGCCCGCGCGACCTCGAGGACGCCGCGCGGTGAGCTCCGGGGTCGAAGCGTTCGACGCCGTCGACGTCATCCGCGCGAAGCGCGACGGCGGAGCCGTGCCCGAAGACGCGCTGCGGTGGATGGTCGATGCGTACACGCGCGGCTACGTCGCCGACTCGCAGATGGCCTCCTTCGCGATGGCCGTGCTCCTCAACGGCATGGAGCGCGACGAGATCCGCGTGATGACCGACGCGATGATCGCCTCGGGGGAGCGCATGAGCTTCGCCGGCCTGGGGAAGCGCACGGTCGACAAGCACTCCACCGGCGGGGTGGGCGACAAGATCACCCTTCCGCTGGCTCCGCTCGTGGCATCCTTCGGCGTCGCCGTGCCCCAGCTGTCGGGCCGCGGCCTCGGCCACACCGGTGGCACGCTCGACAAGCTCGAGGCGATCCCCGGCTGGCGCGCGGCGCTGTCCAACGACGAGATGACCGCCCAGCTGCGCGACGTCGGCGCGGTCATCTGCGCCGCGGGCTCCGGGCTCGCCCCCGCCGACAAGAAGCTCTATGCGCTCCGGGACGTGACGGGCACGGTCGAGGCGATCCCGCTGATCGCGTCGAGCATCATGTCGAAGAAGATCGCCGAGGGCACCGACGCGCTCGTGCTCGACGTGAAGTTCGGCTCCGGCGCCTTCATGCGCGACGTCGACCGTGCGCGCGAGCTCGCCCGCACCATGGTCGCGCTCGGCACCGACTCGGGCGTGGCCACCACCGCGCTGCTCACCGACATGAACACGCCGCTGGGCCTGGCGATCGGCAACGCGAACGAGGTCCGCGAGTCGGTCGAGGTGCTCGCCGGCGGCGGCCCCACCGACGTGGTCGAGCTCACTCTCGCGCTGGCGCGCGAGATGCTCGCGCTCGCCGGGCAGCCCGATGCCGACGTCGAGGCCGCTCTGGCCGACGGACGGGCGATGGACGCGTGGCGCCGGATGATCCGCGCGCAGGACGGCGATCCGGATGCCGCACTGCCTCAGCCCCGCGAGACGCATGTGGTCGCGGCATCTGCCGACGGCTTCGTCTCGCGCATGGAGGCACTGCCCTTCGGCATCGCCGCGTGGCGCCTCGGCGCCGGACGTGCGCGCGCGGAGGATGCCGTGCTGCACGCCGCGGGCATAGACCTGCTGGTCAAGCCGGGCGACGCCGTGCGCGCGGGCCAGCCGCTCTTCACCCTGCTCGGGCATGACGACACGCGCTTCGAGCGTGCCCTCGACGCCCTGGAGGGCGCGTGGGAGATCGGCGACACCCCGCCCGCCGCCGCCCCGCTCGTCCTCGAGCGCATCACCGCCTGACCCAACCCACCTCTACCCCGGGAGCACCACGATGCCCATCGACCAGAACGGCGATGCCCTCGTCGAGGGCGTGTCGATCCGCCGCCTGCCCAAGATCTCGCTGCACGACCACCTCGACGGGGCGCTGCGGCCGGCGACCATCGTCGAGCTCGGCGATGCCGTCGGCCTCGACCTCCCCGTGGCCGACGCCGACGGCCTCGGCACGTGGATCGGCGAGCAGAGCGACTCCGGTTCGCTCGTCGAGTACCTGAAGACGTTCGACCTGACCACGGCCGTCATGCAGACCCGCGAAGGCCTCACGCGCGTCGCGCGCGAGTTCGTCGAGGACCTCGCCGAGGACGGCGTGATCTACGGCGAGGTGCGCTGGGCCCCCGAGCAGCATGTCGGCGGCGGTCTGTCGCTGGAGGAGGCCGTCGAGGCGGTCCAGGACGGGATCGAGGAGGGAGAGGATGCTGCGGAGCGGGCAGGCCGCGACATCCGCGTCGGTCAGCTGATCACCGCGATGCGCCACACCGACCGGTCGCTCGAGATCGCGAAGCTCGCTGTCGCCTTCCGTGGGCGCGGCGCCGTCGGCTTCGACATCGCCGGTCCCGAGGACGGCTTCCCGCCGTCGCGGCTCCGCGACGCATTCGAGTACCTCGCATCGGAGTTCTTCCCGACGACCGTGCACGCCGGCGAGGCCGCCGGGCTCGACTCCATCCGCTCGGCGCTGGTCGACGGCCGCGCGCTGCGCCTGGGCCACGGCGTGCGGATCGCGGAGGACCTCGAGGTCGTCTCGCGCGCCGGCGAAGAGGTGCTCGTGCAGTTCGGCGACCTGGCTCGCTGGGTGCGCGACCGGGAGATCCCGCTCGAGCTGTCGCCGTCGTCGAACCTGCAGACCGGGGCCATCGAGCGCTGGGGCACGGAGCTCGGCGACCACCCGTTCGACCTGCTGTATCAGCTGGGTTTCGCGGTCACGGTGAACGTGGACAACCGCACCATGAGCCGCACGTCGCTGACGCGCGAGCTCGCGCTGCTGGTCGAGACCTTCGAGTACGACCTGGCCGACCTCGAGGCGTTCCAGCTGAACGCCGCCGCAGGCGCCTTCCTGCCCGTCGAGGAGCGCGAGGAGCTCATCGAGCTGATCGCCGACGGCTTCGACCGCTGACCGGCTGGACGGGCCACCCGTTCGTCCCGCTCGTTGGGTTGGGGATCGGCCCGTTCGTTGGGTGGGGGATCCGCCCGTTCGTTGGGCGGGGCAGTGCCCGTCTGGCGGCGGGCCCCGGAGGCGCGCAACTCCACGGGTCGCGCTGGTTTACGGCCCGTCTCGCGGCGGGCCCGGAGGTGCGAAACTCCACGGGTCGCGCCGGTTTACGGCCCGCAGGCGTCGTTGCGCCCGGCATCATGCGCAATTCCGTGGAGTTCCCGCAGACCCGCCGGCTCAGCGGCTGTGCGAGAGGACGGCCTGCAGCATCGCGCGCAGCTCGTCGGGGCGGTACATGATGTCTTCCGCCAGGAGCCGGATCGTCGTGTAGCCGAGTCCGGCGGCGACGAGGTCGCGGCGCCTGTCGCGCTTCTGCGCAGCCCAGCCTTCGTGGAACGCCAGGCTGTCGCACTCGACGATGAGCCACCCGTCCACCACGAGGTCGACGCGTCCGACGCCGCGCAGCGTGACCTGGATGGCGACCTGGCAGCCCAGCGAGCGAAGAAGAAGTCGGACGAGGGTCTCCGGCCCGGCTTCGCTCCGTGGGTCCAGCAGCGGACGAAGGGCGCGGAATCTCCGCGGGAGACGCGCGAAGACACTCTCGACTCCGTTCTCATCCACCAACCCGAGGTGCCAGGCGCTGTCCAAGGTCGCGATGGCGTCGCGCGGCGTCTGGCATCGACATGCCTGCGCGAGGGCTTCGACGAGGTCTGCGCACATCGCCTCGCGGCGCACGTGTGTGGAACGCCAGTGGGCTCGTGTCGTGCCCGGGCGCAGAGGAAGTCGCGTCGTCCCAGGCTCGAACTGCAGGTGCAGATGGTGACGCGTGCGGACGAAGACGCCGAGCTCTGCGAGCAGCGAGACGCAGTCGAGCCTGCCGCCGAGCCGGCCTGCCTCCACAAGCGAGGCGTGTGTTCCGGCACGCACGTAGCGTCCGCGTCGCAGACGGAGCAGTGATCCGTCCGCGACGAGCGCGGCACGCGTCTGTCGCTTCACGCCGGCCCGAGCGAGGGCGGACGGCGGCAGATACTCCGCCGACAACAGGTCGACGGCGGTCGGGCCGGCGGCTGTCATCCCCGTAGGCAAGCAGACACAGCCCCACCGCCACCTTGGGCCTGCTCCGATCCGTGGACACCGGCCGACCAGGACGAGCGGGGGAGGATTCCAGAGTCAGCCCGTGCGGCCGGAGGAGTCAGCAGGGGATGACGGCATCGGCGGCGGAGCCTCGAGGGCGACACCGGCTTCAGCGGCGGAGCCGGTGCAACTCCACGGAATCGGCTGGCTGACGCGTCCGCGACCTGCCCGTCACCGCGTGTCGGCGCCAATCCGTGGAGTTAGATCCAGCGTCCGGCTAGCGCGCGGAGCGCGAGAGGGGGGCCGGTGTGGTGAAGCCGGCGAAGGGCGGTGTGGTCACCCCGCGGGGGCCGGTGTGGTCGAGCCGGTGAGGGCGCCGTGGTCGAGCCAGAAAAGGGCGGTGTGGTTAGCCCGCGGGAGGCCGGTGTGGTCGAGCGGGGGAGGGCGCCGTGGTCGAGCCCGGCGACGCGGCGCGGTCAGCCGGCGGGCAGCCGGTGTGGTCGAGCCCGGCGACGCGGCGCGGTCAGCCGGCCGGCGACGCGGCGCGGTCAGCCGGCGGGAGAGGGCGGCGCGGTCAGCCGGCGGGGGAGAGGGAGGCGGCGAAGGTGCCGACCAGCTCCGTCAGCCGCGCGGTCATGGCGGCGTCGTCGATCGTGGGGGTGCCGTCGCCGGTCTGCGGGCCGTAGTCCCCGAACGACGCGTGCGAGGCGCCGTCGATCTGGACGAGCTGGGCGTCGGCGGGCAGCGCGCCCCGGGCATCCGCGATCTTCTCCGGCGTCGACAGCCCGTCGTCGCTGCCGCCGATGCTGAGCACCGGCAGGTCGGTGCCGGACAGGTCGTTCGCGCAGTAGCTGCCGAACAGCACCAGCCCGTCGGCGTCGCCGGCGAGCTGGCACGCCCGCACACCCCCGAGCGAGTGGCCGCCCACCATCCAGCGCTCGACACCGGGCGCGGCGTCGGTGAACGCCGAGAGCGGCCGCAGGTCGAAGAACGCGAGATTCAGCGTCGGGCGGGTGATGACGACGGTGAGGCCGTCGTCGGCGACGAGTCCGGACAGCTTCGCGGCGTAGGCGAGCGGGTCGACCTTCGCACCGGGGATGAACACCAGCCCCTCGTCACCACCGCCGGACGCGGGGGTCATGACGATCGAGTCGCCCGAATCGTCCAGCACAATCGCCGGGTCGTCGCGCACCGCTTGCAGCGGGCCGGGCTCGGCGCCCATGACGCCGATGTTGGCGTAGAGGAGGAGGGCGACGATCACCAGTACGATCAGCCCGACGAGAACAGATCCGATCCAGATCAGCACCCGCCGACCGCGCCGGCGACCGCGCGGCTCCGCCGCCCCCTCCGTCGTCACGCCAGCTCGGCCTGTCGCGCCGCGACGACGGCCTCCACCTGCGAGAAGAGCGGATGCTGCGGCTCCAGCCCCGTGACGGCGGCGGTGAAGGTCGCGGCATCCTGTTCGCGGATCTGCCGCTGCAGATCGACCGACTGCGCGTCCTCGTCGTCATCGAACGCGAGCGCGGCGCCCATCGCTCCGACCAGCGCGGCGGTGTCCAGTCCGCGCTCGGCGGCCTCGGCGGCGGGACCGACGAAGCGCTCGTGCCGCGACAGCTTGCGCAGCGGCTGGCGCCCCACCCGCCAGACGGTGTCGGGCAGAAGCGGGTTCGCGAAGCGGCGCAGGATCGTCGCCCGGTACTCGGCCTGGGTGACGGGGTCGAGCTCGTGCTTGGCCACGAGCAGGGCCGACGTCTCCTCGAGCACAGCCTCGACCTGGGCGGCGATCGTCGGCTCGGCGAGGGCATCCGAGATCTTCTCGACCCCCGCGAGCGCGCCGAAGTACGCCGTCGTGGCGTGCCCGGTGTTGACGGTGAAGAGCTTCCGCTCGATGTAGGGCTCGAGGTCGTCGACGAAGTGCGCGCCGGGGATCGACGGCGGGTCGTCGCCGAAGGGCGGGCGCTCGATCGCCCACTCGTAGAACGGCTCGACGGTGACGTCAACGCCGCCGCCCTCGGGCTGCCCCGGCACGATGCGGTCGACTGCGGTGTTGGCGAAGACCGCCCGGCCGGACAGCTCCGGCCAGTCGTCGCCGGCGAGCTCGACGATCGCGTCGCGCAGGATGTCGGTGGCGTTGATGGCGTTCTCGCACGCCATCACCTGCAGCGGCCGCGACTGCAGGTCGCGCAGCGCGAGCGCCGCCACGATGTGCGGCGCGACGAACTTGAGGATCGTCGGGCCGACGGCGGTCGTGACGATGTCGGCTGTCGAGATCTCGTCGACGACCTTTCCGGGCTCCTCCGCGCTGTTGACGGCGCGGAAGCCGGTCACGACGGTGTCGCCGCCGCCCTCGCCGACCGCGTGGACGGTGTACTCGGAGGCCGCGTTGATCGCGTCGACGAGCGGCGCGGCGACGTCCGAGAAGACCAGCTCGTAGCCGCCCTCGTGCAGCAGCAGGCCGACGAAGCCGCGGCCGATGTTGCCGGCGCCGAAGTGGACCGCCTTCATCAGACGCCCGCGGCCGACACCAGCGCGAACAGCTCTTCCGGCGTCTGCGCCTGCTTCAGCTTGGCGACCTCGTCCTCGTCGGAGAACAGGATCGCGATCTGCGACAGGATCTCGAGGTGCTCGTCGCCCTTGCCGGCGATGCCGACGACGAAGGTGACGGGCTCGCCGCCCCAGTCCACGCCGCCGTCGTAGCGGACGACCGACAGGGCGGACTCGAGGATCGCGGCCTTCGTCTCGTTGGTGCCGTGGGGGATGGCGAGCTCGTTGCCCATGTAGGTCGAGACGGTCACCTCGCGCTGCTGCATCGCGTCGAAGTACGCGCTGGTGACGGCGCCGACGGACTCGAGGATGTCGGCGGCCTCCTTCATCGCCTCTTCGCGGGAAGCTCCGCCCGAGTGGATCCGGACCTGGCCGAGGCTCAGGACATCACGTGCCATGGTGTCGCCTTTCATTGGGTGGATGCCGCGGCATCCGCTTCTCACGGAGATGACTGCGGGGCCGGGGGCGTCTCGCCGCCCGGCCCCGCAGCGATGTCATCTTCTATGCACCATCCTGGTGCTGGTCGCGGACCAGGTCCACGACCTCTTCGTACTTCGGGGAATTCATGAAGTTGTCCACCGAGACATGGATGGCCTCAGGGGACTTCTGACGTGCCCGATCGGTGAGCTGGTTCTGCGTGATGATGAGGTCGGCGCTGCCGTCGAGGTTCGCGATCGCCTGGTTGACGACCGTGACGCCCTCGATGCCCGCCTTCTTCATCTTGTTGCGCAGGACGCTCGCGCCCATCGCTGACGAGCCCATGCCCGCGTCGCACGCGAAGACGATGCTGCGCACCTGCTTGGTGGTCAGCAGACCGCCGTCTTCACGACCGCCGGACGCGGCCTGCGTCTCGAGCTTGTCGAGCGCCGAGTCCGCGTCGCGCTCGGCGGCGTCGTCCCGTCCGCGAGAGGAGCGGAGCGCGTCCATGGCCACAGACGCCTTGCCCTTGTTCGCCTCGGTCTGCGCGATCGCGGCACCGAACGAGTCGCCCTCGGCGAGCAGATCGCGCTTGCGCGAGGCCCTCAGGATGACAGCGGCCACCAGGAAGCTGACCGCCGCGGCGAGGACCACCGACAGGTAGACGACGACGAGGTTGCCCACGCCGGGTCCGATGCCGGCGGCGCTCACGGCGATGATGCTGCCGGGAGCCGCGGGGAAGGCCAGACCTCCGCCGAGCAGCGCGTTGGTGGCGACACCGGTCGCACCGCCCGCGATGAGCGCGAGGATGGTCATGGGCTTGGCCAGCGCGTACGGGAAGTAGATCTCGTGGATGCCGCCGAAGAACTGGATCACGATCGCGCCGGGGGCGGATGCCTTCGCGGCGCCGACTCCGAAGAACGTGAACGCCAGCAGCAGACCCAGACCGGGGCCGGGGTTGGCCTCGATGAGGAACAGGATCGACTTGCCGGTGTCGGCGGCCTGCTCGATGCCGAGCGGGGTGAAGACACCGTGGTTGATGGCGTTGTTGAGGAACAGCACCTTCGCGGGCTCGACGATGATCGACAGCAGCGGGAGCAGGCCGAGCGAGACGAGCCAGGCCACCGCGGCGCCGAGCACCGTGGAGATGCCGAGCATGATCGGTCCGAACACGAAGAAGCCGATGATGGCCAGGATCATGCCGAGGATGCCGGCGGAGAAGTTGTTCACCAGCATCTCGAAGCCGGGCTTGATCTTGCCGTCCCAGATGCGGTCCATCTGCTTGGTGGCGTAGGCCGCGATCGGGCCCATGATCATCGCGCCGAGGAACATCGGGATGTCGGTGCCGACGATGACGCCCATCACGGCGATGGTCGCGACGACCCCACCGCGCTCGCCGTAGACCATGCGGCCGGCGGTGTTGGCGATGAGGAGCGGCAGGAGGTAGGTGACCATCGGGCCGACGAGGCCCACGTAGGCGCTGACGTCACCGGCAGCGAGCTGCGTCATGGCGCCGTTCCAGCCGATGACGGCCGGGTCGCCGCCACCGCCGATGATCTCGGCCACGGGTGCCCAGTGCCAGCCGAAGGGGCTGTTGGCACCGAAGAAGCCGGCCGGGATGAAGAGCATCGTGATGAAGCCCCAGGCGATGAACGCCGCGATGTTGGGCATGATCATGCCCGAGAGGAATGTGCCGAAGCGCTGGACCGCGACGCGCGCGCCCCCGGGCTTCTTCGTGGCTGACGCCGTCGTCATTGCTGTGTCTCCTTCGATTCCGGGGTGTCTCCCTCAGCGGGAGGGTTCTCGTGGGCGGCAGCGGCTTGCGCCGCCGACCGTGCCCCCGCCGCGTCGTCCGCGGAGAGGGCGGCCTCGGCGATGACTCGGGCATCGTCGAGGGTGTGCTGCAGAAGAGTGGCCCGCACGTCGGCGAGAGCGGTGGGCGCCATGGACAGGGATGTTGCACCGAGGCCGACGAGCACGACGGCCAGCAGAGGATCTGCGGCGGCCTCGCCGCAGATCCCGACCGGCTTGCCGAGCGCGCGCCCCGCGGCGCCCACCTCACGGATGAGTCGGAGGACGGCGGGATGCCACGGGTCCTGGAAGCCGGCGACGGAGCCCAGGAGGCGGTCGGCGGCCAGGGTGTACTGGGTGAGGTCGTTCGTTCCGATCGAGGCGAAGTCGGCGTGCTTCAGCACGCGATCGGCCAGGAGCGCGGAGGACGGCACCTCGACCATGACGCCGGCGGTCTTGATGCCGTAGTCGCGGGCCAGGGCGGTGAAGTACGTCGTCTCCTCCACCGTGGCCACCATCGGCGCCATCACCCACAGATCGGCCGCGGTCGCCGCATCCGCCTGCGCCAACGCGGTGAGCTGTTCGCGGAGGATGTCCTCGCTGGCGCGCAGGGCGCGGATGCCGCGGAGCCCCAGCGCGGGGTTCTCCTCGTGCGCGTCATTGAGGAAGGCGAGCGGCTTGTCGGCGCCGGCGTCCAGCACGCGCACGACGACCTTCTTGCCGGGGAAGGCCGCGAGAAGCTGCGTGTACGACTCCCGCTGCTGCTCGACCGTGGGTGCCTGGTTGGCGCTGAGGAACAGGAACTCGGTGCGGAACAGGCCCACGCCCTCCGCTCCCAGGGCCACGGCCTCGGCGGCGCCCTCGGGCTTGCCCAGGTTGGCGAGCAGGGGGACGGCGGTGCCGTCGGCCAGGGCGCCGTCGGTGATCGGCGCGGTCGCCGCCGACGCGCGGTCGGCGGCGCGGTTCGCGGCCTGGCTGAGCTCGTCGGCGCTCGGCTCGACCGTGACGACGCCCTTCGCGGCATCCACGATCACGGTCTGTCCGTCGAGGAGGCCCTTGGCCTCCACCGCACCCACCACGGCGACGATCGACTTCTCGCGGGCGAGGATCGCCGTGTGCGACGTCGGTCCACCCTCGGTGGTGATGAGGGCCAGCACCTTGTCGAGGTCGAGGAGGGCGGTGTCGGCCGGCGCGAGGTCTTTCGCGACCAGGACGAACGGATGCCCCGGGTCGGGCACGCCGGGGGCGGCGACGCCCCGCAGCCGCGCGATCACGCGCTGGGCGACGTCGTCGAGGTCGGCGGCGCGCTCGCCCAGGTAGCCGCCCATGGCGGTGAGGGTGTCGCGGAACGTCGCGAACGCGTCGAACACCGCCCATTCGGCGGTGCGGCCCTGCGCGATGCGCGCGGCGATCTCGTCGGCGAGGCTCGGGTCCTCCGCCATCATCGCCTGCGCCTCCAGGACGTCCTGCGCCGCGCCGCCCGCCTGTGCTCCGCGGGCCTCGAGCTCGCGCGCGACGGCGGCGACGGCGTCCGTCACGCGGGCCGTCTCCTCGTCGGGCGTCGCGGTGCTCGGTGCGTCGCTCGGAGCCGGCAGCGGCTCCGCCATCCGGGCGACCGGTCCCTGGGCCACGCCCAGTCCGATGCCCACGCCTCTCAGCTCTGCCATCGTCCGTCCTCCTTCTCGCGTGATCTCACGCTGCGTCGTGGTCGGTGGTGAGGAGCTCGGCAAGCCTGTCGAGCACCGTCTCCGCGTCGTCT
The DNA here is from genome assembly GCF_003991875.1 of Microbacterium lemovicicum. Lineage (NCBI taxonomy): Bacteria > Bacillati > Actinomycetota > Actinomycetes > Micrococcales > Microbacteriaceae > Microbacterium > Microbacterium lemovicicum. The sequence continues at coordinate 768,032 of NZ_CP031423.1, forward strand.
CCGTCGGCAGTCAGGGTGACGTAGTCGCCCTGCTCGACACCGAGGGCGATGACCCCGAGGATGCTGGCGGCGTTGATCGGCGCACCCGCATCCTTCGCGACGGTGACGGGGATGCCGGAATCCTTCGCGGCCTGCGCGAACATCTTCGCCGGGCGGGCGTGCAGCCCATGGGCGGAGCCGATCCGCACGGTGCGGGTGAGCTGGGGCATGTCCGTGTCCTCTCGTCGTTGCAGTGGTGGGTCAGGATCCGGCGGCGAGCTGTCCGCCCGCGACCGCGTCGCGGACGAGGCTCAGCGTCCTCGACCCGTCCAGATCCGTGAAGATGTCGGGCGGCAGGAGCACCACCGTGGTTCCCCGGGCCGCGGCATCCCGTTCGATGCGGGGGAGCGCATGCGACAGGTGCGGTCCGACGAGGACCACGTCCGCGGAATCGAGATCGATCGGAAGAGAGAGCTCGGTGCCGGCGGAGGCGCTGTACGGCAGACCCCGTTCGTGCGCGGCACGCCGCACACGCTGAGCGACGAACGTACTGGACGCTCCCGCTCCACAGACCACAAGGATCCTCATCGACCCGCCTCCTGCGTCCATTGTTGTGAATCGGCTGAGAGTGGACAACCAGGGTGGTTTCCGCCCCCGCGGAATGCCGGGGCGTGGGGCGGCCGTCGCGTGCGGCTGCCGTGATTGACTGGGGGCGGCGCGATGCGCGCCCTTGCGGAGGACGACGTGACCAGAGCGCGGCAGGATCGCCTGCTCGGCATCCTCGCCCGCGACGGATCCTGGGCCACCGCCGCCACCCTGGCGGACGCCCTCGGGGTGACGCCCCGCAGCATCCGCTCCTATGTCACCGCCGTCAATGCGCGCGTCGTCCCGGGCGGTTCAGCCATCGAATCGGGACCGCAGGGCTACCGCGCGGGCGCCGAGGCGGGTGCCGCCCTGCGCGCCGGTGCCGGCGGCGAGAGCGGCACGCCGCGCGATCGCCTCCACCGGGTCGTGCGCTCGCTGCTGGACGCCCCCGACGGCGTCGACGTGCACGAGACGGCGGAGCGGCTCCACGTCAGCACGGCGACCGTCGACGCCGACCTGGCCCGCGTGCGTGCGCTGCTGGGCGGCACCGAGCTCACCCTCGAGCGCTCCGCCGACCGCGCGCGCCTGCGCGGCACCGAGATGGCGCAGCGGCGACTGCTGAGCAGGCTCGCCCACGACGAGATGGATGCCGGGTCGTTCGACCTCGGCGCGCTGCGCCGCACGCTCGGCGAGGGGTCGGTCGGCGCCCAGGCCTTCGGTCCGTTCAAGACCGACCTCGTGGCCGAGCTCGGCGCGCTGGGCTACTTCGTCAACGAGATCGGCATCTCCGACGTCGTCATGCACATCGCCATCGCCGCCGACCGGGTGGCCCGCGACCGCGGCCTCGAGGGCGGCGCGTCGGCCGAGCGCCCCGCCCAGAGCGAGGTGGGGGAGATCATCGCGCGCCTCGCCGTCCGCCACCTCGGCGTGGAGCTCGGTCCCGGCGACCGCCAGCACCTTGCGACGCTGGTGCTGACGCGCGTGGTCGCGCCCGGCGCCGGCGACCCGGTCGACGACGCCCGCGCCCGGCTCGAACCCGATGTGGAGAAGGCGGTCCGCGAGGTCGTCGAGCGCGCCGCGGGGCAGTTCCTCGTCGACATCGCCCACGAGGACTTCATCCTGCGCCTCGCCCTGCACGTGCAGAACCTCCTGCACCGCTCGCGCGAGCAGGCGTGGTCGCGCAATCCGCTCACGCGCTCGCTGAAGTCGACGTACCCGATGATCTTCGAGGTGGCGGTCTACATCGCCAGCGGTCTGAACGAGAGCCTCGGCATCCCGCTGCTCGACGACGAGATCGCCTACATCGCCATGCACGTGGGCGGCCGGCTCGAGCGCAGCAGGCAGGCCGACCAGCTCCTCACCGCGACGATCGTGTGCCCGGGCTACTACGAGCTGCACGAGCTTCTGCGCTCGTCGGTCGACCGCTCCCTCGGCCAGGCGATCGAGGTCACCGGCGTCGAGACGCGGGTGGACCCGGACTGGGGCTCGATCGACACCGATCTCGTGCTCACGACGATCGACCCCGCCGTCGCCGGCGACCGCATCGTGCGCATCCAGCCGTTCCTCACGGAATCGGACGTCGAGCGGGTGCAGGCCGCCGCCGGGCGCATCCGCCGGGCACGAAGGCTCGCGAGACTCCGGACGGAGCTCGAGCGCTACTTCGACCCGCACGCGTTCGTGCACGGGCTGGAGCCGGGGGAGGATGCCGCCATCCGGCGTCTGGGGTCGCTGCTGGTCGCCCGCGGCGTGATCGACGACGACTACGTCGAGCGCGCCCTCCAGCGGGAGCAGCTCTCCTCCACAGCCTTCACCGAGGCGCTCGCCGTCCCCCACGCCATGGGGATGACGGCCACGCGCACGGAGATCGCGATCGGCATCGCCGACCCGTCGATCCCCTGGGGCGAGGGCCGGGTGCAGGTGGTCGCGCTGGTGGCGTTCTCCGAGACCGACCGCGAGGCGTTCCAGACCGTCTTCGAGCAGTTCGTCGAGGTCTTCTCCGAGCGCGAGAGCGTGCAGCGGATCGTCCGGCGGGCGACCGACTTCGCCGGCTTCCTCGACGAGCTCGTCGCCGTCATCGACGGCTGAGCCGCAGGGTCACCGTCCGCGCAGGCGCTCCGACAGCCCGAGGCGCACGGCCGGCCACTCGGCGGCGATGATCGAGAAGACCACCGTGTCGCGCAGGGTGCCGTCCGGCCCGAGGCGATGGCTCCGCAGCACGCCGTCCTGTTTGGCGCCGAGACGCGCGATCGCCGCGCGCGACTGCCGGTTGTGCCAGTGCGTGCGCAGCTCCACCGCGATCGCCTCGCACGCCTCGAAGGCGTGACCGAGGGACAGGAGCTTCATCGCCGGGTTCACCTCGGTGCCCTGGGCCTCGCGGCCGAGCCACGTGTAACCGACCTCGACGTGCCGGTTGGGCTGGTCGATGCCGCAGAACGTCGTCATGCCGACGACCTTGCCCGTCGCGACGCGGCGCACCGCCCAGGGGTTCATGATGCCCTGGTCGCGCAGGCCGAGGCGCATCGCGATCTCGTCGGCGACACCCTCCGGCCGGGGGACAGAGGTGTACCAGGCGTACTCCAGGCCCTCGCAGGCCGCCGCGAGGTCATCGGCGTGCTCCGGACTCAGCGGCTCCAGCCGGACGTACGCGTTCTCGAGGGTGACCGGCGTGATGAGTTCCACGCGTCGAGCCTAGGCCGCGGCATCCATCGCTCCGGACGGCTGCCGCGGCCCGGCGTCAGCCCAGGTCGGCCAGCAGCGCCCGCGCGCCGGCGGTCAGCGCGGTGATGCGCGCCCGCGCGTCGTCGACCGAGTCGCCGCGGACGTCGAGGTACAGCTTGAGCTTCGGCTCGGTGCCACTGGGGCGCACGACCACGCGCGACCCGTCGGAGAGCCACAGGCGCAGCACATCGCCGGGGGGAAGGTCCGCGAAGCCGTCGAGCAGATCGTCGACGCGGTCGACGCCGACCTCGCCGATGCGCTCGGGGTGCCGAGCGCGCAGCGCGGCCATGATCCGGGCGATCGCCGAGACGTCCTCGACGCGCACCGAGATCTGGTCGCTGTCGAAGAAGCCGTAGGTCTCGCCGAACTCCCTCAGCAGGTCGCCGACGCCGGCGCCGCGTCCGCGGGCCTGCGCGGCCAGACCGAGGAGCGCCACCGCCGCGGAGATGCCGTCCTTGTCGCGGACGGTCTCGGGATTCACGAGGTACCCGAGGGCCTCCTCGAAGCCGTAGACCATGCCGGGTGCCCGGGAGATCCACTTGAAGCCCGTGAGCGTCGCGTGGAAGTCGAGACCGTGATGCTCGGCGACGGTCTGCAGACCCGGGGAGGACACGAGCGACGAGGCGAGCGACGCGTCGGTGCCCTCGGCCAGCCGCGCGGCGCGTGCTCCGAGGAGCAGGCCGACCTCGTTGCCGGTGAGGCGGCGCCAGCCGCCCTCCGCGGCATCGTCGGGGATCGCGACGGCGAGGCGGTCGGCGTCGGGGTCGTTGGCGACCACGAGCTCGGCGCCGGCCGCGCGGGCGGTCTCGAACGAGAGGTCCATCGCGCCCGGCTCCTCCGGGTTGGGGAACGAGACCGTCGGGAACCTGCCGTCCGGCGAGATCTGGGCCTCGACGACCGTCGGCCGGGGGTAGCCCGCGGCATCCAGGATCCGCGCGAACGTCTCCCACCCCACGCCGTGCATGGCCGTGTAGACCCACCTCAGACCCGCGGCGCCCTCCGGCGCCGGAGCGACCGCCGCGGTCGCGTCGACGTACGCGTCGACGATCGACTCGGGCGCGATCTCGTAGCCGAGCGAGCGGGGGAGCGCGCCCACGGTGCCGCCGTCGGCGACCTCCTGGATGCGTGCGGCGATCTCGGCGTCGGCGGGGGCCACGATCTGCGAGCCGTCATCGGGGCCGCCGAGGTAGACCTTGTAGCCGTTGTCGTTCGGCGGGTTGTGGCTGGCGGTGACCATGACCCCGGCATCGGCGCCGAGGTGCCGGACGGCGAAGGCGAGCACGGGGGTGGGCAGCAGGCGGGGGAGGAGGATGGCGCGCAGACCCGCACCGGCGAAGATCTCCGCCGAGTCGCGCGCGAAGACATCCGAGTTGCGCCGGCCGTCGTAGCCGATCACGACGCTCGGGACCTCCGCGTCCGAGCGGCCGCGGACGTAGGCCGCGAGCCCGGCGGCGGCCTGGGCGACGAGCACCCGGTTCATACGGTTGCTGCCGGCGCCGAGCTCTCCGCGGAGGCCGGCGGTGCCGAACGCGAGGCGCGCCGAGAAGCGGTCCGCCAGATCGGCGGACGCCGCGGCATCCCCGTTCTCGGAGCGCTCGAGCAGGTGCGACAGTTCGTCGCGGGTGTCGGGGTCGGGGTCCTGCGCGAGCCAGGCCCGTGCGCGATCGACGGCCGAGCCGTCGCGCGGAACCGCAACGTGCTCCGGGGCGGGATCCTGTCGCTCGGGCCCGGCGGCGGCCACGGTGTCCTCGCTCACAGGCGGCCGATCACGCGGGCCAGCAGGTCGGAGATGACGGGCTCGGCGGTGCGTCCGGCCTCGAGCACCTCCTCGTGACTCAGCGGCGTCTTCTGGATGCCGGCGGCGAGGTTCGTGATGAGGGAGAAGCCGAGGATCTCCATGCCGGCCTGCCGCGCGGCGATCGCCTCGAGCGCCGTGGACATGCCGACGATGTGCCCGCCGATCGCCTTGGCCATCTGCACCTCGGCCGGCGTCTCGTAGTGCGGCCCGCGGAACTGCGTGTACACGCCCTCGTCGAGCGTCGGGTCGACCTCGCGCGCGATCGCGCGCAGACGCGAGGAGTACAGATCGGTCAGGTCGATGAAGGTGGCGCCTTCGAGAGGGGAGTCCGCGGTCAGGTTGATGTGGTCGCTGATGAGCACCGGCTGCCCCGGCGCCCAGGTCTCCCGGATGCCGCCCGCGCCGTTGGTGAGCACCATGATCGTGGCGCCGGTCGCCGCCGCGGTGCGCACGCTGTGGACGACCCGGCGCACGCCGTGGCCCTCGTAGTAATGGGTGCGCGCACCGATGACCAGGACGCGGCGGCCGGACGGCGTCAGGATGCTGCGGAGCGAGCCCACGTGCCCGGCCAGCGCCGGCGCGCTGAAGCCGGCGACCTCGGTGGCCGGGACGGTGGCGACCGTCTCGCCGATGAGCTCCGCGGCGCGTCCCCAGCCGCTTCCGAGCGTGAGGGCGATGTCGTGGCGTTCCACACCGGTCAGCCGGGCGATGTCCGCGGCGGCGTCGGCGGCGACGGCGAACGGGTCGGCGGCGGGGTCGTCAAGGGGGTGGGGGTCGTGTGACATGGATCCCACTCTAGGAACACCGCGTCGGCGGGGCCAGGAGACGGATGCCGCAGCCCGCCCGGCCCGCGGCATCCTGCGCCTCGTCCGATGCCGCGGTGTGCGCTGGTCCCCGCGGCAGGGGAGAATGGAAGACATGTCGTTGAGCTTCGAGAGCAGCCAGAGCGTCGCCATCATCGGCGGCGGACCGGGGGGATACGAGGCGGCGATCGCGGGGGCGCAGCTCGGGGCCGACGTGACACTGATCGAGCGGGTCGGCATCGGCGGATCCGCGGTGATCACCGACGTGGTCCCGTCGAAGTCGCTCATCGCCACCGCGGATGCCGCCGTCGCCGTCTCGGAGGCGACCGACCTCGGCGTGCAGTTCTTCGCGAAGGGCGGCGACGGACGACCGCTGCGGCCCGAGATCGCCATCAACCTCGCCGCCGTCAACAAGCGCCTGCTGTCGCTGGCGCGCCAGCAGTCCGACGACATGCGCGCCTCGCTCGTCGAGGCGGGGGTGCGGATCATCTCGGGCCACGGGCGACTGGACAGCGATCGCGGCGTCATCATCTCGACCGGCCCCGACGGCACCGACTTCGACCGCGTCGAGGCCGACACCCTGGTCATCGCGACCGGATCGTCGCCCCGCGAGCTGCCGTCGGCCCGGCCCGACGGCCAGCGCATCTTCACCTGGACCCAGCTGTACGACATGAAGGCGCTGCCGGCGCACCTGATCGTGGTCGGCTCGGGTGTGACGGGTGCGGAGTTCGCGTCGGCGTACATGAACCTCGGCGCGAAGGTGACGCTGATCTCCAGCCGCGATCAGGTGCTCCCGGGCGAGGACAAGGACGCGGCGGCGGTGCTCGAGAAGGTCTTCAAGCGCGGCGGCATGACCGTCCTATCGAAGTCGCGCGCCGAGTCTGTCGTCAACATCGGCGACGGGGTGACGGTGACGCTCTCCAGCGGGCAGGTCGTCGAGGGCAGCCACTGCCTGCTGGCGGTCGGCTCCATCCCCAACACCGCCGGCCTGGGGCTCGAGGAGGCGGGCGTGCAGATGACCGACTCCGGTCACATCCAGGTCAACCGCGTCGCGCGCACCTCGGTGCCCAACGTCTACGCCGCCGGCGACTGCACCACGTTCGTGCCGCTCGCCTCGGTCGCATCGATGCAGGGGCGCACGGCGGTGTTCCACGCGCTCGGCGACGTGGTCATCCCGCTGGAGCGGCGCCGCATCGCGTCGAACATCTTCACCGCTCCCGAGATCGCGACCGTCGGCTGGCAGGAGAAGGACATCGAGGACGGCCTCATCGACGGCGTCGTGAAGAAGCTGCCGCTGGCGGCCAACCCGCGCGCCAAGATGATGGGCATCCGCGACGGCTTCGTGAAGGTGATCGCGCGCAAGGGCAGCGGCACCGTCATCGGCGCCGTCATCGTCGCCCCCCGCGCCTCGGAGCTCATCTACCCGCTCGGCATCGCCGTGGAGCGGCGGATGACGGTGGACCAGGTCTCGCGGGTGTTCGCGGTGTACCCGTCCCTGACCGGCAGCATCACCGACGCGATGCGCTCGATGCACTCCGTCGACCACTCGGACGCCGCGCGCGGCTGACCGGTCGCGGCCGGGCGACCGCCCGCGCGGCCGGGCCGCCGGCAGCGCAAGCGGCAGGCTGCCGACGCGGCAGGCGATCGCCTGCGGGCCCGTGGCTAGGAGATCGTCAGGAGCGCGTGCCCGGCCGACACGGTGGCACCGGGCGTCGCGTTGACCGAACCAACGACGCCGTCCTTGTGGGCCTGGATCGGCTGCTCCATCTTCATGGCCTCGAGCACGACGACGAGGTCGCCCTTGACGACCTGCTGGCCCTCCTCGACGGCGAGCTTCACGACGGTCGCCTGCATCGGCGACGTGACGGCGTCACCCGAGGCGCCGGCCATGACGGTCGTCGCGTGCGAGCGCCGTGACGGCGGGACCGCCGCCGGGCGACCGGCGGCCGACGGCGCGGCCACGATGCGGTCGGGGAGGCTGACCTCGAGCCGCTTGCCCGAGACCTCCACGACGACGGTGTGGCGCGTCTCGTCGGCCTTCGGGACTCCGGCCTCGCCGTCCCACGGCGGGATGTCGTTGACGAACTCGGTCTCGATCCAGCGGGTGAACACCCCGAACCGGCCGTCTTCCGCCGTGAAGGCGGGGTCGCTGACCACCTTGCGGTGGAAGGGCAGCACGGTCGGCATGCCCGAGACCTCGAACTCGTCGAGCGCGCGACGGGAGCGCTCCAGCGCCTCCGCGCGGTCGCGGCCGCTGACGATGATCTTGCCCAGCAGCGAGTCGAAGGCGCCGCTGACGCTGTCGCCGGCGGTCACGCCGGAGTCCAGACGCACGCCGGGGCCGCCGAAGGTCTTGAAGACGTTGATGGTGCCGGGCTGCGGGAGGAAGCCGCGCCCCGGATCCTCGCCGTTGATGCGGAACTCGATGGAGTGCCCGACCGGCTCGGGGTCGTGGTAGTCCAGGGTGCCGCCCTCGGCGATGCGGAACTGCTCGCGGACGAGGTCGATGCCCGTGACCTCCTCGGAGACGGGGTGCTCGACCTGGAGACGCGTGTTCACCTCGAGGAACGACACGGTGCCGTCGGCGCCGATGAGGAACTCGCACGTTCCTGCGCCGACGTAGCCGACCTCTTTCAGGATGGCCTTCGACGACTCGTAGAGCAGCCGGTTCTGCTCCTCGGTGAGGAAGGGTGCGGGAGCCTCCTCGACGAGCTTCTGGTGGCGACGCTGCAGCGAGCAGTCGCGGGTCGAGACGACGACGACCGTGCCCGCGGCATCCGCGAGGCACTGGGTCTCGACGTGACGCGGCTTGTCGAGGTACTTCTCGACGAAGCACTCGCCGCGGCCGAACGCCGCGATCGCCTCGCGCGTCGCGGACTCGAACAGCTCGGGGATCTCCTCGATGGTGCGGGCCACCTTGAGGCCGCGTCCGCCGCCGCCGTAGGCCGCCTTGATGGCGATCGGCAGGCCGAACTCCTCGGCGAACGCGACGACCTCGTCGGCGCCGTCGACGGGACCGGGGGTGCCGGGGGCGAGCGGGGCGCCCACCTTCTCGGCGACGTGGCGCGCGGTGACCTTGTCGCCGAGCGCCTCGATGGCGTCGGGCGACGGGCCGATCCAGGTGAGACCCGCGGCGATGACCGCGCGGGCGAAGTCGGCGTTCTCGGCGAGGAAGCCGTAGCCCGGGTGCACGGCATCGGCGCCGGAGCGCCGGGCGACCGAGAGGATCTTGTCGATCGAGAGATAGGTGTCGGCGCTGGTCGACCCTTCGAGGGCGTACGACTCGTCCGCGAGCCGCGTGTGCATCGCGTCCCGGTCCTGGTCGGCGTAGACGGCCACGGACGCGCGTCCGGAGTCCCTCGCGGCGCGGATGACACGAACGGCGATCTCGCCGCGGTTCGCGATGAGCACCTTGGCGATCTCAGGCATGGATGTCAGCCTATCGACCGGATCCGGAACGTTTTTGAGCGGTTCCTACAAGAACCGACGAAAAACGTGGGATTCCTACGACAACGTCGGCGCGCCTGTCAGATCTGGTTCCACAGCGCCGGCCAGTCCACGCCGAGCTCGCGCACCAGGCGCCGGAGGGTGGACAGCGACATCCCGACGACCGTGGACGGGTCGCCCTCGACGCGCTCGATGAAGGCGCCGCCGAGACTGTCGACGGTGAACGCGCCCGCGACCTGCAGCGGCTCGCCGGTGGCCACGTACGCGGCGATCTCGTCGTCGGTGACGTCGGCGGCGAAGGAGACGGATGCCGCGGCCACCGCCTGCGCGCGCGTGGGAGCGGCGTCCGGCGAGAGCCGGATCACGCTGTGTCCGGAGTGCAGCACGCCCGTGCGTCCGCGCATGTCCTTCCACCGCGCGACGGCGACGTCGGGCAGGAGCGGCTTGCCGAGGATCTCGTCGCCCAGCGCGAACATCGAGTCGCCCCCGATGACGATGCCGTCGAAGCCCGGATCGTCCGCGGCGAGGCGGGTGGCGACATCCTCCGCCTTCCGCTCCGCGAGGAGGAGCACGTGCGCGTCAGGATCGAGCCGACCCGTCGCGGCCTCGACCTCGGCGATGACCGCCTCCTCGTCGACGAGCGGCGACATCGTCTCCGGCTCGATGCCGGCCTGCCGCAGCAGCATCAGTCGGGCGGGGGAGGTGGAGGCCAGGCAGACGCGCATGCGGCCACGCTACCGCCGCCCGCCGGGGCGACCGGCGGGCAGGGTGTGGGATGCTCGGACCCGTGGACAGCGGAGACGTTCTTGACCTCGACATCACCGATGTCGCCCACGGCGGTGTGTTCGTCGCCCGGCTGCCGGCGGGGGACGCCGACCAGGGGCGCGGCCGCGTCGTGTTCGTGCCGGACGCGATCCCGGGGGAGCGCATCCGCGCGCGACTGACGGACGTGGGCAAGGCGTCGTTCTGGCGCGCCGAGGCCCTCGAGGTCCTGGATGCCTCGCCCCACCGCCAGGCGCATGTGTGGCGTCAGGCCGACATCGACGTGCCGCCGGAGGATCGCCCGGGCGGCGCGGACTTCGGACACATCGCGCTCGAGCACCAGCGGACGCTGAAGCTGGAGGTGCTGCAGGACGCGCTCACCCGCATCGGCCGGGTCGACGTGCCTGCGACGATGGAGGGCGCCCTGCCGGTCATGGACGCCGAGGGTGCCGTCGCGGCCGAGGAGTCCCCGGATGCCACGCGGTGGCGCACCCGCGTCAGCCTGCACGTCGACGCGGAGGGCCGGATCGGACCGTACGCCGCCCGCAGCCACCGGGTGGTGCCGGTCGCGGACCAGCCGCTCGCCACCGCCGCGATCGAGGAGGCCGCGCGGCACATCTCCGGCACGCGGGGCCGCATCGACTTCGTCCAGCCCGCCGACGGCAGGGTGCGCACCGTCGCCCGACCCGACTCCGATCGTCCGGTGCGCGGACGTCGGCGTCCCACCGCCCATCCCGCAGACGCACGCGCAGCGCGCGAGGTCGTCATCGAGCGCGTGGGCGACCGCGAGTTCCGCGTCGACGCGGCCGGCTTCTGGCAGGTGCACCGCCTGTCGGCGTCCTCGCTGACCCGCGCCGTGACGGACGCGCTCGTCGGCACCGTCGACGGCGACGCCGCACACCTCGACCTCTACGGCGGGGTCGGCATGCTCGCCGCCGCGGTCGGGGATGCCGGTGGCCCGGGCACCCGGGTCACGTCGGTCGAGTCCGACGCGCGGGCGACGGAGCACGCCGGCGAGAACCTGGCGGAATGGGTCGGCGCCCGGGCCGAGACCGCGCGCGTGGACCGCTACCTCCAGCGCCTCATCGCCGACGCATCGGCGGCGGAGCGGTCGCGGCTGGCGCGCGGTGTGGTCGTGCTCGACCCGCCGCGGGCGGGTGCGGGAGCGGACGTCGTCGAGGCGATCGCCGAGCTCGATCCGGCCCGCATCGTCTACGTCGCCTGCGACCCGGTCGCGCTGGCCCGCGACCTCGCGACGTTCGCCGACCGGGGGTACGTCGTGGACGGCGCCGTGCGCGCGATCGACCTGTTCCCGCACTCGCACCACGTCGAGGCGGTCGCCGCCCTCACTCCCTCTAGGCTGGCCCGATGACACGGGTGGCGCTGATCGACGACCATGAGTCCGTGCGGCTCGGGCTCGAGGCCGCGTGCGCACGATCGGGTAACGACGTCGTCTTCTCCGGCGCCGGGGTGGCGGAGTACGTCGAGTGGCGAGAGTCCACCCGATCGCGTCCCGCGGACGTCGTCGTGCTGGACCTCACCCTGGGCGACGGCTCCACGGTCACCGAGAACGTCAGCCGCCTCGTGGCGGAGGGGTCGAGCGTCATCATCCATTCCATCGCCGACCGCCCCGCCGCGGTGCGCGAGGCGATCGCCGCCGGAGCTGCGGGGGTGGTGAGCAAGTCCTCGCCCATCGGCGATGTGGCCGCGGCCATCCGCACGGTGGCGCAGGGCGAGCTGCTCGACAACGTCGAGTGGGCCAGCGCCGTCGAGGGCGACCGCGAGTTCGCAGACGCGCAGCTCTCGACGCGTGAGCGCGAGGTGCTCCGGCTGTACGCCGCCGGGCTCCCGCTCAAGGTGGTCGCCGACCGCCTGGGCGTCGCCTACTCGACCGCCAAGGAGAACATCACCCGCGTGCGGCTCAAGTACGTCGAGGTGGGCCGCCCGGCTCCGACGAAGGTCGATCTGCTGCGACGCGCCATGGAAGACGGGATCGTGTCGTCGGAGGGCAGCCGTGGCGATTGACTCCGAGCGCGCCGTCCTCGACGAGGCCTGGGGGCACATCTCCCAGACCCGCGACACCAGCGTGGGGCTCGGCTCGTTCACGCGTCAGCGTATCGAGCGCATCATCGGCTACGCCGCCGCGCTCGGCTCCACCATTCTGGGCGGCCAGGCTGTCGCCGGTGTCTTCGGCAGTGTCGAGGAGCAGCCCGAGTGGAAGCTGCCTCTCCTTCTCCTGACCTTCCTGCCCCTGGCGGCGATGATCGCCGCCTGTATGTTCGGCCGGTTCGTCCGCACGGCGGCCGGCGTCTTCGCCGTCGCCTACGTCGTCGCCCTCATCCTGTGGCCGCTCGCGTCAACGGGGTCCGCGCCGGAGCCCGGCGGTAATCCTCCCTGGATCTACCTCTTCGTCAACATCTCGACGCTTGCCGCTGTGCTTGCCTTCCCCCTGGCGCTGCAGCTCGCGTGGACGATTGCGATCCCGTTGCTCTGGGGCCTCGTCCGCCTGATCCAGGTGGACTTCGACAGCGCTTTCACCGTCTATCTCGCCCTCGACGTCTCCTTCACCCTGATGCTCGGCGGCGTCCTGATGGCGCTGGGGTGGGTGTTCCGCTCGCTCGCGTCGAACGTCGACGGCACGCGGGCTCGCGCGGTGGACGCCTACGCCGACGCCGCGGCGTCGGCGGCCTCGGAGCAGGAGCGGTTCGCCGTCGCCGCTCTCATGCACGACAGCGTGCTCGCGGCCCTCATCGCCGTGGAGCGCGCGGCGACGCCGCGAGAGCGGACGCTGGCCGCGGCGATGTCGCGCGAAGCGCTCACCCGCCTCGCCAATGCCGAACAGGACTCCGGCGAAGGCAGCGACGCTCCGCGCCCGATCGACTCGGTGGCCGACGACATCGAGAGGGAAGCCGGCGAGCTCGGCGTACAGCTCTCGGTCGCGCGCTCCATCGCTCCGGCGGCGCCGCCCATCCCCGGGCGCGTGGCTCGTGCGCTCGCGCTCGCTGCCACCCAGGGCGTCGCCAACGCCGTCCAGCACGCGGGCGGACGGGGCCTGTCCGTCTCGGTCTCGGCGACGGACACGCCGGCGGTGGTGCGCATCGCCGTCCGCGACACCGGCGCCGGGTTCGACTTCTCCGCCGTGCCCGACGACCGCCTCGGCATCCGAGCCTCGATCATCGCCCGCGTGGCCGCCATCGGCGGATCGACGGACATCGTCTCGGACACCGCAGGAACGACCATCACGCTCGAGTGGGGACACCCGGAGCAATGAGAAGCGTCCGTTCCGTCCTGGTGGGGCTGGGTATCGCCTTCATCGCCTACTTCGCTCTCCGCGCGCTCTGGTGGGTGGGGGCGCCCACGCCCCCGAACTCCCTGGCCCTCGCCGCGCTCACGCTCTTCCTCGCCACCGCGCTGCTGTGCCTGCTCTGGACTGCGCCGACCGCCACGGTGGCCGCGGCGACGGAGGAGGACGCGGAGGCGGGCAGTGGAGGCGGGCCATTGCATCCTTGGGCATGCGCCCTCGCGCTGGCGACTGCGGCCATCCTGCCCACGGCCATGGCCTTCGCCGTCGGACCCGACGCGCGCCTCCGGCCCTATTACGCGTGGATTCTCGGCGGTGTCGGCGCGATCATGACGATAGTCATGTCGCGACGGCGCCCATGGATCGCGTGGATCGGCATGATCATCCTGACAGTGGGTGTTGTCGCGTGGATGGGGCCGGCTGAGCCCTGGGGGCTCGGGCTGATCGGGTCGTACATCTGGGTGGTGGTCGCCCAGCTCATGGTCCTGTCCCTCGACCGCGCCGCGCGCGACACCCGTCGCCTGACGGTCCTGCAGCGCGCCACCTCCGGATGGCAGGCCTCCCAGACCGTCCGGCAGCGGGAGCGACGTGTGCAGGTGCAGCGGGCGCTCGCCGTCGCCGGTCCCGTCCTCACCGAGGCGGTCGCGTCGGGCGGCGTCCTCAGCGAGGAGGAGCGGCTGGAGGCGCGAATCGCCGAGGGACGGCTCCGCGACGAGCTGCGCGGCCCCCGCCTCCTCGACGACGCGGTGCGCGACGGGATCGACGCGGCGCGCCGACGGGGAGCGACGGTCACGGTCCTCGACGAGGGCGGACTCGACGACGCGCCGGAGGCGGCCCTCGAGCTCATCCGCCGCGAGCTCGCCGAGACGCTGAGCACCTCGAGGTCGGAACGCGTCATCATCCGGACCTCGCCGCACGAGAGCATCGCGGTCACGGTCGTGGGTCGCTCCGCCGACGGCGGGTCCGAGGACGTCGAGCTGTGGCAGGAGATCGCGCACCCCGTCCTGGACGCGTGACGACCGCGAGCCCGTGGGACGTCGTCGAGCGACGGCCTGACGACGAAGAACGCCCGCTCCCGATCGTGCCGTATCGAGGATCGCTAGGTTTCCGTCATGGAGACTCGACCGCAGATGAGCCAGAGCCGCTACCTCGTCTACCTCACGTACGGGCTGGTGGTGTCCGTCGTCATGGTGGGCGTCGGGATCTGGGGCGTCGGCTGGAGCGCTGAGCCCATCCTGGGCTGGATCATGCTCGTTGCCGGCATCGCCATCACGGCGCTGTCGATCGTGCAGCTGCGGCACGCACGCACCCGCTAGACGCGACGCGCGTTCGCCTGCCACGGCCGAGCCGGGGAGCGGAGTCGGAGGAGGCGAGGGGCGGCGAAGCCGCCCGCCCCTCGCCTAGCGAACGGTTACCCGAAAACCGTCCGCACTGGCCAAGCCCGGGCCCGACTACCCTGCAGTCGAGCGGACCGGCCGAACGCCAGAGGCGTTCCAGCTCCATAAGTATGTGTCGGCGCCTCAGGGTGCGTCTGTAGGTATTTTGGGGGACACCGCCGAGGACGGCGGCGACGCGTCACCAGCCGCTGCGAGCCCATCCGACGTCGCGCCGCAGCGGGGCGCGCAGCCCGCGCTGCGAGGCGCGCCACGCGTCTCCGGACGCGGTGTCCGACGCCGTCGCGGCTGCGGCCTCCGTCGCGTAGGCCTCGCTCACGACCGCCACGAGTGCGGCGAGCTCCTCCGGCGACGGGCTGCCCCGCCGGACGTCGATCGACAGCGGCACGATCGCGTCGGCCGTGGCCGCAGCATCCGATCCGGTCTCCTCGGTCACAGGGGGATGTTCCCGTGCTTCTTGGGCGGCAGGCTGGCGCGCTTGCCGCGCAGCGCGCGCAGGGCCTTGGCGATCGACACGCGCGTCTGCGCCGGCTCGATGATGCCGTCCAGCTCGCCGCGCTCGGCCGCGAGGAACGGCGAGGCCACATCGTAGGTGTACTGATTCGCCAGGCGCGTGCGGACGGCCGCCACGTCTTCGCCGGCCTCTTCGGCCTTGCGGATCTCTCCGCGGTAGAGGATGTTCACCGCGCCCTGACCGCCCATGACGGCGATCTCGGCGGTCGGCCACGCGAGGTTGATGTCGGCGCCGAGCTGCTTGGACCCCATGACGATGTACGCGCCGCCGTAGGCCTTGCGCAGGATGACGGTGACCAGGGGCACCGTCGCCTCGGCATAGGCGTAGAGCAGCTTGGCGCCGCGGCGGATGACGCCCTCCCACTCCTGGTCGGTGCCCGGCAGGTAGCCCGGCACGTCGACGAGGGTGAGGATCGGCACCGAGAACGCGTCGCAGAACCGCACGAAGCGGCTGGCCTTCTCGCCCGCCTGGATGTTGAGCGTGCCGGCCATCTGCGACGGCTGGTTCGCGATGATGCCGACCGTCCGGCCCTCAACGCGGCCGAAGCCGATGACGATGTTCGGCGCGAAGAGCGGCTGCACCTCGAGGAAATCGCCCTGGTCGACGATGTGCGAGATGACCGTGTGGATGTCGTACGGCTGGTTCGGCGAATCCGGGATCAGCGTGTTCAGCGTGCGATCGGCGTCGGTGGTCTCGAACTCGAACGCCGACTCGTAGACCGGGAGCTCCGCCATGTTGTTGTCGGGGAGGAAGCCGACGAGGGTGCGCGCGTAGTCGAGCGCGTCCTCCTCGTCCTCCGCGAGGTAGTGCGCGACGCCGGAGCGGGTGTTGTGCGTGTAGGCGCCGCCCAGCTCCTCCATGCCGACGTCCTCGCCGGTGACCGTCTTGATGACATCGGGACCGGTGACGAACATCTGGCTGGTCTTGTCGACCATGATCACGAAGTCGGTGAGGGCGGGGGAGTACACGGCGCCGCCGGCGGCCGGTCCCATGATGATCGAGATCTGCGGGATGACGCCCGAGGCCTGCGTGTTCAGGCGGAAGATCTCGCCGTACTTGCCGAGCGCGACGACACCCTCCTGGATGCGGGCTCCGCCGGAGTCGAGGATGCCGATGCAGGGCATCCCGCCGCGGAGGGCGAACTCCATCACCTTGATGATCTTGTCGCCGGCGACCTCGCCGAGCGACCCGCCGAAGGTCGAGAAGTCCTGCGAGTAGACCGCCACGGTCCGCCCGTGGATGGTGCCGACGCCCGTGACGACCGAGTCGCCGTAAGGGCGGGAGCGGTCCATGCCGAAGGCGGTGGTGCGGTGGCGCACGTACTCGTCGAGCTCGACGAAGCTGCCGGGGTCGACGAGCTGGACGATGCGTTCGCGCGCCGTGCCCTTGCCCTTCGCGTGCTGCTTGGCCTGAGCGCTCTCCTCGGCGCGCACGACGGCGTCGGCGTAGCGCTCCCTGAGGTCGGCGATCTTTCCGGCGGTGGTGAAGAGGTCGGGCTGATCGGTCACGGATTCCACCCTAGCGAGCAGGCCCATGAGCCGGTTGGAGAGTGCGCACAAGCGGCCGCGGCATCCACTGTGCGATGCATTCATCGGATGCCGCCTCCACCGGTCTCGCCATAGGGTGTGGGCATGCCGATCCCCTCCGAGGGGTACCCCCTCGCAGCCGCCGTCAGCCCCCGCGTCCAGGTCACCGAGCGCACCGACTCCACCAATGCCGACGTGGTCGCAGCCATCACGGCCGACGCCGACCTCTGGCCGCATCTCTCGCTGCTGCTGACCCGCGATCAGCGCGCCGGCCGGGGCCGCCTGGACCGCAGCTGGACCGCTCCCCCCGAGACCGCGCTCGCCGTCTCGGTCGTGGTGCGCGTCGACGCCCTGCCCGTCGCCGCCCGAGGGTGGATCCCGCTGATCGCCGGAGCCGCGATGACCCGCGCGGTCGCCGCCCAGCTGCGCGGCACCGGCCACTCCGCCGGCCTCAAGTGGCCGAACGACGTGCTGCTGGACGGTGCCAAGGTGAGCGGCATCCTGGCCGAGGCGGTTAACGCTCACCCTGACATCGTCGTCATCGGCTCCGGTGTGAACACGACGATGACGGCGGTCGACCTGCCGGTCGAAACGGCGACCTCCTTCGCCGCGGTCGGCGTGGACGTCGACGAGGACCGCCTCCTGGCGGACTACCTCGGTGCCCTCGACGAACAGCTCTCGGCTCTCGCCGCCGCAGGAGGGGATGCCGCGGCATCCGGAGTCCACGCGGAGATCTCGACGCTCTGCACGACCGTCGGGTCGGACGTGCGCGTCGCGCTGCCGGACGGCTCGTCGCTCGAGGGGCGCGCCGTGCGCATCGACGCCGACGGACGCCTCGTCGTCGACGTGGACGGAGACGAAACGGCTGTCGCCGCGGGCGACGTCGTCCACGTGCGCTGAGACCGGCCGCGCCCCGACGCGCGCGGCCACTGTTCGCGTCCTTCCATGGCGTGGCCAACCGGCCTGCTCGACGCCCGGCCCCATGATGGAGGGGTGACTCAGCCGACGCCGTATGCGGGGCGTCCACAGATGCCCGCGCCGGGAGCGCCGACCCCGGAGCTGCGCATCGCGCGCTTCCGCCGCCACGCCCGCCGGCTGTTCTGGTGCGCGATCGTCCTGATCGCCGTGGCGGGGGCGGTCGGCTACTTCCTCGGCAATCTCCCCGACCCGTTCGAGGACTGGATGCTGCTGGCGGCGGCGGGCCTCGTCGTGCTGCTGCTGGTCGTGCTGCCGTTCCTGTCGTGGGCCGGTCACACCTTCACCGTCACGACCCGCCGGGTCATCGAGCGCTCGGGGATCTTCGGGCGCCACTCGCGCGAGCTGTCCCACGTGCGGGGGTACAGCATCCAGGAGCGCCGCGGCATCGGTCAGCGCCTGTGGGGCGCCGGCACGCTCACCCTCTCGAACGGCGTGGACGTGCCCATGCGCCTCGCCGACATCCCCAGCGTGCAGCTCGTGCACGAGGTGCTCGCCGACCAGGTCGAGGTCAACCAGATCCTGGCGCACCGCGATTCGCAGGCCTACCCCGGTCCGCCGCCCCCACTGCCCTCCTGACCTGTCGGTCGTCGATCGGACGCCGACGCGTCGCGCGTCGAGCGGGCGTTGCGGGAGGATGGGGGAGTCGGAAGGAACCCCATCATGACCCTGCGTATCGGAGTCGTCGGAGGCGGGCAGCTGGCCCGCATGATGATCGCCCCCGCCGTCGAGCTCGGCGTCGATCTGCGCGTGCTCGCCGAGGACGAGGGGATGTCGGCCGCCCTGGCGGCCACGGCCGTCGGCGATTATCGTGACGCGGACGTCGTGCTGGCCTTCGCGCGTGACGTCGACGTGATCACGTTCGACCACGAGCACGTGCCGCAGGACGTGCTGACCGCGCTCGTCGATGCCGGGGTCGCCGTGCGCCCCGGCCCGTCGGCGCTGCGCCACGCGCAGGACAAGATCGTCATGCGCACCCGCCTGGCCGAGCTCGGGATGCCGCAGCCGGACTGGGCGGCCGTGTCGGACGCGGTCCAGCTGCAGCAGTTCCTCGACGATCACGGCGGGCGCGCAGTCGTCAAGACGCCGCGCGGCGGCTACGACGGCAAGGGCGTGCGGGTCGTGTCGCTGGCGACCGAGGCCGACGACTGGTTCGCCGCGCTCGCCGAGGACGGGCACGGCGGGGAGCTTCTCGTGGAGGAGCTCGTCGACTTCCGCCGCGAGCTCGCGCAGCAGGTCGCCCGGCGGCCGTCCGGTGAGGTGCGCACATATCCGGTGGTCGAGACGGTGCAGCGCGACGGCGTGTGCGCAGAGGTCATCGCCCCCGCGCCCCGCGCCGGGGAGCGTCTGACCGCGGTGACGGCCGCCCTCGGCGTCGCGATCGCCGAGGGACTCGGAGTCGAGGGGATGCTGGCGGTCGAGCTCTTCGAGACGACCGACGATCGCGTGCTGGTGAACGAGCTGGCGATGCGCCCGCACAACAGCGGCCACTGGTCGCAGGACGGCGCGGTCACCGGCCAGTTCGAGCAGCACCTGCGGGCCGTCCTCGACCTGCCCCTGGGCGACACGTCGCCGCGGGCGCCGTGGTCGGCGATGGTGAACATCCTCGGCGGACCGACGTCGGGGACCCTGGAGGACCGCTTCGCCGCCGCGATGGACGACTGCCCCGAGGTGAAGATCCACACCTACGGCAAGGCGCCGCGCCCCGGCCGCAAGGTGGGTCACGTGAACGCGACGGGCGACGATCTCGACGACGTCGTCTACCGCGCCCGCGCCGCCGCGTCGTTCTTCCAGGACTGACCCGGCGTTCCGGCTCGCCACACCCCGCTCGGCGAGCGGGGTGCGGCGATTCCGACTCGCCGCGCTCGCTCGACGAGCGGGTGCGCGCCGTTGCGGGGTTCTTCCAGCGACCCGGCTTAGCCTTGCCGGGTGACTGCGCCCGAGAACGATCAGCCGCTGCACGCCTCCGACTCGCCTCTGGTCGGCGTCGTCATGGGCTCCGACTCGGACTGGCGTGTCATGAGCGATGCCTCGCAGGTCCTCACGGATTTCGGCATCCCGCACGAGGTGGAGGTCGTCTCGGCGCACCGCACGCCCGACAAGCTGATCCGGTACGGTCGCGAGGCCCGGGGCCGCGGCATCCGCACCGTCATCGCCGGCGCCGGCGGAGCCGCTCACCTTCCGGGGATGCTCGCGTCCGTCACAGCCCTCCCCGTCATCGGCGTGCCCGTACAGCTCGCGACGCTCGACGGCCTGGACTCGCTGCTCAGCATCGTGCAGATGCCCGCCGGCATCCCGGTCGCCACCGTCTCCATCAACGGCGCGAAGAACGCCGGACTCCTCGCCGTGCGGATCCTCGCCGCCTCCGACTCCTCCCTCGCCGACCGGGTCGAGGCGTACGCCGCCGACCTCGAGGCGCAGGTCGAGCAGAAGAACGCCCGCCTCAAGGAGTCCCTGTGAGCGTCACCCACCCGCCGCTGTCGTCCGCGCCGCGCGTGGCCACCACGTCCTCCTCATTCCTCGAGGAGCGCCCCCTGCGCTATCCCGACGCGTCCTCGCGCGCCGTGATGACGCGCCGCGGCTGGTGGCTGATCCTCCTCAACTTCCTGCTGCCGGGCTCGGCGCAGGTGCTCGCCGGCAACCGCCGCCTCGGCCGCTTCGGTCTCGGTGCGACGCTGGCGATGTGGATCATCCTCATCCTCGGCGGCGTCACGATGATGCTCTGGCCGGCGGTCGGCGTCAGCGTCGCGGTCGGCGCGTGGATCCCCGACTGGCTCGCCTGGTTCCGCTGGCTGCCGCTCACGATCGTGCAGGCGGCGCTCATCGGCTATGCGGTGCTGTGGGGCTTCCTCACGATCGACACCCTCCGCCTCGTCCGTCTCATCCGCACGGGATCCCTCGCGCGATTCGGCATCGCCGTCGTCTCGGTGCTGCTGCTCGTCGGCGCCTCCAGCGGTGCGGCGTACGCCGCGAGCCTCGCCGGTGCGGTGCGGGACTCGTTCGCCGATCTCTTCGGAGCGTCCGCTCCCGTGGTGCCGCCCTCGGAGGGCTACTACAACATCCTCATGCTGGGCGCCGACAGCGGCGAGGGCCGTGACTCGATGCGGTACGACAGCATCTCCGTCGTATCCATCAACGCGACCACGGGCGCCGTGACCATCACGGGCATCCCGCGCGACATGCCGGGCTTCCCCTTCGCCCCCGGTCCGATGCAGGACCAGTACCCCGACGGCCACCAGGGTCACGCGGACGCCCGCTGCGGGTGGGGCAGCGGCATCAACCAGCTGCGCACCGAGGTGGAGGTCTGCCAGGACGGCACCACGCTCTACCCGGAGGCGAAGGCCAACGGCTCCACCCCCGCCATCGAGGCGACCAAGGATGCCGCGGAGGGCATCCTCGGCATCCAGATCCCCTACTACGTCTTCATCGACATGCACGGCTTCGCTGCGCTCGTCGATGCGCTCGGCGGCGTCGACGTGACCGTCGAGCAGCGTCTGCCGGAAGGCGGCGGTCCGTCCTACCCCGGCGAGCCGGCGGAGGACTGGGCGTCCGGCTGGATCGAGCCGGGGGCGCAGCACATGGACGGCGACACCGCGCAGTGGTACGCGCGATCCCGGTACACGACCGACGACTTCGACCGCATGAAGCGACAGCGTCAGCTGCAGCAGGCGATACTCGCGCAGTTCACCCCGCAGAACGTCCTCGCTCGCTTCCAGGACGTCGCGGCCGCGGGCACCGCCATCGTCGAGACCGATCTGCCCCAGGGTCTCATCGCCCCGACGCTCGTCGACCTCGCGCTGAAGGCGAAGTCGCAGCCCGTCACGACGGTCGAGCTGAGCCCGCCGCTGGTCGATGAGTACGAACCGGACTTCGCGTTCATCCAGCAGCACATGCAGCAGACCCTGCACCCGCCGACGCCCGCTCCGGGGGGCTGACGCGTGGTGGCGACACTGCGCGTGGTGCTCGACCAGGTCGCCGCGCCCACCGAGCCGACGCTCGAGGAGGCCTCCCGCGAGCTCGCGAAGGCCCTCGTGTCGGCCGCACCGGCAGGCTGCGAGGTCGCGGCCATCGTGCCGTCGGGCCCCGATCGGGATGCCGCGGCCACCGCCGTGCCCGGACTCGCCTCCGTCCGCATGCTGCCTCTCCCACGCCGCGAGCTGGTCGGGGCCTGGCAGCTCGGCGTGGCGTCGGGCGTCGGCGGCGGGATGATCCACTCACCGTCCCTCCTCGCGCCCCTGGTGAAGCACGACCGCGTGCACGACAACGACCAGACCGTCGTGACGCTGTGGGACCTGCGCGCCTGGGAAGCGCCGTCGGAGTTGCCGCGCGGGCTGACCGCCTGGCACCGCGGAATGCTGAAGCGCGCGGTCAAGCACGCGGATGCCGTCGTGGTGCCGACGCACGCGGCCGCGCTGCGGCTGGCGGAGGCCGCGCCGCTCGGCGACCGCATCCGCGTCATCGCGGGGGCCGCGCCGTCGGGCTTCGCGGTGCCGACCGACGAGGTGGGCCGCCGACGCCACCTCGGGCTGCCGGACGGCTACGTCCTCGTGTCGGGGGGAGCCGCAGCATCCGACGCCCTCGACGTGGCGTTCGGCGCGGTCGCCCGGGCCGGGATGGACCTGCCCGTCGTCGTGATCGACGCTCCGGACGGGGAGGAGTCGGCGCTTGTCGAGCTCGCTTCCGCGGCCGGCATCCCGGAGCGCCAGGTGCACGTGCACGGCGCTCTCGAACCGGCAGACCGCGGGGCCGTGTTCGGCGGGGCGCTGGCGCTGCTGGCGACGTCGCGGCGCACCGTGTTCCCGTGGCGCGTGCTCGAGGCGTTCGCGGTCGGGGTGCCGGTGGTCGCGGCCGACTCCCCGGTGCTCCGCGAGATCGTCGTCGACGGCGGCGTCCTGGCGGGCGGCGGAGACGATGACGCCGATGCGCTCGGCGCGGCGCTGGCGGACACCCTGGGCTCGGCGGCACGCGTCGAGACGCAGTCCGTGCTGGCCGCGGACCGTGGTCGCTCCTTCTCGTGGCGGGAAGCCGCCGACCGGGTGTGGCAGCTGCACGCCGACCTCTGAGCGCCCGGAGGGCGCCCGTCACGGCGGGTGCCCGGCATCAGCGCTGGTAATCTTCGATCAGCCAGCGGCTCCTCTCACGGCGTCATCGTCGTACCCCCTCGGTCGAACCGCACGGCGCAGACATCGGGGAGAACACCTTGCGCGCAACAGGCCGCTTGACCGCCACCATCTCCATCCTCGCCGCGGCCGGGATGGTGCTCATCTCCGGACCGGCATCCGCCGCCACCGTGCCGGCGGTGCCGGCGGCCACGGTGCCGGCGGCCACGGTGCCGGCGGCCGCTGGGGACAGCGTGTCGCGGCTGGCGGGCGCGGATCGGTTCGAGACGTCGGCGAAGGTGAGCGCGGCGTCGTTCGCGCCGGGTGTGCCGGTGGCGTATGTGGCGACGGGGTACAACTTCCCGGATGCGCTGTCGGCGTCGGCCGCGGCGGCGAAGCTGGGCGGTCCCGTGCTCTTGACGGCACCTGACTTCCTGCCCGGAACCGTCCGCACGGAGCTGGTACGGCTCAAAGCGGGAAAGATCGTGGTGCTGGGCAGGACCGGGGCGGTGACCGACGCCGTGCTCTCGCAGCTGGGATCACTGACCTCGGGCTCGGTGTCGCGACTGGCCGGCGCGGATCGGTTCGAGACCTCGGCGATGGTGAGCGCGGCGGCGTTCGCGCCCGGCGTGCCCGTGGCCTACGTGGCGACGGGCCGCAACTTCCCGGATGCGCTGTCGGCGTCGGCCGCTGCGGGCAAGCAAGGTGGCCCGGTGCTGCTGACGGAGCCGGATTCCCTCCCGTCGTCGGTGCGCGCGGAGTTGGCGCGGGTGAAGCCGGGCAAGATCGTCGTGCTCGGTCAGGCGGGTGCGGTGTCGGAGACGGTGCGCTCGCAGCTGGCGTCCCTGACGTCGGGGTCGGTGTCGCGGCTGGCCGGTGCGGACCGGTTCGAGACCTCGGCCAAGGTGAGCGCGGCGGCCTTCGCGCCGGGTGTGCCGGTGGCCTACGTCTCGACGGGCTACAACTTCCCGGATGCGCTGTCGGCGTCGGCCGCGGCGGCGAAGCTGGGCGGGCCCGTCCTGCTCACGGCGCCGGGTTCTCTGCCGGGGTCGGTGCGTGCCGAGTTGACGCGGCTGAAGCCGGGAAAGATCGTGGTGCTCGGTCGGGCCGATGTGGTCTCCGACGCGGTGCGCATCCAGCTGGGGGCCATCGGAGTCACGCCGAGCGCCGGCGACGGCGACGGGCACTTCACGATCGCGACCTACCCCGACACCCAGCAGGAGGTGTTCGACTGGGCCGGAACGCGCTTCATCGACCGGTCGAAGTGGCTGGTGGCTCAGCGCAAGGCGCTCGACCTGCGCTTCGTCATCCACACCGGCGACGTCGTGAACTGGGACACCGACGCGCACGAGCAGTACGTCGTCGCACGTGCGGCGATGCAGCCGCTGAACGACGCAGGCATCCCGTATCAGCTCAGCATCGGCAACCACGACACGCTGGCGACCGGGCCGGGCGGAGGTGCACGGGACAGCAAGCTCACCCGCCAGTACCAGCGCACGACGACGACCTTCAACTCCTATTGGAAGCCGACGGATTACAGCGCGCTCGCGGGCCAGTTCGAGCCGGGCAAGGTCGACAACACCTACTCGTCGTTCACGGCCGAGGGCGCGGACTGGCTGGTGATCAACCTCGAGCTGTGGCCCCGCGTCGACGCCGTCGCGTGGGCGGCGAAGGTGATCGAGGCGCATCCCGTCAGCAACGTCATCATCCAGACCCACTCCTTCCTCGACGCCTCGGGCAACATCTACGGTGCCGGGCAGAGCGTCACTCGCTGGTCCTATGGCGATTCGTCACCGCAGTACGTCTATGACAAGCTCGTCGCGCCGTACGGCAACGTGAAGATCGTCACGAGCGGCCACACCGGGTCGGCCACGTCGAAGGTCATCACGACCGCGGCGGGCAACAACGTCGCCTTCGTGCTGCAGGCGCTCCACTCGAACGACGACAATCCCGTGCGGCTGTCGGACATCGACGTGAATGCCGGGACCATCGGCACGCAGGTCTACGCCCCGGAGAGCGGCCGGACCTGGGACGTGCACACTCTGACCGGGCTCAGCTTCCTGCACGGCTGAGGCGTTCGGCCGCGGTCGGCCTTCGCGCTCAGCGCGCGGAGGCCGCCTGCGCGACGATCTTCGCGATGTCCTCAGCGGAGTAGGTCGCGGCGATCTGCTGGTCGTTGCCGCCTCCGGTGAGGTTGTCGTACCAGAGCGCCACCTCCTGCGTCTCGTCGATCAGCGGAAAGGTGCGGCTCACGCCGTCGATCAGCCGGATCCTCACCCCGTGGTGGACGGCGGTGTAGTGGATCCACACGTCGTCGGCGGCTGCCGCCGTCTCGCGGAAGTCGCGCCCGCGCTGCTGGAGGATCTTCAGGAAGGCGGGGGAGTGGATGATGCCGGAGACCGCGGTCGGGAAGGTGAGGAACGACGGCTCTGCCCGCTCGCTGAACTCCCACGTGGCGTAGGGAGCGAGCTTCTCTCCGGTCACCTCGATCTCGCGAGCCCGGTAGCAGACGACCTGGTCGGGTGTGCGCTCGTGCTCCGACACGAGCCGCTCCAGCCACCAACGGGGATAGATGGTGTCGTCGTCGGCGGTCACGAGCGGGTGCGCGATCGCGGCCGTGCTCTCCAGATACGGGTAGTACTTCGTGTGCGGGCCGAAGTTCTCGGCGAGACGGATCTCGAGTCCCCGTCGGCGCAGGCGCCGCAGGGCGGCCGGCGGCTTGGCGAACGTCGCGGGCTCGTCGAGCCACAGGATCAGGCGCGACGGCCGGAGGCTGCCGCGCGCGATCGACTCGATGGCGAGGTGGCTCCACGCGGTGCGCATGCCGTAGGTCGTCAGCGAGACGACCGGCCCGGAGCCGCCGCCGATGCGCGAGAGCAGCACCCGGTTCAGGACCGACAGGCGCAGGGGACCGGGCAGATCGACACGGGATGCCGCGGTGCGGGCTTTCCGGTACGCCCCGCGGACGCGATCCCGTCCGCGGGCGGCGATGCGACGGACGCCCATCACGCGAGCGGGGCCGAGACGGTGCGAGCGCCCGGAGCGAGGCGGGAGGCCGCGGCATCCGTCGTCATCGGTCTCCGTCCCCCCGGCGACGCAGTCCGCGTACCCACTGCTTACGGCGCCACACGAATCCGCGGATGCGCGCGTCCATGGTGCGGTCGAGATGGGCGCGGAGCTCGCCGATCGTGGCCTCGAGCGCGTCGATGCGGGCGTCCGACTGCTCCCGGCTGATGCGCTGCTCCTCGGCGACGCCGTCGAGCCCCTCGCGCACGGTGCGGTCGATCGACTGCACGGCGTCGGAGATCTCGCCGCGGATCTTGCGGTGCCGCTTCTCGGTCACCCGGGAGAGGTAGAGGGGGAGTCCGGTGCCGTACTGGTCGACGAAGGCGCGGAGCGCCTCGTCGCGGTGCCGGCCGTCGGCGATCCAGTGGTCGCGGGGGGCGGCGAACACGCTGTTGCCGAGTACGCCGCGCTCCTCCAGCCGCTGGTTCCAGTACGCCAGCACCCGGTCGCTCGCATACGGCACGGGGCCGAGCTGGAGGATCTGCAGGTTGAACGCCCAGTCGGCCGCTGCGGGGAGGCTTGCGTCGTAGAGCCCCAGCCGGTCGTGCAGCGACCGGCGGTAGAGGAAGGAGATGGGCACGAAGCGGTTGAAGTCGAGGAGGTCCGACAGGAGCACCTCGGGGTTGTGCTCCTCCAGCAGGTAGCCGCCCGTGCGGACGGCCGTGTCGCCCTCCCACCGCTCGTGCACGACCTCGGTGCGCACGAGCGCCGCGTGGTCGTCGGGGTGCGCCTGCAGGTAGGCGACCGTCTCGGTGAGGAAGTCCGGATGCCACGAGTCGTCGTCATCGTGCAGCGTCAGCAGCGGCGCGGTGCTGGCTGAGACCCCCGCGTTCGCGGCGGGCCACCGGCCCGTGGCGGAGGGGTTGTGGATGACGGAGGTGCGGTCGCGGAGGGTCGCCGGCTGCGCGGCGAGGACCTGCTCCACGGCCTGCGGGTCGCCGCCGTCGTTGACGATGACGACCTCGTAGTCGCCGAACGTCTGCGCGGAGATGCTCCCGAGCGCACGCGACAGGAAGAGCGGGCGGTCCTTCGTCCGGACGACGACCGCGACGAGGGGAGCGGGGGCAGCCGCATCCTCACCCACGACGCAGCACCTCGACGCCGTCGGCGCTCGGACCGTCGAAGACGATCTTGCCCTGGCGGAGCACGATGGCCCGCTCGCACAGGTTCGAGACCATGTCGAGGTCGTGGCTCACCACGACGAGCGTCTTGTTCTGCGCGTGCAGCTCGCGGATGCGGGCGAGGCACTTCTTCTGGAAAGGCTCGTCGCCGACGGAGAGGATCTCGTCGATGAGGAGGATGTCGACCTCGGTGTGGATGGCGACCGAGAAGGCCAGCCGCAGGAACATGCCCGAGGAGTAGTGCTTCACCTCGGTGTCGATGAACTGCTCGATCTCGCTGAAGGCGACGATGTCGTCGAATCGGTCGGCGCTCTCCTTGCGGCTCATGCCGAGGATCGCGGCATTCAGGTAGATGTTCTCGCGGCCGGAGAGGTCGGGGTGGAAGCCGGCGCCGACCTCGATGAGGCCCGCGACGCGGCCGCGGGTGAGCACCTTGCCGCGGTCGGCGGTCAGGACCCCGGAGATCATCTTGAGCATCGTGGACTTGCCCGAGCCGTTGAGCCCGAGGAGGGCGACGGCCTCACCCTCGCCGATGGTGAAGGACACCCCGTCGAGCGCGTGGAAGTCGGTGGTCAGCGGCTTGCGGCGGACAGCGGCGAGCGCGGTCTCCTTGATGGAGTGGGTGTGACGCAGCTTGAAGTCCTTGTGGACGTCATCCGCGAGGATGCGCGGCAGCGTGTCACGGTCAGAGGTCCTGGGCAAAGCGCCCCTCCAAGCGACGGAAGACGGCCTGGCCGATGAAGAGGATGACCAGTGAGACGGCGAGACCGATGCCGGCGAACGCCCAGAGATTCGGGATGGTCTGACCATCCGAGGGGTTCAGCGGCATCCACAGGCCGAAGTGGAAGAGCTCCACAGCGGCGGTCAGCGGGTTGAGGCGGTAGAGCGTGAAGAGGAAGCCCGGCACCTTCTCGGCGACCATCTCCCACTGGTACATGACGGGGGAGGCCCACACCGCGCACATCGTGATGATCTCGACGAACGACTGCGCGTCGCGGAAGGTGACGTTGATCGCGCCGAAGAGGAGCCCGAGCCCGGTGGCGAGCACCGCGATGATGAGCAGCGACAGCAGGATCGCGGCGATGCTGAGCACGGACGGCGTCCACCCGAAGAACAGGGCGATGACGATCACGACGAGGATCTGCGGGACGGCGTTCACCGCCGCGATGAACATGCTCGAGACGGGGAACATCTCGCGCGGCAGGTAGATCTTCTTGATGAGGGCCGCATTGTCCACCAGCGAGCGCGTGCCGTTGGAGAAGGCCTCGTTGAAGAACGTGATGATCGTGATGCCGGCCAGCAGGTAGATCGGGAAGAACTCGACCCGCTGGTTCATGCCGAGGAAGTAGCCGATCGCGACGTAGAAGACCACGAACTGCACGAGCGGCTTGACGTAGGACCACATCCAGCCGAGGACCGATCCGCGATAGCGGATCTGCACCTCCTTGCGGACGATCAGAGAGAGCAGGTACCGACGGCCGAAGACGTCGAAGAGCCCCCGGCTGTGGCCGGGCTCGTGAAGCACATCGGCTTCGCTCGACGCAGTGCGCATGGAACCCCTTCGGGCGCTGTCCTGTCCGCCCCGATCAGGGCAGAACTACTGTAGGTCTCTCGGTGCGGGTGTCCGGGTCACGGCGCACTAGGCGGCGACGGCGGTCCTCGTGACGGATTCGGGCTTCGGGTCGAATCGGATGGCGGCGAGCAGGCGGCCGGTGATGCGCCGGCGCAGACGCAAGGCCACGCGGCCGCGGTGCATCAGGAGCTGCGCGCGCACGAAGAACCGCACGTAGGACAGCACGGACTCGTGGTGCAGGTGGTACGACCCCTCGTTGCGGGCGCCGTAGGCGAACTTCCAGATGTTCTGGTCGTCGATCTTGGAGAAGTCGCCGGAGAGGTTGTTCGGGGTGTCGTGCATGACCTTGCTGTCGAGGATGCACACGCCCGGTCCGATGCCGTTGCCGGCCATGCGGGCGTAGGCCGCGTCGTCGAACCAGATGAAGTACTCGCGCAGCGGGAGGCCGATGCGCTCGACGGTCTCGCGGGTGTAGAGCGCGGAGACGAAGGAGCAGGTCTGCACCAGGACCGCCCGCTGGCCGAGCGCCCACAGGCGGGCCCACTTCCAGTCGGGAGCGGCGATGTTCATCTCGGCGAGCTCGTCGTGGTCGAAGTAGACCAGGGAGCACGCGAAGGGAACGCCGCCGGGCATCGCCGCGTTCGCCGCCGCGTGACCGCGGACCAGCTCGTCGAGCGCCGCAGGCTCGGGGTAGCAGTCGTCGTCCATCAGCCAGAACAGGTCGGCGCCCAGGTCGTAGGCGCGCTTCATCCCGGTGGCGAAGCCGCCGGCGCCGCCGGTATTCTCCTCGAGGCGCGTGACGTCCAGCGTCGGGTCGACCTCGGCGGCGAGGAACTCCTTCGTGCCGTCGGTCGAGGCGTTGTCGACCACGACGATCCACTCGGGAGGCGTCGTCTGCGCACGCAGACGGGACAGGACCGTCTTCAGCTTCTCGAGACGATTGAAGGTGACGACGACCGCGGCGACGCGCTGTGACACGAGACGGACCTCTTTCGGGGCGGGAGGGCTGACGAGGGGCGACGCGTCGTCAGGAACGACGGCGACCGATCCGGAGGCGGCTGGTGACGCGGTGGACGGCCCGGCGCACGGTCTGCTGCAGGGAGTAGTGGCGCGCCGTCTCCTCGATGTACTTCGAAAGGTACAGGAGGCCGCCGATGCCGTTCTTGTCGATGTACTCCTGCAGGAGCCGGTCGCGGACCATGCGGTCGAACTGCATGTGGTCGAGGCTCTCGCCGAAGACGCTGTTCGAGCTCGCGCCGGTGGCGTGCGGGCGCTGATGCCAGTAGGCCAGCGGCTCCTCGCCGACGAAGATCACCCGCCCATGACGGACGAGGCGGAGGTTGAACTCCCAGTCGCCGACCGCCTTGAGCGCGGGGTCGTACCACCCGATCTCGTCGTAGACGCGGCGACGCACCACAAGGGCGATCGGCACGACGCGGTTGGTCTGCAGGAGGTCGTACATCGAGACCATCTCGCCCGGCGGCACGAAGGGCGCCCGGCCGATCTCGATCGCCTTGTCTCCGACGATCTTCTCGAACACGATCTCGGTGCGGGCGGCGGCGCCGACGGCCTCCGGGTCCGCGTCGAGCGCGCGGGTCATGACGGACAGGAAGTCGCGGTCCCAGGTGTCGTCGTCATCGTGCACGACGACGTACTCGCCGTGGGCCTGCTGCGCACCGAGGTTGGCGGCGGCCTCCATCGATCCGGAGCCGCCCTCGACGTGGATGACCTCGACGCGGCCGGCCATGGCGGTGCGGCGCGCCGAGACCAGCTCGTCGACGGGGGCGACCCGGCCACCGTCGTTGACGATGATCAGTCGCCAGTCGGTGAGGGACTGTGCCAGCACGTCATCCAGGGCCCGTCGCAGCAGCTGCGGACGGTCCTTCGTTCGCATGACGATGCTCACTCGTTCGCGGGGTTCAGACACTCGACGCAACCTCAGGGGTGGGAACTCACAGCCGTCGCCGGTGGGCGGGCATGACGGCTCAGTCTATCCGCTCGCCCTCGCCGAACCTGAGTGTCCTCACCGGGGCCGCCACAGCGCCGCCGGTAGACTCTGCCGTCGGCCGCCGTCGATGCGGTCCCCCCATTCAGGAGAGCACTCACCCATGACCTGGCTGCCCCTCGTCGGAGCGGCCGCGGCCACTGCCGCGGTCATCCTCCTGCCCGGTCTGGTACTGGCGCTCATCCTCGGACTGCGGGGACTCTGGGCCTGGGCCATGGCCGGTCCGTTCGGGGTCACCGTGGTGGTCCTCGCCTCGCTCGCCGCTCCCTTCGCCGGCCTCCCCTGGGGGCTCCTGCCCGTGGGCATCGTCTTCGCGGCCATCGCCGTCGGCCTCGCCGTCGCGCGTGCCGCCACGGGCGGCTTTCGCCGTCGTGACGACTCCGATCCCGCGTCCGGCAGCCCCCGCGGTGCGCGGTGGTGGGCGGTGCCGGTCGGCCTCGTGATCGCCGCCGTCGTGCTGGGCGTCCAGCTCGTGCGCGTGGTGCAGGATCCGGGCAACATCTCGCAGACGTTCGACAACATCTTCCATCTCAACGCGATCCGCTACGCGCTGGAGACCGCCAACGCCTCTCCGCTGCACCTGGGCAGCATGACCTCCGAGAACGGCGGGGTGTGGTTCTATCCCTCCGCATGGCACGCCGTCGCGTCGCTCGTGGTCCAGCTGACCGGTGCCGCCATCCCGGTCGCCAGCACCGCCCTCGCCTTCGTCGTGGCCCTCGTGCTGTGGCCGGCCGGGGCCCTGCTGCTCACGCGCACCGTGTTCGGGTCGAACGCCGCCCTCCTCGTGTCGGCGGGCGTCCTCTCGGCCGCCCTGCCCGCCCTGCCCCTGCTGCCCATGGACTACGGGGTGCTGTATCCGTACGCCTTCGGGCTGTCGCTGGCTCCCGCCACGATCGCGGCCACCGTCGTGCTGCTCCGGCTGCCGGCCGTCCGCGACAGCCGCCCCGCGTGGGTGTGGGTCGTGGCCGTCGTCGGCGCGCTGCCCGGCGTGACCATCGCGCACCCCGGGGCGTTCATGGCGTGGCTCGTGATCGCCTCGCTCGCGGTCCTGGTCGCCTTCGTCCTGTTCCTCCGCACGCGCCCGGGCCGGCGCCGCGTCGTGGCAGCCTCGGCCGGGTTCGCCGTCTACGTCCTCGTCGCCTTCGTGGCCTGGCGGGTGCTGCGGCCCCCGCTGGACGCGCGCACCTGGCTCCCGACGGTCACCCTCGGCCAGGGCATCGGCGAGGCCGTGACGCTCTCCTACTGGTCGGGTGCCATCCCGATCGTCGTGGTCGCCGCCCTGGTGGTCGGTGTCGTCGTCGCCGTCCGCCGGCGGACCCGCATCGACGTGTGGATGCTGGCGGCGCTGGCCGCGACATCCATCCTCTACATCGCCGCCATCTCGCTGCCCTGGCTGCAGCTGCGCGATCTGCTCACGGCGGCCTGGTACAACAACGCGCCGCGCCTGGCGTCCATCGTCCCGATCATCATCGTGCCGCTGGCCGCGCTCGGTGCCGCCGCCGTCTGGAACGCGTGGCGTCGCCGCTCCCTGGAGCGCGAGCGCGGGTCGTCGGGCTCCGGCTTCACGGTCGCCGTGGCGGTCGGCGCGGTGCTCGCGCTCGTGGTCGCCACGCAGCTGGGCGCCATGCAGCAGGCCGTGCGCGAGGCGGCGAGCGGCTACTCCCTCACGCCGGACTCGCCGCTCGTGTCCACCGACGAGATGGCGCTCCTGCGTCGTCTCCCCGACGAGGTGCCGCAGGACGCGGTCATCGCCGGCAGCCCGTGGACCGGAGCCGGCGTCGCCTACGCCATCAGCGGGCGCGAGGTCCTCATGCCCCACACCTTGATGGACATCGACGACGAGACCGAGCTCATCAACGACGAGCTGGATGACGCTGCCACCCGGCCCGACGTCTGCACTGCGATCCTCGACAAGAACGTGGAGTACGTGCTCGACTTCGGCGACCGCGAGGTGCACGGCGCCGTGCACCCGTTCCCCGGTCTCGACGACCTGGCGACCTCCAGCGCCGTCGAGGCCATCGACCGCGAGGGCGACGCCGTCCTCTACAAAGTGATCGCGTGCGGATTGGACCGATGAGCACCATCGACATCGTCGTGCCCTTCTGGGGCGACCCCGGCCTCCTGTTCGAGACCGTCGCCTCCGTGCAGGCGCAGCGCGACACCGACTGGCGCCTCGTCGTGATCGACGACTGCTACCCGGACGACTCCGTCCCGGCCTTCTTCGCGGCGCTCGACGACCCGCGGATCACTTACGTCCGCAACGAGGTGAACCTGGGCATCACGGAGAACTACCGCGAGGCGATCCGTCTCGCGCGCTCGGAATTCATGACGATCCTCGGATGCGACGACCTGCTGCACCCCGGATACCTCGAAGTGATCCGCCGCACGATCGCCGCCGTGCCCGACGCGGACGTCATCCAGCCCGGCGTCCAGGTCATCGACGAGCGCGGCACGGTCATCCGGCCGCTCGTCGACCGCGTGAAACAGGGACTCCTCGCGCCGCGCGGCGGCAGCGGCATCGCCGTCCTGCGCGGACAGGCCATGGCCACGAGCCTCATCCGCGGCGACTGGCTGTACTGGCCGTCACTGACATTCCGCGTCGAGACGCTCCGCCGCATCGACTTCCGCGAAGGCCTGCCCATCATCCAGGACCTCGCGCTGCTGATGGACATCGCCTTCGAAGGCGGCACGCTCGCATACAACCCGACGCTCGCCTTCTCCTACCGTCGGCACGGCGGAAGCGCCTCGCAGAAGACCCTGCTCGACGGCCGGCGCTTCCGCGACGAGCGCACCTACTACCGTCAGGCGCGCGGCCTGGCCGAGGCCCAGGGGTGGTCGGCGACCTCCCGCACCGCCCGCGTGCGCCTCATGTCGCGCCTGCACGGCATCGCCGAGCTCCCGGGCGTCCTCCGGCGCGGCACGGGCGCCGGGATACAATCGACCGTCGCGCACATCCTCGCGCTCTGAGTCGCGGGGAGCGCCGCCGCACCACCGTCAGGAGAGCCATGCCCGATCACGTCCTCATCACCGGCGGCGCCGGCTTCATCGGAACGCGCCTCGCGAAGCGGTTCGTCGAGTCGGGCCGCACCGTGACGGTGCTGGACGCGCTGATCCCGCAGGTGCACGGCGACGACCCCGCGACCACCTCGCCGCTGCTCCGGTCCCTCGACGGCGTGGCCGAGGTCATCCACGGCACGGTCACGTCCTCCGATGACCTCGGCAGGGCGCTCGACCGGGCCACGATCGTCGTCCACCTCGCCGCGGAGACCGGCACCGGCCAGTCGATGTACGAGATCGACCGGTACGTCGAGGCCAACGTCGGCGGCACCGCCAAGCTGCTGGACATCCTCGCCAACAGCGAGCACACCGTCTCTCGCATGGTCATCGCCTCTTCGCGCTCCATCTACGGCGAGGGCGCCTACCGCACGGCCGACGGACGCATCGTCTATCCGCCCCACCGCGCCGACGCCGACATGGCGGCGGGCGACTTCGACGTGCACCTCGCGGGGGAGGGGGCCATCGAGGTCATCCCCACCGACGAGCGCGCGACGCTGCATCCGTCCTCGGTCTACGGCATCACCAAGCAGATGCAGGAGTCGCTCATCATGACCGTCGGCCCGACCATCGGGGTCGAGCCGGTCGCGCTGCGCTACCAGAACGTCTACGGACCCGGGCAGTCGCTCAAGAACCCCTACACCGGCATCCTCTCGATCTTCTCGACCCTCATCCGCCAGGGCAAGGAGATCAACATCTTCGAGGACGGGCTGGAGAGCCGCGACTTCGTCTATATCGACGACGTCGTGGAGGCGACCTTCCTCGCCGCCACGGAGCCGGCTGCCGCGGGTGGCGTCTTCAACGTCGGCTCCGGCGTCGCGACCACCGTGCACGACGTCGTGGCCGCCCTGTTCGCCGCGTTCGGCACCACCGTCCCGACGCGGGTGTCGGGCAACTACCGGCTGGGCGACATCCGCCACAACATCGCCGACACGACCGCGCTGCGCGAGAAGCTCGGCTTCACGCCGGCGGTGTCGTTCTCCGAGGGCGTCTCCGCGTTCGTGGACTGGGTGCGCACCGAGCCGGTCGAGGGCGACAGCTACCAGCGCTCCCTCGACGAGATGGCCTCGCGGAACCTGCTGAAGTGAGCGCGGCCACCGCGCTGCGCGGAACGCCGTACCCGTATCGGCGCAACAGCCTCAACCTCTTCCGGCTGATCCTGGCCGCGATGGTGCTGTTCGCGCACGCGTTCTACATCGCCGGAGCCGGCGACGGACCGCACCTCCACGGCGAGAACCTGGGCGGCTGGGCGGTCGCGGGCTTCTTCGTGCTCTCCGGCTTCCTCATCACGCGGAGCCGGCTGCGGACGAAGCCCGGCGACTACCTGCTGCACCGCATCGCCCGCATCTTCCCGGGCTTCGTCGTCTGCCTGCTGGTCATCGCCTTCGTCTTCGCGCCGATCGCCGCGCTCATCGAGCACGGCACCCTCGCGGGCTTCCTCAGCACGCCCGTGACGCCGCTGCAGTACGTGTGGGGCAACATCACTCTCTACATCGACCACTACGACATCGGCACGACGCTGCAGTCGGTGCCGTATCCGGGCGCGTGGAACGGCTCGCTGTGGACGCTCTTCTACGAGTTCTGCTGCTACATCATCGTCTGGCTCCTGGGCGGCCTCGCCGTCTACCGGCGCTCACCCTGGCTCGCGGCCGTCGCGTTCCTCGCCGGGCTCGCCGTGTGGATCGGCATCGACCTCGCACAGCGCTGGGGCCTGGACGAGAGCTTCTTCCTGCTGGCCAAGCTCGCCCCCTTCTTCCTCGGCGGCGCGTTCGTGTACTTCATCGTCGAGCGGGCGGGCATCAACCGCTGGGTGGCGATCGGATGCCTCGTCGTCGCCGTCGCGCTCATCTTCCTCGTGCCGCGCTGGGGCGGACAGGCATCCGCCCCGTTCCTCGCCTACGGGCTGCTGTGGCTGTCGGCCGTCATCCGGCAGCCCGCGTGGATCGCGCGCAACGACGTCTCGTACGGCTTCTACATCTACGCGTGGCCGGTGCAGCAGCTCGTCGTGCTCATCGGCGGACTGGCGCTCGGATTCCCCGTCTACATCGTCGTCACCATCGTCGTCACCTTCGCCCTGGCGTGGCTCAGCTGGGTCGGCATCGAACGCCGGGCGATGCGGTGGGTCAGGCCCGCGGCATCCACCGGCTCTCCCGAGAGCGTGCCCGGCGACATCCAGCGCGCCTGACGTAGGCTGGCTGACCGTGCCCCGCGTGCTCGTCGACCTGCTGTCCTACTCCGGAACCAAAGGGGGGATGGAGACCTACACCCGGGAGCTCTACCGCTCCCTCGGAGGCCTCGACGACGACTACGAGTACATCGGCTACCTCAGCAAGGAGGGGGCGCAGCTCGACCGCTCCTGGTTCCCCGGCCGCATCATCGAGTCCGGCATCAGCGGCGAGAACCGATTCCAGTGGGCCTGGGGCGAGCTGACGCAGGTCGCGAAGGCCGCGGCGGCCGAGAACGCCGACCTCGTGCACGCGCCCGCCACGCTCGGACCCCGCAGGACGAGGATGCCGACCGTCGTGACGATGCACGACATGCTCTACTGGTCGCACCCCGAGTACATGTCCACGCCGCTGTACACCGCCCCGGTGAAGTGGATGGAGAAGGTCGCTGCCCGCAACGCCGCCCGCATCGTCACGATCAGCCCGACGTCCGCCGACGAGATCGTCCGCTTCCTCGGCGTCGAGCGCGACCGGCTCGACGTCGTGCCGCTCGCCGGCAGCGCGCCGCTGAACGTCGACAGATCGTGCGCGGGGGAGAACGGCCCGATGATCCTCGCGATGGGCAACCGGCGGCCGCACAAGAACTGGGCCGCGCTCATCCGGGCGATCGCCCTGCTTCCGGCGGACGACCGGCCGCGCGTCGTGATCACCGGAGGCCGGGGCGAGGACCCGCT
Source organism: Microbacterium lemovicicum (assembly GCF_003991875.1). Classification (NCBI taxonomy): domain Bacteria; kingdom Bacillati; phylum Actinomycetota; class Actinomycetes; order Micrococcales; family Microbacteriaceae; genus Microbacterium; species Microbacterium lemovicicum. The sequence goes on from NZ_CP031423.1 coordinate 804,651, forward strand.
GCAGGCGGACGTCGAGAGCACCGGCATGCAGGCGTGGGTGGAGCTGCGCGGATGGGTCGACGACGACGAGGTGCGCGAGCTCTACTCGACCGCATCGGCGCTGGCCATCCCGTCGCTGGCGGAAGGATTCTCCCTGCCGACCCTCGAGGCGATGGGCGCCGGCGTGCCCGTCCTCCTCAGCGACATCGACGTGCACCGCTACGTGGGCGGCTCGGCCGCGCGATACTTCGACCCGCGCGACGACCGGTCGGTGGCCGACGCGATCGCCGCCGTGACGACGGATGCCGCGCTCCGCGACCGCCTGAGCGCGGAGGGCCGGGCGCGCGCGGCCGAGTTCACGTGGGAGCGCACGGCGCGCGAGACCCGCGCCTCCTTCGACGCCGCGCTCGGGCTCAGGCGCTGAGACTCACGCGGGGCCGCAGGAGCCCCGTCGCGTGCACGACGACTCCCACGACGGGTCCGGCGAGCAGCGCCGTGAGCACGCGCGGCAGCTCCGGAACGGGCAGGAACAGGCTCGCCACGGTCACGGCCGACGCGGCGATCCAGCTCGCGAGATAGAGCCGGTGACGACCGCCGGCGAGTGCCGCGGGGCCGGTGATGCACAGCAGCCCGGTGAGCCCGGCGCTGGCGACGATCGCCGCGTACGCGGGGGCGGGCAGCTCGTACCGTCCGCCGTACAGCAGCGACACGACCCACGGCCCGACCACGACGGCCAGGGCGGAGAGCACGACGGTCGCGCCGAGGAGACCCGAGCCCCACACCAGCACCCGTCGTCTCACCTGCTCGGCGGCGTCGCGGAACGTGACCACGAGATAGCTCTGCAGGGCGAGGAGCGGGATGACCAGCGGCGCGCGCGTGAGGGTGATCACGAGGATGAGTGACGCCAGGAGCGCCGCGTCGTCGCGCGCCGAGGTGACGCCGAGCAGGAAGGGCAGTCCCGAGATCATGATCCCGGTCGCGATCGCGGCGCCCACGGTGTGCAGGCTGTGCCGCAGCAGCGTCGGCAGATCGGCGTCGAGGGCGAGCCGGGAGCGGATGCCGCGCCCGGCGATCAGCCAGATGAGGAGCGCCGCCAGGGAGAACGGCACGGCGACGGCCCAGCCGATGGCGATGAGCCCCGCGCCCAGGAGCACGGCGGCGCCGACGGTGAGGAGGCGCACGCCGGCGTCGGCCACCGTCATCCCGGCCACGCCGCGCCAGTCCTTGACGCCGTAGAGCGCTCCGCTGATGGCCGCGACGAACGCATAGCCGACTGCGGCGACCGCCAGCGCCGCGACCAGGGGGACGGTGTCGGCGCCGAAGACGTCGGGCGCCCACAGCATGGCCGTCGCCGCCACGACCACGGCCGCGATCGCCGCGTAGATCACCGCGAAACGCGCGAGCACGCCCCATCCGCCGCCCTGCGCGGTGGAGCGGGAGGCGCGCGTCGCCTCCTGCTGGATGCCGGACAGGCCCGACACGACGAGGTAGACGATCGACCAGAAGACGCTGAAGACGACGTACTGCGCCTGGTCGACGAAGGCCGGGACCGCGGCCTGGATGATGTAGCCGATGCCGCCGGCGACCGCGGTCGCGCCGAGGATGTACGCGAGGCCCCCGCCGGAGCGCTCGGGCGCCGCGGCGGAGTTCTCAGACAACGGGCGGCTCGCTGCGGCCGATCGGAGCCGCGTCGGCGACGCCCTCGGCGGGGCGTCGGAGCGCGGGGGAGTCCAGCTCGTCCACGCGGGCGGTCAGATGCTCCAGCTGCGTGCGGAGGATCGTCACCTCCTCCGCGGTGCGGCGGATCTCCTCCTCGGCCTGCGACAGCTCCCACGACAGGTGCAGGGCGACGCCGAGAAGCAGAACGATCGCGATGGCGAAGAGCAGGTTGGCCGGCAGCTCCACCCCGACGACGCGGGTGAGTCCCTGCAGGAGCTGGGGGAAGATGCCGAGCACGAGCACGCCGACGCCGATGACCAGCCAGAGAGCGGCGTACTTCTCGCGGAGGCGCCGCGTCAGCAGCATCGCGATGACGACGACGATGAGGACGAGTGAGAGGGCGATGCCCAGGAAGACGATCATGCCGGTCCCCGTTCCCGGCCGGTGGGCCGTCGCATGATGGCGAGGCTGAGGGCGAACGCCGAGCGCAGCAGGTAGACCGTGGAGCCCCAGGCGCCCTGGCTCGGACGCCCGAACGCGCGCGGACGCATCGCGACGGGCACCTGCGTGACGGTCAGACCGGTGTGGCAGGCCGCGACGAGGGAGTCCAGGGTGTCGCCGAGGTACTCGGCCGGGTAGTAGCGGACGTACTGGGCGATGGCGCGGGGTCCGGCGGCGCGGAAGCCGCTCGTGACGTCGGTGAGCCTGGTCTTGGCCACCCGCGAGACGATCGCGGCGAGGAGCTTCATCGCCCACTTCCGCGGGCCGCGCACCTGATAGTCCCCGACGTCGCTGAAGCGGGCGCCGATGGAGATGTCGGCCGTCTCGAGTCCCGCGAGCACGCGGTCGATGTCGGCCGGATTGTGCTGGCCGTCTGCGTCGACCTGGATGGCGCGGCCGTATCCCATGCGCTGGGCATAGGTGAACCCCGTGCGCATGGCGCCGCCGACGCCGAGGTTGAAGGGGAGGGACAGCACGATGGCCCCGGCCGCGCGGGCCACGGTGGCCGTGGCATCCATCGATCCGTCATCGACGACCGCGACGTCGTAGCCCCGTCCGGTGCCCAGGATCTCGCGCACCGTGGTGCCGACGTTCTGCTCCTCGTTCCATGCGGGGACGATGACGAGCACGGAGTCGGCGGGACGGGTCATGGTGCTCACAGCGTATCAACCGAGGGGTGCCGCCCCCGTCTCACTCGAGGCGGTAGGTGCCGTCGGCGAGCAGTACCAGGGTGCCGCCCTGGAACCGCTGCGACCAGCGTCCGTCGCCGGCCCGCTCGTTGCCGAGCGGGAAGCCGAGGGTGCCGCTCTCGCCGCCGCGTCGCAGGTACTCCGCCCGCAGCGCGCCCCGGGTGACGAAGGCTCCGTCGGCGGAGACCAGGATGCTGCCGCCGGTGAAGTCCTGTCGGAAGCCGCCGGCCGTCGCGTACTCGTTCTTCGTCGGCACGCCGAGCACCCCGCCCGCGCCGCCCTGCTGCGCGTGGAACGTGCGGATGTAGCCGCGGGTGACGAACGTGCCGCCGGACGTCGCGTACAGCGTCGCCTTCTCGAAGGCTTGGATGCTGCGCCCCGACCCCAGCGCGGACGCCGGGCCGGTCGCGAAGCCGAATGAGTCGAGCCCGCCGTTCTTGCGGTAGCCGTCGAAGAAGGACCCGACGACCGCGGATGCCGCGGCAGCACGAGGCACGAAGACGACGCCCGACGCGAACTCCTGGTACCAGCCCGAGGGGGTCTCCTTCTCGATGCCGGTCGGCGCGCCCAGCACGTCGCTGCCGCCCGCCACGAGGGCCGCCTGGAGGATGCCCCCCACGACGGCGGCTCCGCTGCGCCCATCGGCGCTCATCCAGATCTCTCCGCCCTGGAAGACCTGCTTCTGGCCCTTCTCGCCCTTGAGCACCGGACCGGTCGGCCAGCCCAGGCGACCCTTCACGCCGCCGGCCGCTTCCAGCGCCTTGCCGACCGCCGCGGGCACTGCCGTCGTCGCGGCGGCGCTGCAGTAGATCCGGCCGCCCTGGAAGTCCTGCACGACGCCGTCGCCGACGACGCGCTCAGGTCCGGTGGCGGCGCCGAGGAAGCTCGTCACGCCACCCGACGTGCGGTAGCTGCGGCCGATGACGCCGCCGACGGCGAAGGAGCCCGCGGAGGAGGTGGTGAGCGTCGTCGCGCCGAAGTCCTGCGAGAACGTGGAGTCCGATCCGACCTGCGGGCCGGTCGGCCAGCCCAGCGCCGCCACGCCGCCGGCGTTCGCCAGCGCCTTGGACAGCGCGGTGACGGTGAACGTGCCGGATGTGGAGACGTAGATTGTGCCGCCCTGGAACTTCTGCGAGTAGGCGCCGTTCTTCGACTGCTCGTTCTCGAGCGGGGCGCCCAGCGCGCCGCCGATGCCGCCGGCCGCCGTGTAGCCGCGGAACGTCTCGCCGCGGACGAGGTACTGCTGGCCGCCGGAGGCGCGCGCCATGAGGGCCCCGCCGAATTGCACGTACGGCCCGGCATCGGTGCGGCCCGCGGTCACGGGCCACCCGAGCTTCGCCGGTCCACCGCCCGTGAGGAACGCGGACGTGAAGGCTGCGTCGAGTGCGACGGTGGACGTCGGGCCCTGGAACACGCTGCCGGTGGCGAAGTCCTGACGCGACCCGCCCTCGAAGCGGTAGGCGCGGCTCGCGGGCCATCCGAGCGGTCCGGTGATGTTGCCGGACTTCTCGTAAGCGTCGTTGATGGGCTGCGCGACCGCGAAGCCGCGGCCGTCCGACGGGCGGACGTAGATGCGTCCCCCTTCGAAGTTCTGGTACCAGCCGCCGCCTGCCTGGGCGACGAAGCTCGTGGGCCACCCCAGCCCGCTGGCGACCTCGCCGACCGAGCGGTACTCGTCGCGGGTGCCGCCGACGGTGCCCTGCACGACGGTGGTGCCGTTCTGCAGGTAGAGGTCGGCGTTGGCGAAGCGCTGCGACCAGCCGCGACCGGGCCACTCGCGCATGGAGCCGGTGGAGGCGCCGATCCAGCTGTTCGCACCGCCCGAGTCCTGCCAGAAGCGGGTCAGTCCTGCTCCGAGCTGCACCGAGGTGCTGCCGAACCAGTCGGTGAAGTTCTGGAAGAAGTTGCGGTTGCCGTAGGCGGAGCAGCCGTCGCCCTCGCCGTAGCCGGCGCGCAGCGCCGCAGCGTTCGGCTGGTACGGCGTGTAGTAGTAGAGGTTCGACGTGGCCTGGTTCTCGATGTACACGGGCGAGGAGCCGCAGGCCGCGTTCGGGCTCCAGCGGATGTTCCAGGTGCGACCGGGCGCGTAATAGGTGAAGTACCGGTTCTCGGTGTAGATCTTCATCTGCCGGGCGGCGCCGTACATCTGGTTGTAGAAGCCGTAGTAGCGGGTGTCGCAGGCGGCCGTGTCGGGGCATCCCTGGCCCATCGCGATCGTGTACCGCCAGTCCGACGGCCACGTGTGCGTGACGAGGCCCTGCTCCTTCTCGAGCATGACCAGCAGCACCTGCGGGTTGATGCCGCATGCCCGTGCCACCTTCGCGATGATGCGGGCGGCCGACTCGGAGCCCTCGCCCGAGTACGCGTCGCAGTAGCTGTCGGCGCCGCGGCTGGAGGTGGCCTGGCGGAAGTCCTTGAGACACGTGTAGCCCGACTGGCAGCGCGACACCTTCTGGCGCAGGAACGAGTCGATCCGCCCCTCGTCCATCGCGGACGAGTTGAAGAACACCGAGTCGGAGATGATCATGCCGGGCCGGAACTTCGACAGATCCGCGGTCTTGACGATGCCCGTCGGCGCGGCGACCGCCTCGACGGCGCCGGTCGGAGCGACCGACGCGGTGGCCGGCGACATCGGTCCCGCGGCGAGCAGGCCCACGGCCAGAGCGAGGCTGGTCAGCAGCGCGAGGAGGGCGCGCGGGGGCGCAGGATGGCGTCGAGTCACGGGGACCAGTGTGACTGAAGTTGTTCGTGGATACCACTGTTACTCGCGGGATGGCGTCAGACACGCCGCGTGTCGGCGTTTCTTCGCACTCGCCCGCGACGGGCGGAGAGGCCGGTCTATGCCACGATTGACAGGTGAAGGGCATCATCCTGGCCGGCGGTTCCGGCACGCGTCTGCATCCGATCACGCTCGGCGTCTCGAAGCAGCTCATTCCCGTGTACGACAAGCCGATGGTGTACTACCCGCTGTCGACGCTGATGCTCGCCGGCATCCGGGACATCCTCATCATCACCACGCCCCACGACGCGCCGTTCTTCGAGCGCCTCCTGGGGGACGGGTCGCAGTTCGGGGTGTCCCTCACCTTCGCGCAGCAGCCTTCGCCCGATGGGCTCGCGCAGGCCTTCACCATCGGCGCCGATTTCATCGGCGACGACAAGGTCGCGCTCGTGCTCGGAGACAACCTCCTCTATGGCCCTGGACTCGGCACGCAGCTCAAGCGCTACGCCGACGTCGACGGGGGAGCCGTCTTCGCCTACTGGGTCAGCGAGCCCTCCGCCTACGGTGTCGTGGAGTTCGATCCCGACGGCCGCGCCGTGTCGCTCGAGGAGAAGCCGGCCACGCCGAAGAGCAACTACGCCGTTCCCGGGCTGTACTTCTACGACAACGACGTGGTGCAGATCGCGCGCGACCTCGAGCCCTCGCCGCGCGGCGAGTACGAGATCACCGACGTCAACCGCGCGTACCTCGAGCGCGGCAAGCTCCAGGTCGAGGTGCTCCCGCGCGGAACGGCATGGCTCGACACCGGGACGTTCGACCAGATGACGGATGCCGGCGACTACGTGCGCACCATGGAGCGCCGGACGGGCCTGCGCATCGGCGTGCCGGAGGAAGTGGCCTGGCGACAGGGCTTCCTCGACGACGACTCGCTGCGCGAGCGCGCGAGCACGCTGGTGAAGTCGGGGTACGGCACCTACCTGCTCGAGATCCTGGAAAGAGGACGCTGATGGCCGATCTGCTCGTGACCGGCGGCGCCGGCTTCATCGGCTCCAACTTCGTGCACCACGTCGTGGCGCACACCGACCACCGCGTGACGGTGCTCGACAAGCTCACCTATGCCGGCAACCGCGCGTCGCTGGCAGGGCTCCCGGAGGACCGCGTGCGGCTCGTCGAGGGCGACATCGCCGACGCCGAGCTCGTCGACGGCCTCTTCGCCGAGGTCGATGCCGTCGTGCACTACGCGGCCGAGTCGCACAACGACAACTCGCTGCACGACCCCCGGCCCTTCCTGGACACCAACATCATCGGCACGTACACGCTGCTGGAGGCCGCGCGCCGCCTCGACCGCCGGTTCCACCACATCTCGACCGACGAGGTCTACGGCGACCTGGAGCTCGACGACCCGCAGCGGTTCACCGAGGACACCCCCTACAACCCGTCCTCGCCGTACTCCTCGACCAAAGCCGGCAGCGACCTGCTCGTGCGCGCCTGGGTGCGCTCGTTCGGTGTGCGGGCGACGATCTCGAACTGCTCGAACAACTACGGCCCGTACCAGCACGTAGAGAAGTTCATTCCGCGTCAGATCACGAACGTCATCCGCGGCATCCGTCCCAAGCTCTACGGGAAGGGCGAGAACGTGCGCGACTGGATCCACGCCGACGACCACTCGTCGGCCGTGCTGACCATCCTCGACCGCGGCGAGATCGGCGAGACCTACCTCATCGGCGCCGACGGCGAGAAGAACAACAAGGACGTCGTCGAGATGATCCTCGAGATCATGGGCGAGCCGCGCGACGCCTACGACCACGTCACCGACCGCGCCGGCCACGACCTGCGTTACGCGATCGACTCGACGAAGCTGCGCTCCGACCTCGGCTGGACGCCCTCCTTCGGCGACTTCGAGTCGGGCCTGGCCGCCACGATCCAGTGGTACCGCGACAACGAGGCCTGGTGGGCGCCCGCCAAGGACGGCGTCGAGGCCTTCTACGCCAGCAAGGGCCAGTGATGGCCGAGTTCGGCAAGCAGCTGTCGGTCGTCGAGACGACGATCCCGGGCCTGGTGGTCTTCGAGCTCCCCGTCCACGGCGACTCCCGCGGCTGGTTCAAGGAGAACTGGCAGCGCGAGAAGATGACCGCGCTGGGGCTCCCCGACTTCGGTCCGGTGCAGAACAACATCTCGTTCAACGACGCCGCGGGCACGACCCGCGGCATCCACGCCGAGCCCTGGGACAAGTGGGTCTCCGTGGCCACCGGGCGCATCTTCGGCGCCTGGGTCGACCTGCGCGAGGGGCCGAGCTTCGGCGCGGTGTTCACCACCGAGCTCGACCCGTCGCGCGCGATCTTCGTGCCGCGCGGCGTGGGCAACTCGTACCAGACGCTGGCTCCCGACACCGCCTACACCTACCTCGTCAACGACCACTGGTCGCCCGACGCGGCGTACTCCTTCCTCAACCTCGCCGACGAGACGGCCGCCATCGCCTGGCCGATCCCGCTCTCCGACGTCGAGATCTCGCCGAAGGACCTCGCGCACCCGCGGCTCGCGGACGTCACGCCGATCCCTCGCCGCAAGACCCTCGTCATCGGGGCGGGCGGGCAGCTGGGCGCGGCCCTGCGCAGCGGTTACGGCGAGGACCCCGCGGTGGAGTTCGCCATGCGCGCGGACCTCGATCTGACGGATCCGGATGCCGCGGCCTCCCGCCGCTGGCGCGATTACGGCACGATCGTCAACGCCGCCGCCTACACGGCCGTCGACACGGCCGAGACCGCGGACGGTCGTCGCGCGGCCTGGGCGTCGAACGTGTCGGGTCTCGCGACGCTCGCCGGCATCGCCGCCGCCAACGGCATCACGCTCGTCCACGTGTCGAGCGACTACGTCTTCGACGGCTCGCTCGAGCGGCCCTACCGCGAGGACGACGCCGTGTGCCCGCTCGGCGTCTACGGGCAGACGAAGGCCGCGGGCGACGCGATCGTCGCGACCGTGCCGCGCCACTACATCGTGCGCACCTCCTGGGTCATCGGCGAGGGAAAGAACTTCGTCCGCACGATGGCCTCGCTGGCCGAGCGCGGCGTCGACCCGCGGGTCGTGGACGACCAGACCGGGCGGCTCACCTTCACCGAGGACATCGCCCGCGGCATCCGGCACCTTCTTGACGTGGACGCCCCGTACGGCACGTACAACCTGACGGGCGCGGGGGAGCCGACGACCTGGGCGGACATCGCCCGCCGCGTGTACGAGCTCACCGGACACGACGCCGAGCGCGTCACCGGGGTCTCGACCGAGGAGTACTTCGCCGGAGCGACCGGACCCGTCGCGCCGCGACCAACCAACAGCGTGCTCGACCTCGGCCGGATCGAGGACACCGGGTTCGCGCCGGCCGACGCGGCCGCCTCGCTGGAGTCGTACCTGCGGGTCTGAAGCGCCCGCACGGCCACCCGCGTCCGTGCGCGCCCCGCGGGCGCGCGCTCGGGCGCGCACAGGGGCCGGTCGTAGACTGATCGGCGCCGCGGCCCAGGTTGCGGGAGTGCGCTGCGCACTCCCGCTCCACCCGCCCGGGCTTCCCCCACGCCTCACGGAGATCCGCCATGTGCTCGACCCCGCCTCGCCCCCGGTGCGGCGTCCCCGCGCGGACGGTCCGATGACCGCCCCCGTGACGGCGGCCCCTCCGGCGGCGGCGCGGCCGCGCGCACCCTTCCGGACGGACATCCAGGCGCTGCGCGCCGTCGCCATCGGCGCGGTCGTGCTGAACCACCTGTGGCCGACGGTCTTCACCGGCGGCTACGTCGGCGTCGACGTCTTCTTCGTGATCTCCGGCTTCCTCATCACCGGGCACCTGTGGGGCGAGCTCGAGCGCACGGGCCGCGTCCGGCTCGGCGCGTTCTACTCGCGGCGCATCCGACGGCTGCTGCCGGCTGCCCTCCTCGTGCTGACCGTCGCGGCCGCACTGGTCGCCCTGTTCCTGCCCTACACCCGCTGGGCGCGCAACGCCGGCGAGATCGCGGCCAGCGCCGGCTACGTCGAGAACTGGTTCCTCTCCGCGATGTCGGTCAACTACTCGGCACTCAACGACTCCGCCAGTGTGGCGCAGCACTACTGGTCGCTCTCGGTGGAGGAGCAGTTCTACCTCATCTGGCCGCTGCTCCTGGCAGGAGCGGTGCTGTGGGGCGGCCGCCGGCTGTCGGGCGCCTCGCCGCGCCGCCGCCGCGCGTTCACCGCGCTGGCCGTCGTAGGGGTCCTGTCCTTCGCGGCCAGTGTCGTCTTCACCGCCGTGACTCCCGCCCAGGCCTACTTCATCACCTTCACGCGCGCCTGGGAGTTCGCGGTCGGCGGGCTCATCGCGCTCGGCGCGACGCTGGTGCGCGTCTCGAAGCCGTGGGCGCAGACGCTGAGCCTCGCCGGTGCCGTGGCCGTCGTCGCGTCGGTCTTCCTCTACGACCACGAGACGGCGTTCCCCGGGGTGGCGGCCGCGCTCCCTGCGTTGGGCACGGCGGCGATCATCATCGCGGGGACGGTCACGCGCCCGCTGTGGCACACCCGGCTCAGCGCCGCCGCCCCGGTGCAGTGGCTGGGCGGCGTCTCGTACTCGCTGTACCTGTGGCACTGGCCGCTGATCGTCGTGGCGCCCTTCGCCCTCTCGATGGAGCTGCGCACGCCGGTGAAGATCGGCATCCTGGCCGTGGCGCTGCTGCTCGCCTGGGCGACGAAGAACCTCGTCGAAGACCCGGGTCAGCGCTGGCGCTGGTGGTCGGGATCGGTCCGTCGCGCCGTCGGAGGCATGGTCGCCGGCATCCTGGTGGTCCTCCTGTGTGCGGGGGCGCTCCTCGTCGGCTCGCAGCTGCGCGGCGCGGACGACGTGCCGACGGCGGCCCTTCCGACCGGGTCGTGCGTCGGACCCGATGCCCTCGCGCCCGGCGCGGACTGCCCCGACGCGTTCGCGGCCCCGGCCTCTGTCGAGATGACGGCCAAGAACGAGTACTTCTACACCCCGCCGGAGTGCGGCGGCTTCCTCGACATCCTCAGCTACGGCGACAAGCAGACCACCACGCGGTGCGATTTCGGTGCAGGACAGCCCACGGCCGACGTGTGGCTGGTGGGGGACTCCCATGCGCAGCAGTGGCAGGGCGCCGTGTTCGACCTCGCGCGCGAGCGCGGCTGGCGTGTCACGACGAGCTACTACGGGGGATGCCCGGCGGCCGATGTGGCGTTCCGCGGCTTCCGCGAGCCGTGGGGCCAGCCCGACATCGATCAATGCGTGCGGTGGTCGCGCGAGGTCGCCGGTGAGATCGCGACCGAACGGCCGCAGATCGTCTTCACCTCGATGGCGGCCCGAGAGCAGATCGTCGACGACGGCTCCGGCTCTCCCGAGATCGATCAGTTCGCCGCCGGACTGGAGCGCGACTGGACGCGCTGGGCCGACGCCGGGTCGCAGGTCGTCGCGCTCGCCGACCCGCCCCTCAACGGCGTCGTGCGCAGTCCGGACTGCCTGCTCCTCGCAGGAGACGACCCCGTCTCGTGCGCGCGGCCGCGCGCCGAGGCGCAGCCGGCCGATCCCCTCGTCGTCGCCGCGCAGGCGATCGACCGACCCGACGTGCGGCTCATCGACCTCACCGATCGCTTCTGCGACGCATCCCTCTGCTACGCCGCCGTGGGCGGTCTGCCCGTGTACTACGACGCGGATCATCTCAACCTTCAGTTCGTCCGCCTGCTCGCCCCGGTCATCGCCTCCACCCTGGACGCAGGCCCCGCGCAGGCGGCCGGGTAGGCTTTCAGGGTCGCGCGAGCGGCGCACATCGCCCCCTCCCCGAAGCGGAACATCATGGATCTCCTCATCGTCGGCTCCGGCTTCTTCGGCCTCACGATCGCAGAGCGGGCCGCGGCATCCGGTCGGAAGGTCACCGTCATCGACCGCCGGCACCACATCGGCGGCAACGCGTACAGCGAGAACGAGCCCCAGACCGGCATCGAGGTGCACCGTTACGGCGCGCACCTCTTCCACACCTCGAACTCGACGGTGTGGGAGTACGTCAACCGGTTCACGACCTTCACCGACTACGTGCACCGGGTGTACACGAACCACCGCGGCGTCGTGTTCCCGCTGCCGATCAACCTCGGCACGATCAACCAGTTCTTCCAGTCGGCGCACTCGCCCGCGGAGGCGCGCGCCCTCGTGCTCGAGCAGGCCGGCGAGTTCGACGTCAAGCAGGCCGCGAACCTGGAGGAGAAGGGCATCGCCCTCATCGGGCGCCCCCTCTACGAGGCGTTCATCCGCGACTACACCGCGAAGCAGTGGCAGACCGACCCCACCGAGCTGCCCGCCGAGATCATCAGCCGTCTCCCGGTGCGCTACACCTACGATAACCGCTACTTCAACGACACGTGGGAGGGTCTGCCCACCGACGGCTACACCGCGTGGATCGAGCGGATGGCGGACCACCCGAACATCGAGGTGCGCCTCTCGACCGACTTCTTCGACGAGAGCCAGCCCCTGAACCAGAAGGCGACCGTCGGCCAGGTGCCCGTCGTGTACACCGGCCCCGTGGACCGCTACTTCGACTTCGCCGCGGGCGAGCTGTCGTGGCGCACGCTCGACTTCGAGGAGGAGGTGCTCGACATCGCCGACTTCCAGGGGACGCCGGTGATGAACTACGCCGACGCCGACGTGCCGTACACGCGCATCCACGAGTTCAAGCACTTCCACCCGGAGCGCGCCGGTCGCCACCCCTCGGACAAGACGGTCATCATGCGGGAGTACTCCCGCTTCGCCACGCGCGAGGACGAGCCCTACTACCCGGTCAACACCCCGGAGGACCGCGCGGGGCTCCTCGCCTACCGCGAACTGGCCGCGGGGGAGAAGGACGTGCACTTCGGCGGACGCCTGGGCACCTACCAGTACCTCGACATGCACATGGCGATCGGGGCGGCGCTGTCGATGTGGAACAACCAGCTGGCGTGAGAGCCCGCCGTTCCGTCCACCTCCTGATCGCCGCCGTCGTGGCGGCGATCCTCACCGCCTGCGCGCCGGCGACGCAGTCCCGAGAGACGTCCACGGCCGCCACGAGCCCGCCCGCGCCCACGGTGACGGCCGTCCCTGCCGAGACCGCCGGCGCCGTCACCTCGCTCGTGATCGTGGGCGACTCGAACACCACGGGCTTCACCGGGACGCTCGACGCCGGTCTCGCGGCGGGCACGGCGTGGGCGGCGCTGCTGCCGGCGGATCGCTTCCCGATCGCCGGCGGCTGGGCGGTGGACGGCGCGACCACCGCCGCCATGCGCGACGGCATCACCGCCGCTTCGGTCAGCGGCGGCGACCGCGTGCTGGTCATGGGCGGCACGAACGACCTGTCGCGCGGCATCGACACCGAGACGATCCTCGGCAACGTCCGCGCGATCGTCGCCGCGAGCGGTGCTCCGGCGGCGACCGTGCTGGCCATCGCACCGTCCGAGGGTCGCCCGGGCGCGACCGACGATCTCAACGCCGAGCTGGAGGCGCTCGCCGCCGGCGAGGGCTGGAACTTCATCGACCCGTGGGCCGGCGCCCGCACGGCTGACGGGCGCTGGTCGGAGGACTATCTGACCGACGGCGTCCACACCACTCCGGAGGGCTACGCCCGTGCCGGACAGGCAATCCTCGCCCATCTCGAAGGCGGGGTGCAGTGATGCACGCGATAGATCCACCCTCGCACCGGAGCGTGATCACCGCATGACGGCGGTCACCACCGGCTCGCGGCGGGCGTCGACCCTCCCCGAGCCTGCCGCGGCGTCGCATCGCGCCGACATCGACGGGCTCCGTGCGCTGGCGATCCTGCTGGTCGTGAGCTACCACGTCTGGTTCGACCGTGTGTCGGGCGGGGTCGACGTCTTCCTGATGATCTCCGCGTACTTCCTCACCGGCTCGCTGGCGCGGCGACTCGTCGCGGGCGCACCGCTCGAGCTGGGGCAGTACTGGTCCCGCCGGTTCGCGCGACTCCTGCCGGCGGCGGCGGTCGTCCTGGTCGCCGTGCTCGCCGCGGTCTGGCTCTGGTACCCCGCATCGGCATGGACCGACGTCTGGGCGCAGACGTGGTCGTCGCTGTTCTACGTGCAGAACGCCGAGCTCGCAGCATCCGCAGTCGATTACTACGCACGGGATGCCGCATCTCTGAGTCCGCTCCAGCACTTCTGGTCGCTGTCGGTCCAGGGGCAGGTCTTCGTGCTGTGGCCCGTCGCGATGCTGCTGACGGGCGGTCTCGCTCGGCGTCGCGGATGGGACGTGCGCCGTACCCTGCTCGTGCTCTTCGCGGGCATCTTCACCCTGTCGTTCCTGTACTCGGTGTTCCACACGCGCGCGGCGCAGGAGTCGGCCTACTTCGATACGGCGGCCCGGCTGTGGGAGTTCGCCCTCGGCTCCCTGCTGGCCCTCGTCGCCCCGCGCATCCGGCTCCGCGCGTGGGCCGCGGTCGTCGTGGGATGGATCGGCATCGCCGGGCTGGTGCTCTGCGGCGTGCTGGTCGACGTCCAGGGAGGCTTCCCCGGCTCCCTCGCCCTGTGGCCCACGCTGAGCGCCGCCGCGGTCATCATCGCGGGGCAGACCGCTTCGCGTGCGGCCCCGGCCGCGTTCCTGGCGAGCCGCCCGCTCCTGCGCCTGGGCGGCATCGCGTACGCGCTGTACCTCGTGCACTGGCCGATCCTCATCACGTGGCTCGTCGTCAGCGGCGAGCCCCGCGCGGGCCTCATGTCGGGCGCGGGTGTCATCGCGCTGTCGCTGCTCGCCGCCGTCGTGCTGACCGCGCTCGTCGAACGGCCGATCCAGCGGTCCGCGTGGATCGGTGCGCGGACAAGACGAAGGATGCTGGCGCTCGCCGTCTCCGCAGCCGTCGTGGCCGTGCCGCTCGCCGTCTGGCAGACCTCCGAGACGGTGCGCGCCGCGGCGCTGGAGAGCTCGTCCGCCAATCCGGGCGCCGTCGTCCTCCTGCCAGGCGGATCCGGGGTGGGGGGCGACTACGAGACGACGCTGCCCCTTTCGACCACCCTGGGCGACGAGTGGGTCGCGCTCGACGGCGCGTGCACGGGTGAGCTCGCCCCGGCGACCGATGTGGTGCGCGAGTCCTGCCTCGAGCAGCGTGCCGACGGCGACCGGCGCGGCACCCTCGTCGTCGTGGGCGACTCCCATGCCCAGCAGTGGTCGGGCGCGATGCTCCCGCTCGCGCGCGACCGCGGCTTCGATGTGGTCGCGCTCCTCAAGGGCGGCTGCTCCTTCGCCGCGGACGAGCCGTACGGCGCGAACATCGAGGGCTGCGATGAGTGGCGCGACGAGGCGATGGCGCACATCGCGCGCCTTCAGCCCGACGTCGTCGCCGTGATGGGAACCCGCTCACGCGCGGACGGAGCGGACGAGTACGTGCCCCGCGGGCTCGAGCGGACGATCGCCGACATGCGAGAGACCGGCGCGGAGGTCATCGTGATGCGCGACAACCCCCGGTTCTCCTTCAACATGTTCGACTGCGCGCAGGAGGCAGCCGATCCGGCGGAGGAGTGCGCCCTCTCCGCGTCCGACGTGCTGGCCGACACCAACCCCGCGGCGTCGCTCGCCGGCGACGGGGTGCGCGTGATCGACCTGACCGACTACCTCTGCCCCGACGGCGTGTGCCTTCCGGTCATCGGCGGCGTGTCGGTCTACCTCGACGACAACCACCTGACCGGCACATTCGCGCGCACCCTTGCGGGTGCGCTCGACCGCGCGCTCTGACCGGGCCCTGATGATGGAGCGGGCGACGCGCAGCGCGTCGCCCGCTCGCCTCGGCGGGTGATGTGTCAACGCGTCGCCGCGCGGGCGAACAGTCGTACGAAGTCGGTCACCGACGCGTCGGAGCCGAGGACGATGATCTTTCCGGGCTTCAGCCTGGCGAGTTCATCGGTGATGTCCTGCGACATCGTGTCACCGCTGGTCAGCAGCACGGGGGCGCCGACGCTTCCTGCGGCTGGGGCGCCGGAGAGGGCGTCGGGGAACTTCCACCCGTTGGCGAGATAGACCACCGGGACGCCGGGCGCGAAGGTCGCCGCCGAGACCGCCGCGGAGGTGGCGAACCGATCGGCTCCGGCAAGCCGATCGACGCGCGCGGCGTACGCCCGCGCGGTCGACAGCACGCTGTCGCTCACCGAAGCAGCGGAGCCGAGGACGACGATCTTCGCGGGCTTGAGGCGGGTGAGCTCCGCCGAGACGCTGCTCGAAAGGCTCGATCCGTCGGTGAGCAGAACCGGGCCACCGAGGGTACCCGCGGCAGCCGCTCCCGAGAGCGCGTCGGGAAACTTCCACCCGTTCGCCAAATACGCGACCGGCACGCCCGGCGAGAAGGACGCGGCGGACACCGCGGCAGAGGTCTCGAAGCGGTCATCGCCGGCCGTCCGCTCCACGGTCGTGGCGTATCGAGTCAAGGAGGTGACGACGCCTGCACCGACGGAAGCCTCGGAGCCGAGCACCACGATCTTCGCCGGAGTGAGACGTGCGAGCTCGTCCGCGATGACGGTGGGCAGGCTCTCCCCGTCCGTCAGGAGGACGGGGCCGCCGAGAGCGCCGGCAGCAGCGGCTCCCGAGAGCGCGTCGGGGAACTTCCAGCCGTTCGTCACGTAGGCCACAGGGACGCCGGGCGCGAACGTCGCCGCCGACACGGCTGCCGATGTCTGAAAACGATCGTCACCCGCCAGGCGGGTCGCCGGCGCCGCGCCGACGGGAACGACACCTCCAGCGACTCCTTCGCGATGCTGACCGGCGACGACCTTGACGAGTGCCGCGGATTCCACAGTGGTTGCACCCTCCCACCACTCCTCTGCGACCGGTGCCATGGGGTCGAGACCCTCGTACCCGACCGTGTACTCGCCGGGAGGCAGTGCCACCGAGTACGGCACGATGTCGTCGTGGAAGAGGTCTGCGGCAAGACCAGGAAGGCGCACCCACTCGGCGCCGTCCCGCTCGTAGAGTCGCGCGCCCGCCACGTCGGATGTCGCACCCGGCGCCAGCCCGGACGCGCCGAGGGTGCCGGAGATCCGCGAGTCGAGCGATCGCGCAGTCGCCGTGAGGCCCACCTGCTGCTCACCATCGGCGAGGGTGATGGAGGAACCCGACCCGAAGCGGAGGAACTGGACGGACGTCAGCGGTGACTTCTCGGTGTTCTGTCCGTCGAAGCCCGACGTCCCCACCGCGACACGATACGTACCCGCCGGCAGGCCTGCGTAGCCGAAGTGGATGCTCTTGCTGAAGATGGCGTCGCCGAGCACCGAGTAGACCTTCTGGCCGTCCTCGCTGGTGAGCCAGGCCGTGTAGCTCCGGTTCCCGGGGTGCGCGGCGAGCAGAGCCGTGACATCCATGTTTCCGGAGATCCGAGCGGTTCCGCCGGGCGGCAGGTCGTCTGTGCGTGCAGGCATGAGCGTGCTGCCGACGGCCTCAGCGCGGTCCGGTGCCGCGACCGATCCGGCCGTCATCGCCCCGGCGACGAGCAGCACGGCGGCGATCACCGCCGTGGATCGACGGATGCGGATGTGGGCACGGGTGAACAACGACAAGACGACCCCCTGGTTTCGGGAGCGCAGCATCGCGGTCCCGCTCGATGCAGACGCGGCCAATATATCAGTCGCGTCGCACTGCGATCCTTCGGCTCAACGCCGTCAGGCGGTCAGCGCGGGCATCGGCCGCCAGGAGCGGTCGCGCGCGATCTTGCGGCCGTCGCGGAGGCCGCGGAAGAGGTTCGAGGTGCCGCGCACGGTGCGCTCGACCAGGAGCAGGCGGATGAGCTCCTTGCCGAAGGTGAGTGCCGTGCCGAGGGCGAAGGGGATCGGCCGGTAGACGCCGAGCGCTCGGTAGTAGCGCTGGATGTGCGCGCGATTGCGCATGATGTAGTACCGGTACGCGTTGCTCGAGGCGTTCATGTGGCGCACGCCGAAGTCGTGCTGCTTGATCTCACGGGTGCGGCGCGCACGAACTCGTCGACGATCACCGACGCGGTCCGGCGGGAGGCGAGCCAGCCGTACATCTGGTCGTCCCAGTAGATGAAGAACCGCGGATCGGGGAGGCCGATCTGCGTGACGATGTCGCGGTGGATGAACATGCCCTCGAAGCATCCGGAGTTCATCGGCTTGTACCCCGACGCGTCGAAGCCGGCGGGGGCGAAGGGGATCGGGATCGCGAGCGGCTCGGCGATGCGGTACTGCCAGTAGAACTCGCTGCCGTCGTAGTCGTAGCGCCGGCCCTGGATGCTCTTGAATTTCGGTGCCCAGCGGCCCATCTTCGCGAGGCCGTCGGGGATGACCTCGACGTCGTCGTCCATGAGCCACATCCACTGCGAGCCCAGCTCGTACGCGACGCGCATTCCCTCGCTGAAGCCGCCCGACCCGCCGGTGTTGGAGTCGAGGCGGCGGTAGACGAGCTCGGTGCCGAGGCGCTCGCGGAAGGACTCGACCACCTCGGTCGTGTCGTCGGTGGAGGCGTTGTCGACGATGACGACGTGACCCGGCTTCGGGTCCATCACGATGATGCTCTCCAGCAGCCTCGTCAGCAGCCCGGACCGGTTGTAGGTGACGATGGCGATGGTCGCCGTGGCGGGGTCGAAAGCGGTCGCAGACGTCATCTCAGGGCTTCCGGCTGGCTGGGGCATAACCTCAGCATCCTACCGCGGGCGCCCGAGCCGCCCGTGCTCACCCGACCTTGGCGACCGGCTCGATCGGATCGCCCATCTCCATCGCGAGCGTCTGCTCCGCGGGGCCGACGCCGATGAGCGGGGACTGCTTGATCTTGAAGGCGAACAGGAGGAGCAGCATCCATCCCCACATCATGAGGGGAGCGGATTCGGAGAGCCCCTGAACGAGGAGGATGGCTCCGAGCAGCGTCGGGAGCAGGGTGAGCGGCGAGTACGGACGGTCGGCGCGCAGATCCCAGCGGGGGCGGTCGACGGCGAAGAACCACGAGCGCCACACGAACGCCAGGTAGGTCAGGCCCATCAGCACGATGCCGATCACGCCGAGCTGGAAGTACACGTCGATCCACATGTCGTGGGCCTGGATGACCGTCCGGCCATGGATGAGGATCCAGCCGTCGAACGCGGGATCCCACGGCAGCCAGGGCGTCGCGAAGCCCCAGCCGGCGGCAGGGCGCTCGGCGGCACGTGCCAGCACCGTCTGCCAGATGCCCTCGCGCGCGTCGAGGTCCTCCGCGCGGTCGAGCGCGCCGAACACGGGTCCGCGCCAGAGCCACAGCGCGATCAGTCCGCCGACGCCGATCACGGCGTAGCCGGCGTAGTACTTCGTGCGCTGCCCCGGCCGTGAAGCTGTGCGCATGAGGAGCACCGTCGTGAGCACGATGACGACGCCGACCGCGGCGAGGGTCGCCGTGGCGGAGGAGGCCCGCACGAAGAGGAAGGCCGAGAGCAGCATCCATCCGATCAGCAGCACGCGACGCGGCGCGCGGTTGGAGTACCGGATGGCGAAGACGACGACGGCCATGAGCGCCGCGGCGGCGAGGAGGTTCGAGCTGCCCCAGATGCCCTGCAGCCGGCCGTCGCTGAAGAGGTCGCCGCTCGACCAGTGCAGAGCGGGATCGACGGGCTCCATCGGCAGGACGAAACCAGGGAGGAGCGGTCCGCGGACGATGAGGGCGACGGCGACCTCGAAGACCAGGGAGAGCCCGATCGCCCACTTGAAGGCGGACGCGATCGCGCGGACGACTTCGCGCCACGTCAGCACCGCCGCGACGAAGAAGGCCTGCACGCTGGTGATGACCAGCAGGGCCCAGGTGAGGGCGGAGGTGACGGGCCAGGCGGACCAGAGGATCGACAGTCCCGCGAACAGGATGTAGCCCATCGCGTACCAGGGCAGCCGACGCCACTGGACGGTCGGTCGGATGTTCAGCCACAGCACGGCGGAGACGATGCCGCCGGCGGCGAGCAGGGCGGCGGCTCCCGCGGCACCGAGCGCGTGGACCAGCGCCGGACCGGCGACCGCCTGGAAGAGCACGAAGATGCACCAGCCGCGCAGCAGGAGGTGCCGCGTCTTCTCGCGCACCGGCGCGGCCGGGAGGGCTGACACCGGATGCTTCGTGTGGACCGCCATCGTGCCCTCAGGCTACCGCGGCCGCGCGTTTAGGCTGGAGGGGTGCTGATCCGTCTGTCGAACACCCCTCGTGACTACGCCTGGGGCTCGACGACGATGCTCGCCGAACTCGAGGGGCGCGAGCCCAGCGGACGGCCGGAGGCCGAGGTCTGGTTCGGCGACCACCCCGGGGCGCCCGCCCGCGTCGAGGACGGCACGGGCCGCACGCTCGACGACGTGCTCGGCGGCGAGAAGCTGCCCTTCCTGCTGAAGCTGCTGGCTGCGGCATCCCCTCTCTCCATCCAGGCGCACCCGTCGATCCCGCAGGCGCGCGCGGGCTTCGCGAGGGAGGATGCCGCGGGTGTGCCCCGCGACGCCGGTCACCGCAACTACCGCGACGACAATCACAAGCCCGAGGTCATCGTCGCTCTGCGCGACGGGTTCGAGGCTCTCGCGGGACTGCGCGACCTCCCCGCGACGCTGCGCCTCCTCGAGGGTCTCGGCGAGGCCGCGTCGCCGCTGCGCGACCGTCTGGACGCCGCGAGCCCCGACGCCTCGCTGCGCGCGGCGATCGGATGGCTGCTCTCCGGAGAGGCGCAGGGCGAGGTCGACGCGATCATCGCCGCGGCGATCACGGCCGCGGTCCCCGGGTTCGCGGCGGAGCTCGCGGTCGCCCGCCGTCTCGCGGAGGCGGCGCCCGGCGACCCCGGCGTCGTCGTGGCGCTGCTGATGAACCTCGTCACCCTCGCCGCGGGGGAGGCGGTGTTCGTCCGAGCCGGGGCGCTGCACGCCTACCTCGGCGGGCTCGGGGTGGAGATCATGTCCGCCAGCGACAACGTGCTGCGCGGCGGTCTCACGCCCAAGCACGTCGACGTGGCCGAGCTCCTCGAGGTGCTCGACACCACCACGG
Organism: Microbacterium lemovicicum; assembly: GCF_003991875.1. Lineage (NCBI taxonomy): Bacteria > Bacillati > Actinomycetota > Actinomycetes > Micrococcales > Microbacteriaceae > Microbacterium > Microbacterium lemovicicum. The sequence continues at coordinate 825,157 of NZ_CP031423.1, forward strand.
GCCCCGCAGGGATCCTCGCGCCGGTCGCCGAGGGCGCGGGCATCCAGCGCTTCGCTCCGCCGGTCTCCGACTTCGCCCTCCTGCGCATCGACGCGTCCTCCGCCGGCCCCGTGCCGCTGGACGGCCCGGCGATCGCCCTGTGCACGGCCGGTCGCGTCACGGTCCGTGGAGCGGGCGGAGGAGAGGTGACGCTCGAGCCGGGGCAGGCCGCCTTCGCCTCGGTCGACGAGTCGCCGCTGCAGCTCTCCGGTGAGGGCGATGCGTTCCTCGCGGAACCCGGAGCGACATCCGACCGCGCTCCTGACGACGCCTCTTCCGCTCCCTGACAGGCGACACGCCGTCGGCGCGTCGTGAAGGTTCAAGGGGTGGATGAGGCTTTATGATCCGCGACTTGACCGGAACGAATTACACCGGTGTAATTGGTTCGAACACGCGGACCAGCGTGGGGGGATACAGGCAGGAGAACGATATGACGGGTTACCGTTCCGGCGTTCCCGATAATTGGTTCGTCGATCCGGTTCAGCTGGGTGTGCCGGGGGTGCGTCGTCCCGTCGAGGGAGTCGACGACAACCCGCTGTCCTGGCAGACGGACGCGCTGTGCGCGCAGACCGACCCCGAGGCGTTCTTCCCCGAGAAGGGCGGATCGACCCGCGACGCGAAGCGGATCTGCACGACGTGCGACGTGAAGGGCGAATGCCTGGAGTACGCGCTGCAGAACGACGAGCGCTTCGGCATCTGGGGCGGTCTCAGCGAGCGCGAGCGCCGCAAGCTCAAGCGCCGCGCCTGATTCCGCGGCGCCGGCGGGTGCGCGCGCGCTGATCTCGCGCCCGCGGCGCGTGCGCCCCGACGGCACGGGGGGAGGCGCTTAGGCTGACTGCGCCATGCCCGCCAGAGTCCACGCCATCCTCGTTGTGCGCCCCGACGGCCGCGCACCGGCGGCGCTGCACCTCGCGCGGACCCTGTCGGCCCTCGACGACCAGCAGCGCCGGCTCGACGCCCTGACCATCGTCCTCTGCGGCCCCGACGACGCGCTGCGCGAGATGGCCGCGGCATCCGGAGCGGAGTCGGTCATCACGACCGGCGCTTCCACCCGCTTCGCCGCGGCAGCCGCGCTGGCGACGCCGCGGCTCACCGGCGACGCAGTCTGGCTGCTCGCCCAGGACACCGCGCCCGAGACGGATGCGCTGGCCCGCCTCGCCGGCGCGCTCGAGCTCGCCCCGTCGGTCGCCTTCGTCGCCCCGAAGCTGGTGCGCTGGGAAGACCGCACGCAGATCGTGTCGCTCGGCGTCACGATGACCTCGCTCGGCACGACCGTGGGCCTCGCCGACGGCCAGCTCGATCAGGGGCAGCACGACGCGGCCGAGGACGTCCTCGGCGCCGACGTGCGCGGACTGCTCGTGCGGACGGATGCGTGGCGACGGCTCGGCGGTCTGGACGGCGCCCTCCGCGGCGCCGACGAGGGACTCGATCTCGGGGTGCGGGCCAGGCTCGCCGGAGCACGGGTCTCGCTCGTGCCGACCGCGCTGGTGGCCACCGCGGGAGACGGCGTCGCCGGCGTGCCCGCACCGCTCAGCCCCCAGCGCGTCCAGCACCGCGCCTTCATCGAGCGCACCGCGCAGCTGCACCGCCGGCTGGCCTACGCGCCGGCGGCCGCCGTGCCCTTCGTCTGGCTCTCGCTGCTGCCCCTCGCCGTCTGGCGCACCCTGGTGCACCTCGTCGCCAAGCACCCGGTGATGGTCGGCATCGAGTGGGGCGCCACCGCCACGGTCATGGCTCGCCTCGGCGCCATCGCCCGATCGCGCGGGCGCATCCGCGCAGCCCGCCAGGCGCCCTGGAGTCAGCTCACGGCTCTGCGGGCGACGCGCACCCAGCTCCGGGAGCGCCTCGACGACGAGGCCGAGCCCGTCCCCCTGGGCGGCGCACGCCCACGGGAGGAGCTGCGCTTCTTCATCGGCGGCGGTGCCTGGCTGGTGCTGGCCGCGCTCATCCTCAGCGTGGCGGCCTTCCCCGCGCTGCTCGCCTGGCCGGTGATGGGCGGCGGGGCTCTCGAGCCCCTCCGCGCCACCGTGGCGCAGCTGTGGGCGGACGCCGGCTACGGACTCCGCGCGACCGGGCTGGACGCGGTCGCCCCGGCCGATCCGTTCGCCGCGGTGGTCGCACTGCTCGGCACCCTGTGGCCGGCCGAGCCCTCGCGCGCACTCGTGCTGCTGTGGCTCGCGGCGCTCCCGCTGGCGGCACTCGGCGGCTGGTTCGCCGCGACGCGGGTCACCTCGCGGTCGTTCCTGCGCATCGTCGGCGGAGTGGTGTGGATGCTGGCCCCCGCCTTCCTGACGGCGCTGGTCGACGGACGCCCCACCGGCGTGCTGGTGCACCTGCTGCTGCCCTGGCTGTTCTACGCCGGGAGCGTGGCGCATCGCTCGTGGGCGGCGGCGGGTGCGGCATCCCTCCTGCTCCTCGCGGTCGTGGCCTGTGCGCCCTCGCTGGCACCGGCTCTGCTTGTGCTCACCATCGCGGCGATCGCCGTCAACGTCGCGATCCGCGGCGCGCGCGGCACGGCCCGCCTGGTGTGGCTGGTCATCCCCGCGGCCGTCGTCTTCGCACCGCTCGTCTGGGTTCAGGTGCGCGCGGGCAATGCGCTCGCGCTGCTCGCCGACCCGGGCGTCGTCTGGGCGGGTCCGGTGGTCTCGGCCGACGCGACCGGCCGCGCGCTCCTCGCCGCCGGTCTGCCGACGTCCGACCCCGGCGGCTGGGGGGCGTTCCTCAGCGGCGCCGGCGTCGACATGCCCGTCTGGTGGGTGCCGTTGCTGGCCGCCCCCCTCGCTGTGCTCGCGCTCATCGCCCCGCTGACCCAGCGCTGGGCGGCCGGAGCCGTGCTGCTCGCGATCACCGCCGCCGGGCTCGCGACGGCGCTGGCGGCCGTGGGCGTCACCGTGTCGTTCGCGGAGTCGGCGCCGGTGGGGGTGTGGCCCGGCGCGGGCCTCAGCCTCGCGTGGCTCGGCGTCATGGGCGGCACGCTCGTCGCCCTCGACACCGGACTGGCGCCGCGCCTCGTGGCGGTGCGGACGGCAGTCGGGGCCCTGGTCGTCGTCGCCGTCTGCGTGCTCGCCGTGCCCGCGCTGACCTCGCTCGGCCGCGGAGCCTCCGCCCTGACCAACGGCCCGGAGAGCACCCTCCCCGCGTACGTCGCCGCCGCCGGTCGCGACGACGCGTCGGTCGGGACGATCACCATCACCCCGCAGAACGCCGGCGGCGCCGCCGGCCGCATCGTGTGGGGCGGCAGCGAGACCCTCGGCGCACAGTCGACCGTGGCGGCCACGCGGCGCACGGCCTCGCCCGCCGACGTCGAGGTCGCCGACCTCACGGCCGACCTCGTCTCGACCGGGGCCGGCGACGTGGTGGAACGGCTCACCCGGGCGGGCGTCGACTTCATCCTGCTCGCCCCCGCACCCGCCCCGGAGTCGGACGTCGCCCGCGCGTTCCGGCTGAGCGCCGCCACCGCGATCGACCAGCGCGACGGACTCGACGCCGTCGGCACGACCTCCAAGGGCGAGCTGTGGCGCTTGACGGCGCCCGCCGACCCGCGGCCGGAGGCCGCAGCATCCGTCTCGACCCTCGCCGTGTGGATCGCCGTCCTGCAGCTCGCGGTGGTCGCCACCGCGCTGCTCCTGGCGCTTCCCACGAGCGTCTCCCGACGCACCGCACGCCGCTCCTCACGCGTGGTCGGCCCGTTCTGGCAGGAGGGTCGATGAGCGACCGCCGCGGTTTCCGCTGGGCCACCACCGGCGCACGCCTCGTCGGCGGCACGGTCGCGGCCGCCGGCTTCGTCGTGCTCGTCGTGACCGCCGTGGCCGCACCCTGGCCGTCGACGGCGCGCGAGCCGGTCTCGGTGCAGGCCACGCCCGCGCCGGCCGACACCGTCGTCTCGTGCACGGGCGGCCTGCTCGCCCTCGGCCGCGACGCGCGGGATCCGGCGCGACTCACGGTCGCCGCGGCGCCGTCGATTACGGTCGGCACCCCCAACGGCGCTGCAGCGCCGCTCGAGACCGCCCTGGCGGGATCGGGTGCGCTGAGCTCCGGCGGAACCGCCTACACGGCGCCGCCCGAGAACGGCGCACGTGTGGATGTCGCGGCCGCCGGCTCCGCCGTCGCCACCGACGACGACCTCCGGGGGTTCGCCGCGTCCGCGTGCCGCCAGCCGCTCATGGAGTCCTGGCTCGTGGCGGGGAGCACCGCGACCGGCTCGGCGGACATCGTGCTGCTGTCCAACCCCGGCCAGGTGCCGGCATCCGTCGAGCTGACGGTCTACGGACAGTCCGGCCCGTCCGTGCCGCCCGGCGGATCGGATCTCGTCGTCCCCGCGGCCACGCAGATCGCGGTTCCGCTCGCCGGCATCGCGCTCGGCGAGACCGCGCCGGTCATCCGCGTCACCGCCACCGGCGCACCCGTGCAGGCCGCGGTGCAGTCCTCCCTCACGCGGACCCTCGCTCCGGTCGGCGTCGATCAGGCCGGACCCTCGGCGGCGGCGTCGACCGACGTCGTCATCCCCGGCGTCGACGTGACGGTCGCCCCGGTATCGGGCGCCGCCGAGCCGACCACGCTGCTGCGGGTGCTCTCGCCGACCGCCGACACCACTGCCACCGTCACCGTCACGCGGGTCGGCGGCGCCGAGCCGGTGACGCAGCCGGCGAGCGTGGCGATCGCGGCCGGCGTGCCGACTCAGGTCGACCTGACCGGACTGTCCGTCGGACGCTACGTCGTGCGGGTCACGGCGGAGGCCCCTCTCGTGGCCGCCCTCTGGCACACCACGGGGATGACGGAGGGCTCGGACTTCGCCTGGTACACCCCGGCGCCGGCCGTCACCGCGCCGAGCGTGTTCGCCACGGTGGCCGGTCCCGCGCCGGTTCTGAGCCTGGTGAACCCCGGCGCGGCGGACGCCGCTGTGCGGATCGTTGCGGCCGACGGCTCGGACGATCAGACCGTCACGGTCGCGGCGGGCTCGTCTGCATCGACGACGCTGGATGCCCGCACCGTGTACACGATCGACCCGTCGGGCGGCACGGTCGAGGCCGCGCTGTCGATGTCGGGCGACGGCGCCCTGGCCGGATACCCCGTGTGGCCCTCCGCGGCCGCGGTGCCCACGATCACCGTCTACCCGTGACGACGGTCGCTGCCGGTCAGAAGTAGCGGAAGCGCTCGGGCCCGAGGTCCCACGGATCGCGGTCGAGGTACTCGGCCGCCGCCCGGAAGACGCTGCCCTCGACCATCATGCGGCGGTGCAGCTCGTCGTCGCGGTGCGGGTGCCCCAGCCGCTCGACGGGCAGCCGGAAGATGACGATGCGCTTCTCCTCGCGGAGCGTCTGCCAGCGCGGGATGCCGTCGGCATCGCTCTCGGGAGGCATGTCCGCCACCTCGAAGCTCACGTCCTCCAGCTCCGACCACGCCGAGCGCAGGAACTCCGCGGCGGTGCCGACGGCCAGGTCGAAGCGCTCGGCGCGCGTGTCGAGTGGGGGGAGCGGCGGTCGCACCACCGGGCTGCGGTCCTCGCGGCCGTGACGGCCGTGGCGGGACGGACGCCTGCGGGGGACCGGGCTGCTCGCCGCCGATCGTCGCCACGCCATGCGTTCATCCTAGATCCGGCGCGGCCTCCCCGGCGGGCACCTCCGCCGCGCGGTTCGACCTCCGCCGCGCGGTCCGCCCTGTGCAGGATGACGGAGATGTGCAGGATGCCGGACCACCCGTGCCCGCAGCATCCGTCATCGTGCACGTCTCCGCGTTCGTGCGCGTCTCCGCGATCGTGCACGTCTCCGCGTTCATGCGCATCCCCGGCGCTGGCGACAACCGGCGCGGCCTCCCCGGAGGGTACCTCTGCGGCGACTAGCATGACGACGATGCGCGAGAGACTCTGTTCCAAGGTGGCGTGCGCCCGCGAGGCCGTCACGACGCTCACCTTCGACTACGAAGACCAGATGGCCGCGCTCGGTCCGCTGGGTGCGGGCGACGATCCGCACGCTCACGACCTGTGCGCGATCCACACCGATCGGCTCTCCGTTCCGCGCGGCTGGATGGTCGTCCGCCACGAGACGGTGCGCTGAGCCGCACCCGCTGACCCGCACGCTCGGACGTTTCGCGGCGTCATCCGGGGCCCGGTGTCGCGCCGCGGTGGGAGGATGGCGGCATGACGACCACCTCCGTCTCCACCAGGATCGATTTCGACGTCGCCGACCTCCGCCTCGCCGAGGCCGGGCGCCATCAGCTCCGCCTCGCGGAGAACGAGATGCCGGGGCTCATGGCCCTGCGCCGCGAGTTCGCCGCGACGCAGCCGCTTGCGGGCGCGCGCATCGCGGGCTCGCTGCACATGACGGTGCAGACCGCCGTGCTCATCGAGACGCTCGTGGCGCTGGGCGCGCAGGTGCGCTGGGCGAGCTGCAACATCTTCAGCACCCAGGACGAGGCCGCCGCGGCCGTCGTCGTCGGCGACGGCACGCCGGACGACCCGCGCGGCGTGCCGGTGTTCGCCTGGAAGGGCGAGACCCTCGAAGAGTACTGGCGCTGCACCGAGCGCATCTTCGACTGGTCGGCGGAGGGCTCCGACGGCCCGACGCTCATCCTCGACGACGGCGGCGACGCCACGCTGCTCGTGCACAAGGGCGTCGAATTCGAGAAGTCGGGGAGGGTTCCGGATGCCGCACCCGGCGATTCGCGGGAGTACGGCGTCATCCTCGACACCCTGCGACGCAGCCTCGCGTCCGATGCGCAGCGCTGGACACGCGTGGCCGCCGGGCTCGTCGGCGTGACGGAGGAGACGACCACCGGCGTGCACCGCCTGTACGAGCTGGCCGCGTCAGGCGAGCTGCTCTTCCCGGCGATCAACGTCAACGACTCGGTCACCAAGTCGAAGTTCGACAACAAGTACGGCATCCGCCACTCCCTGCCCGACGGTCTCAACCGCGCCACCGACGTGCTGATCGGCGGCAAGGTCGTGTTCGTCTGCGGCTACGGCGATGTCGGCAAGGGCGCCGCGGAGGCGCTTCGCGGACAGGGCGCCCGCGTCATCGTGGGCGAGGTCGACCCCATCTGCGCGCTGCAGGCCGCGATGGACGGCTACCAGGTCGTGCCGCTGGACGACGTGATCGGCGACGTCGACATCGTCGTGACGGGCACAGGCAACACGGACGTCGTGACCGTCGAGCACCTCCAGGGACTCAAGCACCTCGCCATCGTCGCCAACGTCGGCCACTTCGACGACGAGATCGACATGGCGGGGCTCGCGGCGATCCCCGGGGTCGAATCGGTGGAGATCAAGCCGCAGGTGCACGAGTGGCGCCTGCCGTCGGGGCGCAGCATCCTCGTCCTCAGCGAGGGCCGGCTCATGAACCTGGGCAACGCGACCGGGCACCCGTCGTTCGTCATGAGCGCCTCGTTCACCAACCAGGTGCTCGCGCAGATCGAGCTGCACGCCAACCTGGCCGCCTACCCGGTCGGCGTGCACGTGCTGCCCAAGGCGCTCGATGAGAAGGTCGCCCGTCTGCACCTCGACGCGCTCGGCGTGAAGCTCACCACCCTGACGACGGCGCAGGCGGCCTACATCGGCGTACCGGTGGACGGTCCGTTCAAGCTCGACCACTACCGCTACTGACGGCGGCGGCTCAGCGCTCGGGATAGCCCCGGGGGCCGTCGGGCGCGCCGGCGACGAGCCGGTCGACGCGGCGTTCCTCCAGCTCGAGGGCGCGCAGCTCGCGGTCGTGCCGCACCGCGGCGACGCCGCGCAGCAGCAGCTCCGGGTCGACGGCGGGCACGGGGGAGACGAGCTCGCGCACCTCGGAGGCGAGGGATGCCGCGACCCGCGCCCGCGCAGAGGGCTCCATGCTCTCCGCCTGGCGCACGAACTGCGCGATGCGGCGGGCCAGGCGGTCGGGGAGGCGCGCGACGTCGGCGACGTCGGCCCAGACGGCGAGCGCGGGCGGGGCGCCCGGGGCGGGCGGCGGGAGCTTCGGCGCGCGCGTGCGCTCGGCGTAGGTGCCGGCCAGGAGATCGCCCAGGCGCTGCGCCCGCGGCGTCAGCGCGCCGACGACCCCCGCCACGGCGCCGAGGGTGAACCACAGCTCGAAGACGCCGACGAGCGCCCGGATGAACGCCTGACGGAAGCCGGAGGCCCCGCCGTCGGCGCGGACGATCCGCGCACCCACGGCGAGCCGTCCCAGGCTCCGGCCGCGCGTCGCCGTCTCGACGGTGGTGGGCACGACCACGGTGACGATCACCAGCATCGTGATCGAGAGGATCGGGAACAGCGCGGGGTCTATGGCGCCCTGCGAGGCGAGCCAGGTGGCGACGAGCGCGAACAGGAGGAAGGCGCCCGCGCCCACCGCCATGTCGATGAGCACGCCGAGCGCGCGGAGGAAGAAGCCGACGGGCTGAACGTCGAGCGCGACGGCCTCGCCGGTGAGGATCTCGTCCTGCGCCAGCTCCACCCGGATCGCGCCGGCGGGCGTGGTGGCGTCGGACGGCATGCGTACAGTTAACCAAATGGACCTCGACGCCCTCACCGCCGCCCGGCGGGAGGAGTGGGCCCGCCTCGACGAACTGGGCCGGCGCCGCCGCCTGACCGGCCGCGAGGTCGATGAGCTGGTGGCCCGCTACCGCTCCGCGTCCGCCGATCTGGCCGACATCAAGACGTCCGCCGGTCGCACCCTGCAGGGCGATCACGTCTCCACCCTGCTCGCGCAGGCCCGGCTGCGCCTGACCGGCGCGGGCGACGACGGCCTCCGCCGGCTGCCGCGGTTCTTCCTCCTTCAGCTGCCTGCGGCGCTCTACCGCGTGCGGTGGACGACGCTCATCATCGCGGCGGGGTTCGCGGCCGTGGCATCCCTCGTCGCCGTCTGGATCTCGCAGGACCCCCTCCTGGTCGCCTCGCTCGGCGCCGAGGCGCAGCTGCAGGACTACGTCGACAACCGCTTCACGCAGTACTACAGCGAGGACCCCGCCGCCGTCTTCGCCGGAACGGTGTGGACGAACAACGCGTGGATCGCGGCGCAGTGCGTGCTGTTCGGCATCACCGGCGTCTGGCCGGTGATGGTGCTCGTGCAGAACGCCATCGGCATCGGCACGACCGCGGCCGTGATGACCGCCTTCGACCGCGGGGACGTCTTCCTGCTCTACATCGCCCCGCACGGATTGCTCGAGCTGACCTGCATCTTCGTCGCGGGCGCGGCGGGACTCCACATCTTCTGGGCGTGGGTCGCTCCCGGAGCCCGCTCCCGCGGCGAGGCGCTCGCGCAGGAGGGCCGATCCCTCGCGACGGTGGCGATCGGCCTCGTGCTGGCGCTCGCCCTCTCCGGCGTCGTGGAGGGCTTCGTCACACCCCAGCCCTGGCCGTGGCCGGTCAAGATCGGGCTCGGGGCGCTCGCCCTCGGCGTCTTCCTCTTCTACATGCTCGTGGTCGGCCGCCGTGCGCACCGTCGCGGCGAAACGGGAGACCTGACCGAATACGAGGCGGGCACACCGCGCCTCGTCGCCGGCTGACCGACCAGCGGCACAGGCTCCGGTCATCCGGTGTTCATCGTGTTCTCACGGGACGTTTTTTTGAACTGTTCAAAATAAGCCGATACCCTGAGGTGATGGAACTCGGAGACGCGGAACACGGCGACACGGCCTCGGCCGCGCTGCTGCGGAGCGCCGGGCTGCGGGTCACCTCGCCCCGGCACGCCGTCATCGAGGCCCTCCGGGAGAGGGCGCACGCGAGCGCCGAGGAGCTGTTCGCGCACGTCGCACGCCACCGTCCCGAGACGAGCCTGCAGTCGGTGTACAACGCGCTGGGTGACTTCGTGGATGCCGGTCTCGTGCGTCGCATCGAGCCCGCCGGCCGTCCGCGCCTGTATGAGCTGCGCGTCGGCGACAACCACCATCACGCGGTCTGCACGTCGTGCGGCGCCGTCGCCGACATCGAGTGCGCGACCGGCGTCGCGCCGTGCCTGGTGCCCGCCGACACCGCCGGTTTCGTCATCCGCACGGCGGAGGTCACCTACTGGGGCCTCTGCTCCGCGTGCGCCGTCCGCGCGGCCCGTCCCGCCGAGGATGCGGTCCTCGCCGACACCGCACCCGCCTCCGACCGCCACTGACCACCTCTGACCGCCTCTCGAAAGGGAACACATGAGTGAGAACGACGACACCGCGACCGGCATCGGCAGCGAGCCGACCGACACGGACCAGTCCGTCACCGACATCGACACACCGGTCGACGAGCGCGCGGACGGCGAGAGCCGCCCCAGCCCGAACCCGGATGACGCGACGTGCCCGGTGATCCACGACCGTCAGCCGCTCCCGGTGAACGGATCGGCGAACCGGAAGTGGTGGCCCGAGCAGCTGAACATCAAGATCCTCGCGAAGAACCCTCCGGCGCGGAACCCGCTCGGCGAGGGCTTCGACTACCGGGCGGCCTTCGAGTCGCTGGACCTCGCCGCCGTCAAGGCGGACATCGCCCGCACCCTGACCGACAGCCAGGACTGGTGGCCGGCGGACTTCGGCAACTACGGCCCGCTCATGATCCGCATGGCCTGGCACAGCGCGGGCACCTACCGGGTGACCGACGGACGCGGCGGCGGAGGCACCGGACAGCAGCGCTTCGCGCCGCTCAACAGCTGGCCCGACAACGTCAGCCTCGACAAGGCGCGGCGACTGCTCTGGCCCGTCAAGAAGAAGTACGGCCAGAGCCTGTCGTGGGGCGATCTGATGATCCTCACGGGCAACGTCGCACTGGAGACCATGGGCTTCTCGACCTTCGGCTTCGGCGGTGGGCGCCCCGACGTCTGGGAGCCGGACGACGACGTGTACTGGGGTCCCGAGACCACCTGGCTCGGCGACGAGCGCTACTCCGGCGACCGCGAGCTGGAGAAGCCGCTCGCGGCGGTGCAGATGGGTCTCATCTACGTGAACCCCGAGGGGCCCAACGGCAACCCCGACCCGCTGGCGTCGGCCCGCGACATCCGCGAGACCTTCGGGCGGATGGGCATGAACGACGAGGAGACCGTCGCCCTCATCGCCGGTGGCCACACCTTCGGCAAGACCCACGGCGCGGCGCCCGACACGAACGTCGGCGACAACCCCGAGGCGGCCGGCATCGAGAGCCAGGGCCTGGGCTGGGCCAACAGCCACGGCACCGGCACCGGCGACGACACCATCACCTCGGGTCTCGAGGTCACGTGGACCTACCACCCCACCCGGTGGGACAACGAGTACTTCCACATCCTCTACGCCTACGAGTGGGAGCTCATGCGCAGCCCCGGCGGCGGGCACCAGTGGCGACCGGTGAACGGCGGCGGCGCCGACATGGTGCCGCTGGCGCACTCCGACGGCCGTCGCGAGCCCCGCATGCTCACCAGCGACATCGCGCTGCGCGTCGACCCCGCCTACGACGAGGTCTCGCGCCGCTTCGCCACCGACCCCGAAGCCTTCGGCGACGCGTTCGCCCGCGCGTGGTTCAAGCTCACGCACCGCGACATGGGTCCGATCGCCCGCTACCTCGGTCCTGAGGTGCCCACGGAGCAGCTCATCTGGCAGGACCCGGTGCCCGCCGTCGACCACGCGCTGATCGACGACGCGGATGCGGCCGAGCTGAAGCGCCGCATCCTCGACGCGGGGCTGAGCGTGGCCGAGCTCGTCGCCACGACGTGGGCCGCGGCATCCACCTTCCGCGGGAGCGACAAGCGCGGCGGCGCCAACGGCGCCCGCATCCGTCTGGCCCCGCAGAAGGACTGGGAGGTCAACAAGCCCGCCCAGCTCGCCCGCGTGCTCGAGGTGCTCGAGGGCGTGAAGGCGGCTTTCGACGCCGAGCGCGGCGACGGCAGGAAGGTGTCCCTGGCCGACCTCATCGTGCTGGCGGGCAACGCCGGTGTGGAGAAGGCGGCACAGGATGCCGGGGTCGAGGTCACCGTGCCGTTCCGGCCCGGCCGCACCGACGCCACGCAGGAACAGACCGACGAGCACTCGTTCGGCCACCTGGAGCCCGCTGCGGACGGCTTCCGCAACCACCAGGGACCGCTCGCCGGTCTGCCTGCGGAGTATCACCTGCTCGACCGGGCCAACCTGCTGACGCTGACCGCGCCGGAGATGACGGTGCTGGTCGGCGGACTCCGCGTGCTCGGCGCGAACTGGGACGACTCCGCCTACGGCGTGTTCACCGACCGTCCGGGCGTGCTCACGAACGACTTCTTCGTGAACCTGCTGGACCTCGGCACCACGTGGAAGCCGCTCGACCCGGGCTCGCACGCCTTCGAGGGCCGTCGCGACGGCTCCGGGGAGGTGCTCGGCCGCGGCACGCGCGTCGACCTGCTGTTCGGGTCGAACTCGGAGCTGCGCGCGCTGGCGGAGGTCTACGCCTCCGACGACGCGGCGGAGAAGTTCGTGCACGACTTCGTCTCCGCCTGGGGCAAGGTCACCGAGCTCGACCGCTTCGATCTGGTCTGATCCCCCTCTGAACGACGAAGCCCGCCCCGGTGCCCCGGGGCGGGCTTCGTCGTGCGACCCGGCGTCAGTCGACGCGCGCCTCGGACTGCAGCGGCGGCAGGTCGACCGTCTCGAACAGGGCGCGGTGCAGCCATCCGGCCAGCAGGCCGCCCACGACCGGGAAGACCAGGAAGACCCACAGCTGCGACAGCGCGTCGATGCCGCCGTAGAGTGCGGTCGCCAGGCTGCGGGCGGGGTTGACGGAGGTGTTGTCGATCGGGATCGAGGCGAGGTGGATCGCGACGAGCGTGAGGCCGATCGACAGGCCCGCCACGGTGCCGTTGCCGCGCTTGGTGTGGGTCACGCCGAGGATCACGAGCACGAAGATCGCGGTGAAGAGCACCTCCGCGATGATCGCCGCCCCGAGGCCGAAGCCGCCGGGGGAGGAGGCGCCGTAGCCGTTGCTGGCGAATCCGCCGTCCTGCGCGGTGGCGAGCCAGTCGCCGGGCCCGAACAGGCCGATCAGCACGAGCAGGGTGGTGCCGACGGCGCCGCCGACGAACTGGGCGACGATGTAGGCGGGCGCGTTCTTCCAGCTGAAGCGGCCGGCGGCGGCGAGGCCGAGGGTGACGGCGGGGTTGAAGTGGCCGCCGGAGATGTTGCCCCAGGCGTAGATGCCGGCCATGAGGGTGAGGCCGAAGGCGAGCGAGACCCCGACGAACCCGACGCCGAGCGGGGTGCCGTTGTCGGCGAGGCCGAAGGTCGCGGCGAACAGGGCGGTTCCGATGGAGCCGAAGACGAGGAGGAAGGTGCCGAGGGCTTCGGCGGCGAGCTTGGTGACCGTGGTGGGCGGGGTGACGAGGGTGTCCGACATGAGGCGTCCTTTCCGGGTGTGCTGAGACGGTATCGCGCGGCACCGGAGCCTCCCAGCTGATTCGACGACGGTGCCCGGATCTGAGCGAGGACGTCACGTCCCGGCAACGCGGGCGTCGCACGACGTTCTCATCCACGGCCCCGGCGGCCCCGACGGCCCCGTCGCCGTCACAGGCGCCCGGTGGCCTTGAGCGCGAGGTAGCGGTCGGCGATCCGCGGGGGCAGCGCCTCAGGCGTGTCGGCGATCGCATCCGCTCCGCCGCGGGCGAGCGCGTCGGCCACGCGGCGGGCGTCGCGGAGGCTCCGTTCCGCGGATGCCGCGCGGTAGACCTCGTCGCTGGTGCCGCGCTGGGCGGCGATGTCGTGCAGCCGGGTGTCGGTCGCCGTGCCGACGACGACGTGCCCGGCGCGGCCGAGGGCGGCGAGCGAGCCCAGCAGGCCCCGAGCCGATTCGGGCGCGTCCTGCGCGGTCAGGATGACGACGAGGGCCGGACGCGAGGCGAGTGTGCGCACCTGGGCGAAGGCGGCATCCCAGTCGGTGTCGATGAGCTGCGGCTCGACCGGGGCCATCGCGTCCACGAGCGCCGGCAGGAGCGCGGTGCCGTCGACGCCGGTGACGCGCGCCCGCACCACCCGGTCGAACATGACGAGGTGAACATGATCGCCCGCGCGGGCGGCGAGGGCGGACAGGAGCAGCGCCGCCTCCATCGCGGCATCGAGTCGCACGCCGTCGCCGACACGGGCGGCGCTGGTGCGGCCGGTGTCGATGAGGATCACGACGTGCCGATCCCGCTCGGGCCGCCACGTCCGCAGCATCGTGCTGCCCGCGCGGGCGGTCGCCCGCCAGTCGATGGAGCGCACGTCGTCGCCGCGCACGTATTCACGCAGCGAGTCGAACTCGGTGCCCTGTCCGCGCACCTGCACGCTCGTGCTGCCGTCGAGCTCGCGCAGGCGCGCCAGCCGGGACGGGAGATGCCGGCGCGACGCGAAGGGAGGGAGCACCCGCACGACGCCCCGCGACTCGATGCGCGCCTGCCGTCCGGCCAGGCCCAGCGGACCCTGCGCACGGATGACGACGAAGCCGCTGGACAGCTCGCCGCGGCGCCGCGGCACCAGCGGCACCCGCAGGCGCCGGCGCTCGCCGGCGGGCACGTCGAGGTGCATCCGCTCCGCGGGCGCGCCGGCCGTGGGCTGCCAGGCGTCGCGCACCTGGCCCCGCAGGCGACGCGGTCCGGCGTTCGCGACGGTGAGGACCGTCTCGACCGGCTCGCCGAGCCGCACCCGCGTGGGCGCCGAGCGCTCGATGCGCGCGCGGCGCGGGTCGGCGGCGGCCGCGACATCCGCTCCTGCGATGATCGCGCACGCGAGCAGCCAGAGCGCGGCGGTCAGCCACGGGTCGACGCCCACTCCCGAGAGCACGACGACCGGCACGACGCCGGCGGCGACGAGCAGGGGGAGGCGACCGGTGAGGTACACGGCGGGTCAGATCGGAACGCGCGTCTGCTGCAGCACGCCGGTCAGCACCGCGTCGACGGACACGCCCTCGAGCTCGGCCTCGGTGCGCAGGCGGATGCGGTGGCGCCACGCGGGGATGACCATCGTCTGCACGTGGTCGGGGGTGATGGCGGGATAGCCGCCCAGCCACGCCCACGCCTTCGCCGCGGCCAGCAGCGCGGTCGACGCGCGGGGGCTGACGCCGAGCTGCACCGACGGGCTCTGGCGGGTCGCGCGGGCGAGGTCGACGACGTATGCGAGCACGTCGTCGGAGACGGCGACGGATGCTGCGGCCCGCTGCGCCGCGCGGATCTCGGCGGCTCCGACGACCGGGCTGAGATCCTCCAGAGCCCGCGGATCGAAACCGGCCGCGTGACGCCGCAGGACGTCGATCTCGGCATCGCGGCCAGGAACGTCGATCACGAGCTTCAGCAGGAAGCGGTCGAGCTGGGCCTCGGGGAGCGAGTAGGTGCCCTCGTGCTCGACCGGGTTCTGCGTCGCGGCGACGAGGAACGGGTCGGGGAGCGCCCGCGTCACCCCGTCGGTGGACACCTGGCGCTCCTCCATGGCCTCGAGAAGCGCGGACTGCGTCTTCGGCGGCGTGCGGTTGATCTCGTCGGCCAGCACGATGTGCGTGAAGATCGGCCCCTCGCGGAAGTCGAACTCACCCGAGCGTGCGTCGTAGACGAGCGAGCCGGAGACGTCACCGGGCATGAGGTCGGGCGTGAACTGGATGCGCTTGGTGTCGAGTCCCAGCGCGCGGCTGAACGACCGCACCAGCAGCGTCTTCGCGACGCCGGGAACACCCTCCAGCAGCACGTGACCACGCGAGAGCAGGGCGATGAGCAGTCCGGTGACGGCGCCGTCCTGACCGACGACGGCTTTGCCGACCTCCAGCCGGACGCGGTTCATCCCCTCGCGGAGCGCGGCGTCGTCGAGGGTGGTCTCGGGGAGGGTCATGGGCGGTTCCTTTCGGGTCGCACGGCCGCCTGGACGGCGGTCTCCAGGTCGCGGAGGCTGTCGCTCAGGGCGAGAAGCTGCCGATCGTCGGCGGGGAGGTCATCGAAGAGGATGCCGCGGAGGCGGCTCCGATCGGCGCCGAGGCGGTCGGCCGCGGCGTCGGCGATCTCCGGAGCGGAGGCGGCGGGACCGAGGGCGAGCGTGCGGGCCAGGCGGCCCAGGGCGCCGATGCGGAGCTGGTCGGCGGAGTGGACGGCGTCCCGTGACCTGCCGTACAGCCGCGCGCGCCCCTCGGTGGTCTCCGACGCCCGCACCGTCACCGGGAGGCGCTCGGCCACGAGCGGACCGAAGCGTCGGCCGCGCCAGACGGCCGCCGCCAGCGCGGCGCCGAGCAGGAGCAGGATGGCGGGGGTGACCCATCCGGGGGTCAGCTCGCCGAGCGATGCACCGGACGCCCCGGCGTCGGCGTCGGCGATGCCGGGGACGAACCACACCAGCCGCGGCGTCGCGCCGAGGAGGTTCACGGCGAGCGCGGCGTTGCCGGAGGTCGCGAGGTGCTCGTTGGACAGCAGCGCCCGTCCGTCGACGGCCGTCACGTCCCCGGTGGTCAGCAGGGCGAAGGCGTCGCCGTCGACGGGGTAGCAGCCGTCGACGCCCCCGCCGGCGGAGAACACGTCGCCGGGTTCGATCGTGCCCGCCCGGCTGGCGGCCTCATCCTCGCAGCGCGGTTCGACGGAGCCTCCCGGCGCGACGCCGGTGGACCGCGACCCGGACAGCAGCAGCCTCAGGTCGCGCGAACTCGGGTCGATGAGCACGACGGAGGGCGCGGCGTCCGCCAGCGTCGTGAGGGTCTCGTCGGCGAGGTAGCGCGCATCGGCGATCGCGAGCGTCGCAGAACCCTCCGACAGCGCACGAGAGGCTGTCGCCCGGTCGCGGGCCACCACGACGTCGACGCCGCGTTCGGCGAGGATGCGGGCGAGGGCACGACCGCCCTGGGGCGCGGCGGACTCGGGGTCGAGTGCGTCGCGCTGAGCCCGTTGACCGGCGCCGGAGATCACCGAGCCGAGAATGCCGACGAGCACCACCACCAGGCCGATCACGGTCCACGCGGCGACGGCGCGGCGGCGGGACGTGGGACGGACGTCGGTCACGACAGCGACCCCGACAGGGTCGCGGGGGTCAGGGGCGTCCGACGCTGCACGTCGTCGTCGACGGCGACGATCCGCTGGTACAGCTCGGCCGTGCCCGGTCGGCGAAGGTAGCGGACGTCGTCGAAGGCCGCAGCCGCGGAGTCGAGCTCGGCGGCCGCGTCGGGGAATGCGCGGGCGGCGGCGCGGGCGAAGCCGTGCACGGTCGTCCCCGGCGGCGCATCCACGACGCCCCGCTCGTCGAGCCCGCGGGCGAGCGCGCGGAAACGCAGCACCACGGCGTCCACCCACTCCCCGGCGGCGGCGCTCGCCTGCGCCTCCGCGCGCAGCTGCGCGGCCGTGCGCTCCTCGGCATCGCCGAACAGCTCGCCGGCCGGCACCGTACGGGAGCGCACGAGCGCGCGCGGTCGGCCCCAGATGAGGAGCGCGGCGACGACGAGCGCGATGAGGACCACGACGACGATCACGGCCAGCAGCGATCCCCATCCGCCCTCGACCTGTCCGTTGAACAGGTTCGCGAAGAAGTCCCCGATCGCACGGGCGAGGCGGTCGATCGCCGTGGGCTCCGAGACGGCGTAGGACGGGTCGGTCAGCTCCTGCTCGGCCCACCGTCGCGCCTCATCCCCGTCGGGGGTCAGAGGGGGCGCGTCGAGGCCGAGGGGCGGCAGGAGCGTCACGATCACCGGTCGTCGCGGTCCTCGGAGGATCCGGGGGCGGCCCAGCGGGTGGGGGACTGCTCCTCGGGTGTGGCGGGGGTCGCCGGAGGCGCGGGCGGAGCCGGCGGGTACGCTGCAGCCTGCGGGGAGGAGCCGTCCTGCGGGTAGGAGTCGTCCTGCGGGTAGCGGCCGTCCTGGGGGTACCCGTTGTTCTGCGGGTAGCCGTTGTTCTGGGGGTACCCGTTGTTCTGCGGGTAGGAGCCGTTCTGCGGGTATCCGCCGTCCTGCGGGTAGCCCGGCGTGGGGGCGGCGTATCCGTAGGGCGCGGGCGCCGCGTATCCCGCCGGCGGGGCGTAGGACGGGGGCTGCACGCCGTACGCGCCGTATGCCGGCGGGCGGGGGGTCTCGCGGCCGATGTGCGCGCGATACGGGTCCGGCAGGCCGGTGGCTCCGGCATCCCGCTGATCGACGTACGACAGGAGGTCGGCGTCGAGCCCCTCGCGGCGCATCCGGCAGTCGATGTAGATGAGCGCGACGGCGGTCGACTGGACCACGACCGCGACGGCCTGGATGGCGAGGGTGACCACCTGCACCAGCACGCTCGTCGCGAGCACGGCGATGATCGAGGTCGCATCGGGCTCACCGGTGGGCGCGATGATCGTGCCGAGGCCGCTGGAGAGGAAGGAGAACGGGATGCTGATGACCTGGCCGATGGCGCTGAAGACCACGCTGATGATGACGATGATGCCCAGTGCCGGCCAGAAGCGGCCGCGGATCAGGCGCCACGAGCGGCCGATCGCCTGTCCGATGCCGGCATCCTCGAGGATGATCGCCGAGGCTGCCAGCGACAGCTTCGTCGAAAGCCACAGGGACAGCGGGATGAGCCCGATCGCGGACAGGACGATGAGCCCCACCGCGACCGGCAGGGACGCCTGCGCGACGAGGAAGAGCACGCCCACCAGGATCCCCAGCAGGAGGAATACGGCGACACTGACGAGCGCCGTGAACCCGACGAGCCGCCAGGCCACCGGCCGCACCCGCCGCCACAGTGCACGGAGGGGGAGCTTCTCGGCCAGCACCGCCGCGGCGACCTCGCTCACGACGACGCCCTGGACGAGCACGCTCATGGCCCCGGCAGCGAGACCGAGCACGATGCCGGTCGCCGCGGTGAGGGCGACGGAGCCGGCGGTGACCGCCTCGAACTCGTCGGTGCCCCAGCGGAGGGTCTCCAGCCGGGAGAAGGTCAGGAAGCCGACACCGACGACGCCGAGCAGAACGACGAGGTAGCTCACCACCTGCACGGGCAGGGCGAAGCCCAGGAGCACCTTGGGATTGTGGCGCAGGACCGAGAAGGACCTGCCGAGGATCGTGCCGAAGCCCAGCGGGTGGAGGGGGATGATCCCCGGACGGGCCGCCGGTGTCCAGGCCGGGTACGCGCTCACGAGTCCTCCTCCTGCTGTGCCTGCATCCATCGTGTCACAGGCATCCCGCGGCCCAGCCCGCCCACGGCCCCTCTCCAGGAGCGTCCACTAGTGTGTGAGAGCGCACGGGGGATCGAGCGGCACGTCGTGCCGTCCCCATGGAACTCGAAGGACGCACGCACGCATGACTTCACGGATCCTGGTTGTCGACGACGACACAGCCCTGGCCGAGATGATCGGCATCGTGCTGCGCACCGAGGGATTCGACACGGTCTTCTGCGCCGACGGGGCCGCCGCGGTCGACGCATGGCGCACGGAGCGGCCCGACCTCATCCTCCTCGACCTGATGCTGCCCGGCATGGACGGCATCGAGATCTGCACGCGCGTGCGCGCGGAGTCCGGCATCCCGATCATCATGCTCACCGCCCGCACCGATACGGCCGACGTCGTGCGCGGTCTCGAGGTCGGCGCGGACGACTACATCGTCAAGCCCTTCAACCCGAAGGAGCTCGTCGCCCGCATCCGCACGCGCCTCCGGCCCGCCGCCCAGGCCGCCGCCGAGACGCTGCGGATCGGGGACCTCTCCGTCGACGTCGCCGCGCACGAGGTGCGTCGCGGCGATGAGGTCATCGCCCTGACACCGCTCGAGTTCGAGCTCCTCGTCGCCCTCGCCGCGAAGCCCCAGCAGGTGTTCTCCCGCGAGATGCTGCTCGAGCAGGTGTGGGGCTACCACTACAAGGCCGACACGCGACTGGTGAACGTGCACGTGCAGCGCCTCCGCGCGAAGGTCGAGCAGGACCCTGACAACCCCCGCATCGTCACGACGGTGCGCGGCGTGGGCTACCGCGCCGGCGCCGTGGTCTGAGCGCCGTGTCCGGCGCGCGAGGAGCGGGCGCAGCATCCCGCGCGTCGCTCTCGGCGTGGCGCGACTGGCGCTCGTGGCCCGAGAGCCTGAGCTCGCTGTGGCGCCGCTCGCTCCGCTTCCGCACCATCCTGGTCACCCTCGCCCTCACGGCGCTGACGATCCTCGTGGCATGCGTGTGGATGGGCCTGGCCGTGCAGAACGATCTCTTCACCTCGCGCAAGGACCAGGTGCTCACCTACGCCGCGCGCGCGACGGAGGCCGCTCAGCTCACGCTCGACAACGCCGTGGTCGAGGGAGACCCGGTGCAGCTGGAGACGCTGCTGAACACCGTCGCCCGTCAGCTCAGCCAGCAGTCGTCGAGCAATTCGTTCGCGGTGACGCGCATCGCGGACGGACCCTCGCCGGTCGCTCCGCCCGACATCTTCTCGGGCGCCCTGTCGGTCGAGGAGAACGACCTCGTCTCCGACGGTCTGCGCACGGCCGTGCGCGGCAAGGCCGACGCCCAGTGGTGGCAGTCGGTCTCCCTCCCGACGGCCGACGGCACCGCCGTCCCCGGCATCGTCGTCGGTCAACAGCTTCAGGTTCCGGAGGTCGGCGCCTACGAGCTCTACCTCGCGTACGACCTCGGCAGTGCCCCGCAGACCCTCGGCTTCATCCAGGGCACGCTCTGGGTCGTCGGCGTCGCGTTGATCTTCCTCGTCGGGGCGATCTCCTGGTTCGTGCTGCGATCGGTGACGACCCCGATCGGGGAGGCGGCCGACACCAGCGCCAAACTCGCCGCCGGCGAGCTCGGCGTGCGGCTGCCCGTGCGCGGAGAGGACGAGCTGGCCACCCTCGGCCGCTCGTTCAACGCCATGGCCGACAGCATCGAGTCGCAGATCAAGGAGCTCGCCGAGCTCTCGCTCGTGCAGCAGCGCTTCGTCTCGGACGTCTCGCACGAGCTGCGCACGCCGCTGACGACCATCCGCCTGGCCGCCGACATGATCAACGACCGCCGCGACGATTTCGACCCCGCGACCGCCCGTGCGGCCGAACTGCTCAACGCCCAGGTGCAGCGCTTCGAGACCCTGCTGACCGACCTGCTCGAGATCAGCCGCTACGACGCCGGCTCGGTGCAGCTCGAGCTGGAGCCCACGAGCCTCGCGCACCTCGCCGAAGACGTCATCGCCTCGATGAGCACCCTCGCCGAACAGCACGGCAGCGATGTGCGACTCGTCGCCCCCGGTGGATATTCCCCGGTCGACATGGATCCGCGGCGTGTGCGCCGCATCGTGCGCAACCTCCTCGGCAACGCCATCGAGCACGGCGAGGGGCGGCCCATCGTCGTGACCGTCGACAGCAATCAGGCCGCCGTCGCGCTCTCCGTGCGCGACTTCGGCCTCGGCATGACCGCCGTCGACGTCGAGCGCGTGTTCGACCGCTTCTGGCGGGCCGACCCGTCGCGCAAGCGCACGATCGGAGGCACGGGCCTCGGTCTGTCGATCGCCCTCGGCGACGCGAAGCTGCACAACGGCGAGCTGACCGTGTGGTCCGAGCTCGGGCGCGGCACGAACTTCGTGCTGGCCCTGCCGCGCACCGCCGGGCGCGCGCCCGACCCGTCGCCGCTGTCGGCGGACGAGGGCCACGACAGCCCGGCGGCGATCGACGCGCTCGGCCTGACGCAGCCGATCGTGCTGCCGGTCATCGACGCACCCGTCACCGGAGGGCGGAACCGATGAGACTCCGACGGATGCTGGGGGCTGCGGTCGCACTGACGATCGCCCTCGCGCTCGCAGCCTGTTCCGGGCTGCCGATGACGAGCCCGGTGATGCCGGGCCGCGCGCCCGGCACAGCGCAGGAGGTACCCGACTTCGTCCTCCGGCCGGACAGCCCCCAGCGCGGGGCGACGCCCCAGGAGATCGTGGAGGGGTTCATCCGTGCGGGCTCCGGTCCCGCCGGGGGCTGGGCGGTCGCCCGCGAATACCTCACTCCCGGGGCATCCTGGAATCCACTCGCCGCCGTCACCATCGACGAGGGCGAGCGCGTCTACTCGGATGCCGGCCTCGGGGGAGTCACCCTCGCGCTGACGCAGATCGCCGGCGTCGACGCGAGCGGCGCCTACTCGGTGGCCGACCTCGGCTCTGCCCTGCTCGACTTCCGTCTCGAGCAGAGCGACGGGGAGTGGCGCATCAGCCAGGCCCCCGACGGCGTCGTGCTCAACCAGAACGTGTTCGCCAACGTCTACAAGCGCTACCAGCTGATGTTCTTCGACGACTCGTGGTCGACCCTCGTCCCCGATCTGCGCTGGTTCCCGACCACGAACGCGGCGGCCCGCGTGACGGACACCCTCGTCGACGGCCCGAGCCCGTGGCTCGCCGCATCGGTGCGCACCGCCATCCCCGACAACGTGGTGCCGCCGGGCTCCGTGCCCGTCGTCTCGGGAGTGGCGCAGGTCGAGCTCGGTCCCGATGTGGTCTCGCTCGACCAGGACACCCGCGACCGCATGCAGACCCAGCTCGAGACGAGCCTGGCGCTCGCGGGGGTCACGGAGGTGCAGATGACCGTGGCGGGCGCACCCCTCCAGGGCGAGCGCCTCCAGAAGACCGCGACCGGCGTCGACGCGCGCGCGCTCGCGCTCACCGACGCGGGCTTCGGCTTCCTCACGAGCGGCGCGCTCGAGCCCATCGACGGGCTGTCCGACGCCATCACCGGACTGTCGTCCACGCCGCTGGCGATCCAGGTCTCACCGACCCAGGATGCCGCGGCGGTGCGCCTCGACAACGGCGCCGTCGTGCGGGTGCCGGCCGACGGACCCGTCTCCGACGTCGACCAGCGGCCGGGGATGATCGATCCGACGATCGACCGGTATGGCTGGATCTGGACGGTTCCGCGCGACAGCCCGACGTCGATCCTCGCGACCTCGCCCGACGGCGAGCAGGTGAGCATCACCAACGGCTGGGGCGGGGCGACGGCCGTGACCGCGATGGTCGCCTCGCGGGACGGCACCCGGATCGCCGCGCTCGTGGAGAGCGGCGGACGGACGTTCGTGTGGGTCAAGGGCATCATCCGCCAGTCCGACGGCACACCGGCCGCGCTCGGCGTGGAGCTCGAGCTCGCCTCGACGGCCGGCCAGGGCACGGGGCTCACCTGGCTCGACGACGCGACCGTGGGCGCCCTCGTCCTCGGTGCCGACGGACCGGCGACGCTCGAGCAGCCGGTCGGCGGACCGGGCTCGACCGTGGCGGCCCCGATCGGGGTCAGCTCGGTGTCCGGCTCCAACCAGACCACGACGGTCCGCCTCCGCGGCGACGACGGGGCGCTGTACGTGCGTCGCGGCACGAACTGGAACCAGACCGCGTCGGGCGTGCTCGTGCTGGCGACGCAGCAGGGCCCCGGCCGCTGAGTCGGGCCGGCTCCGCGTCGGGCCGCGCCGGTACCCGGAGCCGCTGAGCGGTGCAGCCGCAGCGGTGGCATGAGTCCTCCACAGCGCCCTGACATCCGGAGCCGTCACCGATCCGCTCGCGCGCCGAGTGGACCGGGCGCCGATGACGGGAGGCTGGCCGCATGCGTCTCCCGCCGGTCGTACGCCTCTCGCTCGAGGACGCCCTCGCCCTCCTGCTGCCCGTCGAGTGCGCGGGCTGCGACGAGCCCGACGCGGCGCTGTGCGATGCCTGTCGGTCGGCGCTGGCGCCCGCGCCGACGCTGCAGATCCTCGATGGCGTGCGCGTCTGGAGCGGGCTGCCGTTCGCGGGGGTGCCCGCCCGTGTGCTGCGGGCGCTGAAGGAGGAGGGGCGGACCGGCCTCGCGCCGTCGATCGCACCGGCGCTCGCCGCCGCCGTCCGCGCGCTCGATCGCGATGCAGTGCTGGTGCCGCTGCCCACATCACGCGCCTCGATGCGCCGGCGCGGCTATCGGGTCGTCGACCTCGTCGCTCGCCACGGCGGCCTGCGCGTCACACGCCTGCTGTCGCCCGGGCGCGCCACCGCCGATCAGCGGGGCCTCGGGGTCGACGAGCGGGCGCGCAACGTCGCGGGCAGTCTGCGTGCGCGAGGCGGTGCCGGAGCACGGGTGATCGTCCTCGACGACGTCGTCACCACGGGCGCCACGCTCTCCGAAGCCGTCCGCGCGCTCCGACACGCCGGGGCGGAGATCGTCGGATGCGCCACGATCGCCGCCACCGCGCGCCACAACGGCCGCCGCGCACCCCTAGTGACAGATCCATAGATGACACCCGGTGCCCCCGCGACTACCTTGGGGGGACACAAGGCGACTGACGGTCCGCCCTTGACCCGGCGGACCGGACCAAGGAGGTCATGATGGAAACCAGCATCGTCGGCGTAGGCGTAGGGATCACCGATCGATTCCGCACTGTCGTCGAAGAGAAGGCCGTCCGCATAGAGCACCTCGCGCCACGGGCGCAGACCCTGGAGATCAAGGTCACGCACCGCTCGTATCGCAACAACCGCATCGACGATGAGACCGTCGAGCTCACGTTGACCGGCAAGGGCCCGATCGTCCGGGCGGAGGCCGTCGACGGCGACAAGTTCTGCGCGCTCGACCTCGCCGTCGACAAGATGGCGGAGCAGCTGCGCCGGGCGAAGGACAAGCGCGTCGACGCCCGCAACCACCCGCGCGGAGCCCACTTCGAGAAGGGCACCGGCCTGATCGAGGGTATCGACGTCGAGCCGGCCTCCGCCGAGGCGCTCCACGCCGTCGCAACCGGCTCGGTGCCGGTGGTCACCGCGGTCGAGGAGGAGGCCGACTACACGCCCGTCGTCATCCGCACGAAGAACTTCGACGCCGAATGGATGACGGTCGAGGAGGCGGTTGACCGGATGGAGCTGGTCGGCCACGACTTCTTCCTCTTCATCGACGCCCGCAGCGATCACCCGAGCGTCGTCTACCGCCGCAAGGGCTGGGACTACGGTGTCATCTCGCTGACCGCACTGGCACCGCCGGTCGAGGAGAAGCTCGCGTCCTGAGGCGCGACAGAAAGAGGGAGGGATGCCGCGGCATCCCTCCCTCTTTCTGTTCAGGTCGTCAGTCGAAGAGCCCGCCGAGGAGGCTGCCGATCACGACGCCGCCGAGGATGCCGCCCATCCCGCCACCACCGCCCATGCCGCCCCCCTGCTGACCGCCCCAGCCGCCGGGACCCTGCTGCGGGCGGGAGGAGTCGATGTCGCGCTGAGCGAGCTGCAGGGCCTCGCTGGCGAGCATGCCTGCGCGGCGGGCCATCTGGAGGGCGGGCTCCATCGAGTCCTCGTCGCCGGAGAGGCCTTCCATGTCGAGGCGGACGCGCTCGGCCTCGGCCAGCCGGGTGCGGGCGTCGGCGCCGATCCACCCGCGGTGGCCCGCGATGACGCTGCGGGCGACGGCGATCTGGCGGTCGGCGTCGTCGACGGCGTGCCGGATCTGCTCGACGGTCGGGAGCGGTCGCGCCGCGCGCTCGCGCGCCTTCGCGATCGCCACGTCGAGGCCGGTGTTGGCTTCGCGCAGCTGCGTCAGCTCGTGGAAGGGATCCGCCTTCGCGCTCGCGGGGGACAGAGCCGACAGCGCCTTCTCGAGCGCAGCCGTCGCCTCCTGCACGGCGGGGGTGCGCGGGGCGTCGCGGGCGGCGACGAGGTCTCCGCGGGAATCGGCCACCACGTCTGCGAGTGTCGACTGCGCGCGCAGCGCCTCGACCTCGAAGTCGTCGACCGCGTCGAAGAGGGAGGCGGCGCGGCGCACCGCCTCGGTGGCGGTCTCCAGTGCGATCAGCGCCTGGTCGCGCTGGCCGGCCGCGCGACGGCGCTCGGAGACGGCGGCACCGTGCTCGGCGAAGTCCAGCAGCTGCTCGGCCTCGTCGGCGTTGGCCGCGACGGTGTTCACCGCGTTCTCGCTGTACCGCTCGCGGACGCGGGCGATGACCGCGCGCACGTCGGGAAGGCGCTCGCGCAGACGCTCGGCGTCGGTGCGCACCCCGGCGAGGATCTCGGGCGCACGACGCACGGTGGCGATGCGCGCCTCGAGGGCCTCGGTCTTCTGCTCGAGCAGGTCGTTCGCCCACTCGCAGAGCTGCACGATGCGCGCGTTGCGGGTGATGAGCTCCTCGCGCGTGTCGGGGATCTCGTCGTGGTTCAGCTGGTGCAGGTGGAAGGCCTCCGACATGTGCGTGCGCACCGCGGTCAACGCCTCGCGCAGCTCGGCCGTGGCGGCGACGCCCAGCTCGGCCTCGGCGAAGGACAACTCGTCGGTGGTCAGGCGGATGCGCTCGTCGGCCTCGACGAGCGCGCTCTGCGCGCGACGGTCGAGGTCGGCATCCTGCGCGTCCTGCTGCGCCTGCTCTTCACGTCGTCGTCTGCCCCAGAAACCGGCCATAGCTCGATCCTAGATTCCGCCGCGGCACCGACTCGACCGGTTCGCCCTGAGCGCAGGGCGGTCGCCTCGCGACGACCGCCCCGACGGCTCAGTCGCGGTGACGGGGCTTGCGCGGTGCGCGGTCGTCACGGTCGGAGCGCGCGTCGCGGTCGAAGCCGCCCCTGCTTGCGCCGTCCGTGCGCGAGCGGCCGGGACCGCCGGTGTCGAGGCGGAGCTGGATGAGCTGACCCGAGATGCGCGTGCCCGACAGGCGATCGAGGGTGGCGGCGGGCAGGTCGGCGGGCAGCTCGACGAGCGAGAAGTCGGGCCGGATCTGGATGGCGCCGAAGTCACCGCGGCCGAGGCCGCCCTCATTCGCGAGCGCGCCGACGATCTGGCGCGGCTCGACCCGCTGGCGCTTGCCGACCGCGATGCGGTAGGTCGCCATGGGTCCGCTGTTGCCGCGCGGGCGGCGCTCGGGGCGCTCGCCGCGGGTGTCGCCGTCGGTGCGGCGCGGGCGCTCCTCGCGGGGAGCGGGCTCGGGGTCGGCCTCGAGCAGCAGCGGTGAGTCGCCCTGGGCGACGACGGCCAGGGCGGCCGCGACATCCACCTCGGGCACGTCGTGGTTGCGGACGTAGTGGGCGATGATGTCGCGGAAACGGTCGATGCGGGCGCTCTGCGCCAAAGCGGCGGTGATGCCGTCGTCGAAGCGCGAGAGCCGGGTGACGTTGACCTCGTCCACACTGGGCAGCTTCATCTCGGTGAGCTCCTGGCGCGTGGCGCGCTCGATCGCCTTCACCAGACCGCGCTCGCGCGGGGTGACGAAGCTGATCGCGTCGCCCGAGCGACCGGCGCGGCCGGTGCGGCCCACGCGGTGCACGTACGACTCGGTGTCGGTCGGGATGTCGAAGTTGACGACGTGCGAGATGCGGTCGACGTCGAGGCCGCGGGCCGCGACATCCGTCGCCACCAGGATGTCGAGCTTGCCCGACTTCAGCTGATTGACGGTGCGCTCGCGCTTGTCCTGCGCGACATCGCCGTTGATGGCGGCGGCGGAGTAGCCGCGGGCGCGCAGCTTCTCGGCGATCTCCTCGGTGACGATCTTCGTGCGGCCGAAGATGATCATGCCCTCGAAGTTCTCGACCTCGAGGATGCGGGTGAGCGCGTCCATCTTCTGCTGCCACGCCACGATGAGGTAGCGCTGGGTGGTGCTCGCGGAGGTCGTGGTCTTGGTCTTGACCGTGATCTCCTCCGGGTCGTGCAGGTACTGCTGCGACATCCGGCGGATGGAGGCGGGCATGGTCGCGGAGAAGAGTGCGACCTGCTTGGTGGCGGGGGTGTCGGCGAGGATCGTCTCGACATCCTCCGCGAAGCCCATCTTCAGCATCTCGTCGGCCTCGTCGAGCACGAGGTACTTGAGCTCGGACAGGTCGAGCGTGCCCTTGTCGAGGTGGTCCATGATGCGGCCGGGGGTGCCGACCACGATGTGGACGCCACGGCGGAGCGCCGACAGCTGCACGCCGTAGCCCTGCCCGCCGTAGACGGGGAGCACGTGGACGCCGCGCGTGTGCGACGCGTACTTCTCGAAGGCCTCGCAGACCTGCAGCGCGAGCTCACGCGTGGGGGCGAGCACGAGGGCCTGCGGCGTCTTCTGCGTCAGGTCGAGCCGGTCGAGGATGGGCAGCGCGAACGCGGCCGTCTTGCCCGTGCCGGTCTGGGCGAGACCCACGACGTCGCGGCCGGACAGCAGCGTCGGGATGGTCGCCGCCTGGATCGCGGAGGGCGTCTCGTAGCCGACATCGCGCAGCGACTTGAGCACGGCTTCACCCAGCCCCAGATCTGCGAAGGTCAGGGATGCGGGCTCGGTGGACGTCTCGGCTGCTGCGGGGTACTCGGTTTCAGACACAGTTAAGGGTAGTGGGTGGCGGCTGTGAGACCACAGGATGCCGCGGCATCCTGTCTCAGGCCACCGCGGGTCGGGCGGGCCGACCTCGACGCGGACGGTCGGTCGACAACGCCAGCGAGTGAGCCTGCTCCGGATGCTGCGCCAGTCGCCGCTCGGTGTGGTCGAGCCAGCGCACCTCGGCCTCGGCCGCGAAGATCAACGAGTCCACCACCAGCGACCGGGCGAGCTCCTCGGGGCCGTCCGCGTGCGGATCGGCGGCGGCCTTCAGCGCGCGGAGCTGCGTGACGGACGACCGCCGCTGGATGTCGATGATCCTCGCCACGTCCACCCCGGGGAGGGTGGAGGCGACGGCGAGCTTGACGGCCAGCTCGTCGCGCGTGGCGCCCGCGCGCACCACCGGCGCGGCGAGCCACTCGCGGACGGAGGCGGATCCGGCATCCGTGATCTCCCAGAAGACGTGACCCTGCTCGTCGATCTCGCCCTTCTCCACCAGCCCGTCGCGCTCGAGGCGGTCGAGGGTGTTGTAGATCTGGCCGACGTTCAGCGGCCACGTCGAACCGGTGCGCCGGTCGAACTCCGCCCGCAGCTGATAGCCGTAGCACGGCCCCTGGTCGAGGATGGCGAGCAGGCTCTGGCGGACGGACACGGCCATACCATACCCGGTATGTACATACGCGGTATGGATTCCGGTCACCCGGCGCCCGGCGCCCGGCGCGCGGCGCGCGTCACGTGCGCGGGCGGAGGAGAGACGCATGCCGCGACGGCGGTGCTCCCGAGCACGCCGCCCAGCGCGCTCCAAGGTCACGGCCCGATAACATGAAGGGATGTGTCTGCGGCCCTCCGGGGCCGGGCACGGCGGGCGGTCCGCGAACCGGAGCGCCGCACCCGACAGATGGAGATCGTCCCGTGGCAAATCCGCTCGAGAAACTGCTTCGCGCCGGTGAGGGCAGGATCCTGCGCCGCCTGCAGCAGGTCGTCAGAGCCGTCAACGCGCTCGAAGAGGACTACACCCAGCTCACCGACGAGGAGCTGCGCAGCGAGACCGCCGAGCTGCGCGCCCGCTTCGAGGCCGGCGCGACGCTCGACCAGCTGATGCCGGAGGCCTTCGCCGCCGTGCGCGAGGCTGCCAAGCGCACCCTCGGCCAGCGCCCCTACGACGTGCAGATCATGGGCGGTGCCGCGCTTCACCTGGGAAACATCGCCGAGATGAAGACCGGTGAGGGCAAGACGCTCACCGGCGCCTTCCCCGTCTACCTGAACGCCATCGCCGGCAAGGGCGTGCACGTCATCACGGTCAACGACTTCCTCGCGTCGTACCAGTCCGACCTGATGGGCCGCATCTACCGCGCGCTCGGGATGACCAACGGCACGATCGTGTCGGGTCAGACCCCCGAGGTGCGCCGTGTGCAGTACGAGGCGGACATCACCTACGGCACGAACAACGAGTTCGGCTTCGACTACCTCCGCGACAACATGGCGTGGCGCAAGGAGGACCTCGTGCAGCGCGGTCACTTCTTCGCGATCGTCGACGAGGTCGACTCGATCCTCATCGACGAGGCCCGCACCCCGCTGATCATCTCGGGCCCGTCCTCGGGCGAGGCGAACCGCTGGTTCGTCGAATTCGCGAAGATCGCCAAGACCCTCGATCCCGGCGTCGACTACGAGGTCGACGAGAAGAAGCGCACCATCGGCGTGCTGGAGCCCGGCATCGAGAAGGTCGAGGACTACCTCGGCATCGACAACCTGTACGAGTCCGCGAACACGCCGCTCATCTCGTTCCTCAACAACTCGATCAAGGCGCTCGCCCTGTTCAAGCGCGACACCGACTACGTCGTGATGAACGACGAGGTCATGATCGTCGACGAGCACACCGGCCGCATCCTCGTCGGGCGCCGCTACAACGAGGGCATCCACCAGGCGATCGAGGCGAAGGAGGCCGTGCCGGTCAAGGCCGAGAACCAGACCCTCGCCACCGTCACGCTGCAGAACTACTTCCGCCTCTACGAGAAGCTCGCCGGCATGACCGGTACGGCCGAGACCGAGGCCGCGGAGTTCATGTCGACCTATCAGCTGGGCGTCGTGCCGATCCCGACGAACAAGCCGATGATCCGCAAGGACCAGTCCGACCTCGTCTACAAGAACGAGCAGGCGAAGTTCACCCAGGTCGTCGAGGACATCGCCGCCCGGCACGCGGAGGGCCAGCCCGTGCTCGTGGGCACGGTGAGCGTCGAGAAGAGCGAGCTGCTCTCGCGCATGCTCGCCAAGAAGGGCATCAAGCACGAGGTGCTCAACGCCAAGAACCACGCCCGTGAGGCGGAGATCGTCGCCCGCGCGGGCCGGCTGGGAGCTGTCACCGTCGCGACCAACATGGCCGGTCGCGGCACCGACATCATGCTCGGCGGCAACGCCGAATTCCTCGCCGTGCAGGAGATGAAGGGCAAGGGACTGGATCCGGTCGAGACGCCCGAGGAGTACGAGAGCGAGTGGGATGCCGTCTACCAGGGCACCCGCGACACGGTGGCGGAGGAGGCGACCAAGGTCGTCGAGGCCGGCGGACTGTACGTGCTCGGCACCGAGCGCCACGAGTCGCGTCGCATCGACAACCAGCTGCGCGGACGCTCGGGTCGTCAGGGCGACCCGGGGGAGAGCCGCTTCTACCTGTCGCTGACCGACGACCTCATGCGCCTCTTCCAGTCGGGTGCGGCCGAGGCGATCCTCTCCCGCACGAACTTCCCCGACGACGTCGCCATCGAGTCCAGCATGGTCTCGCGCGCCATCAAGAGCGCGCAGTCGCAGGTCGAGGGCCGCAACGCCGAGATCCGCAAGAACGTCCTCAAGTACGACGACGTGCTCAACCGCCAGCGTGAGGCGATCTACTCCGACCGCCGCCACATCCTGGAGGGCGACGACATCGCCGGCCGGGTGCAGCACTTCATCGAGGACGCGATCAACGCCGTCATCGACGACCACACCGGCTCCGGTCACACCGAGAGCTGGGACTTCGACGCCCTCTGGACCGAGCTCAAGACGCTCTACCCCGTGAGCGTGACGATCGACGAGGTCGTGGCGGAGGCCGGCAACAGGGGCCGCATCACGCCCGCCGTGCTCAAGCGGGAGATCCTCTCCGACGCGAAGATCGCCTACGCGACGCGCGAGGAGACGCTCGGCGAGTCGGCGACGCGCGAGCTCGAGCGTCGCGTCGTGCTCCAGGTGCTCGACCGCCGGTGGCGCGACCACCTCTACGAGATGGACTACCTCAAGGACGGCATCGGCCTGCGCGCCATGGCGCAGCGCGACCCGCTGATCGAGTACCAGCGCGAGGGCTTCACCATGTTCCAGGCCATGATGGGCCAGATCAAGGAGGAGTCGGTCGGCTACCTCTACAACCTCGAGGTCGAGGTGCGCCGCGGCGACGGCGACGCGGACGCCGTCGCCCAGGTCGAGGCGAAGGGTCTGGGTGCCGCGCCCGTCGAGGGCCAGAAGCTCGAGTACTCGGCGCCGAACGACGCCGGCGAGGTCGAGGTGCGCAACGACCGCGGTCAGGTGCAGCAGGCGGCGACCAACCGCGTGCGCAACGCGGCGGCCGCGGCATCCGCTGCCTCCGCTCCGGCAGCACCCGCCGCCGTCGCCGAGGCCCCCCGCGGCGCCTTCGGCCAGCGGACCGACAGCGGTGCTCCGGCCGGCGCGAATCGCGCCGATCGTCGCGCCGCCGACAAGAAGAAGTAGCCGCACCCGCGGCCTTTCCCCGCGCGTCGTCCGATACGCCTGTTCCGGCAGGCGCAGGACGTTCCTCACCCGGATCGTCCTGTGCTCGCCGGAGCAGGCGTTCTCGCGTCGGCGGGAGACCGGCCACGGATGCCGCGGCCAGGCCAGAAGTGGACGATTGGCCGCGACGGGCCGGGCGTATTCTGAACCGATGAGCCCGCTGCGCACTCTCGACCAGTCGTCGAAGCTGAAGGACGTCCTCTACGAGATCCGCGGCCAGGCCCTCGTCGAGGCCGGGCGTCTCGAGGCCGAGGGACACACCATCCTCAAGCTCAACACGGGCAATCCGGCCGCGTTCGGCTTCGAGGCGCCGTTCCAGATCGTGCGCGACATGATCGAGGCGATCCCGCAGGCCCACGGGTACAGCGAGAGCCGCGGCATCATGTCGGCCCGTCGCGCGGTCGTCTACCGCTATGAGCAGACCCCCGGCTTCCCGAAGGTCGATCCCGACGACGTGTTCCTCGGCAACGGCGTCTCCGAGCTCATCACGATGACCATGCAGGCGCTGCTCGACGAGGGCGACGAGGTGCTCATCCCCGCGCCGGACTACCCGCTGTGGACGGCGATGACCAGCCTCGGCGGCGGCACGCCCCTGCACTACGTCTGCGACGAGCGCAACGGCTGGCAGCCCGACATCGAGGACATCCGCTCCCGGATCACGCCGCGCACGAAGGCGATCGTCGTCATCAACCCCAACAACCCGACGGGGGCGGTGTACTCGCGCGAGATCCTGCAGCAGATCGTCGAGGTGGCGCGCGAGCACTCGCTGCTGCTCCTCGCCGACGAGATCTACGACCGCATCCTGTTCGACGGCGCCGAGCACATCCCCCTGGCGACCCTGGCGCCCGACCTGCTGTGCCTCACCTTCAACGGACTGTCGAAGACCTACCGGGTGGCCGGCTACCGCTCCGGCTGGATGGTGATCACGGGGCCGAAGGCGCACGCCGCCGGCTTCCTCGAGGGCATCAACCTGCTCGCCTCCACGCGCCTGTGCCCGAACGTGCCCGCGCAGCACGCCGTGCAGGCGGCCCTGTCGGGTGTGCAGTCGATCGACTCCCTGATCGCCCCGATGGGGCGACTGCACGAGCAGCGGGATGCCGCGTGGGAGGGTCTCGAGAAGATCCCGGGCGTCTCGTGCGTGCGGCCGGAGGGGGCGCTCTACGCCTTCCCGCGCCTGGACCCCGAGGTCTACGAGATCCACGACGACGCGAAGCTCGTCTACGACTTCCTGGTGGCGGAGCACGTGCTGCTGGTGCAGGGCACGGGCTTCAACTGGCCCGACCCCGACCACCTGCGGATCGTCACGCTGCCCGAGGCGCGCGTGCTGTCGCAGGCGGTGGAGCGGCTCGGCAACTTCCTGTCCTCGTACAAGCAGTAGCACCGCCGGCAGGGGCCGGAATGGTGGCGAGCGGGTCGTTCACGACGCTGGGTCCGACCCGCTCGCACGTCTTCGTCAGAGCAGGGCGAGCGAGGTGGCGCGCCAGCGGCGGTCCATGCCCTCGGCCCGCAGCGCGACGGCGCGGGTGCGGGCAGGACCGCTGACGATGATGACCGCCTCGACCACGCCGTCGGCGGGGGAGGAGTGGTGCACCGAGAGGATGGTGTGCACCGGCCGGGTCGCGGGCACGCCGCGGGCGCTCCGTGCACGTGCCGCGAGGTTGGCGCGGGTGAGGAGGGCACGGTAGGAGTCCTCGGTCATCCAGCGCGCGAGCTGATCGACCTCGCGGACCCCGGCCAGCACCTCGAGCACGCCCCGGGTCAGGTTGGTCAGGAACGGCTCGGGATCGGGCAGCGACTCGGTGGAGGTGCGCTGCGGAGCGAAGAACTCCGAGAGCTCCATCGCCCCCAGGTGTCGCGGTGCCGTCCTCGCGGTGCTCGCCGGCGTCGGTGCCATCGGATCGTCTCCCCGCGGTCTGTCGGTTCTCGTCACGTGGTGTCGCGAAATGACACCTCCCGTGTCGTGAAAGTGAACCACAGGGCGAACTCTCAGGAAACAGGTGCGCGTCGTCTGTGGATAACTCGTGACCGACCCGTGACCTTCTGCCCTAGCCTCCGAGGGTGCGCTGGGATCGCTTCTTCGAAGACCTCGAGGATCAACTCGCTTCGGAGTGGGAAGCGGAGCGCGCCGCGCTCGACACCGAGGCGGAACGGCTGCGCCTCGCGCGCGTCGGTCTCCGCGAACGACTCGTGGCGGCGGCCGACCGCGAACCCGGCGGCGCGCCGCCGTCGATCGAATTCACCGACGGCACGACGGTGAACGCCGCCATCACCGGCGTCGGCGCTGACTGGGTGGCGCTCGATCCCGGCACCCGCATGGGGGCGATCCTCGCGCCGACGGCATCCCTCATCTCGATCGGGATGCCGCACGCCGATCTGCTGCGCTCCGCCCGTCCGGCGACCGCGCGGGGCTCATCGCTGGCGGAGCGCATGACACTCGGCTTCGTGCTGCGCGACGTGGCGCGTCGGCGCCTGCCGGTGACCGCGCACCTCGTCGGCGGTCGGGCGCTCACGGGCACGATCGACCGCGCGGCCGCCGACCACTTCGACATCGCGCTGCACGAGGCCGGCGCGGCCCGGCGCGCCGACTCGGTCAGCGGCCATCGGCTGGTGCCGTTCACCGCGCTGGCATGGCTGCGCATCGAGAGCGCGGCGGCGATACTCTGACGCCCGGCGAGTGGTCGGGGACGCGGGAGCCCGCTCAGTCGGCGTTGCGGATGACGCCGGTGCCGGGCGCGGGCGCCGGCGCCGGACGCGGATAGCGATGTCCGGTGAAACCCACCGACGCTGAGCCTCCGGCTCGTTCACCTGACGCCTGTTGCGGCACTCGATGATTCATTCCTGCGTAGAGCGTCACCTGGACGAAAGTGAGAACCGAATGGCGCAGCATCCGGTTCACTCAGGTGACACGTGTGGTGGTATCCCGCGGCCCATTCCAGCTGGGAGCGTCAACCGAAGGCTCGGGAATGTCCGGCGAGGCGAGATGCGCGCACCTGAGTCGCGGCGAGGCGAGAACGCGCGAGCGACGAACGGGGCGCGAGTCCCGAGCCCGCTCAGTCGGCGTTGCGGATGACGCCGGTGCCCCACAGCTCGGGGAAGCTGGCGGCGTTCGACTGGCGCCACAGGGCCATGCGCCGCGCCTCTTCGGCCTGATCATCGACGTACTCGCCGACGCTGGCCTCCTCGACGCGCCACTGCGCCGGCGATCCGACGCGCATGCCGCGCAGACGACCCTCGGCGATCAGGTCCACGACCTCGTCGACCGTCACGCCCAGCACCTCGGCCACCTGGGCCGGGGCGAGCAGGCGCACGTCGGAGGTCGGCGCGTCAGGCATGTCCTCATTATCACCGGACCCGCACGGTCCCGGCCCGCTGCGACACCCGCTGTGGATAACGCCGGATGCCCCCGGACCGTCTGAGCGACGATGGTCGCATGAGCGCAACCGAACCCGGCCGCCGCCGACCGCGCGGCTTCTGGAGCGACACCCGCTTCTTCCTCGGCGTCGTGCTGGTCGTCGCATCGGTGGCGGGCGTGTGGTTCGTCGTCTCGGCCGCGCGGCAGACCTCGCCCGTCTACGCGGCCACGCGCACCATCGTGCCGGGAGAGGTCGTGGGCGCCGACGACCTGCGCGCGGTCGACGTCGCGCTGGGCGCGCTCGGCGAGACCTACCTGCCCGCGCAGACCCTGTCCGACGGACTGGTGGCGACGCGCACCATCCCCTCGGGCGAGCTCGTCGCCCGGAGCGCGGTCGGCGACGCCGGCGCGTCGACGCTCACCACCGTCGTCCTGCGCAGCGCCGTCGACGTCCCCGCCTCCGTCGAGGCCGGGACTGTGGTCGAGGTGTGGTCGGCCCCGCTCAAGGAGCGGGGCGTCTACGACACTCCGCGCATCCTCGTCGCCGATGCCACGGTCGTCTCGGTCACCCGTGACGACTCGATGATCGGCGGCGGGGCGGCCACGCTCGAGGTCGTCATCCCGCGATCCGACGTGCCCGCGACGCTGACAGCCATGTCCGACGAGTCGGCTCTGTCGGTGGTGCCCTCGGCGGGCGGCGCGCGGTGAGGGTCTTCGTCGCGGTCGACCCGCCGCGCGGTCGGGCGCTGGAGGAGGATCTGGAGCGCGAGGGCGCGGAGGTGACCGGTGCAGCGGATGCCGCGACGCTCGCGGCCCTCGCCGCCGACGCGCTCGTCGGGGGTCGGGCAGTCGTCGACGTCGACGCGCTCACCGCCGCGGTGCGGGAGGCCGACATCCTCGTGCTGCAGGCGGATCGCACCACCCTGACCGCCGACACGGTCGCGCTCTGCGATCGCCTCGGCGTGCGCATCGTGCCACTCTGCGCGACGGAGTCCGACGAGCGACTGAGCGCGGCCTTCGGCCTCGGTCCGGCACTGCCGCCCGACGCCGCGGCGTGGCAGGTGCTCGAGGCGGCGGCCCGGGTGCCGCACCCGGTCGACGTCACGCCGCGTGCCGCCCTCCCCGGGGTGATCGCCGTGTGGGGTCCGGCCGGAGCGCCCGGACGCTCGACCGTCGCGGTCGAGCTCGCCGTCGAGCTGGCCCGCGGCGGGCGGCACGTCGCGCTCGTCGACGCCGACACCCACGCGCCCTCGCTCGCCCTGTCGCTGGGGCTGGCCGACGAGGGCCCGGGCTTCGCCGCGGCGTGCCGGCAGGGCGAACTGGGCGGCCTCGACGCGCGCGAGCTGACCCGGATCAGCATCCCCCTGTCCTCCGGCGGTGTCGACGTGCTCGCCGGCATCAATCGCCCGTCCCGCTGGCCAGAGCTCAGCGAGGCGCGCGTCGCCGGGGCGCTCACCGTCTGCCGCACCTGGGCGGAGCACACGGTCGTCGACGTCGCGTCGTCGCTGGAGCGCGACGAGGAGATCGTCAGCGACCTCGACGGACCGCGGCGCAACGCCGCCACGCTCGCGGCCCTGCGCTCCGCCGACCTCGTCGTGGCGGTCGCCTCCGCCGATCCGGTCGGCATCGCCCGCTTCCTCCGCGGCTACACCGAGCTCCGCGCGACGGTCGGCACGACGCGGGTCGCGGTGGTGGTGAACAGGCTGCGGCCCGGCGTGCTCGGCATCGATGCGCGCGGGCAGGTGCGGCGTGCGCTCGACCGGTTCGGCGGCATCGAGGACGTGTGGTTCCTGCCGATGGACCCGCGTTCGGTGGATGCGGCGACCCTGGCCGCCCGGCCGGTGGCCGACGTGTCCCCGCGGTCGCCCTTCTCCGCCGCCGTCCGGCGGTTCGTCGGCGAGGCGGTGGTGCCGCCGCGCACCGCGGGGGAGTCCCGCGAGCGGAGCGGCGCGCGCGATCCGAGCGCCCCGGTCACCCGCACGCGACGGAGCCGCCGCGCGGCATGAGCGGGCGCGGCGATCACCGCCCGCCTAGGCTGGGAGCATGTCGACCCTCAGCGATCTCGTCTACGCCCAGGGGCGCTCCCGCGACGCCGATGTGGAGTGGCTGCACCGCCTCGCCGGCGATGGCCAGCTGCTCGCCGACCTCGCCTTCGCCGACATCGTGCTCTGGGTGCCGACGGCCGA
This sequence comes from Microbacterium lemovicicum, assembly GCF_003991875.1. Lineage (NCBI taxonomy): Bacteria > Bacillati > Actinomycetota > Actinomycetes > Micrococcales > Microbacteriaceae > Microbacterium > Microbacterium lemovicicum. Next base: position 862,536 of record NZ_CP031423.1, read on the forward strand.
CGATTCCTACATCGCCGTGGCGCACGCGCGCCCGAGCGGCGCCGCGACGCTCTTCTACCGCGACATCGTCGGCGACCGCGTGCGGCCGCAGTGGCGCACGCAGGTGCACGAGGCGTTCCAGTCCGGCACGATCGTCGACTCCGCCTCGCCCGACTGGTTCGAGGAGACGCCCACGCGCGTGCGCGCCGTGCCGATCGTGCGCCAGTTCCCGCACGGCGGCTCGCCCATCCCGATCGGCGTGGTGACCCGGCACACGAACCTCGGCGAGACGCGCACGCCCTCGCGGCAGCAGATCACCTTCAACGACTGTGCCGACGAGCTCTTCGGCATGATCGCCTCCGCCGACTTCCCCGACCTCGCGGCGCCCACGGCTCCCCGCCGCGGCGCGCCCCGCGCCTCGGACGGGCTCATCCGCCTCGACGTCGACGGGATCACCACGTTCGCCAGCCCGAACGCTCTGTCGGCCTTCAACCGCATGGGCTTCGACGACGAGCTCGAGGGGGAGGCGCTCGTGGAGGTCACGACGCGCATCATCCCCGAGAAGCGGCAGTTCGACGAGTCGCTGCCCCTGGTGGTCACGGGCCGGGCGCCCTGGCGCGCCGACATCGAGGCCCGCGGTGTCGCGGTGTCGTTGCGCACCATCCCGCTCAAGCACCGGGGCCAGCGCATCGGCGCCATCGTGCTGTGCCGCGACGTCACCGAGATCCGCCATCAGGAGCAGGAGCTCATCACCAAGGACGCGACGATCCGCGAGATCCACCACCGGGTGAAGAACAACCTGCAGACCGTGGCGTCGCTGCTGCGCATCCAGGCGCGCCGCTCGCACTCCGACGAGGCGCGCGAGGCGCTCACGCAGGCCATGCGCCGCGTCTCGGCGATCGCCGTCGTTCACGACACGCTGTCGGAGGGGCTCGCGCAGAACGTGAACTTCGACGAGGTCTTCGCGCGGGTCATGAAGCTCGTGGCCGAGGTCGCCGCCTCGCCCACGACGCATGCGCGCACGCGCTCGACGGGGCAGTTCGGCACCCTGCCCAGCGAGTACGCCACGCCCCTCGCGCTCGCCCTCACCGAGCTCGTCACCAATGCCGTCGAGCACGGGCTCGCCGGCCAGGAGGGCGACGTCGAGATCATCGCCGACCGCACCGACGACCGCCTCGAGGTGCGCGTGCGCGACACGGGCGTCGGCCTCCCCGAGGGTCAGGTCGGTCGCGGTCTGGGCACGCAGATCGTGCGCACCCTGATCCAGGGCGAGCTCAGCGGCACCATCGACTGGCACACCATCATGGGCAGCGGCACCGAGGTGACCATCGACATCCCGATGCGTTACATCGCACGGTCATCGAACTGAGAGGAGAGGGGATGCCGCGGCATCCCCTCTCCTCTCAGGCGAATCCTGACCGCGACGGCAGCCGGACGGAGGAATCCGTCGTCAGCTCGCGCGGCGCGCGCGGGCGGCGCGACGCTTGAGCGCGCGACGCTCGTCTTCGGAGAGCCCGCCCCACACGCCGGAGTCCTGGCCGCTCTCGAGGGCGTACTGCAGGCAGACCTCGGTGACGGTGCACCGGGCGCAGACGGACTTCGCCTTGTCGATCTGGTCGACCGCCGGGCCGGTGTTGCCTACGGGGAAGAACAGCTCGGGGTCTACGGTCAGGCAGGCCGCTTTGTCGCGCCAATCCATGGTGATGCTCCTCGGAACGAGTCGGGTCGAAGTTCAGGGCCCGGTAACAGTCCGGTACCCTGTGGGTGTGCGAGCGAACGCTCGCCCCACTTCGCTGTGGGAGCACACGGCTTTCTCAAGCCTCCCATACCATATGGGAGGAATCAAGAGATGTCTCGCAGGTTTCGTGTAGGTGCACGCGCCGGCGCCCGTCGAGCGCCGTGATTCCGCGGCCGGCGCCGCGAAGAAGGAGATCGATCGCGATGACGAGAAACCCGTTCGCGCGCATCGCCGCCGGCCTTCTGGCACTCGAAGCGGTGGCCGTCGTCGTGCTCCTCGTGCAGCAGGTGCTCGCCCTCCTCGCCGGAGACGTCGACTCGGCCGAGAGCGCGATCGCCCTGACCGTCCTGACCGCGGTCGGCGCGGCGGCTGTCGCCGCCTTCGCCGTCGCGACGTGGCGCGGTCAGTCCTGGGGGCGCTCGGGCGGCATCGTCACGCAGGCGCTCATCGCGGCCGTCGCGCTCGGCGCGGCGACGGGGGCTTTCGCCCACCCCGTCATCGGGCTCGCGCTCGCAGCACCCGCGATCGTCACCTTCGTGATGCTCGTGCTCGCCGCGCGGCGCGCGGGCGCCGACCGCCGCTAGACCCGGTCCGGCAGCGTCAGGCGCCGATGAGGGTGCGGATGCGCTCGACGTGGCCGGTGGCCTTGACGTTGTAGAGCGCGTGCTCGACGCGTCCGTCCTCGTCGAGGATGACCGTGGAGCGGATGACGCCCTCGTAGGTCTTGCCGTAGTTCTTCTTCTCGCCCCACGCGGCGTACGCCTCGAGCACTGCGTGGTCCTCATCGCTGAGGAGGTCGAAGGTCAGGCCGTCGCGCTCGCGGAACTCGCTCAGCTTCGTGGGCGAGTCGGGCGAGACGCCCAGCACGGTGTACCCGGCCGACTGCAGGCCCGACAGGTTGTCGCGGAAGTCGCAGGCCTGGGTCGTGCAGCCGGGCGTCATGGCCGCCGGGTAGAAGTAGAGGATGACGCGGCCGCCGCGCAGGTCGTGCAGCGAGACATCGTCGCCGTCCTGGTTCTTCAGGGTGAAATCGGGTGCCTCGTCGCCGGGTGCGAGCCGCGTGTTCGTCATGGCTCCAGCCTAGGAGTGCCGGCCGTTGTCCGTCGCGAACGTCGCCAGCAGCCGCTGCAGCGAGTCGAGGCGTGCCGCCCCGTGCGGACCGGCGCGACCCTCCTCGACGGCCTCGACGATCGCGCAGTCGGGGGCGTCGGGCAGGTGGGTGCATCCGCGCGGGCAGTCTTCCGCGATCTCGGCGAGGTCGGTGAACGCACGGAGGATGTTGTCGGTGTTCACGTGCCCGAGGCCGAACGAGCGCACGCCGGGGGTGTCGATGACCCAGCCGCTGCCGCCCTGCCCGTCGTCGTAGCGCAGCGACACGGTGGACGAGGACGTGTGGCGCCCGCGGCCCGTGACGGTGTTCACGTGGCCGGTCGCGCGGTCGGCCGACGGCACCAGTGCGTTGACCAGCGTCGACTTGCCGACGCCGGAGTGTCCGACGAAGACGGTCGAGTGCCCGATGAGGGCGGCGCCGATCTCCTCGATCGGCATCTCCTCCTCGCCGCCGTCGCGGCGGGCGCTGGTGAACACCTGAAGGTCCTCGAGCCCGGCGAAGTGGCTCAGGAACTCGGCCGGATCGGCGAGGTCGGTCTTCGTCACCACCATGAGCGGTCGCACACCCGCGTCGAGGGCCGCGATCAGGTAGCGGTCGACGAGGCGCTCGCGCGGCTCGGGGTCTGCCGCGGCGACCACCACGAGCATCTGGTCAGCGTTCGCGACGATGACGCGCTCCACCTGATCGGTGTCGTCGGCGCTGCGGCGCAGCAGCGACGAGCGCTCCTCGATGCCCACGATCCGCGCCAGCGTGCCGTCGTCGCCCGTCGTGTCTCCGACGATGCGGGCCCGGTCGCCGGTCACGATCGCGATCTTGCGCAGCTCCCGGGCGCGGGAGGCGAGCACCTGGTGCTCCTCCGGGCCGCCCTCGTCGACCAGGACGGTGTAGCGGCCGCGGTCGACCCCCAGCACGCGGGCGATGCGGGCGTCGGCGTGGGCCGGGCGCCGCTTCGTGCGCGGCCGGTTCGCCTTCGGGTTCGGACGCACCCGGATGCTGCTCTCGTCGTACGCGGAGTCGTCCTCCTCGTCGTCGACGTCATCGAGCCAGCTCACGCGGGGGCTTCCTCCGCGTGGGCTGCGGATGACCGCGATGCGGTGCCCGCGGCATCCGCGTGTCCGGTGTCATGCGCACCTTCGACGAGGCCCAGCCACAGCTCGGGGAACTCGGGAAGGGTCTTGGCGGTGGTGCCGATGTCGTCGATCTCCACGCCCGGCACGGCGAGTCCGAGGAGCGCGCCGGTCGTGGCCATGCGGTGATCGCCGTGCGCGTGCCAGGTGCCGCCGTGCAGGGGGCGGGGGACGATGCGGATGCCGTCCTCGAGTTCGTGGGCCTCGCCGCCGAGTCCGCGCAGCTCGCCGATCAGCGCGGCGATGCGGTCGGTCTCGTGGCCGCGGATGTGCCCGATGCCGTAGAGGGTGGTCGGCGCGTCCGCGAACGCGGCGAGGGCGAAGATCGTCGGGGTGAGCTCGCCCGCCGCAGACAGGTCGAGGTCGACGCCGGTGATGCCGGCGCCGCCCGTGACGATCATGGCGCCGCCGCGCCGCGACACCCGGGCGCCCATCAGCGACAGGATGTCGCCGAGCATCGCGCCCGGCTGCGTCGAGTGCACGGGCCACCCCGTGATCGACACGGTGCCGCCGGCGATCATCGCGGCCGCCAGGAACGGCGCGGCGTTGGAGAGGTCCGGCTCGATCGCGATGTCCTTCGCGCGCACCGGCCCGGCGGGCACGACCCACTCGCCGGGGGCGGGGCGCTCGACGTGCACGCCGCGGTGGCCGAGCGACTCGATCGTCATGTCGATGTGAGGCTGGCTGGGCAGGCGGCCGCCGGAGTGGATGAGATGGAGTCCCACGTCGAAGCGCGGCGCCGCCAGCAGGAGGCCCGAGACGAACTGGCTCGACGCGCTCGCGTCGATCGTCACCTCGCCGCCCCGCGTGTGCCCGCGACCGCGGACGGTGAAGGGGAGCGACCAGTGACCGCCGTCGTCGATGTCGACGCCGACGTCGCGCAGCGCCTTGATCATCGCGCCCATCGGACGGTGCAGCGCGCTCTCGTGCGCGGTCAGGGTGACGTCCCCCCGGGCGAAGCCTGCGAGTCCCGCAACGAAGCGCATGACGGTGCCGGCCTGTCCGCAGTCGATCTCGGTGCCGCCCCTGAGCGGCCACACGGGCGTGACCTCGAGGTCGTCGCCGAAGTGCCCGCTGCCCTCGAGCCGCTCGATGCCCACACCGAGAGCCTGGAGCGCTTCGATCATGCGCGCGGAGTCGTCGGAGTGGAGGGGAGCCGACAGGATGCTGGGACCCTCGGCCAGCGCGGCGAGGATCAGCTCGCGGTTGGTGAGCGATTTCGAGCCCGGAACGGCGAGCGCGGCCCGCAGCGGACCGTCGGCGACGGGGGCCGACCAGCGGCCTCGCGGACGAGGTCCGCCGTCGTGGGAATACCGATCCGCGTTCATCGGGTTCTACCCTACTGAACCGCATCGGAACACTCAGAAGGGGGAGAAGTGCACACCGTGCTCGAACGACCCACCCTGGCCGGGCGGGGCTCCGACGTAGACTGGCGCCTGATGGACGAGGACGCACAGACCACGGTGGATCCCAGCGCGCAGTTCGAAGAGCAGGCGCTGCCCTTCATGGACCAGCTCTACGCCGCCGCGATGCGGATGACCCGCAACCCGGCGGACGCCGCCGACCTCGTGCAGGAGACCTTCGTCAAGGCATTCGCCTCGTGGAAGACCTTCACGCAGGGGACGAACCTCAAGGCGTGGCTGTACCGCATTCTCACCAACACCTACATCAACACGTATCGCAAGAAGCAGCGCGAGCCCTACCAGGGCACGATCGACGAGCTCGAGGACTGGCAGCTCGGCGGGGCCGAGTCCACGACCGCGACCAGCTCGCGGTCGGCGGAGGCCGAAGCGATCGACCACATGCCGGCATCCGTCGTCAAAGACGCGCTGCAGGCCATCCCGGAGGACTTCCGGCTGGCGGTGTACCTCGCGGACGTCGAGGGCTTCGCCTACCAGGAGATCGCCGACATCATGAAAACCCCCATCGGCACGGTCATGAGCCGCCTGCACCGTGGCAGGCGCCTGCTTCGCGACCTTCTCGCCGACTATGCGCGTGAGCGCGGCATCAGTGCCGCCTCCGCGGGACAGACAACGAGTGGAGCAGAGAAATGAGCGACTGCGGCTGCGACAAGGCCAAGCGCGACCTGGAGGAGTACCTCCGCGACGAGGTCTGCAAGACGAGCCACCAGGACATCTCCGACCACTTGGAGAACTGCCCCACCTGCCAGGACGAGGCGCTCGTCGCCCGCACGCTGACCGACGTCGTCGCGCGCGCCTGCAAGGAGAGCGCACCCGAGGAGCTCCGCGAGCAGGTGCTCTCGCGCCTCCGCGCCGCGCAGACCACGCACTGACGGCGGGATGCCGCGGCCTGACGACATAGCAGGCGCACAGCCGTCGCGCGGTGGCCGCCCAGCGCCGCGGCTCTAGGATCGATCCCGGAGAAACGGGGTCAGCGCATGGGAATCGCGCAGGTGGACACTGTCCGTGCGCCGGTGGCGGCGCGACGCCGTCTCAGCGGCGGCGTGACGGTGCTGCGGTCGTACCTGCGGCGGAACCCGGTGGCGGTCTCGTTCGCCCTGCTGATCCTCCTCACCGGCATCGCCAGCGGGTCGCTGTGGGGGCGCGAGGACGCGGTGCTCCTGGGCTGGGGCGCGGCCTCGCTCGGAGCGCCCGCCACGTGGTGGACCACCGTGACGGCGCTGATCATCCCCGACTCGACGGTGGATGCCGTTCTGTCGATCCTGCTCGCCCTGTCCGCGCTCGCCATCGCCGAGCGCCTGCTCGGGGTGCGGCGGACGATCGTCGCGATGGCCGTGACGGGCGTCGTGGCCCTTTTCGTCGGCGCCGGCGCGCAGGCCGCCGTCGCCGGCCTGCCCGAGGTCAGCGACGCCGCGGCGCAGACGATGGTGCTCGACCCGACGATCCCGATCGCGGGTGCGGTGGCAGCATCCTCCGCCCTCGCCGGCGTGCTGTGGCGACGGCGCCTGCGCATCGTGACCTTCGCCGCGCTCGGCATGTTCGCCCTGTACGCCGGCGATGTCGATTCCTGGTTCCGGCTCATCGCCGCGCTGCTCGGACTCCTCCTCGGATTCGGGCTCGCCCGCGGCGCCGCCCGCCGGTCGTGGCATCGCAGCTCCAGCAGGGAGATCCGCTCGCTCCTCGCCGTGATCGTCGCCGTCACCGGCCTCGGTCCGATCGCCGCCCTCGTGGCCGGCGGCGGACGCGGCCCGCTCTCCCTCGTCGCCGACGCCTTCACGCAGTCGGACAACTGGCTCTCGCAGCGCTGCGAACGGCAGTACGTGCCGGCGTGCGACCACGAGTTCGCCCTCCTCGTCACGCGCGGCGCCGGGCCGGCGATCCTCGCGATCGTCCCGCTCGCGCTCCTGGTGCTCGCCGCCTGGGGTCTGCGCAACGGACGTCGGAGCGCCTGGATCCTCGCCGTCGCGGTCAACGCCTCGCTCGCGGCCCTCGCGATCATCACCCTCGCGCTCGGCGACATCTCCTTCCCCGATCCGGTCGACGGGGCGACGTTCGAGTGGGCGCTGTGGTTCATCTCCTCCGCGATACTCCCCGTCGGCGTGATCGTGGTGCTGGCGCTCAATCAGCGCCGCTTCCGCGTGCGGGCCTCCGCGCGGGCGCGGCGCACCTGGGGCATCGTCGTCGGCGTGGCCTTCGTCGCCTGCGCCGGTGCGTTCCTGCTCGTCTCCAGCGTGCTCACGAAGTCGTTCGACGTCACCCCGACGCTCGCCGACCTCCTCACCGAGATGGTGCGGCGCTTCATCCCGCCCGCGTTCCTGCAGGGCATCGGCCAGCCGCCCTTCCCGCGGGGCGGCGCCGCCCTCGTGGTCTATCAGTGGGTGGGCGTCGTGTTCTGGGTGGTCTTCGTCGTCGCGACGCTCCGCCTCTTCCGCAGCACCGCACTTCCCGAGGGCTCGGACAGCTCATCGCTCACCCTGTATCGCTCGCTCCTGCGGCGCGGCGGCGGCACCCTGTCGTTCCTCGGCACGTGGCGCGGCAACGCGCACTGGTTCAGTGACGACCTGCAGTCTGCGGTCGCCTACCGCGTGGTGGGGGGAGTGGCGCTCGCCGTCGCCGACCCGCTCTGCCCCCGCGGGCGGGAGGGCAGCACCCTGCGCGGATTCGCCGACTTCGCCATCTCCCGCGGCTGGACGCCGGTGTTCTACAGCATCCACGACGACTTCCGCCCCGCCTTCGAGGCGATGGGCTGGCACACCGTCGAGGTCGGTCAGGAGACGGTGATGCACCTCCCCGGACTGCAGATGGCCGGCAAGCAGTGGCAGAAGGTGCGCTCGCCCCTCAACCGCGCCGAGCGCGAGGGCATGACCGCCCAGTGGACGAGATGGCGCGACCTCCCCGCGGGCGTCAGCTCGCAGATCATCGACATCAGCGAGCAGTGGGTGACTGACAAGTCCCTGCCCGAGATGGGGTTCACCCTCGGCGGGCTCGAGGAGCTCGACGATCCCGACGTGGCGCTGCTGCTGGCCGTGGACGCCGGCGGGCGCGTGCAGGCCGTGACGAGCTGGATGCCGTCGTGGCAGGATGGCCGCATCGTGGGGTGGACCCTCGACTTCATGCGCCGGCGCGACGACGCGCCCAACGGGGTCATGGAGTTCCTGATCGCGAAGGCGGCGCTGCTCATGAAGGACGACGGCGTGCAGGTGCTCAGCCTCTCCGGCGCGCCCCTCGCGACCCGTCCGCGCACGGAGGGCGAGAGCGCCGCCGAACCGACCGCGCTCTCGGCGTTCCTCGGCTGGCTGGCCGGCGTGCTCGAGCCGGTCTACGGGTTCGCGTCGCTGTTCCGCTTCAAGAGCAAGTTCCTCCCGGAGTACCGCACCATGTACATGGCCTACGCCGACCCGGTCGAGCTCGGCTCGATCGGCGCCGCCGTCGGGCGGGCGTACCTGCCCGACGCGTCGCCGCGCGAGTACGTCGCGGTCGTGCGCACGCTTCTCGCTCCCCCCGGGCGCGCCCCCGCCGGCGCCCCGCGGTGACGTACTGGATCCTCGGCCTCGAGCTCATCGACGGACCGGTCCTCCCCGCCTGGGGGATCCTCACGGCGCTGTGCACGGTGCTGGTCGCGCTCGTGCGGCCGCGGCATCCGTGGCGCCTCCTCGTCGGCACGCTGGTCGGCGCGGCTCTGGCGGTCGGGACCGTCGTGGTCCTCGACGAGCAGCGCACGTTCGGGGTCGTCATCCCGCCCGAGGCCGGAGTGTGGGCGGCGATCGGGCTCGGCGGCGCGGGACTCGGGGTCGCCGGCGCATTCGGCCGGCCGGCACGGCGCATCGTTCCGGCGGTGCTGCTGATCCTCACCTCCCTCGTGCTCGGAGCGCTGGGGGTCAATCGGGCCTTCGACATCACGCACAACCTCGCCGCGCTGATCGGCGTGCAGGCGGTCGGGGCGATCGACCTCCCGCGGCAGACCGACACCGCCGTCCCCGCGCAGCCGCTCTCCGCGACGTGGACGCCACCGGCCGGCATGCCCGAGAAGGGGCTCGTCGGCGCCCTGACGGGGGACGACCGCATCCCGTCACCCGGCTTCGCCGCCCGGGATGCCGCGATCTACCTGCCGCCCGCGGCGCTGGTGCCCGATCCGCCCGCCCTGCCCGTCATCGTGTTCATGATGGGTCAGCCCGGGGCGCCCGACCCGACCTCGCTGTCGCGCACACTCGACGCGTTCGCCGCGCAGCACGACGGCCTGGCGCCGATCGCCATCGTCGCCGACCAGCTCACCGGCCCCACCGTCGACCCCGCCTGCCATGACTCCGAGACCTACGGCGCCGTCGAGACGTATTTCACCACCCACATCCCGGAGTGGATCCGGACGCATCTGAACGTGCCCGACGACGCCGCCTACCGCGTGATCGGCGGCTACTCCAACGGCGGATCGTGCGCGGCGCTGTGGGGCGCCTCGCACCCCGACGTCTGGGGCAGCATCCTCGATGTGTCGGGCAACGAGTTCCCCGGATCCGAGACGGTGCAGGCCACCACCGCGCGCGTCTTCGGCGGCGACAGCGACGCGTTCGAGGCGGCCAAGCCCGCCGCCGTGCTGGCCCGCAACACCGGGTCGTACGAAGGGCACACCGCCGTCTTCACACTCGGCGCCGACGACGACGTCTTCGGTCCCGGGCAGCGGTCCAACGCCGCCGCCGCGGAGGCCGCCGGCTTCACGGTGCGGGTGATCGAGATCCCGGGCGCCGGGCACGTGGGCCCGGCGCTCGACACCGGACTGGCCGAGGGCGTCGCCGCGCTCGCCGTGCCGCTGGGGTTGTCGGACTGAGCCCGTCGCCGGGTCAGCCGTCCGGCGCGAACAGCGAGAGCGCGGCGGGCACGACCTCGATCTCGAGGGGCAGCGCGCCGACGGGCTCGCCGTCGGCGTAGGCGGTCACCCCCGCGGCATCCATCCTCACGCGGGTGACGCGGTGCGTCGAGACCTCCGCGACACCGGTGTGCGTTCCCCGGTACACGCGGGGGAGGAGGCGCAGCAGCCGCAGGCGCCCGACCGGACGCACGAGGGTCAGGTCGAGCACCCCGTCGGCGATGTCGGCGTCGGGGCAGATCGGGATGCGGCCGCCGTACGTGCGCCCATTGCCGACGGTGGCCATCAGCAGGTCGCCGGACAGGCGTTCCTGCGTGCCGTCGGCCCGGACGAGGTCGAGCGTGTACGGGATGCCGCGCAGGGTCAGGAATTCGCGCAGGATCGCGATCGTGTACCGCGACCGGCCCCGAGGCCAGCGCATCGCGTTGGCGCGGTCGTTCACCCGGGAGTCGAAGCCGCTCGCCAGCACGGTGCCGAAGAACTCGCCGGGGCCGTCGGCCCGCGAGATCCGGGCGAGGTCGATGCGACGGGTGCGGCCCCGGGCGATCAGTTCCACGGCCCCGGCGATGTCGAGGTCGCCGAGCCCGACGGCGGCCGCCATGTCGTTGCCCGTGCCGATCGGGATGATGCCCAGCGGCACCGGTGTGCCCGCCAGCTCCTGGATCGCGAGGTGCACCGTGCCGTCGCCACCGGCGACGACGACCGCCTCGGTGCCGAGCGAGAGCGCGGTCCGCAGCAGGCGCGTCGATTCGGCCGCGCTGCCACCGCTGAGCACGGTCGTGCGGATGCCGCGGGCGCGCAGGCGCTCCGCGGCCTCCGGCACCGCCCGGCCGTGCGCCCCCGCCCGCGCGGCGGGGTTGACGAGCATCGTCACCTCCACCGCGTCGTCCCCTCCGCCCCGCCCACGACGCCCCCGTCTCGACCCGCGCTCGGGGTTCACGATAGCGCCGTGGTCCGCGCTCACGCCGCCGCTTCCCGTCGGCGCGGCGGCGCGCAGTCGTTAGCCTGGAGGGATGCCCCACCTCGACTGGAAGAAGCTCCCCCTCGACGCGGCGGCGGTGGCCGCGGCATCCGCTGCCGGATTCGACTACCGCCTCGTCGACACCTCCGACGAGGAGGCCTACGGCGCCGCGATGGCGACGATCCGGCGCGGGTTCCTCGACGACGAGGGCACGGCGGAGCAGCTGCAGGCGGCGCGGGACGACATCCGCTACCGGCGGTTCACCGGCGTGTACGACGACGGTTCCGCGGCTCCCGCGACGCCGGTCGCCACCGTCGCCTCGTGGGTCACCGAGCTCACACTGCCCGGCCGCACCGTGCTGCCGATGTGGGCGATCAGCGACGTGACGGTCGCCGCCACCCATCGCCGTCGCGGACTCGCGCGCACGCTCGTGGAGGGGGAGCTCCGCACCGCCGCGGACGCCGGCCTCGCCATCGCGGGCCTCACCGTCTCGGAGGCCACCATCTACGCGCGCTTCGGCTTCGGTCCGGCCGCCTTCCTGACCGACATCGAGATCAGCTCCTCGCGCGTGACGTGGACGGGACCGCGCCCCGCGGGGCGCCTCGACTACCTCGACCGGGACGCCCTCGCCCGCGAGTTCGCCGCACTGCACGCGCGGGTGCGCCTGGATCGCCCGGGGGAGATCGAGGGATGGCCCGGGCTGTGGCAGCGCGTCTCGGGCGTCGCGCCGGGTGACGAGAAGGCGAAGAGCGTGCGAGGGGTGCGGTGGACGGATGCCGCGGGCACCACCCGCGGCGTCGTGTCCTACCGGATCGCGGTGAACGAGGACGACTACGCCCTCAACGCCCTCGAGGTGGACCACCTGATGGCCGAGACCCCCGACGCCGCTGCGGCGCTGTGGCGCTTCCTGCTGGAGCACGACCTCGTCGGGGTCGTGCGCGCGCCGCGTCTGTCGGTGGACGAGGCGGTGCGATGGATGGTCTCCGACCAGCGGGCGATCCGCGGGATCGGCCGCGACCACGAGTGGCTGCGCATCCTCGACGTACCGCGCGTGCTGTCGGCCCGGCGCTACGGCGCGCCCGGTTCGGCGGTGATCGCGGTCGCCGACCCGCTCGGATATGCAGAGGGCACCTGGCGACTCGACGTGGTCCCTGACGGCACCGCCGTCGTCGAGCCGGTCGACGCCGCGGCCGACCTCGCGCTGTCGGTCGCAGACCTCGGCTCGATCCTGCTCGGAGGCGTGCGGCCCTCCACCCTGCGGGCCGCGGGGCGGATCGCCGGCGACGCGGATGCCGCGCTCGGCCTCGAGCTCATGTTCGCCTCGCCGCGCGTCCCGCACCTGAGCTTCTGGTACTGACCGGGCTGCGGCATCCGTCGCCTCCCGCGCGTGTTCCGGCAAGCCGGGGAGGCGACACGACGGGGCTCGATTCTCCGCGCCCGCGTGTCGCCTCGGATCCCCGCCGGAACGCCCGCGGCATGAGACGCGACAGGGCGGACGGGCCGCAGCCCGTCCGCCCTGTCAGCGAAGACGCGGGTCTCAGGTCGTGAGCGCCCGCTGCATGATGTCTGCGTGCTCGCGCGCGTGCACCTTCGGCGACCCGGTGGCGGGCGATGCGGCGCTCGTGCGGGACACGCGGCGGATCGTGCGCCCGCCGAGTCGCGAGGCGACCTCGAGCGAGATGAACGGCCACGCACCCTGGTTCTCGGGCTCGTCCTGCACCCACACCAGCTCGGCGTTCGGATAGGACTCCAGCACGGCGTTCAGCTCGTCGATCGGCGCCGGGTAGTACTGCTCGAGGCGCACGAGGGCGATCTGCGGGTTGGGGTTCTTCTCCAGCTCGGCCTTGAGGTCCCAGTGGATCTTGCCGGCGTGCAGGAGCACACGGGTGACGGCCGAGCGATCGCCGCCGCGGGCGTCGTCGAGCACGGGCTCGAACCTGCCGGTGGTGAAGTCCTCGACGGGGCTGGTGGCGCCGCGCAGGCGGAGCATGGCCTTCGGCGTGAACACCACGAGCGGACGACGCGGGCGCATGTAGGCCTGGCGGCGCAGCAGGTGGAAATACGAGGCGGGCGTCGAGGGGCGCGCCACGGTCATGTTGTCCTGCGCGCACATCGACAGGTAGCGCTCGATGCGGGCCGACGAGTGGTCGGGTCCCTGACCCTCGTAGCCGTGGGGGAGCAGCAGCACGACGCTCGACTGCTGGCCCCACTTCTGGTCGGCGGCGGAGATGTACTCGTCGATGACCGACTGGGCGCCGTTGGCGAAGTCGCCGAACTGCGCCTCCCACAGCACCAGCGCGTCGGGGCGCTCGACCGAGTAGCCGTACTCGAACGCCATGGCGGCATACTCCGACAGCAGCGAGTCGTAGACCCAGAAGCGGCCCTGGTTCTCGCTCAGGTTGGTCAGCGGGATCCACTCCTGGCCGTTGGCCCGGTCGTGGAGCACCGAATGGCGCTGGACGAAGGTTCCGCGACGGCTGTCCTGGCCGGCGAGGCGCACGTTCGTGCCCTCGAGCAGGAGAGAGCCGAAGGCCAGCAGCTCGCCGAAGGCCCAGTCCACGTTGCCGTTGCGGCTCATGTCGAGGCGCTTCTCGAGCAGCTGCTGCAGTTTGCCGTGCACGGTGAAGCCGTCGGGTCGGTTGACGAACGCGTCGCCGATCAGCTGCACGACGTCGACGCCCACGCCGGTGGTCTCGGGAGCGCCGGCGGCCGGCTCGACCGGGCCGTTCTCGTCCACGACGTTCGATGTGCCGGTCTCGGCCTCGTGCGTCTCGGCGAAGGCGATCTCCAGGCGGTCCTGGAAGTCGCGCTTGGCCTGCTCGTACTCCTCCTCGGTGATGTCACCGCGGCCGACGAGCGACTCGGTGTACAGGCGGCGCACGGAGCGCTTCGCCTCGATGAGGTTGGTCATGAGCGGCTGCGTCATCGAGGGGTCGTCGCCCTCGTTGTGACCGCGACGGCGGTAGCAGACGAGGTCGACGACGACGTCGCGGTGGAAGCGCTCACGGTAGGCGAAGGCCAGCTGCGAGACGCGGACGACGGCCTCGGGGTCATCGCCGTTCACGTGGAAGATCGGCGCCTGGATGGTCTTGGCGACGTCGGTGGCGTACACCGAGGTGCGCGCGTCACCCGGGACGGTGGTGAAGCCGACCTGGTTGTTGACCACGACGTGGATGGTTCCGCCGGTGCGGTAGCCCCGCAGCTGCGACATCTGCAGCGTCTCGACGACGACGCCCTGGCCGGCGAAGGCCGCATCGCCGTGCACGAGGATCGGCAGCCACGCGAAGGTGCCGATCGGCTTGCGGTCCTGCTTCGCGCGGACGATGCCCTCCAGCACGCCGTCGACCGTCTCGAGGTGCGAGGGGTTGGCGGCCAGCAGGATCGGCAGCTCGTCGCCGCGGTCGTCGACGAAGGTGCCCTCGGTGCCGAGGTGATACTTGACGTCGCCCGATCCGCTCTTCGAGCCGACGGCCACGGAGCCCTCGAACTCGCGGAACACCTGGCCGTAGGTCTTGCCGGCGATGTTGGTGAGCACGTTGAGGCGGCCGCGGTGGGCCATGCCGATCGCCGCGCCGTCCATGCCGGCCTGCGCCGCACCCTGGAGGATCTCGTCGAGGAGGGGGATGAGCGACTCGCCGCCCTCGAGGCTGAAGCGCTTCTGACCGACGTACTTCGTCTGCAGGAAGGTCTCGAACGCCTCGCCCTCGTTGAGCTTGGAGAGGATGCGCAGCTGCTCGTCGTGGCCGGGCTTCTGGTACTTCACCTCGACGTTGTCCTGGAACCACTTGCGCTGCTCGGGATCCTGGATATGCATGTACTCCAGGCCGATGGTGCGGCAGTAGGAGTCGCGCAGGACGCCGAGGATGTCGCGCAGCTTCATCTGGCGCTTGCCGCCGAAGCCGTTCGTGACGAACTCGCGGTCGAGGTCCCAGAAGGTGAGCCCGTGCTCCTCGATCTCGAGGTCGGGGTGCGTGCGCTGCACGTACTCCAGCGGGTCGATGTCGGCCATCAGGTGGCCGCGCACGCGGAAGGAGTTGATGAGCTCCTGCACGCGGGCGGTCTTGTCGACGCGCTCGGCGAGGTCGACGTTGATGTCCGAGGCCCAGTGGATGGGGGCGTAGGGGATGCGGAGGGCGGCGAAGATCGACTCGTAGAAGCCGCGCTGCCCGATCAGGAGCTCGTGCACCTTTTTGAGGAACTCGCCCGAGCCGGCGCCCTGGATGACGCGGTGGTCGTAGGTGCTGGTGAGGGTGATCGTCTTGCCGATGCCCAGCTCGACGAGCGTCTTCTCGCTGGAGCCCTGGAACTCGGCGGGGTACTCGAGGGCGCCGGCGCCGACGATGCAGCCCTGGCCCTTCATGAGGCGGGGGACGGAGTGGACCGTGCCGATGCCGCCCGGGTTGGTGAGCGAGATGGACGTGCCCTGGAAGTCGGCCGCGGTCAGCTTGTTGGTGCGCGCGCGGGTGACGAGGTCTTCGTAGGAGGCGAGGAACTCCCCGAAGGACAGGGTGTCGGCGCGCTTGATGCTCGGCACCATGAGGGCGCGCGTGCCGTCGGGCTTGGGCAGGTCGATCGCGATGCCGAGTCCGACGTGCGCGGGGGCCACGACCGACGGCTTGCCGTCGACCTCGGCGTAGAACACGTTCTGGCTCGGGAACTCCTTGAGCGCCTGGATGATCGCCCAGCCGATGAGGTGCGTGAAGCTGACCTTGCCGCCGCGGGTGCGGGACATGTGGTTGTTGATGACGATGCGGTTGTCGATCATCAGCTTGGCCGGGACCGTGCGCACGCTGGTGGCGGTCGGGACGGTCAGCGACTCGTCCATGTTCGCCGCGAGGGTCTTCGTCATGCCGCGCAGGGGCGTGACGGTGTCCTGCTCGCTCGCGTCCTCGGGCGACGAGGGCGCGGCCTTGGGTGCCTGGGCCGGGATCGGCTGCTTCGCCGCCGGCTTGGCCGTCGTCCGCGCCACGGGCTGCGCGCCCACGACGGGGATCGGCGCCGTCACCGGACGGGGCTCGGACGCGGCCGGCTGGGTGCGCGCGGGAGTCGCGGCGGCGGGAGTCGTGGCAGAGGCAGCCGGCGCGGTGCCGTTGCTCTCCGCCGCGGGTGCCGATGGGGCCGCGGCCGCCGGTGCCGCTGCGGGTGCCGAGGAGGCGCCGGAGTCGGACGATCCGGACGGCTTGTAGGCCTCCAGGACCGGCCACCAGGCCTTGTCGACGGAATTCTTGTCGTTCGTGAACTGCTCGTAGAGCTCTTCGACGAGCCACTCGTTGGCCCCGAACTCTCCCTCGCTCGAAGTCCCGACGCCTGTCACCTGGCTCGACACGGCTAGATCGCCTGCTTTCATCAGTGAAGTCTGAGAAGCGCGGGGCGGTCAGAGCCCCCCCGCACACGGTTCTCAATCCTATCCCAGATCCCCGTGCCGACAGCGGGCGTCAGCCGACCAGAGGCGCGGCTGATCCCGAATGGTTACCTTGGAGGAGTGGAGTTCTACGGAGACCGGCCCGACGTCGACCTGACCTACTCGGATGTCTTCCTGGTGCCGCGACGATCGGCGGTCACCAGCAGGCTGGATGTCGACCTCGCCCCGCGCGACGGCACGACGGCGACGCTCCCCCTCGTCTCGTCGAACATGAACTCCGTGACGGGGCCCCGGCTGGCTGCGACCCTCGCCCGCCGGGGAGGCCTCGGCGTGCTGCCGCAGGACATGCCGCTGCAGGAGCTCGATGCCGCGATCCGGTGGGTGAAGGAGCAGCCCGTTTCGTGGGACACGCCCCTCGTGCTGCCGCCCGACGCCACCGTCGCCGACGCCGGACGACTCCTCCCTGCCACCGAGGGTCACGGGATCGTCGTCGCCGCGGCCACCGGCGGCCGCCTGTCGATCGGCGACGTGCAGGGCGTGGTCCCGGCATCCCGCCTCGGCACCGCCCTCCCCGACGCGCGCCTCGGCGATCTCGTGCGCGGCGCGACGCCGTCGATCGACGCCGAGGACGTCGGCAGCGCCCGCCACGCGTTCGACCTGCTCGTCGCGGCCGACGCCGAGACGGTCTGCGTGCTGCACCACGGCTTCGTCGTCGGCACCCTCTCGCGTCGCAGCGCGCTGCGCTCGACGCTGTACACCCCGGCTGTCGACGTATCGGGCCGCCTCGTCGTGGCTGCGGCGGTGGGCATCAACGGCGACGTGCAGGGCAAGGCGAAGGCGCTCGCCGCGGCCGGCGTCGACGTCCTCGTCGTCGATACGGCCCACGGTCACCAGGAGGGGATGCTGCGGGCGCTCGCCGCGGTCGCCGACCTCGACCTCGGCATCCCCATCGCCGCGGGCAACATCGTCACCGCCGAGGGGGTGCACGATCTGGTGCGCGCGGGCGCCAGCATCCTGAAGGTCGGCGTCGGCCCCGGCGCCATGTGCACCACGCGCATGATGACGGCGGTCGGTCGCCCGCAGTTCTCCGCCGTGCTCGAGACGGCCGAGGCCGCCCGCATCATGGGCGCCCACGTCTGGGCGGACGGCGGCGTGCGCTACCCGCGCGACGTCGCGCTCGCGCTGGCGGCGGGTGCGGCATCCGTCATGATCGGCTCCTGGTTCGCGGGCACCATCGAGTCTCCGGGCGAGTTGCGCGTCGACGATGCGGGCCGTCCCTACAAGGAGTCGTGGGGCATGGCCTCCTCGAAGGCGGTGCACGAGCGCTTCGGGCGCCTCGACCCCTACGACCTCGCCCGCAAGGAGCTGTTCGCCGAGGGCATCTCGTCGTCGAAGATCTACCTCGACCCGCTGCGGCCGGGGCTGGAGGACCTCCTCGACATGATCACGTCGGGGGTGCGGTCCTCCTTCACCTACGCGGGTGCATCGACCGTGCCCGAGTTCCACGAGCGGGCGCGCGTCGGCCGGCAGTCGGCGGCCGGCTACGAAGAGGGCAAGGCGCTTCCGGTCAGCTGGTGACGCGCGGCGCCGTCAGCTCGTGACGGCGACCGCGGCCTCCAGCGTCATCCACGCGCCGAGCTGCACCGACAGATCACCGTCGGGCTCGCTGCCGCCGTCGGTGGCGCCCCCGACCGCGGCGCGCGGAGCGCCGTCGCGGCCCGAGGGCGCGACAGCGCCACGGCGGGGGTCGGCGGAGAACAGCGGCCGGCCGTCGATCTCGAGGCGTCCGTCCCAGAGGGCGCGCGCTTCGGACAGCACGAGACGACGGGCGGATGCTGCGGCATCCGCCGTCTCCGGACGATCCGCGAGCCGCACTGCCGCCTCGGCGAGATACCGGCACAGGATGCCGGCGAAGAGCCCGCCGTCCCCGCCGCCCGCGGTCGGGAGCAGTCCGTCCGGCTCGCACCAGGCCGCGATCGCGCGGACGAGCGCGGCGGCGGCGTCCGCCCGTGACGGGTCGGAGTCGGTCGCGAGCGCGAGCTGCGCGCCGAGCGCGACGCCCTGGTTGTAGGTGTAGAGCGTGTCGCGCACGACGCCGCCCTCCACGCCGTCGCGCACGAGCCCGGTCGTCTCGTCGGTGAGCTGCCGCAGCATCCAGTCCTCGAGCTGCGCCGCCCGCGTCGCGTCGTCCGTGCGCGCGAGGAGGATGGCGGCGGGTCCGTTGGCGGGCGCGTTGTAGAGCGAGCTGCCGACGTGCCAGGGGAGCGCGCCGACCGCCGGGTCGATCCCGTGCGCGAGGCGGCGCGAGATGCGGCGCACGGGGCGGTGGCGACGCTCGGGAGCCGTGCGCTGCAGGGCGAGGCCCATCCAGGCGATGTCGTCGTAGAAGCGATTCACCCAGCGGCCGGCGGTGCGCAGGCGCACGGTGCGGGCGAGCATGCGCAGCCGGCGCTCGCGGGCGGGGGAGGGCCGGTGCAGGAGGGCGTCGCCGGCGCAGTCGATGAGGTGCGCGTGCCACCAGTAGTGCCACACGGCGAGCTCGTCGAGGGCTCCGCGCAGTCCGGTGCGGGCAGGCCATCGCGGCCGCGCCCACGCGACACCCACCGCGTGCCGTCCGAAGCGCTCCCGCACGGCGTGCTCGGCGGCGGCGGCGCGGTCGTTCCACTGCTCTCGATCGGGCATGCGCCCATCCTCCCCCCTCAGCCGCCGCAACCCGCGGACACAGCAGGCGGACGGCGTGCAGGCCGTAGACTGGAGGGACGATGGACGACCCTCCCAGTAGACCCGCGCCCCGCGTTCCCGCACCTCCGACAGCGGAAGGTGATGCGTGATGGATTACGTCATGCTGGGCGTGGGGCTTCTGCTCACGGTCGGGACCGGCCTGTTCGTCGCGAGCGAGTTCGCGCTGGTCAATCTCGACCGCGCCGACCTCGAGGCCCGCCAGGCGGCGGGGGAGTCACGACTCGCGCTGACGATCAGCGCTCTGCGCATCACCTCGACGCACCTCTCCAGCGCGCAGCTCGGCATCACGCTGACGACGCTCCTCACCGGTTACACGATGGAGCCGGCGATCTCGAATCTGCTGCGCCCCGTGTTCGCGGCGTGGGGCCTGCCGGAGGGCTTCGCGTCGCCCTTCGCCGTGGTGCTCGGCGTCAGCGTCGCGACCGTGCTGTCGATGATCCTCGGCGAGCTGGTGCCCAAGAACTTCGCCCTGGCGATCCCGCGCCAGACGGGCAAGCTCGTCATGCCGTTCCAGGTCGCCTTCACCACGGTGTTCCGCCCGGCGATCGCGCTGCTCAACGGAAGCGCCAACGGCGTGCTGCGCCTCATGGGCGTCGAGCCCAAGGAGGAGCTGTCGGGCGCGCGCACCGCGGAGGAGCTCTCGAGCCTCGTCCGCCGCTCGGCCAGCGCCGGCGTGCTCGAGGAGGACACGGCCTCGCTCCTGGACCGCACCCTCACCTTCGCCCGCCTCACCGCCGCCGACGTGATGACGCCGCGGCCCAGCATCCACGCCCTGTCGGCGGACGACAGCGCCGAGGACGTCATCCAGCTCGCCCGTCGCACCGGCCACAGCCGATTCCCCGTGTACGAGGAGTCGATGGACGACATCACCGGCATCGTGCACCTGAAGGCCGCCGTCGGCGTGCCGCGCGACCGCCGTGCCGACGTGCCCGCGGCCGCCCTGGCCAGCGAGCCCCTGCGCGTGCCCGAAGCCGTGCACCTGGACACCCTGATGGCGGAGCTCCGCGCCCGCGGCTACCAGATGGCGATCGTCGTCGACGAGTACGGCGGCACCGCGGGCGTCGTCACGCTCGAAGACCTCGTCGAGGAGATCGTCGGCGAGGTGCTCGACGAGCACGACCGCCGCACGGCCGGCATCGCACGGGTGAAGGACGGCGTGCTGTTCCCGGGCGAGCTGCGACCCGACGAGCTGCGCGACCGCACCGGCATCCGCATCCCGGAGGGCGACGTCTACGACACCGTGGGCGGCTACATCATGAGCGTGCTGGAGCGGATCCCCGTGACCGGCGACACGCTCGTCACCGACGACGGGACCATCGAAGTGCAGCGCATGGACGGACGACGCGTGGACCGGGTGAAGTTCGTGCCCGCCCTCGTGCCGGACGACGCCGAGAACGCCCAGGCCGCGAGCGGAGGTGAGCGTCGATGAACGACTGGGCCGGAATCGCCTGGCTTTTCGTGCTGCTGGCGTTCAACGCGTTCTTCGTCGGCGCCGAGTTCGCCGTCATCTCCGCGCGGCGCTCGCAGATCGAGCCGCTCGCCGAACGCGGGTCGCGATCGGCGAAGACCGCGCTGTACGCCATGGAGCACGCGACGCTCATGCTGGCCACCAGCCAGCTGGGCATCACGATCTGCTCGCTGCTGATCCTGAACGTCTCCGAGCCGGCGATTCACCACCTGCTCGAGGTGCCGCTGGGTCTCACCGGCATCTCCGAGGAGGCCGTGAGCGTCGCCGGATTCGTCATCACCCTGCTGCTCGTGTCGTACCTGCACGTGGTCTTCGGCGAGATGGTGCCGAAGAACCTCGCGTTCTCGCTGCCCGACCGCGCCGTGCTCATGCTCGCGACGCCGCTGGTGTGGGTGTCGAAGGTCTTCCACCCCGTCATCGTCACGCTGAACTGGATCGCCAACCACGTCGTGCGCCTGTTCCGGGTCGAGCCGAAGGACGAGGCCGCCTCGACCTTCACCCTCGACGAGGTCGCCACGATCGTGAACCAGTCGCGCATCGAGGGCGTGCTGGACGACTCCTCCGGCGCCCTGTCGGCCGCGCTGGAGTTCACCGACAAGAAGGCGATGGATGTCGCGGTGCCGCTCGCGGGTCTCGTCACCCTTCCGGAGCGCGTGACGCCCGATGAGATCGAGCGCGCCGTCGCCAAGCACGGCTTCTCGCGGTACGTGATCGTCGACGCCGACGGCCTCCCCGTCGGCTACGTGCACCTGAAGGACATCCTGCGGGCCGCAGAGGGACCGGATGCCGCGACCGACGTCGCCCGTCCGGTGCCGGCCAAGCGGATCCACCACATGGTGCCGGTGGTCGAGACGACGGACCTCGAGGACGCGCTCGCCCTCATGCGCCGGGCCGGGCGCCACCTCGCGCAGGTGCGCGACCTCGACGGCCGCGTGACAGGTGTGCTGTTCCTCGAGGACATCATCGAGGAGCTCGTCGGCGAGGTGCAGGACGCCACCCGTCGCGGCCGGTGACGTGTCTTCGCGTCACCTGACGCGTGATGCGGCTTCGGCTGGGCGGTAACCGCGGATCGCGTCAGGTGCAGACGGCAGGGCGCCATGTGCCGGATGCTGCGCAGCATCCGGTCCCGTTCACCTGACGCGTGATGCGGCATCGCCTCGGCGGTAGCCGCGGATCGCGTCAGGTGCAGAGGGCAGCGCGACACGTTACGGATGCTGCGCAGCATCCGTTCCCGTTCACCTGACGCGTGCTGCGGCTGCCGGCCCGCGGAGGCCGCATCCCGCGTCAGGTGAGGGCGCGGGTCAGGGGCGCGCGCGGAGGTACTGCGCGGGCCAGTAGTCGATCTCGACGCCGAGCTCGGTCGCGGCGCGGAGGGCGAAGTGCGGGTCGCGCAGCCACTCGCGCCCGGCCAGCACGGCGTCGGCCTGACCGCTCGCGACGATCTGCTCGGCCTGCGCCGCCTCGGTGATGAGGCCGACGGCCGCGGTCGGCACGTCGGACGTCTGGCGCACCCCGGTCGCCAGTTCCACCTGATAGCCGGGGAACACCTCGATCTGCTGGTGCCGGACGAGGCCGCCGCTGGAGATGTCGAACAGGTCGGCTCCGGCGTCCCGCGACCAGCCGGCCACGATCGCCGTCTCGTCGACGTCGAGTCCGCCCTCGGCCCAGTCGGTGGCGGAGAACCGCACCAGGAGCGCGACGTCGGGCGCGGCATCCCGGATCTCGCGGACGATCCGCAGCACCAGGCGTGCGCGGTTCTCGAGCGATCCGCCGTACTCGTCGTCACGCTGATTGGACAGCGGCGAGAGGAACTGGTGCACGAGGTAGCCGTGCGCGGCGTGGATCTCGAGCACCTCGAAGCCCGCCTCGAGCGCCCGCAGCGCCGCGGCGACGAAATCGGACACGACCTCGTCGATGCCGGTGATGTCGAGGGCCAGGGGCTCCGCGTAGCCCTCGAACGCCACCGCCGACGGGGCGACGGTCTCCCAGCCGCCCTCGCCCACCGACACCGACCCGCGCCGGCCGGAGAACGGCGACCAGGTCGAGGCCTTGCGGCCCGCGTGGGCCAGCTGCACGCCGGCCAGCGCTCCGCGGCTGCGGATCGCCGAAACGATCGGCTTCCACGCCTGCACCTGCTCGTCGTTCCAGATGCCGACGTCCTCGGGCGAGATGCGCCCCTCCGGCGAGACCGCCGTGGCCTCGGCGATGACGAGCCCCGCGCCGCCGGAGGCGAACTGCGCGAGGTGCGTGTGGTGCCACTCCTGCGGCACGCCGTCGACGGCGCTGTACTGGCACATCGGAGCCACCCAGAGGCGGTTGCGCGCGGTCAGGCCGCGCAGGTCGAGGGGGGTGAAGAGTGCGCTCACGGGGAGACGTCCGATCGGATTCGGGGGCTTTCGGCGGGGTTATCGTGGGGCATGCCCGAGCGATGGACCGCACAGGACGCCGGACGCGTCCTGCGGATGCCAACCGACGACGACGACAAGTATTCCCGAGGGGTGCTGGGCGTCCGCACCGGCTCCGAGCAGTACCCGGGCGCCGCCGTCCTCGGCGTCGAGGCCGCGTGGCGGACGGGGACGGGCATGGTGCGCTACCTCGGTCCGGAGCGTCCGAGCACCCTCATCCTGCAGCGTCGCCCCGAGACGGTGACCGCCGACGGGCGCGTGCAGGCGTGGCTGATCGGATCGGGAACGGATGCCGCGTCCCGCTCCGTCGACGAGACGGCGGCGCTGCGCGGCATCCTGTCGGGCGACCTCACCGTGGTGGTCGACGCCGGTGCGCTCGACCTCGCGCCGTCGGGCACCGCGCCGCGCATCGTCACCCCGCACGGCCGCGAGCACACCCGGCTGCGCGAGGCGCTCGGGCTCGCGCCCCTGAGCGCCCAGCCCGACGAGGAGGAGCGGGCGGACGCCGCGGCCGAGACCGCCGCGGCGCTGGGCGCGGTCGTGCTGCTGAAGGGCGCGGTGACGATCGTCGCGACCCCGGACGGGTGGTCGACGCGGGTGCAGGCGGGCACGCCCTGGCTGTCGACCGCGGGGACGGGCGACGTGCTGGGCGGCGTCGTCGGAGCCCTCGCCGCCGCGGCGGGGGAGGACGCCGATGCGGGGGAGCTCGGCCGGGTCGCGGCGACCGGAGCCTGGCTCCACGGGCACGCCGCGTCGCTGGCCGCCACCGCCGCGGCGGCCGGGCCGGACGGCTCGGGGCCGATCACCGCGCTGGACGTCGCCGAGCACCTGCCCGCCGCCGTGGCCGCAGCGCTCGCCGCCGCCTAGCCGCGCCGCCGCATGGCCGCGCCACCGAGTAGCCGCACGTAGGCCCGGCGCCGCACGTCGGCCGGCGCCGCACGCCGGCCCGGCGCCGCTCCGACCGTGCGCGCCGACCCGGTCGCGTGAGGCTCGGACGGCGGCGTCCGCTCACAGGGAGTCGAGAGCACGCCCCCCGTAGAATGCACCTGTGTCGAGGCGTGCTGTTCTGTGGATCGCGTTCGTGGTCGTGCACGCGGTCGTCGCGTGGCTCGGCTGGGTGCTGCCCAACGCGGCGATGGGCGACGTCTATCTCGTCTACGAACGCTGGTCGGCCGCGTGGCTGAACGGCGGCTACGTCGACCCCGCCATCTACGGCCTCACGACCGTGCGCGAGTACGTCGGCTTCGTCGGGATCAACGAGCCCTGGGTCTACCCGCAGCTCGCGATCATCCCCATGCTCCTGACGCACGCGCTCGCGTGGCTCGTGAGCTACACCCCGGCGTGGGCGATCCTCGTGACGCTGGCGGATGCCGCGGCCTTCGCCCTCCTCGTCGGTCGCGGCCGCTCGCGCGGACGTGTGACGGCCGCCTGGTTCTGGCTCGCGTTCATCCTGCTGCTCGGCCCCGTCGGCCTCTACCGGCTCGACGGCTTCACCGTGCCGCTGGTGCTCGCGGGCTGCCTGTGGCTCGTCGGCCGCCCCTGGCTCGGCTCCGCACTGCTGTCGATCGCCGTCTGGATGAAGGTGTGGCCGGCGGCCATCCTCGCCGGTGCGGTCATCGCCGTGCGCCGTCGCTTCGCGCTCATCGGCGCCGCATTGGCCGTCTCCGCCGTGACCGCGGGCGTCGTGGCCGTGCTCGGCGGCGCGTCGAACATGCTCGGCTTCGTCGGGGATCAGGCCGGTCGCGGTCTGCAGATCGAGGCGCCCATCAGCACGCCCTACCTGTGGCGCTCGGTCTTCATGCTTCCCGACAGCGCGGTCTTCTACGACCCGGACATGCTCACGTTCCAGGTGAGCGGCCCGTTCCTCAACGAGGTCATCGCGATCATGACGCCGCTGCTGGCCCTCGCCGTGCTGTCCGTCGCCGGACTCGGCGCGTACAAGATGCTGCGCAAGGCGTCGTTCGCGGCGCTCTTCCCCCCGCTCTCGCTGGCGCTGGCGCTGGCCTTCATCGTCTTCAACAAGGTCGGCTCCCCGCAGTACATGGTGTGGATGATCGCGCCGCTGGTGATGGGCCTCGTCATCGACCGCCGCCGGTGGGCGCGTCCCGCGGTGCTCGGTCTCGTCGCCGCGCTCCTGACGTTCATCGTCTACCCGCTGCTGTACGACGGCCTCATGCTGACCTACCCGTACGCCCTGCCGACACTGGCCCTGACCCTGCGCAACCTCGCCGTCGTGGCCCTGTTCGCCTGGACGATGGTCATCCTCGTCCGCGTGCCGGTGCGGGCGCCGCTGGAGTGGCCGACGCTGACGCGTCCGTCACGGGCGCGCACAGCATCCGCTCCCGTCCCCGAGCTCGTCGAGAACGCCTGATCCACCTCCGGAGGTCACCATGCTCGTCGCCTTCTCCGTCGCCCCCAGCGGCACCGGCAGTGCCGACGGATCGGTGCACGACGCCGTCGCCGCCGCGGTCCGGGTCGTGCGCGACTCGGGACTCCCGCACCGCACCACGTCGATGTTCACCGAGATCGAGGGCGAGTGGGACGAGGTCTTCGACGTCGTGAAGCGCGCCACCGAGGCCGTGCAGGCGTTCGGCTCGCGGGTCTCGCTGGTGCTGAAGGCCGACATCCGTCCCGGTTACACGGGCGAGATCGACGCGAAGCTCGAGCGGCTCGAAGACGCCATCACCGAGTCCGACGGCACCTCCGCCCCCGCGTGAGCGCACCCGCACCCGGCTCAGCGGGCGACGCGGCCGGCGACCTCGCGCGGGCACTCGCGGGAGCCCGCGCGCGCACGGCGGGCGACATCGCCGACACGTCTGTTCGCGTCGCGGCGACCGTGGTGCTTTTCCGCGACGCCGACGGCGGTCCGGAGGTGCTGCTGATCCAGCGGCCAGGCCGGGGGACGTTCGCCGGCGCCTGGGTGTTCCCCGGTGGCGCGGTCGAGCCGGCCGATGCCGTCGGGCCGGCGGAGGACGCGGAGGAAGAGGCTGTCGCGCGCGTCGCGGCGGTGCGCGAGACGGCCGAAGAGGCCGGGCTCGCGGTCGATGCGGGCGAGCTGGTCACGCTCTCGCGGTGGGATCCGCCGCCCGGCATCGCCGTGCGCTTCCGCACGTGGTTTTTCGTGGGCCGAGCGCCGCGAGGCGCGCTGCGGCTGCAGCCCGGCGAGGCGGTCGGGGCCGACTGGGCGCGGCCGAGCGATGTGCTCGAACGGCACGGTCGCGGCGAGCTGACCCTCTACCCGCCGACCTTCGTCACGCTCTCGCGCCTGAGCATGCAGCCGAGCATCGACGCTGTGCTTGCCGAGGCGCGCTCCGCCGGAGTCCAGGACTTCGCGACGCAGGTGCGCGACGGCGGTGCGCTGCTGGTCTGGCCGGGTGACGCGGAGGACGGATCGACGCGAGAGGATGCTGCGGCCCCCACCGCCCGCCATCGTCTGCGTGTCGACGCGCTGCCCTGGACCTACGAGCACACGGCGTAGCCGCGGCATCCCCCTCTCCTGTTCAGGAGACGAGGTCGGCGAGGTGGCCTGTCGGGAGGACCACCCAGCCCTCGCGTCGCGCGCGATCGATCTGTGCGGCACTCGGCCGCCCGTAGCGGCGGAGGAGCGCTGCCCGAGCGGACAGTGCGGCGATGACGGCGTCGAAGGCGTCGCACGACCTGATCATCAGTTCCGCGTGGTCGCCGAGAACCAGCCACGGAGCCTCGTCGATGAGCCGGGCGAGGAGCCGTCGGCGCACGTCGGCGTCGAGCCGGTAGCCGCGGACGTCCCACCCCCACAGCCGCAGCGTCGCGCCGGGATAGACCTCCGCGACCGTGCCGCTCTCCGCCGACCGGTCGACGGCCACCCCGTTCGCGGCGAGCCGTGACAGCAGACCCGCGCACCGCATGGCGGTGAGCCCCAGGCGGTCGGTGGAGACGCTCAGCGGCCAGCGCCCGATCGCGGCGTGGACGGCGCGATCCGTCTCACGGTAGGCGAGGGTGCGGCGCCACTCGATGCCGCCGTCGGGCGTGGCGACGCCGGATGCGTGCGCGGCGACGAAGGCCACGAACTCGTCGGGCCAGCCGAATGCGCAGTCGATGCCGAGCCGGTCGAGGCCGGCGGCGGCCGTGACGATCCGCTTGTCGTCGGCGTTCAGCTCGAGACTCTCGAGCCGTGCCCGCCCGGGCGACCAGGCGATGACCGCCAGCGCCGTGCCCGGCGCTCCGGCGGCGAGGTCGACGCCGCCGGTGCGCCATGGAGACTCCTCCACGCGTTCAGCCGGCGGGCGGGACGGTGAGTCGCATCACCGTCTTGCTCGTGCCGATGTGGCGCTCGAACGTGAAGCCCGCCTTCTCGAACATGGTCCGCGTCCCGTTGTGGAGGAACGAAGAGGAGGTCCGCTTGCCGGCCTTCGGCTCGTTGGGGAACGACACGACCTCCCCGCCGCCGGCCTCGGCGATGAGGCCGAGCGCGCCCTGCAGCGCCTCCCGCGCCACGCCGGAGCGCCGGTGGTCGCGGTCGACGAAGAAGCAGGTGATCCGCCACGGCGCCGGTCTGGTCTCGCCGGCGTCGTACTGCTTCCGGTGGTAGATGCCGGGCAGTTCGGTCGGGCTGCCGTACTCGCACCAGGCGATCGCGGTGTCGCCGTCGAAGACGAGCGCGGCATGGGCCACGCCCTCCTCGACGAGGCGGCGCTTGAACGTCTTGCGGTCGTAGTCGTCCTTCACCGTGTGCTCGGTGTCGCTGTGGAAGTACGAGCAGTAGCACCCGCCCCACACTCCGTTGTGCTTCTCCGCGAGGGCCAGCCACGCCGGGAACGTCTCCGGCGTCAGCGGCCTGATCCGACCGTCCATGGCTCGAGCGTAGGGGTGCCCCGCGCGCGCGGGAAGGCTCAGGCGCCGGTGAACTGCGCGATCGTGTCCCACGCGAGCTTGACGATCAGCAGCGAGAGCACGACGAGGAACACGATCCGCACGAAGCGGTTGCCGTTGCGCGTCGCCATCCGCGCCCCGATGAAGCCGCCGGTCATGTTCAGCGCGGCCATGGCGATGCCGAGCACGAGGATGATCTCGCCGTGCACGCCGTAGACCGCGAGCGCGGCGAGGTTGGTGGTGAGGTTGGCGATCTTCGCGTTGACGCTGGCCTGCAGGAATCCGAATCCCAGGACGCCGACGAGGAGGATGACGAAGAACGACCCGGTGCCCGGTCCGAGGATGCCGTCGTAGAAGCCGACCAGGACGCCGATGAGCGCAGCGCGCCACGCCACCGAGGCGGTGCGCGTGTGCCGCGGCTCGTGGTGGAGCCCCATCTGCGGCTTGAGGAGCGTGTAGACGGCGACCACCACGACGGCCGCGAGCACGATCGGCGTGAGCACCTCCCGCGGGACGAAGCGCGAGAGCGCGGCTCCCACCGCAGACCCGGCGAAGGCGCCGATGACTAGAGGCACCAGGAGCGCGCAGTGCACGCGGATGCGCCGCAGATAGACCCAGCTCGCCGACAGTGTGCCGAAGAAGGACGACAGCTTGTTCGTTCCGAGGATGAAGGGCGTCGAGACGTTCTGCGGCACGGCGATGACGAGGGCGGGGAGCTGGATCAGTCCGCCACCGCCGACCACCGCATCGACCCAGCCCGCGACCCCGGCGGCCACGAGGAGGAAGATCAGCGCCCCCGCCGACACGGGGAGCCAATCGGCGAGCAGCGGACCATCGAGCACCGGTCGATTCTGGCCTGTCGGCGGGAGCCCGCCAAACCGGCGCCCTAGGCTGGGTGCATGGTTCAGCGGACGGTCACCCAGATCACCGACGACCTCGACGGGTCGCTCGGCGCCCGGTCCGTCACCTTCGCTTTCGAGGGTGCATCGTATTCGATCGACCTGTCGGAGGCGAACCGGGCCCGTCTGCGGGAGGCGCTCGCGCCGTTCATCGAGAACGCGGTCCGCGAGGGCGGTCCCGAGGGGCGGCGCGCGTCCTCCGCCGGAACGTGGCGACGCGAAGACCTGCAGGAGTGGGCCAAGGACCGCGGCTATCGCGTGGGCGACCGCGGACGGGTGCCGCAGAGCATCGTCGACGAATACCTGTCGACACGCTGAGCCGACCCGGCGCCGCGCCGCGCGCATCCGCAATCCGCCGGTCGTGACCCTCCGTCGCGCTTCCAGCCGCGAGAATGGAAGCATGTCACGACGCAAGGATGGACGGCCCCGCACGGTGGCAGCACCGGTGATCGAACGGCGCCGCACCCCGTCGACGACGCCGCCCGTCGCGCCAGAGGTCGCAGACCGTCACGTCGAGGACCCGCACGCGTCGCGCAGCTGACCTCAGCCGTGGAGCTGGTCGTCGAGCAGAGCCTCGAGGGTGGCCAGCCGCTCGTCTCGGTCGCCGGTGACCTCGGCCACCGTCACCCCGTCGCCCACGAGCTCCGGATCGTCGATGAGCTCGAGCAGGACGTCGTTCATGGCGGTGCGCAGCGCGAGGTGCTCGTCCGCGCCGACGTGGATCTCGTCGCGCGCCGACAGGGGCAGCACCACCAGCAGATCCACGGCGCGCATCGCGCGCGCGGTGATCGAGGTGTATCGCGCCAGGAGGTCGCGCGGCGTGCTGGTGCCCTGCACCTCGTCGAGGGCGAGCAGATAGGCCACGAAGTCGAGCGGCCCGCGCTCCGCGATGAGGTCCGCGGACGGGTCGCCCTCCCCGAGCCGCTCCGCGGCGATCCGCAGCTGCGCGGCGAACATCCCGGCACCGGGTGCGTCCCAGGTCTCGTCGAGGAGCTCGAAGGGATCGGGAAGGACGACGAATGCCGGATGCCGCGCCGCGAAGTCGGCGATGAGCGTGCTCTTGCCGCTGGCGTGGGTGCCCGAGATCACGATGCGCACGACGCGACTCTAGGGGAGCGGGGAGAATGGAGTGTGCCCCGTTCCTCCCCTCGTCGCCTCGACGTCCGCGACCGGGAGCTCATCGGCGGCGTGGAGAGGCTGCAGGTGACCCTGCACGATGCCGATCCCACGTGGCGCGACGTCTTCGAGGAGCACCGTCGACGTCTGCGGCAGGCGCTCGCCGATCGAGCCGTGCTGATCGAGCACATCGGCTCGACGTCGGTCGCCGGACTCGCGGCCAAGCCGATCGTCGACATCGTGGTCGCCGTCGCGGACATCGCCGCGGAGGAGGACTACCTGCCCGCCCTCGTGGCGGCGGGGTACGTGCTGCGGGTGAGGGAGCCCGGCCACCGGCTCGTGCGCACACCCGAGCGCGACGTCCATGTGCACGTGTACGCGGCGGGCGATGCGGCCGTGGAGGCGTACCTGCTCTTCCGCGATCGCCTGCGCGCCGACGCCGCCGACCGGTCGCTGTACGAGAGCACGAAGCGCGCGCTGCTCGATCGGGCGTGGGACGACATGAACGCCTACGCGGATGCCAAGACCGCCGTCATCCGCGGTATCCTCGAGCGCGCGCGAGCGCAGCGCGATTCCGAAGCAGGGGAGGACGGGCCATGACTGAGAGGCCCGCTGTCCTGTTCGTCTGCGTGCACAACGCCGGCCGCTCCCAGATGGCCGCCGGCTTCCTGCAGGCTCTCGCCGGGGACCGCATCGACGTGCTCTCCGCCGGTTCCGAGCCGAAGGACCGGCTGAACCCGGTCGCGGTCGCCGTCATGGCCGAGGACGGCATCGACATCGCCGGGAGCACCCCGAAGCTCCTCACCGTCGACGCCGTCCGGGAATCGGACGTGGTCATCACGATGGGCTGCGGCGACGCCTGCCCGATCTTCCCCGGCAAGCGCTACGAGGACTGGGCGCTCGACGACCCCGCGGGTCAGGATCACGAGACCGTCCGGCGCATCCGCGACGACATCCGCGTTCGCGTCGAGACCCTCATCGACGAGCTGACGGCATAGGCCGCAGGCGAGCGACCGCACCCGGATCGACCCGCCGACGTCAGGGCTGGATGAGGATGGGTGTTCCGAGGGGGAGGGTGTCAAGCGCGGTGATGGCGTCACCGGACACGCGCACGCAGCCGTGGGAGATGGCGCCGGAACGCTCCTCGTAGAAGTGGATGCCGATGAGGCCGCCGTCCTGGCCTCCGAAGGGCTCGTCAGCCGCCGACGAGTGCATCGAGCTCAGGGTGATGGGGTAGACGGTCTGATCCTGCGCCGGGTCGAGGTAGCGGGCCTGGACGTAGCCGACGACGCCGGTGGGAGTCGGTGTCTCCGACGCGCCGACAGCGGCCGGGAAGCTCTCCCGCACGTCACCGGAGGCGTCCACGATCGAGACCGTCTGATCACCGACGGAGATCACCACGTGTGCGGCGAGGTCCTGGGCTTTGGTGAGGAGTTCGGAGCGGATCCACCCGACCGACTGCGCCGGCGCGTCCGGGTTCTCGGACGGAAGCGTCTGACGCGCGGGCGTGAGCACCAGCGACCAATCGCCGTCGGTGCGGACCGGGACGACGACCGTGCTGTCGCCCAGGAAGTTCTTCGCCGCCAGCCGGGCGACGGGCGTGATGCGGTCGTCGCCGAAGAGGGGCGCGTCGGCGGCGATCGTGTACGCGGCGGTGAGCTCCGCCGGCACGTCGTTCGATGCGAATCCGAGGAGGGCCGGAATCACCGCGTTGTATCGCGCCTCCGGGAGAGCGGCGACCGTCGCGTCATCGGGCGCTGCGTACGGCGCCGCGCTGGGGGTCGGCGTCACGGAGGCGGTGGGGGATGGCGACGCTGAGGCCGACGGCGTAGCCGTCGCGGCCGGCGGGTCGGGCTGGGCGAGGACGAATGCGCCGACGCCGAGCACGACGAGGGCGGCTGCGGAGGCCGCGATGATGCCGGTGCGGCGGGTGGGAGTCATCATGTCGACCGTAGTTCAGAGAAGGGATGGGCCGGCCCCCGAGGGGACCGGCCCATCACATCGGTACGAGGTGTGTCAGCCGCTGACGACCGGGAGGCCGGTGCCGCCGCCGCTGCCGCCGCCGGGGGTGACCGGTGTGACGGGGTTCGCGGAGACGTCGAAGGTGCCGGCCGCGGTGCGCTCGCTGCGGACGCCGGAGACGGTGATCGTGTACGTCCCGGTGCCTGCCGTCTCGGGGAGGATGACGAAGCCGGCGAACGCGCCGGTCTGGTCATCTGCGAAGAAGCTGACCTCGGTCGGCGGGAGGACGACGACGCCGCCGCTGGGGTCGGTGACCACGATGGTGATCTCCTCGTTCGGGCTGAAGCCGGTCGCAAGGAACTTCACACCGGTGCTGGTCGCGTCGGCGAGCGGAAGCGACGCCGGGTCGGTCACGACGGCGAGGGGATCCAGCGGAGCGGGGGCGGTCGGGAAGACGAAGTTGATCCGCAGGCCTTCGGTGCCGGGGAAGACCTCGCCGTTCGTGCCGTACTCGGTAACGATGGCGCTGCCATCGGTGCTGCCGGGCTCCAGGTCGCTGAAGTCGGTCGTCGTCGTCCAGTTGCCGTCAGCGTCGACCGTCACGGTCGCGGCGGTGCCGGTCTGCACGGCGCGGGCACCGTAGGTGATGACGATGGAGGCGCCGGGGTTGCCGGTGCCCGAGAAGGTCGGTGTGGTGCTCTCGACCGGGGTGGTGGAGTTCGACCCGGGGGTCGTCACCGTGAACGGGTTGGCCGGTTTCGGCGCTACAGCCAGGGTGAAGGACACTGTTGCCGGCGCGACGGCAGGGTCCGGGTTTCCGCTAGCCGCATCGAGAGCAGTCACCGTGGCCGTGATCTCCGTCTGACCCGTGCTGACGTTCTCGAAGTTGTAGATGCCCGACCAATTGCCATCTGCATCCGGCGTGCTGCTCCCGTAGGTGATCTGCACATTTCCGTCCAGATCGAGGAAAGTGATCGACGCGGTATCACCGACCGGAAGACCGGTGCCGGCGAACGGCACGACGTTGGGGAACGTCTGCTCCACGCCGGTGGCGCCGTCGGCGGGCGACGTGACGGCGAACGGCTCCGCGGCGTTCGCGGCGGTCACCGAGACGACCGAGGGAACGACGACGAGAGCGGATGCCGCGACGAAGACGGCAAGCCGCGAAGCGAGCGACCGAGACCTCAGCCCCCGCACCTTCGCGTCGTCGCGGGCAGGGACTGACAATGTCATGAACTCTCCAATGAATACAGCACGAGTGGGCGAAGCGCCCGACCTATGTCTAACACGCGGTGTACAGGTCGAGGGTCGCCTCGGTGATGAACGGTCGGTGACCGTCGCCATACGGAGCGACAGCAGAACGAAATCACCGGCGATCGGGTGAATTCGGCGACATCGGTCGCGAAATGGGCGACATCCCGACCGTTTCGCGACAACATTCGCCCTGAGACAGTTCGGCGTCCGCGGCGGGTCGGATCAGGCCGGACGATGAGCCTGTGACCGAAACCCCCGCGGTAGCTCTCCGCTCGGAGACCCCTCGTGCAGAGGTGTGCCCCGCGGAGCTCGCCGACCTCATCGAGAGGACGGCCCTCAAGGACGTGCCCGCCTTCGGCGAGGTGTACGACGCGCTGGCGCGGCGGGTCTTCGGCCTCATCGTGCGGGTGATCGACAATCGCGCGCTGGCGGAGGAGATCCACCAGGACGTCTTCTTGGAGATGTGGAACAAGGCGGGTGCCTTCGATCGGTCCCGCGGTTCCGCGAGCACCTGGGCGCTGACGATCGCGCACCGGCGGGCCATCGACGGGGTGCGCGCTCGCCGCGCCCACCGCGAACGGGACCACAGCGCCGGCCTGAGAGACATCGCGCTCTCGGTCGAGGACGTCAGCGAGTCGGTCATGCACCGCGAGGACGCACGTCGGCTGCGCCAGGCGCTCGAGACCCTCTCCGAGCGCGAGCGGCTGTTCCTGCATCTGGCCTACAGCGAGGGGCGCAGTCAGAGCGAGATCGCGGCACTCACCGGCACCCCGCTGGGCACCGTCAAAACCGTGACGCGCACCGCGCTCACGCGTCTGCGGGCCACCCTCACCGGCGCGGGTTCCCGCAGCGACGTGGCGGTCAGGCGTCCAGCAGTCGTCGCAGGTGAGCGCCGACCGCTGCCGTCTCGATGAGGAAGCCGTCGTGACCGAAATCGCTGGTCAGCACGACCGCCCGCTCCCCGTCGAGGGTTCTCGGGATCGAACGCGCGATCCGGTGCTGACCGTCGATCGGGAAGAGCCGGTCGGTGTCGATGCCGACCACGAGCGCCGTCGCGGTGACCGACCGCAGCGCCTCTTCCACCCCGCCGCGGTCACGGCCGACGTCGTGCGAGTTCATCGCCTCCACCAGGCGGATGTAGGAGTTCGCGTCGAACCGGCGGGTGAACTTGTTGCCGTGGAAGTCGAGGTAGGACTCGACCGCGAAGCGTCCGCCGTGGCCGAGCGGACTCACGCCGGACTGCCATGACCGCTGGAAGCGCTGGTTGAGCTCCGTCGGGCTGCGGTAGTTCAGCAGCGCCATGCGTCGCGCGAGGGCGAGACCCCGGTGCGGCCCGTCGCCGTCGCCGCTGTCGTAGTACTGCCCGTTCTGGAAGCGCGGGTCGACCTGGATCGCCGCCAGCTGCACCGAGTTGAGCGCGATCTGATCGGCTGTGTTCACCGGCGGGGCCGACAGGATGCCGACGCGCTGCACGCGGTCGGCGTGCCCGACCGCCCACTCCAGCGCGTGCATCCCGCCCATCGAGCCGCCGATGACGGCGGCCCACGTGCCGATGCCGAGGGTGTCGGCCAGCAGAGCCTGCGCGGCGACCTGGTCGCGGATCGTCACGTACGGGAAGCGCGCGGCCCACTCGTAGCCGTCGGGCGCGATGCTCGCCGGACCGGTCGACCCCTGGCATCCGCCCAGCATGTTCGGGGCGACGACGAACCACCGGTCGGTGTCGATCGGGCCGCCCGGGCCGACGATGTCGTCCCACCAGCCGGCGGTCGGATGCCCCGGCCCGGCCGGACCGCGGAGGTGGCTGTCGCCGGTCAGCGCGTGCAGGACGAGCACGGCATTGTCGCCGGCGGCGTTCAGCTCGCCCCACGTCTCGTAAGCGAGGCGGAAGCCCGGGAGGCGGCCCCCGCCCTCGGTCGCGAAGGCGCCGAATGCGGCGAACCGGCGCTCGCCGACCGGGTCGCCGTCGCGCCACGCACCCGTCACCGGGGGGCGTCCGAGGAGCAGGCGCGCGTCGGCCTCCGTGACCGGCGCCGAGGGCACGGTGTCTTCGGAGGTCTGCCAGTCCATGACTGCCATTCTCCCGGTCCCCGCCGGAAGCGGGCGGACTGTTACGCGCTGCGGAAGGCGGAGGTCTCGTAGACGGCGCCGTGCTGGCCCGCCAGCGCCACCGGCACGGCATCGACCGTCTGCACGAAGCGGTGGTCGACGGCGAGGCCGACGGGAACGCGCGCGTCGATCTCGGGGAGCGTGCCGGCCGTCTCGTTCGAGAGCCACAGCACGCGGCGGCCGAGCCGCGCGCTCAGGCCCGTGACCGTGTCGGCGAAGCGCCGGCGCGCCTCCGCGTCGAGGTACAGGAGCACGGCGCTATGGAAGACGACCAGCGTGGCCTCGGGCGGCGCCTCGGCGGCCAGGGGAGTGACGAGGTCGATGATGTCGCCCCGCTGGATGTCGGGCGACGCGGCGGCGGCGATCGCCGCGGCGCCGCGCAGGCGCGCGACCCGGGAGTCGTGATCGGGTCCCGGCCAGACCAGATTCGCCAGCCAGGCGACGGCGTCGTGGTCGGACGCGTCGATCGGGTCGAGGTCGATGCCCCGCCGCCAGACGACCTCCGGCATCCGATCCGGAACGGAGGCGTCGTCGTCGACCCGGCAGGCGAGCGAGAACGCCGTGGCGCCGGCTCGCGGGTCGATCCGGTGCGGTCCGGAAGGTGCGGCGTAGTCCACGCTGTAGCGCTCGGGGAAGAGGCAGAGGCCCGCGGCGGTGCCGGTCTCGAGCAGGGCGACGGGCCCGTCGAGGCGCGAGAGTACCGGCAGCAGCGTGGCGCAGCGGTTGGGCTCGTTGGTCTGCACGCTGCGCTGGGTGGCGATCGCGATGACGTCGTCCCACGCGGAGCGCAGCCACGGGATCCACGACTCCGCCGGCTCCAGCGCGCAGCCCGCCCAGCGCGAGGCGGCGAACAGCAGGTTCGGCTGCTGCAGACGCCGGGGGAGCGCGGCGATCCGGGCGCAGAGATCCGGATGCTGCGCGATGCCGCACGCCCAGTCCTCGTAGAGCGGCGAGGTGCCGTGCGCCCAGCGCCGGCCGAAGTCGTCGTAGACGGCGGCGACACGCTCGGCGGCGGCGGAGTCGACGTTCGACATGGCGACACCTTATGGCCGCCGGAGAGAACGGGCTGACGTCCTCCGCCCGGCGCGTTCAACGCCTCGGCCGCCTCTCGGTCGTGCGGGGCGCAGGACAATGGAGACCCACAACACGGAGGACCCATGGCCCGCTATCTCATCATCGCCGCGTCCAGCGGGATCGGGCAGGCCACCTGCGCGCTCCTGCGCGAAGCCGGGCACGAGGTCGTCACGACCGCCCGCGACACCTCGACCATCACCCCCGACGTGATCCTCGACGCGAGCGACTTCGACGCCGTCGACGCCGCCGTCTCGAACGCCGGTGAGCTGGACGGCATCGCGACGTTCGCGGGCTCCATGATCCTCAAGCCGGCGCACCTGACCTCCCGCGAGCAGTACGACGAGACGATCGCGGCATCCCTGACCCCGGCCTTCGCCACGGTGCGGGCCGCCGGCCGTCATCTGCGCTCGGGCGGATCCCTCGTGCTCGTCTCGTCCGCGGCCGCCCTGGCGGGACTGCCGAACCACGATGCGATCGCCGCGGCCAAGGCCGGCGTGATCGGCCTGACCCTGTCGTCCGCGGCGAGCTACGCCTCGCAGAACCTGCGGATCAACGCCGTCGCGCCCGGGCTCACGCAGACGCCCCTGACGGCGGCCCTGACCGCGACCGAGGGCTCGCGCAAGGTGTCGGAGAACATGCATGCCCTGGGTCGTCTCGGCAAGCCGGACGACGTCGCGCGGGCGGTCGTCTTCCTCCTCGATCCCGCCAACGACTGGATCACCGGTCAGGTGCTCGGCGTCGACGGCGGTCTCGGTCACGTGCGCCCGAAGGTGCGTGCCTGAGAGATCGGTCGGCAGAACGACGGATGCCGCCGCCCGGTCGGGGCGGCGGCATCCGTGTTGCCCTGCGTCAGGCGCGCGCGGCCTCGGTCACGCGGTGCGCGGCGGCGAGAGCCTGCTCGAGGTCGGCCTTCAGGTCGTCGATGTTCTCGAGTCCGAGCGACAGTCGCACGAGCCCGGGCGTCACGCCGCTGGTGAGCTGCTGCTCGGGCGTGAGCTGCGAATGCGTCGTCGAGGCGGGGTGGATGACGAGCGAGCGCACGTCGCCGATGTTGGCGAGGTGGCTGAAGAGCGTCAGGCTGTTGACGAACTCACGGCCCGCCTGCACGCCGCCCTTGAGCTCGAACGACAGCACCGCGCCGACGCCCTTGGGGGCGTAGGTGTTGGCCGCCGCGTACCAGGGGGACGTGGGCAGGCCCGAGTAGTTCACCGACGCGACGTCGTCGCGGTTCTCGAGCCATTCGGCGATCTCCTGCGCGTTCTGCACGTGACGCTCGATGCGCAGCGACAGGGTCTCGATGCCCTGGATGAGCAGCCACGCGCTCTGCGGCGAGATCGCCGCGCCCAGGTCGCGGAGCAGCTGCACGCGGGCCTTGATGACGTAGGCGAGACCGTCGCCGACGGCGGTCGTGTACGAGGCGCCGTGGTAGCTGGGGTCGGGCTCGGTCAGGCCGGGGAAGCGGTCGACGTTCTCGGACCACTTGAACGTTCCGCCGTCGACGATCACTCCGCCGATCACGGTGCCGTGGCCGCCGAGGAACTTGGTGGCCGAGTGCACGACGATGTCGGCGCCGTGCTCGAACGGACGGATGAGGTACGGGGTCGCGATCGTGTTGTCGACGATCAGGGGCACACCCGACTCGTGCGCGACGTCGGCGACGAGCCGGATGTCGAGGATGTTGATCTTCGGGTTGCCGATGGTCTCGGCGAAGAAGAGCTTGGTGTTCGGGCGGACGGCCGCGCGCCACTCCTCGGCGTCGTCCTGGTTCTCGACGAAGGTCACGTCGATGCCGAGCTTCTTCAGCGTGTACTTGAAGAGGTTGTAGGTGCCGCCGTAGATCGAGCTCGACGAGACGATGTGGTCGCCGGCCTCGGCGATGTTGAGCACCGCGAAGGTCTCGGCCGCCTGGCCGCTCGCGACCAGCAGCGCTCCGGTGCCGCCCTCGAGCGCGGCGACGCGCTCCTCGACGACCGCCTGGGTCGGGTTCTGGATGCGGGTGTAGATGTTGCCGAACTCCGCCAGCGCGAAGAGGTTCGCGGCGTGGTCGGCGTTGTCGAACACGTACGACGTGGTCTGGTAGATCGGCGTGGCGCGAGCCTTGGTCACCGGGTCGGGCGCGGCGCCCGAGTGGATCTGCTTGGTCTCGAAACGCCAGTTCTCGGGAGCGGACACGGCATCCTCCTACGGGTGCGGAAGGCGCAGCGGGTGCCGCGCGGCTTCTGCGAGAGTACGGATGCCGCAGCACGGCCGACAAGGGAACGGACATGCTGCGTAACCTGGGGCCCTTCTCCGGCGTCGGTAATGTGGATCGCATGTCCAGCAGACGCGCAGTGGTGACCGGAGCGAGTTCAGGGATCGGTGCCGCGACCGTGCGGGCGCTGCGCACGAGCGGGTGGGACGTCGTCGGCGTCGCCCGTCGCGCCGCCCGCCTGGAGGAGCTCGCCGGCGACACGGGGGCGGAGGTGTTCGCCGCCGATCTGACCCAGCAGGCAGACGTCGACGCACTGGCGGAATGGCTCGCGCAGAGCGGCTCCGTCGATGCGCTCATCCACGTCGCCGGCGGTGCGCGCGGCACGGACCGCATCGAGGACGGTGCCGTCGACGACTGGCAGTGGATGTTCGACGTGAACGTGCTCGCCGCGCAGCGACTCGTCGCCGCGCTGCTGCCGCAGCTGCGGGCCGCCGCGGCCGTCAACGGGCACGCCGACACGGTCTTCCTCACCTCGACGGCGGCGACCACGCCGTACCCCGGTGGAGGCGGCTACAACGCCGCCAAGGCCGCGGAGTCGATGGTTCCGCAGGTGCTGCGCCAGGAGCTCAACGGCGAGCCGATCCGCGTCATCGAGATCGCCCCCGGAATGGTGCAGACCGAGGAGTTCACCCTCAACCGCCTCGGCGGCGACGCCGAGGCGGCCGAGCAGGTGTACCAGGGTGTCGAGAATCCGCTGCTCGCCGAAGACGTGGCCGACGTCGTCGCGTACGCCGTGAACGCCCCGGGGCACGTCAACCTCGACCTCGTGCTCATGCGGCCCGTCGCGCAGTCGGCGCAGCACCTCCTCGCCCGCGGACCCCTCCGGGTGCGCGGCGGACAGGACTGAGACCGCCGGTGCCGCGCGGCCCGTCCGCCGAGCCGCTCGGTGGCCCGTCCGGCGGACGCGTGCTCGAGGTGGCGGCTCTCGCCGCCCGCCCGAGGCGGGTAGAGCTGAAGAGGTTCCGCGTGGCGTTCGCGGCGTCGCACCCGTGGATCGCGACGCCCGCCCCCGCCGCACGCAGGGTGATCCTCGGGGTCGGCGCCGCAGCGGGCGTGCTCGGTGTGCTCACGCTGGCCTTCGGGTTCAGCGAGACGGTGGCCGAGGGCGGTGACGACGTCGTGGGTCAGTCCGCGGGGATCGCGGCGGTCGGGCTGCTCATGCTCATCGGACTGGTCGTGCTCGTCTGGGCGACCGTGCGCACCGCCCGTCGCAAGGAGACGCCCCTGCGCCACTGGCGTCTGGCGCGCTTCGCGGCGGAGAACGGCCTGACCTACATCCCCGGTCCGGTTCCCGGCGTGCTGACGGCCTGGCGGGAGCGCGGGCTGCTCACGATCGCCCGCGCCGTCCGCGCGCGGACCCCCGACGGACGCCTGGTCGAGTGGGCCGACTACGAGCTGCGCCAGGGAAACGCGACGTCGAGCAGTACCCAGTTCGGCGGGTGGATCGCGGTGGCGCTGCGCCGCCCGCTGCCGCACATCGTGCTGCGCTCGACCGCGCGGGGGAGTCGTGCGCTGTCGACGGCCGCCGTGCCCGACGCCTCCCAGCGGCTCTCGCTGGAGGGCGACTTCGACCGGCACTTCACCCTCTACTGCCCACGCGGCTACGAGCGCGATGCGCTGTACCTCTTCACGCCCGACGTCATGGCGCGCGCCATCGATGCCGCCGGCGGCTGGGACATCGAGATCGTGGATGACCGGCTGCTCATGGTGCGCTCCCGCGATGTCGTGACGACCGACGCCCGCTCCTGGGTCGAGGTGGTCGCCGCCGCCAACGCCTTCGCGGGGAAGGTGCAGCAGTGGGAGCGCTGGCGCGAGGAGCGCGTCGATCCCGTCGGAGACGGCGGCACGGGCATCGAGGTGGCCGGCGTGGCGCCCGCCGGTCGCCGTCTCCGCACCTCCCTCAGCCCCGCCACCTGGGTCTGGCTCGGCATCACCGTCGTCGTGCTCGCGGCCGTGGTCGTCGCCGGCCTCCTCTGACGCCGGCACGACCTCTTGCGCCTGCGAGAGTTCCTGCCAAGCCCGCACGGTGCTCCTGCGAAGCCGGTGAGTCAGAGGATCTGCGCCTGCCCGGCGGTGCCCTCCGGATCGGGGGCGGCCGCGGCATCCAGAGCCTCATCGCCGAAGGCGACCTTGGGCACGAAGAGCAGCAGCACGGCGGCGAGGAATCCTCCGGCGGCGCACACGGTCCACACCGTGATGTAGCCGCCGAGCGAGGCCGCCGTCTGGCTGGCGACCGTTCCCGCGCCCACGGCCAGCACGACGCCGAAGATCGCCGAGGCGAACGTGCCGCCGATCGTCTTGGTGGTGTTCGTCAGCGCCGACGAGATGCCCGTCTGGCCGCGAGGTGCGGCCGCCGCCGCCGCGGACGGCAGCGCCGCCACGAGGGCGCCCGACCCGAGACCGGCGATCGACAGGTTCAGCAGCACCTGCCACAGCTGCAGGTGGAAGGGCAGGAACAGGAGGTAGCCGATGCCGACGAGGGCGGAGGCGCCGATGAGGATGAGGCGCGGGCTGCCCTTGCGCGACGTGACGGCGAAGAGCACCGCGCCCACGATCAGCGAGACGAGATAGACGCCGATGACGTTGGAGCGGTCCGTGGCATCCAGACCCAGTCCATAGCCGAGGGAGGAGTCGGTGCCCGCGTACGTCGACAGCGGCCCCTGCGCGCCCAGCAGGCTGATGCCGACGAGGAAGGCCGTGGCCTGCACGGGCCACATCTCCGGGCGGGCGAGCACGCGCACGTCGACGGCCGGATCGTCCTGCCGCAGCTCGTACCGCACGAAGACGACGAAGGCGGCGAGCCCCGCGACCAGCAGCACCCAGGTCCAGACGAAGCCCGGGCCGTTGAGTCGGAGGAACGTCAGCGCGCTGGTGATGAGCAGCAGTCCCATCGCGAGGATCACGAAGCCGCCGGTGTCCAGACGCCGGCCCGGCAGCGGCTCGGATTCGGGGACGCCCAGCCAGATGACCACCGCGATCAGGGTGACGGCGATCGCCGGAATCGTGAGCGTCACGGTCAGGTCGCCCGTGGCGGCGAAGATGCGCCCCGCGGCCAGCGCGCCGATGATCGCGCCGGCCTGCAGGCCGACGACGAGGAGACCGGCCGCACGGCGGGTGAGCGAGACGCCGCGCTCCTGCACGCGGCCGCGCTCGAAGATGAGGGCGATCTCGAGGGGCAGCCACACCACGTAGAACCCCTGGAGCGCCCAGGCGATGAGGAAGGTCCAGAACGATCCGGCGAACACGAGCCACCAGCTCGCCCCCGCGGTCAGGATCGCAGCGATCAGCAGGATCTTCTTGTGGCCGTACATGTCGCCGAGCTTCGCCAGCACGGGCACGACGAGCGCCGACAGCAGCAGCTGCGCCGCCTCGAACCAGTTGACGTCGGCGTCGGTCACGCCCAGGTGCGCGACGATGTCGCTGAAGAGCGGCACGTAGAAGCCCTGCAGGATGCCGCTGGTCAGCTCGACGAGGATGAACCAGCCGATCAGCCCGGTCGTGATGCCGAGAGCGGACCCGCGGAGGCGGTCGGCGGCGGCGGAGGCGCGGGACACGACGGTGAGACTACACCGGGGCGGCCCTACGCTGGTCGGACGGAGAGAGGGGTCCACGTGACCGAGGAACGAGAGCGGCTGTCGTGGGACGGCTTCGGGGAGGCGGCCCGCGATCTGGCCCGCTCGATCGTCGCCGACGGGTTCGAGCCGGAGGTGGTGGTGGCGATCGCGCGCGGCGGGCTGCTGCCCGGCGGGGCCATCGCCTATGCGCTGGGTGCGAAGAACTGCGGCGCCCTGAACGTCGAGTTCTACACCGGCATCGGCGAGGTGCTGGATGCGCCGGAGGTGCTGCCGCCGACCCTCGACCTCGACTACCTCGACGGGCGGCGCGTGCTGCTGGTGGACGACGTCGCCGACAGCGGCCGCACGCTCGCGCTCGCCGTGCAGCTCTTGGCCGACGCCGGCGCCGACGTGCGCTCGGTGACGATCTACACCAAGCCCGGCACCGTGGCCACGCCCGACTACTCCTGGCGCGAGACGACGCTGTGGATCGACTTCCCCTGGTCGGCGCGCGGTCCGGTTCAGGA
Source organism: Microbacterium lemovicicum (assembly GCF_003991875.1). Classification (NCBI taxonomy): domain Bacteria; kingdom Bacillati; phylum Actinomycetota; class Actinomycetes; order Micrococcales; family Microbacteriaceae; genus Microbacterium; species Microbacterium lemovicicum. Next base: position 905,302 of record NZ_CP031423.1, read on the forward strand.
CGAGTCGGCGAACGGCGCCTGAGCCGGTGGCGCTGTCGCTGACCGAGCTCGGCGCGTCGGGCCGGATGGACCCGGGCTGGGCCGACGCCCTCGCCCCCGTCGGCGCCGACATCGCCGCCCTCGGGGAGCGCCTGCGGGCGGAGGTGGCGGCCGGCAGGCACTACCTGCCCGCCGGCGAGAACGTGCTGCGGGTGTTCCAGCGGCCGCTGGCCGACGTGCGGGTGCTCATCGTCGGGCAGGACCCGTACCCGACGCCGGGGCATCCGATCGGCCTCTCCTTCGCCGTCGACGGGCACGTGCGCCCGCTGCCCCGGAGCCTCGCGAACATCTATCAGGAGCTCGAGTCCGACCTGGGCATCGCGCCGGCGCCGCACGGCGACCTGTCGGCGTGGAGCGATCAGGGCGTCATGCTGCTCAACCGGGTGCTGACCGTCGCGCCGGGACAGCCGGCATCCCACCGCGGCTGGGGCTGGGAGAAGGTCACCGAGCACGCGATCCGCACCCTGGTGGCACGCGACCGGCCGCTCGTCGCGATCCTCTGGGGGAAGGATGCGGCGAACCTGCGCCCGCTGCTGGGTTCGACGCCGATCGTGGAATCCGCCCACCCGTCGCCGCTGTCGGCCCGACGCGGATTCTTCGGCTCGTCGCCGTTCTCCCGCACCAACGCGCTGCTGGGCGAGCAGGGTGCCGAGCCCGTGGACTGGCGGCTGCCCGCTGAGCCCGTCGCCTCCGCCGCGTAGGCTCGCAGCATGCTCGAGGAGGAATACCAGAAGCGGCGCGTGCTCCCGCGCCACCTGCGCAAGCCGCCGGTCGAGGAGGCGCCCTTCGCCTACGAGATCCGCGTCGCCCGAGAAGGCGACATCCCCGACATACGAGAGATCTACAACTACTACGTCACCAACTCCGTGGTGACCTTCGACGAGAAGCGGTGGACGATCGCGCAGTGGCGCGAGAAGTTCGCGCACCTGCGCAAGCTCAGTCTGCCGTTCCTCGTGGCGGAGTCGCCGTCAGGCCAGATCCTCGGCTACGCGCTCGTGCAGCCCATGTCGACCAAGTCGGCGTACCGGTTCAGCGTCGAGAACTCGATCTACCTCGGCCACGCCGCGGCGGGCAAGGGTCTCGGCCGTGCCCTCCTCGAGGCGCTCATCGGGGAGTGCGAGAACGCCGGAATCCGCGAGATCGTCGCGATCATCAGCGACAAGGGCGCGGAAGCCTCCGTCGCGCTGCACGAGCGCCTGGGCTTCGTCGAGGTCGGCCGCATGGGCCGCGTCGGGTTCAAGTTCGGCCGCTGGCTGGGCACGATTTACCTGCAGAAGCACCTGAAGCCGAAGAAGCAGTCGCGGTCGCTCTTCGGACGCCGCGAGCGCGGCGGCGAGGACGGCGCCGGGGGCTGAGAGCGGGGCGCGGCGCCGGTCAGGCTCAGCGCTTCGCGACCTGCCGCACCTCGTCGACGAGCGTGCGCCACGGCCCGGCGACGGCCTGGTCGGGCAGATCGGCCTCGCGGTGCTGCTCGCCGCAGCGGGCGCTGATGCTCCAGACGTAGCGGTCGGCGCCGCGGGTCTCGCCCACCGACTCGTCCCAGGGGCAGCTCTCGATCAGCATGACCCAGTGCTCCTGTTCGTCGGGCGCCGGCTCGGCGCTCCACGTCTTGCGCATGCCCGCGATGCCGCCGGTGCGCACGACAGTCACGACGACGAGAGCGGATGCCGCGGCATCCGCATCATCAGCGGTCGGTTGACTCATCCTCCAGCACGCCGACTCCTGTCCACCCCGCGCGGACGGCGTCGACGACCTCCGAGTCCTCACCGTACTCCTGGCTCGCCGCGGCCAGGGTGGCCGCCGCGAACGCCGCGAAGTCGGCGGTGGGCGACAGATCGCCGGTGATCGTGCGGTACCAGACGAGTCCGGCGCGCTCCCATGCGTTGCCGCCGAGGGCCGTGGCCGCCAGGTAGAACGCGTGGTTCGGGATGCCGGAGTTGATGTGCACGCCGCCGTTGTCGTCGGTCGTCTCGACGTAGTCGTCCATGTGCGCGGGCTGCGGGTCGCGCCCGAGGACGTCATCGTCGTAGGCCGTGCCGGGGGCCTTCAGCGAGCGCAGGGCCTTCCCCTGCACGGCCGGCGTGAAGATGCCCGCACCGATGAGCCAGTCGGCGGCGTCGGCCGTCTGGCCCTTCGTGTACTGCTCGGTCAGCGCGCCGAAGACGTCGGACAGCGACTCGTTGAGCGCGCCGGGCTGGCCCTGGTACTCGAGCCCGCCCTCGTGCTCGGTGACACCGTGCGTCAGCTCGTGCGCGATGACAGTGAGCGACGAGGTGAACCCGGTGAAGACGTCGCCGTCGCCGTCGCCGAACACCATCTGCTCGCCGTTCCAGAACGCGTTGTCGTAGTCCTCGCCGTAGTGGACGGTGGCGAGGAGCGGGGCACCGGCGCCGTCGATGCCGCTGCGCTGGTAGGCCTCCCAGTAGAAGTCGAACGTCGCGCCCAGGCCGTCGAACGCCTGGTCGACGGCGGGGTCGCCCGAGGCGGGATCGTCTTCCCCGCGCACGCGGGTGCCGGGCAGGTCTTCGGTGGTCTTCGCGTCGTAGATCGTGCGGTCGGCGGCGGGGGCGTTCTCGACGACCAGCGTGCCGTCGCCCTCGATGGACAGGCGCACGCGGGAGCGCTGCGGGCGGACGGTGCGGTCGGCCAGGAGCGTCGCCTTCGCGGCGGCCGAGGCGCGTGCCAGCGCGGGCTCTTCGGTGGCGGCCAGGCGGGCCAGGAGATACGGGGGGATGATCCCATGCAGCGCGCTCGTCATGGTCAGAGGCTAACGCCGACCGGCGACATCCGTCCGTTGCGCGGCGACATCGCGACACACGTCGGCGGCGCCGTCAGGAGGCTCCCGCGGAGCCCGGATCGATGACCGGGACGGATGCCAGCAGGCGCCGCGTGTAGGCGGCCTGCGGCTGCAGCAGCACCTTCTCGGTCGGCCCCTCTTCGACGATGCGGCCGTCCTTGAGCACGAGCACGTCGTCGCAGAGGTTCTGCACCACGCCGATGTCGTGCGAGACCAGCAGGAGCGTCATCCCGTCGCGCTGGCGCAGCCGCCCGAGCAATGCGAGGATCTGCGCGCGGACGGTCACGTCCAGGGCCGACAGCGGCTCGTCGCCGACCAGCAGCGTGGGGCGGTGCACGATGGCCCGGGCGAGCGCGATGCGCTGACGCTGACCGCCGGAGAACTCGTGCGGGAACCGCTCGGCCATGTCGGCCTCGAGTCCGACGTCCTCGAGGGTCTCCCGCACCCGCGCCCGACGGTCGCCGTCGATCCCGAGGGCCCACAGCGGCTCGCCGACGATGCGTCCGACCGACATGCGGGGGTCGAGCGAGGCGTACGGATCCTGGAACACGACACCGGTGGCCCGTCGCAGCCAGTGCAGGGAGCGGGCGGAGGCCGCGGCATCCACCTCTCTGCCCTGGAAGTGGACGGTGCCCGCCGTCGGGGTGTCCAGGCCCAGCAGCAGGCGGATGAGGGTGGACTTGCCCGAACCGGACTCGCCGATGACGCCGACCGCGGAGCCGGTGCGCACGTCGATGTCGGCGTCCTCCAGGGCGACCGTCGTGCGGGGGCGCTCGAACAGCGAGGCGCGGGGGAGGCGATGGGTGCGCCCGAGCCCTCGGCCGCGCAGCAGCACGTCGTCGCTCATGAGGTGCCCTCCGGTCGCCACACCGTCGCCGTGGCATCGCGCAGCAGCCCCTGCGTGACCGGCGACTGCGGTGCCGTCAGAAGGCGGCCGATGGGCGCATCCTCGACGACGCGGCCGTCGGACAGCACCACACCGTGCGTCGCGATGCGCGACAGCACCGCGAGGTCGTGGGTGATGAACACGAGCGACATGCCGGAGTCCTCGACGAGACCGAGCAGGAGTCGCAGGATCTCGTCCTGGATGGTGACGTCCAGCGCGGTGGTCGGCTCATCGGCGATGAGCAGGCGCGGACGGCACGCCAGGGCCATCGCGATGGCCACCCGCTGACGCTGACCGCCGGACAGCTGATGCGGGTAGCGGTCGACGATGCGCGCCGGGTCGGGCAGGGCGACGCGCTCGGCCTCGCCGATCGCGCGGGCCTTCGCCTCGGCGCGGCTCGCTTTCTCATGGATGCGGATCGACTCGGCGATCTGGCGGCCCACCGTGCGGATCGGGTTGAGGGCGGTGCGCGGCTCCTGGAACACGATGCCGATGTCGTCGCCGCGCAGCTGCGCCAGCTCGCGGTCGGGCATGCCGATGAGCTCGCGGTCGTTCCAGCGGATGCTGCCGCCGACCTCGGCGCCCGCGGGGAGCAGGCCGAGGATCGCCAGCGCCGTGAGCGACTTGCCCGATCCCGATTCGCCGATCAGGCCCAGGCGGGCGCCGTCGGGCACGGCGAAGGACACGCCGTCCACGACCCGCCGGCCGTCGATGTCGATGGTGAGGCCCTCCACGCGGAGGCTCATGCGACCACCCCCGGCACGTGCGTGCGGGCGGTCGCCCTGTGGCGCGACAGCGTCGGGTCGGTCGCCTCGCGCAGGCCGTCGCCGAGGAGGTTGAAGCCCAGCACCGTCAGCGTGATCGCGAGCCCCGGCCAGACGACCGACAGCGGGTACACGCCGATGTAGCGCTGCAGGTCCGACAGCAGCAGCCCCCACGACGGGTCGGTGAGCGAGGCCCCGAAGCCCAGGTACGACAGGCCCGCTTCGGCGAGCACCGCGACGGCCATCGCCCACGAGAGCTGCACGATGAAGACCGGCGCGACGTTGGGCAGCAGGTGACGCACCAGGTTCTGCAGGGGAGTGAGCCCGACGGCACGTCCGGCCAGCACGAAGTCGGTGTGCAGCACGCGCCGCAGTTCCGGCCGCGTGACGCGGGCGATGTTCACGCCGAAGCCGATGCCGACCGCCCAGATGACCACCCACAGCGAGCGGCCCCACACCGCGGCGATCATCGTGGCGATGATGAGCACCGGGAAGGCGATGAGGATGTCGACGAGCACCGCGACGGACTCCCGCACCCAGCGCACCGTCAGCGCGCCGAGGCCCGCCAGCGCGATGCCGATGACCGTGGCGATCACCCCCGCGCCGACCGCGACGAACACGGTGGTGCGCGCGCCGGCCATGAGAAGGCTCAGGATGTCGCGGCCCGACCCGTCCGTGCCGAGCAGGTGCGGCCAGCTCGGCCCCGCCCAGCGGGCGGAGATGTCGGTCGTGGTGGGGGAGAACGGCGTCCAGAAGAGGGCGATGAGGGCGGTCAGCGCGATGAGCAGCACGACGGCGACGCCGAACCGACCCGTCGACAGCGACAGCAGGCGACGGAGCCAGCCGTCGCGGGGCGTATCGACGGCGGCCATCACGACTCCCTCTGGCGCGGGTCGATGACGCGGTGGAGCAGATCGACCACGAACCCGACGAGCAGCACGAAGCCGGTGAGCACGAGCAGCTCTCCCTGCACCTTGGGGAGGTCGCGGTTGCCCACGTCGGTCACCAGCATGCGTCCGATGCCCGGCAGCGTGAAGAGCTGCTCGATCACGACGGCGCCGACCACGATGCCGGCGACCTGCAGTCCGAGCACCGTGATCACGGACAGCCCGACGTTCGGCAGACCGTGGCGCAGCAGGGCCGTGGTGCGTGTCAGGCCCTTCGCCGCCGCCGTGCGCACGTAGTCCTGGCCGATCGCTTGGAGGGTGGCGCTGCGCACGAAGCGCAGCAGCATCGCGCCCTCGACGACGCCGATCGTGAGGGCGGGGAGGATGAGGGCGCGGAGGGCGGCGCCCGGATCGGCCCACCCGTCACGGGGGAAGCCCTGCGCCGGCAGCCAGCCGAGCCAGACGGCGAAGACGACGACGAGCATCATTCCCGCCCACACGACCGGCACCGCGGCCAGCGCCTGCGACGCCACGCTGAGGGCCGTGCCGCCGGGGCGGCCGCGGCGGAGGGCGGACAGCACGCCGAGCGGCACGCTGATGACGAGGGCGATGGTGAGCGCGAGGATGCCCAGCGGCACCGTCACCTGCGCCTTCTGGGCGAGCTCCGCCGCGACCGACGAGCCGGTCAGCAGGGAGCTGCCCAGGTCGCCGCTCAGCACGCCGCCGATCCAGCCGAAGTACTGCGTGATCGCCGGTTCGTTCAGCCCGAGGCTCTCGCGGATGGCGGCCACCTGCGCGGGGGTGCCCTCGCTGCCCGCGATCAGCTGGGCGATGTCTCCCGGCAGCACGCGCAGCGACAGGAAGATCAGCACGCTGGCCACGAACAGCCCCACCAGGAGGAGGGCTGCCCGGGTCAGCGCGTAGCGGATCACTCCGGGAGGCTACTTCGAGACGGTGACGCCGGCGAGGTCGATGCGCGAGTTGATCGAGTCGACGGGGAAGCCGCTGACGGTCGACTGCACCGCGGTGATCGTCGCGCCGTTGTAGAGCCAGTCCGCTGCGCTGTCCTCCGACACGATCTTCGCGGCCTGCGCGAGCAGGTCGGCCGACTCGTCGGGGTCGACCGTCGCGAGCGCCTCCTGGTACAGCTTCTGCACGTCGGGGTTGTCGTAGCCGAAGTAGTAATCGGGGTTGGCGAAGTTGCCGAAGTCGCGAGGCTCGACGTGCAGCACGAAGCTGAGGTCGTAGTCGCGGTTCGTGTAGACGTCCTGCAGCCAGGTCGAGAACTCGACCGCGTCGACGGTCAGGTCGACGCCCACGGCCTCGAAGTCCGACACGAGCACCTGCGGCACGGTGGTGCCGTAGAAGGACGGGATCGTCAGGGTCAGCTCGAGGTTCTCGGCGCCGGCCTCCGCGAGGAGCTCCTTGGCCCGCTCGGGGTCGTACGAGATCGTGCCCGAGAGGTCCTCGTAGCCGGGATCGAGCTCCGGGATCGGGCCGTACAGGGTCTGGCCCGCGCCCACCGCGGTGACGAGGTCGTCGTGGTTGATCGCCAGGCGCAGGGCCTCGCGCACGCGCTTGTCGTCGAGCGGCGCCTTCTTGTTGTTGAACGCCAGGGTCGCCTTGTCGGTGGTCTTGCCCGTGGTCAGGCTGAAGCCCTGCGCGCCGTCGAGCTGCGGCGCGAGGGTCGGGTCGACCGCGGTGAGCACGTCGAGGCTGCCGTCCAGCGCCGCGTTGACGCCGGCGGTGAAGTCGGGGATGTACTGCAGGACGACGGATGCCACGCCCGCCGGCTCTCCCCAGTACGCGTCGTTGCGGGCGAGCTCGAGGCTGTCGCCCTGGTTCCACCGCGTGAGGGTGAAGGGACCGGTGCCGTTCTCGGCCGTCTTGAGGTCGGTGGTGTCGCCCGCCTTGACGACGAGGCCGGCCGGACCGGTGAGGTTGAACAGGAAATTCTGGTCGGGCGTCGTCAGGGTCACGACGACCTTGTCGGCGCCGTCGGCGGCGATGCCGGCGACGTTCGCGAAGTCGGCGTGGCCGATGATCGTCTCGTCGTCCTTGACCTGCGTGAAGGAGGAGACCACGTCGTCGACCGTGAGGGGGTCGCCGCTGTGGAACGCGACGCCCTGCGCGAGGGTGAAGGTATACGTCAGGCCGTCATCGGAGACCGTGTGGTCCGTCGCGAGAGCGTTCTCGACCTCGTTGTCCTGCGACCGGCTGACGAGCCCCTCGTAGACGTTGCCGATGAGCACCTGCTCGAGGGCGGCGCCGCTGGTGTGGCGGATGTCGAGGTTCGACGGCTCGAGCACGAGGCCGACCCGCAGGGTGGCGCTGGAGTCCGCGGGGCCTGCTGACGTCGTGGTCTCGCCCGACGGGCTGCCGGTGCAGGCGGTCAGCAGCAGCGCGCTCGTGGTGACGAGGGCGGCGGCGGCCAGGGTGATGCGGCGACGCATGTGGGGGTCCTTTCGCGGGGCCGCGGCATCCAGGGGGTGTGAGGATGCCGGAGAAGTCGGCGACTCGGGGGTTGGGGCAAGCCTACGGTTCCGTCCGAGACGGCGTGCAACGCGCTACATGGAACGCAACACAGGTGTCAATCCTTCCGGACGAGGCTCCGCAGGCGACGACCGAGCTCGACCGGCAGCTCCTCCTGCACGTTGTGCCCCGACACGACGGTCTCGATCGATGCCGTCGGGACGCGTGCGGCGAAGACCGCGGCATCCTCTTCCGTGACGTAGCCGTGGTCGCCCCGCAGGAGTGTGACGGGTGCCGCGACGGCGGCGAGGTCCTCCCACCCGGCTTCTCCGAGGACAGCCGAGACGGCGTCGTGCGGCGCGGAGGCGGATGCCGCGGCCTCCGGCTCCGGCGCAGCATCCGGGTGCGGCGCGGCATCCGGCTCCGGCGCGGCAGGCGCAGCCGCGGCGGCTGCGGCGAGGTGGGCGAAGTGGTGCTTCCACTCGACCCGCCCGTCGGGGCGCACGCGGGAGTTGAGGAAGACGCCGCGCTCGGCGGCGGTGCGCGAGCCCCCGAGTCCGAAGGCCAGGGCGCGCTCGACGAGCTCGTCGCGGCTGGCCCAGTCGGTCGGTCCGGCGAAGAACTGCCGGATCTGGGAGGCGCCGGCATCGGGGTCGAGGCCCGGGGTGATGTCGATGACGACGAGCTCGCTCACGAGATCGGGGCGGGATGCCGCGACCGCCGCCGCCGTCAGGCCGCCCAGCGACTGCCCGACGAGGAGCTGCGGGGTGTCGGTCCAGGCATCCATTCCCGCGGCGACGTCCGCGGCGAGGAGTCGCGCGACGTAGGCGGCGTCGTCACGCCACGAGGAGTCGCCGTGCCCGGGGAGGTCGATCGCCAGGGCGGGGAGCCCCATCGCGAGGAGCGTGGTGTCCCACGTGTGGGCGTTCAGCCCCGCGCCGTGCAGCAGCGTCACCACGGGCGCGGCACCGGGTGCGTCGGCCGGAGTGGTGCGGATGGCGCTCAGCCGGCGACCGTCCGGAAGGGTCAGCTCGACGCGCTCGCGGTGGGGGAGCGCGCCGTCGTAGCCGATGTCGGCGGCCTGGGCGGGCAGGAAGGAGAATTCGTCGAAGTCGGTCACGCGGCATCCTCGGTGGTGACGGGTCAGGGCCCTCCATTGTCCCTCTCGCACCCCTTCCGCGACGATGTCCCACTCGCTGCACAACACGCCGATGCCTTCTGCAGAAAGTGGGACATGAAGAGGGGAGCCGTTCTGGTCATCCCCACCGGCCGTGCCGGGCCGGGGCTGGATAGGCTGGCACCATGTCGGATGAACGCCGTGTGCACCTGTCCCGCTCGGCGCCGGAGGCCTACAAGGCGCTCGAGGCGTTCTCCAAGACGGTCGGCGCCATCGCCACGGCGAACGGCATCGACGATCGCCTGAAGGAGATCGTCCAGCTGCACGCGTCGCAGCTGAACGGGTGCGCCTACTGCGTGCGGGTGCACGTCGACCGGGCACTGGTCGCGGGTCTCACCGCCGACGAGATCGCGCAGCTGGCCACGTGGCGCGAGTCCGGCGTGTTCGACGAGCGCGAGCGGGCGGCGCTCGAGCTCGCGGAGGCGTTCACGTTCATCTCCGAGGAGGGCATCCCCGACGCCGTCTACGACCACGTCGGCGGCATCCTCTCGGAGCAGGAGTATGTCGGGCTGAGCTGGATCCTCATCTCCATCAACGCCTTCAACCGCGTCACCATCGCCGGTCGGTACCCGGTGCCGCCCCGACCCGCGGCGACCTCCTGATGACCGACCAGACACTCGTCCCGGGCGCGATGAACTTCCGCGACGTCGGCGGCCTGCCCGCCGGTGAGGGCCGTACCCGCTCCGGCGTGCTCTACCGCTCCGGCAACCTGGCCGCGCTCGAGGAGCCCGGCACCGCCGCCTTCCGCGAGCTGGGGGTGCGCCGCATCATCGACCTGCGCGACGACGAGGAGGTCGAGCGCTCGCCGAGCCGCGTGGACGGCATGGACCTGCAGATGCAGCGCGTGCCGCTCTACCTCGGATCGATCTCGTCGTTCTTCCAGAAGGATGCGTCGCTGACGCAGTTCTACCGCGAGATCGTCGAGGACTCCGCCGACCAGGTGGTCGAGGTCGTCCGGAGCGTCCTCGCCGATCAGCCGGTGCTCGTGCACTGCACGGTCGGCAAGGACCGCACGGGTGTGACCGTGGCGCTGACGCTGCTCGCCGCCGGCGTCGACCAGGAGGCGGTCATCGCCGATTACGCGCGCACCGAGTCGATGCTCCCGGTCGAGCGCAACGAGATGATCGTGGCGCGACTGCGGGCGACGTTCCCCGACTCCGAGAACCTCGTGGAGCTGGCGACCCGCTCGCCCGCCCACATCATGCGCGGGCTGCTCGACGACCTGACGGCGCGCTACGGCGGACCGGTGGAGTACCTCCGCGCGAAGGGCCTCCGCGATGACGAGATCGCCGACCTGCGACGGGTGCTCATCGAGCCCTGATGGCCGTTGGCGACCGATTCGAGTGAGGTTAGGCAACCCTTCTCTGCGGCGGGTACACTGAGAACGTCATGTCCTCCGCCGAACACAACGCCAGCCTCTGCCGCACGGTGCGCCACGCGCGCGTGCAGCAGCTGATCACCGCCGACGAGAACGCACTCTCGGAGCTGCAGGCCGTCCTCGCGACGCTGCCGATCTGCTCGACCGGCCGGGTGTTCATCGAGGTCCCCGACGCGTCGTGGATCGGCGAGGTGAGCGCTCCGGCGCGGATGGTCGTGACGTGGCTCGACCGCTCGACCCGCAGCGGTGCACCCGGCACCGGCCGTGCGTGCGCGACCGGCGCGGCGCTGTCCCGCGCCGTCGCCGCATGGGCCGACGAGATGCTCTGCGCTGAGGACGACGCCACCCGCGTCACCCTGCTCGGTGGCTACCTCGGGACGGCCGACATCGTCGACCACCTCACCGGCCGCCTCGGCATGACCGCCGACGCCATCCACACGCCGGAGCGCTTCGGTCTCACGACCGCGCGCTGACGCACGTCGCCCGCGCTGACGCAACGCCGCCAGCTGTGACGCACGCCGCCCGCTGGTGCCCGCCATCCGCGCGCTGACGCACGCCCTCTGCGGTCAGGACCCGCGCGGGACGTAGTTGCCGTTCTCCAGGCCGGCCTCGATCTCGAACCGGTTGCGCAGCGGGTTCCGCCCCGAGAGCGAGTACAGCACCGGCATGAGGAAGCCGTAGCGGCGCCACTGCCGCGCGTGCACGGCTTCGTGCGCGATGATCGCGTCGGTCACGGGCTCGTCGCCGGTCAGGAAGCAGTCCCCGACGCAGACGCCGCCCCGCGGAAAAGCCCACGACGGGAGTCCGCGGAAGACCCAGAGCCCGCCCCGGCGCTCGATGCGCCCCGTGCTCCACAGCGTGCCCCATGCCCAGCCGACGGTGCGGCCGTACCAGAGGCCGACCCGGCTCACGGGGGAGTCAAGCAGAGCGTTCGGGATCATCCGCTCGATGCGCTTTCCGCGGGCGACGGCGCGATCGGCGTCGGCGCGCCACGAGCGCGGGGGCGTCGGGATCGGGCTCACGCGAGCGCCCCGACCAGGCGCAGGATCGCGCCGAGGTCCTCGACGGCTGCCTCGGGTGAGGAGGGCGAGAATTCCGTGAGGGATGCCCCGGCCAGCGGCATCCGCTCGCGCACCGCCTTGATCGCCGCGACCACCTGAGCCACCGTCGCCCCGAAGGGGACGGGGTAGGTGAGTGCGCCCATCTCGCCGGGATCGAGCACGTCGAGGTCGACGTGGATGTACACGCGGGCAGCACCCGTGGCGGAGACGGCGTCGGCAAGCGCGGCGGGGTCGGCGAGGTCGTCGACGCTGAGTACCGTCATCCCGGTCGCCGAGACGTAGAGCTCTTCGCCGAGGTCGAACTCGCGCGTGCCGGCCAGCACCACGCGGTCGGGCGTGATGACCTCGGCCGGAAGGCTCAGCACGTCGGCGCCTTCGCCGAGGATGGCGCGCAGCACCATGCCGTGGAACGCGCCGGAGTCCGACGTCTCGGGGGAGTTCAGGTCGGCGTGCGCGTCGAGCCACACCACCGCCAGGTCGGGACCGGCGACCGCGCCCACCCCCGCGAGGGTGACACCGCAGTCGCCGCCGATGACGACCACGGGCTCGTCCGCCTCGGCGACGGCCTCCTCGATCGCCGTGCGGACGCGGGTGAGCGAGCTGAGGCGCCGCACGCCCGACTCCAGGCTCTCGCCGGCCTCGGCGGGCACGTCGATGACGGTGGTCGTGGCACGGGGCAGGTCGCCCGCGATGGCGAGCGCGCCGTCGATGAGCTGCATCGCGCGGGAGGACGACGAGCCCTGCCACTGCGGCGCGACGATGAATCGGGTCATGGGCTCATCCTGCCCCACCCCGCACGAGCGCCGAGGCCGCTCCGCGCAGGGCGAACACGGCCGCCCCGTCACGCCGGCGAACGGCGACGGGCATGCCCGCAGACGGCGACCGGCACGCCCGGAAACAGCGACGGGCGCCGCCCCCCGAGGAGCGACGCCCGTCGAACGGGTCAGTGCGTCAGCTCTGGCCGCTCTCGATCGCGGCCGGAGCCTGTCCGCCCTTGAGCGCGGCGAGACGGGCCTCGACCTCGGTCAGCTCGCCGACGTCTTCGAGCTGGTTGAACTGCGCGTCCAGGCTCGACGCGGCCAGCTCCTGCTTGCCGGCGGCGAGCGCCTCCTGGCGGCGGATCTTGTCCTCGAACCGGCCCAGCTCGCTGGTCGGGTCCATGACGTCGATCGACTTGACGGCGTCGACGACCTTGTTCTGCGCCTCGGCGGTCTTGGCTCGGGCCATCAGCTCGGAGCGCTTCGACTTCAGCTGCTCCAGCTTCTGCTTCATGCCGTTGAGGCCGTCCTTCAGCTGGTCGACGACCTGCGTCTGCGTCGCGATCTGCGGAGCCGTGGCGCGCGCCTCGTTCTCCTCGCTGATCTGACGCTGCAGGGCGATCTTCGCCAGGTTGTCGAACTTGTCGGCGTCGGCGGTGTTGCCCGCGCGGCGCAGCTCGTCGGCCTTGCGACTGGCGGCGAGGGCCTTGTTGCCCCACTCGGTCGCCGCCTGGACGTCCTCGGCGTGGTCGCGCTCGAGCAGGCGCAGGTTGCCGATCGTCTCGGCGATGGCCGACTCGGCGTCGGCGATGTTGTTGGAGAAGTCGCGCACGAGCTGGTCGAGCATCTTCTGGGGGTCCTCGGCGGAGTCGAGCATGGAGTTGATGTTCGCCTTCAGGAGGGTCGAGATGCGACCGAAGATGGACTGCTTTGCCATCGGGTTTCCTTCCTATTCGTGGGAGAGGTCGAGAAGTGGATCAGGACGAGGGATGCCGCACCGGGGCGGCGACGGGAGTGCGGCTCAGAAGCGGCCACCTCCTCGGCGAGCACGGGTGCCGCCCCCGCCGAAGCTGCCGGGACGCATGCCGCCGGACGACCGGCCTCCGCCGCCCCCGCCGAACATGCCACCGAGCCCGCCCGAGCCGCCCAGGCCGCCTGATCCGCCGGAGCGCCCGCCGCCGAGCATGGAGTTGATGACGATGCCGCCCAGCACGGCGCCCAGCATGCCGCCGCCGGAGTTTCCGCCGCCCTGGCCGCCGCCCAGCATCCCGCCGAGTCCGCCCCCGCCGCCGAAGGCGCCGACGTCGTCCTGAGCGCGCTGGATGGCCTCCGCCGCCAGCTGCGCCGAGCGCTGCGCCTGCTGCAGCGCCTGCGCGGGGTCGACCGCCTGCAGCTGCTGCGCCTGCACCAGCGAGGCGCCGGCTTCGGCCAGCCGCGTGCGCGCTTCGGCGCCGACGGCACCGCGCCGTGCCGTGATGTAGTCCTCGGCGGCCGAGACCTGCGCCTGCGCCTGCAGGATGGTCTGACCGACCTGCTGACGGGCGCGCTCGGCCTGAGCTGCGGCATCCCGCACACCCTGGGTGACCGCGTCGATCTCGGTGTTCGCCGCCTGCAGCGACTCGAGCGTCTGCAGCGGGCGCTTGTCGGAGCCGTTGCTCGTCGCCCGGGCGGCGTCCACGCGCTGGCGCGTCGAGGCGATCGCCGCGGCGACGCGCCCGTCGGCGTCGGGGAGTGTCGCGGCGGTCGCCATGTCGGTCTCGAGCTCGGCGAGGAGAGACGTGATGCCCGCGTCGGCGGCCGCGAGGTCGGCGCCGAGCTTGTCGACGGCCTGCTCGAGCAGCACCGCCTGCGCGACGGCGTCCTCTGCGGCACGGATGCCCACGGCCGCCTCGCCGCCGCGTCCGGCGCCGATGTCGGTCTCGGCCTCCGTCAGTCGCGCGTCGGCGAACGCGATGCGCTCGCGCGCCTGATCGGGGTTGTCGGCGATCGTGGCCAGGGCATCCGCGGAGTAGCGCGCGGTGAGGGCGGTGAGGGATGCTTCCGAGCCGGCGATGCCGGCGGCCGCCGTCTCCCGCGCCTCCCGCACGCGCGCGAGCGCCTCCGGAGCGTTCTGCTCCAGCTTGCGCAGCTCGTCGAACGCCTCGGCCTTCTCATCCAGACCGTCGTTGGCCTCGCGGCACAGCTGGATGATCTGCTCGTTCCAGGCGCGCGTCTGCTCCTCGGCGTCGGGCACCTCGTCATCGAGCTGCTGCTTCAGCGTGAAGGCCTGGGTGAGGTTCTGCGACGCGCGGGCGAGAGCCTGCTCGAACTCGGCGGTCGCGGCATCCCCGAACTGCGCCTTGGCGAAGCCGAGCTCCTGCTCGCTCGTCTTGACGGCGTCGTCGGTGGCGACCAGCGCGGACGACGCCTCGCGGGCGAGATCCGCGGTGGAGATCTGCGGGGGACCGGCGGGCGCGGTGACCGACGGACGACGCCGCCTCCGGATGAGCCAGATGACGCCGCCGATCACCAGAGCGATGACGACCACCACGAGGATGCCGGTGATGACCCCGCCCCCGTCGGCACCGGTCGGGCTCGCACCGCCGCCGGCCGTGCCGAGCAGCTGGTCGATGGTGCCGGCGGCCGTCGTGGCCGCGCCGATCCAGTCGCCGGCGGTGAGCTGCGGCTTGACGGCGTCCTCGACCTGGCTCACCTGCGGGACGCTCAGCGGCCCGCTGCTGTCGGCGGAGAGGTAGAACTGGCGGGAGTCGACGGCGACGGCCAGCAGATACTGCTTGGGTCCGAGGCCGTTGTCGTTGGCGAGCTGGTTGGCCCACGCCTCGCTGTCGTCCGGAGACGTGAAGGTGTCGACGTAGACCACGAAGATGTCGACACCGGTGGTGCGGTAGGTCTCGGTCATCCTCGTGCTGAGGTCGATCGCCTCCTGATCCGTGAGGACGCCCGCCTCATCGGTGATGTAGGAGTCGGCCAGCGGAGGCGGGGGAGTGGCGGAGGCCGCCGTCGCCGCTCCGGTGAAGACGATCGCGAGCGCCGCGGCGAGCGACACCGCCCAGCGAGCACGCATCGACTCCTCCTCCGCGGGGACTCCACAGCCGTCCCTCCGCCCGAGTCTATTGACGGACCGCTTCCCGCGGGAAGCGAGGGCGGCGGCTTGACGGGGCGGACGACCCCCGGTAGGCGCTCACCCGGCGGGTCCGGCCTCCGCCCGGGTGCGCGGCGGCTACGCTCGCCCGGTCGGGAGGGGCGCATGGACGATCGGTACGGCTCGGATGTGCTGGCCAAGGGCTGGCGCGAGAAGGCCGCGAAGGTGCTCGCGCGCGTGCCGGCGGAGCGCGACCTCGTGGTCGAGGTGGCGGCCGACGGCTACTGCGGCGCCGTCGTGCGGGTCGGCTCGAGCCTTGTGGAGCTCGAGGACCGAAACGGCAGGCGACGCCAGTTCCCGCTGGGCGCGGGCTTCCTGATCGACGGTGCCGACGTGATCCTCGTGCCGCCCGCTCCGAAGGCTCCGGCCGCTCCGGCCCGGACGGCGTCGGGTTCGTTCGCGGCGCCCGACTCGCGGGCCCGCGTCGCCCGCGCCAGCCGCATCTGGGTCGAGGGGCGCCACGATGCCGAGCTCGTCGAGAAGGTCTGGGGCGACGACCTGCGCGCAGAGGGCGTGGTCGTCGAATACCTGCAGGGCGTCGACCTGCTCGACCAGGCGCTCGCCGACGATCCGCCGTCCGCCGAGCGGCGCTACGGCGTGCTGGTGGACCACCTGGTGCCCGGCTCGAAGGAGACGCGCCTCGTCGAGGCCACGCTGCGGGGCCCGCACGGCCGCCACCTGCGCGTCGTCGGGCATCCCTACATCGACGTCTGGCAGTGCGTGCTGCCCCGCGCCGTCGGCATCCAGCGATGGCCGGAGGTGCCGCGCGGCATCGAGTTCAAGGTCGGCGTGTGCCGCGCCCTCGGCTGGCCGGCGCGCGACCAGGCGGACATCGCCCGGGCGTGGAAGCGCATCCTCGGCAGCGTGACCTCATACCGCGACCTCGAGCCGAGTCTGCTCGGACGCGTCGAGGAGCTGATCGACTTCGTGACGGCCTGATCCCCGCGGAGCACGCGCGGCGGGCCCGCTCCATGGCGGTCGTTACCCTGGAAGGGTGTCCGACACCCCCGCCGACCCGCGACGCCACCGCGACCGCCCCGTGTCCTTCGTCCGCCGCAGCGGGCGGATGTCCGACGGGCAGGACCGCGCGTGGGAGCGCCTCGCGCCGGAGTACCTGCTGACGGTCACGCGGGATGCCCCGGCCACCAGCATCCTCCCGGGCACCGCCATCGACCCGCGCGACGTCTACGGCCGCCAGGCCGCGCTGATCGCCGAGATCGGCTCGGGGCAGGGTCACGCCATCGTCGCGGCCGCCTCGTCGCGCCCCGACGACGACTTCCTCGCCATCGAGGTCTTCCGGGCCGGGCTGGCACGCACGATGTTCGACGCCGACCGTGCCGGCGCCCGCAACCTGCGCATGGTCGAGGCGAACGCGCCGGAGGTGCTCGCGCACCTGCTGCCCGAGGCATCCCTCGACGAGCTCTGGGTGTTCTTCCCCGATCCGTGGCACAAGCACAAGCACTTCAAGCGGCGCCTGGTCACGGCGGAGTTCGGCGACCTCGCCGCGCGCGTGCTGAAGGACGGCGGGATGCTGCGCCTGGCCACCGACTGGGAGGAGTACGCCCGGTGGATGCGCGACGTGCTCGACGGCATCCCCGCCCTCGAGCGCGCCTTCGACGGCGACTGGTCCGACCGCTTCGACGGTCGCGTCGTGACCGCCTTCGAGCGCAAGGGCGCACGCGTCGGACGCGACATCCGCGACCTGGCCTATCGCCGAGCACCCCGCACATGAGCGCCCGTCAGCTGGACCGCTGATGCCGCAGCATCCGTCGTCGTCTCCTGCCGTCGCCCTGCCGGCGTGGTCGTGGGGACTCCTTCCCGCTCTGCTCGTGTGCCTCGCGGCGCCGGCCTTCTTCGTGCTGCTGCTGCCCTGGCTCGGATGGGTGCTGCTGGCGGCGGCGATGGCATCGGCGTGGATGCTGGAGCGCCGCGCGTCCGCTCCACTCGAGGTCCTGCCGGGTCGGACGCGTCCGCCGAGCCTTCTGCGCGACCTCTCGCTCATCGCCGCCGGGCTGCTCGTGGTCAGCGTGATCCCGTTGAAGGCGGAGCTCGACAACGTGGCGTTCGTGCGCTTCACCCTGGGCCTCGGCGGTGCCGTGGTGGTGCCCTATGTCATCTCGCGGTTCGTCTACCGCGACCGGGCGATCGGCTTCCCGTGGCGCGGGGGCGGCCGATGGACGACCTTCCAGTGGGCCTGGCTCGCCAGCGTGCTGGTGCTGGGCTGGCTGATCCTGCCGTTCTACTTCATCACCTCGGGGGTCTACCTCAACTGGCCGGTCGTGAACACCCCCGAGCTCATCGGCCGGCTGTTCGTCGGGGTCGGCGCCGTCGGCATCTGGGATGAGCTGTTCTTCGTCTGCACCGTCTTCGCGCTGCTGCGCCGGCACTTCCCCGTCTGGCAGGCGAACGTGCTGCAGACCATCGTGTTCGTGTCGTTCCTGTGGGAACTCGGCTACCGCGCGTGGGGCCCTCTGCTGACGATCCCCTTCGCGCTGCTGCAAGGATTCATCTTCCTGCGCACCCGATCGCTGGCCTACGTGGTGACCGTGCACCTGCTCTTCGACGCAGTTGTGTTCCTCGTGCTGGTGCACGCCCACAACCCCGGCGTGCTCGACGGCTTCTTCCTCGTCCCCTCTCCCTGATCCGACCACCCCTGATCGTCACGATTCGCCTCCGGTCGCGGGCGCTTGTACCACTCGCTCAGCCTGGTATGGGAAAATCCGATGACGCGGTCGGCGGATCTTCCCTGCTGCGCGAGGAGGATGCGTGACCGCTCAGGAACAGGAGCGCGCGGCGACGACCGTGCCGCCCCCGGGGGCGTCCGACCGGACCTCGCTCGTCGCCCGCGTCTGGAACGGCTCGATGCGTCTCCTCCGCTCGGCGCCGACGACGACGATCAACCGTGATCCGCTTCCCGCGGGTGTCATCAGCCGGGTGCTGCTGCTGTGGGGCGTCGGACGTGCGATCAACCTTCTGATCCTGTTCGGCTGGTACCAGATCTCCAAAGCGGGGAAGTGGGGCTTCGGCCCCGAAGGCGAGCTCGTCACCACCTTCCTCAACTTCCTCAGCGACTGGGACGGCGCCCGCTACGGACGCATCTCGCAGGTCGGCTATCCCACGTGGCTGCCGCTCGCGCCGAGCGGTGTCGTGCAGCCGAACGACTGGGCGTTCCTCCCCGTCTTCCCCTGGCTCGAGCGGGTCATCTCCGATGCGCTCGGCGTCCCCTGGCAGGCCGCCGGTGTCGGTATCAGCATCATCGCGAGCGCCGGCGCCACCGTCATGCTCTATCTGCTGCTGCACCGCGTCACCACGCCGAAGTCAGCCTGGTGGGGCGTCGTGCTCTTCACGCTCAGCCCGCTGTCCTTCGTCTTCGTGCTCGCCTACGCAGAGTCGCTCATCCTGATGCTGCTCTTCGCCTGCCTGCTGCTGGCGGTGAACCGGCGCTACGCCTGGATCGCCCCCGTCGGGGTGCTCGCCGCCTATGTGCGGCCGGGCGGCCTCGCGATCGCGCTGACGCTCGGCGTCGTGTTCCTCGTGCGCTGGGCGCGCCGCGCAGAAGACCCGTTCCCCGCCGCGCAGCGCTGGGGCATGATCGTCTCGGCCGGCCTCATCTCCGTCGCCGGCCTCTCGTGGTCGTACATCGCCCAGGCCGTCACCGGCACACGCGACGCCTACGTGCGCACCGAGATCGCCTGGTGGATCCCTTTCGTCGGCGACGGCCACTTCGTGCCGCTCACCCCGTGGTTCCGCTTCTGGGGCTCGTATCTCGGCATCCTGGGCGTGCTCATGGTGCTCACGATCGCCGGTGGCTTCATCGTGTGGATGCGCTCCAAGCCCATCCGCGCCCTCGGCGTCGAGGTCTGGTCGTTCGTGGCCGGCTACGGGCTGTACCTGTTCGCCGTCTTCCTGCCGCAGCAGAGCCTGTTCCGTCTGCTGATGCCGATGGCGCCGCTGCTCGCCGACTCGCGCTTGTCTTCCACGGCCACCCGACGCCGCCTCGGCGTCGTCGTCTGCATCGTCCTGCAGGTCGTCGCGGTGCTGCTGCTGTGGACCATCGGCTGGCCGTGAACCGGATGCTGCGGCCCCGCCCGCGTCCGGAGGCCCCTGCCGCCCGGTGATAGCATCGTGTGGTTGCGCCTCCGTAGCTCAGGGGATAGAGCGTTGGTTTCCGGTACCAAAGGTCGCTGGTTCGATTCCAGTCGGGGGCACCAGTCGGGACAAGGGATCGCGGGTCTTCAGACCTCGCGATCCTTTTCTTCTGACAACAAAATGACAACAGATGATTCGTGTCGGGCGCGATCGAGAGCGATCGCAACCGCGTCCACATCACCATCGAAGAGGTCTGCATAGACGTCCAGTGTCATCGCGGCAGAGGCGTGGCCGAGCATTCTCTGGATCGATTTCACGTGCGCGCCGGCTTGGACGGCGAGGCTCGCGGCGGTGTGGCGGAGGTCGTGCGGCGTGACCCGCGGCATCGTCGGATCGGCCGCGCGGGCTTCGCGGACCGCCGCGGTGAACCATCCGTTCCTCGACGCGGGGATCAGCAGGTGGGACGTGCCGTCACCGAAGACGAGCTGATCCGCGCTCTTGCCGGCGATGAGCTCGTGCAGCGGATCTAAGAGGAAGCCCGGAAACGGGACGGATCTCGACCGGTGCGACTTCGGGGTACCGACGTGCACCTGGTGCGACACCTTCACGGCGTTCTCGCGGACATCGATCCTGTGACGGGCGAGGTCGAGATGGCGGACCCGGATTGCGGTGGCTTCGCCCCAGCGGAGGCCCGTGTAGGCGAGAAACAGCACGAGGGTGGGGTGTCGCGCGTGATCGGCGAGGACTTGGACCTGCGCGTGAGTGAGATACGCGTGGCCGCGGACGTTGTTCCCCTTGGCTGGCAGCTTCACCCCGCGTGCGACGTTCTGCGCCAGGCGGCGGTCCGCCACCGCCGCATCCAGGATGCCCGCGAGGATGCTGTGGGCGCGTCGTACGGTCGTGGACCCGCCCGAGATCGTCGACACCCAGGTCTGCACCTCGGAGTGCCGGATGGACGTGATCGCCCGCGCGCCCCACGTGGGTTCGACATGCGTCAACCACGCCGAGACGAGCGGCCTGTACGACGAGGGTTAAAGGACACCTTCGGGCTGCCGCAGCCACTCCTTCGCCAAGGTCGCGACGGTCACGAGGCCACTCGCCGGGTCTACATATTGGCCGCGATCCTTCGTGATCTCGACCTCCGCCAAGCGCCGCTCCGCGTCACGCTTCGTCGAGAATCCACGCTCGGTCGTCTGCCGGTGATCCGGTCGCCGGTAGATGATCCGGTAGCGCCGCTTGCCTTCGGTGCTCGTATAGGAGTGAACGCTGCCCATGGATGCCGCCTCGGAGCGTGAGGATCAGGCGGACGCCGACAACTCGTGCGCAGGGCGGCCAATCGTGGACGTCATGCCGGCTAGGCGCCCCGCTTTCCGTGCCTTCTTGATCCAGTCAGATGCGGTCCGTTCAGGGACGGCGAGCTCGGCGGTGATCAGCTTCACCGGCGGTCGGCCGGCGAGAGCGGCAGCGCCGTAGAGGATCTCGATGACATCCCACCGCTCATCCTTCACGCCGTGCTTCACAACCGCGGCCACCAGCCACGGCGGAAGGATCCGGTTGTCATCTGCGGTGAGGTCCGAGACCGTCGCCCACTTCGCTTCCGGCTCCTCGGCCAGCCGGACAGCGATGCAATGCGGGACCGCAGCCTGCAGAACGCCCTGGGTGGAAGTGTGCCGCAGCTTTTCCTCGTCGAAGTCATCGCTCACCCCGCGATTGACGATCACGGACGGCACGTATCGTCCCTTCACCTCGCGATAATGCGCCTCGATCGTCGTCTCAATGCCCGAAGCGTCGTCGAGCGATGTCGCGATGAACCCGTTCGCGATTCGCAGCGACGACCCTAAAGGCGTCTGCGCCGCAGCTTCGGTCATTTCCTCGCCGGTCAGCGTTGTCACGTCGACTATCACCGCCTCAGTCTGTCTTACCCCGCCACCATTCCGCAGATCACGGTCCGCTCACCGTATCGCTGATACGAGTTCCACAGAAGAGGTGAGGCTTTCCGCAAAATAGCGCGGCCCGAACGCTGCTGTGTGGTCCGGCCTGTGGCCGGGCTGCGGTCGCCCTGCGGGCTCGATGTGTTGCTGTGAAGCCTTCGGCAGCGGACGGGCGGGCGGGCTTCGTGCAAGCGGTTGCGCCGCCGGCTTCCTTCCGACAAGTGCGGCACGCGGTCGCTGCGCTCCCTCACATCGCACCGAACTTCTCTCCTCCCACCGCCCTGACGGGTTGCGCTGCGCCCGTCCGCCCTCCGCGGCGACTCTGTCGCCTTCACGCCAACACACCAATGTGAAAAGGAGAAGTCTTCGACACGCAGTACCGGCATGAAAGGCCAAGCGCCCGCCCAGTACGCCAGGATCACTTTGCGGTCTCTGGAAGAGTCCTGCAGGATGCGCACGAGATCAGTAGGCGGCCGCCGCACGAGAGCGGCTAGAGGCCGCGCGTCGCGAACGAGAACGCCGGGATCAGGACGCACAGACCTTCGGCTGGCGCGACAACCAGCCGGGAGGCTCCGCGCCCACGCGTGGCTCACGCCTCTAAGCACCCTCAGGTCGCATCTGCCGCGGAACGATCACCCCACGGCCCAGAACCGGCGATCCTCGAGGGGCGGTCACGTCCGCCAGTTCAAGAGGATGAGTTCCCGGGGGGACATTCCGGGGCCGTTCCTATGGAATCGCGCACATGGCGCATCGCACTGTGTCGCATGCGGCATCGCACGGCGAATCGAATGGTGTGTCTCAGTATCTGGTGCGAAACGGCAAATGGGATCCGCCCGAATCCGGTAAAACGAAAACAGCCATGTGGTTTGATCGTCGACATGACATCGGAAACGAATCGCGCCACTCCGGCAGAGACCAGGGCTGACATCACGCGCCTGTCCGCTCGCGGCTACACGCAGCTTCGTCAGGTGCTCGTCCAGCTTCCGGACACGGAAGACCCTCGTGCATCCACGCTCGCACGCATGCTCAGCGAACGCAAGCACCGCCCGCTGTTGCTCTACATCATGCTGCTGACGTGCTGGCCCTGGCTCGAGGACCGCCGCGAACCGCTGCCGGGCGGCTTCTGGGTTCGCGCTCTCACCGCGCCCGGCGCACCGACATGGTCGCCGTCGACGCTGTCTCGCTCCTGGGGCGAGCTCGAAGAGCTTGGACTCATCACCAAGCCCGAGAAGCGCGAGGGTCGCTTGATGCGCCCCACGCCGCGTCGTGAAGACGGCGCGGTCGTCGAGGGAGGCGGCGTCCCGTACGACGCACCCGGAGGCCGGCGCGACCGCTGCAACACCTACTTCGCTCTCCCCGACGAATTCTGGACGGAAGAAATTTTCGCCAAGCTGTCGCTGCCCGCGCTCGTCATGCTCCTGCTCGTGGCGAAAGAGACTCAGAGCAAGCCCGAGGTCTGGCTCACCTACGACCGCATCGAAGACTGGTACGGGATCAAGCAGAAGTCCGCGCAGAACGGCCTCACGGATCTGCGGAAGGCGGGTCTGCTGCACCGCCGCATCGAAGAGGTGAAGACCACATTCTCCGCCACCGGCAGCACTGTCCACATGTGGTACTCGCTCAAAGGACCGTTCGGCCGTGAAGCGCGTCTCGCCCTCCAGGACCGCGCCGCGAAAGAACGAAAGAAACGACTCAAGCGCGCCGCCCGCGCGAAGAACACACCCCCGAAGGAACAGCCATGACCATCTCCCGCATGATCTACGTCGATGACTCCGGCTCCGTCGACCAGGGGCTCATCGTCTACGGCTGGCTCGAGGTCAGCCCGGAGCGATGGCGATACGCACTGCGGACCATCCTCGAACTGCGCAAGGAGCTGTACCGAGACCACAAGGTCCCGCCGGCGACCGAACTGCACGCGACCAAGTTCGTCAACGGTCGAAACCGAATCGCGACCACCGCGGGTGACGGTCCCGCGGAGTGGAAGACCCTCGGACGCGCCGTCGCTGAACAGTGCCTCCAGGTCCTCGCCGACAGCCCCGACATCAAGGTCGGCGCTGTGTGGAGGGGCACCAACGCCACAGGCCGCGCCTACTACGAGGAACGTGGCGAGGTCTACCGCGAGCTCATCAATGGGTGGAACGACGACCACCGCGCCGACGACAGCTACGTGTTCGTCAGCATGGACGGCAACGGATCAGACCCCACCTACTTCGACGCCCACCGATCCCTGCCGCTCGACACACGCCACATCATCGAGGACCCGATGATGCACGACTCCGGCCGGTCCCAATGGGTCCAGATGGCCGACCTCGTCGCGTACACGGCCTACGCGCACCTGAACCGGCACCAGGGGAACCGGTTCGGCTGGAGCTGGTATGAGGACTACCTGCGCCCGAAAGACGTCAACGGCGGCCCGAAGCGACTCTGACCGCGAAAACAGCAAGACCCGCTCATCCACGAGTGTGGGGCGGGTCCGCTCTTCGATTATGCCTGCATCTTTGCGGATACACAAGCCTGAGGGGAAGGTGCGCCTGCTCGGCCCGTGGCTCGCGCTCGGCGCATCTCATACCCGCCACCGGGCCCAGAAGTTCACCGCGCGGCAGTTACGGCGCCCGAAGCAAGGGCCTCAGCCACCTCGTCTGAAAACCGGAGTAGCGGAGAAGCTTCCCCGTTGTCCAGCAAGCCTTCACCGGTCAGTGTCAGGGGGTCCATCCCCTCAAAGGTCACGGTTGCGGTTACTTCTCCCGGCCAATTGTGGTCGAAGCGAACGACACGAAAGGTATCGGCCTCCGAAATCACAGATGAGCCGTCGATCACGCCCTCGGACGCGGCTACGCTCAGCGTTAGCGGGGCCCCTCGGCGGTGTGCTGTCACGCTCGGAGTGGGCTCATCGCCCTCGCGATCATCGAACTTGATGATGACCACCAGACCCGCGGTGAACAGCAGGATCCGCAGTGGACGTTCTTCGCTCAGCTCCACGTGAGCAAAGGTGACGACCTCCCCACGCGTCACGAGCAGAACCGCCGTCCAGAGTCGATCCGCCCACTCGCGACGATACGAGTTGCCGCGAGCGGTCGTCCACATGGCCTCCACGGCGCCCGGGCCACCCAACGCCTTCTCGATCTGCTCCACAGCAGCAATGCGTTGCGGCTTATCCATCATTTTCTCACCCTTCTATCTGACCGCCTCCAATGCTGTGGCGGGGCAGACCAGTCTAAGAAGGCGCTCCGACATCGCCTCGGGTGTTGAGCGCAAATCCGTTCCACGATCGCACGAGGTCGCCGCAGATCCTACGCAGGTCGATAGAGTCGCGGCGTGGAAGGCGCGAAAGAGTATGAGGTGGCGCTGTCGTTCGCGGGTTCGGAGCGAGCATACGCAGCCGCGGTGGCGGAGGCGCTGCGAGTCGCCGGGGTCAGAACGTTCTACGACGAGTACGAGGACGAGGCTGTCCGCCTGTGGGGTCTTGACCTAGCCGAGGAATTCCATCGGATCTACAGTGAAGCGAGTTCTGTGGTGGTCATGTTCGTATCGTCCGAGTATCGGGATCGGATGTGGACTCGTCATGAACGGCGCTCCGCAATTGAGCGTGCTCTGCGCGAGCGCCGCGAGTACATCCTGCCTGTGCAGTTCGATGCGACCCAGCTCCCGGGAATTTCTGCGAACATCGGCTACCTGGCCTCTTCCGCTGTGACGCCGGAGCAACTTGCAGAGCGAATCCAACAGAAGATAGTCGCGATCGGTGGTCGCATCCCTGCCCGTTCCGGAGCCACCAGCGGCTGGTTAGCGGACGGCGCTAACCGGGTTCCTGGAACAACTACCGTGCAGGTATTAGATGCGCGCGAATCGCCGATCGTTGGCGCGCAGGTAGCTCTGGTCAGAGCGAACGAAACCGCTTCCTTCGCGTCTACTGACACCGGGGGCACTGCGAGCATCATGCTCCCAGGCCGGGAGATGGTCACGGCGTGGATCGCCCATCCCGATTTCCGTGCTGGAGTGGTGGACAGCCATGATTCCGCGTCGGACCTGACCGTTCGCCTAATTCAGAAGCCGGGCTACTCCAGTCACATCTTCGAAACGTCGACCGGCTATTTGCCTGACTTTGAGGGTCGCTTGAATCCCATCTCCGATGGGGCGCGGAGATATTTCTATGGTGACAACATCGCCGCAAACGGCACAGCCGCAAACCCTGCCCTTGTCGAACTCGATGTCCCTCTCGCAGTCGAGGACCGGCAGGGACGTAGACGGCTGCTCACCTTCCGTGGATTGACTGGTCACCAGAGCCTGCTAGAAGTCGCTACTCACTCAGCGTGACGGCACTACTGCCCAGGTGACGCCACCGGTGACGTGTCGAGCGGTTCGGATAGCGCCGCAATCGTCCGGACCAGACGTCGGCACCGCAGGCGGCATCAGAGGTAGCCGGGGTCGCCGGCGAACCGCAGCATAGGCGTGTGGTCGAGGGTCGTCGTCGAACTGTGCGCAGTTCAACGCCGCGAGAAGCGACACGTATCTGGTATGGCACCGCACACACGGGTAAGTGTTGCCGGGTGTAACCGACCGGCGCGGCTCCGAAGGCCACCTCGGCCCTAGGGGTCGTTCTCAGGGAGGGGCTCATGCAATCGGAGTGACTTCTCTTTCACGTCAAACAAACCCCGCCGCG
Source organism: Microbacterium lemovicicum (assembly GCF_003991875.1). Taxonomy (NCBI): domain Bacteria; kingdom Bacillati; phylum Actinomycetota; class Actinomycetes; order Micrococcales; family Microbacteriaceae; genus Microbacterium; species Microbacterium lemovicicum. The sequence continues at coordinate 931,340 of NZ_CP031423.1, forward strand.
CCCTGGCCATCGTGTATGCCTCAGCGCGGAGCTCGTTGGCGAGAGCCGAGGTGAGACGGCCTCGAGGCATCCGCACCCACCCGTCCGGAAGACGATACACATGAGTCACGCGCCGCTCGTGTGCCACCACACCCCCCGTCTGGTCGTGAGAAGGCAAGGCTGACACGGCGTCAAGAGCATGTCTGTCCGCCAAACGGCTGTCATCAGCAACTCATGGCCTCAGTTGTCTCGCCCATCGGACGCCAACGAGCCGAACCTGCCTCGTGCTAGGAACACGAAAGGTGGGTTGCAGCGAAGCGCGAGCCGCTTTGAGCGGAGCTGCCCGCCAAATGGCGAGAATGTCGCGCATTCGAGGAGCGGATCGAGAACCAGATGACGCCGGCTAACGCTCAACAAGACTCATGCTGCAATGCACGCAGGCACCAATGTGTAACTGCGTAGCGGTTCCGCATGAAGCGGCGTAGCTTGGTCGCATGCGGGGAGGCTTAGAGCGGTGGAAGCGGGGTACGGAGTCGCGCGGCCTTCGGCACGCTCTCGCGTATGCGCTCGACGGTGTCTGCGACGCGCACGTTCAGGAGTCCTCAGGTGGCGTGGCGCTGGAGGGATACAGCGGGGTCTCGGATATGGGGTGACGCGGTTCATTGTCGAGGACGGCGAGGTCTCGGCGGACGCGCTCTCGGCGGGGGCGTTGCGAGTATGGCTGGCCGGTCACGACCCGATCTCGGGGCAGGAGCGGGGGAGACCGCACCTGCGCGCGGAGTCGGATCTGCTGTTGGACGCGACGCTGAATCACCCGAGGTCGTACAGCATCGCCGCCCTGCTGCACCCCGAACTCTCAGTGGAGTTCGAGGCTCTGCAGGACCGCATCCGCGACCGCACCGTCGTCCTGTGGCAGCAGGAGCTGAACGCCCGCCGCCGACACGGCGGCCTCATCCGCGAGGACATCTCCCGGCTCGAAGTCGTGGAGCTGCAGCACCGCCGCTCCCGCGCCCTGGACCCCCACATTCACCGGCACCTGTGGCTGAACGTCAAAGTCCGCGGCCGGGATGGGCAGTGGACGAATGTCGATTCGCGGGTGGCGATGAAGTTCCACACCGTCATCAACGCCGAGGGCGAGTTAGCCGCCCGCACCGACCCGCAATGGTTGACAGCCCTCGCGCGGCACGGGTACACGATCGACGCCGACGGGGAGATTACGGAGTTGGCTGCGCTGGTGGCGCCGCTGTCGCGCCGGTCGGCGCAGATCGAAGCGAACCGTGCCCGTCTGATCGCGGAATGGCAGGCAGCACACGGGGGCGCGACGCCGAGCCTGGCGGTGTTGCAACAGATCGACCGGCGCGCGTGGGCGGTCGCCCGACCGGACAAGCCCGCCGTCTTGGACGAAGAGTCCTGGGAGCGTGCCGTTCGCGAAGAACTCCAGGGCCTCGATCCCTCGATCGGTCACCCCCGCTCACTTTCGCCGCTCGCCGCGATTCCGCTTGGCCACCTGGACGTGAACCTGTTGGCGGCGATGGCGGTGGTGGATGCGAATGACCGGTCGCGGAGCTCAGGCGGACGCTTCAGCCTGTACGACCTCCATGCCGGCGCCCTTCGGGCCCTCTCCCGCACCGGCGTCATCGTTGACCGCGCAGAGCTGAACGATGTACAGCACTGCATCATCGCGACAGCGATGTCTTCAGTAGTGCGGTTAACGAGCGAGCAGAACGTGCCCGGGCATGTAAAGCAATACATGGCCACAAACACGCTCCGCTCGAAGGTGCGGCTGGCTCGCGATTTCGACCTGATCGCCACCCCCGGCCCCTCCGTCCCACGCGCCGATCTCCGAACCGCGGCAACACGGGTACTCGACGCCGACCGCCTTGACGCCTCTCAGCTCGACGCGGCCTCGGCCATCGCCGGGCATGCCGGGCTTGTCACGGTCACAGGCCCGGCCGGTGCAGGCAAAACCACGATGCTCCGCCTCGCCCACCACGCCCTCCGGGCCCGGCGGCGGCGCATGCTGGTTGTCGCTCCCACCCGGACGGCCGCGTCCATCGCCGCCGAAGAGATCGGCGCGACGGCCACGAGCCTGCACGCCCTTCTCTACGACCACGGGTTCCGATGGACTAAGAACGCCGCCGGTGCTCAGGTGTGGACCCGCCTCGCACCCGGCGACACCGACCCGACCACCGGCGCCAGCTACTCCGGTGCTACGAAGTATCCCCTGCACAAGGGGGGACCGAATCGTTGTGGATGAGGCGGGGATGATGGACCTGCAGACCGCCGAAGCCCTCACCACCATCACCCTCGAATCTCGGGTGGGACTCGCTCTCGTGGGCGATCCGCACCAGGCCGCGCCCGTCGGACACACCGGCGCGATGGTGATCGCAACCCGCGCCACCTCCACCGCGATCGAACTCGACACCGTACACCGGTTCCGCGACCCCGCCTACGCCGCCCTCACCCTCCATCTCCGCAATCCCCGCGACCACGAGCACGCACTCGAAATCGCCCAGACACTCAACGACACTGGCCACGTCATCCGGGTCGACAGCACGGACGCCGCTCGGACCGCGATGGTCAACGCCTACTTCGACACTCACGCTCACGGGCACACTGTCGCGCTAATCTGCGGCACCAACAGCGAAGTCGACGCCGTCAACACCCTCATCCAGGAGCAGCGCGTCACGTCCGGGCAGCTCGGCGCGGCAACAGCGGCGTGGGGGAGAGGCGAGCAGCGGCTCCTCGAAGGTGACACCGTCCAAACCCGACGCAACGACCGGAGCAGTGGCGTGGAAAACCGGGCCACCTGGATCATCCACCGCATCCACCCCGACCGCATCGACCTGGTCTCACCCACCGACGCAGGCGAACACCGATGGATCACCCACGACTACGCCGCAGACCATGTCCAGCTCGCCTACGCGTCCACCGTGCACGGCATCCAAGGCGACACCACCCACACCGCCATCGTCGGCCACGACGTCAACGCCGCTGGCCTGTACGTTGGCCTCACCCGCGGACGCCATCACAACACCGCAATCACCCTCGCACACACGGACCACGCCGCGATCAACCAGCTCGCCAACACGATGCTCCGCGGCCATGACGAAACCAGCATCACCCAGTCCGTCAATTCGGTCCGCGACGAGCTCAGACGCTCCGCACGCCAAGCCCCACAAACTCAGGCGCTACGCGCGCATGGGACCAGCCTCGCTCGATGAGCTCGTAAACCACGGTCGGAAAAGGGTCAGATCCGAGGTTTTGCCTGTCCGTTTGAGGTACCTCAGCGGCATCCTTCAACGGGCGGGTCTTACGGGAATCGTCGCTCCAGAACAGCTGACCATCGGACGTATCCAGCTGAGGCCGCGCACATGAGTCTTAGCTTGACGCGCAGCAGTTCCCCTCTGATCGTTCTCGCGACCCCCTGGCTGGTGGCGCATAGCGACCGACGAGCAGCGCGGTGAGGGATCCGCCCGCGGGCGGATCGTGTTCCCGCTAGCGGTCATCCTTGTCGGTCGCTCAGAAGCTGACCGTGCCCCACTCGATGTCGACGACACATAGTTCACCGTTGGTCTCGCCGAAGAAGACATCGGACGGATACGACCCGCCGTTCTCGGCGGTCGTCGTATCGAGGCCCTCTAGATTGATCGTCCACTCGGCGCCAAGTGACCGCTGCTGCTGCCAAGAATCGCCAGTCAAACGTCCAGGTTCACCCCCGGATAGACCGAACCACCGCTCCGGGTCGCCGAACTCTGGCGACGACCCCGGGCACGCACGCGGGCTATCGGCCCCGGCTACAACTTCCTGAACGATCTGATCCGTGACTTCGATGACTTGCGCGCCCCCTGAGCCCCAGATCATGGTGTCGACGGAGCATCCATTGAGGACGGCCCCGGTCGCTGCAATCGTGACTATGGCAGCTACTCGCGCGCGACTTATGACTCAAACCTACGTCGAGGGTCTTCGCCGCGCCATTGCTCGGTCCACCCCTGACCGCGTTCCAGGCGTCCGGTAGCGGATCCGCTTGCGGGCGCGATATCAGTCGCGTGGTCGAGGCGTCGCACGCAGCTGCTCCAAAGCCTGGTGGGGGAAGGTGTGCTGCTGCGAAGCACAAGCGTGGCGAGCCGCAATCCTTGCCCCGGGAGTCAGGGACTCGACGTGGTCCAGGCCTCGGCAAGGCTGCGGTCCAGGACGCGGCGCCAGCCTGGCGGGGCGTTCGGCTCGCGGCTGGTCGTGCCGGCCATCCAGAGGATGGCCATGAGGTCGTCGTGGGTGAAGTCCGGCGAGAGCGAGCCGTCGCGGTGTGCGGCGTCGACGAGGTCGCTGCCGAGTTCGATGGAGCGGGTGCAGGCGTTGATGAGCGCGGTCGCATCTGGGAAGCGGCGGAGCATGGCGTCGTTCATCGCCGGGTCCTCCAGCTGGAGGTCGATCATCCCCGAGACGAATTTCTCCAGGCGCCCGCGTGAGGAGCGTTCTTCGAGCGCGCGCTGGGTGAGGTCCTTCAACTTGGCGCCGGCGACCGCGGGGATCACGGCGTCGATGAGGGCCTCGCGGGAGCCGATGCGGTTGTACAGCGTGCCGATGCTCACGCCAGCATGTCGGGCGATGTCTTCGAGCGGCGCAGCGAGACCGCGGGCGCTGAAGATGTCGAGAGCGGCGGCGTGCAGCTTCTCGACGTTCTCACGCGCATCGCGTCGAAGGGCCTTCTGCTCGCCCATGGGATTCTCCCGACTCTTCTTGAGGATGACCTCAACTTAGGTCTACGGTGATACTGAGGCTGCACTCAACTTAGCGGCCGCCGCCCGCGTTTCGACGCATCAAACGTCAGGATGCCATGCCCCTCCTCACAGTGATCGGTGCCGGCCCCGGCCTGGGCCTGGAGATCGCCCGCGTCTTCGGCCACGCCGGCTTCACCGTCGCCCTCCTCTCCCGCCACCAGGAGAAGCTCGACGGCCTGGCTGCCCTCCTCGCCGACGAGGGGATCCAAGCCAAGGGGTTCGCCGCCGACATCGCGCGGCCCGAGACGCTGACCGCGGCGCTTCAGGCGGTCAAAGACGAGCAAGGCCCGATCGACGTGCTCGAATTTTCCCCCGCCGACGTGTCCCTCGCCCCGGCCAGCGTCCTCGAGGTCACGCCCGAGAACCTGCAGCCCCAGATCGATTTCTACCTCGGCGGGGCGCTCCGTGCTGCCGGCGCGGTCCTCCCGGACATGATCGCCCGCGGCAGCGGCACGATTCTCGTCACCACCGGCGGCGGCTCCATCACCCCCAACGCGGCCTACGCGAACATCGGAATCGCCGCTGCAGGCCTGCGGAACTGGACACTCAACCTTCACGACGCACTCCAGCCCCAGGGCGTCTACGTCGCCCACATCGCAATCTCCGCCCTCATCAACGCAGGCCACCCCGACGCCGCAGCCGATGTCATCGCGAAGTCCTACCTCGACCTCTACGTGAAGCGCGATCGGGCCGAGCTGCACTACGTCGCCCACACGGCCTGACTCAGGGCTGCCCGGGCTCCGAAGAGCGACGTTCAGTCGGGTCCTACCCGCCCCCAGCGTGCGCCATCTGCTTCCCCCCATCCCACAGATCGAAGAGCCGTCCTCGTAGAGCTCACCACCGCCGGAGCTGACCTCATGCGCTCGACGTCCGCCGAGCACGCAGAACCCAGCGCCGATCTCCTTGACGCGATTGATCCGGCCGATCGGGACGTGCTCGAACGTGGCATCCCACAACCGGCAAGAGGTGACTCTCGATCACGACGAGATCGTTGAGGGGGTTGGCCGCCACGTCGGGCCTGCCCCGACCCATCTGATGCCAGGGAGGCGTGAGTGCGGCTGCGAGAGTTCTTCTGACACAGCCCTATATCCGTGTCCGATTTCCGCCAACGCTTGACAACAAAATGACAACAGATGATCGAGATCGGGCGCGATTGAGGCTCTCGCAGGCGATCGAAAAACGTTGAATTTCCGCGGTTTTCGGACCGAAAGAGAAGCGCGAAAACCCCCGGTCAGGGTTTCCGGTACCAAAGGTCGCTGGTTCGATTCCAGTCGGGGGCACCAGCCGGGACAAGGGATCGCGGGCCATCAGGCCTCGCGATCCTTTTTCTTTTGACAATGAATTGGCAACAGACGATTCGTGTCGGGCGCGATCGAGAGCGATCGCAACCGCCTCCACATCACCATCGAAGAGGTCTGCATAGACATCCAGTGTCATCGCGGCAGAGGCGTGGCCGAGCATTCTCTGGATCGATTTCACGTGCGCGCCGGCTTGGACGGCGAGGCTCGCGGCGGTGTGGCGGAGGTCGTGCGGCGTGACCCGCGGCATCGTCGGATCGGCCGCGCGGGCTTCGCGGACCGCCGCGGTGAACCATCCGTTCCTCGACGCGGGGATCAGCAGGTGGGACGTGCCGTCACCGAAGACGAGCTGATCCGCGCTCTTGCCGGCGATGAGCTCGTGCAACGGATCTAAGAGGAAGCCCGGAAACGGGACGGATCTCGACCGGTGCGACTTCGGGGTACCGACGTGCACCTGGTGCGACACCTTCACGGCGTTCTCGCGGACATCGATCCTGTGACGGTTCAGGTCACCACCAGAGTCGTCGCGCCGGCGGCTGAGAAACCTGCCCAATGGATCACAAGTCGCCGGTCACGCTGGACCGGCTTCACCTAGAAGGCCGTATCCGTATCCTCGCCCAGCGGTCCGAAGATATAAACCGGCGAGTCCGCCTCGATCAGTTCAACGGAACCCCGCTAACGACCGCTGACCGATCCTTGCTCCTGCACCGAGAGCTCGGGGATTCACGTGACGCGAGCGACTAGTGGGTTGCGATCGAGGACTCGATACGAGGAACTAGAGCGTGGATTTCTTCCGGCGCGGGATCGACAGGCCTGGCAAGCTCAATGTCTATGCTCGGCCTGTGAGTGAGCCAATGCCTGCGCTCGACCCCACTCTGCTCGCGCTCCTATCCATATTCGGCGGCGCTGCCTTGACCGTCGCCGCGGGCTTCGTCGGCGCTTGGATTCAAGGCCGGCGCGAGCACACGAAATGGCTGAGAGATCAGCGCTACCTCGCGCACCTGGACTACCTCAAGAAGAAGGACAGGTACAGGTGCAGGCCTGCTCCGGTGGCCGCGATCGAGCCGAAGAGAGCCAGGTGCGCGTACCGCCAGCTGAAGGTGCGCTCTGGCCTTGCTTCCAGCACGAGGCGGGAGGGGACGAGGAAGTAGGTCCACCAGACTGCGGTGGCGATGAGCACGCCGGATGCGATGATCAGCACGGCCTCTGGCGACCACCCTTTCTCTTGGGTGAGAGCACCGACGGCCGCGACGGTGCCGGCGATGACTTCCCCGATCGTTATCAGGGTCAGCAGCCCGAATCGTTCTGCGAGATGACCGGCGTTCCAGGGCGAGTAGCCATAGCGGCGGGTCGCGATCGCGGGAGCCACCATCTCGCCCAGGGCCAGCACCACTATCAGGAGCACGGTCGCCGTTGCGGGGAGCGGCAAGACCGCCGTCAGCACCCACCCGACCTGGGCCGCGGAGATGATCGCCACGTAGGACAGGGCGTTGCGACGGTGTTCGGGGTCCTGGTTCGCAGCACGAAGCCATAGGGCGATGAGGGGAACGCGCATGATGACGTACCCGACGACCATCAGCAGATTGTTGGGACTTTCACCTCGCGCAGCGGTGTCGAAGCTGACGGGAAGCCCGTAGACGAGCACGACTACACCGATCATCGGCACGATTGTGGTCGCTCGGATCAGCAGGTCATCGTTGCCGTATGCCGACGCGAACCAGGAGTAGTTGAGCCACGCCCAACTCACCGCCCACACGGCGAAGACGAAAGCTCCGATCGCGGGCCAGATCGTCCCGGCCGCGAGGTGTTCCGCCAGCTGGTCGGATGCCGCGGCGAACGCCACGACATACGACTGCGCTCGGCCGGATCGCGGCCCCGCATCGGTCGGATGCGGTGCCGCAGCTCGTGCCGGAGCTGTTCAGCGAACGCGTCCGTCTCAGCCACTGGCCCTCCCCGCCTTACTCCGCTCGTGCCCTTGAGCCTGACGCTGACGCTGATGAGAAAACATTCATGGAAGTCACGGCACGTAGGTGTTGTTGGTAATGCCGAGCTGGAACAGCTCGCCTGCCCACAACAACTGCGCCACCCCGATGCCGACTCCGGAGGCGATGAGAACGGCTGTCACCGAAAACACAATCCCGGAGTTGCCGTACCCCTTGTACCCTAGAACGATCAGTCCGATCAACCCGAGGAGGTGAGCCAGAACCAGCGGAACACCACCGACCATTTCCGCGAACCCGGCCATCGTCGTTCCGGCCGATACAGCCTTCCCCTGCTCGGTCTGCGCCTCGAACTGCGCCAACCCGTACCAAGCCCACGCGACCGCTGCCGCCGGGATACCCAGAGCCGCGACAACCCAGAAGCCCACACGCCACCCATCCGCAGCCCGCGCCTGCTTCGATGTGGGCTGCTCGATCACGCGGTCAGCTTACTGAGGCCTCGACGATGCGGGCGGGCTGACAGTCAGCGTGCGTTGAGTGATTCTTGGGGCGGATTGTACATGAACTCGATGCGCACGCCGTTGTCGTCTTCGACGAAGGACGCGTAATAGCGATCGCTGAACCGTGGATACGGTTTCGGCTCACGTACCGACGTCCAGCCAGCCTCGATCGCAACGGCGTGCAAACGGTCGACCTCCTCCCGAGACCCCATCGCGAAAGCCAGGTGTTGCCAGCCCACGCGTCCCGTCCGATGGGGGACGCTCGACAGCTTCCGGGCAGGGTAAAGAACCAGTTCCTCTTCGCCGCGGTACCAGGACACGGAATCATCGGCGTCCTGCCGGGTGCATCCCAATGCGCTCATCACAGGGTCGAACTGTGCGACCGACCTCGACAGGTCACGCACGCTGATCCCGATGTGGTCGAAGAGAGACATAAGGACATCCTGTGCGGCTCGCGCCAAGCAGACAAGACAAATGAATGCCGGGACCTCATCGAAGGTCCGGCCGCCCCACCGTGCTCAGGTCGACCCCAATCGAGACAGGTCGAGCCGTATCTGCTGCGGACCGATCCTCTGGCCTGCGGGGGGTTGCTGGAGTACGGATAGTTGGCCGCCCGTGAATAGACCGGTGGCTTGGATCGTGTCCAATTTCCGCCAACGCGTGACAACAAAATGACAACAGATGATCGAGATCGGGCGCGATCGAGGCTCTAGTAGACGATCGAAAAACGTTGAATTTCCGTGATTTTCGGACCGAAAGAGAAGAGCTAAAACCCGCGGTTAGGGTTTCCGGTACCAAAGGTCGCTGGTTCGATTCCAGTCGGGGGCACCATTTCAGGGGACGTTCAGCAGCGGGGCGAGACCGCGGGCATGAATGAGCTCACCGTCGGGCACGCCCGCGTCTCCACCATCGAGCACGACCCATCGCTCAGCGTTCAGCGCCCCAAGACCTGGTCCGCATGCGGATCCGCTCGCGCGCATAGGATTCAGCAGTGACGGTCAGGTCTCGGAGCGCAGCACAGTCGTCTCTCCGTCGGCTGTTCACGAAAGTCTGGGTGCGGGCCTCCGTGTTCGTGCTGGTGGCGGTGGTGTTCGCACTTGCTGCGGGTGTCATCGGCGCCATCCTGCCGTTCCGGGTGGTGATCAACCTCGGCCAGAACTCGGTCGGATCTCTGCTGCAGATCATCGCGACGGCGATGCTGACCGCCACGACGTTCTCCGTCACCGCGATGGTGACCGCTTATTCGTCGGCCACAACGACCGCGACACCGCGCTCCACACAGTTGCTGATCGCCGACCCCACCTCGCAGAAATCGCTGTCGGTCTTCGTGGGCGCGTTCGTCTTCTCGATGGTGGGGATCATCGCGCTGTCGACGGGGTACTACAACGATCAGGGGCGCACGATTCTGTTCGTCGGCACCCTCCTCGTGATCGCGGTCGTGGTGGTCACTCTCATGCGGTGGATCGCTCACCTTGCCGACTTCGGGAGGATGGCGGACGTCATCGATCGGGTGGAGCGCGCTGCCGCGGATTCGTTGCTTGCCTACGCGTCGGACCCGGCCTTGGGAGCTCAGCGACTCACCGATATCCCTGCGGGATCCCACCAGGTGTGGGCGGAGGACGTCGGTTTCGTCGTTCACGTCGACGTCGCTGCCCTGAACCGGGTGGCCACGGCGAGCGACGTCAAGATCTACGTCGATTCGACCGCCGGACGCTCAGCAGGTCCGCTGAACCCTCTCTGTCACGTCGTGGGTCGTCTCCCGGCGTCCGATGCAGTGAAGGTCCGCTCCGCGTTCCGCATCGCAGCACACCGAGACTACGAACAGGACCCCAGGTTGGGCGTCATCGCTTTGGCCGAGATCGGCAGCAGGGCTCTATCGCCGGCAACGAACGACCCGGGGACAGCGATCGAAGTCATCTCGGCGCTTCAGCGCGTGTTCGTCCGCGCGCTCACCGTGACACCTCATCCGGAGGCGACTTTCGATCGCGTCTGGATCAAGCCGCCTGAAGTCGAGACCCTCGTCACGGACGCATTCCGCCCCATCGCCCGCGACGGCGCATCACTCATCGAAGTCCAGACCCGCCTGCAGAAAGCTCTCGCGTCCATCGCCGCCGCCGCCCCGGATCACCACGCGACGCTCGAAGCGGCGGCACGAGACGCCATGCGCAGAGCCCGTAAGTCTCTGGACAAGGCCGACTACCACGATCTCCGAGCCACGGTGCGGGGGCTTTGGTAGCTGCAACCGTCCCTGCGAGATGAACCTCGACCGTTTCCTACCGCGTCACGAATGACGACGGAGACCAGCATCTCCACTCAGATGGTGGCCGACCAGTTGCAGCGCGCTCTGAGCAGTCGCGTCCTGATCGAGCAGGCCAAGGGCGTGATCGCAGCCCAGGCCGGCGTTGACATGCACACGGCATTCAACATCCTGCGGAGCTATGCCCGTGCGCATCAACTCAAGTTGAGCGACGTCGCAGAGAGAGTGTCCGAACGCGAGCTCATCCTCACCGACCTCGCACCGGCCCCGGCCGACTGACGATTGCAAGGCGACCGGCTATCGTCGCCGGGGGTGGGCAGGCGCCATACTGAGGCGAGCTCGCGGGGCTGCGAGTGTGACCGTAGGCGGGGATTCTCACGACGTCGTGCAGGATCATGCGCAGCATCCGCCATGGAGAAACGAGCACCGCATGATGGACTGTCTCCCCGCTACGGGCGCCGAGCCCCCGCTATCCTGGGCGATCGGAATTGCGCTCATCGTCGCGGGGGCAGCAGCCCTGATTTGGACGGCGCACCGGCGCAAGAACGACGACAGGCGGCAGGCGACGATCGGTGCACGAACGGCTCTGACCACTCTTCTGGTCCTCGCCATCGGGGTGAATGGTGTCTTCGTCGCCGCCCCGCATGCGGCGGCAGACGACGGATGCCCCGCGGCGAGCCCGAGCCCCACTCCGAGTCCGACATCGACGGTCTCCGCCCCGGTGATCGGAGCCGATCAGGATGTCGTCTTCGACAGCGGTGGCGTCCCGACGTTCGGCAGCTATCGAGGCCCGTCCGACCCGTCGCAGCCTGTCGCGGCGGCCGTCATCATCGGCGGGACAGGAGCGATCGACCGCAACGGCAACGCCGCCACCTTGGCAACGGACGCATACTCGTGGATCGCCGACCTGCTCAGCGCGCAGGGCATCGCATCGCTCCGCTACGACAAGCTGGGCACGGGCCAGACCGGCCTGGGACCGTATGCGGCCGATCCGTCGCAGATGCTGCCCCTGAGCTACGAACGGCTGCGCATCCAGCCGGCGCGGGACGCACTGTCGTTCCTCGCCGTCCAGCCCGGCGTCGACCCGTCGCGGCTGATCATCGTCGGGCACAGCGAGGGTGGGGCCGTCGCCATCACGATCGCCGGCGACCTTCGCGGCGCGCCGGCTCCGGCTGCCCTCGCTCTCGTCGAGCCCGCGTACACCCGGATCCTCGAGATCCTCTCGCAGCAGTTCACGTCGCAGATGGATGCCGCAGCAGCGGCGGGAGCCATGACGACGGGTGATGCGCAGACACTGACCGAGTGGATGACCCGAGGCGTGCAGGAGATCCGCACCGGCACCCCGCCGTATCCCGAGCCGGAGCCCGCTCCGCTGCCGGATGCGACAGACTTCACGGCGACCATTCAAAGCATCATCGCCTCGAACATCTACGGCAGCGACCCCGCTGCGATGGTCGTCACGCACGCCGACCGCACCCTCTACGGGCAGGGGTACGACGCCATCGATCCCGCCGAGATCGCACCGCGGATCGGGGTCCCGACGTTCATCACCTGCGGCACGAAAGACTTCAACACTCCCTGCGGGGACGGCTCGCAAGGCTCAGGGGTGATCGCGCTCAAGGATGCGTTCAGCCCCGGAATCGCTCGATTCGTGCAGTTGCCGGACACAGTCCACATCCTGCGCGATGTCGGGGATGCGGACGTCCCCGACATGGCCGATCAACTCACATACCCCTTCTCGGCCCATCTCTCCGATGAGTTCACCGTCTTCCTGGAGCCCTTCCGCACCCCACGCGCACCGTGACCTGCGGATAGGTTCGCTCGGAACGTCCGACTTCGCGGATGCGTGCAATCTCCCCACCAGCTCGACACCGACACAGGAAGCAGATCCATGTCACGCCCTCGCCCCTACTCATCCACCGTCACCGTCCCGTTGCCCTCGGACGATCAGCTCCGTGCCGCGCTCGGCGACGGCTACGACTCCGATCGTGCGCTCAACGTCGTGAAGATGTTCGCGGGCACCGGTGACTTCCTGCCCGCGCTGATCGGGATGGTCCGCGCGATCTTCGGAGCCGACGACATCGACGCGCAGCATCGCGAGACGATCATCCTCCGCGCGGCATCCCTGCTGAACGTTCCGTACGAATGGCAGGCGAACGAGCAGATGGCACAGAACGCGGGCCTGACCGCCGACCAGATCGAGCGGCTCGCCGCCGACGGCCCCGTCGAGGGGGCGGGTGCGGAATTCGACCTCCTCGCCGCCGCGACCGACGAGATGCTCACGTCGGCCACGTTGACCGATGGCACGCTGCAACGACTCATGGACGTGTTCGGGGTGCAGACCACGCGGCGCTACATCGTGACGATCTCGTGGTTCAGCCTGCTGAGCCTCTTCCTCAACGCAACACGCGTGCCCCTCGAGACGACCGACAAGATCGGGTCGCGGACCAGCCCACTCGAGTAACAGATCAGCCCGCGCGGTCCGAGCCTGTCGCAGCGACGACGAAGGATGGGTCACGTCCGTCCGTGCTGGCCATCACTCTGGGATGTGATCCTCCGAGGCCGACTCCGGGGAGTGTGCTTCGCGGATAGGTGCGGCAGTATCGGTTCGTGACCGATCCCCGCTCCCGCACGTTCGACTGGGCAGATCCTGTCGATGCACTCCGACAGACCCGGACCGCCGGATCCGGACTCGAGGCGCTCCGTGCCATGATCGCCGGGTCGATCCCACCGCCGCCCATCGCGCAGCTGATGGGCTTCACTCTCGTACAGGCCGAGCCGGGCCTCGCGGTGTTCGAGTGCCAACCGGCGGAGTTCCACTACAACCCGATCGGCGCCGTCCACGGGGGACTGGCGTGCACGCTGCTCGATTCCGCGCTCGGCTGCGCCGGCCACACGACGCTTCCCGCCGGCGTGGGATACACCTCTGTCGACCTCAGCGTGAGATACCTCAGGCCGATCACCCACGCATCAGGCATCCTGCGGGCGACCGGCCGCGTTCTCAAGCCCGGCCGCCGGGTCATCTTCACCGAGGGGGAACTGACCGACGCCGCCGGCCGCGTCGTCGCGGCCGCCACGTCGTCGCTGCTGGTGCTGTCGCCCACGGACTAGCCTCCGCCACCGGCGGAGCCGCGGCGACCGAGAAGACGACCGAGATCAGCACACGCTAAAGTCACGAGCACAACGAGAGGCGGCACTGTGAGCGAGGCCGAGCAGAGGTATGCGGATCTGATGATCGAGCTCGTCGACTCCAACGACGGGGTCACGGAGGTGGGCGGTGATCTGCTCGTCCACGGGGGCCCGTTTGCGCGCCTCGTCGGCGATGAGCTCAGCGTCCGTCTCCCGCCAGATCGTGTCGAGGATCTTCGCACCCGTGGGATCGTTCGTCGGCACCACGGCGAGTGGGTGCTCGTCGAGGATCAGTCGATCTGGTCCGAGATGGCCCGCGAGAGCCACGAGTTCGTCGGCGAGCCTCCCGTCGGCAAGCAGAGCTAGCGCCCCGTCGCTCTGAGGACAAGCTGTCGGCTCCGTCACAGAGCGACGGTGGGTTCCGATCCTTTGCGCCCGAGTCGCGCTGCTGACGCCGGAGAGAGTCGTGCGTCCGGGTACTCGAGAGCTGCACGCGACCATGAGGCGAGGGCTGCCGGCATCAAGTCCATGACCCCTCGAGCTGGGCGCCGACCCTGTCGCGGCGCGTCATAGGTCTCAGCGGCCGTGATCGGCCAGGATCTGATCCACATCGATCCGGGCCAACAGGGCATCCCAATCGATGTCACGCGCCGCTTCCGCGACGGCGGCGTCGGCGTAGGCCTTGCCGTTCCGGTGCACGGTGACGCCCGCCGGCGTCAAAGAGTTGAGCGCCGCCAGGATCGCATCGTCGATGGCCTCGACGTCGAAGTCGGCCCCGACGGTTGCCAGATAGTCGGCGGAGAGAGTGTACGAGACGGTTCCGATCTCAACGTTGCTCATGCGCGACAGCATAGGCGGAAGGTGGTCGCTCGTTCGGTGCTGCCGGTGAGCGTCCATGTGTTCCCCCGTCGAACCATGGGTGCTCGCGGGCGAATACGCGATTCTCGATGCTCCTGGGGCCTGGAGGCCTGCGCCACGTTTGCGTATGTTCGACGCATGGGCCGGATCGTCGTGGAGCAGATCATCACCGCGGACGGTTTCGTGCAGGACACCGACGGCGGCATGAAGTTCATGGACGCCGCGCCGATCGACACCGCCGACGCCGATCAACTCGACATGCTGAGACGAGTCGGGGCCATCGTCTTCGGGCGTAACACCTACACGATGTTCGCCGGCTACTGGCCCACCGCCGATCCGGTCGTCGAGCCGGTCGCGAACCCGATCAACTCGCTTCCCAAGCACGTCATCAGCAGCACACTCGAATCAGCTCCGTGGGGCGATCACGCCCCAGCCATCGTCGAAAGCGGGAACGCGGTCGACACTCTCGTGCGCCTCCGGTCAGCCGTCGAGGGCGATCTCCTCGTGTGGGGCAGCTTGCAGCTCACAGATGCACTCTTCCGAGCCGGGCTCGTCGACGTGCTGCGTCTGCGCTTCATCCCCAGCCTCATCGGCGACGGGCGTGGTCCGACCCCGACCGACTTCAGCCAGGCCGTCATCACGCAGGTCGCGAGCCACACGGGGTCCGGCTGGGTGACCATCGAGTACGAAGTCAGCACACAGGAACGCGCGACCGGGGACAGCTGACGATCAGCACGAGGCTGCCCATCCGAGCGCGACTCTGACTGAGCAGTCCATTGCCCCGTCGTCCGCTCGCCGGCGTTTCATGGTGCCTGTCCACGCGAGGCCGGACGCTATCCTCGACGAACCACGACGACACGTCTCTGCCCTCGACCACGGGTCTCTCAGGGGCGGTCAGGAACGCTCATAGGAACCTCCAAGGTGGGGGCATCACGGTGAGGGCATCCGTCGTCGACCTCGTGACGACCGCCACGGCTCCGCCGGGAACAGGATCGACATGCACGCTTCCGCCTCACGCTCCGCGCCTCTGACGCGACCCGACGGGTCACCGGTCCGCGCGCTCATCGTGGACGACGAGCGCAACCTCAGCGAGCTGCTGCGGATGGCGCTCGCACACGAGGGGTGGGATGCGCGCACCGCGGCCAACGGACAGGAGGCGCTGGGCGCCATCCGCGAGTTCGCGCCCGACATCGTCGTGCTCGACATCATGATGCCCGGCCTAGACGGCATGGAGGTGCTGGCGCGCGTGCGGGCCACGGGCAACGACGTGCCGGTGCTGTTCCTCACGGCGAAGGACGCGGTCGAGGACCGCATCGCCGGCATCTCCGCCGGCGGCGACGACTACCTCACGAAGCCGTTCAACCTCGAGGAGGTCGTGGTGCGACTGCGAGGGATGGCCCGCCGGCACGTCGCCGCAACGGCCGCCGCTGATCCGCTGCTCCACGTCGGCGACCTGAGCCTCGACGAGGAGACCTACGAGGTCGAGCGCGCCGGCACGCCGATCAAGCTGACGGCCAAGGAGTTTGAACTGCTCCGTTACCTCATGCAGAATCCCCGTCGGGTGCTCAGCAAGGCGCAGATCCTCGACCAGGTGTGGAGCTACGATTTCGGCGGCAATGCGAGCGTCGTCGAGATCTACATCTCCTACCTGCGCAAGAAGATCGACACGATCGGCGAGCCGCTGATCCACACCGTCCGAGGCGTGGGCTACACGATCAAGCCCGCACGATGACCCGCAGGAGCTGGACGCTGCGGCGGACGCTCGTCATCAGCGTCGCCGCCCTCCTCGCTGCGGGCCTCATCGTCTCCGGGTTCGCGACGAGCCTGGCGCTGCGATCGTTCGTGTACGAGCGGCTCGACGCCCAGGTTCTGGAGTCGCTGAACTTCATATCCGGGCCGGGCGGAGCGGGCGACCTGTACGACCGTCGCGGACCGTCGGGTGGCTCAGACGGCTCTGACGCGAGTGGAGGCTCCGACGGCACCGGCCCAGGCCAGCGCGTCGGATCGCTCCAGGTGATCCTCGACGCCGACGGGGCCGTCATCGCGTCGGCGTACATCGCCTCCGACGGCACCAAGATCGCGCTCTCGGACGCGCAGGTCGAGACGCTGGATGCGGCCGGTCTCGTTCCGCGGACGCCCACCACCGTTGATCTCGGCGGAGACCTGGGGGCATTCCGGGTCGCGTCGGAATCCGCCGGCGGCGCGACGGTGATCGCGGGCAACTCGCTCGACGACGTGACCGCGACCACCGATGCGCTGACCTGGATCCTCCTCAGCGTGAGCGCGCTGACGCTGATCGTCGTCGTGGTGGTGCTGTCGCTCGTCATCCGTCGCAACGTCCGGCCGCTCGAGCGAGTGGCCGCCGTCGCCGAGCAGGTCGCGGAGCAGCCGCTCGCGCAGGGTGACGTCGAGATCCGCGAGCGAGTGGCCGCCCGCGACACCGACCCGCACACCGAGGTCGGACGGGTCGGAAGCTCCCTCAACACCCTCCTCGGTCACATCGAGGCTGCGCTGACCGCGCGCCAGCACAGCGAGCAGCAGCTGCGCCGGTTCATCGCGGACGCGAGCCACGAGCTGCGCACGCCGCTGGCATCGATCCGCGGGTACGCCCAGCTGTCGATGGGGGAGGCTGCTCCGATGACCCCGACTCAGCAGAGGTCGTTCGACCGCATCGCGGCGGAGTCGGAGCGGATGAGCTCCCTCGTCGACGATCTCCTGCTCCTGGCGAGACTGGATGCCGGACAGCCCCTCCGCCGCGAACCGGTGAGCCTCGCGATGCTGGCCATCGACGCAGTCAGCGACGCCCACGCCACCGACTCGGGCCACGACTGGCGGCTGGAGGTCGGCGAGGACGCGATCGAGGTGCCGGGCGACGAGAACCGGATCCGGCAGGTCATCGCGAACCTCCTGCGCAACGCGCGGACCCACACCCCGGCGGGCACGGTCGTCGTCACCTCCCTGAGGGAGCACGACGGGGATGCTGTGCTCGAGGTGACGGACGACGGGCCCGGCATCGACCCGGCCGTGCGCGATCGGCTGTTCGAGCGCTTCGCCCGCGGTGACCACTCGCGCAACCGGGACGCGGGCAGCACCGGCCTCGGTCTCTCCATCGCGGAGGCCATCGTCACCGCGCACGGCGGCGCCATCTCCGTGCGCAGCGAGCCGGGCTCCACCGTCTTCACCGTGCGCCTCCCGCTCCTGCAGTCATAGCTGCGGCCCGCCGCCGGGCGCGGCCTAGGGTGGCCGCATGGACATCGACGTCGTCGACCCGGCGCTGCGCGCATCCGTTCTGAAGATCCCGAAGATCGATCTGCGCCGTCGGCCCGTGCGCGTGCTCGTGCGGTGGATCGGACGCCACCTCCTTCGCGCTCACCCGGTGCCCGGCGTGCGAACGCGCGACCGGCGGACGGAGGCGGTGCGCGTGCGCACCTACGTTGCTGCGCAGCCGTCGACCCGAGCGGCACTGCTGTGGATCCACGGGGGCGGGCTGGTGATCGGATCTGCGCGCCAGGACGACCGGCTCTGCGCCGAGACCGCCGCACGCCTGGGGATGACCATCGTCTCGGCCGAGTACCGGCACGCGCCGGAAGCGCCCTTCCCTGCCGCTCTCGACGACGTCTACGCCGTCTGGCAGTGGATGATCTCGACGGACAGTGACCTCGACATCGATCCTGGACGTATCGTCGTCGGCGGTGAGAGCGCTGGCGGTGGACTCGCAGCGAGCCTCGTGCACCTGCTGCACGACACCTCCGCCGTGCAGCCGATCGCCCAATGGCTGTTCTGTCCGATGCTGGACGACCGCACCGCCGCCGACCGCGCGCTCGACAGGCACGACCACTGGGTCTGGAACAACGAACTGAATCGCCTGGGCTGGTCGTCGTACCTGCCCGTCGCACCCGGCGCGATCGCCGTTCCAGAATACGCCGTTCCGGCACGAAGAGATGACCTCGCCGGGCTCCCGCCGGCCTGGATCTGCGTGGGCGACATAGAGCTGTTCCTCGACGAGGACACGGCGTACGCCGAACGTCTGCGCGAGGCCGGCGTCGAGGTCGAGCTCGATGTGATCGCAGGGGCACCACATGGGTTCGAGAACTGGGCCGCGGAGACACCGCCCGCGCTGGCTCTGGTGGCGCGGGCGCAGGAGTGGCTGAGTCGGACGCCCGGGGTGCGCGCGCCGGCATGACGCGAAGCGGGTCCCCGCGTGACGCGGGGACCCGCCCATGGTCGGACCGGCTGGACGGTGGAAGTCAGCCTCGGGGGCCTGATCCGGGGCCGCCCGACCCCGGGCCGCCGCCGATGCCGCCGCCGCCCATCATGCCGCCGGCGGTCGCGGTGCCCTCGGTGACTGTCGCCGCCGAGATGCCGTTGACGAGGACGCTGTACGTCGCGCCGTCCTCGAGGTCGACCGAGGAGAAGACCACGGACTGGAACGTCTTCTCGGCCGTGAAGGTCGCCACGACAGTGCCGTCGGCATCCGTGAGCTCGACCGTGTCACCGGCGTTCCCCGACGCGCCCGCGGAGATCCAGGACTGCGTCGATCCGTCGCCGGGCGATTCCGCCATGCCTGCGCTTCCGACGGCGAGCAGGGTGCCGCCGGTCACGGAGAACACCCCGTTCGTGTCGAGCGCGCCGTTGCCGTCGCTGGTCGGACCGAACACGGTGATGGTGCCACCGGAGATGGTCATGGAGCCGTTCGAGTCGAGTCCGTCTCCGCCGGCGTCGACCACGATGGTGCCGCCGGCGATCGTGAGCGTCTCGCCGGTGTCCTGCATGCCGCCGCCTGTGCTGGAGCCCGAACCGCCGGATGCGTTCACACCGTCGTCGGATGCCGTGATGTCGATCTGGCCGCCCGAGAGGGTGATCGCTGCGGCCTCGAGCGCCTCGTACGACTGCGACACGGTGACGCTGCCGCCGGCGATCGCGAGCGCGACGTCGCCGTGGAGACCGTCGCCTTCGGTGGCGACATTCAGCTCGCCTCCCGTGACGATGACGTCGGTGAGCGCGTCCACTCCGTCGTCGGTGGCTGTCGCATCGATCGTGCCTCCTTCGATGAGCACGTAGCCGCGTGCGGCCTCTTCCTCGTTGTCGCTCTTGAGAGCATCTCCGCCCGCCGTGAGCGAGAGCGTCCCGCCCTCGATCGTCACAGAATCCTTCCCCCGAAGGGCGTCGTCGGCGGCGGTGACGCTGATCGTGCCTGACAGGATGGCGAGATCGTCGGTGCTCGTGATGCCGTCGTTGCCGTTGCCGTCGACCACCAGGGCACCCGTGCCGGTGATGGTCAGGTCGGCGGAGCTGTAGAGCGCGGCGTTCGCGTCCGCGTCGTCGGCGTAGGCCGCGGCATCCGACAGCGCGTTCGTCGTCCCGTCGGCCAGGGAGACGGCGACGTCGTCGGCGGTCACGACCTCGATCGCCGGGCCGTCGGCGTTCGAGATGGTCGCGTCGTCGAGGATCAGGACGACCTGCGCGTCGTCAGCTGCCGAGACGACGACGGAGCCGTCGAGTGTGCCGGAGAGGCGGTAGACGCCGGCGGTGGTGATGGTCACCGTCGCACCGTCGACGGACACCCCCGCGGAGGTCGTCGTCGCGGTCGAGCCGCTCAGAGTGACGTCTGCGGCGTCCGCCGCGGACCATTCGTCGTCTCGGACGACCGTCGCGTTCTCGTTCGCGGCGATCAGCGCGTCGGCGGTCGCATCCGTGGTCTGCGCGACGGCGTTCTCCGTCACCGCGGCGATGTCGGATGCCGCGGTGGCGGCCGGCTGGACGGTCGTCGTCGCGCAGGCCGCGAGGACGAGCGCGGCGATGCCGAGGGGGATGGCGGGCAGGATCAGGCGGCGTCTGCGCATGATGTCTCCTCTTTTCGGGTGATGGGTGAGCGGACGGAATCAGGGGAATGGAGGAGGGCGCCGGCGAAAGGGCCGCGGAGCAGCCGCGCCCACTTGTTGCGGGGGAGGTGAGGATGCAGGGCGGCCATGCCGGTGGCGTACTTGCTGATGCTCACCGGCCGGTGGCCGGCCCGCCACAGCACTCGGTCGACATCGGAGGCCGCCGCGGGCGACTTGGTCTCGAGGATCACGAGGTGCGGTGTGGTGAGCACTGGGCCGGCCACGTCGTCCCACTCCAGGTCGACGTCGACGGTGGCGCGGGCCGCGCGGTCGGCCGAGACGAACGTGGCACGACGGTACCGGGTGGTCAGCCGCACTCCGAGGTCGTCGGCCCGCCGACCTCCGACGCCGATGGAATCCAGGCCTTCCGCAGCGTAATCGCGGGCCATCTCGGTGAGGCGGCGACGATCGGACGCCGGGTACTCCACCCGGTCTTTGACCGTCGCGCTGCGAGCCCCGCGGGTCTTGAGCTCGAGGAACGCGGTTCGCGAGTCGAGGTAGGTGCGGGTGCGGAGCTTGAAGCGCCGGCGCCGCGGCTGAGCCGCCATGCGGAAGCTCAGCAGGTCGGGGGTGTCGAAGTAGACGGACTCGTAGCGGAACGAGCGGGCTCCCGCGGTGTCGAGGACCAGCGTGCGCGCATCCAGCGATGCGACGACGCGAGCCGCGGCATCCCGGGTCAGGACATACTTCCGGTCGACGCGGGTCTGTAGAGCGGCGTCGGCGATGAGTCGCTCGAGATCGATGCCCTCGAAGCGGCTGAGGTCGAGTGTCGCAGTCATCGCGCCTGCTCCTCGACGAGGGCCTCGTGCGAGACGGGCGTGGCTGCGGCGATACGCGGCAGCCGGTAGCGGACGTCGACGAGGGTGGTGTCGTCGACGAGGTCGAGGTGCTGCACGGTGAGCGAGGTCACGGTCGCGCCGAGCCGGCGCTCGAGCTCGGCGCGGAGCGCGTCCTCGTCGGCGATCGCCCGATCGACGTGCACGCTCTGGTGGCGCGAACGGCTCAGCAGCGCGGGGTGGTCGGCCGCCCACATGACGACCAGGACGAGCGTCATGAGCGAGAGCGGGATCCACGGCTGCGCCGTCGGGAGTCCGGACACGAGACCAAGGGCGAGCGCGGAGAAGTAGTAGGCGACCTCGCGCTGAGAGACCTCTGAGGAGCGCAGCCGGATGATGGACAGCACCCCGAACAGCCCGAGGCCGAGTCCGACGGCGACCTCCGACGAGCCGAGCACGGTCGTGACGGCCAGGACGCCGATGTTCACTCCGAGGAAGGCGACGACGAGGTCGCGGCGGCGGTGACGGCGGTAGTACAGGGCGAAGCTCAGGATGCCGGCAGCGACGATGTCGGCGGTGATGAGCAGGAGCGTGGTGTTCATGGGGTCCTCTCGAAGCGGTGCGTGATGTCCATCTGAGCCGGGCCGTCTGGCGCGCTCCTTGAGCGTTCCTGTGACGGAGCCAAGCGTCCGGAGACGTCGGCTGGTCGTCCTGCGGTCGCGCTGCGGCCGAAGACGAAGCGCCGCTGCACCTGGAAGCTGGTGACGAAAAGCACCGCCTCGGTGACCGCTTTGGCCAGGAGCAGCGGAAGGCCCGCCCCGGTGAGCGCCTCCATCCACACGACGTTCGACGCCAGGAGGAGCGCAGCCAGGCCGGCGTACCTCGCAGCCTGCGTGCTGACCCGGGTGCGGCGGGGCCCGCGGAAGACGATCCGCCGGTTGACGGCGAAGTTGACGCTCGCGCTGACCAGCCGTGCGCCGACGATGGAGGCGAGCAGCGAACCCGTCAGCGCCTGGAGGATCAGGAGCGCGACCGTGTCGACGAGGAAGGCGAGCAAGGAGGACGCGGCGAACAGCAGGAGCGGGAGCGTGACACGCAGCGAGTCCACGAGAGGTCGGAAGTGGCTGGACGCGTTCTGCGCGAGGTAGACGGTCTCGATCCGGATCTCGCGGGCGGCGAACCCCGCTCGTCCGAGGCGCAGCAGCATCTCGATCTCGTACTCGAAGCGCTCGCCGGGCACCTGTCGCAGCCAGGGCAGCATGCCGACCGGGATGCCGCGGAGTCCCGTCTGCGTGTCGGAGGCGCCCCACCCGGCCGCCACCCGGAAGAGCGCCCGCGAGATCGCGTTGCCGACCCTGCTCCGGAGGGGGACCTCGCCGCGGAAGCCGCGCGCTCCGAGCACGAGCACGGACGCGCCCCGGGCCGAATCCGCCCGCAGCGCGTCGGCCACCCGCAGGATGTCGCGAGCGGTGTGCTGCCCGTCGGCATCCGCGGTGACGACGTCGTCGCCGGACCCTCTCTCGTCGATGTCGCGGAAGCCGGACTTCAGGGCCGCGCCCTTTCCGCGGTTCGCCGGGTGCGCGAGTACGCGGGCGCCGGCGCGGTGCGCCGCCGCGAAGCGCCCCTCGAAGGCGTCGCCGCTGCCGTCGTCCACGATCAGGACCTCCACGTCGGGATCCTGGTCGAGGAGGTCGCGGACGAGGGGCACGAGGTGCTCGCCGGGTTCGTACGCGGGGATGAGGATGATCACCGCGGTCAGCCGGCCACGTAGAGGATGTCGCTCGTGCCGCGCTCGCCGCCGTTGGACGGCTCGTTCACCACGACCCCGTTGAGGTACATGGTCGACGAGCCGCCGCCGTCGAGGTTGTAGGCGGTCGTCACGCCGAGCCCGGTCATGATGTCGGCGAGTCCTGTCAGCGTGACGCCCTTGCTGTAGCCCTCTGATCGCCCGTCGACGACGACGAACACGTAGTGGTCCGCGTCGATGACGCCGACCGCCGTCCGCGGCTGCTCGCCCTGGATGGAGTGGTTGCCGACGTTGGTGTCGACTTCGACGTCTTCGATACCGTCGACGACCGCACCGTCCTCGACGATGGCCGGGCCGAACGAGATGGTGTTCCACACCCCGGCGGCGACGAGCTCCTCCGCGGTGGTCGCGGTCTCGTCGTAGACCTCGACGTGTCCGTCGGTGTAGAACGCCAGGCCCTCGCGGGCGCCGTCGTCGCGGTAGACGACGCCGTTGCGGATCTCGATGCCCGTCGTGCGGAAGCCGTAGTAGTCGCCGTTGACGGCGAAGACCGCATCGTTCTGCGCCGCTATGGTGCTCGTGGTCTCGGTGATGTTCTCACCGAACTGATCTTTCGCGAACGCGGATCGCAGCTGTGTGGCGTCGGAGACGACGACGTCGGCGACGTAGTACGTGACGGTGTCGTCTCCCGACCCCGTGGTCACCTGCGTCACGGTGATCGTGCTGTCGGCGTCGGAGTACGAGGAGTCGGTGACGACCGCCTCTGTGGCGGTGCCCTCGGCAGACGCAGACGCAGACGCAGACGCAGACGCAGACGCAGACGCAGACGCTGTCGCCGAGGCGCTGGCGCCGGCTTCCGTCGAGACGGGAGAATGCTCGGCCTCGTACGCCGAGACGTCGGAGATCTCGACGTGCTCGATCAGGAATCGGTCGGCCGCCCACGCGGCCGTTCCTCCCGCCGCCAACAGCACGGCGAGTCCTCCGGCGATGGTCGCGTTGCGGATGCGCCGGCGTGTCGTGCGCCGGCGTCGGACCGGCCCCGCGACACCTTCATGAGGGGTCTCGTCGTCAGGTCGGGGAGCGTGGTGCGGGGGAGGCGGGGTGTCCATGCCTCCAGGGATACGGACGCGCCCTTCACCGGACGTTCATCGTCCCTGTGGTTTCCGGAAGAGTGTCCCGTCCGGATGGGAAGGGCGAGGCGATCCGCCGCCCGCCGGCCTCAGGCCGTGGGGACCCACACGCGCATCGTCGACGGGCCGCGCAGAGCCCAGTCGTGGTAGCGAACGAGTGGCACTTCGCCCGTGACATCGGCAGTGTCGCGTCCGTCCGTCGGCTCAGGGGAGTAGGGCCAAGAGCCGTCCTCGTCGCGCAGCTGCTGCACGCGGGCCCAGACCCGCCCGTCGCGTTCGCGCAGTCCGGCTGACGTGTCGATGCGCACGTCGTCGACATCGACGAGACCGCCGGGCAGGTCGACGGACTCCAGCGCCAGCACCTCGGGGCCGCGCTCCACGGCGACGCAACCGCGGACGGCGTCGATGCGGGTGTCGGCATAGGTGAACCGCGGCGCCATCGGCAGCAGCAGCTCGACGATGTCGCCGTCGAGGAAAGCGCGACGCAGCTCGACGGGGCCGGTCGGCACATCATGAGTGCTCGCGGCTCCGGCATCCTTCACCGTCACGGTCGCCCCCTCCGCCCAGGCCGGCACGCGGAGCGTGAGTGTCCACTCCGCCTCGCTGTCGCCGACGATGCGTAGGCGAATGAGCCCCGTGCGCGGATAGTCCGTCTCGACATCGAAGCCGACGGCGCGTCCGTCGGGCAGCGTCGTACGGATCTCGGCCGGGGCGTACTGGTGGAGCTGGACGCCGGCGCTGTCGACGGTGGCGAGGTAGGCGTCGAGGCTCGCCAGCGTGCGCGCGACATTCGGCGGGCAGCACGACACGTCGAACCACGGCGCCCGCAACGATGACGACGCCCGCGGCGATGTCGTCGACGGGTCTGCGGGAATGCCCGGCACCCGCTGGTGGAGCGTGTTCGCGTAGTAGAACGAGGTGCCTCGAGGATCGGGGGACGTGGCCAGCACGTTGTACAGGGTGCGCTCGATCAGGTCGGCGTACGCGGCATCGCCGTCCGCCAGCAGGAGGCGCCAGCTGAACATGATGGAGCCGATGCCCGCGCATGTCTCGGAGTAGGCGCGGTCCGGCGGCAGCTCCCAGTCCTCGCCGAACGCCTCGTCCTGGTGGTGGGAGCCCTGACCGCCGGTGATGTACGTGCGGCGGGCGACGGTGCGCGTCCACTGCTGCCGGAGGGCATCCAGCAGTCCACGGTCATCGGTGTCGACGGCCACGTCCACCGCGCCGGCGGCGAGATAGTTGGCCCGCACCGCATGTCCGTGGAGCGACGAGGTGTCGCGCACCGGCTGGTCGTCCTGGAAGTAGGAGCGGCCCCACTCGATGTCGGCCAGCGTTCCGTGTCCCCGGCGCTCCACGAACAACCGGGCCTGCGCGGTGTAGCGCGCGTCGCCGGTCAGTCGGCCGAGCTCGGCGAGCCCGACCTCCACCTCGGGGTGACCGCACACCGCCGACCGTCCGCCGGGGCCGAACACCTCGCAGATGAGATCCGCGGCGCGGACGGCGACGTCCAGGAGCCCGTCATCGGCTCCGGGACGCGTGCGACCGCGCGCGACGGCGGCCTGGAAGAGGTGCCCCAGGCAGTACAGCTCGTGGCCCCACTCGAGATCCGACCAGCGGGCCGCCTGGCCTGGGCGCCCGAACTGCGTGTTCAGGTACCCGTCGGGTTCCTGTGCGGCGGCGACTCGGCGCACCGTGTCGGCGAAGAGCCGGTCGAGCTCGGCGTCGCCGCGCCGCCCGATCTCCCAGGCCACGGCCTCGAGGTACTTGTAGACCTCGGAGTCGGAGAACTCGCGCCCCCGGCGTCCTGCGGGGAGACGGCCCGCGACGGCGAGGTCGAAGTTGCCCAGCCAGCCCTCGGACTCCAGCCGGCTGCGGATGTGAGCAAGGGTGGCGCGGGCGTTGACGTCCTGACGAGCCCCCCAGAAGCCGCCCGTGATGCGGACCTCGTCCTGGCCCAGGGGCCGGCGGGCTCCCGCGGGCGGTGCGACGGGGGAGAGGGGTGCGGTGGTGGTGGTGGTGGAGGTCATGGTCATCCCTTGAAGGCGCCGGTCATGAAGCCGCGCACGTAGTGACGCTGGAGGAGGAGGAACAGGATGATGCAGGGCAGAGCGAGCACGACGACCCCGGCCTCGGTCGCGCCGTAGTCGACGACCCCCTGCACCTGTCCGCGCAGATTGGCCACGGCGAGGGGGAGAGTCATCCGGTTGCTGTCGCTGATGAGGATCAGCGGGGCCATGAAGTCGTTCCACGCCGCCAGGAAGGCGAACAGCCCGACGGTGATCAGTCCGGGCTTCACCGCGGGAAGCAGCACCCGGCGAAGAGCGCCGAAGCTGGAGCATCCGTCCACCATCGCCGCCTCATCCAGCTCGCGGGGGATCGACTCGAACGAGATGCGCATCATGAACATCGAGAACGGCAGCTGGAACATCGTGAGCACCAGCGCGACGCCGACGAGGGAGTTGCCGAGGCCGACGCGGGTCAGCAGCACGTAGAGCGGGATGAGCAGTGTCGCGTAGGGGACCATCAGGATCGCCAGCGTGGTGAGGAACAGCGCGTTCTTGCCGGGGAACGAGAAGCGGGCGAACGCGTAGCCGCCGGTGAGTGAGACGAGGAGCGTGAGCGCCACGGTCAGCAGCGACACGAACAGCGAGTTGCCGAGGTAGACCCAGATGCCCGCCTGGTAGTTCGCCAGCGACGCGTAGTTGCCGAACCCCCAGCCGTCGGTCTGGCTCGTGCCGGCGCGGGGCTCGAACGAGGACACGGCGGTCCACACCAGCGGGTACAGGAAGATGATCGCGAGTGCGGCGGTGAATACGCCGTAGGGCATGCCCATCAGCAGGCGACGTGATCGGCGGCGGGGCCGGGGCTCCTCGACGCGGATGAGCGCGGTGGCTTCCAACGGAGGTCGTGCGGTGGTGGTCATGGTTCAGCTCTCGTCTGCGCTGCGGAAGAAGCGCAGCTGGAAGATGTTGATCACGATGAGTGCAAGGAGCACGATCACCGAGAGGGCGGCGGCGATGCCGAGGTTGTTCTGGCCCTGGAAGGCGACGTTGTAGATCAGCTGCACGATCGTCATGGTGCTGTTGTCCGGTCCGCCCTTGGTGAGGATGTAGAACTGCTCGAAGGCGAGGAGCGAGCCGGTCACGCAGAGCACGACCGTGAGCGCGAGGGTCGGACGCAGCAGCGGCAGCGTGATGCCGCGGAAGGTCTGCCACCGCGATGCGCCGTCGATGCGCGCGGCCTCGTACACCTCGTCGGGGATGCCCTGCAGTCCGACGAGCATCAGCAGCATGTAGAAGCCCGCGTAGCGCCAGACGATGAGGAACACCGTGGACCAGAGCGCACCCTCGGGTGTGCCGAGGAAGGTGAAGCCCCACGCGGACATGAGGTCGGCGAACGGCCCCGCGTAGGGGGAGTAGAGGACGTAGAAGAGGAGGGATGCCGACGCCAGGCCGAGGGCGCTGGGGACGAGGAACGACGTGCGCAGGATGGATTTCCACCGCGTCGACTCCTGCACCAGCAGGGCCAGTCCCAGGCCGAGGGCGATGAGAAGCACGGTCGTGATGACCGTGTACGTCAGCGTGAAGCCGATCGACTGCCAGAACAGGCGGTGGTCGACGGCGTCGACGAAGTTCTCGGGGAGATTGGGCCCGCGGTTTCCCGACAGCAGCGGCCAGTCGGAGCCCGACATCTGCAGCACCAGGCCCAGCGGGACGATGAAGACCAGCAGGACGAACAGGGCCGTGGGGGCGGCGTAGAGCCAGCCGGTCGCGGCGGCCCGACGCGCGCGGCGCGACGAGCGCGGTCGGCGCGGAGGCTTCGGGGGCGTGTCGGCGCCGACGGCGACGGCGGCGGGACGGATGTCGGTGGCCAAGGTGTTCCTCCGGGGCGGTGGGGCGGGACGGGGTGAGGCGCGCGGTGCCAGTGACCGCGCGCCCCGACCGTTACTGACCGAGAACGTCGGTGATCGCGTCGTTGTCCGCGTCGACGGATGTTCCGTCGCCGAGGACGGCGTTGCGCACCAGGGTCAGCCACGGGCTGCCCGGTGCGTTGAACGCCTGCTGGAAGTTCAGCGCGACGGGGGTGTCGCCCTCGCCGGCGACCTCGTTGATCGTCACCAGGCGCGGGTCCTTCGAGGAGTACTCGTTCGTGGCGAGGTCGGACCGCGACACGACGTCGTTGTCCTTGGCGAGCACGCCGACCTGGGCGTCCTCGGACATCATCCAATTCAGGAAGTTCCACGCCTGCGGGCTCTTCTGCGAGTCCTTCGAGACGCCGATGCCGTCACCGCCGACGAAGGTCGATGCGCCGCCATCGACACCCGGGATTCCGGCCACGCCCGCCTCGAACGGCGTGGAGGACAGGAGCGTGGCGGGGTACATCATGAGACCGACCTTGCCCTCGGTGAAGGCGGCCGTCCACGTCGGACCGGCCTCGTCCTGCGAGCTCGGAAGAACCGCTCCGCTGTCCCAGAGGTCTTTCCACGTCGAGTAGACCTCCTTCGCGTTGTCGTCTGCCAGCTTCGACTCGGATCCCTCGTCGTTCATGACCTGATCGCCGGATGCCCAGATGCTCGGGAACCAGGTGAAGACGAGGCATCCGCCGCAGTTGAGACCCGTCGCGGTGCCGTACGTGTCGGGCTTGTTCAGTGCCTGCACCTTCTTGGCGGCGTCGGCGAACTCCTCCATCGAGGCGGGGGCCTTGTCGGGGTCGAGACCCGCTTCGCTGAAGAGCTCCTTGTTCCAGAACAGCATCGACAGATCCAGGACGAACGGAAGGACGTGCTCCTTCCCGTCCGAGGTGCCGGCGGCGAGGTGACCCTTGTTGATGGTGTCCTTGAAGGACAGGCCGTCGATCTGGGTCGAGATGTCCTGGAAGAGCCCCTGCTCCACCCAGTTCGGCACGTAGACGATGTCGGCGGCGAAGAGGTCGGGCAGGCCGTTCGAGCCGGCTGCGGCACCGACCTTCGCGACGTAGTCGTCGTTGGGCACGACCGTCAGTTCCACCTGATTCTCGTGCGACGCGTTGTACGCCTCCACCAGCAGCTTGGCCTGCTTCTCGAGCGGAGCGCGTGTCCACAGGGTGAGCGTGGAGCCGTCATCCACGCCTTCCGCGGGGATGTCGGCGGCGGGGGTGGTGGTGCCGCTGCCGCCGGAGCAGGCGGCCAGGGAGCCGACCAGGGCCCCCGTGGCGAGAATCGCGGCGATGGTCCGTACCGCGGACCGACGTCGAAAGTGGGTCATTGCTTCTCCTCGTGCTCTCCATCGAGATGCTTCCGTGGCGAGGTGCCCGGACAGCGGGGTGAAAAGGATGGGAGTCGAAAAGTCCGAAACCCATTTCGAAAAGTTAGCGCGGGGAGGCGATAGTGTCAACAGGGAGCACCGGTAACGTTTTCGCAACAGGAGAATTCATGCCACCCAGCGAAGGGGCCATGCGCGCCACGACGCTCAATGACGTCGCCCGTCGGGCCGGCGTATCCATCGCGACCGCATCGAAAGCGCTGAACGGTCGCGACGACGTCGCCGCGGCGACGCGCGCGCGTGTGCTCGCGGCCGCCCAGGAACTCTCCTTCACACCGAACGAGATGGCGCGCGGCCTGCTCGCCGGGCGAACCGGAACCGTCGGCCTCCTCACGAGCGACCTCGAAGGCCGATTCATGCTGCCCATCCTCATGGGGGCGGAAGACGCGTTCGGGGCGGGTCAGATCAACGTCTTCCTCTGTGATGCGCGTGGCGACGCGATCCGCGAGCAGCACCACCTCAAAGCCCTCCTGAGCCGGCGCGTCGACGGGATCATCGTCGTGGGCCGCCAGACCGACCCCCGCCCCTCGCTGGGCCAGGACCTTCCCGTTCCGGTCGTCTACGCGTACGCGCCGTCCGATGACGAGCGCGATCTCTCCCTCACCCCGGACAACTACGCGGGCGGCCGTATGGCGGTGGAGCACCTGATCGCCTGCGGACGCACCCGCATCGCACACGTGTCGGGCGACCCGTCCTATGCCGCAGCCCAAGACCGCCTGGCCGGGGCGCGGTCGGCGCTCTCTGCTGCGGGGCTGGAGCTCGTGGGGGACCCGATGTTCTCCGAGTGGAGCGAGCACTGGGGCCGGGACTCCTCCGCGATGCTGCTCGCGCGGCATCCCGAGATCGATGCGATCTTCTGCGGCTCGGATCAGCTCGCCCGCGGCGTGCTCGACACCGCCCGCGACCTCGGCCGGAATGTGCCCGACGATCTGGCCGTCATGGGCTACGACAACTGGGAGCTGCTGGCGACGAATTCGCGGCCGCAGTTGACGAGCATCGATGCGAATCTCCAGCAGCTCGGACGCCACGCCGCCCAGCGGGTGTTCGATGCCATCGACGGCGTCGATGTCGGCGAAGGGGTGCACCACCTGCCGGTGCGGCTGGTCATCCGCGGCTCCACCATCGCCCGGCGTTGAGGGGACGCCACGACTCAGCACCCTCGCCACCGGCTCGACGAGCTGCTGCAGAACGCCGTGCGATTCTCGATCGTGGCAGCGCTCGATCGGGCGCGCACCTTGAGCTTCAAGGATCACCTCGCCACCCTGCGCGAGATCGCCGGAACCTCTTCGTGACCATCAGCGCGCCGTCACGACGGCGTGCGTCGCGCTCCGCGGACGGAGAGTAGATCCGCGACAGCCACGGGGCCCGTGGGCGGGCCCTCACCGCGCAATAGGCTGGCGAGGGTGAGCGAGGTCGCGGGAGACGCCCCAGGCGCCGGCGCCCCCGGCGCCAACGCCCCCGGCGGCGGCGGCCCCGAAGAGGTGCTCCGCGTTCCGGCGTTCGCGCTCTTCTGGAGCGCGACGACCATCCGAGCCCTCGGAAGCGCGGTCGCCGGCGTCGCTTTCCAGGTGCTGATCGTCACCGTCATCGGTGCGACGGCCCTTCAGATCAGCATCCTCAGCGCCCTGGGTGTCGTCCCCTACCTCTTCCTCGGACTGATCGTCGGCGCCGTGATGGACCGGTGGCGACGCCAGCCCACCCTCGTCATCACGAGCATCGGACGCGCGCTCGCGCTCGCATCCATCCCCGTGCTCGTTCTCACGAATGCGCTGAACTTCTGGTCTCTCGCGGCCGTCGTCCTCACTCTGGGCGTCCTCACGCTCTTCGCCGACTCCGCCGCTCAGCCGTTCCTGCCCCACCTCGTCTCGCGACGGTCGCTCGTGATGGCGAACGCGCGGCTCGGTCAGAGCGCAACGGTGGCCGGCACCGCCGGGCCCGCACTCGGCGGCGCGCTCATCACTCTCGTCGGCGCACCGCTGCTCTTCGTGTTCGAGGCGGTCATCCTCGCGGTGGCGGCGCTTCTCCAGTCCCGTATCCGGGTCGTAGAGACACGGCGGAAGGCTCGCGCACCCGGTCGTCACATCGGCCATGACATCGCTGAGGGCATGCGGTACACCTACCGGCACCGGATGCTGTTGCCACTGGCCGTTTCCGTCCATCTCTGGTTCCTCGCGAACAGCATCGTGACGACGTTGTTCGGCGTCTTCGCCTTGCGAGAGCTGGACGTCCCGGAGTGGGCCTTCGGCCTCATCCTCGCCGTCGGCGGGCTCGGCGGCTTCCTCGGCGCTCTCCTCGCTCCCCGCGTCGGCTCTCGAGTCGGGGCAGGACGAGCGATCCTCCTCGGCCGGATCGTGACGGTTGCGCCCTGGCTGACGCTCGCTCTCCTTCCTCTCACAGCCGCCACTTCGCTTGCGCTTCTCGTGCCCGTGCTCGCTGCCGCGCAGTTCCTCTACGCGCTGTCGCAGGGAATCGAGGACGCCAACGAGATGGGCTACCGCCAAGCCGTGGCACCCGATGCCCTGCAGGGCAGGATGAATGCGACCATCCGCACCGCCAACCGGGTGATCTTCTTCTTCGGAGCCCTGCTGGCCGGACTGCTCGCGACCCTCCTGGGCTACCGGGTCACCATCGGCATCGCTGCGGCCGTCTTCGCCGTCGCCGCTCTCGTCATCGTCTTCTCGCCGCTGCGCAACGCGCGACACGGCGACCAGCACACGATCGAGAGCACCCCCGTCTGAGCTACCGCCCTTGGAACGCCGGGTGACGGGAGACCGCGCCGGGGGGTCAGGCGGATGAGCGGGCGAGAGGTCGCGACCACGCGACCTCCTGATCCAGCTGCCCGGTCTCTTGGAAGAGCCGCACCTGATGTGCATCCGCGAGCACCCTGATGAGGTCACCGCGATCCGCCGGTGAGAACCCGAGGCTCTGCCAGAACGACCCGGAACGGCGCGAGAACAGCCAGGCGCGATGGGCGCCCTCGGCCGCGGCTCGGGTCAGTGCGTGGGTTGCCAGTCGTGTGCCGGAACCACCGTGGCGTCGACCGGGGATCACGGCGACGGACCGGATGAGCGCGTGACTCCCGTCGTGACTCAGTTCGTAGCCCGTGCTGCCGGTGATGGTTCCGTCGGCGCCGCGTTCGACCCAGAGGCGGACACTCGGGGCATCGAGCCCGGCGATGGTCAGATCTGATTCGGCGAGGAAGTCACGCAGCGATCCGACCTCGGCCGGCGCGAGCAGGGTGAGGGGCACGCGATCGATTCTCGTTCAACCCTCATCCGGTGACCCGGCTGTGTCGAGTCTCGAGAGGCGCAGGGTGGACGCACGAGACTCGTCGGTGACCATGGATGCCGCGCCGAGACCGTACTTGTACCGGTACGCCGTGTCGATCGCCGCAGCGTCGTGGTCGCCGACCGGCGTGACGCTCACGTCGATGATGTCGGCAGAGAGCAGGACCCGCGCTCGCCGCCGTGCAACAGCTCGGCCATACCAGCCCGTCGTGCGCCGGTGCCATGTCCGGACGAACACGTGCTCGCCTGCAACGACCACCCAGATCGGTGTCCAGTCGGAGGCGGAAGAGTCGGCGCGCCCCATGGAGATCGGCAGCTCGAGGGTGTCGGAGATGCGTTGGAGGTCGTCAGCACACCAGGCCACGGAGTCCGGCGCCGACGGCTTCTCACCTGATGTCATGAGGCCATTCTTCTGCCTCGCCGGACGCTGTTCCCCGTTCACGTGCAGGGACTCGATGCGCTGAAGCGGTGACCGGTTCACCGGTCGTCCGGCATTCAGCGTCGTTCGTCGACCTCAGTCGGTGTTCTCGAGGATGAGTCGCGTCGCCTCGCGCGGCGCGTCCCACTGGGGGAAATGACCGCACCGCTCGAACCAGTGCAGCACGGCATCGGGGAACAGGTCTGTGGCGCGCGCGGCCTGTTTGGGCACGGTCACCAGGTCTCGCCGTCCCCAGCCGATCGTGACTCGGCCGGGCACCGTGCCGGCCGGAGCGCCCTGCTGCGGAGGGCCCTTCGTAAGGGCGTCCATGGCCGCGCCCGTCGCGGGGGAATCCGCCAGTCCGCGCACGTCCGGCAGGACGATCTCCCGCGACAGCGCCCATGGTCGCGCCGACAGCTGAGCCAGCAGCAGAGACCTCCCGACGGGAGTGCCGAGCAGGGTCGGCAGCACGCCCCGCAGCGCCCGGACCAGAGCGATCGACGGCCGCAGGGTCGCGGCGAAGACGAGGAGCTCGCGGTGACTCCAGAACCCGCCCGGGTCCAGCGCCACGGTGTCTCCACCGACGCCCCGCCGCGCGAGTTCGAGCACGATCCGTCCGCCCATCGACTGACCGGCGGTCGAGATCCCGTCCAGCCCCTGCTCGCGGATGAAGTCCGCGACCGCGTCGGTCAGGGTGGCGATCGAGACCTCACCGGGCAAGGGCGGTGTGTGTCCGAATCCCGGCAGGTCGACCGCGATGACCTCCCGGTGCTCGGCCAATCGATCCAGGATCGGGGTCCAGGATCGCCAGCCTGCCCCCAGACCGTGAACCAGTAGGAGGGGGCTGCCACTCCCGCGTCGGATGAAGTTCAGCGTCATCCCGCGACCCTAGGGCAGAGGATCCCGGCCGCACGAGTGGATTGACATCCCGGTGACCACAGGTGACCGGCGGGCGGCCTACGCGTCGTCGCGCGGGCGTTCGACGAGCGCGCCGAGATACCGGCGGATCATGCTGGTCTGCACCACTCGGACCAGGGGAGCGCCGAGTCGCGTGAACCACCGCCCAGGAGCGGAGAAGGCCGTGATGAAGAAGCAGACGTCACCGGTGGGCAGGAGCCGCACCTCGAATCTCTCCTCACCGCGGAGAGGATGACCAGGAAGTGTGCCATAGGCGAAACCCGCCCGATCGGGCGTGCGCTCGGCCCAGACGACGCGGCATGGTGCGGAGAAGGCGACGAATCCGAGAGGGAGACGCATTTCCACGGTCGAACCGACGCGCACCGGGACCTGCGAGAGCGAGATGTCGACACCGGCGCGCCTCTGCGCCTCTCCGCGCAGGAGGTCGTCGGCCGCCCGCTGGAAGACGTCACTTCCGTGGCCGATCGTCCGCTGCATGCGCACGTGCCGGTAGCCGTCGGGCAGGGCGCCGGCGGTGGCGCCCACCTGCGGGTACGTGAGCTCCGGCATCCGTCCACCGTACGCCCGACGAGCCCGCCGGGTCCGCGCCGGCGGCACGGCGCGATCTCCACGCTCGAGGACCCGCAATCACGCGATGTGCGTGGTGGCACGGATACCGCCCGCGCCGCTGCGGCCCGATCGTGGCTCCATGCACACCACACTCGCTCCGCATTCCGCCACCCGACTCGTGGCGCCGTCCACCTCGTCGACGATCGCCTTCGTCGCGCTACTCATCGCCCTCGTCGCGCGACAGGTCTTCGCCATCTGGGAGGGCTACGACGGATCGATGACCTACGACGACCTCCGGAGACTCGGCGATGCCTACTGGCCCATGAACCTCCTCGTCTTCGGCCCGGCGTACGCCATCGGCTTCACCGCCCAGGCGATCCTCGCGTGGCGGCTCGGCCGCGGACGCGGAAGGGTCGTCACCTGGCTGGGGGCGACGCTGCTCCTGGTCGGAGGCACGCTGTTCGCCCTCGTCGCGACGGCACATTCCCTTCCGTACGACTGGGCCTCGCACCGCGGCATCCTCGATGAGGCCACCGGACGCGCCGTCGTCGAGGCGTTCGACACCGTGGGCACGGCCTCGCTCGTCCCGTACATCCTGGCCGCGCAGGCGGTGATCGCGCTCGGCGCTCTCGTGACCGCGGTCGGCGCGCGCCTCTCAGGCACACTGCCGACGTGGGTGCTGGTGGCCGTCATCCTGCTCGTGCTCGCCTTCGCGCTCGTCCCGTCCGCGCCCGGGACCGCGATCACGATCGGGCTCGCCCTCATTCAGACCGTCGTCTGGGCGGTGCTCGGCTGGTTCGGCTTTCGTCACGCCCAGCGTGGTGCGGGAGCCGTGCGAACGGGAGAATGAGTTCATGCGCGTGGTCGGGGCTCTCGCCGGCATCGGTGTCGCGCTCCTCGTCGTCGACCTCGTGCTGTATCTGAACGGCGTCGGCGGGTTCGCCACGCATCCGGTTTCGAGCGTCAGCCTGGTCGCGGGCGGGGTGGGTACGGCACTCCTGGCCGCACGGGCTCCCGAGCGCACGCGCGGTTGGCTGACCGGCCTTGCCGTCGCCGTCATCGCCTACCTCGCGCTGGGCGCTTGGGGGAGCGTCGATCCGAGCCCGGTGGTGCTGGCGGTGTGGACGATCGCCGGGGTGCCGATCACCGGGCTCGTGACGGTGGTCGGATTGGCGGCGGGGGGCTGCGCCGCACGGCGATCGTCCTCGCGGCGGTCGTGGGCGCGCTGTCGGTCGCGGGGGCGGCCGTCGCCCGCCCGATCGCGCCGTTCGACGGCGTCGCCACGGTGGCGCCCGCGAGCGGCGACTCGCTCGCCCCCGTGGTCACCGACCTCCTCATCGCGGTCTACGGTGTGCGCATGGGCTTCGACGGTGCCGCGGTCGACTACGACCGCTTCATGGGGCGCTACTCGGCGGGACTGAGCGCGCCCTTCGCGGACTTCGCCGGTGTGCGGGCGGGGCAGCAGGTCCTGGACGTCGGCTGCGGTCCGGGGGCCTTGACCGCCGAGCTGATCGCTCGTGTCGGCGCGCGCTCCGTCACCGGAGTCGACCCGTCGGAGAGCTATGCGGCTTCCGCGCGCGAGCGCTTCCCGGCGTCCCGCATCGAGGTCGCGACGGCCGGCGCGCTTCCGTTCGCGGACGACGACTTCGATGCGACCCTCGCGCAGCTCGTCGTCCACTTCATGACCGACCCCGTACACGATCTCCGCGAGATGGCTCGGGTCACTCGGTCCGGTGGCGTCGTCGCCGCGTGTGTCTGGGATCATGCGGGAGGAGCGAGCCCGCTGAGCCGGTTCTGGGATGTGCTCAGCATTGTCGATCCGTCCGCGCCCCGCGAGTCCGCGCTTCCGGGCACGAGCGAAGGCCAGCTTGCGGAGTACCTCGTCGGGGCGGGACTGGACGACGTCGTCGAGAGCGCGCTCACCGTTCGGGTGCTGCACCCGACGTTCGAGGACTGGTGGACGCCCTACCTCCGCGGTGCCGGACCGGTCGGTTCCTACATCGACGCGCTCGACGACGACGGCCGCGCCGCGCTGGAGGTCTCAGTGCGCGCCGCGATGCCGGCAGCGCCGTTCGAGGTGACAGGCTCTGCCTGGGCCGCCCGGGGCACTGTCCGCGCGGCGAGTTAGCGCCCACTCCCGCAGGCGTCGCCGAGCCCTGATTCCGCATCGTGCACGCGACTGCGGCATCCTGAGGGGATGGCCGGAACACCGACGGGGTTCGACTTCACGATCCGCGGAACGCAGGTCGTGATCCGCCATCACGGACGCCTCGCGACGACCCTGCGCGGAACCGCTGCGGTCGCCTTCCTCGCCGACATCGAGCGCCGTGATCCGCAGCAGGTGATGGCACGGGCGACCGGCAACTACAAGCGCGGCAACGAGAGGTGAGTGGCATGTCGTCCGACACGAACTGGCGCGGGATCATCGCGGCCCTGTCGAACCCGGCTGCCCGCGAGGTGTTCGCCGAGGTGGTGCTGGGGGTCGATGGTCTGCCCGCCCTCGAACGCCTCTCGCCCTCCCGGCGGCGTCGCGTCGTCGACGTCCTCATCACGTCAGGGCTGGTCCGGCACGGCGCCGACGGGCGACTCGTCGAGACGCCGGACGTCTTCGCGAACGCGCTGGCGGCGGACCCCGCGCCGCCGAGACCGTCGCGCGTGGATCGGTTCTTCGACGGCGGAGGACGGCTGACGGGCTATCCCACGCAGCCGGCGGTGAGGGCGTCGCTTCTCGAGAAGATCGCGCGCGAGACCGTCGAACCGGGCGAGGTGCTGGACGAGAAGACACTCAACAGCCGGCTCGCCGCGGTGGCGGACGACGTGGCGCTCCTCCGGCGGCATCTCGTCGACCACGGCCTGCTCGAGCGGACCCGATCCGGCTCGGAGTACGCGCGACCGGCTGAGGGTGACGGCGCATCCCCGCCCCACATGCGGGAGGACTGAACGTCTCCGAGAGCGATCTAGCGGTAGCCCCACCAGCCTTCGGCGAGGTGCAGCGCCCAGTCGGCCTGCCGGAGCACCGGCATTCCGAGGATGAGGTCGAACGGCGGATCGCCGGGCCGCTCGATCCCGGCGATGTCGGCGACCCCGGCGATCGTCGGGGTGAACGTCCTGCCGCCGACCGTCACGGCCTCCATCCGCACCATGTCCACGGCCGACTCGGACCCGCCGGCATCGATCCCGTGGGAGGAGCCGTCAGGGCGGAACAGCCCGCTGTGACGGCGGGTGAAACCGCGGTCGACGATGCTGATGCTCGCACCGGAGTCCCAGATCGCATCGGCCACCACGTCGCCCCAGCGGACCTGCACGTACGGATGCCGCCGCGACGACCGGACGAGATCGCGCCGCTCGTCCACGGCGCGGTCGCCGTCGAACTCGAGGACAGCCTCGGAGAACAGGAAGTCGAGGCGGTGTGCCCCGAGGACGTCGAGTCCGAGCAGGGACGGCGCCGCCGGAAGCCGCTCCACATCGAAGCGCGGCCGGTCGACCCGCAGGCCGCCGATCGTCATCTCGGCCGCTTCCACACTGTCGCCGCGATCACCCACTCCGAACACCCCGCGACCGGGATCGGACCCGGATGCCGCGGGCACCAGCATCCGGCTCAGATCGCCCTCGGCGAGCGCGCTGTGCGCACCACCCGTGTCGACGATGAGCCGTTGCCGCACGCCGTCGATCTCTGCGACGACCGACACCATGAGCGCCTCGGGAACGTCCGGGTCGGGCTCGAGGTCCAGCTCCACGGCAACGATCACCCTCACCACCCCCGATCCGTCATCGTGGACCGAGCCTATGACCGCGACGTTCTTGCGACCCCGCAGTCCGCACCAACGGGGCTGAGACCTCGTGCTCGTGTCCGTGGTGGGTCCTAGATTGATGGATCACCCACGGTCCATCGGAGGAACGCCATGACCACCGTCCTGCTCTTCCATCATGTGCTCGGTCTGACCCCCGGCATCCACGCCTTCGCCGACCGCCTGCGCGAATCGGGCCACGAGGTGATCACGCCCGATCTGTTCGACGGCCGCACGTTCGCCACGATCGACGAGGGTTTCGCGTACCGGCGTGAGAGCGGCATCGACACCGATGAGCGAGCGGATGCCGCGGCCGCCGCTCTCCCGTCCGACATCGTCTACGGCGGCTTCTCCCTCGGCGCGATGCCCGCGCAGCGCCTCGCCCAGACCCGCGACGGCGCTCGTGGAGCGGTACTCCTGGAGGGATGCGCGCCCGTCGGTGACGACGGGTTCGGTCCGTGGCCGCCGAGCGTGCCCGCGCAGATCCACGGGATGGACGCCGACGA
Organism: Microbacterium lemovicicum; assembly: GCF_003991875.1. Taxonomy (NCBI): domain Bacteria; kingdom Bacillati; phylum Actinomycetota; class Actinomycetes; order Micrococcales; family Microbacteriaceae; genus Microbacterium; species Microbacterium lemovicicum. The sequence continues at coordinate 970,383 of NZ_CP031423.1, forward strand.
GTTCTTCATCGGCGACGGCGACGCCGATTCGGCGCGCGAGATCGTCGCGACCGTGCCCGGGTCGGAGCTCTACCTCTACCCCGGCGACGGTCACCTCTTCTCGGACAGCTCGCTGCCCGGCTACGACGCCGAGGCGACCGAGACCGTGATGGCAAGGGTCACGGCGTTCCTCGAGCGCGTCGGCGCCTGATTTCTGTCGCCGCTGGCCGCGGGCGCTGCGGTCCGAACCTTCGGACAGGAGCGAGGGATGCTCTCGGCTCTCACACCGGGTTCACGCTCGACGTGCGACAGAGCGCCGGGCGCACCGCTGACCGTCACCGCCGAACGCTCGCGTCTTCTGTGCAGGCGGAGTTCATCTCCTGGTCGGATGCTGCGCCGCCGCCGCCCCCTACGGTGACAACATGACCGGCTCAGCCCCTCGAAAGGCAGCCCGCGGGCGGTTCCCGGGGCTCATCGCGTCGCTGCTCCTTCTCGGGTCCGCCGCGCTGCAGCAGATCGCCGCTGTTCAGCGGTGGGCCCAGGCTGATCCGGTGCAAGAAGGTCGGTCCATCGAAGACCACCTGTTCGACTACATGTTCCCCGAGCAGCCGTGGGTACCGATCGGGGTTGCGGCCGAACTCGCCGGCGTCGCTGATCTTCTCCTGGCGTGCGGCGTCGGACTGGCGGTCTTCGTGGGGGGCCGGCGTTTTACGGTCGCCTCGGTCGCTGCTGCTCCGGTGATCCTCTGGTTCGCGTACGCGGGTGCGCATGCTCTTCTGTCCGGGATCCTCGGCGTGCCGTCGGCGCTGGTCTCCCCGGTCGCTGCTCTCCTGCTCGGCACGGTGGCCGCGGTGGGCCTCGTCGCGATCGCAGCCACCGTGGTGCGACGGTCGTGGGCGACCGCCGTCGCGTGCCTCCTGCTTGTGGGAGCGACCTGGCCCGGCTACGTGGCCGCGGCCTTCGTCATCGCTCCCGCGTTCGTCGGATACCAGTCGTTCGACAGCACGCCGTGGACGGAATCGGTCGGAGCGGTCGCGACGGCTGCGGCCGGCATCGCGCTGCTCGTCTCCGCTCTCCTGACGACGTACACCGACACACCGTTGCCGCAGACCGGCGGAAGAGCGGACTCATGAGTGGTTCCCCGTCCTGGGTCACACTCGAGGAGGGGTTCGGGCTCGACGACGCGTGCGTCGCGGCGGTGCCGCGGAAGCCAGGGTCGATACCGCCTCTCAGTGGAAGGTCTCGACCAGGAAGTCCTTCATTGCGCTCCAGCTGCGACGCTCCGCGATGGCGTTGAACTGCGCGCCGTGCGCGGGGTCGTTCGCATCGGGGAGGGTGAAGGCGTGCATCGCGCCGGCATACACGGTGAGCTCCCAGTCCACGGCGGGGGCGGTGCGGAGGTCGTTGACGAAGGCGAGCATCGCGTCGTCCGGCGCGACCGGATCGGCAGCGCCGTGCAGCACCAGCACCTTCGCGGCGATCTGAGCAGCCTCTCCCGCCGGCCCGGTCGGCAGGCCGCCGTGGAAGCTGACCACCGCGCCCACCTCGGCGCCGGTGCGCGCGAGCTCCAGCACCGCTGATCCGCCGAAGCAGTATCCGATCGCGGCGGTGCGGCTCGGGTCGACGGAGGGCTCGGTCAGGAGCTGGTCGAATGCCTCCCCGAGCCGCTTCCGCCACAGTGGGCGATCCCTGTAGAAACCTCCTGCGACGGCCGGGGCCTCCTCCGGCGTGGGGCGGATGTCGGCCCCATAGATGTCCCCGGCGAAGGCGCTGTAGCCGAGCCGGGCGAGCATGTCGCAGCGCATGCGGACGTAGTCCGTCACGCCGAGCCAGTCGTGCACCACGAGGATGCCCGGATGCCGGCCGTCATCGGCCGGTCGCGCGCTGTAGCCCCGGTAGGCGACGCCGTCGGCCTCGTAGTCGACGTCGCCGGAGACGATGCCGTCCTCGGGAAGCGGCTCCCGCTCGAGGATCCGGGTGAGGGGCGGGGTGTAGGTGTTCACGCGGTACTCCCATGCGGCATCGAGCACGGCGGTCCCGGGTGGAGCGCCTGCGGTCGTGGCTCCCTCCATCGTCGTGCCTTCAGCAGCGCACGGCGCCGAGGAGGCCGATCCCGGACCGGTCCCGAGGGCATCCGGATCGGCCCGAGCTCAGACGGAGACGTCGTCACCGACCGCGACGACCGCGGGCCTGCCGTCGAGCACGGGCACGAGCCAGACGCCGAAATAGGTCTTGCCGTCCTTCTTGCGATGCTTCGCGAGCGTGCGGATCGGCTCCTTGCCGCGCGCGAGCGACACCGGATCGATCGTCGTCATGACGCAGCGATCGCACCTGCCGGCGACGCGGAACGCGGTCTCGCCGAGGCGGACGGACGACCAGTCGTCTTCGGCGAACGGTGCCTCGCCGTCGACGACGACGTTCGGGCGGAACCGCACCATGTCGAGGGGTGCGGTGTCGTCCTCGGTCCACCGGTCGAGCTGCGCGAGGGACGTCTCGCTGGTCAGCAGGAGCGGGCCGACGTCGGCGAGCGAGACATGGTCGCCGGGCAGTCCGCCATGCGCCGGGTTGACGGTGCGTGCAGCGGGGTCCGGCTGCCACACGAGGCGGACGTCGCGTCCGAGTCGTGCGGTCAGCCACTCGGCCGACTCGTCGCCTGCCGGCAGCGCGGTGCCTTGACGCGAGTAGCCGACCGGGACGGGCGCAGCATCCGCCGGCAGATCCACCCGGAGAGGATCGGACCGCCCGTCGCCCAGCAGGAGCCCGCCATCGGCGAGGACGTCGGCCGTGAGAGCGAGCAGACCGTTCGCCTCGCGCGCGGTCACGGGTTCGCCGTCCGGATCGACGACCGCCCAGCGGCGATCGCCCTCGAGCCCCCACGGCTGCACGCGCGCCGAGCGGACATCCCCGCCGGCGAACGACTTGATCGGGTAGAGGCGGAGCCGGGTCACCTGCACACGTGTCACGCTACCCGCCGTCTGCGCCGCACAGCGAGCTGATACTCCGCAGGCGTCGAGGGGCCGCTCCCATGGAGAAGAACCGCGCCGACGGAAGCTAATACGTGTCGGAATAATCCGAAGAGGATTAGGATGGGCGTGTGACACGCCGCACTCTGACTCCCGCCCTCGTCATCGACGTGGCTGCAGCGCTCGCCGATCGCGACGGCTTCGACGCGATCGTCGTGTCCGCGGTGGCTGAGAAGCTCGGCGTGCGGAGCGCCAGCCTGTACGGACACGTGCGCGACCGGCAGGCGATCCTCGCCGGGGTGCAGAAGCTCGCGATGAACGAACTGGCCGACACGATCGGAGCGGCGATCGCCGGACGTTCGCGAGCCGAAGCGCTCTTCGCCATGGGCGAGGCGCAGCGGCGCTACGCGCGCGAGCGTCCCGGGTGCTGGGAGTCCCTGCAGCGCCGCGCGGAGGTGGGCGTGCCGCAGTCCGACGAGTCGTCGAGGGTCGCGACGCTCGCACTCGCCGTCCTCCGTGGCTACGGCCTCGCCGATCATGATGCCGTCCACGCGGTGCGCGTGGCCGGCGCGGCCATCGGCGGATTCATCGGTCTGGAGCGGACGGGGGCTTTCGACCATCGCGATCACGACGTCGAGGAGTCGTGGCGACGCACCATCGACATGCTCGACGGCGCGTTCGCATCGTGGGGAGCCGCAGCATGATCACCACTCCCATCGAGCCGGCGCTGTTCCGCGGCGGGGCGACGCTCGAACCGGCGACACACGGGCTCCGTCTGCACCGCCTCCCTCCGTGGGTGCGCGAGCAGTTTCCCGACCCTCAGCTGCTGATGATGGAATCGCAGCCGTCCGGCATCCGGATGTCCTTCCGCTCCACGGCGCAGCGGATCGAGCTGACGACCCATTCCACGCGGGTGGTGTATCGCGGCGCGGACCGTGCGCGCGGCCGCGTCGACCTCTTCGTCGACGGTGAGTTCCGTGAGAGCGACACGCTGGCCGGAGGTGACGCGATCACCGTCGACCTCACCGACGGGACCACGGGCTTCGTCCCGGGCGCTTCGCATGTGAGCGTGTTCGGAGAGCTGCCGGCGTCCGACAAGCGCATCGAGATCTGGCTGCCGCACAACGAGACGGTCGACCTCGTCGCACTCCGATCCGACGCGCCGCTCGTCCCCTCGCACGAAGCCCTGCCCGTCTGGGTGCATCACGGATCGTCCATCAGTCAGGGATCCAACGCCGGCGCGCCCAGTGACATCTGGCCCGCCGTCGCTGCCCGGCACGCGCGCGTCGACCTGCGCAATCTCGGATTCGGCGGGAGCGCGATGGTCGACCCCTTCATGGCCCGGGTCATCAGGGACAGCGCCGCCGACGTCATCAGCGTGGCACTGGGCATCAACGTCGTGAACGCCGATGCCATGCGGCTGCGCGCGTTCGTGCCCGCCGTGCACGGGTTCCTCGACGCGATCCGCGACGGCCACCCGCACACGCCCGTCGTTCTCATCTCGCCGGTCTTCGCCGGCATCCACGAGGCGACACCGGGACCCGGTGCATTCGACCCCGCGACGATCGGCACCGATCAGGTGAGATTCATCGCGACCGGTGACCCCGCAGATGTCGCCGCCGGAGCCCTGACCCTGGAGGTGATCCGCCGCGAGCTGGCGTCCCTCGTGGAGCGACGATCCGCTGACCCGCATCTGCACTACCTCGACGGACTCGACCTGTTCGGCTCCGACGACGCATCGCGTCTGCCGCTCGCGGACGGCCTGCATCCCGACGCGGAGGCACACCAGCTGATCGGGCGGCGGTTCGCGGACACGCTGCTCCGCGTCCGCGGTGGGACACCGCCCTTCGCTGCTGCATCTTCCTCATGAGCACGCCTGTCCCGTCGACATCCACGTGCTCGCGATCGACGGGCGCTGAGGGGGAGGTGCAGAGGAGCTCGGCGCGCTAGATTGCCGGTCATGGCGGAGATTTCAGCTCTCACGGTGTTCGCAGGCCTCCCCGTTCGCCGGCTGGCGAAGGCGGTCGAGTGGTACGGGGAGGTGCTCGGTCGGGAGCCCGACGCTCATCCCGCGCCCACCATCGCCGACTACTACCTGACGCCCGACCGCGTACCGGAGCACGGCACGCTGCAGCTCCGTGAGGACGCGGGGCGCGCCGGTGGTGGGATGGTGACGATCAATGTGGAGGACATCGCCCTCTTCGCACAGTCGCTGGAGCGCGTGCACGTGGCCTTCGACACCCAGGAGTTCCGCATCGATGCGGTCGACGTGAGCTCGGTGACCGTCGGCACCTTCGAAGACCCCGATGGGAATGCCGTCACCGTGGTCCAGCCTCACCTCCGAACACGCCGGTGACGCCATTCTCCGAGGCGTGAACAACACCTCGGGAAGGCGTGGACGCGTCCCTCGCGGTCGAAGTCGGGCGTCTAATCCGAGGGCAGGAAGCGGACGGGAAGATCCGCCACGGGCAGCCCTGAGTCGCGCACGCGAGCCTCGACGGCTCGGTGCTCCTCCGCGGGGGCGACGACCTGCACCTTGTCGACGCCGTCGATCTGGGGTCCGCCGTCCGCGAAGTACCTGGTGACGCCGTGCTCGTCGACCAGAGCGCTGAGCATCGCGGACAGCCGTTCCTGCTCGCCTGCTGCGACGACGACACCGAGCGACGGTGCGCCGACCTCCACGGCCGTGGTCGAGTCCATACCCGCGGCATCCCGGAGGTCTTCCGCGTGGGCGACCAGCGGCAGCAGTCCGCCGACGCCGTCGGCAGGATCCTCCTCGGCGAGAAGCGAGAGTCGGCCGTCGGCCTGCACGTTCGCGTACAGCGCGAGGCCGGTGACGACGTCGTCGAGTCGATCGAAGAGCGGAGCAGCGTCGAGGCCGACGAGTGGACAGGGTCCTGTTCCTTCCTCTCCGATCGAGAGGGTCACAGCATTGCCGCCGTCGGTGGAGACCCGGAGAGCCCAGTCGACGTCGTCCGGGTACGGGCTCAGGCACGCGGCTTCCCTGACGGCGTCGAGGGCGGACTCGTCGACGGTCGCGCCGATCCACGCCCGCGCGTCGGAGAACGTCGGCGACTCCACCCAGCGCTCCGACCCGTCGAGGGTGACGCCCGGGATGGCCGACAGCGTGTCGGTCAGCTGATCGAACGCGGCATCCGTCCGGGGGAAGTGCGTCTCGTCGATCGCCCACCAGAGAAGAATGGTTGCGCCGAGCGCCAGACCGGCCGCCGCGACGCCACCCGCCACCAACCCCCCGCGTCTGCGCACGATCCGATTGTGCCTCCGGGGGCGGCAGGACGTGAAGACCGGCAGGTGAACATCTCCCGCGTCCTGCGCCGGCCGGGGCGACGGCGACCCGTCGTGTGCGCGACGAGCCGGCAGGCGCTCACCTCACCACTCGGGTGAGCGCCGCGGGCGGCGAAGAGGCGACCGGGTCGAGGTCGACGCGCCGAGCAGGGCATGCCGTGCAGCGCACGTACCGGACGCGTCCCTCGCTCGTCGCGTGCACCGACTCGGTGATCCATGCGTGCTCGTGAAGGGACGCCGTGACGAGGGGTGATGCGAGGGTGCCGGGAAGGGTCATGCTTCCAGCGTGATGTAATGCCCTTATGCATCTCAACCCTTACGGGGAGTACGCCGTGCTCCTGGCCGCGTCGCTCGCGAATGACTGGCCGGGCGACCGCGCGGGGATCGAGGAGCGCACGATCGAGAAGGGCATGACGATGCGGTTCCCCGTGGCATCCGACGATCACGTCCTCACCCGCGCCGTGATCGACGACTGGCTGCGCGTCGTCGACGAACCCGACCCCGACGCCCGGGCGGGGCTGCTCGACACGCAGATGGCGGCAGCGGCCGCATACCCGCGCCTGACGAACCACGACGGCGAGGGGTGGCATCTGCACTACCGGGACGACGACGCGGCTCTGCCCCGCGTCCTGGCGGCCGTCATCTCGGTCGGGACGTCGCTGCATCTCGTCACGCGCGGGATGCACCGGCTCGGACGGTGCGCGGCGGAGCCGTGTCGAGCGGTCGTCGTGGATGTCACGCGCAACGGTCGCCAGCGCTACTGCTCGGTGCGGTGCGCCAACCGCGCCGCCGTGCGCCGCCACCGCGCTCAGGCCTGAGCGGACTCCAGCGCGGCGATCAGATCCGCCTTCGCCAGCCGGTAGTACTTCGGGATCTTCATCTCCTTCGCCTGGCGCCGCAGCTCGATCAACGTCGCGGGCGTCGGCTCAGGTGCGGGAAGGGGCGGCGTCAGATCGTCCACGTCGTGTTCGTGTGCGGAGGCGCGGGCACCCTCGTCGCCGACCCCGCCGCGCGCCGCGGGGGCGGGGGTGGTGGCGGAGGCCTCTCCGGCCTGCGCGGCGATGACGGCCGCCAGCGCTGCCTCCGCCGCCGCCGCCTTCCTCTGCGCGGCCGCATGCTTCTTCGACAGCTGCTCGGCCCGTCGCGTCAGCTTCGCGGCCCTCTTCCGGAGCTTCCCGTGGGACTTCTTGACGGCTTTCCGCGCGGCCGTCACCGCGTCGTCCGCGGCGGCGAGAGCCCGCTCCGCATTCTTCTCGTGCTTCTTCGACGGCTTCTGCTTCTTCGAGGTCGTCTTCGATGCGCGTGCCTTGCTGCCTGACATAGGAAGAGCCCTTCATCCGCCCACACTCGTAGGGTCAGGCCACGCTACGCCCATTCCCGCGTGGGGACGGGAGACCCGTGACGCACATCAGCATCGGGCAGGCGATGCCGGGCTCCGGTCAGCGGCCGGTCAATCCCGGGAAGTCGCCGTCGCGCCACTCGTCGCGCTGGTCGCGCGGCGTGTCGGCGAGCTCCTCCTCGCGCTGACGCAGCTCGACGCGGCGGATCTTGCCCGAGATCGTCTTGGGCAGCTCCGCGAACTCGATGCGGCGCACACGCTGGTGCGCGCCGAGGTGGCGGCGGGCATGGCGCAGGATGTCCTCAGCCGTCGCGGCATCCGGTTGCCATCCCGACGCGAGCGTGACGTAGGCCTTCGGCACATTGAGGCGCACCGCGTCGGGGGCGGCGACGACGGCGGCTTCCACCACGCCGGGGTGCTCGATGAGGGCGGACTCGAGCTCGAACGGGCTGATCTTGTGGTCCGACGATTTGAACACGTCGTCGGTGCGGCCGATGAAGGTGATGTAGCCGTCCGCATCCCGGATGGCCACGTCACCCGTGTGGTAGAACCCGCCGGCCATCGCCTGCGCGTTGCGCTCCGGATCGTCGAGGTAGCCCGGCATGAGATTGACCGGATGCTGCGACAGGTCGAGGCAGATCTCGCCTTCGCCCTCGCCCTGCACGCGCTCGCCGCTGACGGGGTCGACGAGCACCACGGGCACGCCGGGGAGCGGCCGTCCCATCGATCCGACCTTCACGGCCATGCCGGGCGGATTGCCGATCTGCGCGGTGGTCTCGGTCTGGCCGTAGCCGTCGCGGATGTCCAGGCCCCAGTGCGAGCGGATCTGCTCGATGACCTCCGGGTTGAGGGGCTCTCCGGCTCCGATCGCCTCGCGCAGGTCGCCCCCGCCGCCTGAGAGGTCGGCGTTGATCAGCATCCGCCAGACGGTGGGCGGCGCGCAGAACGTGGTGACGTGGTGCTCGCGGATCTTCTCGATCAGCGCCGCGGCGTCGAAGCGCGCGTAGTTGTAGATGAGGATCGTCGCCTCCGCCATCCACGGCGCGAAGAAGCACGACCACGCGTGCTTCGCCCAGCCGGGCGAAGAGATGTTGAGGTGGACGTCGCCCGGGCGGATGCCGAGGAGGTACAGCGTGCTGAAGTGCCCGACGGGATACGACACCTGCGAATGCTCGACCAGCTTCGGACGCGAGGTCGTGCCCGACGTGAAGTAGAGGAGAAGCCGGTCATCCGGCGCCGTGCCCGGGTGGGGGAGGCGCGCGTCGTCGCGGCCGGCGTACGCGTCCGCGAACCGCAGCCAGCCGTCGACGTCGCCGACGCTGATCCGCGTGTAGTCACCCGGCACGTCGGCGAACTTCGCGGCATCCTCCGGATTGCAGATCACGTGGCGCACCGACGCGCGCTCCACGCGGTCGACGAGGTCGGACGGCCCGATCGCCGTCGCGGTCGGCATCAGCACGGCCCCCAGCCGCATGACCGCGAGCATCGACTCCCACAGCTCGACCTGGTTGCCGAGCATGAGCAGCACCGCATCGCCGCGTCGCACGCCCTGCTGCGCGAGCCACGCGGCGACCTGCTGGGATCGGCGGAACATCTCGTCGAAGGAGTACCGCGCGACGCGGCCGTCGTCCTCGATGATGACGAGCGCCGGACGGTCGTTTCCCTCGGCGATCGCGTCGAACCAGTCCGACGCCCAGTTGAACGCCCCGTCGAACTGCGGCCACCGGAACTCCCGGACGGCCCGGTCGACGTCACCGCCGAAGCCGAGAACCTGGTCGCGGGTCCGGCGGAAGGCCTCGGTCGCCTGCGTCGGCTCGGATGATGCGTGCGCGGTCACGTGCTCTCCTGGGGACGGATGCTGCGGGCCGGGCGGCAGCATCCGCCCGGCCCTCTCATCTTGCCCCTCAGCCGCCCGCGGTGGCGTTCTCGTAGGCGCGCATCGCCGCGCTCTGCGCGTCCGCCAGCGCCTGTGCTGTCGTCTTGTCGCCGAGCAGTGCCGCGGTGACGGCGTTGTTCAGCTCGCTCTGGATCGCCTGACCGGCGGGGGAGGAGCCGAAGGTCGTGCCGTAGTCCACGACGTCGTAGTAGGTCGAGATGACCTGGTCGAAGCCGGCGTCACCCGACTCGGTGACCCGTTTCTCCCGGATCGCCTGATCGGCCGACGGCGATCCGGTGAAGAGCCCGGTGTTGATGCCGCCGTCCTCGGCGCGCGTCGCGGCACGCGCCTCGCCGGCCGCCGCCCATGCGTCGTCGCTGGTGACGTCCACCATCCACGCGCAGGCCGCGGCCGGATTCTCCGCGCCGACGGGGATCACGAACGCCGAGCCGCCGGCGACGGAGAAGGGCTTGCCGTCGGCGTCCTTGAAGGGCACGGCCTCGATGTCGATCTGGCCGACGTACGGCGACAGCACGTTCGGGTACCACTGGGCGTTCACCTGTGCGCCGACCTGGTTCGTGACGAACTGATTGTTGTCGCCGAACGTGTCGAACGAATCGGTGAAGCTCTTCACCGAGGCGAAGCCGCCCTGGGCATCGGTGATCTGCTTGAGCAGATCGATCCCGGCGGCGTTCCCCGGCGCGTCGAGCGTGGGGACGCCGTCGGCGTCGCTGAGCTGACCGCCGAGTCCGAGCACCCACAGGCTCGCCTGTCCCGTGGCGACGGGGTCGAAGCCCAGACGCGTCGGCACCCCGCCGGACGCCTGATACATCTTCGCGACGGCGCCCAGGAGCTTGTCGGGCTGCGAGGTGTCGATCTCGTCGCTCGTGACACCGGCCTCGGCCATCACGGTCTTGTTCAGCAGGATGGCCGGCGGCTGGTAGAACTGCGGCACCGCCCAGATCCCGTCCTGGAAGCGCACGTCGTCGACGACCGACGGGTACCAGTGATCGTCGGGGGTGACGTCGTGCGCGGTGAAGCAGGCGTCCAACGGCATGATCAGATCCTGCGCGGCGTACTGCGTGACGTACCGGCGGTCCATCTGCACGACGTCGGGCACGTCGCCGCTGGCCAGACGCGTGGTGAACTTCTGCGCGTCGAAGGCGGTGGCGTCGAGGTCGACCTGCACGCCCGACAGCTGTGCGGCGGCGTAATCGAGACGGGCCGTGCCGACGTCGTCGGCGTTCTCGAAGCCCCAGGCGGAGACGGTTCCGCTCGGCTCGGCGGCGAAGTCGACGTCGGCTGCGACCTCGCTGCCCCCGCCTCCCGCGCATCCGGAAAGGACGACGGCGGATGCTGCGATCAGCATCACCCCGGTCACTCGCTTGTTCATGTGCTGTTCCTCTCGTGTCGTGCCCGCGGGAGTCGTGCTCCGCGGGCCCGGCGCCAGGACGGGCGCCGGGTCATCCCTTCCGCCCCTGGGTCGCGACTCCCTCGATGAAGTAGCGCTGGCCGAAGGCGAACAGGATGAGCATGGGGACCGTGATGATCAGCGACGCGACCATCACGTACTGGTAGTCGCCCTGACCGCCCGCGGTCGGGCTGTACTTCGTCATGGCGTAGGCGATGCCGAGCGGCGCCGTGAACCCGTCGACCGAGCCGGCGTTCAGGTAGATGAGAGACGCCTGCAGGTTGTTCCAGCTGGCCTGGAACTCGAAGAGGAACACGATGATGAACGACGGGATCGACAGAGGCATCGCGATCCGCCAGAACATCGTCCAGTAGCTCGCTCCGTCGATCCGGGCGGCCTCGAACAGCTCGCGCGGGAGACCGAGGAAGAACTGGCGCTGGAGGAAGATGTAAAACGCCGAGCCGAAGAGGTTCATCCCCCACAGCGGCACCCAGGTGCCCAGCATCCCCGTCTCCTTCCAGATCAGGTAGATGGGCACCATCGTCACCGCGCCGGGGAGCATCATCGTCGCCAGGACGAGGCCGAACAGGAGCTTGCGCCCCGGAAAGCGGAAGTACGCGAAGCCGAACGCGACGATCGAGCTCGAGATCGACACCGCGATGGCGGCCAGCAGCGCGATGGCGACGCTGTTGAACATCCACGACAGCAGCGGCAGCTGGTTCCAGACCTCGACGTAGTTCTCGGGTGTGAAGGTGCGCGGGATCAGCGAGTTGTCGAAGACCTCGCCGCGCGGCTTGAAGCTCGCCGCCAGCAGCCACGCGAACGGATACAGGAACAGCAGCGAGAACCCGAGCAGGATCACGGTGAGCACGAAGCGCCCGATGAACGTCTGCGGGGTGCGGGGTCGCCGCCGCGCGCGCCGCGGCACGGGCGAGGAGACGGCCACCGCCAGCTCGGGCATCGGCTCGCTGACGCCCGGCGTCTCACGTGTCAGAGCCATCAGCGGTCTCCCTCGTAGTAGACGAACCGATTGCCGAAGCGCACCTGGATGACCGTGATCGCCATGATGATGACGAACAGCAGCCAGGCCATCGCCGCCGCGAAGCCGAAGTTGAACTCGCGGAACGCCTGCTGGAAGAGATAGATGGCGTAGAAGAGGGATGCTTCGGGCGAGGCGTTGCTCTGATCCCGCCAGAAGAGCAGGTAGGCCTGGTCGAAGACCTGGAACGCGGCGATGGTGAGCACGATGACGTTGAAGAACATCGCTCCCGAGATCATCGGCAGGGTGATGGAGAAGAACTTGCGCACGGCGCCGGCACCATCGAGCGAGGCGACCTCGTAGAGCTCGGTCGGCACGCTCTTCAGCGCGGCCAGGAAGATGACCATCGTTCCGCTGACGGTCCACAGCGCCATGATCACGATGCTCGGCTTCACCCACGCGGGGTCGACGAGCCACTGGGGGCCGGCGATGCCGAAGAAGCGCAGGAACTGGTTGATGGCCCCGGTGTTGCCGTTGAGCAGGAGGAAGAAGATCGCCGCCGTCGCGACAGCGGGGGTCATCTTCGGCAGGTAGAACAGCGTGCGGAAGACGCCGGCACCCCGGCCGACGCGGTTGAGCAGCAGGGCGAGGGCGAGGGCGAACGCGATCTCGAGCGGCACGGCCATCACGGCGTAGAACAGCGTGTTCGCGAGGGAGACGCCCACGCGCGGGTCCTGGAACAGCTCGGCGTAATTGGCCAGACCGACCGGCCGTGCACGGTTCGTGGCGAGGTTGTAGTTGCTGAACGAGATGTAGAGGCTGTAGATCATCGCCCCCGCGGTGAAGACGAGGAAGCCGATGATCCACGGCGTGATGAACAGGTAGCCGGCGACGGCTTCGCGCTTGTTGTAGTGCTGCTTCACGCGCGGGCGACGGGCCGTGCCGCGGCGCCCCCCGGGGAGAAGCGAGCGTGCGGATGCCTCGCCCTCCTCGACGGTGGTCGTGGAGGGCCGGAGCGTGGCGCTCATCGTCCCGGCATCCGGCGAGGGGAGTGGCTGCCGTACATGTGGTCGCCCTTTCGGTCGCGGCGGGCCCCGGCCGTGCGGCTCTGCACTTCTAGGGACACCTCTTGGCGCGAGTGTCGGTCCACTTCTCCCGCTTCTGCGAGACCCTTGCTTCTCCTGAGGAGAAGGTGTACTCGTCTCAGGCGACTCGTCCGGACGCGAGCTGCCGCGTGAGCTCCGCGAGGTACTCGGGCGGGCCCGCCTCGGCGAACCAGAGCCAGAGCTCTGCGGCGACGATGGGCGTCCAGGCGCGCACCTCGGAGCGGTCGGCGCCGTAGGCGTCGACCATGACGTCGAACGAGCGCGGGTCCTTGCGGGAGGCGCCCCAGGCGGCGCGCGCGAGTTCTCGCAACGGGTCGCCGGCGTGCGCGGCCTCCCAGTCGAGGACGGCGGTGATGGTCGCACCGATCGCGAGCGCGTTGCCGTCTGTCCAGTCGCCATGGCAGAACGCGGGGGAGCGCGGCGCGGGGATCTCCAGCGCGAGGGGCGGGCCGCCCGCGGCGCGATAGCGCGCGACGATCAGTGCGTCATCCGGCGCGGGCGCGAGTCCGGCGGGTGGGGCGGTGGCGTGCAGCCGCCGCAGCAGCGGCATGGAGCCCGCCAGGCGCTCGTTGCGCAGGTCGGCGGTCGAGGCGTCGAGTCGCTCGCCCGGCATCCGGGTCATGAGGATGACCCCCGGTGCCTCCGACACGATCCGTGGAACGGGGAGGCCGCAGCCGGCGGCCGCCCGTAGCGCGCGGACCTCCGTCTCGTGCCGGACGGGGTCGCTCAGGCGCTTCTCGACGAGAGAGACCCCGTCGAGGTCGACGGCCCGTACGGCGCCCACGGCTCCCTGCTGCACAGGCGACATCCTCCCTCACTCCCGGCGCCGGTGGGAATGCGGAAGGCGGTGCGCACCGTCACCGGCACGCACCGCCTTCCGGGGGTTCAGTTGTGCGACAGGGCGTGACCGCGACGGTGGCGACGGATGACCAGGTAGGCGCCGCCGGCAACGAGCGCCAGTGCGATGCCGCCCAGTGCGAACGGCACGGACGTGCCCGTGGTGGCCAGGCTGCCGGTGCTGCTGCTGCCCGAGCCGCTGCCCGCGGCGGCTGCCGGCGGGGTGGCGCTCGCCGTGGGCGCCGGGTCGACCGGCGCGGCGGCCGAGACGCTGACGTCGGCCGTGAGCACCACACCGGTCTGCGCGCCGGTGAGGGTGACGGTCTGCGTCCCCGGCTCGGCGGGGGCGGTCACCTGGAACGAGGCGGTGCCCCGGAGGACGTCCTGCTGTCCGAGGTCATCGGATCCCCGCACCTGCCAGTCGGCGTTCAGCCCGGACGCGGTGACCGTGTAGGTCGCGCCCGGCAGCACCTCGGTCGGTGCGGCGAGCGTGGCGGCCGCGCTGAGGGAGGCGAGGTCCTGGTTCAGGCCGAGCGTGTTCGCCGACGTGAAGAACAGGTCGGTCTGATCCGTGAGACCCACCACGTTGGCGGCGCCGGGACCGTAGCCCGCGATGCGCACCTGGGCGCCGGTGTGCTGCTGGGATCCGCCTGCGGCAGACGTGCCGTACGCCACGATCATGGGGGCGCCCTCTTCGGTGAGCAGGTGCGTGTTCAGCCCGGGGATGGCCGAGCCGACGATCTGGCTCGTGTGGGCGTGATCGGCGGTGACGACGACGAGCGTGTCCCCCTTCGTCTCGGCGTACTCCAGCGCGACCTGCACGGCCTCGTCGAGGTCGACGGTCTCGCCGATCTGACCGCAGGCGTTGGCGGCGTGGTCCTGCTTGTCGATGCTCGCGCCCTCCACCTGGAGGAAGAACCCGTTGTCGTTGTCGAGCAGGTCGATCGCCTTGTCGGTCAGGTCGGCGAGGGACAGGCCCGTCTCGAGGCGCTCGGGATTCTCGGTGCACGCCACGGGTGCCGGAAGCTTCGTCGAGTCCGCGTCCGGGATGTCGGTGGCGTCCGGTCCGACCCACCGGGTCGGGAAGTTGCCCAAGCTGAACAGGCCGAGGAGCGGCTGGTCGGCGTCGGCGGTCGTGACGGCCGCCAGTTCCGCCGCGTTGTCGACGCGCTGGTAGCCGCGGTCGGAGGCCTGCTCGAACAGCGTCTTGCCGGCCCAGGGGCCGGCAACGGCGGACTCCTCGAAGGTCGCCGCACCGCCGCCGAGCGTGACGTCGGGGCGGACGTTCAGGAGCTGCTCGCTGATCGAGCCGAGGCCGCCCGCTTCGACGGACTCCGAGCTGCAGTCCGCGGTGGTCTTCACGGGGCCGAAGCAGCCGCGCTTGGAGATGTGGGCGATCTCGGCGCCGGGGGTGGCGTCCTGGATCTCCGCCGTCGAGACGTTGCCCGTCTTGAGGCCGTTCGCCTTCGCGATCTCCAGGAGGGTCGCCTGCGGGTCCAGGTCGACGTCGACGCTGAGACGGCCGTTGACCGTCTTCGTGCCCGTCGACCAGCCGCTGGCGGTGGAGGCGGACTCCGAGGCGTAGTTGACCGAGCCGTCCGCGTTCACCGCGTACGTCGTGTACGAACCCGTCAGGGGAAGCGCGTCGATGCCGGCGAAGCGGCCGCCGGCGCCCTCGGCGTAGTTGCGGGCGACGGTGATCTCGGAGTCGCCCATTCCGTCGCCGATGAGGAGGATGACGTTCTTGGCGGGGCCGTCCACGAGGGATTCGCGGAGCATCTCCGTCATGTCGCCGTCGTTGCGGGTCGCGCCGCCGTGCTCGGTGACGTCGTCGGGGGTGGCGGCCGACGCGGGAAGGGCGGCGAGGCCGACCAGGCCGACGAGTGCGGCCGAGGTGGCGGTGAGGGCCAGGGCGGCGCGCATGCGCCGCGCGGTCCGGTGCTTCATGGGGAGTCCTGTCGTTCGGAGGAGCCGTGGGGACGGCTGCATAGGGTTCTCCCAGGAAACAGGGACCAGGTCGACGGCAGTGCGCCGAAAGGGTGACCGGCAGGTGACGCGACGGTGGCCATCCGGTGGCCGCGGCATCCGATCGTCACCGCGACCGGGAACGACGAAGCGCCCGGCACGCGAGGTGCCGGGCGCTTCGTGGAGAGGATCAGGCCTCGACGTCTCCGCGCCAGGCGCCGGTCGCCGTGCCCTTCTTCTCGATGAACTCCTTGAAGTTCTCGAGGTCCTTCTTGACGGCGTGCTGACCGACGCCGACCACCGAGCCGAGCGTCTCGAGGAAGCCCTCGGGCTTCCAGTCGAGCTGCACGGTCACGCGGCTGGTCGTGTCGCTGAGCTTGTGGAACGTGACGACCCCGGCGTGGTCGGTGTCGCCGCCGGTGCTGTTCCAGGCGACGCGCTCGTCGGGGTGCTGCTCGGTGATCTCGGCGTCGAACTCACGCACCTGACCGGCGATCTTCACGACCCAGTGGGTGTGGGTGTCGCCCGTCTGGGTGATCGACTCGACCTCGTCGAGGAAATGCGGGAAGGACTCGAACTGGGTCCACTGGTTGTACGCCGTCGTGACCGGCACGTCGACGTCGATGGTCTCGATGATCTGCGTCATGGCTTCTCCTTGGATCGGTGGAGTCCACTCAACCGCGCCTGCCTCCCCGATGACCGGGCCTTGCCAGAGTCGCGGCGGTGTGCTGTCATACGCCGCCGCGGAGTGGGGGAGAAGTTCATATGCGAATGCATACGTTTCGCCGATCGTCAAGGCCCGATAACCGCGCGAGACTGCGCTTTGAATGGGGGGAGCGGTCGCACTCAGCGGCCTGCACGGAGCACAGGAGACGACATGCGGGACGACATCACGGCGGCGACGATCCGGTCGGTGCTCGATGCGTGCGCGCAGCTGGTCCGTCGTCAGCCTCGACGCCGCTCCACCTGGGTGCCGGCGTTCGACGCCGCCCCGGCGCGCGCGTCGGCCTGACCTCCGGAGCGCCGCAGTCGGCGCTCGTGCGTCAGGCCTGACGCAGCTCCTCGTGCGAGGCCTCCATGGCCGTCGACTTCAGCTGCATGATCGCCACGGCCTCGTGCAGGGCGCCGACCGACGTCTCGAGCTCGTCGTACCGGTGGACGAAGCCGTTGGCATCGCGCGCCGTGATCGTGACGAGGGCGTACCCGTGGCGCGCCACCCGTCCGCTGCTGCGACTCGACCGCTTGCGCTCACCCATCGGATCCCCTTCCCCGTGACGACGAGCGTCGCTCCGGACGTCCCGTCGGACTCAGGATGCCGCACCGCGCCGTCGGCACGCGGTTGCGACGTGCCGCGGCGCGCGGTCCGTCGCGAGGTGTGTCGCCGGATGGAGCGGACTGTCGGCGTGTCGCGGTGGCCGGCCCGGGGTGGAGGGCGTCGGCGGCTGCGGGCAGACTGACCCCATGAGCGACGAGACGCGCGCGTGGGTGCTGCATGTCGACCTCGACCAGTTCATCGCGGCCGTCGAGGTGCTCCGGCGGCCCGAGCTCGCCGGCCTGCCCCTGATCGTCGGCGGCCGCGGAGAGCCGGGCGAGCGTGCCGTGGTCTCCACGGCGTCGTACGAGGCGCGCGCGTTCGGCGTCGGATCGGGGATGCCGCTGCGCCTCGCCGCCCGGAAGGTGCCGGATGCCGTCATCCTGCCCGTCGACCGCGAGGCCTACGAGGCGGCTTCCGACGAGGTGACGGCGACGCTGCGCGCGCACCCCGGAGCAGTCGTGCAGGTGCTGGGCTGGGACGAGGCCTTCGTCGGTCTGAGCGTCGCCGACCCGGAGGCGTCGGCTCGTGCGCTGCAGGCCGAGGTGCTCGAGCGCACGCGCCTGCACTGCTCGGTCGGCATCGGCGACACGCTCGTGCGGGCGAAGGTCGCCACCGGCTTCGGCAAGCCCGCCGGCATGTTCCGCCTCACGGCCGACACGTGGCTCGATGTCATGGGCGCACGCCCGACGATCGATCTGTGGGGCGTCGGCAAGAAGGTGTCGGCGCGGCTCGCCGGCCTCGGCGTGGAGACGGTGGCGCAGCTCGCCGACGCAGACCCCGCCGCCCTGGTGGCGGAGTTCGGCCCGAAGATGGGGCCGTGGTACCGGCAGCTCGGACAGGGCGGCGGCACGGCGGTCGTCGACGACACGCCCTGGGTCGCCCGCGGGCACTCGCGTGAGACGACCTACCCGGTCGACCTCGGCGAGCGCGCCGCGATCCTCGCCGCCGTCGACGACCTCTTCGACGCCGTGTGGGCGGACGTGACCGGCGAGGGCCGGCCCGTCGTCGGGCTGACGCTGAAGGTGCGCTACGCGCCCTTCACCACGAAGGTCTTCACCAAGAAGATCCCGGCCACATCCGATCGTGCGGAGGTCGCCGCGCGTGTTCGCGATCTCGTCGACCGGATGGAGCCGGATCGGGCCGTGCGGCTGCTCGGCGTACGCGCCGAGATGACCATGCCGGAGGACGCGCGGGAGGGGCACACGCCGACCCGCGGAGGCTGGTGACATCCCGGTCGACGACCGGCGGAACACGGCGTCCCGGGCGGGCTGCGGCACGGTCGGGGGATCGCGGTCCGGGGGCGGCTCGCGGCGTGCGAGGATACTCCGGTGCAACGCGTCGTGACCGCTGAACTGGACCTCGAGCTGGGCGCGTCGGTCGACCTCATCTTCTCGATCGCGACGGCCCAGCCCGTGCCGCTGTCGCGTGAGATCCTGACGTTCACGCAGGGCGATCGCGAGTACACCCCGACCGAGATCGTCGACCAGTCCGGCAGCCGCCTGCACCGCCTCACCGGGGAGGCCGGACGGCTCGAGGTGCGCTACGAGGCGGTCGTCGACGGGGCGGCCGCCAGCATCCGCACGAGCGATCTCGAAGCCATCACCTACCTGCGTCCGAGCCGCTACTGCCAGTCCGACGAGGTGTTCTCCCAGGCCCGCCGGCAGTTCCGCGGCCTCGGCGGTCACGAGCTCATCGCGGCGGTGTCGGACTTCGTCTCCGCGAGCGTCACCTACACGCCGGGGCTCAGCATGGGCACCGACAGCGCGGTGACCACCCTCATGACGGGCCAGGGCGTCTGCCGCGACTACGCGCACGTCGTGATCGCGCTGCTGCGGGCGATGGACATGCCCGCCCGTTACGCCGCCTGCTACGCGCCGGGCCTGCGCCCGATGGACTTCCATGCCGTCGCCGAGGCCTACCACGACGGTGCCTGGTACGTGCTGGACGCGACCCGCCTGGCCGACCGCCGGAGCCTCGTGCGCATCGCCACGGGACGGGACGCCGCGGACTGCGCCTTCCTCAGCTACCACGGAGGTCACGTCGCGATGCCGCACATGCGCGTGGACGCCTGGACCGTGCCCGACGATGCCGACGGTGACTCCGTAGCCGCCGCGGATGAGGACGCCGCGGACGACTTCACCTCCCTGGTGCAGATCGCCTGACGGTCCGGCCGCCGCGGCCGCTGCGGGTGCGCGCGGCGCGTTCAGCCGGCCTGGACGGCGGTGGAGACGAGCACCACGATGACGGGCACGAGCCCGAGGATCGCGCCCACGGCTCCGTAGACGCGGGGCCGAGCCACGACCATCGCGATGATCCCCAACAGGACCGCCACCGCCCCGACCACCACGGAGGCGTAGAAGAAGAGGACGGCGAGCACGGCTCCGCCCGACAGACCCTGCCCGTCGACGGCTGCGCCGAGGACCCAGAAGGCGATGATCATCAGTGTCGCGACCGCCCCCACCACGAGGGATGCGATGCCGAGTCCGCGACGAGAGCGCGGGGGTGCAGAGGGGCCGGTCATGGCGACAGCATAGGGCGCCCTCCGGCAGTCCTGCCGGAGGGCGCCGCCGCCCGTTCAGGGGAGCCGGAGGCGGCCGAACTAGACTGGACCGGCTATGGACCCCGAAGCCCTCTCCGCCGCCCTGCTCGCCGTCGTGACCCCGCTCGCGGAGGCTCGACGCCAGGGATCCAGCGCCGGGCTCACCGCCGCCGACCTGGTCCTGGACCGCCCGAAGAATCGCGACCACGGCGACTGGGCGTCCAACGCCGCGCTGAAGCTCGCCAAGAAGCTCGGCGCCGACCCGCGCGAGTTCGCCGCCGAGATCGCGGCCGGCCTGACGGAGGTCGACGGCATCATGTCGGTCGACGTCGCCGGACCCGGCTTCATCAACATCACGCTGGATGCCGCGGCCGCCGGCGCGCTCGCGAAGACCATCGTCGAGGCGGGGGCGGCGTTCGGATCCAACGAGTCGCAGCGGGGCAACACGATCAACCTCGAGTTCGTCTCGGCGAACCCCACCGGCCCGCTCCACATCGGGCACACGCGGTGGGCGGCGCTCGGCGACTCGATCGGTCGCCTGCTCCAGGCCAGCGGAGCGACCGTCGCGCGCGAGTTCTACATCAACGACGCGGGCGTGCAGATGGAGCGGTTCGGCCGCTCCGTGCTCGCCGCGGCCACGGGCCAGCCCACCCCCGAGGGCGGCTACGCCGGCGGCTACATCGACGAGCTCGGACGGCGGGTGCTCGTCGAGCGCCCCGACCTGCTCGACCTCCCCGAGGAGGAGCAGGTCGCGGCGGCGCGCGATGCGGCATACGCCCTGCAGCTCGGCGAGCTCCAGGCATCCCTCGCCGCGTTCAACGTCGACTTCGACGTGTGGTTCTCCGAGCGGGTGCTGCACGCGAAGGGCGCGGACGGTGGACCGAGCCTCGTCGACGAGGCCGTCGACCGCCTCGTCGCGCAGGGCCACGTGTTCGAGGACGAGGGCGCCGTCTGGGTGCGCACCACCGACTTCGGCGACGACAAGGACCGGGTCATCCGCCGCTCCAACGGCGAGTACACCTACTTCGCCGCCGACGCCGCGTACTACCTGAACAAGGGCGACCGCGGCTTCGCGCACAAGATCTACCTGCTCGGCGCCGATCACCACGGCTACGTGCACCGGCTGAAGGCGCTCGCCGGCGCGGCCGGCGACGACCCCGACGCCGACATCGAGGTGCTCATCGGGCAGCTGGTCTCGGTCAACGGTGCGCGGCTGAGCAAGCGCGCGGGCAACATCATCGAGATGGACGACCTGCGCGAGTGGCTCGGCACCGACGCGCTGCGGTACTCGCTGGGCCGGTACCCCGCCGACTCGCCCCTGACGCTCGACCCCGAGCTCCTGCGCAAGCGCACGAACGACAACCCGGTCTTCTACGTGCAGTACGCGCACGCCCGCACGCACAACGTCGGACGCAATGCCGCGGCATCCGGGGTCGACCGCTCGGAGTTCGCACCCGAGCTGCTGACGCACCCGACCGAGTCGGCGCTGCTCGGCGCCCTGCAGGAGTTCCCGCGCATCGTCGCCTTCGCCGCGGAGGTGCGCGAGCCGCACCGCGTCGCGCGCTACCTCGAGGAGCTCGCCGGTCTGTACCACCGCTGGTACGACAGCTGCCGCGTGATCCCGCTCGGAGACGCTCCGGTCGAGGCCGTGCACCGCACGCGCCTCTGGCTGAACGACGCCACCGGACAGGTGCTGCGCAACGGACTCGACCTGCTCGGCGTGAGTGCGCCCGAGCGCATGTGACACCGGGGTGCCTGTGCTGAGCGAATGGATCGACATCACGTGAGCGACGCTCAGCAGACGCAGCCGCTCCCGGATCCGCGCGCGCAGTGGGTGCTGTCCGCGTCAGACGAGCCCCGGCCGCGCCGCCGCGCCTGGCCGTGGCTCGTCGGACTGCTGCTGGTCGTCGCTCTGGCGGTCGGCGCCTGGTTCGTGGGGGAGTGGATCGCGCGCGACATCGTCACCAAGACGATCCGCCAGGGCGCGATCACCCAGCTCTCGCTGCCCGCCGACCAGCAGATCGACGTCGACATCGAGGGCGCCGTGCTGCCGCAGCTCATCGCGGGCACGCTCGACGATGTGACCGTGGCGTCCGATGACGTGACGTTCGGCGCGCTCTCCGGCGACGTCGTCGTCCGTGCGCAGGGCGTGCCCGTGCGGGGGGATGCCGCGGCCCGCAGCGCCGCGGCGACGATCCAGCTCGACACGCCGGAGCTGCAGACGCTGCTCGAGCAGATCCCCGACTTCCCGGCGGCGACCGTGGGCCTGGTCGAGCCGAACGTGACCGCGTCGACCGAGTTGCAGCTGTTCGGCGCGGGGATCCCGATCGGCATCACGCTCACCCCGGGAGTCGCCGACGGCGACATCACGCTCTCGCCGGTCTCCCTGAAGCTGGCGGGTGCGGAGCTGACGGCGAGCGACCTCACCGAGCGCTTCGGAGACCTGGCCGGCGTCGTGGTGCGCGACTACGACGTGTGCATCCGCGAGTACGTTCCGGCGGGCGTCACGCTCACCGGCATCCGGGTCTCCGGCGACCGGGTGATCGCCGACCTCGACATCGACGGCGCGATCATCACCGACCCCGCGCTGCAGGCGAACGGCACCTGCGCGTGAGCGTGCGGCGGGCGGGCCGTCTGCCGGGGTCGCGGGCGCGGTTGCCCTAGACTTCACGGGTGCCCGGCGCGTGATCCGACCGGCCGCGGCGCACCGCCCGTGATCCGGGCGCCCGTGCTTCCGACACCACCGATTGGCCCACCCCGTGTCCGCCCCGACCTCCCCGCACCCGGCGCCCGCACGGCCCGTCCGCCCGGACGACGCCAACGCGCTCGCGGCGAACGTGTGGCCGGCATCCGCCGAGCGCGACGAGCGCGGCATCCTGACGCTCGCGGGGATCGCCGCCGACGAGCTGGTGGAGCGCTTCGGCACGCCGCTCTACGTGCTGGACGAGGACGAGGTGCGCGCACACGCGCGTCGCACGCTCGCCGCCTTCGCCGACGCGACCGCGGCGCACGGCTCTCGCGCGCGGATCTACTACGCCGGCAAGGCCTTCCTCTCGACCGACGTGGTGCGCTGGGTGATGGACGAGGGCCTCGCGGTCGACGTCTGCAGCGGCGGCGAACTCGCCGTGGCGCTCGCCGCCGGTGCCGACCCCGCACGGCTGGGCTATCACGGCAACAACAAGTCCGTGCGAGACCTCGAGCGCGCCGTGCAGGTGGGCATCGGCTCGATCGTCCTCGACAGCTGGATCGAGCTCGAGCGCCTCGCCGCCGTCGCGCAGCGACTCGGCCGTGAGCAGTCGGTGCTCGTGCGGGTCAACAGCGGTGTGCACGCCGAGACGCACGACTTCCTGGCGACGGCCCACGAAGACCAGAAATTCGGCTTCCCGCTGACGGACGCGGCGGCTGTCGTCGCCCGCATCCGCGAGACGCCGGGGCTGGCGTTCGTCGGACTGCACTGCCACATCGGGTCGCAGATCTTCGGCACCGCCGGCTTCGAGGAGTCCGCGTCGCGCCTGGTCGCGGTGCACGCGGCCCTGCTCGAGGGCGGCGAGGTGCCCGTCCTCAACCTCGGCGGCGGCTTCGGCATCGCCTACACCTCCGCCGACGACCCGACGCCGATCGAGCAGCTCGCGGCGGGGATCGTCGACGCCGTCGCCCGCGAGTGCGCGAGCCGCGGCATCCCGGTTCCGGACTTCGCCTTCGAGCCCGGACGGTCCATCGTCGGCCAGGCCGGCGTGACGCTGTACGAGGTCGGCACGATCAAGCCGGTCCGCGTGTCCGACGACCTCGAGCGCCTCTACGTCAGCGTCGACGGCGGCATGAGCGACAACGCCCGGCCCGCCCTGTACGGCGCGCAGTACTCGGCGCGCGTCGCCTCCCGCGTCAGCACCGCCGAGCCGGCCCTGTCGCGGGTCGTCGGACTGCACTGCGAGTCGGGCGACATCGTCGTGGACGCGGAGTACCTGCCCGCCGACGTGGCGCCCGGAGATCTGCTCGCCGTGCCGGCGACCGGCGCCTACTGCGCCGCGCTGTCGAGCAACTACAACTTCGTCCCGAGGCCGCCCGTCGTGGCGGTCAGCCAGGGACGCGCCCGCGTGATCGTGCGCGGAGAGACGATCGACGACCTGCTGGCACGCGATGCCGGCGTCGGCCCGTCGAGCACGGAGGAGAACCACATGAACGAGCGGAACGACACGTGAGCGACTATCGCCGACTGCGGGTGGCGCTCCTCGGCGCCGGCGCCGTGGGGTCCCAGGTCGCCGCGCTGCTGCTGAAGCACGGCGACGAGCTCGCCGATCGGGCGGGCGCATCGCTGGAGCTCGTCGGCATCGCCGTGCGCGACCTCGACGCGCCCCGCGACGTCGACCTCCCGCGTGAGCTGTTCACGACGGATGCAGAGGAGCTCATCCTCGGCGCCGACATCGTCATCGAGCTGATGGGCGGCATCGAGCCCGCCCGCACCTACCTGATGCAGGCGATCAACTCCGGCGCCGACGTGGTGACCGCCAACAAGGCGCTCCTGGCCACCTACGGCTCCGAGATCTTCGAGGCCGCCGACCAGGTCGGCGCGCAGGTGTACTACGAGGCCGCGGCCGCCGGCGCGATCCCGATCATCCGGCCACTGCGCGACTCGCTCGCCGGCGACCGCGTGCAGCGGATCATGGGCATCGTCAACGGCACGACGAACTACATCCTCGACCGCATGGACACCGAGGGCGCCGACCTCGTCGACGTGCTCTCCGAGGCGCAGGCGCTCGGCTACGCCGAGGCCGACCCGTCGGCCGACGTCGACGGCTACGACGCCGCGCAGAAGGCCGCCATCCTCGCGAGCCTGGCGTTCCACACGACCGTTCCGCTGTCGGCCGTGCACCGCGAGGGCATCATGGGCCTCGACAAGGCGATGATCGACGCCGCCCGCCACGCCGGCTACGCCATCAAGCTCCTCGCCGTGTGCGAGCGCCTCGCCCCCGAGGACGAGGGCGAGGAGGGCGAGTCGATCTCCGTGCGCGTCTACCCCGCACTCGTGCCGCGCTCCCACCCGCTCGCCAGCGTCCACGGCGCGAACAACGCCGTCTTCGTGCAGGCCGAGGCCGCCGGTTCACTCATGTTCTACGGCGCGGGCGCCGGCGGCGTGCAGACCGCGTCCGCGGTGCTCGGCGACGTCGTCTCCGCCGCCCGCCGCCACATCGCCGGCGGTGTGGGCGTGGGCGAGTCGACGCGCGCGAACCTGCCGGTCGTGCCGATCGGCCGCGTCACCACGCGTTACCAGATCACTCTCGAGGTCGACGACCAGCCGGGCGTGCTGGCGACCGTCGCGGGCACCCTCAGCGAAGGACGCGTGTCCATCGCCACGGTCGAGCAGACCGTCATCAGCGAGTCCGCCGACGGATCGGGCGTCGCCCGGCTCGTCATCGGAACCCACAAGGCCCGGGAGCAGGACCTCAGCGAGACCGTTGCGCGGCTGGCCGCCAGCGGCGTCGTCGAGCGCGTCGCGTCCGTCCTGCGAGTAGAAGGAGACTGACATGGCACACCTCTGGCGCGGAGTCCTCCGCGAATACGCCGACCGGCTCGGCGTGACCGACGACTCGACGGTGGTGACGCTCGGCGAGGGCGGCACGCCGCTCCTGCCCGCTCCCGCGCTGTCGCAGCGCACGGGCGCCGACGTGTGGGTGAAGTTCGAGGGCATGAACCCCACCGGCTCGTTCAAGGACCGCGGCATGACCGTCGCGCTGTCCCGCGCGGTCGAGCACGGAGCGAAGGCCGTGATCTGCGCCTCCACGGGCAACACCTCGGCGTCGGCCGCCGCCTACGCCGCGCACGCCGGCATCACCGCCGCCGTGCTCGTGCCCGAAGGCAAGATCGCGATGGGCAAGCTCAGCCAGGCCGTCGCGCACAACGGCCGCCTCATCCAGATCCGCGGCAACTTCGACGACTGCCTCGAGATCGCGCGCGAGCTCGCCGACCACTACCCGGTGCACCTCGTCAACTCCGTCAACCCCGACCGCATCGAGGGGCAGAAGACCGCCGCCTACGAGGTCGTCGAGGTGCTCGGCGACGCGCCCGACTTCCACTTCATCCCCGTCGGCAACGCCGGCAACTACACGGCCTACTCGCGCGGCTACCGCGAGGAGGCCGACCGCGGCGTCGCGACCAAGGTGCCGCGCATGTTCGGCTTCCAGGCCGAGGGCTCCGCGCCGCTCGTCCGCGGCGAGGTCGTGCGCAACCCCGAGACGATCGCGTCCGCGATCCGCATCGGCAACCCCGCATCGTGGGAGCTCGCCCTCGAGGCGCGCGACGCGACCGACGGCTGGTTCGGCGCCATCGACGACGCCCGCATCCTGGCCGCGCAGAAGCTGCTGTCGTCCGAGGTGGGCATCTTCGTCGAGCCCGCCTCCGCGATCAGCGTCGCCGGTCTGATGGATCGCGCCGAGCAGGGCCTCATCCCGGCCGGCTCGCGCGTCGTCCTGACCGTCACGGGCCACGGCCTCAAGGACCCGCAGTGGGCCCTCCGCAACGCCGACGGCAGCGACGTGACGCCGACGGTCGTGGATGCCGCGACCTCCGAGGTCGCATCCGTGCTGGAGCTCGTCCCGACCTCCGCGGGAACGCCCGCGTGAACGCAGCCGGCGGCGGGGAGCGCGCCGGGCACCGCTCGGTGCACGTGCGCGTTCCCGCCACCAGCGCGAACCTCGGTCCGGGCTTCGACACCCTCGGCCTCGCGCTGAGCGTGTACGACGAGCTCGTCGTGACCGAGCTCGGTCACGACGGCCTCGAGATCCACGTGACGGGAGAGGGCGCGGCATCCGTTCCGATGGATGCCTCGCACCTCGTCGTGCGGGCGATGGCGCATGCCTTCGCCTCTGTCGGCCGCCCGCTCCCGGGCGTCCGCCTCGAGGCTGTCAACGCCGTGCCGCACGGCCGGGGACTCGGGTCGTCCGGCGCCGCCGTCGTGGCCGGGCTGCTCGCCGCGAAGGGGCTGCTCGAGCCCGAGGTCGAGCTCGACGCCGACGCTCTCCTGCGTCTCGCGACAGAGCTGGAGGGGCACCCCGACAACGTCGCCCCCGCCCTGTTCGGCGGGCTGACGATCGCCTGGGTCGACGAGACCGGTCCGCAGCACAAGAAGCTCCTCGTGCACCGCGGCGTCTCGCCCCTGGTGTTCGTGCCCGAATTCACGATGTCCACGAGCGTGGCGCGCAGCCTCAACCCCCTGAACGTGCCCCGTGAGGACGCGGTCTTCAACGTGTCGCGCTCTGCGCTGCTCATCGCGGCGCTGACGCAGAGTCCCGAGCTGCTGCTGGCCGCCACCGAGGACAAGCTGCACCAGAACTACCGCGCCCAGGCCATGCCCGAGACCGACCGACTGGTGCGGGCACTCCGTGCGGAGGGCTTCGCTGCCGTCGTCTCCGGGGCAGGTCCCAGCGTGCTCGTGCTGGCAGACGGCGCCGGCAGACGCCTCGAAGCGGCCGATCTCGCGCACTCCGTCGTCGACACTCCCTGGGACGCCCGCATGCTGGCCGTCGACTTCAAGGGTGGTACAGTGAAGGAGTACACGGAGGGTTCCACGTAACACGTGAATCTGGCCTCCGGCGCAAATCTGCGACAGCACTGCATACCCCTCAGCCACTGACGGGAAGAACGCGGCCTTCGGGCCGCCCCCACCGTCGAAGGCATCGCGGGCACGGATCCGTCATGTACGGATCCTCATGCGGTCGTGCACATCCACCCGCTTCACAAAGGGAGAACTCGTGGAGTCCATCTCCGAGATCCATGCTGCTGAGCCTTCGGCCGACGAGCGCGTAGACGCGTCCGCCACCGAGGAGAACGGCACCGGCGCTTCGAACGCCGACACCACCACCGCTCCGGCGGACGACGCTCCGGCCGATGAGGCCGCGGAGGTCGAGCCCGCCGAGGACGAGACCGCTGAGGTCGCTCCGGATGCTGCGACCGAGACCGCCGCGGACGCTTCGGCTGCCGACGCTGTCGCTGCCGACGCTGCTCCGGCCGAGCCGGTCGCCGACGCTCCGGCTGAGGACCCGACGCCGGCCGACGTGCCCGTCGAGACGGCCGAGGCCGTCGCCGACGAGAAGCCGGCCAAGGCGCCGCGCAAACGCGCCCCGCGCCGGGCCAAGAGCTCCGACCTGCCCGCCGCTCCGGCCGAGACCGCGGCCGAGACGCCGGCTGCCGAGACCGCCGCCGGCGCGACCGACGCCGCTCCGGCCGAGGCCGCGGCATCCGACGCCGTTGCCTCCGACACCGCTTCTTCGGACGCCGGCGCTCCGGCCGAGACGGCCGACGCCTCCGCTGCGTCCGAGACCGCCGCCGCCGACAGCACGTCGTCCGACGAGGCGCCCGCCGCCACGACCGAGCGCGCCCCCGCCCGGTCGGGTCGCTCGACCGGCCGCGGCCGCAACGCCCGCGCCGCGCAGGCGCCTGCCGACGAGACCGAGGCTGCTGACGCCGCCCCGGCCGCCGACGACGCGCAGCCCACCGCTGACGCCGACGCCGACGAGCGGACTCAGAACACGTCGGCCTCGAACGCCCAGAACACCCAGGGCGACGACGACGGCGCCGACGCGAACGGCGACGGCGACGGATCCGACTCCGGGTCCAACCGCGGACGCAGCCGGAGCCGCAACCGCAGCCGCAGCCGTGGCGGCAACGCCAACGGCAACGCCAACGGCAACGCGCCCCAGAACGGCAACGTCCAGAACGGCAACGCCCAGCAGGGCAACGCCCCGCAGACGGCACAGGGCGGCAACGTCCCCGCGCAGGCACAGGCCGACCAGGACGACGCTCCGGTCAACGGCCGCGGCCGGCAGCAGCAGCAGCAGCGCAACAACAACGCCAAGCGTCGCGGTGCGCCCAACGCCAACGGCGACGAGTTCGAGACCGAGATCACCGAGGACGACGTCCTCATCCCGATCGCCGGCATCCTCGACGTGCTCGACAACTACGCCTTCGTCCGCACCAGCGGCTACCTCCCCGGCACGAGCGACGTCTACGTCTCGCTCGGCCAGGTGAAGAAGTACAACCTCCGCAAGGGCGACGCCGTCGTCGGCGCGATCAAGCAGCCGCGCGAGGGCGAGCAGTCCACCCGCCAGAAGTACAACGCGCTGGTCAAGGTCGACTCGGTCAACGGCCTCTCGGCCGAAGACGCCGGCGACCGCGTCGAGTTCGGCAAGCTCACGCCGCTCTACCCGCAGGACCGCCTGCGCCTCGAGACGGCTCCCGAGAAGCTGACGCAGCGCATCATCGACCTCGTGGCGCCGATCGGAAAGGGCCAGCGCGGCCTCATCGTCGCGCCCCCCAAGGCCGGCAAGACCATCGTGCTGCAGCAGATCGCCAACGCGATCGCGACGAACAACCCCGAGGTGCACCTCATGGTCGTGCTCGTCGACGAGCGGCCCGAAGAGGTCACCGACATGCAGCGCACCGTGAAGGGCGAGGTCATCGCCTCGACCTTCGACCGCCCCGCGGAAGACCACACCACGGTCGCCGAGCTCGCCATCGAGCGCGCGAAGCGCCTCGTGGAGCTCGGTCGCGACGTCGTCGTGCTGCTCGACTCGATCACCCGTCTGGGCCGCGCGTACAACATCTCCGCGCCGACCTCCGGCCGCGTGCTGACCGGCGGCGTCGACGCTTCGGCGCTGTACCCGCCCAAGCGCTTCTTCGGCGCCGCGCGCAACATCGAGAACGGCGGATCGCTCACCATCCTCGCGACCGCGCTCGTGGAGACCGGTTCCAAGATGGACGAGGTCATCTTCGAGGAGTTCAAGGGCACCGGCAACAGCGAGCTGCGCCTGTCGCGCCAGCTGGCCGACAAGCGGATCTTCCCCGCGGTCGACGTCAACGCCTCCAGCACGCGCCGCGAGGAGATGCTGCTGTCGGCCGACGAGGTCAAGATCACCTGGAAGCTGCGTCGCGCCCTCGCCGGCCTCGACACGCAGCAGGCCCTCGAGGTCGTGCTCGGCAAGCTCAAGGAGACCTCGAGCAACGTCGAATTCCTCGTGCAGATGCAGAAGTCGATCCCGACGCCGACCGGCCACAGCCACGGGCACGAGAACAACATCCGCTGATCCGCGGGGAGGAGCACACCGTGTTCGACTCCGTGAAGCCGCTCCTCGATGAGCACAAGGCCGTCCAGGAGGAGCTCAGCGATCCCGCCGTGCACGCCGATGCGGCGCGCGCCAAGCGGGTCAATCGCCGGTACGCCGAGCTCAGTCGCATCGTCGCGGCCCACGACGCGTGGGCCGCGGCATCCGATGACCTCGAGGCCGCGCGCGAACTCGCCCGCGAGGACGACGCGTTCGCCGAGGAGGTGCCCGCTCTCGAGGAGCGCGTCGCCGAGACGCAGGAGAAGCTGCGGCGGCTCCTGATCCCGCGCGATCCCGACGACGCCCGCGACGTCATCATGGAGATCAAGGGCGGCGAGGGCGGCGCCGAGAGTGCGCTGTTCGCGGCCGACCTCCTCCGCATGTACCTCCAGTACGCGGCATCCCGCGGCTGGAAGACCGAGCTCCTGGAGCGCACCGAGTCCGACCTCGGCGGCTACAAGGACGTGCAGGTCGCGATCAAGGGCTCCTCCGCCGACCCCGCGCAGGGCGTGTGGGCGCACCTCAAGTACGAGGGCGGCGTGCACCGCGTGCAGCGGGTGCCGGCGACCGAGTCGCAGGGGCGCATCCACACCTCCACGACCGGCGTGCTCGTCTTCCCCGAGGTCGACGAGCCCGACGAGGTCGAGATCAGCCCGAACGACCTCAAGATCGACGTGTTCCGCTCCTCGGGTCCGGGTGGACAGTCCGTCAACACGACCGACTCCGCGGTGCGCATCACCCACCTGCCGACCGGCATCGTCGTGTCGATGCAGAACGAGAAGTCGCAGCTGCAGAACCGCGAGGCCGGCATGCGCGTGCTCCGTGCCCGCATCCTCGCTCGGCAGCAGGAGGAGCTGGATGCCGCGGCATCCGACGCCCGCAAGTCGCAGATCCGCGGCATGGACCGCTCCGAGCGGATCCGCACGTACAACTTCCCTGAGAACCGCATCGCCGATCACCGCACCGGCTACAAGGCGTACAACCTCGACCAGGTGATGGACGGCGCCCTCGGCCCGATCATCGAGTCGTGCATCGCCGCCGATGAGGAGGAGCGTCTGGCCTCCCTCGGCCAGGACTCCTGACCCGCCCCGCGTCAGCACTGACCGCGAGACTGCACCCGACCGGCCACACGTCGGGTGCGACCCTATGTTTCGCCGCGCCGCTGCAGTCTCGCGGACGAGCGGACGAGCGGACGAGCGGACGAGCAGACGGGCGAGCGGGCGTCAGATGATGTAGTCGGGCGCGGTCAGCAGGGCGCGGGTGTCGAGACCCTCGCGCCGCGCGCGGGGCTTCGCGGGGACGCCGACGAGGATGCTGCCTTCCGGAGCATCCCGGGTCACCACCGCATTCGCGCCGATGACCGAGTCCGCGCCGATCGTGATCGGCCCGAGCACCTTGGCACCCGCCCCGACCGCGACGCGGTCGCCGACGGTGGGGTGGCGCTTGCCGCCCTCGCGCTGCCGTCCGCCGAGGGTGACGCCGTGGTACAGCATCACGTCGTCGCCGACCTCGGCCGTCTCTCCGACGACGACGCCCATGCCGTGGTCGATGAAGAACCGTCGGCCGATCACGGCGCCGGGGTGGATCTCGACGCCGGTCAGCGCGCGCGTGACCTGCGAGCCGGCGCGCGCCGGGAAGCGGATGCCGCGCACCCACAAGGCGTGCCACACCCGGTACGCCCACACGGCGTGCAGGCCGGGATACAGCGCGGCGATCTCGAGGCCGCTCCGGGCGGCGGGGTCGCGCAGGCGCGCGGCCGCGACATCCTCGCGCATCCGCGAGACGGCGACGCGCACGCCCGACAGCAGACCGGGGAGCGGCATCAGTCCTCGCGCAGGTCTTCGTAGAGCGCGGTGGAGAGGTAGCGCTCGCCGAAGGACGGAATGATCACGACGATGTTCTTGCCGGCGGCCTCGGGGCGCTTCGCGACCTCGAGCGCGGCCCAGATCGCCGCACCGCTCGACATGCCGACCAGAATGCCGTCCTTCGAGGCCGTCTCGCGCGCCAGGCGGATGGCGTCGTCGAACTCGACGTCGATGACCTCGTCGATCACGTCACGGTCGAGGATCTGCGGCACGAAGTTCGGTCCGATGCCCTGGATCTTGTGCGGGCCGGGGTGCCCCTCCGTGAGCATGGGGGAGTCCTTGGGCTCGACGGCGATGACCTTCACGCCGGGCACGCGCTCCTTGAGCACCTGTCCGACGCCGGTGATGGTGCCGCCCGTGCCGATGCCGGCGACGAAGTAGTCGACCTTGCCGTCGGTGTCGCGGAGGATCTCCTCGGCCGTGGTCTTGCGGTGGATCGCGGGGTTCGCCTCATTCGCGAACTGCTTGGCCAGCACGGCGCCGGGGGTGCGGGCCGCGATCTCCTCGGCCTCGCCGACGGCCTGGGTCATGCCCTTGGTCGGGTCGGTGAGCACGAGCTCGGCGCCGAACGCCTTCAGCAGCAGCCGGCGCTCCTTCGACATCGAGGCGGGCATCGTCAGGATCACCTTGTAGCCGCGGGCGGCTCCCACCATCGCCAGGGCGATGCCGGTGTTGCCGCTCGTCGCCTCGACGATGGTGCCGCCCGGCTTCAGCTCGCCGGACGCCTCCGCGGCGTCGACGATCGCGATGCCCAGGCGGTCCTTGACGCTGGAGGCCGGGTTGTAGAACTCGAGCTTCGCGAGGATCTGCGCGTCCACCCCCTCGGCGACGCGGTTGAGCTTTACCAGCGGGGTGTTGCCGAAGGCGGTGGTGATGTCGGGATGGATGCCGGTCATGACAGGCCTTTCGCGGGGCGGGCGGGGCGGCGATACGCTCGCTCAGCCTACGGGAGCGCGCCCGCAGAGGTTCCTGTGTGACAGGCCGCCTAGGCTGGGTGATCGCCATGACCACGCTCCCGAACACCCCTGCCGAGCCGTCACGCGCCGTCTCGCTCTCCGCCGCGCTCCGCGAGGCCGTGCAGGCGCTGGCCGCCGCCGGCGTGCCGGATCCGGACGTCGACGCCGACCTCCTCGCGGCGCACGTCCTCGGCGTCGGTCGGGGGGGCGTGCAGGCGGCCGCCATCCGCGGCGACCTGCTCGCGCCCGAGCACGACGACGCGCTGCGCGCGCTCACCCGTCGCCGTGCGACGCGCGAGCCCCTCCAGCACCTCACCGGCACGGCGCCCTTCCGCCACCTCGAGCTGCGCGTCGGCCCCGGCGTGTTCGTGCCGCGGCCCGAGACCGAGATGGTCGCGCAGCTCGCCGTCGACGCGCTGATGGCCGCGGCATCCCCCTCTCCGATCGCCGTCGACCTCGGCACCGGGAGCGGCGCGATCGCCCTCGCCCTCGCAACGGAGGTGCCGCACGCCCGCGTCTACGCCGCGGAGAACTCCGCCGACGCGCTTCCGTGGACGACGGAGAACTTCGCGCGGGTCGGCGCCGACAACGCGCAGCTCGTGGACGCCGACCTGGAGCACGCGTTCCCCGAGCTCGACGGGACCGTCTCGGTCGTCGTGTCGAACCCTCCGTATGTGCCGGATGCCGCGATCCCGCGCGACCCGGAGGTGCGACTCTTCGATCCCCCCGCCGCGCTGTACGGGGGGCCGGACGGTCTCGACGTCGTGCGCATCCTCAGTCGCGTCGGCCTGCGGCTGGCCCACCCCGGCGGCACGATCGTGCTCGAGCACGGGGAGTGGCAGGGCGAGGCGATCCGGGGCATCCTGTCCGCGGACGGGTGGCGCGCGGCATCCACCCATCCCGACCTCACGATGCGCGACCGCGCCACCACCGCCCTCCGGCCCTGACGCGCACGGCATGCGGGGTTCCCGCCCGTAGAATGAGCGCGCCATGTCCTCTCTCTACGACTGCCGCGACGAGGCGCAACTGCTCCCCGGCATGCGCCACGCCCGTCAGGCCATCGGCCGGGGGGAGCTCGTCGTCCTGCCGACCGACACCGTCTACGGCATCGCCGCCGACGCGTTCAACGCGCGCGCCGTGCAGGGCCTGCTGGAGGCCAAGGGCCGCGGGCGGCAGTCGCCCCCGCCGGTGCTGGTCGCCGGCTCGACCACGCTCCGCGCGCTCGTCGCCGAGCTGCCGGAGGCCGTCGAGAGACTCGTCGAGAGCTTCTGGCCCGGAGGTCTGACCATCGTGCTGCCGTCGCAGCCGTCGCTGTCGTGGGATCTCGGCGACACGAACGGCACGGTCGCCGTGCGCATGCCCGACAACCGCCTGGCCCTCGAGCTGCTGGAGGACACCGGTCCGCTCGCGGTCTCCAGCGCGAATCTCACAGGCAAGGCCGCCGCGATCATGGCCGCCGACGCGCAGGCCATGCTCGGCGACAGCGTCTCGGTGTACCTGGACGGCGGCCCGTCGCGCACCGGCATCGCCTCGACCATCATCGACGCGACGCGCCTCGTCGGCGGGCAGGACGACCCGCGGGTGACGGTCCTGCGGGAGGGCGCCGTCGGACTCGCCGCCCTGCGCTCGGTCCTGGGCGACCTCCTCGAGCCCGACCCCGTTCGCGAGGGCGCGCGCGAGACGGCGGTCGCCGAGGACCCGCACGCGTGAAGCAGTACGTCTTCGTCATCATCCTCACGGCGGCGATCACGCTGACGCTCTCGTGGGCGGTGTGGCGACTGAGCCTGCGCTTCAAGCTCTATCCGGGCATCCGCGAACGCGATGTCCACAAGACGCCGACGCCCCGGCTGGGCGGCATCGCGATGTTCCTCGGGGTGTGCGCCGCCTTCGCGGTGTCGGCCCATCATCCGTTCTTCTCGATCTTCTGGGCCGACCCGAAGGCCGTGCTGTCGATCCTCGCCGCGACGCTCATCATCGTGCTGGTCGGTGTCGCCGACGATCTGTGGGACCTCGACTGGATGATCAAGCTCGGCGCGCAGTTCCTCGCCGCCGGCATCATCGCGTGGTTCGGCGAGCTGCAGATCTACACGCTCCCGATCGGCGGACTCACGGTCTCGAGCTGGGTGAGCTTCACGCTGACCGTCTTCTCGATCGTGATCGTGATGAACGCCGTCAACTTCATCGACGGCCTCGACGGACTGGTCGCCGGCGTCTGCCTCATCGCGAACGTCATCTTCTTCGCCTACTCGTACATCCTCGTCCGCGACATCGGCGCCAACTCGTTCTTCAACCTCGCGTCCTTCATCGCCGCCGTGCTGATCGGCGCGTGCGTGGGATTCCTGCCGCTCAACTGGAGCCCCGCCAAGCTCTTCATGGGCGACTCCGGTGCGCTCATGCTCGGCCTGCTGATGGCCTGCTCGGCCATCGCCATCACCGGCCAGCTCGAGCCCGCGGTCCTCGACCCGGCGGAGTTCGGCCGCTCCCAGCTGCTGGGTGCGTTCATCCCGATCCTGCTGCCCATCGTCGTCGTGCTGCTGCCCCTGCTCGACTTCGGCCTCGCGGTCATCCGTCGCATGAGCGCCGGCAAGTCGCCCTTCTCCCCGGATCGCAAGCATCTTCACCACCGGATGCTGGACATGGGCCACTCGGACCGTGACGCGGTCCTCATCTTCTACGCGTGGACGGCCGTCGTCGGTCTCGCCGTCCTGCTGATGTACATCGGCACGCAGGAGGATTGGCCGGGGGAGTACCTCATCGGCGTCGCCTTCGGCGTCGTCGGCGTGGCCGCCTGCCTCGCCGTCACCCTGCTGCCCTCCCACCGCACCCCTCACCAGGAGTCCCTCCCATGAGCCCCAGTCCCGTCACGAGCACGCCGATCCTCCGCACCGCCCTGGTGTGGTCCGCGATCGTCGCCGCCGTCCTCGCCGTCGTCTTCGGCGTCGTGGGCTTCCTCGTCGGAGGAGGGGAGGGCCTCGGGAGCGGCCTCCTCGGCGTCGTGCTGTCGGCGGTCTTCCTGGCCATCACCGCCGGCAGCATCCTCATCGCCAACCGCTGGTTCGGAGATGCGCTCTACGTGCCGATCTTCTTCGGGATCGTGCTGGGCGGCTGGATCCTCAAGCTCGTCGTCTTCGTCGTCGCGCTCCTGCTGCTGCGAGGCCAGCCCTGGATCGATCCGATGATCTTCTTCATCGCGGTCGTGACGTCCGTGATCGCATCGCTGGTCGTCGACGTCGTCGTGCTGCTGCGCATGCGCGTTCCCACCGTGAGCGACGGCCGGCTGCCGACGGCCGTCGTCGACGACGAGGCTCCGGTCTCTCGACGTGGAGACACCGGCGCCGTCTGAGCGCACATCCGGCCCGCGCGAGTTTGGTAGGGTGGAGACTGCGCCCGCCCCCTCAGCCGTATTCTTGCTGGGATTCTGCGGAGTGACTCACCGACCATCGTCGCACCGGCCTGAGCCTGTGCCCCTGAGCTGGAGCCAGCGCTGTTTACTCACGTCGCGAGCCTGATCGCCATTGCCGCCGAATCGGACGATAGCGGCTTCCACCCGCCCTCGATCGAGGAATTCTTCCCCGACGCCATCTTCTTCGACGGCACCATCTTCGCGATCACGCGCATCAACCTGATCCAGATGCTGGCCACGGCCGTGCTGATCCTGGTCTTCATCCTCGGCACGCGCCGCATGAAGCTCGTTCCGGGCAGGTTCCAGAGCATCGTCGAGATGGGCCTCGACTTCGTCCGCGTCAACATCGCGCACGACCTCCTCGGGCGCAAGGACGGCAACCGCTTCCTGCCGATCCTGACGACGTTCTTCTTCATGATCCTGTTCATGAACCTGACGGGAATCATCCCGTTCCTGAACATCGCCGGCACCAGCGTGATCGCCGTGCCCCTCCTGCTCGCGATCGTCGCCTACGTGACCTTCATCTACGCCGGTGTCCGCAAGAGCCCGGGCAACTTCTTCAAGAACTCGCTGATGCCCCCCGGGCTGCCGTGGTTCCTCTACATCCTGATCATCCCGCTCGAGTTCCTCTCGACCTTCATCATCCGGCCCGTCACGCTGACGCTCCGACTGCTGATGAACATGATCGTCGGGCACCTCATGCTGGTGCTGTTCTTCGCGGCCACCCAGTTCTTCATCGTCACCCTGAGCGGCTTCTGGTCGCTGCTCGGCGTCGGAACGCTGGCGTTCGGCTTCGCCTTCACCCTCTTCGAAATCCTCGTGGCCTTCCTCCAGGCCTACGTCTTCGCCATCCTCACCGCGGTCTACATCCAGCTCGCGGTCGCGGACGAGCACTGATCGGGTCGGCAACCGCCGCCCCCTACGAAAGGAAAAACCCCCGTGGACGCAACTACGGTTCTCGCTGAAGTGACCGGCTCGGTCGCGACGATCGGATACGGCCTCGCCGCCATCGGCCCCGCCATCGGTGTGGGCATCGTCGTCGGCAAGACGATCGAGGGCGTCGCCCGTCAGCCCGAGCTGGCCGGCCGCCTGCAGGTCCTGATGTTCATCGGTATCGCCTTCACCGAGGCGCTGGCGTTCATCGGCATCGCCACCGGCTTCATCTTCGGCTTCTAAGCCATCCGCACTCGACTTAAGGAGACAGGATGCTGAGCGCTCTTGTCACGGTCGCCGCAGAAGAGGGCGGCACGCCGACGAACCCGCTGATCCCAGCGGTCTACGACATCATCTGGTCGGCAGTCTGCTTCGTCGTCATCCTCTTCGTGTTCTGGCGGATCGTCCTGCCGCGCATGCAGAAGCTGCTCGACGAGCGCTCCGCAGCGATCGAGGGCAACATCGCCAAGGCCGACGAGGCGCAGCGCAAGGCGGAGGCGGCACTCGAGGAGTACACCGCCCAGCTCGCCGCGGCGCGCAAGGAGGCGGGCGAGATCCGCGAGGCCGCCCGTGACGACGGTCGCAAGATCGTCGCCGAGGCGAAGGACACCGCATCCGCGGAGGCCGCTCGTCTGACCGCGACCGCGCACACGCAGATCGAGGCGGAGCGCCAGACGGCGCTCGTGTCGCTGCGCAGCGAGGTGGGCACGCTCGCCCTCGACCTCGCCGGCAACGTCATCGGCGAGACGCTCACCGACGACCAGAAGGCGCAGGCCGTCGTAGACCGCTTCCTGGCCGAGCTCGAGGCATCCGAGTCTGCTGCGCAGGCTCAGGGTCCGAGGGCGTAATGGGCAGCGCGACCACACAGGCCCGCACGGCGACGACGGCGGCGCTGGATGCCTCCTCGGCCGTCGACCTCGGCGTCGCGCGCGATCTGTTCGCGGCGGCACGCGCGCTCGATGACTCCACCCAGCTGGGCGGAGCGCTGTCGGACGCGTCCGCGACGCCCGCGTCGCGGGAAGCGCTCGTGCGGGCCGTCTTCGGAGCGGTGTCGTCTCCGGCGTCCCTCGACCTGCTGACGACCATCGTCCAGCAGCGCTGGTCGTCGACGTCCGATCTCATCGACGGCATCGATGACCTCGCCGTCCGCGCGGCCTCCCTGGCCGCCGGCGACGCCGACGTCGAGGGTGAGCTGTTCGGGTTCTCCCGCACCGTCGCCGAGAACCCCGAGCTCGAGCTCGCTCTCGGAAGCCGGGTGGGGGATGCCGCGGCGAAGTCCGCGCTGATCGAGAAGCTCCTGGGCGGTCGCGTCAGCGAGGCGACCGCACTGATCGTCACCTCCCTCGTGCGTCAGCCCCGCGACCGCCGGGTGCGCTCGCTGCTGAGCGCGGCGATGAAGACGGTCGCAGGCCAGCGGGGACGCACCGTCGCGACGGTCGTGACGGCTGTGCCGCTGAACGAAGCGCAGTCGTCCCGGCTGGCCGCCGCCCTGACGGCGAAGTACGGCACGCGCGTGTCGATCAACACGGTCATCGACGCGTCGGTGGTCGGGGGTCTGCGCGTGCAGATCGCCGACGACGTCATCGACGCGAGCGTCTCGTCGCGGCTCGCCGACCTCCGTCAGCGTCTCGCAAGCTGACACACGCCGCCGCGAGGCGGAGTTTTCGGGGCACGGAGCCCCACACCGAAGCATTGAGTAAAGGGAAGACAATGGCAGAACTATCGATCAGCCCCGACGTCATCCGTGACGCGCTGAAGGATTTCGTCGCCGCCTACGAGCCCTCGGGCGCCGCGGCGACCGAGGTCGGCTACGTCATCGACGCCGCCGACGGCATCGCCCACGTCGAGGGTCTTCCCGGCGTCATGGCCAACGAGCTGGTGAACTTCGCCGACGGCACCCAGGGCCTCGCCCTGAACCTCGACGAGCACGAGATCGGCGTCGTGGTGCTCGGTGAGTTCTCCGGCGTCGAGGCCGGCCAGGAAGTCACCCGCTCCGGCGAGGTGCTGTCGGTCGCCGTCGGCGACGGCTACCTCGGCCGCGTGGTCGACCCGCTCGGAAACCCGATCGACGGACTCGGCACGGTCGCCACGACCGGCCGCCGCGCCCTCGAGCTGCAGGCGCCGGGCGTCATGCAGCGCAAGTCGGTGCACGAGCCGCTGCAGACCGGCATCAAGGCCATCGACGCCATGATCCCCGTCGGCCGTGGCCAGCGTCAGCTGATCATCGGCGACCGCCAGACCGGCAAGACGGCCATCGCGATCGACACGATCATCAACCAGAAGGCCAACTGGGAGTCGGGCGACGTCAACAAGCAGGTCCGCTGCATCTACGTCGCCATCGGTCAGAAGGGCTCCACGATCGCCTCCGTCAAGGGCGCGCTCGAGGATGCCGGGGCCATGGAGTACACGACGATCGTCGCGGCTCCGGCCTCCGACCCGGCCGGCTTCAAGTACCTCGCCCCCTACACCGGCTCGGCCATCGGCCAGCACTGGATGTACGAGGGCAAGCACGTCCTGATCATCTTCGACGACCTGACCAAACAGGCCGAGGCCTACCGCGCCGTGTCGCTCCTCCTGCGCCGCCCGCCGGGCCGCGAGGCGTACCCCGGCGACGTGTTCTACCTGCACTCCCGCCTGCTCGAGCGCTGCGCGAAGCTGTCCGACGCTCTCGGCGCCGGCTCGATGACCGGTCTGCCGATCATCGAGACGAAGGCCAACGACGTGTCGGCCTACATCCCGACCAACGTGATCTCGATCACCGACGGCCAGATCTTCCTGCAGTCCGACCTCTTCAACGCCAACCAGCGTCCCGCGGTCGACGTGGGCATCTCGGTGTCCCGCGTGGGCGGCGACGCGCAGGTGAAGTCGATCAAGAAGGTCTCCGGGACGCTCAAGCTCGAGCTCGCGCAGTACCGCTCGCTCGAGGCGTTCGCGATGTTCGCGAGCGACCTGGATGCAGCATCCCGTCGTCAGCTCTCCCGCGGCGCGCGCCTGACCGAGCTGCTCAAGCAGCCGCAGTACTCGCCGTACCCCGTCGAGGAGCAGGTCGTCTCGATCTGGGCCGGAACGAACGGCAAGCTCGACACCATCGCGGTCGAGGACGTGCTGCGCTTCGAGCGCGAGCTGCTGGACTACCTCCGTCGCAACTCCTCGATCCTCGAGACGCTGCGCGACACCAACGTGCTGAGCGACGACCTGGTCGCCGAGCTCACGTCGAAGGTGGACGAGTTCATCCCGCAGTTCCAGGCCGGGGACGGTCAGTCGCTGACCCAGCCGGGCAGCGATGACATCGCCGCCGCGGACGCGGGCGACGTCAACCAGGAGAAGATCGTCAAGGGCCGCCGCTAAGGCGGCGCCGCGAGACAGGAACCATGGGCGCACAACTCCGGGTCTACAAGCAGAAGATCAGCTCTGCCCAGACGACCAAGAAGATCACGAAGGCGATGGAGCTCATCGCCGCCTCGCGCATCCAGAAGGCCATGGCGCGCGTTCGGGCATCCTCGCCCTTCGCCCGCGCCGTGACCCGTGCGGTGTCCGCGGTGGCGACGCACTCCAACGTCGAGCACCCGCTCACGCGGGAGCGGCCGGTGATCCGCCGGTCGGCGGTGGTCATCTTCGCCTCCGACCGCGGCCTCGCCGGCGCCTTCAACTCCCAGATCCTCCGCGAGGGCCTGGAGCTGTCGGAGCTGCTCCGCTCGCAGGGCAAGGAGGTCGCGTACTACGTCGTCGGCCGCCGTGCGGTGGGGTACTTCCAGTTCCGTCGCATGCAGACGGAGGCCGAGTGGACGGGTGACACCGACACGCCTCACTTCCGCACCGCGGAGGAGATCGCCGACGTGCTGCTGGCGGCCTACAACCGCGGCGGTGACAACGGCGGCGTCGACGAGATCCACCTCGTGTACAACCGCTTCGTCAGCATGATGACCCAGTCGCCGGAGCAGGTCCGCCTGCTCCCGCTCGAGGTCGTCGAGGCCGACGAGGCCTCGTCCGCGCAGGTGTACCCCCTGTACGAGTTCGAGCCCGACGCCGAGACGGTGCTCGACGCCGTCCTGCCCGTCTACATCCAGAGCCGCGTCTTCAACGCCCTCCTGCAGTCGTCCGCAGCGAAGCACGCGGCCACCCAGAAGGCGATGAAGTCCGCCAGCGACAACGCCGACAAGCTCATCACCGACTACACGCGGCTGCGCAACAACGCCCGTCAGGCCGAGATCACACAGCAGATCGCCGAGATCGTCGGCGGCGCCGACGCGCTCTCGTCGGGCAAATAGACCTCACACGAAAGAGAATGAAGCCATGAGCCTCACCGCTGAGAAGACGCAAGCCCTGGTCGTCGGGCGTGTCGCCCGCGTCACGGGCCCCGTCGTCGACATCGAGTTCCCGCACGACTCGATCCCCGACATCTACAACGCGCTGAAGACCACCATCGTGATCGACGGCGAGTCGAACGAGATCACGCTCGAGGTCGCCCAGCACCTGGGTGACGACCTCGTCCGCGCCATCTCGCTGAAGCCGACCGACGGCATGGTCCGCGGTCAGGACGTCCGCGACACCGGCGGCCCCATCACCGTCCCCGTCGGCGACGTGACCAAGGGCAAGGTCTTCAACGTGACCGGCGACGTGCTGAACGGCGAGCCCGGCGAGACCGTCGAGGTCACCGAGCGCTGGGGCATCCACCGCAAGGCGCCGAGCTTCGACCAGCTCGAGTCCAAGACGACCATGTTCGAGACCGGCATCAAGGTCATCGACCTCCTGACGCCCTACGTGCAGGGTGGCAAGATCGGCCTGTTCGGCGGCGCCGGCGTCGGCAAGACCGTCCTCATCCAGGAGATGATCCAGCGCGTCGCGCAGGACCACGGTGGCGTGTCGGTGTTCGCCGGTGTGGGCGAGCGCACGCGTGAGGGCAACGACCTCATCGCCGAGATGGAGGAGGCGGGCGTCTTCGACAAGACCGCCCTTGTCTTCGGCCAGATGGACGAGCCGCCGGGAACGCGTCTGCGCGTCGCCCTGTCGGCCCTGACCATGGCGGAGTACTTCCGCGATGTGCAGAAGCAGGACGTCCTGCTCTTCATCGACAACATCTTCCGCTTCACGCAGGCGGGCTCCGAGGTCTCCACGCTCCTCGGCCGCATGCCGTCCGCGGTGGGCTACCAGCCCAACCTCGCCGACGAGATGGGTGTGCTCCAGGAGCGCATCACCTCCACGCGCGGTCACTCGATCACGTCGCTGCAGGCCATCTACGTCCCCGCCGACGACTACACCGACCCGGCGCCGGCGACCACGTTCGCCCACCTGGACGCGACCACCGAGCTGTCGCGCGAGATCGCGTCGAAGGGCCTCTACCCGGCCGTCGACCCGCTCACCTCGACCAGCCGCATCCTCGACCCGCGCTACATCGGCGCCGACCACTACCGTGTGGCCACCTCGGTCAAGCAGATCCTCCAGAAGAA
Source organism: Microbacterium lemovicicum (assembly GCF_003991875.1). Classification (NCBI taxonomy): domain Bacteria; kingdom Bacillati; phylum Actinomycetota; class Actinomycetes; order Micrococcales; family Microbacteriaceae; genus Microbacterium; species Microbacterium lemovicicum. The sequence continues at coordinate 1,012,696 of NZ_CP031423.1, forward strand.
CAAGGAGCTGCAGGAGATCATCGCCATCCTCGGTGTCGACGAGCTCTCCGAAGAGGACAAGGTCGTCGTGTCCCGTGCGCGCCGCATCCAGCAGTTCCTGTCGCAGAACACCTACATGGCCAAGAAGTTCACCGGCGTCGAGGGCTCCACGGTCCCGATCAAGGAGACGATCGAGTCGTTCGACGCGATCGTCAAGGGCGACTTCGACCACGTGGCCGAGCAGGCCTTCTTCAACGTCGGCGGTATCGGTGACGTCGAGGAGAAGTGGGCTCAGATCCAGAAGGAGAACGGCTGACATGCCGCTCAAGGTGAGCCTCGTCTCCGCTGACGCGGAGGTCTGGACGGGGGAGGCGACGCTCGTCATAGCCAAGACCGTCGAGGGCGAGATCGGCTTCATGGCCGGGCACGAGCCCGTGCTGGCCATCCTGGCCGAGGGTCAGGTCCGCATCACGCAGGCCGACGGCTCGAAGATCCTCGCGAACGCGCAGGACGGCTTCCTCTCCATGGAGGGCGACGACCTCACGATCGTCGCCGGAAACGCCGCGCTCATCGCCTGACACCTCAGATCCGCCGGGAGACCACATCCGCGACGGGACCGCACGCATCGCGTCGGGTCCCGACGGGGGTGTGGTCTCTCGCATGAAGGGATGACGGATGCTGGTGCTCCTGCCCCCGTCGGAGACCAAGCGCCCCGGCGGCCCGGGCGGCGCCTGGCGCCGCGAGGCGCTGTCGTTCCCGTCGCTGGAGCCGCAGCGGCGGGACGTGGTCGCGGCGCTGATCGCGCTGTCCGCCGTCCCGGACGACGCCGCCCGGGTGCTGAAGCTGGGCGCCTCGCAGCGGGGCGAGGTCGCCGTCAACGCCGCCCTCGCCGGCGCGCCCGGGCTGCCGGCGGTGGATCGCTACACGGGTGTCCTCTACGACGCGCTGGGCGCGGCATCCCTCGACGCCGCCGCCCGGCGCTGGCTCGGCCGCAGCGTCGCGATCCACTCGGCGCCGTTCGGTCCCGTCCGCGCGCTCGAGCGCATCCCCGCCTATCGGCTCGGCGCCGGCATCTCGCTGCCGGGGCTTCCCGCGCTCCCGCGCCTGTGGGGCGCCGTCGTGACCGCGGCGATCGCCGAGGAGCAGCCGGGCTTCGTGCTCGACCTGCGCTCGGAGGCGTACGTCGCCCTCGGGCCGGTGCCGGCATCCGTCCCCTCGGTGTACCTCCGCGTCGTCACCGAGACCGAGGCGGGCACCACGCGGGCGCTCAACCACTTCAACAAGCACGCGAAGGGTGCGCTCGTGCGCTCCCTGGCCGAGCACCGCCCGCGGGTGTCGTCGATCGCGGGACTGCGACGATGGGCGGATGCCGCGGGCTGGCGCCTGCGCCACGGTCGCGCCGGAGAGCTCGACCTCGTCGTCTGAATCAGCGGCGGGTGTTCTCCGCCGTGCGCTCGGTGTTTTCCGCGATGGCGATGAGGGCGACGACCGCCTCGATGAGGAAGCGGAGCACGATCACGGCGAGGAACGAGAACAGCGGCACGAGCACGAGCGTCGCGACGATGAGGGAGACGCCGGCACCCGGGTTGTACCCCAGAGCCGAGGCGCCCCGCACGATGCCGCCGATGAAGTAGACCAGGAAGCCGATCGCGATGACGATCAGTCCGACGATGTAGAACACGCTGGCGAGCCGACGCGTGATGAACGTGCGGAACGAGACGTCGAAGAGGGCGCGGAGGAATCCCCGGCCGATCGCGGCCGCGTCGGAACCCGCGGGGGAGGGCACTCCCGTGTCGTCGGGATCGGTCGCCGGGTCGTAGCCGTCGCCCTCGCCGCGCGCCGACTCGCGCGCCGCCTGCGCTGCGGGCTGGGCCGGAAGGGGAGGGACAGGGGGGATCGCGCTGCTCATGGCTTCCTTTCGGCGGAACGCTCCGCGTCGTGTTCAGCGTAACGACCGCCGACATACCTGGGAATCGACTGACAGCCGACCGGTGTCGTCGCTAGCATGTGATCGCAGTGGGGGGCAGTCCTCGCCGACATCCGATCCGTTCCATGAAAGGGACGCGCATGTATTCCGATCCGAATGACGCAGCCGCCTTCGCGGTCTTGGCCGTCTTCTACGTCTTCGTCTTCATCATCGCCATCGCCGGCTACATCATCTCGTCGTTCTTCCTCATGAAGATCTTCGAGAAGGCGGGGGTGCAGGGCAAGTGGCGCGCCTGGGTGCCGATCTACAACACCCTGATCTTCGTCAAGCTCGGCGACCTGAGCCCCTGGTGGCTCCTGGTGCTGTGGGGCGGCACGATCGTCCTCGGCTGGGTGCCGGTGCTCGGCACCCTCATCGGCCTCGCCACCTTCGTCTACACGATCCTCGCCGCCTGGCGCGTGGGACTGAAGCTCCAGAAGGAAGCCGTCTGGCTCATCCTGTACTTCTTCCTGTCCATCGTGTGGTTCGGCATCAACGCCTTCGACAAGTCGCGCTGGAACACGGCGATCCCGGCCGCGCCGTGGGCCGGCAACTTCCTCGCCGACAAGACCGTCTGGGAGGGCGTCCCCGTCCAGAGCAGCGCGCTCGGCTCTGCCGCGGCGTCCGCCGGCTACCAGCCCCCCGCGGGCTACCAGCCTCCCTCGGGATACGAGCCCCCGGCCGGCTACCAGCCGCCCACCGGTTCCGTCCCGCCCGCCCCGCCGGCCGGCTACACGCCGCCCGCGCCGCCGGCATCCTCCGCCCCGGAGCCGCCCACGGTGCCGCCGACCACGCCCCCGCCGCCGCCGGCCTCGCCCGAGCCGCCCGCGGCTCCGGACCAGCCCCGGACCTGATCGGAGTGAAGCGCCCCTCGCGACGCGAGGGGCGCTTCGTCGTTCCCGCGACTCCGGCGTGCCCATGACGCCGATCCGCCTGCCGGCGGGAGGTAGCGTGGCGGCATGAGCACTCCCGCATCACGCCACGTCGGAGCATCCGGCCTCGTCGTTTCCGCGGTCGGATTGGGCTGCAACAACTTCGGCCGGCCCGGCACGCGCAGCGAGACGCTGGACGGCACGCGCGACGTCCTGTCGGCCGCCATCGCGGCGGGCGTGACGTTCCTCGACACGGCCGACATGTACGGTGGCGAGCCGGGTCAGAGCGAGACGCTCATGGGCGAGGCGCTGCGCGGACGGCGGGACGAGGTCGTGCTGGCCACGAAGTTCGGCCACCCCGGACGCGACATGGGCTACACGGTGCGCGGATCGAAGGCGTCGCGCTCGTACATCCGCACCGCCGTCGAGGCATCGCTGGCGCGACTGCAGACGGACTGGATCGACCTGTACCAGCTCCATGTGCCCGATCCCGAGACGCCGATCGAGGAGACGATCTCGGCCCTCGAGGATCTCGTACGCGAGGGCAAGATCCGCTACTTCGGCCATTCCAACCTGGCCGGGTGGCAGATCGCGGAGGCGGAGCTGACGGCGCCGGGCCGCGGCATCCGCTACATCTCGGCACAGAACCACTACTCGCTGCTCTCGCGCGGTGCCGAGCGCGAGGTGCTGCCGGCCGCGCGCCGATTCGGACTCGGGTTCTTCCCCTTCTTCCCGCTCGCCAACGGTCTGCTGACCGGCAAGTTCACGCGCGAGGGGGGACCGGAGGACAGTCGCATCATGCGTCAGCGTCCGCATGTCTGGAGCGACGCGCCCTGGGACGCGCTCGAGGCGTATCGCGACTTCTGCGACGAGCGGGGCATCACGATGCTGCAGGCGACGTTCGGGTGGCTGCTCGCCCAGGATCCCGTGTCCAGCGTCATCGCGGGAGCGACGAGCCCCGAGCAGATCGAGGCCAACGCGGCGGCGGCCGCGTGGACGCCCGACGGCGCCGACCTCGCCGCGATCGACGCCCTGTTCCCGCTTCCGGCGGACCCCGCAGAATAGCGGATGCGGGAGCCGGCCGAGACGGTCCACTAGGCTGGGAGACCCCGGCGCCCTGTCGCGCCGCAACGCCGCACGACAGGAAGAGGTGAAGATGTCCGATGTGGTCACCCGCTCCCGAACGCTCCCGCTTCCCGGCGGCGAGATCGAGGTGTCCTGGGCAGCCGTGACGCACACGGGTCTGCGGCGGGACAACAACCAGGACGCGGTGCTCGCGGACTTCCCGCTGTTCGTCGTCGCCGACGGCATGGGCGGGCACATCGGCGGCGAGATCGCCAGCACCAGCACCGTCGACCGCCTCCGGCCGATCGCCGAGTCGGGCGACGTGTCGACCAAGGCCATAGAGAAGGCGCTGTCGAAGGCGGTCAAAGACATCGCGTCGCACGTGGACACCACCGACGACGGCACCGGCACGACGGTCACCGGCGTGTTCCTGGATGCTGCGGGCGGGTCGGTCCACTGGGTCACCCTGAACATCGGCGACTCCCGCGTGTACCTCCTGCGCGATGAGACGATCGTGCAGATCACCACCGACCATTCCGTGGTGCAGGAGCTGATGGCCGCCGGCCGGCTCAGCCCGGAAGAGGCGGAGAACCACCCGTACGGCAACGTGATCACGCGGGCCGTCGGACCCAGCGAGAGCGTCACCCCCGACTACGTGCGGCTCGACGTCGTCGACGGCGACCGCTTCGTCGTGTGCTCGGACGGACTCACCAAGGAGCTGACCGACTACGGCATCCAGCACTTCCTGGCCGAGCACGAGGATCCCGCGGCGGCCGTGGACGCGATGCTGGAGGCGGCGCTCGAGAACGGCGGCCGCGACAACATCTCGATCGTGGTGCTGAACGCCGTCCGGCGTTCCAGCGACTCGGCGGACGCCGACACCGCCACGCACGCCACGCGGTGATTCCTCCCCATCGCGGTCGCTGACACTCGCGACCCCGGGCGGTCGCCCCGCGGGTGGGTCCGGTCTTCCGCCGGCGCGAGACTGGCGCGATGTCTCGACTCCTGCGCGGATCGCTCGTGCGTCCGCCCGTTCCGCCTGCGTCCGTCGCCGGCGCGGACACGTCTCCCGTCCCCGCCGTCGACGAGCCGATCGTCCTCCCGCCGCCGTGGACGCCGTCGCCGCGCCCGGGGCTTCCCCTCCTCGCGTCGATCGTGCCGGTGGTCGGCTCCGTCGCGCTGTTCCTCGTCACCGGCTCGGTGCTGGCGCTGTGGCTGGCGCTCCTCGGACCGCTGATCGCCCTCGCGAACATGGCCGACGGCGCGCGCTCCTCCCGCCGCGCCCGCCGCGCCGCGGACCGCGACGCACGGTCCGCGCGGGAACGCGCCGCGGTCGAGGTCGAGCGCCGGCACGCGGCGGAGCGCGAGCGCCTGCGTCAGCGGCATCCCGACGCGGCGACCCTCCTGGCCGCCGCCGAGGCGGAGGTGTGGCGGCCGTTCCCCGGACGCGGCGATGTGCTCGTCGTCGGTGCGGGCGACGCACCGAGCGCGGTGCGGATCTCCGGGGGCGGCGAGGCGGCCCGCACCCTGAGGGCGGGCGCGGCCGCCGTCGCCGACGCGCCCGTGCTCCTGGGGGTCGACACCGCCGTCGCCGTGGTCGGGGCGCGTGTGCTCGTCGATGCCGTGGTGCGCGCGCTCGTCGTACAGGCGTGCAGCATCGCCGCGCCGGGCGAGCTCGAGCTGATCGCCGTGTCGCCGCGCGACGCCTGGGCGGAGCGGATGCCGCACAGCCACGTGCCGGCGACGCGCGCCCTCGCCGTGCTCGACGCCGACGATCCGCGTCCGCGTCGTGCGGACGGCGTGCTCGTGCGCGTGCCCGCCGACACGCCACCGCCGTCCTGGTGCGGGGCCGTGCTGACGGTCTCGTCTCCGCAGCGGGCCCGCCTCGACCATGACGGACGCACGAGCGAGCTGCGCGTCGAATGCCTGTCCGCCGTGCAGGCCGCCGACGTCGCGGCCGACCTCGCAGGGCGTGCGCTCGCGCTGGGGGTGCGGACGGAAGTCGCCGAGACCGTCGTGCACCTGGCCGATCTCCTGGCCGACGCGCCCGAGCCCGCCGCCGGCGGCCTCCGGGCGGTGCTGGGCCGGCACGACGGGTCGCCCTTCCCGGTGGATCTCGTGTCGGACGGCCCGCACGCCGTCGTCGCCGGGGTGACGGGCTCGGGGAAGAGCGAGCTTCTCATCTCGTGGATCCTGTCGCTGTGCGCGCAGACGTCCACCGCCGAGGTCAGCTTCCTTCTCGCCGACTTCAAGGGCGGGACGGCGTTCGACGCTCTCTCCGGTCTGCCGCACGTCACCGGGGTCCTCACCGACCTCGACGGCGGGGGAGCGCGTCGCGCCATCGACAGCCTGCGTGCCGAGGTGCGGTGGCGCGAGCGGGCTCTCGCCGACGCCGGAGCCCGCGACATCCGCGACCCGCGGGTGCACATCCCCAGACTCGTCATCGTGGTCGACGAGTTCGCCGCGCTGCTGGGGGCCCATCCCGAGCTGCACGCCGTGTTCATCGACGTCGCGGCGCGCGGGCGGGCACTGGGGATGCACCTCATCCTGGGCACGCAGCGGGTGGCGGGTGTCGTGCGCGAGTCGCTGCTCGCGAACTGTCCGCTGCGGGTCAGCCTGCGCGTCACCGACGCCGCCGACAGCAGGGCCGTCATCGGCACCGATGAGGCCGCGCTCCTGCCCGGAGGACGAGCAGGGGCCGGGCGCGCGCTCGTGCGTCGCGCCGGCGACGGCGCTCCGCTCGCTGTCCGGATCGCCCTCGCCGAACCGGGCGACGTCGAGCGCGTCGCCCACGCGTCGCGCGGCCCGGCGCCACGGCGACCGTGGCTGCCCGACCTGCCTGCCGTCGTGCCGCTGGCCAGTCTGCTCGGCCAGGGTGGCGCGGGCGACATCGTGCTCGGCATCGTCGACGAGCCCGAGCGGCAGCGGCAGTCGCCCGCCCTTCTCTCGGCCGCGGACCGGGGGATGCTGGTGGTCGGAGCGGCCGGAAGCGGCACATCGACCATCCTCGACGTCGTCGCGGCCCAGGCGCGCGGATCGGCCGTGAGGCTGCCCGCAGATGCGGAGGCGGCGTGGGACACGGTGTCGGGGCTGGCCGATCATCCGCCCGGTCGCGGCGATGTGCTGCTGCTCGACGATCTGGACGCCCTCGCCGGAGCGTTCCCCGCCGAGTACGCCGCCGCCGTCTTCGAGGCGCTCGAGCGCCTCGTCCGGCAGGCGGGCGCCGGCGGGTACCTCGTGGTGGCCGGCGTCCGGCGGCTGTCGGGACCCGTCGCCCGGCTGGCGGAGCTCCTGCCGCGCAGAGCGCTGCTGGCGATGCCCTCGCGGGCGGACTATCTCGCGGCAGGAGGCGACGGCTCCCACCATGCGACCGACGCCGCCCCCGGTCGAGGACGGCTCGACGGGCGCGATGTGCAGTTCGCCATCGCAGAACCGGAGGGCGACGGCCAGGCAGCCGATGCGCTCCGGGCGCTCGAGTACCCGGAGTCGGACTGGACCCGTGTGCCCGGGTGGATCTGGGGGGAGCCCGCCGCGGACGCGGGGTTCGCGCCGGAGCGGACGACCGCATTCGTCGCCCGCCGGTCGGCTGTCACGCGCGGGGCGCTAGAGAGCTGGTGGGCGGCCGGTGTCGCCGTCATCTCCGTGGAGGATGTCGCCGCCCATTCCACGGCAGCCATCACGGAGGTGACGGCGCCGCGCGTCGTCTACGGCGAACCGGAGGAGTGGCAGCGCCACTGGACGCTGCTCTCGCGCGTGCGCGGCGACGGCGACCTGCTCATCGACGCTGCGTGCGCGGGCGAGTACCGGCTCCTCACCGGCGACCGCACCCTCCCGCCCTACTGCGCGCCGGGACGGGCCCGGGCCTGGCTGCGACGCGCCGGCGGTCCGGCCGAGCGCGTCACGCTGCCCACCGCGCCCACCGCGCCCACTGCGCCCGCCGCACCCGCCGCACTCGCCGCACCGGCCGCGCCCGGCCGCCGAACAGCCCCACCCGCACCCGAGCCGCCTCGCGCACCCGAGTCGGTCGTGCTCGAGCCGCCGGACGCTCCCGAGCCCCACGTTCCCGCTCCGGAGCCCCCCGTTCCCGCTCCGGAGCCACCCATTCCCGTCCCGGTGCCACCCGCATCCACGGTGCCCGCCACCCGCCGCAGCCGGCGCCATGAGCGCGCCTCTTGACCGTTGCTCGCGCGCCGCCCTAGTTTCAGGGCTGTGACTACCACTCCGATCGACCTCACCCGACCCGACGGGAAGGGCCTCGCCGCGGGCACACTCGGCCTCTGGGGCTCCACCGTCATCGGGCTCGCCTCCACAGCCCCCGCCTATTCGCTCGTCGCAACCCTCGGCTTCGTCGTCCTCGCCGTCGGCGCCCAGGCGCCCATCGTGTTCGTGATCGCCTTCATCCCGATGCTGTTCATCGCCTTCGCCTACCGCGAGCTGAACAACGCGGTCCCCGACTGCGGCACGACCTTCACGTGGGGCACGAAGGCGTTCGGCCCCTGGATCGGATGGATGGGCGGCTGGGGCGTCGCCGCAGCCGGCATGATCGTGCTCGCCAACCTCGCACAGATCGCCGGGATCTACTTCTGGGCGCTCATCGACGGCATCGTGGGCAGCGGTGAAGACGCCCTGCTCTCCGACAACGTCCCGCTCGTCACCGCGACCGGTGTCGTCTTCATCGCGGCGATGACCTGGGTCAGCTGGCGGGGGGTGGAGATCGGCGAGCGCATCCAGAACATCCTGCTCGCCCTCCAGTACGCCGCGCTCGGCCTCTTCGTCGTCGCGGCCCTCTTCCAGTTCTTCACCGGCTCCGCGCCCGATGCGACCCCGTTCGACTGGGCCTGGTTCAACCCGTTCGCCGGCAGCGACTGGGGCAGCTTCGTCGAGGCGAGCCTGCTGGCGATCTTCATCTACTGGGGCTGGGACACCTGTCTCGCCCTCAACGAGGAGACCCGCGACCCCAAGCGCATCCCGGGTCGCGCCGCGCTGCTGACGACCGTCATCCTCCTCGTCACCTACGTCGGCGTCACGATCGCGGCGATGATGTACGCGGGGCTCGGCGAAGAGGGAACCGGACTCGGCAACGAGGCGAACGCCGACGACTTCTTCCTCGGGATCAAGGACGGCCTCCTCGGGCCCTTCGGCTGGATCCTCGTGCTCGCCGTCATGATCTCGGCGATCTCCTCGACCCAGACGACGATCCTCCCGACCGCTCGCGGCACGCTCGCCATGGCGGCGTACAAGGCCCTGCCGCGGCGGTTCTACCGTGTGCACCCCGTCTACAAGACGCCGTCGTTCTCGACGCTCGTCATGGGCGTGGTCGCGATCGTCTACTACGTAGGCATGACGCTCATCAGCGACAACATCCTGCAGGATTCGATCCTGTCGCTCGGACTCGCCATCGCGTTCTACTACGCGATCACCGGCTACGCCTGCGTCTGGTACTTCCGCAAGGAGCTGTTCGACTCGGCGCGCAACTTCTTCTACCGGTTCCTGTTCCCGCTGCTCGGCGCCCTCATGCTCACCTACGCCTTCGTCCAGTCCGCGATCGACATGTACGACGTCGACTACGGCTACACGGTGCTCTTCGGCATCGGCGGCACCTTCGTGCTGGGCATCGGGTCGCTGGCGATCGGCGTGGTCCTGATGCTGATCTGGTTCCAGTTCCCGCGGGCCAAGGCGTTCTTCCGCGGCCAGAGCCTCAACCGCGACACCGAGGTGCTCGTGCCGGAGGACGGCGCCGATCTCGTCCGCTCGGTCGACGGCGGCATCTGACGACGACGACGGAACGGGGCCGAGCGCGCACCAGCGAGCTCAGCCCCGTTCGCGGTCGTGCGAGGGCGATCGCGATCCGCGCGACGACCCCGTTCTCAGACCGGCGTCACGCCAGGACGTCGGCGAGGGATGCCGCATCCAGGCCGTGGGCGGTCGCCACGCCCTCGTTCACCACGCGCCCGGCGTGCGTGTTCAAGCCCTCCGCCAGCGCGGCGTCAGCGCGCAGCGCGTCGCGCCAGCCCCGCCCGGCGATCTGTCGTACGTAGGGGAGCGTCGCGTTGGTCAGCGCCGAGGTCGAGGTGTTCGGCACGGCTCCGGGCATGTTCGCGACGCAGTAGAACACCGTGTCGTGCACCGCGAAGGTCGGGTCGGCGTGCGTGGTCGGGTGGGTGTCCTCGAAGCAGCCGCCCTGGTCGACGGCGATGTCGACGAGCACGCTGCCCGGACGCATGCGCGAGACCATCTCGTTCGTCACCAGCTTGGGCGCCTTCGCGCCCGGGATCAGCACGGAGCCCACGACGAGGTCGGAGTCGACGACAGCGCGGTCGAGGTCCAGCGGGTTGGACGCCGCGGTCTTGATGCGCCCCTGGAAGTGGTCGTCGAGGAAGCGCAGGCGCGGCACGTTGGTGTCGAACACCGTGACGTCGGCGCCCAGGCCGACGGCGATGTAGGCGGCGTTCGCGCCGGCCACCCCTCCGCCGATGATCGTCACCCGGGACGGCCGCGTACCCGGCACACCCGACATCAGCAGACCGCGTCCCCCCTCCGACCGCAGGAGCGTGTGGGCGCCGACCGTCGGGGCGAGGCGGCCCGCGACCTCGCTCATCGGCGCGAGCAGGGGAAGGATGCGACCGGGCAGCTGCACCGTCTCGTAGGCGATCGCGGTCACCCGGTCGGAGACGAGCTGATCGGTGAGCGGGCGGTCGGCCGCCAGATGCAGATAGGTGAAGAGCACCAGGTCGTCGCGGAAGTACCCGTACTCGCTCGGGATCGGCTCCTTGACCTTCAGCAGCAGCTCGGCGCGCGCCCAGACCTCCGCGGCGTCCTCGACGAGGGTCGCGCCGGCGTGGGCGTACTCCTCGTCGGTCATGGAGGAGCCGGTGCCGGCGCCGGACTGCACGATCACCTCATGCCCGGCCAGCACGAGGTCGTGCACACCGGCGGGTGTGAGCGCGACGCGGTACTCGTTGTTCTTGACTTCAGCGGGGACGGAGATCCTCATCGATCGTCCTTTCCGCTCCTCGTGGGAGCGTCTCTAGAAGACGGGGCGGATCGCCCCGACGGTGGTGCCGCCGCCCGACACGGACAGGGACAGCGCGGCCATCGTGTCATCGACGGCGGAGGTCTGCAGGGCGCCGGCGCGCTCGAGGAGGCGCAGTGCGACCGCGGTCGCCGCACGGCCGCTGCCGTCGAGCATCTTCAGCGCGACGGTGGTGCCGTCGGGTGCCGTCATGACCATCACGCCTTCGGCGCCGCCCTTGGCGAAGACGCCGAGCCGCTCGATGACGATGGTGTCGTCCATGCCCGGTCCGTCGATGGCCCAGGGGTTCTCGCGGACGGCGCGCACGAGCGCACCGGCGTTGCGGTGCAGGGCGAACGGCGACGTCTCGGACGACGTGGCCACGCGGTGCACAGCCCGGGCGAGGCCGATGAGGGTGATCGCGAAGATCGGCGCGCCGCAGCCGTCGACCGCGGTCGCGGCCACGCGCTCGCCGGTCAGTCGTTCGACGACCTCGCGGATGTGCACCTGGAGCGGATGCTTCGGGTCGAGGTATCCCTCGACGTCCCACCCGTTCGTGGTGCAGGTGAGCAGCATCGCGGCATGCTTGCCCGAGCAGTTCATACGGATGCGGGCGGGGGAGCCGAGCTCGCGCACGAGCTCGTCGCGCGCCGAGCGATCCTCCGGCCACGCCGCCGGGCAGGCCAGCGCGTCCTCGTCGAGGCCCGCCTGCTCGAGGATGGCGCGTGCGACGGCCACGTGACGGTCGGTGCCGGTGTGGCTGGCCGTCGAGAGTGCGAGCTTCTCGCCCTCCAGGGAGGCGCCCGCCGTGAGGAAGGCGAGGGCTTGCAGGGGCTTGAGGCTGGAGCGGGGGAGGATCAGGGCATCCGCCTCGCCGAGCGTGGTGGCGACCGTGCCGTCGGGCGCGAGCACGACCGCTGCGCCGGCGTGGCGCGACTCGATGAACCCGCTCCGTTCGACGACGGCGAGTTCCACGGCTCCGGCGACGGGGAAGGTGTGCGGCACCGGTCCAGCCTACCGCCGGGCCGCCGCATCCCCCGGCCCTGCGCCCGCCGGCCGTGGAAGACTGGCGGCATGAACGGCGAGCACCACTACGCACTCACGGCGACCTGGACGGGCAATCGCGGCGCCGGAACGACCGGCTACCGCGACTACGACCGCGGCATCACGGTGTCGGTCGCGGGCAAGCCCGATGTGCTCGCCTCAGCAGACAAGCCCTTCCGCGGCGACCCGGCGCGCTGGAACCCCGAGGACATGCTCCTGGCTTCCCTCAGCGAGTGCCATCTGCTGTCGTACCTCTACGCGTGCGTGCAGGCGGGCGTCGTCGTCACCGCCTACGAGGACGCCGCGACGGGCGTCATGGTGGAGGACGGCCAGGGGTCCGGCCATTTCCGCGAAGTGGTGCTGCACCCCCGGGTCACGGTCTCCGATGCCGCGATGGTGGATGCTGCGACCGCCGCCCACGCGCGGGCGCATGCCACGTGCTTCATCGCCAACTCCGTCAACTTCCCGGTGCGCCACGAGCCCACCATCCTGATCGCCGGCGACTGACGCACCAAACACCGCGAGACTGCACCCGACCGGCGAGACCGAGGCGGAAAGCCTCAGTCTCGCCGTGCAGGTGCAGTCTCGCGGCGGGGGGTGGGTTCAGACGACGTCCTCGTCCACCCAGTCCATCGACTTGGTGACGGCCTTCTTCCAGAGGCGCATCTGACGGTCGCGCTCCTCGGGGTCCATGTTCGGCTCCCAGCGCTTGTCCTCCTGCCAGTTCGCGCGCAGGTCGTCCAGGTTGTCCCAGAAGCCCACGGCCAGGCCTGCGGCGTACGCCGCGCCCAGAGCCGTGGTCTCCGCGACGACCGGGCGCACGACGGGCACACCCAGGATGTCGGCCTGGAACTGCATGAGCGCGTCGTTGGCGGTCATGCCGCCGTCGACCTTCAGCTCGGTCAGGTCGACGCCCGAGTCGGCGTTGACGGCGTCGAGCACCTCGCGCGACTGGAAGGCGGTCGCCTCCAGCGCGGCGCGGGCGATGTGGCCCTTGGTGACGTACCGGGTCATTCCGACGAGCGCACCGCGCGCATCCGGACGCCAGTAGGGCGCGAAGAGACCGGAGAACGCCGGCACGAAGTACACGCCGCCGTTGTCGTCGACGGACTTCGCGAGCGTCTCCACCTCGGGGGCCGAGGAGATGATGCCGAGCTGGTCGCGCAGCCACTGGATCAGCGATCCGGTCACGGCGATGGAGCCTTCCAGCGCGTAGTGAGCGGGGCCGTCGCCGAGCTTGTATCCGAGGGTGGTGAGCAGTCCGTTCTTCGAGCGGACGATCTCCTCGCCCGTCTGGAAGATGAGGAAGTTGCCCGTGCCGTAGGTGTTCTTGCTCTCGCCCGGGTCGTACGCGGCCTGGCCGAAGGTGGCGGCCTGCTGGTCGCCCAGGATGCCGGCGATCGGGGTCTCGCGCAGCAGCGACGAGGACTCGACGTTGCCGTAGACCTCGGAGGAGGAGCGGATCTCGGGCATCATCGACTTCGGGACGCCGAAGTCGGCGAGGATGTCGTCGCGCCACTGCAGGGTCTCGAGGTCCATGAACAGGGTGCGGCTGGCGTTGGTGACGTCGGTCGCGTGCACACCGCCGTCGATGCCGCCGGTGAGGTTCCACAGCACCCACGTGTCGGTGGTGCCGAAGATCAGGTCGCCGGCCTCGGCCTTCTCGCGGGCACCGTCGACGTTCTCGAGGATCCAGACGATCTTGGTGCCCGAGAAGTAGGTCGCCAGCGGAAGGCCGACGATGGTCTTGTAGCGCTCGGTGTCGCCGTCGGCGAGGCGGTCGACGATCGACTGCGTGCGGGTGTCCTGCCAGACGATGGCGTTGTAGACCGGCTTGCCGGTGTTCTTGTCCCACACCACCGCGGTCTCGCGCTGGTTGGTGATGCCGACGGCGGCGATGTCGTGGCGGGTGATGTCGGCGCGGCTGAGGGCCAGGCCGATCACCTCCTGGGTGTTGCGCCAGATCTCCAGCGGGTCGTGCTCGACCCAGCCCGCCTTCGGGAAGATCTGCTCGTGCTCCTTCTGCCCGACGGAGATGACGCTTCCCTTGCGGTCGAAGATCATCGCGCGCGTCGACGTGGTTCCCTGGTCGATGGCGAGAACGTAGTCAGCCATGGGTGACTTCCTTGTCTTTGTGTTTTCTTGTGTTCGGTGAGGGAGGTGCGGGCGCCGCCGGGGCGGCGCCCGCGAGGAGGTGGATCAGCTGCCGAGGCTCAGCAGCACGGGGGCGAGCAGGCCGGCCAGCACTCCGCCGATGAGGGGACCGACGACGGGGACCCAGGAGTAGGACCAGTCGCTGGAGCCCTTGCCCTTGATGGGCAGCAGAGCGTGCGCGATGCGGGGACCGAGGTCACGAGCCGGGTTGATGGCGTACCCCGTCGGACCACCGAGCGAGGCGCCGATGCCGACCACGAGGAGGGCGACGGGCACGGCCGACAGGCCGCCGATGCCTCCGGGGACGCCCACGTCGGCCACGCCGTAGTCGGCGAAGCCGAAGATCACGAAGACCAGCACGAAGGTCGCGATGATCTCGGTGGCGAGGTTCCAGCCGTAGGAGCGGATGGCGGGGCCGGTCGAGAAGACGCCCAGCTTGGAGGCTGCGTCGGGCTCGTCGTCGAAGTGCTGCTTGTACGAGACGTAGCAGAGCACCGCACCGATGATGGCACCGACCATCTGACCGAGGACGGCGACGCCGAACATCGGGAAGTCGATCGTGCCGCGCACGAGGAGGCCGATGGAGACGGCGGGGTTCAGCTGAGCGCCCGAGTAGGCCGAGGCGATGACACCGGCGAACACGGCGAGACCCCAGCCCCAGTTCACCATGAGGAACCCGCCGGCATTGCCCTTCGTCTTGGCGAGGGCGACGTTGGCGACGACACCGGTACCGAGCAGGATCAGCAGCCCGGTTCCGACGACTTCCGAGAGGAAGTACAGACCCAGATTCACTTCTTGCATGTCGACAATGACCTTTCAGGTGTGTGTCCGCGTTCGCATCGTTGCACGGCCGCGGGCCGCCGGTTGAGGCTGACGCTACTCCCCGCGACGCGGTCGTCGCGGAGAGGAACGCCGCTTCAGGATCGTGTCGCGCTGACCTCTTCGAGCTCGACGAGGTGCATGGTGCGCAGCTGGTCGGTGGCGTCCGCGATCTCCGCGTCGCGACGCGCCTCGTCCCAGCCCAGGGGCTCGGCGACCGCGTCGGCGACCTCGCGCAGCGTGCGGGCGCTCATGCCGCCGACGAACGCGATCGAGGTGCGCCGCAGCAGCACGTCCATGAGGTGGACGACCTGCTCGGTGCGGGCGAGGTGCGCCAGCTCCTCGCGGTAGTAGCCGTCGGTGGCGGGCAGCGGCTCGGCTCCGGCGGGGATGACCTCGAGGACCTCGGTCGCGCGGGTGCCGTAGCGCGTCAGCATCCGCTCGACGAGCTCGCGCGAGTGGCCGGCGCTGTGCGCGCGGACCCACGTGCCGCGGGCGGCGGGCGTCTGCGGGTAGTCCTTGCCGCCGCCGATCGGCCGACCGGCGGTGCTGATGCGGTGGGGGCGGCCCAGCGTCGCGAGCGTGCGTGTGCTCAGGTGCTCGGCGAGCGCCCGGAAGGTCGTCCACTTGCCGCCGACCAGGCTGAGGACGGGCGTGCCCTCGTGCGTGTCGTCGACGATCCGGTAGTCCCGCGAGACGAAGCCGGGAGCGGTGTCGTCGTGGTGGGGCAGGGGACGGATGCCGGAGAACGTGTAGACGATCTGCGAGCGGTCCACCGTGATGTCGGGGTAGACCTCCTTGACGAGGTCGAAGAAGTAGTCGATCTCGTCCTCGGTGATGACCGCGGGCTTGCTCGGGTCGGCGTCGATGTCGGTGGTGCCGACGAGCACGCGTCCCTTCAGCGGGAAGATGAGCACGATGCGGCCGTCGGAGTTCTCGAAGAAGATCTCACGGCCCTTCGTGGCGGTGAGCAGCTCGTCGTTGTCGAGGACGATGTGCGAGCCCTTGGTGCCGCCCATGAAGCGCGTCTGCATGCCCATGGCGCCGTTGGTCAGATCGGTCCAGGGGCCGCTAGCGTTCACGACGACCTTCGCGCGCACCGAGAACTCGTCGCCGGTGAGCTCGTCACGCAGCTGGACGGAGCCGTGCTGCATGCCGACGGCCGAGACGTAGTTGACGGCCGAGGCGCGGGGCCCGCCGGCGACAAGGCCGTCGTGCATGACGTCGAGCGCGAGGCGCTCGGGGTCCCACATCGAGGCGTCGTAGTACGTCGCGGTGTACTTCAGGTCGGGGTTGAGCCGGGGGAGGGCCGCCAGCGACTTCTTGCGTCCGTGGAACTTGTGACGGGGGACCGTGCCGCCGCCGCGCGAGAAGGTGTCGTAGATGACCAGGCCGATCTTGATCAGCAGGGCACCGCGCTCGCTGGGCTTGCCGCGCCCGTGCGTGATGAGCAGCCGGAAGGGCGCCGACAGGATGCCGGAGAACGTCTTGAAGATCGGGATCGTCGTCTCGAGCGGCCGCACGTAGTGAGGGGCGGTCTGCAGCAGCGCGTTGCGCTCGGTCACCGCCTCCTGGACGAGACGGAACTCGCCGTTCTCGAGGTAGCGGATGCCGCCGTGCACCATGTGGCTCGACGCCGACGACGCACCGGAGACGAAGTCGCCCTTCTCGACGAGGGCGACGTCCACCCCCTGGAGCGCGAGGTCGCGGAAGGTGGCCAGGCCGTTGATGCCGCCGCCGATGATGAGGACGTCGACGTCCCCTCGGTCGCGGAGGGTCTGCACGTCGGGCCGGATGGAGGAGGAAGTCGTCGTCATTGCGCTGCCTTTCTGTGAAGCTCTCTCCACACTCGTCCTGTGTTGAACGGAGTTGCAAGCCCTTTGCACAAACGTGCAGACTGCAGTATCGACGGAGGAGGTGACGACGGTGCCGACCGCTTCGACGCGTGCGCAGGACGCCCTGCGCGCCGCCCAGCTCTACTACCTCCAGGACCTCACCATGGAGGCCATCGCGCGCGAGATGAAGATGTCGCGCTCGTCCGTCTCGCGCCTCCTCGCCTCTGCGCGCGACACGGGTCTGGTGACCATCTCGATCCACTCCCCGCAGGATGCCCGCAGTCAGGTGGAGAGCCGCATCGCGCGTCGATTCGGGGTGACGGCGCGGGTCGTGCCGACGCCGTTCCGCATCAGCGAGGCCGAGCGGCTCGAGCGCACGGCGCTGTCGGCCGCCCGCCTGCTCGCCGAGCGCGTCGAGTCGTCGATGACGATGGGCATCGCGTGGGGCTCGACGCTGTCGGCGGTCGCGCGGCACCTGCCGTCCAAGCGCACGCACGACGCGCGCGTCGTGCAGATGAACGGCGCGGCCAACGTCCGCACCTCGGGCATCACCTACGCGGGTGAGATCCTCGCCCGCTTCGGTGCGGCGTGGTCGGCACCCGTGCACCCCTTCCCGGTGCCGGCGCTCTTCGACGATCCGCTCACGAAGCAGGCGATGTGGCGCGAGCGCTCCGTGCGGGCGGTGCTGGAGATCCAGGAGCGCGTCAACATCTTCGTGTTCGGCCTCGGGTCGCCCGACGCCGACGTGCCCAGCCACGTCTATTCGGGCGACTACTTCGACGAGGCCGATCAGCGCTCCATCGAGCGCAACGGCGTCGTCGGCGACTGCGCCACGGTGTTCTACCGGGCGGACGGCTCATCCGACGGCATCGACCTCAACGAGCGCTCCAGCGGCCCCGATCTGGAAGCGGTGCGCCGCATCCCCACCCGCTTCTGCATCGTGTCGAGCCTCTCGAAGCTCGACAGTCTGCGCGGTGCGCTCGCCGCCGGCCTCATCACCGACCTCGTGGTCGAGGAGTCCCTCGCCCGGCGGCTCCTGGAGGTCACCGCCGGGCGGTGAGTCACATCTCGCCGAACCCGTCCTCGATCATCCCGCGCAGCTCGTCGAGGGCGGCGCGCGCCTCGCGTCCCGTCGCGGCCACCCGTACGGTGGCGCCGCGTCCGACGCCCATCGCCATGAGCGACAGCAGGCTGTTGGCCGCCACCGGCGCCATCTGCGACCCGAGGTCGGTGACGGTGACGCGCGCGTCGAATCGACCGGCCGCGCGTGCGAAGGACGCCGCCGGGCGCGCGTGCAGACCGGAGGGGTTGCGGATGACCGCCTCGAACGACAGCTCGGCGTCGTCGGCCGGCTGCTCGGCGGAGGCGGGGGCCGCGGCATCCGTCGTCTCCGGCTCCGGGATTCCCAGCTGCTGACGCTTCGCCGCCAGCGCGGTGTCAAGCTGCGCGACGATCGCGTCGAGGTCGGATCCGGATGCCGCACCCACGACCGCCGCGACGAGTCCCTCGACGAACGGCGCGGGGCTGAGACGCACCGTGATGTCGGGATCAACGAACTCCAGGGCGGTCTCGGCACTGAGGATGGCCGACCCGAGGTCCATCAGGACCAGGACGCCGTCGCCCGACGCGGCACGCTCGACCGCTTCGGCGATGGCCGCGGCATCGGTCCCCAGGGCACCGTCCGGGGTGCCGGCGGCGATCTCCACGAGCGGCGGGTCGTCTCCGCCCATCTGAAGGGCCAGCTCTCGGGCGGCTGCCGCGAGCGCGGGGCTGTGGGAGACCGCCACGATCCCGATCACGACGCGGCCAGGGTGTCGCGGAGCGCCTCGAGGAGCAGGGTGGCCGACGCCGCACCGGGGTCGAGGTGTCCGGCGCTGCGCTCGCCGAGGTAGCTGGCCCGGCCCTTGCGCGCCACGAGCGGCACGGTCGCATCGCGCCCGGCGGCCGCGGCGGTCGCCGCCGCCTCCGCAGCGGATACCGCGTCTGCCCCGCCGGCGACGGCGTCGTCCCAGGCCTGAAGGGCCGGCGTGAAGGCGTCGATCATCGTCTTGTCGCCGGGCTCGGCCTTGCCGCGCTGGACGACGCCCTCCACCCCGGCGCGGAGCGCGGCCCCGAGCGTCGCCGCGTCGAGCGCGTCCTCCGCTCCGGCGGCGCCGCCCAGGCGCAGGAAGAACGTGCCGTACAGAGGACCGCTGGCGCCGCCCACCGTCGAGACGAGGGTCATGCCGATCGCCTTGCCGAGGTCGGCGGGCGTCGCGGCGCCGTCGAGCTTCGGAAGCACCGCGTGCATGCCCCGTGCCATGTTCGAGCCGTGATCGGCGTCGCCGATGGCCGAGTCCAGCTCGGTCAGCTCGGTCTGGTGCTCGTCGATGAGGGAGGCGAAGCGCGTGATCCAGGCGCGAAGGTCCGCGGTGGTGACATCGGTCATCGCGGCCGTCACGCTCCCCACCGCAGGCCGGGCGTCACGACCGGCGCGTCCCAGAGGCGCAGCATCTCCTCGTCGGCTTTCACGATCGTGAGCGAGCACCCGGCCATGTCGAGGCTCGTGATGTAGTCGCCCACGAGCACGCGCTCCACCGAGACCCCGGCGGTCTCCAGCAGCGGCGCGATCTCGGCCCACATCACGTAGAGCTCGATCAGCGGCGTGCCGCCGAGACCCGACAGCAGCACGATGGTCGGACCCGTGGCATCCATGTCCGCCAGGATCGGGTCGACGAGCATCGAGGCGATCTCCTTCGCGGTGGCGAGCGGGCGGCGCTCGCGGCCGGGCTCTCCGTGGATGCCGACTCCGACCTCCATCTCGTCGTCCGGGAGCTCGAAGGTGGGCTTGCCCGCGGACGGCACGGTGCAGCTGGTCAGCGCGACCCCCATCGAGCGGCCGTTGCCCGACACCTTCTCGGCGAGGGCGAGCACCGCGTCGAGGTCGGCGCCCTCCTCGGCGAGGGCGCCGACGATCTTCTCCAGGATCACCGTCGTCCCCGTGCCGCGCCGACCGGCCGTCCACGTGGAGTCCTGCACCGCGACGTCGTCGGCGACCACGACCGTCTCGACGCGGATGCCCTCGCCCTGGGCGAGCTCGGCGGCCATCTCGAAGTTCAGGACGTCGCCGGTGTAGTTCTTCACGATGTGCAGCACGCCGGCGCCGGAGTCGACGGCCTGATCGGCGGCGAGCATCTGGTCGGGTGTGGGGGAGGTGAACACCTCGCCCGCGCAGGCGGCGTCGAGCATGCCGCGGCCGACGAAGCCCCCGTGCATCGGCTCGTGACCCGAACCGCCGCCCGAGACGAGCGCCACCTTGCCGGCGCGGGTCGGCTCACCGCGCAGGATCACCCGGTTCTCGGTGTCGACGCGGACGTCGGGGTGGGCCGCCTGGATGCCGCGCAGCGCGTCGGCCAGCACATCGGCGGGGGAGTTGATGAGCTTCTTCATGATTCCTCCATGACGGCGTCGGTGCAGTCAGGGAGAATCTCCCGCGCGGAGGGGAGACTGTCAAGGGCGCGCGACGGCGCGCTCAGCGACGCTCGTGCGGCAGGACCTGCTTGATGCGCTCGATGGGGTTCGCGGCGGGGACCTCGTTGTAGGCGCCGGCGAGCTCTTGGCCGGACAGTGCATGGATCGCGGCCATGATCTCGTCGGTGGCGCCGCGGCGCGCGCGGCCGGAGGTGGCGGGACCGTGCGGAGAGAGGTCGAGCGGCTGGCCGAAGCGGACGGTGATGCGCTCACTCGTCGAGGGCACCTTCGCGCCGACGGGCATGACCTTGTCGGTGCCGATGAGGCCGACCGGGACCACGGGCGCGCCGGTCTGCAGGGCGAGGAAGGCGACGCCCGTGCGGCCCTTGTAGAGGCGGCCGTCGAGGGACCGCGTGCCCTCGGGATAGAGCGCGACGGTGCGCCCTTCCTCGAGGAGACGGCGCTGCTGGTCGAGCGCGTCGAGGGCGGCCTGCCCGGCGCCGCGCTCCACGGGGATGGCGCCGATCGCCGTGAAGAACTCTCGTGATGCCCAGCCCTTCGCGCCCGACCCGTCGAAGTAGCTCGACTTGGCCAGGAAGTGCACGGGACGCGGGGCGGCGACGGGGATGGCGATGGAGTCGATGAACGACAGGTGGTTGCTCGCGAAGATCACCGGGCCGGTCTTGGGCACCAGTGCGCGGCCCTCCACCTTGGGGCGGTAGACCAGCCGGGCCAGGGGCGTGATGATGAACCGGCCCAGGAAATAAGTGGCGCCCATCCGCGTGACCGGGGCCTCGTGATCGGTGTCGGGATCGGCCTCGCCGGGCGCGGCGGTCTCCTCGGATGTCACCCGTCGAGGGTACTCCCGAATGCATACCCGCCCTGGCATGGCCCGCGCTCCCAGGCAGGACAGAGGAAGCATGGGGGAGGATGGGGCGTCCCCTTCTCCTCAGATTCTCGAGGTATCCGTGCGTCTTCGCCCACTTGCCACCCTGTCCATCGCCGCGGCCGCGGTCGTGCTGCTGGCCGGCTGCTCCGGCGCCGGCGGCGTCCCCGCAGACAGCGCGAGCCCCAGCGCCTCGGCCGCAGGAGACCTGTGCGCGGCCGCCGCCCCGTCGGGCGCGGCATCCGATGCGGTCACCGTCGACGGAGCCCCCGGCACGGAATCGACCGCCGGTTTCACGTTCCCGCTCGACATCCCCGAGCTGCAGCGCACCGTGGTGTCGGAAGGGTCCGGCGATCCCGTGCAGAGCGGACAGCTCATCTCCTACGCCCTCTCCGCCTTCAACGCCGACACCGGTGAGAAGCTCGGGGCGGTCGGCTACGCGGAGAGCGAGATCCTCCCCGCCCCGATCACCGCCGACAGCCCGCTCGGGCAGGTCATCGGCTGCGCCACGCCCGGCAGCCGCGTCGTCGCGACCTTCCCCGCGTCGGAGAACGGCCCCGGCGAGGTGTACGTGTTCGACTTCCTCGAGATCGTCCCCGACGCGGCGTGGGGCGAGCCGCAGACTCCCGAGGCGGGCCTGCCGACCGTCACCCTCGCGGACGACGGCACACCCACCATCGAGGTGCCGAAGACCGATCCGCCCACGTCGACGGAGGTGTCGACGCTGAAGAAGGGCGACGGCGCGGTCGTGGCGAGCGGCGATCAGGTGCTGATCCAGTTCCGCGGTGCGCGGTGGTCGTCCGGCGAGCTCTTCGACGGAGGCGACACGTGGGCCAGCGGCACGCCGTACACGGGCGCCACGACCGGTTTCGTCCCCGGGTTCACGAAGGCCCTGGAGGGCCAGACGGTCGGCTCGCAGGTGCTCGTCGTCATCACGCCGGCCGACGGCTACGGCGAGGGTGAGATCAACGACACGGACCTGAAGGGCGACACCCTGGTCTTCGTGATCGACATCCTCGGCGCTCAGCACCCGCAGGCCCAGTAACACCGCAGCACTCCCCGGACGCGCCGCGTCCCGCCCTAGGCTGGCGGGATGCGGCGCGTCCTCGTTCTCGGCTCCACCGGCTCCATCGGCACCCAGGCGCTGGACGTGATCCGCGCCAACCCGCACCGGTTCGAGGTGGTCGGCCTGTCGGCCGGCACCGACCGCGCGGGACTCGAGGCGCAGGCCGCGGAGTTCGGCGTCGAGGCGACGGCGCTCGGCGCCGTCGAGGCGGAGCAGCTCGTGCGCGACGTCGAGGCCGACGTCGTGCTGAACGGCATCACGGGCTCGGTCGGACTCGGTCCGACCCTGGCGGCGCTCGAGCGCGGCCGCACGCTCGCGCTCGCGAACAAGGAGTCGCTGATCGTCGGCGGCGACCTCGTGCGCGTGCTGGCGGAGAAGGGGCAGATCGTCCCCGTCGACTCTGAGCACTCCGCGATCGCACAGGCTCTGCGCGCCGGCGAGCACAGCGAGGTGCGGCGGCTCGTGCTGACCGCTTCGGGCGGCCCGTTCCGGGGGCGCACCGCCGCCGAGCTTCGGGACGTCACCCCCGCGCAGGCGCTCGCCCACCCCACCTGGGACATGGGCCGGGTGGTGACCACGAACTCGGCGACGCTGGTGAACAAGGGCCTCGAGGTGATCGAGGCGCACCTGCTGTTCGACGTCGACTACGACGACATCGACGTCGTCGTGCACCCGCAGTCGATCGTGCACTCGATGGTCGAATTCGTCGACGGCTCCACGATCGCGCAGGCCTCTCCGCCCGACATGCGCCTCCCGATCTCGCTCGGCCTCGACTGGCCGCAGCGCGTGGGCGGCGTCGGCCGTCCGCTGGACTGGACCGTCGCGACGTCGTGGACGTTCGAGCCCCTCGACGACGAGGCGTTCCCCGCCGTCCGTCTCGCCAAGCGCGTGGGCCGGGCCGGTGGCACATATCCCGCCGTCTTCAACGCGGCCAACGAGCAGGCGGTCGACGCCTTCCACGACGGCCGGCTGAGCTTTCCGGGCATCCTCGACACCATCGACCGGGTCGTCGACGCGCACGAGGCGCCCGGCGCCCTCACCCGCGAGAGCCTGGCCGAAGCCGAGCGCTGGGCGCGCGAGACCGCCGATCGCGCGATCGCCGCGGCAGCCTGAGGCCGAGCCTGAGCCCGAGGTCGGTCACCGGCTGATCACCGCGACCGGGCGTCAGGGGAACGCGGGCCGCAGCGGGTCGGAGTCGGGCGTCTCGTCGTCGGGGTACGGCACCGGCCAGTGGGAGTCGGGCACGTCCCATCCGGCGTCGCGCAGCGCGCGCCGGGAGAGCTCGCGCGCGGAGTAGGGCGTGCGCACGCCGCGGATGTCGCGGTAATCCTGGTGCCCGGGGCCGGCCCAGAGGATGGCGTCGCCCTCGCCGACGAGACGGATCGCCTCGACGATCGCGCGCTCGGGCGGCGAGTACTCGTGGATCTCGGCGTCGGGACGTGCCCTGCGCGCCCCCTCGATGAGGGTCGCGCGGATGGAATCGGGGTCTTCGAAGCGCGGATGGTGGTCGGTGATGACGAGGATGTCGCTGCCGAGCACGCTGGTGCGGCCCATGTCGTGTCGCTTCGTGGCATCCCGGTCGCCGTCGGCGCCGACGAGCATGACGACCGTGCCCGGCGTGACGCGCCGCACGGCGGCCAGCGTCTTCTCGAAGGCGTCGGGGGAGTGGCCGAAGTCGACGTACACCGCCGGGCCGTGCTCTCCCGAGACGAGCTGGATGCGTCCCGGCAGGTAGGCGTCGATGCGGCCCGTGCCGCCGGCCGACGCATCCAGCGCACCGCGCAGACGGTCCCAGGAGTAGCCGCCCTCGAGCAGCATGACGATCGCGAGGCCCGCGTTGGCGGCCATGTGGCGGCCGATGACCGGCACGACGGTGGTGAGGGTGCGTCCGTCGGTCGAGGTGAGCGTGAACTCCGTGCCCGCCGGCCGCTCCGCGAGGATCCGCACGGTCCAGTCGGCGGATGCCGCGGCCTCCGGATCATCGGCGATGTCGGGTGTGCCCACCGTGACGAAGGGCACCTCGCACCGGGCCGCGACCTCGGCGCCCGGGGCGGAGTCGAGGCAGATGACGGCCGTCCGCGCGCGGTCGGGCCGGAAGAGGGGGAGCTTGGCCTCAAAGTACTCGCGCATGTCGGCGTAGTCGTCGAGGTGGTCGTGGCTGAGGTTCGTGAAGCCGGCGACGTCGAAGACGAGGCCGTCGACGCGGCGGCGGCTGAGGGCCTGTGCGCTGACCTCCACGGCGACGGCCTCGACCCCGCGCTCGCGCATGAGGGCGAGGAGGGCGTGCATCTCGGACGCCTCGGGCGTGGTCAGACGCGAGACGATGACCTCGCCGGCGATGTGGCGCTCTGCGGTCGAGGACAGGCCGCTGGTGACGCCGAGCTGGCCGAGGATGCCTTCGAGGAGATGCGACACGCTCGTCTTGCCGTTGGTGCCGGTGGTGGCGAACAGCAGGGGCAGGTCGTCGTCGGCACCGGTGCCGTACACCCACGCCGAGAGGGCACCGAGCATGCCGCGGGGGTCGTCGACCACGAGGATCGGCAGTCCGGCGTCGGCGGCCAGCGCTGCGCCGTCGTCGTCGGTGAGCACCGCGACGGCGCCCTTCTCGGCGGCCGTCGCGGCGAATTCGGCGCCGTGCCTGTTGGCACCGCGGATGGCCACGAAGACCTCGCCCGCGCGCAGGTCGGCGGTCGCCAGCGTGATGCCCGAGACGAGACGTCCCGTCGTGTCGCCGCGCACCTCGCGGGCGAAGCGCTCGGCGAGATCTGCGAGTGCTCTCGTCGGCGGGCTGTCGGGCCGGAGCACCGGGGGCAGGCGGGAAGCAGCGTTGTCCATGGCCTGACAAGTCTCTCATCCGCGGGCCGGGCGCCCGGGAGGCGGGCTCCGTCGCGCCTCGGGGCGGCACGCCGTGCACGGCCGTTTCAAAGACAGCGGCGGGTACGGTGAATCCGTGACCGTCCTCGCCTTCGTGATCGGCATCGTCCTCCTGGTCGTGGGGCTCGCGGTGTCCATCGCGCTGCACGAGATCGGCCACCTCGTGCCGGCCAAGAAGTTCGGCGTGCACGTGGGCCAGTACATGGTCGGCTTCGGTCCGACGCTCTTCTCGCGCACCGTCGGCGAGACCCAGTACGGCATCAAGGCGTTCCCGCTCGGCGGCTACATCTCCATGTCGGGCATGTACCCGCCGTCCCCCGCGGAGCGCGAGGCGCAGGCAGCGGGCACCGCCGCCCCCGCCGCTCGTGCCTCCGGGCGCTTCTTCGCCGCCATGGTGCAGGACGCGCGTCTGGCCAACGAGGAGACGCTGATCGCCGGGCGCGACCGCGTCTTCTACCTGCTGCCGGTCTGGAAGCGCGTCGTCATCATGCTCGGCGGGCCGCTGATGAACCTCCTGCTCGCCATCGTGCTGTTCGCCATCCTGTTCAGTGGCATCGGCGTGCAGACCGCCTCGACCACCGTCGCCTCCATCACCCAGTGCGTCCTGCCGGCCGACACGACCCAGACCGCGTGCGAGCCCGGCGACCCGGCGACGCCGGCCGCCGAGGCGGGGTTCGCGCCGGGCGACACGATCCGGTCGATCGACGGCACGGCGGTCTCGACGTTCGACGAGACGTCCGCCATCATCCAGGCGAACCCCGGCCGTGCGCTGGACGTCGTGATCACGCGCGACGGCGCCGACCAGACCCTGACCCTCACCCCCGTGCTCGCCGAGCGTCCCGTCTACGACGAGAACGACAACCCCGTGACGGATGCCGCGGGCACGCCCGTCACGCAGGACGTCGGCTTCGCCGGGATCGGTCCCGCCTCCGTGCTGACGCCGCAGCCGATCTGGGCGGGGCCGCAGGCCGCGGTCGAGAACGTCGGCGCGGTGTTCGGCATCATCGCGCAGCTGCCGGTGAAGGTCTACCAGACCGCTGAATCCCTGTTCACGGGGGCGGACCGCGATCCGAACGGTCCGCTCAGCGTCGTGGGCGTGGGCGTCATCGCGGGCGACGTCGCGGCGTCGGAGTCTCCCATCCTCAACCGCGTGGCGGGGTTCCTCGGTCTCCTGGCGTCGCTCAACATCGCGCTGTTCGCCTTCAACCTCATCCCGCTGCTGCCGCTGGACGGCGGTCATGTGGTCGTGGCGCTCTGGGGCGGCCTCAAGAACGTGTGGGCGAAGCTG
Organism: Microbacterium lemovicicum; assembly: GCF_003991875.1. NCBI lineage: Bacteria > Bacillati > Actinomycetota > Actinomycetes > Micrococcales > Microbacteriaceae > Microbacterium > Microbacterium lemovicicum. Next base: position 1,039,006 of record NZ_CP031423.1, read on the forward strand.
CGCCACCGGCCGCCGCCGCCTCCGGTCGACGCGACCCGCCTCGTGCCGCTCACTTTCATCGTGGTCATCCTGCTGGTGGTGATGGGCGGCATCCTGATCGTCGCCGACCTGATCAACCCGGTGTCGATCTTCGGACCGTAGCGCCCGCGCGATCTTTTCCCGGCACCTGTCGATATCGGGGTTGCCCGTTCGCTGAGGGGATGAAACTGTTCCCTCAACGGAAGGACCCCTCATGAAGTACGTCATCATGTTCACCTCCGACCCCGCGCTCGACGCGCAGACGCCCCCGGAGGCGATCAGCGAGGAGTATGCCGCCGTCTACCGGTGGTTCCAGCAGCACGACGACCAGATCAGCGACGGGGGCGCCGAGCTCCAGCCCGTCGAGACCGCCACGACGGTGCGCCACGGCGGCGACGGCGTCGTGGTCGTCGACGGCCCGTTCTCCGAGGCGAAGGAGGTCATCGGCGGCTTCAGCGTGCTGGACGTGCCCGATCTCGACGCCGCCATCGCGGTCGTCCGGGAGTGGCCCATGCTCCGCCGCCCCGGCACGTCCGTGGAGATCCGCCCCATGGTGACCGACTACTCGCAGTTCGAGTCGTGACGGGGGATGCCGCGGGCCGTGCGGGCGAGGACGACCGGCCCGCGGCATCCGATGCGCTCCTCGCCCGCACGGTGCGGGAGGAGGCGGCGCGCCTCGTCGCGACGCTGACGGCGTCGTTCCGGAGCTTCGACATCGCGGAGGAAGCGGTCGCGGCGGCCGTCGAAGAGGCCGTGCGGGCCTGGCGTGTGCGCGGCGTCCCGCCGAACCCGGGCGCCTGGCTGTCACGCGCGGCGCGAAACAACGCGCTCGACCGCATCCGCCGCGAACAGCGCCTGCGCACGCGGCTGCCCCTGCTGGCCGCGCCGGAGGCGACGATGCCGGACGAATCCGATCCCGCGGTCGACGAGCGCCTGCCGCTGCTGTTCGGATGCTGCCACCCGGCCCTCTCGCCCGACGCGCAGCTGGCCCTGACCCTCCGCGCGGTGTGCGGGCTGACCACGCGCCAGGTCGCACGGGCGACTTTCAGCACCGAGCCCGCCGTCGCTCAGCGCATCGTGCGGGCGAAGCGGAAGATGGCGGCCTCGGGCATCCCCCTGCGGATCCCCGACGCGAGCGGCTTCCCGCCGCGCCTGGACATCGCGCTGGCGGTCGTGGCGGCGATGTACAGCGAGGCGCACCTCCGCAGCGGCGCGGATGCCGCGGCCGACCGCGACATCGCGGACGACGCCGTCTGGCTCTCGGGCGTGATCGTCGGCGCCCTGCCCGCCGAACCTGAGGCCCGCGGGCTGCGGGCGCTGCTCCTCCTGCACTCCGCCCGCGAGTCGGCGCGCGCCGCCGACGGCGAGCTCGTGCTCCTGGAGGATCAGGACCGCACGAGGTGGGATGCCGCGCTGATCGACGAGGCGGGCCGGGAGCTCGACCGCGCGGCCGCGCGGCGTCGGCCGGGGCGGTGGCAGCTGCACGCCGCCATCGCCGCGTGCCATGCGGATGCCGCGAGCTCGGCCGAGACGGATTGGCCGCAGATCCTCGCGCTCTACGACCTGCTGCTGCGCCACGACGGGTCGGCGGTGGTGCGGCTGAACCGCGCGGTGGCGCTGTCGCGGGTGGGCGCGCCGCGCGCGGCCCTCGAGGAGGTCGACGGCCTGCGCGAGAGGCTCGGCGGGTCGCACCTCTGGCACGCGGTGCGGGCGGCGCTGCTGCGCGACCTCGGCCGCGGGGAGGAGGCGCTGGCCGCCGACCTGACGGCGCTGGAGCTCACCGCCAACGATGCCGAGCGACGGCTGCTCGCACGACGGGTCGAGCAGGGGCGCTGACGCCCGCCGGTCAGGCCGTCGGGGTCAGCGCCTGCGTGACCAGCCGCTCCAGGGTCGCCATGCCGTCGCGCGACAGGATCGACTCCAGGTGTCCCTGCACCGACGCGAACGCCGGACCCCGGAGGGCGTACACGTCTCCCGAGTGCGCATCGGCGGCGATCTCGGCGACGCCGACGCGGGTGGTGCCGGCCGGCACCCGCGCGGTGAAGGTGTTGTAGAAGCCGATCGAGGCGTCGCTGCCGAAGACGTCCACCGTGCGCTGCAGTCCCTGGTGCGGGGCGTCGAGCGGAGCGAGCTCCACCCCCAGGGCATCCGCGAGGATCTGATGGCTGAGGCACACGGCCAGCAGCGGGCGATGCGCGGACAGGCGCTGTCGCACGACCTCCCGCATGCGTCGCATGCGCGGGCTCTCCGGGTCGCGGGGGTCACCGGGCCCGGGGCCCGACACGACCAGCTCGGCCGCATCCAGATCCTCATCGGTCACGGCGGTCCACGGCGCGATCGACACGTCGAGCCCCAGGTGGCGCAGCTGGTGGGCGAGCATCGTGGTGAAACGGTCCTCGGCGTCGACGACCAGCGCGGTGCGGCCGTGCAGCGGCCCCGGCTCCGTCCCGCCCTGCGGGTTCAGCCAGAAGGCGGCGAGGCGGGCGTTGCGCGACTCGAGCAGCGCGGCGATGTCGGGGTCCTCCGCCAGCGGCCGGCGCATGTCGGCAGGGCGGTCGGGGTCGGCGTCGGCCGGGCCGGCCGTCGGGGTGTCCCGTGCGATCGCGCCGATCGCGCCGAGCACGCCCGCCGCCTTCCCGTGCGTCTCGCCGACCTCGCCGTAGGGGTCGGAGTGGCGCACGAGCGTCGCGCCGACCGGGACCCGCAGCATCCCGTCCTGCAGATACGCGGTGCGGATGAGGATCGGAGCATCGAGGTCGTGGGTGCGGCCGTCGCCGGTGGGCGTGAACAGCGCCGCGACCCCGGAGTAGTAGCCGCGCGGCGTGCGCTCGTGACGGGAGATCACCGTGCACGCGTTCTGCATCGGCGAGCCGGTGACGGTGGGGGCGAACATCGTCTCGCGGAGGATGTCGCGCGGATCCATGCGGCTGTTGCCGCGCAGCACGTACTCCGTATGGGTCAGTCGCGACATCTCCTTGAGATGCGGCCCGGTGATGCGGCCGCCGTCGGCGCAGACGGCGCTCATCATCTTGAGCTCCTCGTCGACGACCATGAACAGCTCCTCGGTCTCCTTCGTCGACTGGAGGAACTCCGTCAGCGTGGCCGCGGTCGCCCCGCCGGCGGGGTGCCGGAAGGTGCCGGAGATGGGGTTCATGGTGACGACGGCGGATGCCGCGGCATCCGCCGCGCCTGACTGCTCGCGGTCGACGCGCGCGCTCACGTGCGCCTCGGGGCTGGCGCCGACGGCGACGTGCCCGGGGGTCACGACGGCGAAGGTCCAGTACGCACCCTTCTCGTGCTCGAGGAGTGCGCGGAACCACGTCAGGGCGACGGTGGCGGGGTCGCCTTCGACGCCCGCGGTGAAGTCGCGGCGGATGACGAAGTTCGCGCCCTCGCCTCGTCCGATCTCCTCGGCGATGACGGTGCGCACGATCTGCGCGTAGTCCTCGTCGTCGATGTCGAACCCCGCGCCGCGCAGCGGGACCGGGGCGGAGGGCAGCTGGACGAGGGCATCCTCCAGGGGCAGCGAGTCGTGCGCGTCGACGACGAGGCACCGCAGGGGCGCACCGTCGTCATGGCACACGAAGCCGCGTTCCCGCACCTGCCGGAACGGAACCAGGGCGAGCACCTCGCGGGGGGTGCCCGCGGCATCCGTCAGCGGGATGTCGGCCAGCAGCTCGACGTCCACCACATCGCCGGTGAGGACCTCCACGGTGCGGCCGTCGCGGGCGAGCAGGGCGAACGGGATGCCGCGCGCGGCCAGGTCGGAGAGTGCACGGGGAGCGGGGCCGGGCATGATCGGTCCTTCGTCGAGGGGGCGGTCACCCCACGAAGAAGACCGCCCGGGCGGGGGCGGTCTGTGGTCGCGAGAACACACCGCCTATGCGGTGCGCCACCAGGAGATGTTCGCGGACATGCGCCGAAACTATCACAGCGCCTTCCTGAGGCCCCTCCCAGCCCCTGCGGCGTAGTGTGAGAGCGTGCCAGCAGTGAATCTCGGGATGCCCAAGGTCCCCGAAGTCCTCGCCCCTCGTCGCAAGTCCCGCCAGATCAAGGTCGGGAAGGTCCTGGTGGGCGGAGGTGCCCCCGTCAGCGTCCAGTCGATGTGCACCACGCCGACCACCAACATCAACGCCACGCTGCAGCAGATCGCCGAGCTCACCGCCTCCGGCTGCGAGATCGTGCGCGTCGCGGTTCCGTCCCAGGACGACGCCGACGTGCTGCACATCATCGCGAAGAAGAGCCAGATCCCCGTCATCGCCGACATCCACTTCCAGCCGAAGTACGTCTTCCAGGCGATCGACGCCGGCTGCGCCGCCGTGCGCGTCAACCCCGGCAACATCCGCAAGTTCGACGACCAGGTCGGGGCGATCGCCAAGGCCGCGAAGGACGCGGGCGTCTCGCTGCGCATCGGCGTGAACGCCGGATCGCTCGACCCCCGCCTGCTGCAGAAGTACGGCAAGGCCACGCCCGAGGCGCTCGCCGAGAGCGCCCGCTGGGAGGCGAGCCTGTTCGAGGAGCACGACTTCCACGACTTCAAGATCTCGGTCAAGCACAACGACCCGGTGATCATGGTCAAGGCGTACCGCCTGCTCGCCGAGATGGGCGACTGGCCCCTTCACCTCGGCGTGACCGAGGCCGGCCCCGCCTTCCAGGGCACGATCAAGAGCGCGACGGCCTTCGGCATCCTGCTCGGCGAGGGCATCGGCGACACCATCCGCGTCTCGCTGTCGGCCCCGCCCGCCGAGGAGGTCAAGGTCGGCCTGCAGATCCTGCAGTCGCTCAACCTCCGAGAGCGCCGGCTCGAGATCGTCTCGTGCCCGTCGTGCGGACGCGCCCAGGTGGACGTCTACTCCCTGGCCGACAGCGTCACCGAGGGTCTCAAGGACGTCACGGTGCCGCTGCGCGTCGCCGTCATGGGCTGCGTCGTCAACGGACCGGGCGAGGCCCGCGAGGCCGACCTCGGCGTCGCCTCCGGCAACGGCAAGGGCCAGATCTTCGTCAAGGGCCAGGTCGTCAAGACGGTGCCCGAGGAGGAGATCGTCGCCACCCTCATCGAGGAGGCGCGCCGGATCGCCGACGAGATGGGTCCCGACGCCGCGCTCGGGACTGCGCAGGTCGTCACGGCCTGACAGCTCGGACGCCTGTCAGGGCGCCGGCGCCCGTCGGGAAGCCGGCGTGCGTCAGGGCGTGAGGACGATCGTGCCCGACGCGATGTCGACCGATTCCAGCCGCAGTCGCACCGTCGCGCCCGCGGGGGCGGTCAGCCCGGCGACTTTCGCCGACACCGGCGGCTCGGCGATCTGCACGCGCGCGCCGTCGCCCCGAACGCCGAGAACGACGGCGTCGAAGCTCTCGCCCACCCGGACGGCGAGCACCGCGGCCTCGATGCGGTCCACGGTGCCGGAGTCCAGGCGTCCGGCGACCCCGTCGCTGCGGCCCATGATCTTGGGCAGCTCCGACAGGCTCGTCCGCGCCCACGGCGGCACGGGCCGGTCGTTCGCGAGCGCCTCGCAGATCACCAGCGACCACCGGTCCACCAGGCGGCGCAGCGGCGCGGTCGTGTGCGCGTACGGCGCGCCGATCGCGGACTGCAGCGGATCGGCGGGCGGCTCCCCGTCGAAGGCGACGTAGCCGGCTCCCCGGAAGAGGGAGGCCGCGGCATCCATGATCGCCGCCGTCACCACCTGCGAACGGTCGAGTCCGCGCAGGTAGTCGCCGTACGACACGCCCTCGCGCCACGGGACGCCGAGCGCCACGGTCTGCTCGCGGAACGCGGCGACGTCGTCGGGGTCGGCGGCGGGCATGGTGCGGAGGATGCCGACCCGCCCGCGCAGCATGATCTCCGCCGCGGCCATGCCGGTCAGCAGCGAGACCTGCGCGTTGTACTCCTCGACGGCGAGCGACACCTCGCGCTCCAGGCGGTAGTGCCCGTCGTCGGACACCACGCGCGTCTCGGGGATGTTGAGGCTCGCACCGCCGCGCTCGGCTTCACGGGCGGAGCGGAGCGGTCCGAACCACGCGAGCGCGACGAGGCTCGCCGGTCCCGTCCCCGCATCGATCGCCGCCTGCGCATCGATGTAGCTCCAGCGGGCGCGCGAGCGCACCACCCCGCGGCGCAGCGTGGTGGCGACGGGTCGCGCCTGCTCGTCGAGCTCGAAGCGCCAGACGAAGGCGCGACGGTCCTGATCGGGCAGCAGCGATGCCGCGTCCTCGCTGAGCACGGCGGGATGCAGGGGGATGCGTCCGTCGGCGGCGTAGATCGTCTGCCCCCGGCGCCGGGCCTCCGCGTCGACGGCACCTCCGGGCTGCACGAAGGCGGGGACGTCGGCGATCGCGTAGTGCAGCACCGCGCCGGTGGGGGTGCGCTCGAGGTGCAGTGCCTGATCGAGGTCGAGGGAGCCCTCCGGATCGATCGTCAGGAACTCGATGTCGCGCAGGTCATCGACTCCCGCGGCGGCGGGATCCACCGGGACGGTGCGAGCGGCCGCCTCGGCCTCGGCCAGCACCTCGGCGTTGAAGGCAGTGGGCAGATCGAGCTCGGCGCGCAGCTGCGCGAGGGCGGCGCTCAGCTCCCCGGCGGAGTCGCGGCGGACGAGACGGGGGCGGCGGGAGGGCACCGCTTCAGTGTAGGCACGGGGTCGCCGGCCGAGGCCGGGCGGGGAGCCCATCGGGAACGGCGTCAGCGCCCGGGCGCACCCTCGAGCTGATCGGCCATGTCGGCGAGGCGGCGGCGCAGCGCCTCGACCACGGCGGCGACCGCCGGACGCGTCAGCGATTCCGGTCGGAGCACCATCCAGTAGGGGAGGTGCTCGTCGACGACTCCGGGAAGGATGCGCACGAGGTCGGGGTGACGGTCGGCCACGAAGCAGGGCAGCAGTCCGATCCCGGCGCCCGCGCGGGTGGCCTCCACATGCACGAACACGTTCGTCGAGGTGAGCGAGTCGCGCATCGTCGGCACGAGCCGCCGCGGCGCGTCGAGGTCGTCCACCAGGAGCATCGAGTCGATGAAGTACACGAGCGGATGCTGCGCCAGCTCTCCGAGGTCGGCGGGCGCGCCGTGGGCGTCGAGGTAGTCGCGGGACGCGTACATGCCCAGGGTGTAGTCGGCCAGGTGGAAGGCCTCCGCCCGGTGCACCTGCGGGCGGCCGACGACGACCTCGATGTCCAGCCCCGAGCGCTGCTGCAGCGCGCGCCGGGTGACGGTGACGATCTCCACCTGCAGCGCGGGATGGTCGCGCTGCAGGGCGGCGACGGCGGGAGCGGCGACATATGCGCTGAAGCCGTCGGTCGCCGACAGCCGCACCACTCCGGTGACGGCGGTCGCAGCATCCGGCGACTGCAGGAGACGGACCGCGGACTCGACACCCTCCGCGGCCTGCACCGCGCGCCGCCCGAGGTCGGACAGCTCCCAGCCGCCGATCGTGCGCGCGAGCACGCGGCCTCCGAGTGCGGTCTCGAGCGCGGAGATGCGGCGCGCCACCGTCGTGTGGTTGAGGCCCAGCGTCGTTGCGGCCGTCGTGTACCGCCCGCTCCGGGACACGGCGAGGAGCACGAGGAGGTCCTGCGGATCGGGGTTCACATCTGCAATTCTGCACATGCCGAGCGCCGAAATGGCCATTGCGAGGATCGGGAACTGCACGTTTACTCATGTGAGTCAACGACGACCCACGAGGAGAACCATGACTTCCGCCGAGAACGCGCGCTCGCGCACCGCCGATCCGACCCCCGCCTCCGGCGACACCGCAGCCTCCGGTCTGAAGCGCATCGTCGCAGCCTCGATGATCGGGACCGTGGTCGAGTGGTACGAATTCTTCCTCTACGCCACTGCCGCGAGCCTCGTCTTCGGCACCGTCTTCTTCCCGAACGCGGGAAGCCAGCTCGACGGCATCATCGCCGCCTTCCTGACGTACGCGGTGGGCTTCATCGCTCGTCCGCTCGGCGGCATCGTGTTCGGACAGATCGGCGATCGCCTGGGCCGCAAGCACACGCTCCAGGTCACGATCATCATGATCGGCGTCGCGACGTTCCTCATCGGCTGCCTGCCGGGCTTCGGCACGATCGGCTACTGGGCGCCCGCGCTCCTGGTCGCGCTCCGCTTCATCCAGGGCTTCGCGCTGGGCGGCGAGTGGGGCGGCGCGGTGCTGCTGGTCGCCGAGCAGAGCCCTGATCGGTCGCGTGCCTTCTGGGCGAGCTGGCCGCAGGCGGCCGTTCCCGTCGGCAATCTGCTCGCGACCCTCGTGCTGCTGACGATGTCGGCCATCCTCCCCGCGGCGCAGTTCCTCGAGTGGGGCTGGCGCGTCGCCTTCTGGCTCTCGGCCGTGATCGTGCTCGTGGGCTACTACATCCGGAAGCACGTCAGCGAGGCGCCCATCTTCCTCGAGGCGCGCGCCCAGGTGGAGTCCGAGAAGGCCGTCAGCTACGGCGTGTTCGAGGTCGTGCGCCGCTACCCGACGGGCGTTCTGAAGGCCATGGGCCTGCGCTTCGCGGAGAACATCCTGTACTACATCATCGTCAGCTTCACGATCGTGTACCTGACGACGGTCCACAAATACGACACGAGCCAGCTGCTGCTCGCCCTGCTGATCGCGCACGCCGTGCACTTCGTCGTGATCCCGCAGGTCGGACGCCTGTGCGACCGCATCGGACGCAAGCCGGTCTACCTCGCCGGCGCCGTGCTGGGCGCCACCTGGGCCTTCTTCGCCTTCCCGATGTTCGACACCCTAAACCCGGTGCTCATCGTGCTGGCCGTGACCGTCGGCCTCTGCTTCCACGCCCTGATGTACGCCGGACAGCCCGCGATCATGGCCGAGCTCTTCCCGACCCGCATGCGCTACTCGGGCGTCTCACTGGGCTACCAGGTGACCTCGATCGTCGCCGGCTCGCTCGCGCCGATCATCGCGACCGCACTGCTGCAGCGCTTCCAGTCGTGGCTGCCGGTGGCGCTCTACATCGTCGCCGCCTGCGTGATCACACTGATCGCGGTGCTGACGCTGCGCGAGACGAAGGGCCTCTCGCTGCGCGCCGTCGATGACGCCGATGCTGCGCGCTTCGATCTGCCGACCGGCCGGGCAGCGCGCGCATGACCTCCGAGGATCTGACGGGCCGCCGCGCGCTGGTGACCGGCGGTGGAGCGGGCATCGGCGCCGCCATCGCGCGCGAGCTGGCGTCGCGAGGGGCGACGGTGGTGGTGGCCGATCTCGATGCGGAGGCGGCCGGCGCCGTTGCGGCCGAGATCGGCGGCGAGGCATGGGTGGTCGACCTCTCGGCCCGCGACCAGGTCGAGTCGGACGAGTTCGCCGCCCGGGTGGCGGGCACCGACATCCTGGTCAACAACGCCGGCGTGCAGCGCATCGCCGCCATCGAGGACTTCGACCCCGAGGCGTTCCGCTTCATCCTGCGTCTCATGGTCGAAGCGCCCTTCCTCCTCGTCCGCGCGGCGCTGCCGGGCATGTACGAGCGCGGCTTCGGCCGGATCGTGAACATCTCCTCGGTGCACGGCCTGCGGGCCTCGCCCTACAAAAGCGCCTATGTCGTCGCCAAGCACGGCCTCGAAGGCCTGTCCAAGGCGACCGCGCTGGAGGGTGGAGAGCACGGTGTCACCAGCAACTGCGTGAACCCGGGCTACGTGCGCACGGCGCTGGTCGAGAAGCAGGTAGCCGACCAGGCGGCCCGCCGCGGCATCGACGAGTCGGAGGTGCTCGAGAAGGTCTTCCTCACCGAGAGCGCGATCAAGCGCCTCGTCGAGCCGGAGGAGGTCGCCTCGCTCGTCGGCTGGCTGACGACGGATGCTGCGGCCATGGTCACCGGCGCCAGCTACACCATGGACGGCGGCTGGTCGGCGCGCTGAGGCTGGTCGGTCGGAGGCGCCGGCGCCGGTGGTCAGCCGGTGCCGGTATCTTCGCCGGGGTGGGCGTCGGTGTCCGACACCGGCTCGGCGACCAGGTCGAGCGAGAGCCAGTTCTCCCGGCTGAGGGCGGCGGCCCGGTCGGCGTCGCCGCCGCGGATCGCGTCGAGGATGGCGGCGTGCTGGGCGACCGAGTCCCGGGCGGCAAACGAGGTGAACCGCGTGCGCTCCGCCCGCCGGAGCAGCGGGGTGGCGAGTTCGAGCACCTCGGCGATCATCGCGTTCCCGCTCGCGCGCACCAGCACGTCGTGGAACTCGTCATCGTGCGTCAGGGCCCGGTCGCCGTCGCCCTCCACGACGGCGCGCTCGAATGCGAGGGCCGCGGTTTCGATCTGCGCCAGTGCCTCGCCGCCGAGACGGGGCACCGCCAGCCGCGCCGCGAGCTCGTGCATCGAGGCGGCGATCTGCTGGGCGCTCACCGTGGATGCCGGATCGACGGGGGAGACGATGGTCGAGCGTCCGGGCTGGGAGACGACGAGCCCGGCGCGCTCCAGCCGCAGCAGGGCCTCGCGGATGGGCGTGCGGCTGACGCCGAGCCACGCCTCGATCTCCGTGTCGCGCAGGCGCTCGCCGGGGGAGAGGGTGCCGTCGACGATCGCATCCCGGAGGGATGTGTAGACGTTGTCCCGCAGCAGCTCGCGCGGCTGCGTGCGGACAGCGGAGGGAACGGGCATGAGGCTCCTTCGAGGACGTCCTCAGCGTAGCCGCTGGGTGCGGCTGTGAAATGCGATATCCAGGATATCGGCTACGGTGTAACGAACCCGACCCGCGGCATCCGCACTCTTCTGGAGGACTCCCATGGCCATCTCCGACTTCGAGCGGTACCCGCTGACCTTCGGCCCGAGTCCCGTGCACCACCTGCCGCGGCTGACACAGCACCTCGGCGGAGCGCAGATCTGGGCCAAACGCGAGGACGTCTCCAGCGGGCTGGCCTTCGGCGGCAACAAGATCCGCAAGCTGGAGTACCTCGTGCCCGACGCGCTCGCTCAGGGTGCGGACACGCTGGTCTCGATCGGCGGCTACCAGTCCAATCACACCCGCCAGGTCGCCGCGGTCGCGGCCAAGCTCGGCCTGAAGGCCCGGCTGGTGCAGGAGAACTGGGTGGAGTGGCCGGATCCGCTGAGCGACCGCGTCGGCAACATCCAGCTCAGCCGCATCATGGGCGCGAAGGTGACCCTCGACTCCGCGGGCTTCGACATCGGGATCCGCTCGAGCTGGCAGGACGCGATCGACGAGGTGATCGCGGACGGCGGCACGCCGTACCCGATCCCCGCCGGTGCCTCCGAGCATCATCTGGGCGGCCTCGGCTTCGCGAACTGGGCCTACGAGGTCGAGCAGCAGGAGCGGGAGCTGGGCGTGTTCTTCGACACGATCATCGTCTGCACGGTCACCGGGTCGACGCACGCCGGCATGATCGCCGGCTTCGCCGGTCAGGATCGGCCGCGCCGGGTGATCGGCATCGACGCGTCCGCGACGCTGGAGAAGACCCGCGCGCAGGTCGAGCGCATCGCCCGGCACACCGCGGAGCTCATCGGACTCGGGCGCGAGCTGAGCGACGACGAGATCACCGTGCTGGAGGGCTGGGCGGGCGACCTCTACGGCATCCCCGTCGAGTCGACCCTCGACGCGATCCGGCTGGGCGGCTCGCTCGAGGCGATGATCACCGACCCCGTGTACGAGGGCAAGTCGCTGGCGGGGCTCATCGACCTGGTCTCGTCGCGCGAGATCCCGGCCACGAGTACCGTGCTCTACGCCCACCTGGGCGGCCAGCTCGCGCTCAACGCCTACAGCGGGCTGTTCCGCTGAGTCGGGGCTGTTGCAGCGCGGGCCCGGCGGCTGTTTTTTCGTCAGCCGGACGGCCGACTCGCGCCGGCGGATGCACCGTCGGTGGTGCGGGTGTCGTCCGGTGAGGCGTGTATGTCGCCGCTCCCGGTGCGGGTCGTGCAGGCGTCGCGCGGCGTCCGGAATTCGCTGAGCGATTCGGGAACCATCCGGGGCGTCGCGGACACTACTGGGTATGGATGACGCCGACCCCGGGTTGTGGGCCAGAGTGCGCAGTGGCGACGAGGCGGCCCTTGCCGCGCTGTTCGACCGGCATGAGCCACGGCTGTTCCGCCATGCCGCGCGCCTGCTGACGTCGCGCGAGGACGCGAAGGACGCCGTGACGATCGCGTTCTTCGAGCTGTGGCGCAAGCGGGAGAGCGTCCGTCTCGTCGACGGCTCGCCGTTGCCGTGGCTGCTCACGACGGTCGCCAACTGCGCGCGCAATCTGGAGCGCTCCGGGCGCCGCTACCGAGTGCTGCTCGAACGGACCCCTGCTTCTCACCGCGCTCCCGCACCGACGGCGCACGACGAGAGCGGCGTGCTCGCGAGCCTCAAGAAGCTGCCGCCCCGCGAGCAGAGCGTGATCGTGCTGTCCGTGCTGGAGGGCTATCCCGAGCGGGACATCGCCGACGCCCTCGGCATCCCCATCGGAACCGTCAAGTCCCGGCTCTCGCGCGGCAAGGCGCGACTGCGGGACGAGCTCACGTCTTTGGAGGCGTCATGGGCATGAACGACGACCAGCTCACCCCCGCGGAGCACGCGGCCGTCCGTCAGCGGCTCCTCGCCGGGGCGCGACGCATCGAGCCCGTCGGTCGGCACCGGAACGCATGGATCGCGGGATCGGTCGCCGTCGTCCTGATCCTCGCCCTCGCGGGCGGCGCAGTCGGCATCGGCGGACTCCTCGGAACCGCGCAGCCGCAGCCGGCGACCACCGCCACGGCATCACCGTCACCGTCGCCGACACCCACCGTCACCCCGACGCCGAGCATCTCGCCGACGCCGTCTCTCACCCCGACCGAGCCGCCCCCGCCGGTGCCCGCCGTGGCCTTCGACGGCGACTGCTCGCGGGTGCTGACCGACGAGGAGGCCAGCGAGGCGGCAGGCGAGCCGGTGAGCCTCTTCGGCCGATCGACCGACAGCTCTCTGTACCCGGAGACGACAGCGTCGACCAATCTCCTCGGCGGGATCCAGTGCGCGTGGCGCGGCGAGGAGATCGGGATCGGCAGCTTCGTCTCCGTGACGGTGCTGGACGCGCGAGCCGTTCCCGCGGATGTCACGGACAAGTACTCGGCCTCTGTCTGCACAGGCCTGTCGGCGGTGTGCGAGACGGTGCGCGTGGTCGGCGACGCATGGATCGGCGCCACGGTACCGCGAACAGTCTCGGACCTCGGCTCCCCGACGGAGGACGAACTGCAGAGCATCGACAACGCTCTGGCATTCGTCATCGACGCCGTCTCCTCGCGGCTTCCGGAGACGAGCACCGTCGCCGTTCCCCGCCAGAGCTCGTGGTGGGCGCCGGGATCGTGCGAGGCGCAGCGCGCAGCGGTCGACCGGGCGGCCGGCGGGTCGATGGAGGCGCGGTTCCCCGGCGACTTCGTGCCGGAGGGTCTCACGTGGGACGCCATGGTCGCGGCGGGAGTGATCCAGTGGTGCCCCTGGTATCGGTATTCCGACACGGGGCGTGGGCCGCTCTTCCAGATCTACTCGCAGCCCGGAGCGGCGGCGCCGGACGCAGACTACCTCGAGCGCGCCCGTCTCACGCCCGTCGAGGTCGACGGCGCCGACTCCGCGTGGATCGCGTACAGCGAGACCTACCCGGACGAAGGGATGGTGGTCGCTGTGCGCGGCGACAACCGGCTCACGGTGACGTTCTCCGGCACCACGGAAGACGGGCTTCGTGCGATGGTGGCCGAGCTGCTGCAGGCCGCAGGCTGAGTCGGCGGGTGCTCTCGGGCATCCGCCGACCGGCGGGCCGCGGCATCCTGCCTGTCTAGACTGAATCCTCGTGGTCACACGTCTCTCTACCTTCTTCCTCCGCACCCTTCGCGAGGACCCTTCCGACGCGGAGGTCACCAGCCACCGGCTGCTCGTACGCGCCGGCTACATCCGCCGTCAGGCGCCCGGCGTATTCGCCTGGCTGCCGCTGGGCCTGAAGGTCAAGGCGAAGATCGAGACGATCATCCGCGAGGAGATGGCCGCCGCGGGGGCGTTCGAGGTGCACTTCCCCGCGCTGCTGCCGCGCGAGCCCTACGAGGTGACCGGTCGCTGGGACGAGTACGGCGACGGGCTGTTCCGCCTGCAGGACCGCAAGGGTGCCGACTACCTCCTGGCTCCCACGCACGAGGAGGTCTTCACCCTGCTGGTGAAGGACCTGTACTCGTCGTACAAGGACCTGCCGCTGACGATCTTCCAGATCCAGGACAAGTATCGCGACGAGGCCCGTCCGCGGGCCGGCCTTCTGCGCGGTCGCGAGTTCACCATGAAGGACGCGTACTCGTTCGACGCCACCGATGCGGGACTGGATGCCTCGTACCAGGCGCAGCGCGACGCGTACGAGCGCATCTTCTCCCGCCTCGGTCTCGAGTACGTGATCGTTGCGGCCGACGCGGGTGCCATGGGCGGATCGAAGTCCGAGGAGTTCCTTCACCCGACGGCCATCGGCGAGGACACCTTCGTGCGCTCGGAGGGCGGCTACGCCGCCAACGTCGAGGCGTTCACGACGGTCGTCCCCGACGCGATCCCGTTCGATGGACTGGGGGAGCCCATCATCTTCGACTCGCCCGACACCCCGACGATCACGACGCTCGTGGATCACTCGAACGCGGTGCTCGACGGGTCATACACGGCCGCTGACACGCTCAAGAACGTCGTGCTCGCGCTGACGCACCTCGACGGCTCGCGCGAGCTCGTCGTCGTCGGGCTTCCCGGCGATCGCGACGTGGACGACAAGCGTGTCGAGGTCGCGTTCGCTCCCGCCGAGGTCGAGGCCGCCACGGCCGACGACTTCGAGAAGAACCCTCTGCTGGTGAAGGGCTACATCGGCCCCTGGTCGGCGACCGGCGCCGTGCTCGGCGAGGAGTCCGCGACCGGCATCCGGTACTTCCTGGATCCCCGGGTCGTCGACGGGACCGCCTGGATCACCGGCGCCAACATCGACCAGAAGCACGTCCACTCCCTCGTGGCCGGACGCGACTTCACGTCCGACGGCTTCATCGAGGTCGCGACCGTGCGCGAGGGCGACCCCGCGCCGGACGGATCCGGTCCTGTCAGCCTGGCGCGCGGCATGGAGATCGGGCACGTGTTCCAGCTCGGACGCAAGTACGCAGAGGTGCTCGGGCTCAAGGTGCTCGACGAGAACGGCAAGCTCGTCACGGTCACGATGGGCTCGTACGGCATCGGCGTGACCCGCATCCTCGCGATCATCGCCGAGCTCAACAACGACGACCGCGGCCTGATCTGGCCGGAGTCGGTGGCGCCCTTCGACGTCCACGTCGTCGCGACGGGCCGGGATGCTGCGGCCTTCACGCTCGCCGAGTCGCTGTCGTCGGATCTCGAGGCCGCTGGCTTCGACGTCCTGTTCGACGATCGCCCGAAGGTGTCGCCCGGCGTGAAGTTCGGCGACGCCGAGCTCGTCGGCGTGCCCCGCATCGTCATCGTCGGGCGCGGCGCGGCGGACGGCGAGGTCGAGCTCTGGGACCGTCGGACCGGCGATCGCACGGTCGTCCCCGCGAGCGAGGCCGTGGCCCGACTCACCGCGAGCTGACCTGGCCACGCGCGGGGATCGCCTGCCGCGGGTCGGCGTCCCTCAGGCGGGCGCCGGCTTCCTGCCGGGCGGGACGTCGGACCACGGCGCCTTCCACGCCATCACCGTCAGGACGGCGCCGGCTCTCGGCCGGGCGGGACGTCGGACCACGGCGCCTCCACGCCATTACCGTCAAAACGGCGCCGGCTCTCGGCCGGGCACGACGTCGGACGAGAGCGCCTTCCGACACCGCTGCCGTCAGAACGGTGCCGGCTCGTTGTCGACGCCGCTCTGAAACACCGGCATCCGGCGCTCGGGCTCGACGAGGTAGCGGCGGCCGGTCGGCGATATCCACTCGATGACGCCACCGCTGCCGGCAACCTGCCGCACCGACCACCCGCCGCTGTGCTTGACGTGATGGTGACCGGAGCACAGTGGCGCCAGGTTCTCCAGCGACGTCTCGCCGCCGTCGACCCAGGCCTGGGTGTGGTCGATCTCGCAGCGTGACGCGGGCATCGTGCATCCGGGAGCGAGACATCGCTCGGCCCGCCACCGCACCAGCCGCTTGAGTTCGGGTGGCGGGTCGTAGCGTGTGCGGCCGACGGAGAGGGCGATTCCGGTTTCAGGGTGCGTGAGGATGCGCACCCAGGAGGCGGCGGCACCGCACAGCTCGCGGGCGCGATCGATGCCGATCGGACCGATGCCCTCCACCTCGGCGGGGTGCGTCCTCGCGTGCTCCGGGTCGAGGAGGGAGAGCGCCGGGACGGTGACCAGGACGGTCGGGCGGATGCCCCGGGCGACGGCGCCGTGGTCTGGGCAGATGCCGTCGATGAGCAGGTCGCAGAGGATATCGGCGCGCGCCTGGTCGAGCGACCGATCGCTCGCGCGTTCCGTGAGCGGGCGGTCGTCCCCACTCCCGCGCCCTGTCATCGCCTTCGCCATGCGCGTCAGGCGGTCGAAGACCGCGTGGGCCTCGACCGCCGGGAGGTAGGCCGTCACGCGCATCATGCCGTCGACAGCCGGCTCGATCGTCACGCACCGTTCGGTGACGCCGCGCGCGTGACGCTCGGCGAGCGTCACCGACTCCTCCGTCTCGATCAGACGGCGCAGCCGCCGACGGAACGATCCCGCGGGGAGCGCCCCTGCGAGTTCGACGGCCTCACGCGTCAGTCGGGCAGCAGTCGCAGGATCGGCGGCATCGAGCAGGTCGACGAGATAGCGCGCGTGCTGATCGGTGATCCGCGCGTGCATCATGGCGTCGAGCGCTGCCGGGTAGCGCTCGGCCAAGGCGGTCGAGCCCGCCATGAGGTCGCCGACCGCGTATTCGGTGAGCCGGAGGGCGGCGGCGAGTTCGAGGCGGAGCGAGCGGTCGATCATCTCGTCCGCGACGGCGGAGGAGCCCGCATGCGTCATAAGCTCCCTGCGCAGAGCGGCCACCGAGGCGTACTGCTCCGCCGTCTGCATCGTGAGCACCGCGGCGATGTCGGTGACCTGACCGACCGGGTCGCGCGGCGTGAATGCGGCCGCACGCACGTCGACGTCGTCCCAATAGCCCGGGTAGGGCTCGGTCTCGTCGTCTCGGTACATGATCAGAGTTTAGAACATATGTTCTAGAAATGCGAATGCTTGCGTACATCTGTGAACGGCGAATCCTCCACAGGAGGACGGGTGGAAGCTCCGCCCGTCGCGCTCCGTCGCATGACAGGGTGGAGACATGGAGACCGGATCGACCAACCCGATTCCCCCCGAGGTCACGGAAGACCTCCGCCGCACGATCGAGACCGCAGGGATCACCGAGAGCGCCGATCTCGTGGCGCGCATCCTCGCGACGGGCATCGGCATGGGGCTGGACCGCACCGACCGGCTCGACCTCAAGATCACGACCGCGGCACTTTCCGAGATGCGGGCCGCCTTCCGTCTCTTCGCGCCGTTCTCCGACGTGCCGAAGGTGACCATCTTCGGGTCCGCGCGCACCCGGCCCGATGACGCCGCCTACCGCCAAGCCTCGGATGTGGCGGCGGCGCTCGCCGGCCACGGGTGGATGGTGGTCACGGGCGCGGGTCCGGGCATCATGCAGGCGGCCGCCGAGGGCGCCGGCCCCGATCACTCGCTCGGTGTGTCGATCCGCCTGCCGTTCGAGCAGCGTCCGAACGCGATCGTGGAAGCCAACGCGCGCAACGTCGCGATGAAGTACTTCTTCACGCGGAAGCTGATGCTCGTGAAGGAGTCGAGCGGCTTCGTCTGCGTGCCGGGGGGCTTCGGCACGCTGGACGAGATGTTCGAACTGCTCACCCTGCAGCAGACCGGCAAGGCCGAGCCCACCCCCGTGGTGCTGCTCGACGAGCCGGGCGGCACGTTCTGGAAAGGACTGGAGACGTTCGTCCACGAGCACCTCGAGACCGCCGGCGTGATCTCGCCCCACGATTTCGATCGGGTCGTCATCACCGATTCCGTCGACGAGGCGACAGCCGAGATCATGGGCTTCTGGCGCAACTACGACTCGATGCGGTGGGTCGGCGGACGACTGGTGCTCCGGCTGAAGGCCGCGCCGACGGACGCGGAGATCGAGGAACTCAACGAGCGATTCCCCACCCTGCTGGCGGACGGCCGGATCGAGCGCACCGAGCCCCTGCGGGTCGAGCGCGAAGACGACGACAAGATCGACCTGCCGCGTCTCGTGCTTCGGCTGAACCAGTGGCGCGTCGGTGAGCTGCACCGACTCATTCGCGCACTGAACGACCTGCCCTCGGCACCTTCCGAGACGGCGATCCCGTAACCCGCACCGGCCCGACGGTTCAGTAGCCGGCGGCGCTCCGGATCCTGTCGCGCTCGGCGACGAGGTCCGGGTAGCCGTAGAAGAACCTCAGCTTGTCGGCAACGAGGGAATTGTCCTGTCCCGTCGGCGTGGGTTCCGCGACGAACGTCACGAACGTCTCGGCGAAGTCCTCGCCGACGCTGGTGGCGGCGTACTCGGTCACGAAGTCCGCTTCGTGCTCCGCGTAGAGCGCCGACGCGGCCTCGGGGTCGCCGTTGTCAGCCGCGGGAGCCGACGGACCGTAGTCCTTCCAGAACTCGTCGTCGAACGCGACGATGTACGACTGCGTCCGGGCACACCCGTCGGCGATCTCGAACGTGGTGCAGTCGAGTCGTCCGATGTCCACCTGATCGACCGACAGTGACAGCATGTGGGCGAACTCGTGGACCAGCGTCTCCCTCATGGTCGGGTCCCGCGAGTACGCGAGATTCACTCCGAGCACCCAGAAGCGCGGATCGACGTCGTGGGATACGTAGGCGGCGGTGTCGACGTCGCCCGAGTCACCGGCCCGCATCTCCCTGATCTGGTCCGCGCGTTCCCCGGCCACCTCACGGAAGGCGTCCCACACTTCCTCGGCGCGCGCGCTGGGCTCCGGCTCCAGCACTCCGTCGGAGACACGGTAGACGTTCACCGCATCGAGCGCCTCATCCTCGAACTCGCCGTAGGGGAGCGGATCCGTCCACTTCTCCGTCGGGATCGCGCACCCGGCGAGAACACCCCCGGCCACGAGGGCGGCGACGAGGGAGAGGGCGAGGCGGCGCACGACCTCAGAGTAGGTCACGCGCCGCCCCGGCGAGGAGCGGATCACACGTCCGCCCGCCGCATCCGTCAGCCGACGATGCGCCCGTGATTGGTGATGTCGTCGTCCGGGGTGTCGCGGGTGACCAGCGACTTCAGCATCACAGCCGCCATCGCGATCCTGTTCTTCGCCGGCTCCCAGAACTCCGTCTCGACGGGGGAGACCTTCAGCAGGGTGATCCCCGGGGTGTCGAGGCCGTCCTCGAACCAGATGTCGAGCGACGGCGAGTACAGCTCGGCCATCTTCGCCTCGTCGTGCACGATGCTCGCGCGTCCGGCGACCGAGACGTAGCGCATCCCCTTCGCATCGCAGTAGGCGAGGTTGACGTCATGGTCGGCCTTGGCCTCCTCGACCTTCTTGGTGTCCTCCGAGGTGAAGAACCAGATGTCGCCGTTGTCGTCCATCTCCCGTGTGCTCATCGGGCGGCTGACGAGCCTTCCGGCGTCGTCCTGCGTCGTCAGCATGGTGAAGTCGATGTCCTCGACGAGTTCCTTCACGCGATCGCGTGCTTCCTTGCCTGTCAGTTCCGTCATGACTCGATGCTCCTGCCTGGCCGCATCGATCGCCAAGGTCTTGACATCGTCGGACGGTCGCCCCGACCGCGCCGACCTACGATTGACCGATGGCCGATCACCCCCGTCAGGGCGTCTGGCGCGTGCGCTTCAGTGCGCTGCCGACGCTGCTGGCGCGTACGCCGCCGGGCGTTCGGACGATCGCCGGTCTGGGCGTCGCCGTCCTCGGCGTGATGATCGTCTTCCGCCCTCTGACCTCCCTCCTGCTGCTGTCGGTCTACGTCGGATGCAGCGCGATCATCTCCGGCCTGTTCACCCTGATCGTCCACCGCAGCTCGCCGGAATGGTGGACGCGCGTGTTCGCGGTGCTGTGGCTTCTCGGCGGGACGGCGGTGCTCATCTGGCTGGGGCGCAGCTTCGAGGTCCTTCCCGTCGTCCTGGCCATCCTGATCATCCTCGGCGGGCTGGCCGCGCTGGGCGACGCCGTGCTCGGCGGGAGCGTCAGCGAACGCGTGCTCGCCGCCGCGTGGGGAGGAGCGCAGCTGGCCTTCGGCATCCTCTCCCTGACATGGCCCGACGTCACCCTGCTCGTCGTCGCCGTGGTCTTCGGAGCTCGCACGATCGTCTTCGGCGCGGCATCCGTCATCGGCGGCATTCGGGAGCTCGCGCGGCGCGCGCAGCCGCCGGAGTCCGCGGGCACCGTCGAGCGCGCGCGGGCGCGGCGCGGGCGCGCATGGGCGGCCGGGGGGCGCTACGCGCTGGCCCTCATGCTGATTACGGCGTCCGCCGCCGGCTGGGGGCTCAACGACTGGCTCGCCGACGGCGCCCCCGTCCTCGACGGGTTCTACGACCCGCCGGACGATGTTCCCTCCGAGCACGGGAGGCTCATCCGTGCGGACGACTACGTGGGCTGGCCGCCGGCCGGAGGCGAGGTGCAGCGGATCCTCTACACGACGCAGGATTCGGCCGGCAGGGCGGCCGTCGCCAGCGCGCTCGTCATCACCCCGGTCGACCCGCCGCCCGGGCCCCGACCGGTGGTCAGCTGGAATCACGGCACGACCGGCGTCGCGCGCAGCTGCGCGCCGAGTCTGCGCGAGGATTCCGCGATCGACTGGGCCATCCCGGCGGTGGACGAGGTCATGGCGCGAGGGTGGGTGGTCGTCGCCTCCGACTACTCCGGACAGGGCGCCCCCGGAGTCTTCCCCTACCTGATCGGAGCAGGGGAGGCGCGGTCCTCGCTGGACGCCGTCCTCGCAGCGCGCGAGGCGCAGGCCCGTTCCACCACGGGCTTCGTCGAGCTCGGGTCGGAGGTCGCCGTGTGGGGTCACTCGCAGGGAGGCCACGCTGCCCTGTGGACGGCTCAGCTAGCACGCGACTACACGCCTCAGCTCACGATCGTCGGAACGGCGGTCGCGGCGCCCGTGGCGGACCCGAAAGCGCTCGCCGGTGAACTCATCCGCGGCGGTGCCGGCGCGGAGCTGTCGGTTCTCACCGCCTGGGTGCTGGCCCCCTACAGCCAGACCTATCCCGATGTCTCGCTCAACACCTACGTTACGCCTGCCGCTCGCGCCATCGTCCGGGAGATGACGCAACGATGTCTGCTCGAGCCCGGCGTCGTGGTCTCTCTCGTCAGCGCGCTGGGAGTGTCCGAGGATCGCCCGATCTACTCCGCCGGCCTCATCGGAGGGGCTCTGGGCGACCGGTTGGCCCAGAACGCCGCGACCGGTCCGTTCCCGAGCCCCGTCCTGGCCGTGTGGGGGAGCGCCGACGAGGTCGTTCCGCCGCGCCTGCAGGAGGAGTGGGTCCGCAGCCAGTGCGACGCAGGCACCGCGATCGACAGTGCCGTTCTGGCCGGCTACTCGCATGTCCAGCCGATCACTCCGGGCTCCCGCTTCCTGCCGACCCTCATGCGCTGGACGGCGGAGCGGTTCGACGGAAGGAGTGCACCGGCGGCCGAGTGCGCCGGATGAGCATCCCCGTCGTCACCGCCCGGGTGGTGGCCGGCTCTCCCAGGAGGTTCGGCGCAGCATCCGGTATCGTATGGAGGATGCCGCGGGGCGCGCACGTCCCCGGTGAGAGCTGAATATTGGAGGGCACTGTGGACATCGATCTCGGACTGCTGAGGACGATCGAGCGGGAGAAGGACATCCCCTTCGACGAGCTTGCACGCATCATCGAGCAGGCGATCCTCACCGCCTACGGCCGTCACGTCTCCGAGTCCGGAGAGATCCCCGCCGGCGCGCGGTCGGAGCTCGACCGCAAGACCGGGCACGTCGCCATCTACGCACCCGTCCTCGACGACGAGGGTGCGATCGTGGGCGAAGAGGAGCAGGTTCCCGACGACTTCGGCCGCATCGCCGCCTTCGCCGCCAAGCAGGTCATCAGCCAGCGTCTGCGCGACATCGCCGACGACGCCGTGCTCGGCGAATTCCGCGGCAAGGAGGGCGACATCGTCGCCGGCGTCGTGCAGCAGGGTCCGAACCCGCGCATGGTGCACGTCGACCTGGGCACGGTCGAGGCGATCCTCCCCCCGGAGGAGCAGGTCCCCGGCGAGCAGTACACCCACGGATCGCGCCTGCGCGTCTACGTCACGTCGGTGTCGAAGGGACTCAAGGGTCCGCAGATCACCGTGTCGCGCACGCACCCCGGCCTCGTGCGGAAGCTCTTCTCGCTCGAGGTGCCCGAGATCGCCGCCGGACTGGTGGAGATCGTCTCGCTCGCCCGCGAGGCCGGCCACCGCAGCAAGGTCGCGGTCAAGGCGAACGACCCGTCGATCAACGCCAAGGGCGCCTGCATCGGCGAGCTCGGCCGTCGCGTCCGCGCCGTCACCGAGGAGCTCGGCGGCGAGAAGATCGACATCGTCGACTACGACCCCGAGCTCGCGAAGTTCGTGGCGAACGCGCTGTCCCCGGCGAAGGTGACCTCCAGCTTCATCCTGGATGCCTCGTCCAAGGCCGTCCGCGCGCTGGTGCCGGACTACCAGCTGTCGCTGGCCATCGGCAAGGAAGGCCAGAACGCCCGCCTCGCCGCCAAGCTGACCGGCGCGAAGATCGACATCCAGCCCGACAGCATCCTCGAGGACGCGTGACGCGGACGCCGGTCTCCCCTGAAGCGGAGCGCACGAAGGGGTCGGCGGGCTGAGCCCCCAGGTGTAGAATGGAATCTGTACGAACGTGCGTCGGTTGTCGCGCTCGTGCCTCCCGGTCCTCCCTGCTCAGGGTGGTGGCCATCGATTCCGCGCTCATCCCCGATGAACGTGCGGCGATTCCCGGGAGGGGCGCGTGGGTCCACCCGACTCTCGAGTGTGCGGAGACCGCCATCCGGCGCCGTGCCTTTGTGCGTGCATTGCGTGTGTCGGGTTCGCCCGATGCGCAGACCTTGATCGACCACCTCCAGCGAAACGGCTGAACGGCTATGGAAAAAAAGTGAACGGCTCGAAATGAGTCCCGTCCGCGACTAACGGTCTGCCCTGCCTGGGTGGACCCCAGACAGGAGAATTGTGGCTAACGCCAAACCCCGCGTGCATGAAATCGCCTCCGAGCTCGGAGTCGACAGCAAGGTCGCTCTGGCCAAGCTGAAAGAACTGGGCGAGTTCGTCAAGAGCCCGTCGTCCACCATCGAGCCCCCTGTGGCCCGCAAGCTCCGCGCCGCTCTTCAGGCCGAGGGAGGCGCCGCGAGCGCCGCCGCCCCGTCCAAGCCGGCTGCAGCCACCTCCGGGCGTCCCGCCGGTCGTCCCGGTCCCGTCCGTCCCGCCGGCGGCCCGACCCCCGGCCCCGCGACCCCGGCTCCGGCAGCGCCCGCCGCTCCCACGGCGGCGACGCCCGCCGCTCCGTCGGCACCGCAGCCGTCCGCACCGCAGCCCGCCGCGCCGGCACCCGCCGCAGCGGCCGCGGCCACCCCGGCAGCTCCGTCGGCCTCGACCGAGGCGCCGGCCGCACCCGCGGCATCCGCTCCCACCCCCGGTGGCTCCGCTCCGGCGGCTCCGCGTCCGGGTGGCGCGCCGCGTCCGGGCAACAACCCCTTCGCCTCGGCGCAGGGCATGGGTCAGCGTCCCGCCGGCCCGCGTCCGGGTAACAACCCGTTCGCCTCGGCGCAGGGCATGGGCCAGCGTCCGTCGCCCGGCAACATCCCACGTCCCCAGGCTCCGCGCCCCGGCGCACCTCGTCCCGGCGCACCGCGTCCTGGTGGCGCAGGTCGTCCCGGTGGCGCAGGTCGTCCCGGCGCGCCCTTCCAGCAGCGTCCCGGCGGTCCCGGTCGCCCCGGCGGCGCCGGCGGCGGCTTCCAGCGTCCCGGTGCTCCCGGTGGAGCGCCCGGCGGCGGCGGCTTCGCCGGTCGCCCCGGCGGTGGTGGCGGTCGTGGCCGCGGCCCCGGCGGCGGCACCGCAGGTGCGTTCGGAAAGGGTGGCGGCAAGTCCAAGCAGCGCAAGTCGCGTCGGGCCAAGCGCCAGGAATTCGAGATGCGGTCCGCCCCGGTCGTCGGTGGCGTCAACGTCTCGAAGGGCAACGGCGAGATCATCCGCCTGCGTCGCGGCGCATCGATCGCCGACTTCGCCGACAAGCTCGAGGCGCTGCGCGGCTACACCGTGCAGCCCGGCACGCTCGTGACGATCCTGTTCAACCTGGGTGAGATGGCCACGGCCACCGAGTCGCTCGACGAGGCCACCTTCGAGGTGCTCGGCGAGGAGCTCGGCTACAAGATTCAGATGGTCTCGCCCGAGGACGAGGACAAGGAGCTCCTCGAGGGCTTCGGTCTCGATCTCGAGGCCGAGCTGGAGGCGGAGGACGAGGACGACCTCGAGATCCGGCCTCCCGTCGTGACCGTCATGGGTCACGTCGACCACGGTAAGACCCGACTGCTCGACGCCATCCGCCAGACCAACGTGGTCGCGGGCGAGGCCGGCGGCATCACGCAGCACATCGGTGCGTACCAGGTCTGGACCGAGCACGAGGGCATCGACCGCGCGATCACCTTCATCGACACTCCGGGTCACGAGGCGTTCACCGCCATGCGTGCCCGTGGTGCGCAGGTGACCGACCTCGCGATCCTCGTGGTCGCCGCCGACGACGGCATCATGCCGCAGACGGTGGAGGCGCTGAACCATGCCCAGGCGGCCAACGTGCCGATCGTCGTCGCGGTCAACAAGATCGACAAGCCCGACGCCAACCCCGGCAAGGTGCGCCAGCAGCTCACCGAGTACGGCCTGGTCGCCGAGGAGTACGGCGGAGACGTCATGTTCATCGACGTCTCGGCGCGCAACAACATCGGCATCCAGGACCTCCTGGACGCGGTGCTGCTCACCGCCGACGCCGGGCTCGACCTCACGGCCAACCCGAACAAGGCGGCGCGCGGCGTGGCGATCGAGGCCAAGCTCGACAAGGGTCGCGGTTCCGTGGCCACCGTGCTCATCCAGTCCGGAACGCTGCGGGTCGGCGACGCGATCGTGGCGGGCACCGCTTACGGCCGCGTGCGTGCCATGGCCGACGAGAACGGCGACGCCGTCCTCGAGGCATGGCCGTCGCGTCCGGTGCAGGTGCAGGGTCTGAACTCCGTGCCCCGTGCCGGCGACACCTTCATCGTCACCGAGGAGGACCGTCTCGCCCGTCAGATCGCCGAGAAGCGCGAGGCCGCCGAGCGCAACGCCCAGCTGGCCAAGGCCCGCAAGCGCATCTCGCTCGAGGACTTCACCCGTGCTCTCCAGGAGGGCAAGGTCGAGTCGCTCAACCTCATCATCAAGGGCGACGTGTCGGGTGCCGTCGAGGCGCTCGAGGAGTCGCTCCTCAAGATCGAGGTCGACGATTCGGTGCAGCTGCGGATCATCCACCGCGGTGTCGGTGCGATCACCGAGTCGGATGTGAACCTGGCGACGATCGACAACGCGATCATCATCGGCTTCAACGTCCGCCCCGACCCGAAGGCCCGCGAGCGGGCGTCGCGCGAAGGCGTGGACATCCGCTTCTACTCGGTCATCTACAACGCGATCGACGACGTCGAGCAGTCCCTCACGGGCATGCTCAAGCCGGAGTTCGAAGAGGTGCAGTCGGGTGTCGCCGAGATCCGCGAGGTGTTCCGCTCCTCGAAGTTCGGCAACATCGCCGGTGTCATCGTGCGGTCGGGAACGATCACGCGAAACGCCAAGGCGCGTGTCATCCGCGACGGCATCGTGCTGGCCGACGGCCTGGCCATCGAGTCGCTGCGTCGGTTCAAGGACGACGTCACCGAGGTGCGCACGGACTTCGAGGCCGGTATCGGCCTCGGCAAGTTCAACGACATCCAGATCGGCGACGAGATCGAGACCACCGAGATGGTGGAGAAGCCCCGGAGCTGAGCTCCGAGACCGTCAGGATGCCCCGCCCTTCACGGGGCGGGGCATCCTGTCATTCACCCGCCGTCGCGGCGGGTTCGCACAGAGGGAGAGATCATGGCAGGCGAACGACAGGCACGAGTGGCCGACAGGATCCGGGTGGTGCTGGCCGAGCGGCTCGAGAAGGGCCTCCGCGACCCGCGTCTCGGATTCGTGACCATCACCGACGTGAAGGTGACCGGCGACCTCCAGCACGCCTCCGTGTTCTACACCGTCATGGGCGACGAGGCGCTGCGCGCCGACACCGCCGCGGCTCTCAAGTCAGCCAGCGGCCTGCTGCGGACCGAGGTCGGCAAGCACCTCAACACTCGTCTCACGCCGTCGCTCGAGTTCTTCCTCGACGCGATCCCTGAGAACGCCGACCACATCGCGGCCCTGCTGCGCGAGGCGCGCGAGCGCGACGCCGCCGTGGCGGGTCTGGCCTCGACGGCGACGTACGCCGGCGACGCGGACCCGTACGTCAAGTCGCGCGATGCGGACGACGACGTGGCCGCCGCGCCCACGAGCGACGTCGCGAACGATGCCTCCGACGACGACGGCTCCGACGACAACGACGACGCGTCCGACGGCGACGCGAAGGCATCCGCCACGTCCTGACCGGGCAGGGCGGCGGTCGCCAGTCTCACGCTGCCGGCCGCCCTCCGTCGCCCCCCCCCCGCGCGACTGAGCACGATCTCCGCCGCAGGGGGGAGGTCGCGCTCCCGCGCCGTCGATAGCGTCGGAGCATGACCGCTTCCCGCGTCGACCTCCCCGCCGTCACCGTGTTCGCCGTCAGCTCCGTCGTGCTCGCCTGGCTGGTCGCGCTGCCCCTGTGGCTGCGCGGAGAGGGACTGACCGACATCCTGCTGGCCCCCACCGCGGCGGCGATGATGTTCACGCCCGCCCTCGCCACTGTGCTGGCCCTGCTCGTGCAGCGGCGCACCCGAGGTCGTCGCGGCGCGCGCGCGGTGCTGCGCGAGCTCGGCATGTGGCCGCTGCGTCCCGCGCGGCGAACGGTCGGCGTCGCGGTGGCCATGATCGTCGCGATGCCGCTGATCCTCATCGTCGGGCTCGGCGTGATGGCCCGGACGGGTGCCGTCACGCTCGACCTGACCGACTTCTCGGGGTTCGCGCAGGCGCTGCAGACGGGCGTGCCCGCCGGCATCGAGCTGCCCCCGGTGCAGCTGCTGGTCGCGCTCCAGCTCGCCTCCATCCCGCTCGCCGCCGTCATCAACGCGCCGTTCGCGTTCGGCGAGGAGGTCGGGTGGCGGGGCTGGCTGCTGCCGGCCCTCCGCCCCCTGGGCACGTGGCCGGCGCTGCTCGTCTCGGGCGCCTTCTGGGGGCTGTGGCACGCACCGCTGATCCTGCTGGGCTACAACTTCGCCGAGCCCAACCCGCTCGGGGTCGTCCTGATGATCGTGGCGTGCTCCCTGTTCGGCGTGATCCTGGGGTGGAGCCGCCTGCGCACGGCGTCGGTCTGGCCGGCGGTGTTCGCGCACGGCGCCTTCAACGCGTCCGCCGGCGTGGGGGTGCTGCTCGTCGCCGCCGATTCCCCGGTGCCGTCCGCGGCGATCGCGGGCCCGCTCGGCGTGATGACGTGGGTCGTGTTCGCGCTGGCGATCGGGGTGCTCCTGGTGTCGGGCCAGTTCCGCGGCGATCGGCTTCAGGCGGAGCTGCGCCCCGACCCCGTGCGGCCGGCCGTCGCACCCGTCTCCGGGTGAGCCGGCAGGCGCAGCAGTGAATCGGATGCTTCGGCGAGCCCGTCCGCGATGAGCGAGTCGATCGCGCGATCGCGCTGAGCGCCGTCCGGCCAATCCGCGAGAACCGCGGTCAGCGGAACCGGGTCGGGTGCGGCATCCCGCAGCGTTCTGAGGACCGCACCGCGCGCCTGCCGGTCGCTGCCCTCGTAGCGCGCCTGCCGGCGGCGCTCGTCGCCGGTGTCGGGATAGCCCGCGGCGCGCCAGGCGCAGCGGTCCGCGAGCGGGCAGGCGCCGCAGCGCGGCGCACGGGCGGTGCAGACGACCGCGCCCAGCTCCATGGCCGCGGCGTTGACGATCGCGGCTGCGGAGTCGTCGGCGGGCAGCACCGCCGCCATCGCGGCGAGGTCGCGCTTGGCGGGCGGTCCGGGCTGCGAGCGCCCGTCGACCGTGCGGGCGAGCACGCGCCGCGTGTTCGTGTCGACGACGGGATGCCGGTCGCCGTAGGCGAACACCGACACCGCCCTCGCCGTGTAGTCGCCGATGCCGGTGAGGGCGAGGAGGGCCTCGACGTCGCGCGGCACCACGTCGCCGTGGCGCTCGGCGATCTCGCCCGCGGCGCGGTGCAGCCAGATGGCGCGGCGGGGATAGCCGAGGTTCGCCCACTGCCGGACGGCCTCCGCGGGGGCGTCGGCGGCGAGGTCGGACGGTCGCGGCCAGCGCAGCAGCCATGCCTCGAGGTGGGGGATGACCCGCGTCACGGGCGTCTGCTGCAGCATGAACTCGCTGACGAGCACGCCCCAGGCATCGAACCCCTCGCGCCGCCAGGGCAGGTCGCGCCGGTGCTCCGCGTACCAGGCGATGAGGGGCGTCGCGAGGTCGGGCACGGCTCTCACCCTAAGCCGCACCGACGCACGGCGGCCCGCACCGTGGCCACGCGCCCGCCGTAGGCTGGGAGCGTGCGACTGCCCACGACCCCGGTGACCTCCCTCTGGCGCGATCTGCGTGATGAGGTGCGGCACAACTACCCGGCCGGGCGCGTCGTGCTGGCGGTCGACGGTGTCGACGGCGCAGGCAAGACCACCTTCGCCGACGGCCTCGCCGAGGCGTTCTCCGAGGCGGGCTCAGCGGTCTACCGCGCGAGCATCGACGGCTTCCACCGCCCCCGGTCCGAACGCTACGCGCGCGGCCGGGACTCCGCGGAGGGGTTCTACCGCGACTCCTACGACTACGCGACGTTCCGCCGCGTGCTGCTCGACCCGTTCCGGGAGGGCGCCCAGACCGGGGCGTCCACCGGCTTCCAGCTCTCCGCCTTCGACGTCACCCGCGACGCGCCCGTCGAGGCCGCGTGGGTGACCGCCCCGCGGGACGCCGTGCTCATCGTGGACGGCATCTTCCTGAACCGGCCCGAACTGCGCGGCCTCTGGAACTGGGCGCTGTGGCTCGAGGTGCCCTACGCCGTGTCCTTCGCGCGGATGGCCCTGCGCGACGGATCCGACCCCGACCCCGATGCGCCCGCGAACGCCCGCTACCGCGGCGGGCAGGAGCTGTACCGCCGGGAGGCGCGGCCCAGCGCCGCCGCGACCGCAATCGTCGAGAACAGCGACCTCGCGCATCCGGTCCGCATCTTCGGGGACTACTGCTGATGGCCGGACCCACCGGCATCCTCCTCGTCGACAAGCCGGGCGGCATCACGAGCCACGACGCCGTCTCCCGCACCCGCAAGGCGCTGAACACCCGCAAGGTCGGACACGCCGGCACGCTCGACCCGATGGCGACCGGCCTGCTGGTGCTGGGTGTCGGCCACGCCACGCGGCTGCTGACCTACATCGTCGGTCTCGACAAGACCTACGAGGCCACCATCCGCCTCGGCTCGTCGACGTCGACCGACGACCGCGAGGGGGAGACCCTCACGACAGCGGATGCCGCGGCGATCGCCGCGCTGACCGATGACGCCGTCGACGCCGGCATCGCGGCGCTCACCGGCGAGATCTCGCAGGTGCCGAGCACCGTCTCGGCGATCAAGGTCGACGGGCGTCGCGCCTACGACCTCGCCCGCGCGGGTGAGGACGTGCAGCTCAAGGCCCGCGCCGTCACCGTCAGCCGGTTCGACGTGCGGGCGCGCCGCTCCTCGTCGGAGAGCCTCGACCTCGACGTCGCCGTGGACTGCACCAGCGGCACCTACATCCGGGCGCTCGCCCGCGATCTCGGCGAGGCGCTCGGCGTCGGCGGCCACCTCACGGCCCTGCGTCGCACCCGCATCGGACCGTTCGAGGTGGACCAGGCGACCGCGGTCGACGCCATCGGACCGGACGGCCTGCTCACGCCGGCGGCGGTCGCGACCGCCGTCCTGGGCGCCCTCCCGGTGTCGGGCGACGAGGCCCGCGACCTGCGCCACGGCAAGCGCCTCGCCGGTGCCGCCGGCCGCGTCGAGCGCTTCCCGAGCGCCGCGGTCGACCCGGCGGGCGCGCTCGTGGGGATCGTGGAGCGCCGGGGGCCGGACGTGAAGAGCGTCATGAACCTGCCGGGGGAGGAGAGCGCGTGATCCTGTGGCTGACCCTCGTGGGGGTGGGGCTCGCCGTTCTCGCCGGACTCCTGTGCGTCGTGCTCGGCCTGGCCGGCCGCCGGCCCAGCGACCTCTCGGTCGGCTCGCTGGCCCTCGTCGAGCTGTACCTCGTCGTGCAGGTCGTGACGTCGATCGTGGCGCCTCTCACCGGCAACCCGCCGACCGGCAGCCTGCTGGAGTTCTGGGTCTACCTGGTCTCCGCGGTGCTCGTGCCGCCCGCCGCGGTGTTTTGGGCGCTCCTGGAGCGCAGCCGCTGGAGCACCGTCATCATGGGTGTCGCCGCGCTCGCCGTGGCCGTCATGGTGTGGCGCATGTACGCGATCTGGACCATCCAGGTCGCGTGAGCCCGCCGGACGTCCGCCGGCGCACGGCAACTAAGCTGGAGGGCGACATGTCCACCGCACCCACCTCGCGCCGCATGACCGGGATCAGCCGGGTCCTCGTCGTCGTCTACGCGATCATGGCGCTCGCCGCCACCGGACGCTCGTTCGTCCAGATCGCCGAGAGATTCGATGAGGCGCCGGTGGCGTACACGCTGTCGGCCGCGTCGGCCGTCGTCTACATCATCGCCACGCTCGGGCTCGTCTTCGCCCGCTTCGAGGCCTGGTACCGCATCGCGTGGGTCGCCATCGTCTTCGAGCTCGTCGGGGTGCTGGTGGTGGGCACCCTGTCGCTGGTCCTCCCCGAGCTGTTCGCCCACCCCACGGTGTGGTCATGGTTCGGGCTGGGCTACCTCTTCATCCCGCTGGTCCTGCCGTTCTTCGGGCTCTGGTGGCTCGTCGCCCACCGCCGCGGGCGTCCCGTCGCCCGTCGTCCCGTCGCCGCGGCATCCGAGCGATGATCGTCTTCCGCGATCCGTCCGAGGTCCCCGCCGACTTCGGTCCCTCGATCGCCGCCATCGGCAAGTTCGACGGGGTGCACGCCGGTCATCGCGCCGTCATCAACAAGGCGAGGGTGGATGCCGCGGCCACCGGCGCGCGCCTGGTCGCGGTCACGTTCGACCGCAACCCGCTGAGCCTCCTGCGTCCCGACAAGTGCCCGGAGAGCCTCATCGGCGTCACGCAGAAGCTCACCTTCCTCGGCGAGACCGGCGTGGACGCGACCCTGCTGCTGACCTTCGACGAGGCGCTGGCGAACCTCACGGCCCGCGAGTTCGTCGAGCACGTGCTGGTCGGCTCGCTCGCCGTGCGCACCGTCCTCGTCGGCGAAGACTTCCGCTTCGGCCGCGGTGGCGCCGGCGACCCCGCGCTGCTGGCGGAGATGGGCGGCGAACTCGGGTTCCGGGTTGAGGTCGTCGACGACATCCGCTCGGTCGACCGCGACCGCCGGGTCTCCTCGACCTGGATCCGCGAGCTGCTCGCGGAGGGCGACGTCGAGGGCGCCGGCCGGCTGCTCGGTCGCCCGCACGCGGTCTGGGGCGAGGTCGTGCACGGACTCAAGCGCGGTCGCGAACTCGGCTATCCGACGGCGAACCTCTCGGCCGACCTCGAGGGCTTCGTGCCCGCCGACGGCGTCTACGCCGGCTGGCTCGTCGACGAGGGCGTCCAGGGCGGCACCCGGCGACAGGTGCGGTACCCCGCGGCCATCAGCATCGGCACCAACCCGACCTTCGACGACGTGCCGGTGCGCCAGGTCGAGGCCTACGTGCTCGACGAGACCGACCTCGACCTCTACGGCCACCACGTCGAGGTGCAGTTCACCGCGCGCATCCGCGGCATGGTCGCCTTCGGCGGCATCGACGCCCTCATCGCCCAGATGGGCGACGACGTCAGCCGCGTCCGTGCCGCGCTCACGTGAGCGGCGGCATCCGTAGATCCCGATCGAGCGCCGTCCTACGATCATTCCCATCCCCACCATTCAGGAGTCGCGCATGAGCCGCACCGATCTGCAGACGCTGCCCGAGCGTGCCCTCGACCTCTTGGGGGGCCAGCCCGACGACGCCACGCTCGGTCGCTACCTCCACGGGCTGCCCGGCGTCGACGCCGTCGGCCTCGAGCAGCGCGCCGCCGCGCTGGGCACGCGTTCCATAAAGACGTCGTCGAAGCTGTGGGCGCTCGAGCGCATCATCCAGCTGATCGACCTCACCACCCTCGAGGGCTCCGACACCCCGGGCAAGGTGCGCTCGCTCGTCGCGAAGGCGCTGCGACCGGATGCCTCGGACCCGACGTGCCCGAGGGTGGCGGCCGTGTGCGTCTACGGCGACATGGTGCCCGACGCCGTCGGGGCGCTCGGTGCCGCCCACGGCGACCCCGACGACGGGCTCATCAGCGTCGCGGCCGTCGCCACGGCGTTCCCGAGCGGCCGCGCCTCGCTCGAGGTCAAGCTGCGCGACACGGCGGAGGCCGTGGCCGCCGGCGCCGACGAGATCGACATGGTCATCGATCGCGGCGCCTTCCTCTCCGGGCGCTACGGCCTCGTGTTCGAGCAGATCGCGCGCGTCAAGGAGGCGTGCCGTCGTCCGGACGGCACCGCCGCCTCGCTCAAAGTGATCCTCGAGACCGGCGAGCTCACCACCTACGACAACATCAAGCGCGCATCCTGGCTCGCCATCCTCGCGGGCGGCGATTTCATCAAGACGTCCACCGGCAAGGTGCAGCCCGCGGCCACCCTGCCCACCACACTGCTGATGCTCGAAGTCGTCCGCGACTGGCACCGCGCCACGGGCGAGAAGGTCGGGGTCAAGCCCGCGGGCGGCATCCGCACCTCGAAAGACGCCATCAAGTACCTCGTGACGGTCGCCGAGACCGTGGGCGAGGAGTGGCTTCAGCCGCACCTGTTCCGCTACGGCGCCTCGAGCCTGCTCAACGACGTGCTGCTCCAGCGCCAGAAGATGCGCTCCGGGAACTACTCCGGCGCCGACTACGTGACGATCGACTGATGCCGGTCTGCGCACCGCAATCGAAAGGTCAGGGATGAGCTTCCTGGAATACGCCCCCGCGCCCGAGTCGCGCTCCGTCCTGCGGCTCCGTGAGGACTACGGCCTCTTCATCGACGGCGAGTTCCGCGCCGGCCGCGGAGAACCGTTCGCGACGATCTCGCCGGCGGACGAGTCGCACATCGCCATGATCGCGCAGGCCGACGAGGCCGACGTCGCCGACGCCGTCGCCGCCGCGCGCCGCGCCTACGACACCGTGTGGTCGACGATGAGCGGCCGCGACCGCGGCAAGTACCTGTACCGCATCGCCCGCCTCGTGCAGGAGCGCGCCCGCGAGCTCGCCGTCGCCGAGAGCCTCGACAACGGCAAGCCGATCAAGGAGAGCCGCGACGTCGACGTGCCGCTCGTGGCCGCGTGGTTCTTCTCCTACGCCGGATGGGCCGACAAGCTCGACTACGCCGGGCTCGGCGCGAACCCGCGTGCCCTGGGTGTCGCCGGTCAGATCATCCCGTGGAACTTCCCCCTGTTGATGCTGGCGTGGAAGATCGCCCCGGCGCTCGCCGCCGGCAACACCGTCGTGCTCAAGCCCGCCGAGACCACGCCGCTGTCGGCGCTGATCTTCGCCGAGATCCTGCAGCAGGCCGACCTGCCGCCCGGTGTGGTGAACATCGTCACCGGTGCGGGCGCCACCGGCGTGGCGCTCGTCGCGGCCGACATCGACAAGGTCGCCTTCACCGGCTCGACCGGCGTCGGCCGCGCGATCGCCAAGCAGGTCGCGGGCACCGGCAAGAAGCTGACGCTCGAGCTCGGCGGCAAGGCGGCGAACATCGTCTTCGACGACGCCCCCATCGATCAGGCCATCGAGGGCGTCGTCAACGGCATCTTCTTCAACCAGGGTCACGTCTGCTGCGCGGGCAGCCGCCTGCTGGTGCAGGAGTCCATCCACGACGAGGTCGTCGCGCGCCTCAAGGAGCGCCTGTCGACCCTGCGCCTCGGCGATCCGCTCGACAAGAACACCGACATCGGCGCCATCAACTCCGCCGAGCAGCTCGAGCGCATCCGCACGCTCACCGCGGCCGGCGAGGAGGAGGGCGCCGAGCGCTGGAGCCCCGACTGCGTGCTGCCCGACAACGGCTTCTGGTTCGCACCGACGATCTTCACCGGCGTCGAGACCAGCCACCGCATCGCGCGCGAGGAGATCTTCGGGCCCGTGCTGTCGGTGCTGTCGTTCCGCACGCCCGCCGAGGCGATCGCGAAGGCGAACAACACCCCCTACGGCCTGTCCGCGGGCATCTGGTCTGACAAGGGCAGCCGCATCCTCGCCGTGGCCGACAAGCTCCGCGCGGGCGTCGTGTGGGCGAACACCTTCAACAAGTTCGACCCCGCCTCGCCGTTCGGCGGCTACAAGGAGTCCGGCTACGGCCGGGAGGGCGGACGCCAGGGCCTCGCCGCCTACCTCGCCCCCGCAGCATCCGCCACCGCTCTCACAGCGGCGCCGGCGAGACCGAAGCGCTCCGCGAGAAAGGCGGCCGCGAAATGACGCGCCTCTCCGTCCCCAAGACCTACAAGCTCTACATCGGCGGCTCCTTCCCGCGCAGCGAGTCGGGGCGCACCTACGAGATCCGCGCGGCCGACGGGTCGTTCCTGGCCAACGCCGCACAGGCCTCCCGCAAGGACGCGCGTGACGCCGTCGTGGCCGCACGCGCGGCGGTCAAGGGCTGGTCGGGCGCCACCGCCTACAACCGCGGACAGGTGCTCTACCGCATCGCCGAGCTCCTCGAAGGCCGGCGTGCGCAGTTCATCGACGAGATCGTTCAGGTCGAGGGCGTGTCGGCGGAGGCCGCTGCGGCGCAGGTCGACGAGGCCATCGACCGCTGGGTCTGGTACGCCGGCTGGACCGACAAGCACGCGCAGGTCGCCGGCAACGCGAACCCCGTCGCCGGTCCGTACTTCAACATCTCGGTGCCCGAGCCCACGGGCGTCGTGGCCGTCATCGCGCCGCAGGACTCGTCGCTCCTGGGGCTGGTCTCGGCCGTCGCGCCGCCGCTCGTCACCGGCAACGCCGTCGTCGTGGTCGCCAGCGAGCGCTACCCGCTGTCGGCGATCTCGCTCGCCGAGGTGCTCGCGACGAGCGACGTGCCCGGGGGAGTCGTCAACGTGCTCACGGGCTCGCCCGCTGAGATCGCGCCATGGCTGGCCGCGCACGCGGACGTCAACGCGCTCGACCTCGTCGGCGCGGGCGCCCTGGACTGGGTGGACCTGCAGATCACGGCCGCCGACACGCTGACCCGGGTGCTGCCGCCCGAAGAGGGACCGGATGCCGCGGCTCCGAGCCTCGAGCGCATCAGCGCGTTCACCGAGATCAAGACGGTGTGGCACACCAAGAGCCTGATCTGAGGTCGGATACCCCCGGGGAATACCCCCCGGGGGTATCCTGTTGACTCCGGTGACGATCGAAGGAGTCAGTCATGGAGAGCTACACGTACCTCGTCGAGGGCATGACCTGCGCGCACTGCGCCGCCGCCGTGACCACCGAGGTCTCGGCACTGCCGGGCGTCGACAGCGTCGACGTGGACGTCGCGGCCGGAACCGTGCGGGTGACCGCCGCAGCCGAGCCGCCCGCGTCCGACCTCGAGGCGGCTGTGTCGGAGGCCGGCTACACCCTCGCCGGTCGGTCATGAGCACGCCCGTGGTCGACGGGGAGCGCCGCGAGGCGACCCTCGCCATCGAGGGCATGACGTGCGCGAGCTGCGTGGCGCGCGTCGAGAAGCGCCTGCAGGGAGTCGACGGCGTCGTCGCCTCGGTGAACCTCGCCACGGAGTCGGCGAAGGTGTCGTTCCCCTCGGGCGTCGGCGAGGACGACCTCCTCGCGGCCGTCCGCCGTGCGGGCTATGACGCGACGGTGCGCCGCAGCACCGGCGCGACGCCGGCGGCGGTCGCGCAGGCGGCCGAGCTCGGCTCCGGCGACCAGGCGCCACCTGTCGAAGGAGCCGCTGTCGAGGAAGCCGTCGTGAATGCCGCGGCGCACGGTGCTCCGTCGCACGACCACTCCGGGAGCTCCCACGACCACGCGGCCGGCGCTCCCGACCACACGACCGGTGCCCACGAGCACGCGGCCGGCGCTCACGACCACGGTGCGGACGACGAGCCGGGCAGGACCACCCTGCGCACGCGGTTCGCGGTCAGCGCCGCCCTCGCGGTGCCGGTCGTCGCGCTCGGCATGATCGAGCCGCTGCAGTTCGCCGGATGGCAGTGGGTCTCGCTGGTGCTCACCGCACCGATCGTGTTGTGGGGCGGCTGGCCGTTCCACCGGGCCACGCTCCGCAACGCGCGACACGGCGCCGCGACGATGGACACGCTCATCACGCTCGGCACGATCGCAGCGCTCCTGTGGAGCGTCTGGGCGCTCGTCTTCGGCGGTGCAGGCGGCATGGGCATGACCGAGGGCTTCACGCTCTTCGGGCGGTCGGAGGATGCCGGGTCGCACGTGTACTTCGAGGTCGCGGCCGCCGTCACCTCCTTCCTGCTCCTCGGCCGGCTCATCGAGCAGCGCTCGAAGCGCCGCGCCGGCGCGGCGCTCCGCTCCCTGATGGACCTGGGCGCCAAGGACGTCGAGCTCGCGGACGGCCGGCGCGTGCCGATCGGTCAGCTCCGCGTGGGCGAGGTCTTCGCGGTGCGCCCGGGCGGCACGGTGGCCGCCGACGGCATCGTCGAGGACGGCTCCGCCTCGGTCGACCAGAGCATGCTCACCGGAGAGTCGGTTCCCGTCGAGGTCGCACCGGGCGGCAGCGTGACCGGCGGCACCCTCGTCGTCGACGGCCGCATCCTGGTGCGCGCCGCCTCGGTGAGGGAGGACACCCGGCTCGCGCACATGGCTCGACTGGTCGAGGACGCGCAGGCCGGCAAGAGCCGAGTCCAGCGTCTCGCCGATCGCATCTCCGCGGTGTTCGTGCCGATCGTCATCGTGCTCGCGGTGCTCACCGTGCTGGCCTGGGTCATCGCGGGACAGCCCCTCGCCTCCGGGTTCATCGCCGGCGTGGCGGTGCTGATCATCGCCTGCCCCTGCGCGCTGGGGCTCGCCACGCCCATCGCCGTGCTCGTCGGAACCGGACGCGGGGCGCAGCGCGGCATCCTGGTCACCGGACCGGAGGCGCTCGAATCCGCCGACCGCGTCGACACGGTCGTGCTCGACAAGACCGGCACCGTGACCGAGGGCCGCATGTCCGTGCGGTCGGTCGTGACGGCACCCGGCACGGGCGAGGCGGAGGCGCTGCGTCTGGCGGCCGCCGTCGAGTCCGCCTCGGAGCACCCGCTCGCCGCGGCCGTCGTGCGCGCCGCCGACGGGGGCGGGCTCATTCCTGCCCTCACGGACTTCGCCAGCCACGCCGGTCACGGCGTCACCGGCACCGTCGAGGGTCGCGCCGTCTTCGCCGGGCGCCCCGCCTTCGCGCAGTCGCAGGCGCAGGGTGGCGCGCTGCCGCCCGAGCTCTCGGCGGCCGTCGCCGACATCGAGCAGCGGTCCACGGCGGTCGTCGTGGGCTGGGACGGGCAGCTTCGCGCCGTGCTCGAGATCGCCGACACCGTGCGCGCGGACAGCGCCGCGGCCGTCGCCGCCCTGCACGACCTCGGGCTGGAGGTCGTCCTCCTGACCGGCGACAACGCGGGAGCCGCACACGCGGTGGCCGACCAGGTCGGCATCCGCACGGTGGTCGCCGGCGTTCTCCCCGAGGGCAAGGTCGTCGAGATCGAGCGCCTGCAGGCGGCCGGACGACGCGTCGTCATGGTCGGCGACGGGGTCAACGACGCCGCTGCGCTCGCCGTCAGCGATCTCGGCGTCGCCATGGGCGGCGGGACGGATGCCGCCCGGCATGCCAGCGACATCACCCTCGTGCGCTCGGAGCTGTCGGCGGCCGTCGACGCGATCCGGCTCAGCCGGCGCACCATGCGGGTCATCCGCGGCAACCTGTTCTGGGCGTTCGCTTACAACGTGGCCGCTCTGCCGCTCGCCGCGCTCGGACTGCTGAACCCGATGATCGCCGGAGCGGCGATGGCCTTCTCCAGCGTGTTCGTCGTCCTCAACAGCCTGCGGCTGCGTCGCGCGCTCTGACGCGCCGCCGCGCGCCGGATCGCGACGCGTCCCGCCGGGCTCCCCGGCGGCGCGGCATCCGTCGGTACTGTCGGAGGACCCCTGCGAACGGAGCCGGCATGCCCACGACACCGCGTCACGCCACCCGCGCGTGGGCCGCTGCGCTCGCGGCGGCCGCGCTCGTCCTCACCGTCACCGCGTGCGTCCCGGAGCCCGGCCCGTCGGGCTCCGCCGCGCCGACCACGACCCCCGGCGGCACGTCCAGCGCCGCGCCGTCGGCGTCATCCGCCGCGCCGAGCCCCTCCGCGACGCCGACCGCGACCGCCGCGGCCGGCGACATCTCGCTGCCCTCGTCGTGCGAGCAGATCTACTCCGCGGGCATGCTCGCGTCGTTGAACGAGACCACGCCGCCGCTGAACGACCCGGGTGTGACGCTCCTGTCGACGCAGATCAGCGAGGCGCTGGAGGTCCTGGATGCGGCCCCCACCATCCGCTGCTCCTGGGGCACGCCGTCGGAGTCCGGGCTCGCCACCAACGTGACGATCGTCGACGCGGCGCAGGCCGCCGCGGTGCAGACGGGCCTTGCGAACGCCGGGATCGGCTGCGAGTCGACCCTCGGCGGAACGCTGTGCGCAGCATCCACTCAGTCCCTCACGCTCGACAACGTGCTGGTCACCCGGGGCGAGACGCACTTCCTCCGAGGCAACGGCTGGGTGTCGACCTCGTGGATCTCCATCGACCCCGAGGGGTACACGCCCGACATCGTGTCGACGCTCTGGGGCTGACTCCCGCGGATGGCGTAGAATGGCGCCAGGGGAACACGTCGTCGTCTCCGCATCCTGCTGAAGCGGGATCCTGCGGGCCTCACGACTGAGCTCCGACCCGCGTCGCCGCCACCTTCTGGAGTCGACGCGGTGCGCGCCCGCCTCTCCGGCCTCTGGATCGGATCAGGAAGGCGCTTCCGCACTCACGCTCAGGAGGAGCATGCCGACCACGGCACCGGCGCACAGATCTGCGCAGACCTCGGCGAACCGCCGCAGGTCATCGTCTCGTCGCGACGACGAGGCCCCCGTCATCCCGATCCTCGCCCGCAAGGTGCGCGAGGTCGAGGCCAAGGCCCAGCGGGGCAAGCTCGGCCCCACCAACCGGGTCAAGTTCCAGGTCATCGCCTTCCTGGTGCGCGAAGAGCGCGCCCGCGTCAAGGCCGACACCGAGATCACCGACGGCGCGCGCGCGGAGCTGCTCAAGCGCCTCGACGGCGTCGCGACGATCCTCGCCAAGACCGCCGCACGCGACACGTCGCTCATCCAGCTGCTCGAGGTCGACCAGGCCGCGTCGCCGGTCGCCCGGCGCATGCGCCGCGACTGGCTCCTCGAGTCGGGTGCGGAGCTCGCTCCCGACGAGCTGATCATCACGGATGCCGCGCCGTCATCCGCGCCGGTCGTGCCGCCGGCTCTCGCCCAGCGCCAGGTGGTGCCGGTCGCGATCGAGTCGCGTCAGATGGCCAACCCGTTCCTCCCGCCCGACCTGAGCGCCCCCGTCGTACGCGAGCAGCCCCGCCGCCGCCTCGACGGGTGGGAGCTCATGGGTCCGCTGTACAAGGCGTTCGAATCCGGAGCCGGCGGCACCGCGGCATCCATGACCCTGCCCGACGTCCCCGAGTTCGACCGTCTGTCGCCCAAGGGCCTCGAGATCATGCCGCACCAGTCGCGGTTCCTCGAGGCGGTCCGCGAGGGCCACCGCTCGTTCCTGCTCGCCGACGAGCCCGGCCTCGGCAAGACCGCCGAGTCGGTGCTGGCCGCCTCGGTCGCGTCCGCGTACCCGCTGCTGGCCGTCGTGCCCAACGTCGTGAAGATGAACTGGGTGCGCGAGGTCGAGCGCTGGACGCCCCTGCGCCGTGCGACGGTCGTGCAGGGCGACGGCGAGAACATCGACGCGTTCGCCGACGTCTTCATCGTCAACTACGAGATCCTCGACCGCCACCTCGCCTGGCTCAGCTCCATCGGGCTGAAGGGCATGGTCGTCGACGAGGCGCACTTCATCAAGAACCTCACCTCGCAGCGGTCGCAGAACGTGCTGGCGCTCGCCGGCCGCATCCGCGAGCGCGTGCGCAACCCGCTGATGCTGGCCCTCACCGGAACGCCGCTGATCAACGACGTCGAGGACTTCGACGCCATCTGGCGCTTCCTCGGCTGGACCAACGGCGAGAAGCCGGGCCCGGAGCTCATGGAGCGTCTCGACGCCACGGGCCTGACCCCGGCCGACAAGGCGTTCTACCCCGAGGCCCGCGAAGCGGTCATCTCGATGGGCATCGTGCGGCGCAAGAAGAAGGATGTCGCCGCCGACCTCCCCGACAAGCTCATCGCCGACCTCCCCGTCGAGCTCGACGACGAGTACGGCCGCTCCATCCGGCACGCCGAGCGCGAGCTCGGGCAGCGCCTCGGCGCGCACTACCGTCGCATCATCGAGGCCCGCGGAGATCGCGGACTCGCGATCGGCGAGGTGGACGAGGACATCGTGCGCCTCGTCGCGCAGAACGAGCTGGACGAGTCGAAGTCGGCCGGCTCCGGCTCGGAGAACGTCTTCACGATGGTCCGGCGCATCGGTCAGGCCAAGGCGCTGCTCGCGGCGGACTACGCCGTGCAGCTGCAGCGTTCCGTGGGCAAGGTCGTCTTCTTCGCGAAGCACATCGACGTGATGGATGCTGCGGAGAAGCACTTCGCCGCAGCCGGACTCCGCACCATCTCGATCCGAGGAGACCAGACGTCCACCGCGCGCCAGGCCGGGATCGATGCCTTCAACGAGGACCCGGGCGTGGGCATCGCGGTCTGCTCGCTGACCGCCGCCGGCGTCGGCCTCAACCTGCAGGCCGCCTCCAACGTGGTGCTGGCGGAGCTGTCGTGGACGGCGGCCGAGCAGACGCAGGCCATCGACCGCGTGCACCGCATCGGCCAGGACGAGCCCGTCACGGCCTGGCGCATCATCGCCGCGCACACCATCGACACGAAGATCGCGGAGCTCATCGACTCGAAGCAGGGCCTCGCGCTGCGCGCGCTGGACGGCATCGTCACCGATCCGCAGTCCAGCGACTCCGTGCAGCTCTCGGCGCTCATGCATCTCACCCGTCAGGCGCTCGGCGCGGTCTGAGGCCGATCGACGCTCGTGCGAGGCGGCGGCGCGCTCTTCCGGGAGTGCGCCGCCGCCCGCGTTTCCGCCGTGTGGCAGGCCCGCGGCATCCGGCGCTAGTGTCGGAGAGGCAGCGTCGCCGACTCGATCATCCCGACAAGCGAGGACCACAGCATGAAGATCGGCATCCTGACGAGTGGCGGAGACTGCCCGGGCCTCAACGCGGTGATCCGCGGCGTGGTGCTCAAGGGCACCACGAACTACGACATCGAGTTCGTCGGCATCCGCGACGGATGGCGCGGCGTCGTCGACGCGGACTTCTTCCCCCTCACGCGTCACGAGGTGAAGGGCCTGTCGAAGGTCGGCGGCACGATCCTCGGCACGAGCCGCACCAACCCGTACGAGGGGTCTCGTGGCGGCGCAGAGAACATCTCCAAGACGCTCTACGGCCACCGCATCGACGGCATCCTCGCGATCGGCGGGGAGGGCACGCTCGCCGCCGCCGACCGCCTGTCGAAGGACGGCATCAACGTCGTGGGCGTCCCCAAGACGATCGACAACGACCTGCGCGCGACCGACTACTCGTTCGGCTTCGACACCGCCGTCAACATCGCGACCGACGCGATGGACCGCCTCCGCACGACCGGCGACTCCCACCAGCGGTGCATGGTCGCCGAGGTCATGGGGCGTCACGTCGGCTGGATCGCGCTGCACGCCGGCATCGCCGCCGGTGCGCACGTCATCTGCATCCCCGAGGTGCCGCTCTCGCTCGACGAGATCGTCGACCAGGTCAGCCGGGCGCACGACCGCGGCCGCGCGCCGCTCGTCGTCGTGTCGGAAGGGTTCAAGCTCAAGGGCATGGAGGAGGCGTTCAGCGACAAGGGCCTCGACGCCTTCAACCGCCCGCGCCTCGGCGGGATCAGCGAGATCCTCGCCCCCGAGATCGAGCGCATCACCGGCATCGAGACCCGCTCGACCGTGCTCGGTCACATCCAGCGCGGCGGCTCGCCCTCGGCCTTCGATCGCGTGCTCGCGACGCGTCTGGGTCTCCACGCCGCCGACGCGCTGCGCGAGGAGGCCTGGGGGCAGATGGTCGCGATGCGCGGCACCGACATCGTGCGCGTGCCCTTCGGCGACGCCCTCGGCGAGCTCAACACCGTGCCGCTGTACCGCTACGAGGAGGCCGCGGCGCTGTTCGGCTGAGTGCGCGCGGTGTTCGGCTGAGCCGGTGAGCGTCCCGGCGGTGTTCCGCTGGGCCGATGCGGTGTTCGGCTAAGCCGGTGCGGTGTTTCGGCTGAGTCGGCGCGGTGTTCGGCTGAGCTGCCGGCGGTGTTCTCCTGATTCTGTGTGTCCCACTTTCCGCACAA
Source organism: Microbacterium lemovicicum (assembly GCF_003991875.1). Classification (NCBI taxonomy): domain Bacteria; kingdom Bacillati; phylum Actinomycetota; class Actinomycetes; order Micrococcales; family Microbacteriaceae; genus Microbacterium; species Microbacterium lemovicicum. The sequence goes on from NZ_CP031423.1 coordinate 1,081,680, forward strand.
CACGCCGGGCGCGTCTGCGGAAAGTGGGACACCGGTAGGGCACATCGGATCTCGGGCTCACCGAGCGTCCGGCACACCTGATCTCAGGCTCACCGAGCCTCCGACCACCCGGCTCGCCGAAGGGCGGAGCGGACCCTGTCCACGGCCTCACGGCCGTCCCCGCGCATGTGGTGGTTGAGGATGCGCACATGGTCCCAGCCCGTGGCGCGGATGCGGTCCCAGCGGTCGCCGTCCTTCTCGAACTGGCGGTGATCGTCGGCGTGCACGCGGCCGTCGTACTCCGGGGCGACGCGCCAGCGTGGATACGCGAGGTCGAGCTCCGCCACGAAGCGACCGCTGCCGTCGCGCAGCGCCCAGTTGATCTCGGGTTCGGGAAGGCCGGCGCGCCCGAGGACGAGCCGCAGCTTGGTCTCGCGCGGCGACCTCACTCCCACCCGGACATCGCGAAGTGCGCGGTCAAGGATGCGGCGCCGTGCGTCCCCCATCATCGCGACCTCTTCTCTCAGCTCCGCGACGGAGGCGAGAGGGCGGTCGCCCGAGACGAGGTAGTCCGCGGCCGCGACGAGATCGTCTAGCCGCCAGAGGGTGCCCGTTTGTCGCCACGCCCGGACGGGGTGTTCGATGCGGAGACCGTCGGCATCGGTGACGGCGCGCATCTCCCTCGTCTGAAGCCGATGTCCGACGATTCCGACAACCCGTGGCTCGCGGGCGGGCCGATGCGCCGACACATGGATGGCGGGCCTCCGCGGCCATGTCGGAACAGGGGCGCCGTGCAGAGCCAGCGCCGTCTCGTGGCTGAAGAACTGCCAGTCCCTCATGCGTGGGAGGTACTGTCTGCACCGGGCGCGGAGGTCCTCCTCGTGCGCCCACTCGAAGGTGCGCACACCGGGGTAGGGCCGCCGCAGCTCAGCACGCCGCAACGCGTCCACGGAATGACCGAGCGCGACCGCCTCCGAGATCGAGAAGGACTGCGCCAGGCCGGTGGGGAGTGGTCGGGGACGAGGCATCCACCATCGTGCCGTCGGCGGCGGCGCCCGAGCGCCTCTGGCCCCATGCCGGCGAAGTCCTTCCGGCAGCGCGCACCTGGGGAGGAGCACCCGCTCCCTCGCATGTCCCACTTTCCGCACAACACGCCGCTGAGTTGTGCGGAAAGTGGGACATGCAAGCGCTGGCCGACACCCCCGCACCCCGCCTCACCCCGGCAACCCCGCCGCACCCCGCCACACAACAAGCCCCGCCACACAACAAGGGGACGGGATGCTGCGGTTCACACCTCCGCGAGGCCGAGCACGTCGAGCAGCCAGGCCACCTCGAACGCGCGCTCGCGCCAGGCGTTGTAGCGCCCCGTGACGCCGCCGTGGCCGGCGACCATCTCGCACTTGAGCAGCACGTCGGCGCCGACCTCGCGGAGGCGGGCCACCCACTTCGCGGGCTCGACGTAGAGGACGCGCGTGTCGTTGAGCGACGTGACCGCGAGGATCCGCGGATAGGTCACACCCGAGCGCACGTTCTCATACGGCGTGTACGACTTCATGTACGCGTAGACGTCGGCGTTGTGCAGCGGGTCGCCCCACTCGTCCCACTCGATCACGGTGAGCGGCAGGTCCTCGTCGAGGATCGAGGTCAGCGCGTCGACGAAGGGCACGTCGGCGACGATCCCGGCGAAGAGCTCCGGCGCGAGGTTGGCCACGGCGCCCATCAGCAGGCCTCCGGCCGATCCGCCTTCGGCCACCAGCCGGTCGGGCGTGGTGTAGCCGCTGTCGACGAGGTGACGGGCGCTGTCGACGAAGTCGGTGAAGGTGTTGCGCTTGTGCAGCAGCTTGCCGTCCTCGTACCACTGGCGGCCCATCTCGCCGCCGCCGCGGACGTGCGCGACGGCGAAGACGACGCCGCGGTCGAGCTCCGACAGGCGGGCGATCGAGAAGCGCGGGTCGATCGAGTGCTCGTACGAGCCGTAGCCGTAGAGGTGCAGCGGACGCGGCTCCGCGCCGGCCTGGCCGAACGAGCGCTTCCACACGAGCGAGACGGGCACCTGGGTGCCGTCTGCGGCCGGCGCCCAGACGCGCGCCTGCGCGTAGGCGGCGGCGTCGTAGTCGCCCAGCACGGGCTGGCGCTTGCGCAGGATGAGCTCGCGAGCGGCCGGGTCGTAGTCGTAGACGGTCGAGGGCGTCACGAAGGAGTCGTAGCCGAGGCGCAGCAGGGGCGGCGCCCACTCCCGGTTGCCGCCGAAGCCGGCCGCGAAGAGCGGCTCGTCGAAGTCGAGCTCGTCGACGGCGCCGGTGGCGTAGTCGAGCAGACCGACGCGGGCGAGGCCGTCGCGGCGGTACTCGATGGTGGCGAAGTCGCGGAAGCAGTCCACGTCGATCAGTCGCGTGCCGGGGGTGTGGGGGAGCAGCACGGTGCGCTCGCCCGTGGGATCGGATGCCGCGACCCGCACCAGCTCGAAGTCGAGAGCGTCCTCGTTGTGCAGGATGAGCAGGACGTCCTCGCCGTCCAGGACCGCGTGGTCGACGGAGTACTCGACGCCCTCGCGGCGCGGCCAGACGACGGTGGGGGCGGCGGTGAGATCGGATGCCGGCACCAGCCAGTCCTCGGACGTGATGGACGATCCCATCCCGATGACGAGGTACTTGTCGCTCCGCGTGAAGCCCGCGCCGAGCCAGAAGCGCTCGTCGGGCTCGTGGAACAGCGTCACGTCGGCTGCGGCATCCGTCCCCACCGCGTGCGCCCAGACGGTGTCGGGGCGCCACTTGTCGTCCACCGTGGAGTAGACGATGGACCGGCCGTCGGGGCTGAACTGCGCGCCGGCGGCGATGCCGGTCAGCTCGTCGGCGAACGTCTCACCGGTCTCGAGGCTCCGCACGCGCACGGTGTAGCGCTCGTCGCCCGTGGCGTCGACGCCCCACAGCATGAGGCGGCCGTCGTCGGTCACGTCGAACGCGCCGAGCGAGAAGAACTCCAGGCCCTCCGCCTCGGCGTTGCCGTCGAACAGCACCTGCTCGCCCGGCACCGCCACCTCCGGCGACAGCTCCGGCGGGGTCCAGTCGTCGGGCGACGAGATCGGCGCGCGGCACTGGATGCCGTACTGCTGGCCCTCGACGGTGCGGCCGTAGTACCACCAGTCGCCGCGGCGCGACGGGACGGACAGGTCGGTCTCGAGCGTGCGGCCCTTGATCTCGGCGAAGATGCTCTCGCGCAGTCCGGCCAGGTGCGCCGTGCGCTCCTGCGTGTAGGCGTTCTCCGCCTCGAGGTGCGCGATGACGCCGGCGTCGTCCTTGTCGCGCAGCCACTCGTAGGAGTCCTCGACCGCATCGCCGTGGTGCGTGCGGACGGTCGGGACGCGGCGGGCGACGGGGGCAGAGGTGGTGTCGGTCACCACAACACGCTAGCCGAGGGCGCCCCGCTCGGGGCGCCCTCGGACCGAGCGTGTCAGCGCACCGTCACCAGGTTCTTCTGCCAGCCGGACGAGCCGTTGGGCGCGATCGGCGCGCGCTCCTGGATCTGCAGGTTGCCGGCGGCGTCGGTGGCCCGCACGGCGAGGTAGTGCGTTCCGGGGGTGGCATCCCAGTCGAGGTACCACTGCACCCAGGTGTCGCTGTTGATCGGCGTCGAGAGCGTCGCGGGCACCCAGTCGCCGTTGTCGATCGAGACCTCCACCTTCTCGATGCCCACGGTCTGGGCCCACGCCATGCCGGCGATCTTCGTCGCACCCGCGTCCACCGGGGCGTCGACGCGCGGGGTGTCGATGCGCGAGGAGAGCTTGATGGGAGCCTCGGCGCTGTAGCCGCGGGGAGTCCAGTACGCCTCGTCCTGCGCGAAGGTCGTGACTTTCAGCGAGGTGAGCCACTTCGTGGCCGACACGTACCCGTAGAGCCCGGGGACGACCATGCGCACGGGGAAGCCGTGCTCGAGGGGCAGAGCCTCGCCGTTCATCGCCACCGCCAGGATGGCGTCGCGGTTGTCGTCGGTCAGTGCGTTCAGCGGCGTGCTCGCGGTGTAGCCGTCGACGCTCTCGGAGAGCACCATGTCGGCGCCGGACTGCACGCCCGCCATCTTCAGCACGTCGCGCACCGGCACGCCCCACCAGGTCGCGTTGCCGACGAGACCGCCGCCGACCTCGTTCGAGACGCAGGTGAGGGTGATGGCGTACTCGTCCAGGCCCATGCCGACGAGGTCGTCGAAGCTCAGCTCGACCGTGCGGTCGACCATGCCCTCGATGGTGAGCTTCCAGGTGGACGGATCGATCGACGGCACCGTCAGCGCCGTGTCGACGCGGTAGAAGTCGGCGTTCGGCGTGATGAGCGACGAGATCCCCGGGATGTCGAGCTCGGCGCCCGCCGGGATCGTCACGGTCGTGCGCGGTGAGGGGATGTTCAGCGCCTCGCGCAGCTTCTCGACCGACGAGGTGGCGGCGGAGACGACACGGGCGCCGGCGCCGACGGCCAGGGCCGCGACGGCCGAGATGCCGGTCATCACGAGGAATCCGCGGCGCGAGGGAGCTGCGGCCTTCGGCGAGCCCGCGCCCGCCTCGATGACAGGGGAACCGGATGCCGCGGCATCCGCCGGCCCGTCCGTCGCGGAGTCGCGCCACGCCTTCAGGCGGCGCACGAGCAGGAGGATGAGGAACGCCCCGGCGATGGTGCCGACGACCGGCGGGATGGCCGACAGGAAGGTCGCGCCGGTGCGGGTGACGATGGCGGCGGTGGACAGGACACCGGCGATGACCATGGCGATCACGCCCAGCGGCGGCCGCAGGTACTGCAGGATGCCGGCCACGGCGGCGGCGACGATGACCGCGATGCCCAGGCCGATGAGCAGCGCGGGCTTGTCGAAGTCGCCGAACGTCGTGATCGCGAACTCCTTGAGGGGCCGCGGGACGATGTCGATGACGAACGAGCCGACGGCCAGGATCGGGCTCGCCGAGCGGTCGACGACGAGCGCCACCGCCTCGGCGACGGCGAGGAACCCTCCCGCTGAGACCACTCCGGAGACGGCCGCCCAGGCGACGAACCGTGCCGATCTGCTGCGGGACATGAGTCCGCCCTTCTGCTGTACTGCGGGCACACCTGCTGTGGGTGCGTGTCCTGCATATTCGCCCCGGGCGGGGGATCGGATTGCGTTGCGCGCTGAGTGTCGCGTGCGGGATCGACGGCGGTCGTCCTCCGTCGTGTCGGCGACGGCGGCCGCCTCGGTGAATCGCACCGTGATGTGCGAGGATTCGATGGCCGGTGAACGCGCCGCGAAGTCCAGGTGAACTCTTCGTTCACCGTGCCGATGTGCTCGGCGCCCCTCCTGCTCCCTCCCCCTGGAAGGCCCACGGTGGACACCGCCGCACTGATCATCGTCCTGGTCATCGCCCTGGCACTGTTCTTCGACTTCACGAACGGGTTCCACGACACCGCCAACGCGATGGCCACCCCCATCGCGACGGGAGCTCTGAAGCCCAAAGTCGCGGTGCTGCTGGCGGCTGTGCTCAACCTCGTCGGCGCATTCCTGTCGACGGAGGTGTCGCGCACCATCTCGCACGGCATCATCCGGGAAGACGAGATATCGGCCTCGATCTTCCCGGCGCTCATCTTCGCCGGCCTCATCGGCGCCGTGACGTGGAACATGCTCACCTGGCTGCTCGGGCTGCCGTCGAGCTCCTCCCACGCTCTGTTCGGCGGCCTCATCGGCGCCACGATCGTCGGCGTCGGCTTCGCGGCGATCAACTTCGGAACCGTGCTGAGCAAGGTGATCCTGCCCGCGCTCATCGCGCCCTTCACGGCGGGCGTCATCGCCTTCCTCGTCACGCGGATGGCCTACGCCATCACCCGCAGGAGCGACTCGAAGCCCGATGGACGCGACGGCTTCCGGTGGGGTCAGATCTTCACGTCCTCGCTCGTCGCCCTCGCCCACGGCACCAACGACGCCCAGAAGACGATGGGCGTCATCACCCTGGCGCTGATCACCGTCGGCTGGCAGAGCTCGGATCACGCCGACCCGCAGCTGTGGGTCATCCTCGCCTGCGCCCTCACGATCGCCCTCGGCACCTACATGGGCGGCTGGCGCATCATCCGCACCCTCGGCAAGGGACTCACGGACGTGAAGCCGGCGCAGGGCTTCTCGGCGGAGACCTCGACCGCGGCCACGATCCTCGCCTCCAGCGCCCTCGGCTTCGCGCTGTCGACCACGCAGGTGGCCTCCGGCTCCGTGATCGGATCGGGCCTCGGCCGGCGCGGATCCATTGTGCGCTGGGGCACCGTCGGGCGCATCGCCGTCGGCTGGCTCCTCACCCTCCCCGCGTCGGCAGCGGTCGGCGCAGTCGCCGCGCTGTTCGTCGTCTGGTGGGGCGAGGCGGGCATCGTCGTCGACGCCGTCCTGGCGGTCGCCATCATCCTGTTCCTGTTCTGGCGCTCCCGCCGCAACCGCGTCGACGCGGGCAACGCGATGAGCGAGGTCGCCGAGTCCGGTCGCGCCGTCAAGGTGACGCGGCACCCGCCGCCCACGCGCCGCCGTCGCGCGCAGCAGCGCGCCGCGGAGAAGAGCAGGGCGGGCGCCGACTCCGAAGACGGGAGCGGCCGATGAGCGTCGACATCAACTGGCTCGCCTTCCTGCAGGTCTTCGGCGCCGCGCTCGCCGGCGCGGTGCTCGTCGTCGGGTTCTACGCGCTCGGACTCCGTCTGCTGGTGCGCGCCGGCCGCGTGCCGGTGGTGGCCCCGGCCGAGTTCACCGACGCGATCTCGGTCATCTCGCCCAAGCACGCGCAGCGTGCCGCGCACCGCGCCGAGAAGGCGGCCCGCAAGAATCCGCTGTCCGAGGGGCAGAAGCGGGTCGCGCAGTTCGGCGCGTACGCCAGTTTCGCGCTGTGCGCGGCGGCGGTGCTGGCGGGACTGCTGCTCATCGTCCTGGGCTGACTCCGCGAACCGGCGGCTGGCGAACCACCGCGCCGGCGCCAGGGCGTCGGGGCCTCGCCCTAGGCTGACGGCATGGTCGCGGCATCCTTCTCCCTCGGTCAGCACCCGCCCGCCCGGCGCACCATCGTGCACCTCAGCGACACCCACCTGCTCGGCGGCGACCGCCTTCTCGGCGGGGTCTACGACACGGCGGGCCACCTGACCCGGACGCTGGACGCGATCACCCGTCTCGGAATCGCGCCCGACGCACTCGTCTTCACCGGCGACCTGACGGACGTCGGCGAGCCGGAGGCCTATCGGGCGCTCCGGGCGCTGGTCGAGCCGGTCGCCGCCGAGCTCGCCGCCCCCCTGATCTGGGTCGCCGGCAACCACGACGAGCGACCCGCGATGCGGCGCGAGCTGCTCGACGGGGAGGCGAGCGAAGAGCCGGTCACCGGCGTCTGGGACCTCGGCGGGCTCCGCCTCATCGCGCTGGACAGCAGCGTGCCCGGCTGGCACCACGGAGAAGTGGATGCCGCGCAGCGTGAGTGGCTCGCGGCGGAGCTGGCGACGCCCGCGCCGCTGGGAACGCTCCTCGCCCTCCACCACCCCCCGCTGCCCAGCCACATCCCGCTCTTCGACATCCTCGAGCTGCGCGACCAGCCGCTGCTGGCCGACGTGCTCGCCGGCACGGACGTGCGCGGCATCCTGGCCGGTCATCTGCACTACTCCACCAGCGGCACCTTCGCTGGCATCCCCGTGAACGTCTCGGCGGCCACCTGCTACACGATGAACCTGCAGCGGCCGCCCGCTGAGGTGAACGGCATGGACGCCGGGCAGTCCTTCCACCTCGTGCACGTCTACGACGAGACGATCACCCACGCGGTGGTGCCCGTCCTCGACGCGCCCACCGGCGACTTCTTCTCGGAGGAGTGGGTCGAGCGCATGGCCGCGCTGAGCCCGGAAGAGCGTCTCGAGCAGTTCTCGCGCAAGCGACGCTGAGCCGCAGCGTCCACCGGTCCTCTCGACACGGCGGATACGCGGTCCGCGACACCTGTACGCGGCGTACACGTGGGGCCCGAAGGTCGCCGAGTACGCTCGGAGGATCCCCCCTCTCGCTTCGTGACCCACAAGGACTCTTCACATGGCACTGGACGCAATGACGCGCACCCGCACCGAGACCGACTCGCTCGGCTCGCTCGAGATCCCGGAGGACGCCTACTGGGGCATCCACACGGCCCGGGCGCTGGAGAACTTCCCGATCGCGAAGCGACCGATCTCCGTCTACCCCGACCTGGTGGTCGCGCTGGCGATGGTCAAGCAGGCGTCCGCCCGCGCGAATGCCGAGATCGGCGACCTGGACGCGGAGAAGGCCGACCTCATCGACCGCGCGGCCCAGCTGGTCATCGACGGCCAGTACCACGAGCAGTTCGTCGTCGGCGTCATCCAGGGCGGGGCCGGAACCTCCACCAACATGAACGCGAACGAGGTCATCACCAACATCGCGCTCGAGCTCGCCGGTCGGGAGAAGGGCGACTACGCCTTCCTGTCGCCGATCGACCACACGAACCGCAGCCAGTCCACGAACGACGTATATCCGACGGCCATCAAGATCGGCCTCGCGCTGACGCTCCAGAGCCTGCTCGACGAGCTGAGCCTGCTGCGCCAGGCGTTCCTCGCCAAGGCCGTCGAGTTCCACGACGTGCTCAAGGTCGGTCGCACGCAGCTGCAGGACGCGGTGCCGATGACGCTCGGCCAGGAGTTCCACGGCTTCGCCACGACGCTGGGGGAGGACCACAACCGGCTCAAGGAGAACGCGTACCTGCTCTACGAGATCAACATGGGCGCCACGGCCATCGGCACCGGCATCACCGCCCACTCGGGCTACTCCTCTGCCGTGCTGCACCAGCTGCGCCGTATCACCGAGCTCGACCTGGAGACCGCGGTCGACCTCGTCGAGTCCACGAGCGACACCGGCGCCTTCATGTCGTTCTCCGCCTCGCTCAAGCGCAACGCGGTCAAGCTCTCGAAGATCTGCAACGACCTGCGCCTGCTCTCCAGCGGTCCGCAGGCCGGCCTCGGCGAGATCAACCTGCCGGCGCGCCAGGCGGGATCGAGCATCATGCCCGGCAAGGTCAACCCGGTGATCCCCGAGGTCGTCAACCAGGTCGCCTTCGCCGTCGTCGGCGCCGACATGACCGTGACGATGGCCGTGGAGGGCGGACAGCTGCAGCTGAACGCCTTCGAGCCGGTCATCGCGCACTCGATCTTCCAGTCGATCACGTGGATGCGGCAGGCCATGTGGACCCTGCGCGTCAACTGCGTCGAGGGCATCACCGCCAACCGCGAGCGCCTGGGCGCGATGGTCGGCTCTTCGGTGGGCGTCGTCACGGCGCTCACCCCGTTCATCGGCTACGCCGCGTCGGCGGCCCTGGCCAAGACGGCGCTGCTGACGAACCGCAACGTCGCCGACCTCGTCGTCGAGGCGGGGCTCATGTCGCGCGAAGAGGTGCAGAAGCAGCTGTCGCCGGCCCGCCTGTCGGGGCTCGAGACCATCACCGCGGCGATCCCGATCGTGCAGGCGGCGGAAGATCTCGTGGTGGCCGAGAAGGACTGACCGGCGATACCACACGCGCCGTCGACGGCGGTGCACTGTCGGCGAACGCTCAGACACCGCTACCTTGTGACACGTCCCTGTACAACCGACGTCTCACGAGGAGCCACGATGACTGACCCCAACGGACCCGCCAACTCACAGCCCCCCGCCTACTCGCCGCCGCCCGCCGCCGGCCAGCCGGCGCCCTACAACTCCGCCCCGCCGGTCGGGTCGGGCGATTACGGCAGCACCTCGACGACGTACCCGGGCAAGACCCTCGGCATCGTCGCGGTCGTCGTGGCGATCTTCTTCAACGTGATCGGCCTGATCCTCGGCATCGTCGCGCTCGTGCAGAGCCGCAAGGTCGGCCGCAAGAACGGTCCGGCCGTCGCGGCCATCATCATCGGCGCGATCCTGACGGTCGTGGGCATCATCGTCGCCGTCCTCGTCATCGGAGCGATCGGCGCCGCCACCGGCATCGCCAATGACGCGCTGCAGGCCTGCGAGGCCGCCGGCTACACCGGGACGGTCACCGTCCAGGGCGTGGAGATCGACTGCTCGACGCTCTCGCGCTGATCGCACAAGAAGGCCCCGCCGCGCATGCGCGGCGGGGCCTTCTCGCGTCCCGTGTCGCGCGTCTCGCCCGCGCGTCAGTCGAGGATGCGGCAGTGCGTGGTGAGCGACCCGATGCCGTCGACGCCCACGGTCACCGTCGAGCGGTCGCGGAGGAAGATCTGCGGATCGCGCGAGTAGCCGGCGCCGCCGGGGCTGCCCGTGGAGATCAGGGTGCCGGGCAGCAGGGTCGCCGACTGCGACAGGTGCGCGACGAGCGTGGCGACGCTGCGCACCATCTGGTCGGTCGACGCGTCCTGCACGGTGCGCCCGTCGACGATGGCCCAGATGTGGAGGTCCTGCGGGTCCGGGATCTCGTCGGCCGTGACGACGAAGGGTCCCGTGGGCGTGAAGCCGTCGAACGACTTGCAGCGCGACCACTGCGCCTCGGAGAACTGGATGTCGCGGGCCGTGATGTCGTTGACCACGGTGTAGCCCCAGACGTGCGACAGAGCGTCGGCGGCCGAGACGTCGTGCGCCGGCCGGCCGATGATGACGCCGAGCTCCGCCTCGTAGTCCACCGACTCGCTGAGCGAGCGCGGCCACGAGGTCGTGGCCTCGTGGGCCGTCAGCGAGTTGGGCCACAGGGTGAAGACCGTGGGCGCGGTGTCGGTCTTGAGTCCGAGCTCGCTGGAGTGCGCGGCGTAGTTCAGGCCGATCGCGAGCACCACCGGTGGAGCGAGCACCGCCGAGGCGAAGCGAAGACCGGAGACCGGATGCCGCGGGCCGGCGCCGGCCGCGGCGTCGCGCACGCGCGCGAGCAGATCGTCACCGCCCGCGATCAGCTCCTCGAGGAATCGCGGGGCGCCGTCGAAAAGATCCTCGACGACGACGGCGTCCTCGTCGATGATGGTGACGAGGCGAGGATCGTCCGCTCCGTCGAGGAACACATGGGCGAAGCGCATGCCTCCACGCTACCCGGCGGGGCCGGGCGGCCGCGTCATTCCGGGGTGGAGGGGCCGCAGCATCCGGCTCGACGGCGGAGGACGCACCGCCTGACGCGTCAACCCTATACGTATTCATGTTGCGGGGATGTAACGATAACCTCGCCCGGATTTAGGCTTCCCTTACCCGAATGCATACGTATACTCTGTGGCCATGTCATCTACCAAGAAGCGCGTCATCTCCCTCGTGGCCATGGCGGCCGTGGGTGCATTCGCTCTCACCGCTTGCGGCGCCGGCAGCCGCACCGGCAATGAGAATGCCACCTCCGTCACCTGCGACTACACCGCACCCGAATCCGCGACCACCGTCAACGTGCTCGCCTACAACTCCTCCGCGATCGATCCCTTCACCGACACCATGGTGTCGAGCTGCTCGAAGGACGACGTCACCGTCAAGCACGACCCGATCGACTTCGGCGGTCAGGTCACCAAGACGACCGCGACGCTGGCCGGCGACACCGGCAGCTACGACATCGTCGAGACGTACGGCTACGTCATCCCCAGCCTCGCGAACGACGAGAAGCTGATGCCGCTGGACGATCTGTTCGCCAAGTACGCGGCGGACTACGAGCTCGACAGCATCAGCGAGTCGATGCGCACGGGCATGTCGTACGACGGCAAGCTCTACGCCCTGCCGATGCAGGCGCAGATGTTCATCATGGCCTACCGGTCCGACATCTTCGACGAGCTGGGGCTGGAGGTGCCGAAGACGTTCGGCGACATGATCACCGCCGCCGAGGCCATCAAGGCCGCGGGCAAGATGGAGTACCCCATCGCCCTCCCGTGGCTCGCCACATCCGACGTCGCCACCAGCTTCCAGGCGGTCATGAACTCCCTCGGCGCCGACTTCACCACGTCCGACGGCGAGGTCACGCTCGACACCCCCGAGGGCAAGCAGGCCCTCGAGGCCATGCAGAGCCTGCAGCCCTACATGGATCCGCAGGTGACGACGTTCGACCAGCCCAAAGTGCAGCAGCAGATGTACAACAACACCGCGGCGATGTCGATCATGTTCTCCGGCCGCATGAGCGACCTGACGGATGCCGCGAACAGCAAGCTCTCGGACTCGTTCGCCTTCGCGGCACCGCCGAAGGTGTCGTCCGACGCGCAGTACCTGTACAACCGTCTCTCCATCGACGGGTGGTCGATCCCCTTCAACACGAAGCTCGATCCCGACATGCTCTTCGTGATGATGGCCTCGGCGGTCAGCGAGGACGCATCGAAGGCATCCGTGCCGGCCGCCTACCCGGCCCGCGAGGGCATGATGACCCCCGACAACTCGCCCTACGGACAGGCGGCCAACGACTCGATCGCGGGCACCATGCCCCCGGTCGTGTCGCCGGTGCTCGCTCCCGTCAGCAACGAGATCACGCCGATCCTGGCGCAGGTCCTGGCGGGCAACCTCACGGTCGACGACGGTCTGGCGCAGATGCAGGCCGCCGCCGAGAAGGTCGCGGGCTGACGCCCACCCCACCCACCCACCGGTGAACGGAACGACCGCGGCCTGTGCCGTCCGGCACAGGCCGCGGTCGTCGATCGAAGGGAGTCGCTCCGATGAAGGCCCGCGAATTCTGGCTGCTGTTTTCCCCCAGCCTGCTGATCATGAGCGCCCTGCTCATCCTTCCCCTGGCGCGCACCGTGCAGTGGAGCTTCGAGAACGTGCGGTACGGCACGCCCGGCACCTTCGTCGGGCTGGGGAACTTCGCCGACGCCCTCACCGACCCCCGGTTCCACCGGGCGGTGATCTTCACGGTGGCCGTCACGGTGGTGACCACGGCCATCCTCATCGTCTTCGGGTACCTGATCGCCACCGCGGTCAACACCCTTCGGCTCACGCGACCCCTGGTGCTCGGCATCATGCTCGTGTCGTACGTGCTGCCGAACCTCGTCGGGGCCGTGGCGTTCTCCTGGCTGTTCGATGACAACTTCGGCGGCGTCGTGAACCGGTTCATCGGTCTTCTCGGCGGAACGCAGGTGCTGTGGTTCACCGATCAGGTGCCCAACGCCATCCTCGTCATCGCGAACACGGTCTGGCAGATGCTCCCGTTCGCGATGCTCATCATCCTCGCGGGGCTGCAGGGCGTGCCGGTCGAGCTGCGCGAAGCCGCCCGCATCGACGGCGCCAACGCCTTCCAGACCCACCTCAGCGTGATCATCCCGACCATCCGCGGAGTGCTCGGCTTCGTCACGCTCATCTCGATCATGGACGTGCTGCGCCTCTTCGACGTGCTCATCCCGCTGTCGCCGCAGGCCGAGACGATCGGCAACGAGTCGATCATGCTCTACGTCTACTCGGTCGCCTTCGCCAACGGGGCGAACGAGCTCGGCCTCGGCAGCGCGATCAACGTCCTGACCATCCTGCTCATCCTCGTCATGCTCATCCCCTTCATCCGAGGGATCTTCAAGGAAGCGAAGGCCGCGCGATGACCCTCACCACCGAGACCCTGTCGACGCGGGCCATCACCACCGGCGACCTCAAGGGGAAGAACCGCCGCCCGCGGGCCGGACGCCGTGTGCGCCTCCTCACCGGCACCCTCCTCGGGCTGCTGTGCGTGCTCATGCTCAGCCCGTTCATCTGGATGACGCTGTCGGTGACCAAGCCCACCGACGTCGCCTTCGCGAACCCGCCGGTGCTGTTCGGCTACGAGCCCACCTTCAAGGCGTTCGTCGACCTGTGGCAGACCACCTACTTCGCCGACTACCTCGTCAACACGCTGGCCGTCGCGGTGATCTCCACCGTGATCGCCCTGGTGATCGGCATCCCGGCGGCCTACGCCCTCTCCCGGTTCCCGAGCTACATCTCGGCCCTGCTGCTGGTGCTGGCGCTGGTCTTCCGCGCCCTTCCGCGCTTCGCCGTCGTGCTCCCGATGTACGACATCAGCCGTGCGCTGGGCATCTACGACACCACCTTCGCGCTCGCGATCGCCCTCGTCGCGATCAATCAGCCGTTCACCATCTGGCTGCTGCGCAACTTCTTCGCCGAGATCCCGCGCGAGCTGGACGAGGCGGCGATGATCGACGGCTGCACCCGCATCGGGATGCTGCGGCGCGTCATGATCCCGCTCATGGGCCCGGGCATCCTCACCGCCGGCATCTTCGTGTTCCTGTTCGCGTTCCAGGAGTACCTGACCGCCCTCGTGCTCACCGACACGTCGTCCAAGACCGTGCCGGTCTTCATCGCCACGCAGCTCGGACAGACGCTGCCCATGCTGCAGCAGGCCGGCGCGGCATCCATGCTCCTGACGATCCCCGTGATCCTCATCGCCTTCATCGCCCAGAAGTACCTCGTGGCGGGCCTGAGCGACGGCGCCGTCAAGGGCTGACGTGGGAGGGCTCCCGCTCGTCCTGCTGGCGGGGATGAACTGCACCGCCGAGCTGTGGACCGGGTGCGGGGTCGACGACGCCCTCACGCCGGTGCTCGACCGGCCGACGATCGACGAGCAGGTCGAGCAGCTCGCCGACACCCTTCCCGAGCGCTTCGTGCTGGGCGGGCTGTCCCTCGGGGCCATCGTCGCCATGGAGCTCGCCGTTCGCGCTCCCGACCGCGTCGCCGGGCTGTGCTTCGCCTCCACCAACGCCAAGGCGCCGACGGATGCCCAGCAGGCGGGATGGCGGGAGTGGACGCGGCAGCTCGACGACGGCGCGACGGCGGCGGAGCTCCAGAGGTCGATCCTGCCGGCGCTGCTGTCGGCTGAAGGCCTCGCCCGCCCTGACCTCGTCACGAGAGTCGTCGCGATGGGGGAGGAGACGGGCGAGCGGATGCTGCGCGCACAGCTCCTCCTGCAGTCCACCCGTCACGACCTCCTCGCGCGGCTTCCGGAGGTGAGGGTGCCGGCGCTGGTGATCTCCGGGACGGCGGACGCCATCTGCCCGCCGACGTTCCACACCGAGATCGCCGCCGCGCTTCCCGGAGCCCGCGTCGTGGCCGTGGACGCCGGCCACCTCCTCCCGCTCGAGCGGCCCGACCAGATCGGGGCGCTCGTGCGCGCGTTCCGCACCCGGCTGGGCTGAGTCGGTCGCGCGACGCGCGGGTGTTCCGGTTCGCCGAACGCCGGGCTCACCCCGCGGGTCGCGCCCACCCCGCGGGTCGCGCCCACCCCGCGGGGGCGCTCAGTCCCGCGGGTCGCGCTCAGTCCCGCGCTTCGCGCTCAGTCCCGCGCTTCGCGCTCAGTCCCGCGCTTCGCGCTCAGTCCCGCGCTTCGCGCTCAGTCCCGCGCTTCGCGCTCAGTCCCGCGCTTCGCGCTCAGTCCCGCGCGTCGCGCAGCATGCGGAAGTGCTCCATCAGCGAGTGCGCGAGGTTGTAGACGACGAGGCCGGCGCCGTCGTCGAAAGCCGCACGCGCCGCAGCGGAGGTGCCGACGATGTCCATGCGCAGCCGCCCGGCGTCCGCCAGCGCCGTGTTGACCCTGGCGGTGGAGTCGGCGGGCGACGGATCGTCGGGTCCCGAGGACGCGGCCAGGTCGGCGGGACCGATCATGATGCCGTCGAGACCGGGGGTGCCGATGATCTCCGCGGTGGCCGCCGCGCCGGTGGGCGATTCGATCATGCCCAGCACGAGGGTGTCGGCGAGGAAGCGATCGCGGTGCTCGGACGCCGGCACCTGGCCGAAGCGTCCGGCCCGGCTGTAGGTCGCGAACCCGCGGGTGCCGACGGGCGGATAGTGTGCCGCCGAGACGAGGGCTGCGGCCTGCGCCGCATCGTCCAGGTGCGGGGCGAGGATGCCCTCCGCCCCCTGGTCGAGCGCCCGGAGGATCATGCCGGTGTCGCCCTCGCCGATCCGCACGATCACCGGCACCTGGTGGAGGGACGCCACGGCGATGTGCTGGCGCAGCGGGATCAGGTCGGCGGGGCCGTGCTCGCAGTCGACCAGGATGAAGTCGAAGCCGGCGACAGCGGCCATCTCGACGAGCTCCTCCGCCGGCATCCGCAGCAGGACGCCCACCAGCCGCTCTCCGGCGTGAGCGCGGGACCGCAGCGACGGGCGCATCACGCGATCATCCCGGCCGACAGGTCGACGTCCGCCCCGCACATGCCGGGCATCGCGAGCATCGCGACGACGGCCGCGCCGACTTCCTCCTCGGTCACCATCCGCCGGAGAGCCGATCGCGAGACGAACGCCTCCTCGGCGTCGGCCACCGAGCCGCCCGAACGCTCCGCCTCCAGCCGGAAGTTGCGCTCCATCCTCGGGCCGGCCACGGGACCGGGGGAGAGGGTGTTCACGCTGACCCCCGCCGGCCCGACCTCGAACGCGAGCGTCGAGGTCAGTCCGATCACCGCCATCTTGGAGGCGGTGTAGGGCGTGCGGTGGGCGAGCGGGCGCTTGCCCGACACGGACGCGATGTTGATGACGTCGCCGGAACCCCGCGCGGTCATCCCGGGGAGGAAGGCGCGGCACATGAGGAACGTGCCCCGGACGTTGACGTCGAAGACCTCGTCCCACTCCTCGACCGAGATGTCGGTGAGCGCGGCGACCGGTCCTGCGATCCCGGCGTTGTTCACCAGGATCGATACGGGGGTGCCCTCGAGCTCCTCGCGGAGCCGGTCGACGGAC
The DNA here is from genome assembly GCF_003991875.1 of Microbacterium lemovicicum. NCBI lineage: Bacteria > Bacillati > Actinomycetota > Actinomycetes > Micrococcales > Microbacteriaceae > Microbacterium > Microbacterium lemovicicum. Next base: position 1,098,258 of record NZ_CP031423.1, read on the forward strand.
GACGGATCGGAGACGTCGCACGCGGCAGCTCGCGCCCGATCGCCGAGACGCTCGACGATCCCGGCGAGCTTCGACGCGTCTCGCCCGACCACCACGACGTCCGCGCCGGCGGCGTGGAGGGCGGTCGCGATGGCCGCGCCCAGCCCGCTGCCGCCCCCGGTCACGAGGGCGACGCGACCGCCGAGGTCGCTCACCGGGCCGGGGTCCCGGCGCCGGCGCCCTCGGTCTGCGCGATCCAGTCGTGCTGCGTCCCGCCGTGCCGCCAGGACCGCACGTCGCCGGAGCGGGCGTGCCCCTCGAACAGCTCCACGCGGGCGGCCCGACCGCAGACCTCGCCGAGCGTCGCGGACGAGGCGGTGTCGGTGATCTCCTGGTAGGTGACGGTGCGGAGGTACTTCCCGACCCAGAGGCCGCCCGTGTAGCGGGCGGCGCCCAGCGTCGGGAGAACGTGGTTGGTGCCGATGACCTTGTCGCCGTAGGAGACGCAGGTGTTCTCGCCGAGGAAGAGCGCGCCGTAGTCGTGCATCTTCTCCAGCGCGGCGCGCGGCTCGGCGGTGAAGATCTGCACGTGCTCGAAGGCGAAGTCGTCGGCGAGCGCGTAGGCCTCGTCCAGGTCGTCCACCACGATCACCTGACCCCAGTCGCGCCAGGCCGGTCCGGCGTAGTCGCGGGTGGGCATGCCGGGCAGCAGCTGCTCGATGTGCTCCATCACCCGGCGGCCCAGCGCCTCCGAGGTGGTGATCAGCACCGCGGGCGACTCCGGCCCGTGCTCCGCCTGGGACAGCAGGTCGACGGCCGTGAGGAACGGGTCGGCGTCGTCGTCGGCCACGATGAGGATCTCGGTCGGTCCGGCGAACAGGTCGATGCCGACCTCGCCGAAGAGCTGGCGCTTCGCCTCCGCCACGTACGCGTTCCCGGGACCGGCGATCATGTTCACCGGCGCGATGGTCTCGGTGCCGACGGCCATGGCGGTCACGGCCTGCACGCCGCCGAGGATGTAGATCTCGTCCGCGCCGGCGAGCTTCATCGCCGCCACGGTCGCGGCGGGGATCTCGCCGCGGATGGGCGGCGTGCACGCCACGACACGGGGGACGCCGGCCACCTTGGCGGTGATGATCGTCATGTGCGCGGAGGCCGTCAAGGGGTACTTCCCGCCCGGGATGTACGCGCCGGCGGCCTGGACGGGAACGTGCTTCTGTCCGAGGTGGACGCCGGGGAGGGTCTCGACCTCGATGTCGACCAGCGAGTCGCGCTGAGCCTGCGCGAACCGGCGGACCTGCTCCTGCACGAAGACGATGTCGTCGATCACCTGCTGGTCGAGCGTCGCCATGATCTCCGCGACCCGCGCGTCGTCGAGCCGGAACGGCTCGGTCCAGCGGTCGAACTCCTCGGCGTAGCGGCGCACGGCGTCGTCGCCGTTCGACCGGATGTCCGAGATGATCGCGCCGACCCGGGTGGCGACGTCCGCCTGGGTCGTGTCGGTGAACGACTTCGTCGGCGCGCTCTTGAGGAATCGAGGCATCAGTGCTCCCTTTCGTACATACGTATGTAGACATTATGACTTCGTATGCATGCCAGAGCAACCCGTCCGCTAGACTTCGCCTGACGGAGTGGGCCGAGGGGGTGCGATGGCTGTCACCAGCAGAGACGTCGCCCGGCTCGCGGGGGTATCGCAGCCCACGGTGTCCCGCGCGCTGCGGGATGACCCGCGCGTGTCGGAGGACACCAAGAAGCGCGTGCGCGACGCGGCCGTGCTGCTGGGCTACGTGCCCAGCGAGGCGGGTCGCGCGCTGTCGTCGGGACGCACCCGCCGCATCGGTCTGCTCGTGACGGATCTGAAGAACCAGTTCTACTCGAACATCATCGCGCCGGTCCATGACGAGCTCGAGGGCATCGGCTACCAGCTGATGCTCCACACCGAGACCGCCGACAACGAGACGGTGGCCGAGCGACTGATCGCGAACGGTCTGGACGGCGTGATCCTGGCCACCACGACGGTGGACTCCGTCGCGCCCCTGCGTCTGCGCGACCGCAGCCTGCCGTTCGTCTACTTCAACCGCACGGCGGCGTACGTCGACGCCGACGCCACGGTGGTCGCGCCCTCGCGCGGTCTGAGCGAGGCCGTGACGCGCGCCGTCGAGCTCGGACACCGGCGTATCGGTGCCGTCCTCGGCCCCAGCAACACCAGCACGGCGCAGTCGCGCGAGCTCGCGCTGCGCGCGGCGCTCGCCGAGCACGGTCTCGTGCTCGAACCCGACACCGTGCGGCGCGGACCCTACGACACGGCGTCAGGCGACGCGGCGACCACCGAGCTGCTGGCGATGCCCGCGCCGCCGACGCTGATCTTCTGCGGAAACGACGTCGTGGCGTACGGCGCCCTGAACGCGGCCCGGCGCGCCGGATTCGACGTCCCCCGCGATGTGTCCGTCGTCGGATTCGACGACCTCCCGCCGGCCGCCTGGCCGATCATCGAGCTCACCACGATCGCCTACGACCTGTCGGGCATGGCCCGGGAGGCCGCGCGCCTGATGGCGCGGCGCATCGAGGAGCCCGACGCTCCGCTCGCCCACGTCGAGTACGAGACCTCCTTCGTCGAGCGCCGCACGCTCGCCGCCGCCGCGTCGCGCTGAGTGGCTCCGGCCGCCGCGGTCGCGCGGCCCTTGCATCGGCGTTGTGCATACGCATACACTGACGGCACGACATCCCCAGCGTCGTCGGAACGGCGGCGCGGAACACTAGGAGCGAACGAGTGCCTCTCGACCCGGTTGCCTACCAGCCGTACGCGGACCCCGACGACTTCATCCGCGAGGTGACCGATCTGATCTGGGTGGACCGGTCGATCAGCTACATCCGCGAGAACTACGAACCGGACTCCATCGTCCACGGCGCCTACGGCACCTCCACGACCCGCGACGAAGTCATCGAGGGGTCGCTGATGCGCATCTCGGCGACGCCCGACCGCGTCGGCCAGGCCGAGGACGTCATCTGGGAGGCACGGGGAGACGACGCCTTCCTGAGCTCGCACCTCGTGCTGTCCTCCGACCTGCACAGCGGCGACCACAGCCGCACCATCGCCAACTGCCTGTATCGCCGCGGACGCATGGTCGAGGAGTGGGTCGTGCGCGACTCCCTCGCGGGAGCGCTGCGTCGCGGGGAGGATCTGGACGAGCTCGCCCGTGCGCAGGCCTTCCGCGGCTACACCGGTTCGTGGACCGAGCCGGCGCCCGCCGACCCGATCGCCCGCGGTGACTCGGGTGCGCGCCCCGACGACCACCGCTCCGAGGTCGAGACCGTCATCGACATGATCCAGACCGTGTGGAACGACCGCGACCTGCAGAAGGTCGAGAAGTTCTTCCTCCGCGATCTCGTGATGCAGACCGTGGGCGACCGTCTCGTGATCCGCCCGGAGGGCTACCGTCGCGCGCTGCTGCGCTTCCTCGAGTCGTTCCCCGCGGGACGGTTCGAGATCCGCGACATCCAGACCAACTACGACGTCCGATACGCAGGCCTCCGCGTGGCGGTCACGTGGAAGTTCGTCGGCGACTACATCGGGGTGCCGAACTACGGACCGCTGACCGGGCGGCCCATCGACCTGCTGGGCATCTCGCAGTTCACCTTCCACAACGGCGCCCTCGTCAAGGAGGTGCGTCTCTGGGACGACATCGCCCTGCGCGCCCAGATCGCCGGCATGCGCGGCGACGAGCCCATCGGCTTCTCGAACATCTACTGAACGTCACCGAAGAAAGAAGAGCACACCATGAGCACCGATCACCTCAGCCACGACGTGACCGTCGACGCGACCGAGATCGAGCGGCGGACCATCCTCAAGTCGGACTGGGCGCCCCACCGCGCCGCGTTCATCGACTGCCGCACCCCCGGTTCCGACCGCAAGGAGAACTACGCCTTCATCGGCGGCGGCGTCTCCCAGAATGCCGGTCAGGTCATCAACCTGACCGAGGAGCACGGCTTCAACACGGGTGCCGCCGGAATGCCCAACGGCATCTCGAACAACCTGCACCTGCACTTCACCGCCGAGGTGTTCGTCAACCTGGGCGGCGAGTTCCGCCTGCGCTGGGGCATCGACGGCACGCAGGGCGAATACGTCAGCACGGACGGCGACGTCATCTCCATCCCGACCTGGATCTTCCGCGGCTTCACGAACGAGGGCCCGGACGAGGGCATCCTGTGGACCGTCCTCGGACGCGACGTCACGGGCGGCATCATCTGGGGGCCGTCGGTGCTCAAGGAGGCGGAGTCGTACGGCCTGCACCTGACGGCCGACAACCAGCTCATCGACACCGTCGCCGGCGACGTGCTGCCCGATGACGTCGCGCTGATCAAGCCGATCCAGCAGAAGTACGTCGACGAGCTGACGACCTACTCGGTGGAGCAGATGCGCGGACGCGTCATCCAGCCCGCCGACCGCGTCTACAGCCGCCACGCGCTGCTGTGCGCCGCACTTCCGGGCGGTGCCGCCGAGCTCGCGCTCGCGATCGGCTACGGCATGAGCGAAGACCGCCGTCAGGTGCCGAACATCCACGAGCCGCACTCGTTCAACATGGCGTGGGTGCGCGCGGCGGAGGACGAGGGGATGCTGCGGCACCGGCACAGCCGGACGCAGGCGCTCCTGGTGAAGTCGGGGCGCTGGGCGGTCACGCTCAACGGCGACCCGTCGACGACCGTCGAGCTCGGACCCTCGGACTCCTTCTCCGTGCCGGTGGACGCATGGCGCGCCTTCCGCTGCATCGAGGCCGGCGAGGGCGGCGCGGGCGAGCTCCTCGTCGTCAACGGCGGCGACGACCGCGTCTACCTCGAGTGGGCTCCGGAGGTCGTGGATGCCGCGCGCGACGCCGACTGGATGATCGACCCCAACGGCTACCTGGCGCCGGTCGGCGTCATGGTCACGGCGACGGAGGACGACTGAACCACGGGAGCGTGACCCGCACCCTGCGCGTGGCCGCGATCTCGCCCGACATCCGTCTGGGCGAGGTCGCGGCCAACGTCGCGCGGATCGCCGACGCGCTGACCCGCGCCGGGTCCGACGGCGCGCAGCTCATCGTGGTGCCCGAGCTCGCGACCAGCGGATACGTCTTCCACGACGCCGCGGAGGCCGCGGCCGCTGCCGTCACGCGCGAGGACCCGCTGTGGCGCGAGCTGTCGGCCACGCTGCCCGAGGGAACCGTGGCCGTCGTGGGCTACGCCGAGCGCGACGGGACCGCCGTCTACAACACGGCCGCGGTGCTGACCCGCGACGCGCGGATCGGCGACTACCGGAAGGCGCACCTGTGGGGCGGCGAGGCTGCTCTCTTCACACCGGGTGAGCGGGCCGGCGAGGTCTACGACACCCCGATCGGACGACTTGCCGTGGCCATCTGCTACGACAACGAGTTCCCGGAGGTGCCGCGCAGACTCGCCCTCGCGGGCGCCGACATCCTCGCCCTGCCGGTCAACTGGCCCCTGGTGCCGCGACCCGACGGCGAGCGCGCGCCGGAGGTCATCCAGGCGATGGCGGCGGCGCGGTCGTCGCGCCTCGCGACGGTCATCGCCGACCGCCGGGGCAGCGAGCGCGGAGTCGCCTGGACCGGCGGGACGAGCGTCATCGACGAGGACGGCTGGCCCGCGGCCGAACAGGCCGGTGCGGAGACCGCCTCCGCGACACTGTCGCTCCGGCCGGCCGGAGACAAGAGCCTGCCGCCGCACAACGACCTCTTCGCCGATCGACGGCCCGACCTCTATTCCTGAGCGTCCACCGGGGAATCGCCGGCCGCGATGCGACCGGCGTGACGGGCCACCCGCTCCCGGAGCATGTCCTGCGCGAGGTCGGACAGACGCTGCGTGGCGGGCGAGAGGGTGGCGCCCTCCCGCTGGACGAGCGCGATCGTGTCGTGCAGCGGCTCAGCGAACGGCGTCAGCAGGATGCCGTCGGGGAACCCGGGCGACTCGGCGATGGTGCGCGACACGATGGTGTCGGCCGCACCGGACGCCACGACGCTGAGCGCCGTCTCCACGTGCTCCACCTCGATGGCCGGATCCAGCGTGAGGCCCTCCAGCCGCGCACGGGCGCGCAGCTGGCGTCGGGTCGGATCGCTCCACCCCGCGTAGGCGTCGTAGAGCACCAGCTTCCGCTCGGCCACCTCCGCGATGGTCAGCGGGCCGGCATCCGGGCTCCGCTCCGACGACGCGAACAGCACCTCGTCCCGGAAGAGCGGCGTGATGCGGAGACCCGCCTCCTCGACCGGGAGCACGACGACGCCCGCCTCCAGTTCGCCGGCCGCGATCGAGGTGGCCACGAGCGCGGAATTGAGACCCACCAGACGGACCTTCACGAGCGGATGCCGGCGGTGGAAGGTCTGCACGAGATCGCCGAGGTCGTAGTACGCGGCGTTGCGCAGCACGCCGAACGTGCACGTTCCTCCCTCGAGCGACCGGAGGGCGCGCACCGACTCCACGCCGTTGTCGATCGCGCCGACCGCCTGGCCGGCGTGCGCCCGGAGGGCGTGTGCGGCCTCGGTGGGCACGAGCCTGCGGCCGCCGCGGGTGAACAGCGGGGCACCCAGCTCCCGCTCGAGTCGGGCGATGAGCTCCGACACCGAGGCCTGCGTGATGTCGAGCTCGTCGGCTGCGGCGGTGAACGATCCGAGGTCCATCGCGGCCAGGAACGCCCGCAGCTGCACGATGGTCACGAGGCAATGGTAAACCCTGTGCTGAGCATCGGAACCACTGGTCTTGTGGGGGATCACGCGCCGACCTAACGTGAGGGCATGCGCTTCACTCCTGCCGTCCTCGAGGGCCTCCGGGGCTCGTTCCACCACCTCAAGACGCCGCTCGTCGACGCGCCGGCCGCCCAGCGCGACCCGGCGGTGATCGAGACGGTCTCCCGCATGTTGCTGGACATCCAGCGCCGCGGCATGGACGCCGTACTCGACTATGCCCGATCGCTCGACGGCTACAGCGGGGGAGAGGTCGAGCTCGCACCCGACCGCATCGCCTCGAGCGGCGACCGGCTGCCCGCCGACCTCCGCGCGGCGATCGAGCTCGGATCGCAGCGCACCCGCGCGTTCGCGGTCGAGCAGCGCTCGCATCTGACGGGCTTCCAGACGGAGCTCGTGCCCGGGCTCGTCACGGGCGTGCGCTACGTCCCGGTCTCCCGCGTCGGCGCCTACCTGCCCGCCGGTCGCTTCCCCCTGACGGCGAGCGCGTTCATGACCGTCGGCGTGGCCAAGGAGGCCGGCGTGCCGACGGTCATCGCCTGCACGCCGCCCCAGCCGCACGGCGGCGCCAACGACGCGGTCGTCTACGCCGCGCACCTGTCGGGTGTGGACCGCGTGTTCGTCCTCGGCGGGGTGCAGGCGCTCGCGGCGATGGCGTACGGGCTCTTGGGCGAGCTGCCCGTCGACATGCTCGTCGGCGCGGGCAACGCCTTCGTCGCCGAGGCGAAACGACAGCTGTTCGGCGCCGTCGCCATCGACCTGCTCGCGGGGCCCTCCGAGGTCGCGGTCATCTCCGACGAGACCGCCGACCCCGAGATCGTGGCCGCGGACCTCCTCGGGCAGGCCGAGCACGGCCCGAACTCGCCCGCCGCGCTCGTGACGACGTCGGAGGAGCACGGCCGCGCCGTCGTCGCCGCTGTCGACCGTCAGCTCGCCGGACTCGCGACGGAGCCCATCGCCGGGCCCGCCTGGCGCGACTACGGCTCGGTGACGGTCGCCGACGACCGCGAGACGGCTGCTGCGCTCATGGACGATCTGGCGCCGGAGCACCTCGAGGTCATCTCGGCCGACGACGACTGGTACCACGACCGGCTGCGCAACTACGGCTCGATCTTCCTCGGACCGTGGAGCACCGTCGCCTACTCGGACAAGGGGATGGCGGGCACCAACCACGTGCTCCCGACCGCGGGCGGCGCCAAGCACAGCGCCGGCCTGTCGGTGTCGCGCTTCCTGAAGCCGCTCACCTACCAGCGCATCGTGCGCGAGGCGACGCCGGAGCTCGCGAACGCCGTCCAGGTGATATCCGACTCCGAGGGCATGGCCGCCCACAGCGCCACCGCCACCATGCGCCTCGCCACCTACGCCTGAGCGGCGCCGCGTCTCGTCCCGCTTCGCCCGCTCGACGACCGGTCGTCGCCTCGCCCGCTCGACGACCGGCCCACGCTCCGTGCGCTCGATGACGGGTCGAGCGCACGCGCGGATCGGGATGCGCGGGGACTCATAGGCTGTGCGCCATGACCTCTCCGTCCCCGCTGTCCCGACCGCACGACGGGACGCCGGCGAGCATCGTCCGGCCGCCGGCATCCCCTCCGGTGCTTCCCGTCGTCCCCCGCAAGGGACGCAGCGCGTCGATCTGGCTCATCGCCGTCACCGTCGTGGTGCTGCTGGCCGTCGCGGGGTACTTCCTCGCGGCACTCGGGCCCGCGGCATCCATCGCCGGAATGGTCCTCGCGCTCATCCCGCTCGCGGGGGTGCTGTTCGCGGTGCGCCTCATCGACCGGTGGGAGCCGGAGCCGCGGAGCCTGGTGATCCTCGCTGTGGCGTGGGGCGCCGTCGTGGCCGTGGCGATCGCGCTGGGGGTCGATCTGCTGCTGACGCTCGTGCTCGGCCGGGCCGACACGCCCGCGGCGGAGGCGCTCAGCTCCGTCGTGCAGGCGCCCCTCGTGGAGGAGTTCGCGAAGGGCCTCGGCGTCTTCCTCATCTTCGTGACGGCCCGTCGGGCGTTCGACGGTCCGGTGGACGGGGTCGTGTACGGCGCGCTCGTGGGCGCCGGCTTCGCCTTCACCGAGAACATCCAGTACTTCGCCGTCAGCCTCATCGAGGGCGGCGCGACCCAGGCGACGGTCACGTTCTTCCTGCGGGGCGTGCTCTCGCCGTTCGCGCACGTCATGTTCACCGCGGTCACGGGCTTCGCGCTGGGACTCGCCGCGCGCCGGGGACTCCGCGCGGGGCAGGCGCTCGGGCTGTGGGTGGCGGGAATGGCGGGCGCCGCCGTGCTGCACGCGCTGTGGAACGGCTCCGCGGCCTTCTTCGACTTCTTCGCGCTCTACGCCACGCTGCAGGTGCCCCTCTTCGTCCTGTTCGTGCTCGGAGTGCTGGCGCTGCGCCGGGAGGAGGCGCGGCTCACCCGCGCCCGGCTGGGGGAGTACGCGGCTGTCGGATGGTTCACCGCCCAGGAGGTCGACATGCTGGCCACGCCGGCCGGACGGCGGGCGGGCATCGCCTGGGCACGCAGCCTGCCCGGCGACCGAGCCGGCACGATGAAGGCCTTCATCACCGAGGCGACGGCGCTCGCCGCGGCCCGTCAGCGCGCGCTGTCGGGCCGCGATGCCGCGGCCGCCCGAGACGAGCACGTGCTGCTGCAGCGGTCGGTCGCCGCCCGAGCTGCGCTGTTCGCCCGCTGACAGCGCGTGTCGTCCGGCCGCGCCGGCCGCGATCACGGCGTCCGGCACGGCCCTTGACAGCCCCGCACGCTCTGGGCACCATGGGAGAAGACCAACTCAGCGCTCGGTTGACACGCAGGCATCGCCGCGGCACCGGGCGCTGAGTCTGTGTACGGGGTGTGCATCGGGCCCCGGCGCTTTGACCCGCCCGCTCGGCTCGGGTTGGATGGACCCATGACCAACGAACGCACCAAGCCCGAATTCGACGCCCCCCAGGGCCCCGCCCCCAGCGACCTCGTCATCCGCGACATCGAGGTGGGCGACGGCGCCGAGGCCAAGCCCGGCGACACGGTCACCGTGCACTACGCCGGCGTCGAGTACGAGTCCGGCGAGGAGTTCGACTCCTCCTGGGGCCGGGGCGAGAGCATCCAGTTCCCCCTTCGCGGCCTCATCCAGGGGTGGCAGGACGGCATCCCGGGCATGAAGGTCGGCGGCCGCCGCGAGCTCGTCATCCCGCCGCACCTGGCGTACGGTCCCGCCGGCGGACACTTCCTCGGCGGCAAGACCCTCATCTTCATCATCGATCTGCTCGCCGTCGGCTGATCCCGCTGAGCGAGACCGGAGGAGCGGGTGCCGCGGCATCCGCTCCTTCGTCGTCTCCGACGCCTGATACATTCAAGGGAATAGATCTGCGCGTCCCGCGTTCCATCTCCCGAAACGCCGGATCACCGGCCCGTCTTGGAGGACCGACATCATGACCACCACGAACACCATCGACATCCCCGGATACAAGCCCGGCACGTGGGAGCTCGACCCCTCGCACAGCGAGGTCGGCTTCACCGTGCGTCACATGATGATCTCGAAGGTGCGCGGCTCCTTCGGCATCAAGAGCGCCACCTTCATCGCCCCGGAGAACCCCCTCGAGGCCTCCGTCACCGCGCACGTGGACGCCGCATCGCTCGACACCAAGGACGAGGGTCGCGACCAGCACCTCCGCTCGGCCGACTTCTTCGACGTCGAGACCTACCCGTCGATCGACTTCGTCTCGACCGGCGTCCGCGTCGAGGACGGCGAGATGCTCGTCGACGGCGACCTGACCATGCACGGCGTGACCAAGCCCGTCACCTTCGAGTTCGAGTTCGGCGGCTTCGGCACCGACCCGTGGGGCAACTCCAAGGCCGGCGCGACCGCCAAGGCCGTCGTCAACCGCGAGGACTTCGGTCTGACGTGGAACGCCGCGCTCGAGACCGGCGGCGTTCTCGTCGGCAAGGACGTCACCATCACGCTCGACCTGCAGGGCGCGCACCAGGCCTGATCGCCGGTGCTCCGGAGGGACCGCTCGCCTCGGCGATGCGGTCCCTTCGTCGTCCCAGGGCGCGCAGGCGGTCCTGCGCCAGCACGATGCCCGCGAACACGACGAGGGCGCCGACGGGCTCGTTCCAGGTCAGCGGCTCCTGCAGGACCGTCATCCCGAGGGCGACGCCCACGATCGGCGTGATGTACGTCACCGTCGAGGCGCGGGTCGGCCCCCATGCGCGCAGCGTGTTCTGGTTCCAGATGTAGACCACGCCGGTGCCGAGGCAGCCGAGCGCGATCATCGACAGCACGACCGGCGGAGTGAGCGAGACCGGGCCGAGTGCGATCGCCGGCGTCAGGACGACCATGACGGCGGCGCCGAGCCCGATGTTGAGGAACGAGAAGGTGAGCGCGCTCATGCCGGTGCGCGGCACGAAGCGCCGCATGTACGCGAGGCTGAAGCCGTAGCAGGCCGTCGCTCCGAGCATGGCGACCTGCGCGGGGATGCTCTGGGCGAGATCCAGCCCCTGCCAGGGCGCGATGATGACCCCGACCCCCAGCATCCCGATCAGGATGCCCGTCAGCTGCACGGGTCGCAGCTTCTCGACGCGGAAGAGCAGCCCCGCCATGACCGCCGTCATGATCGGCGTGGTCGCGTTGTAGATGCTCGCGAGGCCCGACGTGACGTGCTGCTGGGCCCACGAGAACAGCAGGAACGGCAGCACGCAGAAACTGATGCCGAGCACGAGCATGTGTCCCCAGACACGGATGCTGCGGGGCAGCCGCTCGCGCCGGATGGCCACGAACGCACCGAGGGTGATGGCCCCGAGCACCAGGCGCGACCACGCCACCTGGGCGGGGCTCAGCCCCTCCAGCCCGACCTTCATGAACAGGAAGCTCGACCCCCACACGATGCCGCACAGGACGAACTGCACCGTCACGGTGGCGGAGGTCGGGGTGCGCGGAGCGTCGGTCACCCTGCGAACCTAGCGCCGGCCGCCGACGCGGCACGTGGGCGTGTACAGCTGCGTCCGAAACCCGCCGACACCTGGCAGTCCGGCGCCGTCCAGGAAGGACGCGTCCGGCGCGGGTGCGCGGTTCAGGGCTCGGGATGCAGGGCGTCGTAGTCGCGGAAGCGCGGGTTCGCGCGCACGAGCAGCCACACGAGCGTCACGATGACCAGGCCGCCGATGAGCGGCGGGAACCACAGCGTGGTGAGTGTCGCGAGGGTGCCGGCGTAGAGCGCGCCGACGCGGGGCCCGCCCGCCACGACCACCACGAAGATGCCCTGCAGACGCCCGCGGATCGCGTCGGGGACGGCGGCCTGCATCATCGTCGAGCGGTAGATCGCGCTGACGTTGTCGGCTGCGCCCGCGACGGCGAGGAAGACGAAGGCGACGGCGATGAGCGCGAGGTTCGCGGACTGCTCGCCGACGTCGGCGGGCGCGAAGACGCCGAGAGCGGCGGCCAGCAGCACGGCGCCGAAGGCGAGGATCGCGAGCCCGTAGACCTGGATGGACCGCTGGATGCCGATGCCGTGGTGGCGCACCCTGCCGATCGGGCCGGAGAACAGGCTCGAGAGGAAGGCCCCGGCCGCGAACGCGGCCGTCAGCACGCCCGTCGTGATCGGCCCGCCGCCGAGGAGCAGGGCGCCGATCGCCGGGAACAGCGCGAGCGGCTGGCCGAAGGTCATCGCCGTGATGTCGAGGAGGTACTGCAGGCGGATGTTGGTCGCCCGCCGCAGGAACGTCCACCCGTCCTTCAGCGACTCGAGGCCCGGCTTGACGATGACCCCCTCCGGACGGATGCTCGGCAGCGTGAACAGGCCGAGGAAGAGAGACAGCATCAGCACGACGTCGATCGTGTAGGTCCACTGGTAGCCGGCGACCGCGACGAGGATGCCCGCGAGCGCGGGCCCCGCCATCACCATGACGCCGACGGTGATGCCGTTGAGCGCGGCGGCCGCCGGCAGGAGGTCACGGGGGAGGAGGCGCGGTGTGATCGCCGACTTCGTGGCCATCACGATGGAGTTCGCCGCGGCGTTGACGACGCTGAGGAGGTAGAGCCACCACACCGTCTCGAGGTGGCCCCAGGCGAGTCCGGCCAGCACGGCGGTGGAGACCCAGGTGACGGATGCGGCGATGAGCGCCACCGTCTTGCGGTCGAACGCGTCGGCCAGCATCCCTCCGTAGAGGCCCGCGAGCACCATGGGCACGAGGCCGGCGACGGCGATCATCGAGACGGCGAAGGTGTCCTGCGTGAGCTCGTAGACGTGGAGCATGACCGCGACGATCGTCAGCTGTCCGCCGAGTCCGGCGAGCGTCGAGCCGATCCAGAGCCGCGCGAACGCCGGGCTGGCGGAGAAGGGGCGCAGGTCGAGGAAGTGCTCGCGGCGCAGGCGCGTCTTCACCTCTTCGTTCCGACGGCGCCCACCACGTCTCCGACCCTAACGGGTGCCCGCAGCCTCGGGACGCGGCATCCGTCCCATCCCTGATAGACTCGCAAGGTTGCCGTTTGATCGGCCGCGGATAAAGAGAGCTCGCACATCGTGTGCCGGGCGCCGCGCAGTGAGAGAAAGGGGATCCCATCTATGCCGCTCGATTCTGACGCCAAGAAGGCGATCATCGACCAGTACGCCACGCACCCCGGTGACACCGGATCCCCCGAGGTGCAGGTTGCGATGCTGTCGCAGCGCATCAAGGACCTCACCGAGCACCTGAAGGAGCACAAGCACGACCACCACTCGCGTCGTGGTCTGTTCCTGATGGTCGGTCAGCGTCGCCGTCTGCTCGGCTACCTCCAGGACATCGACATCGCCCGTTACCGGTCGCTGATCGAGCGCCTGGGGCTTCGCCGCTGACTCGCAGCCGCGTATATCGCCTTCCGAAGGCCGTCCCACGGTGTGGGGCGGCCTTCGTGCTGTCCGGCGCGCAGTCGCGCGCGTCCGCGAAGCGCCCGGACGCCGCTCAGTAGCTGAGCGTCGCCGGTTCGAGTCCCCTCGTCTGATCGCCCACCAGCGAGAGCTGCGTCGGGTCGAGGCGCCGCACCTCGGCGGTCCCGGCGAGGTCGTCGAGGCATACCCAGAAGATGTTCGGGCTGCGGGTCGCGCCGAAGTAGTAGACCCGGTTGGTCAGGTCGGCGCCGGCGCGCCACCACGTCGGGTAGACGTCGCCGGTCGAGTACGGCGCCCCGAACGGCACCGAGACGTTCGCGATGAGCTGGAACACGCCGGCCACGGCCTGCTCCTCGTTCTCCGGCTCCGGCAGGTGGTGCAGGAAGTAGGCGGCCCGCACGAAGCGGTCGAGCGAGGTGATGTCGCCCGGGGGCGGCAGCTCGCCGCCGAACGGGCGGTAGCGCGCGAGGTTCGCGAGCTGCTCGTCGAGCGCGGGGGAGTTGGCCATCACGGTGTACTCCGGTCCGTGGTGCACCACGAGGGCGCCGTCGATCGGCTCGATGACGGCCGCGTCGCCGCTGGCGTCCTCCAGGGCGATGTGCACGCCCATCTCCAGCCCCCGGAACAGCGGCGAGGTGATGCGCACGCGGTCGAGGTCGGCCACGGCCTCGGCGACCGTGGCGTAGGAGTCCAGCAGGTACTGCGTCCACAGGGCGTTGGCGAGCGTCGGCCGCCCGTCGGGCTCCGGGAAGGACACGTCCTCCGGGTCGAGGTAGAGGGCGTGGGCGGCGAACCCGCGCTCGTTCATCCCATCGACCGTGCCCACGCCCCACATGCTGGTGACGACGCTGCTGTAGCGCGACGTCCAGCGCAGCGCCTCCTCGTCGGGCCCGCCGCGGCGTTCGGTGCCACGGGGCACGAACCAGAGCTCGGGCTCGTCGCTGACGGCCCAGTCCATGCAGCGGCTGACCGTCTTGGCGACGGCATTGTCATTCCAGAAGATGCGGGTGCACACGAGCGCGAGCGTAGCCGCCGGACACGGCCGCAGACGGTGCGACGCAGCGGCGGTCGCGGATGTGCCGTCAGGATGTCGCGGCGCGCGCTTTCACGAGGTCGCCGTGCCAGCGCTCGGCGACATCCGGGTGGGCGCGCAGGCGGGATTTCAGCGCGTTCTCGCCGTACAGGGCGTGGATCGGGTTGCTCGGGTCCTGCGTCACGCCGCGGGCCTCGGCGGCCAGCTCTGCCGGCAGCTCGAGCAGCGGCAGGCGCTGATCGAGCGCGGGGTTGAAGAAGAAGGGGACCGAGATGCGGTCGTCCGGAAGCCGCGGCGAGATCACCCGGTGGTTCGTCGCCGTCAGGTAGCCCTGCGTGGCGTACTCGAGCAGCTCACCGATGTTGACGACGAAGGCGCCGGGCACGGAGGGGGCGTCGACCCACTCGCCGTCGCGCTCCACCTGGAGACCGCCCTTGCCGGGCTCGACCCACAGCAGCGTCAGCACACCGGAGTCCTTGTGCGCGCCGACGCCCTGCTGGGGCTCGGGGGCGTCGGTGCCGGGGTAGCGGACGATCTTGATGAGGGTGGACGGCTCGCCGAAGTGGTCGTCGAAGTAGCCCTCCGCAGCGCCGAGGGACAGGGCCCAGGCGCGGAGCAGCTTGCGCGCCACGCCGGAGAGGTGGTCGTGCCACTCCGAGACGACCTCTCGCAGCTCGGGCTGCGCGGCCGGCCAGAGATTCGGTCCGGTGAGACGGGCGAAGTCGGGCGCGTCGGGGTCGTCGACGGCGGCGCGCTCCGGTCCGATGTCGATCTGCTCGCGCCAGTCGACGGCGCCCTGGGTGCGCTCCCCGCCCACCCGCGTGTAGCCGCGGAAGTGGGGGCTGGTGATGTTCTCGATGGCGAGCTTCTCGGCCTCGGGGAGCGTGAAGAACGCGCGGGCCGCCTCGTGCAGTCGCTGCTCGAGCTCAGGGGAGACGCCCGTTCCGGTGAGGTAGAAGAACCCCACATCGTGGGTCGCCGCGCGGAGATCGTCGCGGAATCGCGCGGCGGCCTCGGGGCCGTCGTCGAGGCGGGACAGATCGAGGATGGGCAGGGTCGGCTCGGACATGGATCGAGGCTAGATCGGCTCCGGCCCCGACGGCCCAATGTTGCCCCGCGTTACCGCCGCAGCGACATCTGCGGGATTTGCGCCGTCTGCCGGCGGAGGTAAGGTGAGACTTACTGAGGCTCGCCTTACCTGCTGAGACGGCCCGAGTCCTCCCCTCCCACTGAAAGTCCGTCCGCCGTGCTCGCCACCTTCCTCATCGGCCTCCGTGAAGGCCTCGAAGCCGCGCTGGTCGTCGGCATCCTCGTCGCCTATCTGACGCGCCTCGGCCGTCGCGACGTGCTGCCCCGCATGTGGGCGGGCATCGCGCTGGCGGTCGTCCTCGCCGTCGGCATCGGGGCGGTGCTCACGTTCGGCGCCTACAGCCTCACCTTCCAGGCCCAGGAGCTCATCGGCGGTTCCCTGTCTCTCGTGGCCGTCGCCATGGTGACCTGGATGATCTTCTGGATGCAGAAGGCCGCCCGCTCGCTGAAGGCGACGATCGAGGGCGGCATCGACCGGGCGCTGGCGCAGGGCACTCTCTGGGGGATGGTGCTCATCGGCTTCGTGTCGGTGGCCCGCGAGGGCATCGAGACCACGCTGCTGCTGTGGTCGATGGTGCAGTCCTTCGGCGATGCGCCGTCGGCGCTGCTGGGCGCTCTGCTCGGTCTGCTGGCGGCGGTCGTGCTCGGGTGGCTTCTCGCGCGCGGGATGCTGCGGCTCGATCTCCGGCGGTTCTTCACGTGGACGGGCGGCTTCCTCGTCGTCGTCGCGGCAGGGGTGCTCGCCTACGCGCTGCACGACCTGCAGGAGGCCGGCGCGCTGCCCGGCCCCTTCACCGACGCAGCCCCGCGGGATCCCGCCACCGGTGCGGTCGCCGTCGGCTGGTCGGGGTTCCCGTTCGGCTGGGCGTTCGACGTCAGCCAGACCATCCGCCCGGGCGACGCCCCCGCGGCGCTCCTGCAGGCGACGGTCGGCTTCATGCCCGCCATGACCTGGCTGCAGGTGATCGCCTGGGCCCTCTACGTCGCGATCGTCGGCGCGTTCTTCCTCCGCAACGTGCGCCGCGGCCGTCCGCGCCGTGCCGCGGCCGACGCGGCAGCCCCCGCCCCGGTGGCCGCCTCCCCTGTGCCCGCCGCGGCGGGCCGGGCCGCAGCATCCGCTTCCCCCTCAACCCCTGTCCTCCCCGGTGCGATGTACACCGCGCCGGCGTCCCCTCCTGGAGCAGCATGAGAACCCTCCGTACCACCGCCGGACGCGCGCTGACCGCCGCCGGTGTCGTCGCCGTCGCCGCGCTCGCGCTGAGCGGCTGCGTCGCCAAGGCCGACACCTCGGCGGCCGGCTCCTCCGCCGGCCTCACCGTCACGTCGACCGACGACTCCTGCCAGGTGTCGGGTTCCACCGCGCAGAGCGGCACCCTCGCGTTCGACGTGACCAACGGCGGCAGCCAGGTGACGGAGTTCTACCTGCTCGCCGACGACGGGCTGCGCATCGTCGGCGAGGTCGAGAACGTCGCCCCCGGCGCGAGCCGCAGCCTCACGGTCGTGGCGCAGCCCGGGAAGTACTTCACCGTCTGCAAGCCCGGGATGATCGGCGACGGCATCGGTCGCGCCGACTTCACGGTCAGCGGCGATGCGGTGACGGTCGACGGGCCCGACGGGGAGCTCAAGCAGCAGGCCGTGGACCTCTACGCCGCCTTCGTGAAGGATCAGGTCGCCCAGCTCGTACCCGCCGTGCAGCAGCTCGCCGATGACTACGAGTCCGGCGACGACGCGGCGGCGCAGGCCGCGTTCCCGCAGGTGCGGGCCTACTACGAGCGCATCGAGCCGGTCGCTGAGGCGCTCGGCGACCTCGACCCGCGCATCGACTACCGCGAGGTCGACGCCGTCGCCGAGGGGCTGGACTGGACCGGCTTCCACCGCATCGAGAAGGATCTGTGGGTTCCCGCGCAGGACGCGCTGAACGCCGACGGCGAGACGCCCGCCTGGCAGGGCTGGGCGCCCTCCACGCCGGAGGAGCGCGCCGCCTACGGCGACGGACTCATCGCGGACGTGCAGGAGCTGTACGACTACGTGCACGGGCCGGAGTTCACCCAGTCGCTCGACGCGCAGGGAGTCGCCGGTCTGAGCAACGGCGCGATCGCGCTCCTCGACGAGGTCGCCACGGGCAAGATCACCGGCGAGGAGGACTGGTGGTCGGGCACCGACCTTTACGACTTCGCCGCGAACGTCGAGGGCTCCAAGATGGCCTTCTCCCTCGTGCGCGACTTCGCCGACAGCAAGGGCCAGGACGGCACGAGCCTCGTCTCCCGCATCGACGCCGGCTACGGCGACCTCGAGGCCGCGCTCGCCGCGCACGGCTCCCTCACCGACGGGTTCGTGGGCTACCGCACCCTCACCGACGCCGACAAGCGCGAGCTCACCGACCTCATCAACGCGCTCGCCGAGCCGCTCTCGCGCCTGACCACGACGGTGCTCGACTGACATGACCGACCGCGCCATCCCCGAGCCCGAGCACCGCGGCGGCATCAGCCGTCGCGGCATGCTCGGCCTCGTGGGCGCCGCCGGAGCGGTCGTCGGTGCCGGCGCGGGAGTCGCCGGGGGCGTGGTGGCGGCCCGCTCGGCATCGGCGACGACAGCGGATGCGGCATCCGTCCACCCGTTCTTCGGCGAGCACCAGTCCGGCATCACCACACCCGTGCAGGATCACCTGCACTTCGCGTCGTTCGACATGATGGCCCGGACGACCCGCGAAGACCTCATCGCGCTGCTGCAGGACTGGTCGTACGCCGCCTCGCGGATGACCCAGGGGCTCGACGTCAGCGCCAGCGGCGCCGTCGGCGGATCGCCCGAGGCGCCGCCGGACGACACCGGCGAGGCGCTGGGGCTGCCGGCCAGCTCGCTCACCATCACGTTCGGCTTCGGCCCGACCCTCTTCGACGGCGACGCGGGCGACCGCTACGGGATCGCCGCACGACGTCCGCCGGAGCTCGAGCGCCTGCCCGCGTTCCTCGGAGAGGACCTGAACCCCGACGCCAGCGGCGGCGACCTCTGCATCCAGGCCTGCGCCGACGACCCGCAGGTCGCCGTGCACGCGATCCGCAACCTGAGCCGCATCGCCTTCGGCCGCGCGCGGATCCGCTGGTCGCAGCTCGGGTTCGGGCGCACGTCCAAGACGACCGCGGCGCAGGCGACGCCGCGCAACCTCTTCGGGTTCAAGGACGGGACGGCGAACATCCTCGCCGACGACGCCGCGGCCCTCGACGCCGCGGTGTGGGTGTCCGGCGCCGACCAGCCGTCGTGGATGTCGGGCGGCAGCTACCTCGTCGCCCGCAAGATCGCCATGCTCATCGAGTCATGGGATCGCGTGCGACTGTCGGAGCAGCAGAACATCGTGGGCCGCGACAAGGCGGCCGGCGCTCCGCTGTCCGGCGGCGACGAGTTCGCGCGCCCGGATCTCGAGAAGACGGATGCCGCGGGCGCCGCCGCCATCCCGGCGCGCAGCCACGTGCGGCTCGCCCATCCCGACTCGAACGGCGGCGTGCAGATCCTCCGCCGCGGCTACAACTTCGTCGACGGCAACAACGACCTCGGACGCCTCGACGCCGGCCTGTTCTTCCTGTCGTTCCAGCGGTCGCCCGCGCAGTTCGTCACGCTGCAGCGCTCGCTGTCGACCGATGCCATGAACGAGTACATCCGGCACGTGGGCACCGGCATCTGGGCCGTCCCGCCCGGTGCGGCCCAGGGGTCGTACGTCGGCGCAGGCCTGTTCAGCTGACCCGACCCCCCGCGTGGTCCCCGGGTTGGGGACGACTTTCGTCGCCTCGGCGCGAGTGCAGGCGACGAAAGTCGTCCTGAAACCGATCGCATGCCACCCGTGGAGTTCGAGCGCGCCGCCGGTGGAGAGCGAGAGGGGGGCGACCCGAGGACTGCGCTGCCGATGTATCTGGGGCGGGTGCGGTCTCTCTTGATGGTCGAGGCGATCCGCCTGCCATCGACTGGAGGAAACACGCATGAACGCTCCATCCGCACACCTGCGCTCCACCCTGACCCTGTCGTGCATCCTGGCGCTGGGGGCATCGTCGCTCGCCTTCCCGGCGGCCGCGTTCGCCGAGGATGCCGCGCCCGCGCCCGCGCCCGAGACCAGCGTCAGCGCACCCGGAGCACCCGGTCCGGACTCCGCCGCACCGCCTGCGGAGTCCGCGCCGGTCGCTGCCGAGCCGGCTCCAGAGTCGGTCGCGGCCGCACCTGCCGCTGAGCCCAGCCCCGCTGAGCCGGCCGCTGCGCCGGTCCCCGCTGAGCCGGCCGCTGAGCCCGTCGCCGAGCCGGCCGCTGAGTCCGTCGCTGAGCTCTCCACTGAGCCCGAGCCCGCTTCCCCCGCCGACCCGCCGTCCGTCTCGCCCCCGACCTCCACTCCCGAGCCGGACGCCACACCAGAGGCCACGCCCCCGGCGACGGAGCCCGTGACCGACGCCGCTCCCGAGCCGGCGGCTTCGCCGATCGTCGAGGTCGTCGACCCCGCCACGACCACTCCCGACGAGGTGCTGAGCGCGGAGGCCGCCGAGCCGACCGTGACGCTGTTCGCCGACGAGGCGCCGGCGCTGCCCGCGCCGGGCGATCCCTGCTATCCGGCGGTCTGCATCGACAACGGCACCGTGCTGCTGGCGGTCAATCCGACCGGCGAGCTCAACACGACCGACGGCGCCGGCAGTGCCGCAGGTGGGGGTGACGCGGGCCTGGAGTTCCTCCCCACCGGCAACGACTCCACCTCGCCGGGCTGCCTCTGCGAGGGGTGGGGCGTGGCCGACCCCGGAACGGGCGTCTGGGGCGGCGCGAACATCCACGAGCTCGGGGCCGGCGGGGAGAACCTGACGCTCGAGTCGTTCACGCACACGGGATCCACGGCGACCTCGGTCGTCACCGTGAACGACGGCGACGGCGTGCCGTACTTCCGTGTCACGCACGAGTACGTGCCCTCCACCGCCACGCCCCACCTCTACCAGGTCAACGTGACGATCGAGAACATGTCGGGCGCGCCGATCGCGACCGTTCAGTACCGGCGCGTCATGGACTGGGACGTCGAGCCGACCGCGTTCAGCGAGTTCGTCACGATCGACGGCGGCACCGCGTCGGCGCTGACCTACACGAGCGACGACGGCTTCGCGAGCTCGAACCCGCTGAGCGGTCCGAGCGCGATCCTCGGCGAGGGGAACATGGTCGATTCCGGCCCCTCCGACCACGGCGCGCTCTTCGACTTCGACTTCGGTCCGCTCGGTGTCGGGACGTCGCTGTCGTTCGTCATCTTCTACGGCGGCGCGGCCTCGGAGTCCGAAGCGCAGGCGGCCCTGGCAGCCGTCGGCGCCGAGGCGTACTCCTTCGGCCAGACCGCGGACGACCCCGCGGGAGGGACGCCCAACACCTTCATCTTCGCGTTCGGCAAGGTCGGGGGCGCCGCCATCTTCACCCCGCCCGTCGAGGCGCCGGTCGAGACGCCGACCGTGGCGGCTCCGGTCGTGCCCGTCTCGGTCGTCACGGCGGTCGAGGCTCCCGCGCCGGTCGCCGAAGTGACCGGCTCGGTCCCCGCTGCACTCGCGGCCACCGGGGCCGCGGACGGCACCGTCGCGTCGTCGGCCACCTGGTCGGCCGCAGCCGGGGCGGCGCTGCTGCTCGGACTGGTGCTCCTCGCCGGCCCCCGTGTCCTGCGTCGCGCCGTGCGCACGCGCTGATCCGTCGGACACGAGTGGGCCCTCGACACGTGTCGGGGGCCCTCTCGCATGTCAGGGAATAGATTCGACGTGACGATGTTTCATCAGATACATTCAGATGAATAGAAGCGGATGCCACGGCATCCCGGATCGGAGATCGATCGTGAACGACACGACACCCCAGATGCAGTTCGGCATCTTCACCGTGAGCGACATCACCGAGGACCCGACCACAGGCCGGACCCCGAGCGAAGCGGAGAAGATCCGCGACACCATCACGCTCGCCAAGCACGCCGAAGAGGTCGGGCTCGACGTCTTCGCCCTCGGCGAGCACCACAACCCCCCGTTCTGGTCGTCGTCGCCGACCACCACGCTCGCTTTCATCGCCGCGCAGACCGAGCGTCTCGTGCTGTCCACGGCCACCACGCTCATCACGACGAACGACCCGGTGAAGATCGCCGAGGACTTCGCGATGCTGCAGCACGTCTCCGGCGGTCGCACCGACCTCATGCTCGGTCGCGGCAACACCGGACCGGTCTACCCCTGGTTCGGCAAGGACATCCGTCAGGGCCTGCCGCTCGCCATCGAGAACTACGCGCTGCTGCACAAGCTCTGGCGCGAGGACGTCGTGGACTGGGAGGGCAAGTTCCGCTCGCCCCTGCAGGGATTCACCTCCACGCCCCGCCCGCTCGACGGCGTCGCGCCGTTCGTCTGGCACGGCTCCATCCGCACGCCCGAGATCGCCGAGCAGGCCGCGTACTACGGTGACGGCTTCTTCGCGAACAACATCTTCTGGCCCGCGGAGCACTACCAGCGCCTGATCGCGCTGTACCGCCAGCGCTTCGCGCACTACGGCCACGGCACGCCCGAGCAGGCGATCGTCGGCCTCGGCGGCCAGGCGTTCATGGCCAAGAACTCGCAGGACGCCGTCCGGCAGTTCCGCCCCTACTTCGACAACGCGCCCGTCTACGGTCACGGTCCGTCGATGGAGGACTTCGCCGAGATGACCCCCCTCACGGTGGGCTCGCCCCAGCAGGTCATCGACCGCTACGCCGGCATGCGCGACATCTACGGCGACTACCAGCGCCAGCTGTTCCTCATCGACCACGCGGGCCTGCCGCTGAAGACCGTCCTCGAGCAGCTCGACATCCTGGGCGGCGAGGTCGTGCCGGTGCTGCGTCGCGAGCTCGCCGAGAACCGTCCCGCCGAGGTCCCCGACGCCCCCACGCACGCGGCCCTCGTCGCCAAGGCGTACGCCGACGGCGCACCCCGTGAGGCACGCCCGCACGCCAACCGCGGCGACAACGTCACCGGAAGCTCGCCCTACCAGGACACCCCGGCACGCCAGGGCTCCGCGTTCGGCGCCGCGGCGACACGATCGGTGGCGTGAGATGACCGCCTCCCGCCGCATCGCGGTCGTCTCCGCCGGCCTCTCCAACCCCTCCTCGACCAGGCTCCTCGCCGACCGGCTCTCCGCCGCCGTCGTGCGGGACCTGCGGGAGCAGGGCATCGAAGCCGAGGTCGACGTATTCGAGCTGCGCGACTACGCGCACGACATCATGAACAACCTCATGACCGGCTTCGCGCCGGCCGCGCTGGAGACGATGGTCAACACCGTCGTCTCGGCCGATGCCCTCATCGCCGTGACGCCGATCTTCTCCACGAGCTACTCGGGGCTGTTCAAGTCGTTCATCGACATCCTCGACCCCGACGCGCTCTCGGGCACCCCGGTGCTCATCGGCGCGAACGCCGGCACGGCGCGTCACTCGCTCGCGATCGACTACGCCATCCGCCCGCTGTTCACCTACCTGCACGCGGAGCCCGTGCCCACCGGCGTCTTCGCCGCGTCCAGCGACTGGGGCGGAAGCGCCGACCAGGTCGCCCCCCTGGGCAACCGGGTGGATCGCGCCGCGCGCGAGCTGGCCGACGCCGTCGCACGGCGGGAGCCCGCGGCATCCGAGGATCCCTTCGACCCGTCGACCTACCTCGGCGAGGGCCGCTCGTTCGGCCACCTGCTCGGGGGCCTCGCGGGGGAGTAGCCGGCGACCGCCTCTTCCGTCAGCGGGAGAGGCGGATGTCGGCGGGATCGTCGAGTTCGCGCCACGCGGCTCCGGGTCGCGACGCGGGCACGAGTGCCAGGACGTCGGCCTCGGCCAGGAGGCCGACGTCGATCCCCGCTTCCGCCGCGATGTCGGCGATCGGCGCCTGGAAGGTGCGGAAGCCCGCGAGCGGTGCCACCGCACGCTCCTCACCCGTGTCGATGAGCCGCGACTGGTCGAGCACGAAGCCGGCGGCCGCCAGGGGAGATCCCGCCCCGGCGGTGGCCCAGGCCGCGATCTTCCAGAACCGACGGGGGAGGCGCACGCCGCGATACGGCGGGTCGTCGTCCTCGAGCACCGGCGCGGTGAAGACGGAGACGCGCAGGCGATTCGCGCCGGCGTAGGCGAGCACGTGGTCCTCGAGACCCAGCCACAGGTCGGGCGACTGGTTGAACCCCGACGCCTGCGGCGCGGCGTTGGTGAAGAAGAAGGTCTGCTCCGTCGCGCGGCGGGCTGTCGACTCGTCTCCCCAGCCGGGATCGCGCCGGCGCACGAGGTGCCCGCGGTCGAGATCGTTGCGCGCGTACACCTCGGGCCCGCACTGCGCGTCGGCGTCGGCCCGCGGGTCGTACTCCCAGTCGCCGGTGCGGGCGAGGTCCTTGAGGGACGCGCCGTCGATGTTGACGCCGGTCACGCAGGCCAGCCGTCGCGCGGTCTGCAGCACGACCGAGAAGTGAAGATAGGGGAGCACCGCGACGGGCACGTCGTCGGCGGGCATCGGCAGGGGCAGCGCCGACCCCAGGAAGCCGGGGTCGTAGCCCGGTCCGTACGTCTCGGTCATGGGAACACCTTTCCACGGGGAGCGGACAGCGACGCGCGTGCGCGCGCGCCGCGTGAGGACCGCGTCCAGCAGCGCACCGAGGACCAGCGCGACGACGATCGACACGACCACTGCGAGCACCGGCGCTCCGGGGAGCAGCTGCCCCACCAGCGCGCCGACGAACGCCTGGTACAGCGCCCAGACCAGCGCGGCGCCCGCGGCGAACGGCAGGTGACGTCGCACCGGCATGCGGCCCGCGCCCGCCGTGAGGTTCACCGCGAGCCGGGCGAACGGGATGAAGCGCGCCGTGAACAGCACCGACGCGGTGCGGCGGTCGAGGCGGTCGCGCGCCCACGCGAAGGCCGCCGTCACCCGCGGCCGCCGCATCCAGGTCCAGCGGTCCAGCCCGACGCGGCGTCCGACGGCGTAGCAGAGCACGTCGCCGCAGAGCGCGGCCGACGCCGCCACCAGCACCACGCCGACGAGCGACGGCGCGCCCTGCGAGACCGCGAGTGCGGCCAGCGCGGTCACCGCGGCCTCGCCGGGGAGGATCACGAGGAACGCGTCGCCGAGCACCAGCGCGAACAGCAGGGGCAGCACGGCAGGGCTCGCCGCCAGCCCCGTCAGCGCATCGTCGATCATCACCGAGGCCAGCGTCCCCCGCGCAGGGGAACGCGTCGGCAGACGCCCGGTGGCCGCACGTCGAGCATCCGGTGAACGTCGCGTGCGGGGGCGCCGGAACGTGGAGCGGATGCTTCGGCGAGGGCCACCCTGGAGGTGTGAGAGTCGCGCTGCTGGCCGAATCCTTCCTTCCGCACATGAACGGCGTCACGGGGTCCGTGCTCCAGGTGCTGCGTCACCTCGAGCGCGAAGGGCACGACGCACTGGTGATCGCGCCCGGCACGGGGGAGCCCGATGCACCGCTGCACGGAGCCCGCACCGCGCTCCTGCGGTCGGTCCCGCTGCCGTCCTACCCCGAGGTGCGCGTGGCGTTCGCCCGCACCGCCCGGCTCACCCGTCTGCTCCGTGCGTTCTCGCCGGACGTCGTCCACCTCGCCTCGCCCTTCGTCCTGGGCGGGCAGGGCGTGGTGGCCGCCGACGTGCTCGGCGTGCCCAGCGTCGCCGTCTACCAGACCGACGTCATCGCCTACGCGGAGAAGTACGGCGTGCCCGGCATGGCTCCGCTCGCCGCGCGGCACGTCTCGAAGCTGCACCGGCGCGCGACGCTGACCCTCGCGCCCTCCTCGGCGGCCGCGGCCCAGCTCGAGGGGCTCGGCGTGGACCGCCTCCGCACCTGGGGCCGGGGCGTGGACGCCGAGCGCTTCCACCCGTCGCGCCGGAGCGAGGCGTGGCGCCGCGCCCACGGCGCTCCCGGCGAGGTGCTGGTGGGCTACGTCGGCCGGCTCGCACCGGAGAAGCAGGTCGAGGACCTCGCCGCGCTCGCCGGCATCGAGGGCGTGCGCCTCGTCGTGATCGGCGACGGACCGGCCCGCTCACGCCTGGAGACGCTGCTTCCCGGAGCCGTCTTCACCGGCTTCCTCGGCGGCGACGCGCTGGCGACGGCCCTCGCCAGCCTCGACGTCTTCGTGCACCCGGGTGAGAGCGAGACGTTCTGCCAGACCGTGCAGGAGGCGCACGCCAGCGGCGTGCCCGTGGTCGCCACGGGACGCGGGGGCCCGGTCGACCTCGTCCGCAGCAGCATCGACGGGTGGCTCTACCGGCCCGGCGACCTCGCCGACCTGCGTGCGCGGGTGAGCGACCTCGCGGGCGATGCGGCCAAGCGCCGGTCGTTCGGGCTCGCGGCCCGCGAAGCCGTGCGCGAGCGCACCTGGGAGGCCCTGGGCCACCAGCTGCTCGGACACTACGACGACGCCCGGATGCTGCGCCGGCTCGACGAGGCGACCGTGGTGCGAGCCGCGACCCGAACCTCCGGCCCGCCCGCGTCCCGGGCGGACGATGCGCCCGCCGCGCCGCGGTGGGCGCGGTACGTGGCCCTCGGCGACTCGATCACGGAGGGGCTGTGCGACGGCTCGCGCGTGCCGGAGGGCGAGTACCGCGGCTGGGCCGACCGGCTCGCCCTGCTCCTCGCGCACGCCCGCACCGGCTCGACCCGCTTCCGCTACGCGAACCTCGCCGTGCGCAGCCGCCGCATCCAGGACGTCCTCCGGGAGCAGATCCCGGCCGCCCTGGCCCTGCGACCGCAGCTGGTGTCGGTGCTCGTCGGCGCCAACGACCTCGTGAGGGTCGGCGCCGACCCGGTGGCACTCGCCGCAGACCTGGAGCGCGGCGTCCGCACCCTCCGCGACGCGGGATGCGACGTGCTGCTCGTCACTCCGTTCCTGCCGCACCGGGCCACCGCACGCGTGCTGGCCGGCCGATTCGCCCGCTTCGCATCGGAGCTGCGCCGCATCGCGCGCGACACCGGCTGCGTGCTCCTCGACGTCGACGCCGTGCCCGAGATGGGCGGACTCGGCATGTGGGCCGAGGACCGGGTGCACCTGCAGGCCGTCGGCCACCGGTTCCTCGCCTACCGCGCGGCGGAGGTGCTCGGCGTGCCCGACGCGGAGGCGCTCGGCGAGCTGGACGCCGCGCTGCACGCCGACGAGGACGCACCGGTGCCGAGCCTGCCGTCGCGTGTGTGGCTGCGCCTGCACGCGATTCCGTGGATGCTGCGGCGCATGGCCGGCCGGACGGCCGGCGACGGCATCGCGGCCAAGCACGACGGCTACGTCGAGCTGCGGCCGCGCTCGACGACGCGGCGCGCGGAGGCCTGACCGGCCTCAGCCCTGGATGCCGCCCTCGAAGGTCTCCAGCTCGAGTGCCACCTGACGGCGCATCTCCGCCTCCTCGGCGGCCGAGATCGTCAGCTCCTGCTCGTCGGGCGCGGCGTCGGAGCTGACCTCCGGCTCGTCGCTGGGAACGGGTGTGGCGTCGCGGTCCATGTCGCACTCCTTCGCTCGCGCCGGCGCAGTGCCGACCCGACCACCGTAGGCGGAGGTCCTCCCGCCCGCCAGCGGGTTGCGTCGGCCGGCGCGCGGCTCAGCTGCGCCAGGAGTACTCGGTCTCCGGGCGCCCCGGCGATCCGTAGCGCGGCGCGCGCTGCACGCGGGAGACGTCGGCCAGGTGCTCGAGGTAGCGGCGCACGGCGACCCGCGACATCCCGAGCCTCTCCGCGGCCTCGCTCGCCGACAGCGGTCCGTGCGCGCGCAGCTCGGCGGCGACCCGTTCCAGCGAATCGGCCGACAGGCCCTTCGGCGCCGCGGCCGCCACGGCCGGCCGGAGGGCTCCCAGCATCCCGTCGATCTCGGCCTGCGTCGCGTCGCCCGCCGCATCGGACGCGCGGCGGCGGTAGTCCTGGTACTGCTGCAGCCGCTCGCGGAACGTCGCGAAGTCGAACGGCTTGACGAGGTAGTGCACCACGCCGAGGCCGACCGTCTGGCGCACCACGTCCGCGTCGCGCACCGAGGTGATCGCGATGACGTCGACCGAGGCGCCCCGCGCCCGGACGTGGCGGAGCACGTCGAGTCCGGTGCCGTCGGGCATGTTCATGTCCAGCAGCACGAGGTCGATGCCTCCCGCGGGCGGCCGCTCGAGCACGGCGCTGATGGCGGCACGGGCGCCGGTGGCCTCGGCCACGACCTCGAAGCCGTCCAGCCGCGCGACGTAGTGCCGGTGCAGCTCCAGGGTCAGCGGCTCGTCGTCCACCAGCAGCACGGAGATCACGACGGGCTCCGGGCGGGCAGGTCGGCGCGGAAGGTCGTGGGGGCGGTGGTGCTGAGCTCGAGGGTGCCGCCCGCGTCCTCCACCAGCGAGCGCACGAGCGCCAGACCGACGCCGCGCCCTTCGGCGCCCGCCGGCTTCGTGGAGAACCCGTGCTCGAACACCTTCTCGCGCAGCTCGTCGGGCACGCCGCCGCCGCTGTCGGAGACGGTGAGCCCGATGCCGAGCGGGCCGCGGGCGATGCCGACGCGCACCCAGCGCGGCAGAGGGCCGGCGGCCGCCGCATCCAGCGCATTGTCGATCAGATTTCCCACCACCGCGACCTGATCGATCGGCGCGAGCACCGAGCCCGGAGCGTCGGGTGAGATGTCGGCCGTCCAGTCGATGCCGCGCTCGGCGGCCTGCGACGCCTTGCCGAGGAGGAGCGCCCCCACCGTCGGATCGCCGTCGCGGCGGGCGTTCACCTGATCGATGAGCTCCTGGCTGCGGCGGGAGGTGGCCGTGAGGATCTGCACGGCCTCGTCGGTGCGCCCGAGCTCGATGAGCGCGACGGCGGTGTGGGCCCGGTTGCCGTGCTCGTGGGTCTGCGCGCGCAGGGCCTCGCCGAGCGTGCGGAGCGACTCGTACGACGACAGGGCGTCGCGCACCGCGCCGGCCGGGAGGTCGCCGGTGACGCGGCGGGTGACCCGGCGGGCCAGCAGAGCGCCCGCGACGCCTGCCGTCACGACCGCCAGCGCGATGGCGAGCGCGACGGGGAGCCGGGCGAGGAAGGCGGACGAGATGCTGCCGATGGTGACGCCGACCGCGACCCATCCCACCTGGCGGCCGTCCGCCTCCACCGGGACGATCGTGCGCACGGAGGGGCCCAGCGTGCCGGTGAACTCCTCGGTGAGCGCGACGGGGGACGAGGGGATCGTGCCGATGTAGGGGAGCCCGATCTGCGCGGGATCGCGATGGGTGACGCGGATGCCGTCCACGGTCATGATCGTGACGAAGTCGACGCGCGACTCGGCCATGACCCGCACGGCGACCGGCTGCAGCACGGCGGTGGGATCCGGATCGCCGGCCAGCTCGGCGCCCACGTCGGGGGACGCCGCCAGCGCGGAGGCCACCGCCGCCGTCACCCGCTCCGCTTCGGCGCGCACCGCCCGCTGCGACTCGAACAGCAGCAGCGCGGTCATGGCGCCGGCGATGAGCACCCCGGCCACGCAGAGCGCGAGGAACACCCGGGATGCCGCGCTGCCGACTTCCCGTGACCTCCTGGTGCGAGCGGCCACGCCCGTCCTCCTGTCCGCCTCTTCGCGATCCTCACATGCCCGGCCACGCCGCGCCCGCTGCGCGCATGCGCGACCAATACGACCACAAATCGCGGCGCGGCGCGCGCGGGCGCATCGTGAGTGCATCAGCCGGTTCCCTCCGGCCCACAACCTGGACGAAGCAGTCCCGATCGATGGAGGCGACGATGTCTTCCCGCATTCCCCAGACCACCACTCTCCGACTTCCCGGCTTTGCCTGGCGCCGCGGCAAGCGCAGCTGGGACCGTCACACCTGGCTCTACGTCTCGGTCATCATCGCCGTCGTCCTGGGCGTGGTCGTCGGTCTTCTCTGGCCGGCCTTCGCCGTCGGCCTCGAGCCGATCGGCAAGGCCTTCGTCAACCTGATCAAGATGATGATCGCGCCGATCATCTTCTGCACGATCGTGGTGGGTGTCGGCTCGATCGCCAAGGCCGCGACGGTCGGCAAGATCGGCGGCCTGGCGCTCGTCTACTTCATGATCATGACGACCTTCGCCCTGGCCATCGGCCTGGTCGTCGGCAACATCATCCACCCGGGCGACGGCCTGGACATGACCTCGTCGACCTACGACACCTCGAACGTCGAGGCGAAGACCACGCAGGAGTTCCTCCTGGGCATCATCCCGACCACGTTCTTCAGCGCCTTCACCGGCACGAGCGTGCTGCAGGTGCTGTTCATCGCCCTGCTGGTCGGCTTCGCCCTCCAGGGCCTCGGCCGTCGCGGCGAGCCCATCATGTTCGCCGTCAAGCAGCTGCAGGTGCTCGTGTTCCGCATCCTCGGCATGATCCTGTGGCTCGCCCCCCTCGGCGCCTTCGGCGCCATCGCCGCGGTCGTCGGAAAGACGGGCGTCGCCGCGATCGTGAGCCTCGGCATCCTGCTCATCGCCTTCTACATCACCTGCGCCGTGTTCATCGTCGGCATCCTCGGCACCCTGCTCTACGCCGTCGCCCGCATCAACCTGTTCAGCCTGATGAAGTACCTGGGCCGCGAGTACCTGCTCATCGTCGGCACCAGCTCCTCCGAGTCCGCCCTGCCGCGCCTCATCGCCAAGATGGAGCACCTGGGCGTCTCCAAGCCGGTCGTCGGCATCACGGTGCCCACCGGCTACTCCTTCAACCTGGACGGCACCGCGATCTACCTGACGATGGCCTCGCTGTTCATCGCCGCCGGCATGGGCACGCCGATGTCGATCCCGGAGCAGATCGGGCTCCTGGTGTTCATGGTCATCGCCTCGAAGGGCGCGGCCGGCGTCACCGGCGCGGGCCTCGCCACCCTCGCCGGCGGTCTGCAGGCCTTCCGTCCCGACCTTGTCAACGGCGTCGGCGTCATCGTCGGCATCGACCGCTTCATGTCCGAGGGCCGCGCCGTCACCAACTTCACCGGCAACGCCGTCGCGACCGTCCTCATCGGCACCTGGACCCGCGAGTTCGACCGCAGCCGGGCACGCTCGGTGCTGGCCGGGGAGCTTCCGTTCGACGAGGCGTCGCTGACCGGCCACGACCACGACGGCATGTCCGCCGCGCCGGACGCGGTCGGTACGCAGGGTAGGGAGGAGGCCGCGGTCACGGCCGAGGGCGACCGCCGGACGGCGGCGGCGGGCACCGCGCCGCGCGCCTGATCCCGGAGAACACGATGGCCCGGACTGCGCTCAGCGCGGTCCGGGCCATCGTCATCCGTGCGGGCGGGTCACTCCTCGCCGACGGGCGGGAGGTCGTCGGCCTCCGCGTCGATCTCGAGGGGTCCCTCGTCGGGGTCGGATCCGTCCAGATCGGGCAGGGTGTCGGCTTCCGCCTCGATCTCGTGGAAGGTCGGGTCGAAGACCATGTCGTGCTCCTCTCAGCCGCTCTTGCGGCGGAACTCGCGCTTGGTGACGGCGCCGTGCGTCCCGTGGACGGCGGAGTCGCCGTCCAGGTGCGCCTGGCCCTCACGGTGCGTGGCGTTCTTCTTGTCGAGCGCCTCTTTGAACTTGCGCTTCATGTCGTCGGATGCCGCGGCATCCGCGGTGTCGTCGGTACTCATGTGCTCAGCCTAGACAGAGGGCGCCGATGGGGGAGGAGTTCATCCGCGCGACCACCGCCGTCCACCCCGCCGACGCCCGCGCTCAGGCTCTGCGGAGCGTGGACTGGTAAGGTCGGGAGGGTTGCCCTTGCGGCATCCGCTCAATTTCACATCGAGCAATTCACGGAGCAGGCCGGCAGGAAGCTGGTCCCCAGTGGTGGTCTCCCATTCTCACGCAGCATGGTGGATTTCGACCGGTGGCCAGTGCCAGCGAACGCGGTCATGCCGCGCGCCGATAACTGCCTGTTCCTGCTCCTTCGAAGCACTCGTGCGCCATTCGGGCACGCGAGTCTAAAAAAAGAAGGAGAGACCTCTTGGAAGGTCCTGAAATCACCGCCGCCGAAGCCGTCCTCGACAACGGACGCTTCGGCACCCGCACCGTCCGGTTCGAGACCGGCCGGCTCGCCCAGCAGTCCCAGGGAGCAGTCGCCGCCTACCTCGACGAGGAGACGATGCTCCTGTCGGCCACCAGCGCAGGAAAGCACCCGCGCGAAGGCTTCGACTTCTTCCCGCTGACCGTCGACGTCGAGGAGCGCTCCTACGCCGCCGGCAAGATCCCCGGCTCGTTCTTCCGCCGCGAGGGTCGTCCGTCCACCGAGGCCATCCTCGTGTGCCGCCTCATCGACCGCCCGCTGCGCCCGTCGTTCGTCGAGGGCCTCCGCAACGAGGTGCAGATCGTCGTCACCGTGCTGTCCATCGCTCCCGGCGAGTTCTACGACGCGCTGGCCATCAACGCGGCCTCCCTGTCGACGCAGATCTCCGGTCTGCCGTTCTCCGGCCCGATCGCCGGTGTGCGCCTCGCACTCATCCCCGGCCACGGCGAGCACGCCGACCAGTGGATCGCGTTCCCGACCGTGTCGCAGCTCGAGGACGCCGTCTTCGACCTGATCGTCGCCGGTCGCGTCCTCGACGACGGAGAGGTCGCGATCATGATGGTCGAGGCCGAGGCCACCGAGGGAAGCTGGAACCTGATCAAGTCGGGCGCCGTCAAGCCCAACGAGCAGGTCGTGGCCGAGGGCCTCGAGGCCTCGAAGCCCTTCATCAAGGAGCTCGTCGCCGCGCAGAACGTCGTGGCGAACACGGCGGCGAAGCCCATCAAGGAATTCCCGGTCTTCCTGCCCTACAGCCAGCAGACCTACGACTTCGTCGCCGGCCGCGCCTACGACAAGCTCGTCCCGATCTACCAGATCGCCGACAAGCAGCAGCGTCAGGACGCCGATGACCAGCTGAAGGACGCCGTCAAGGCGGAGCTCCTGGCCGCCGTCGAGGCGGGCGACCTGCCCGCCGTCGCGACGCTGGAGTTCTCGGCCGCGTACAAGTCGGTCACCAAGCTGATCGTCCGCGGACGCATCCTCTCCGAGGGCGTGCGCATGGACGGCCGCGGCCTGGCCGACATCCGTCCGCTCGACGCCGAGGTGCAGGTCATCCCGCGCGTCCACGGTTCGGCGATCTTCCAGCGCGGCGAGACCCAGATCCTGGGTGTCACCACGCTGAACATGCTCAAGATGGAGCAGCAGATCGACTCCCTCTCGCCGGTGACGCGCAAGCGCTACATGCACCACTACAACTTCCCGCCGTACTCCACCGGTGAGACCGGTCGCGTGGGAAGCCCGAAGCGCCGCGAGATCGGGCACGGCTTCCTGGCCGAGCGCGCGCTCGTGCCCGTGCTGCCCAGCCGCGAGGAGTTCCCCTACGCGATCCGTCAGGTGTCCGAGGCGCTCGGCTCCAACGGCTCGACGTCGATGGGCTCCGTCTGCGCCTCGACCCTGTCGCTGCTGAACGCCGGTGTGCCCCTGCGGGCCCCCGTCGCCGGTATCGCCATGGGCCTCGTCACCGACCAGGTCGACGGCCAGACCCGCTACGCGGCGCTGACCGACATCCTCGGCGCGGAGGACGCGCTCGGCGACATGGACTTCAAGGTCGCCGGCACGAGCGAGTTCGTCACGGCCATCCAGCTCGACACCAAGCTCGACGGCATCCCGTCGTCGGTCCTGGCCGCCGCGCTGACCCAGGCCCGTGAGGCCCGCCTCACGATCCTCAACGTCCTGAACGCCGCGATCGACGCGCCCGACGAGATGGCGCCCACCGCGCCCCGCGTCATCAGCGTGCAGATCCCGGTCGACAAGATCGGCGAGCTCATCGGGCCCAAGGGCAAGACGATCAACGCGATCCAGGACGAGACCGGCGCCGACATCTCCATCGAGGAGAACGGCACCGTCTACATCGGCGCGGTCGACGGCCCGTCGGCCGAGGCCGCTCGCGCCCAGGTCAACGCGATCGCCAACCCGACCAACCCGGAGGTGGGGGAGCAGTTCCTCGGCACCGTCGTGAAGATCGCCGCCTTCGGCGCGTTCGTCTCGCTGCTGCCGGGCAAGGACGGCCTCCTGCACATCAGCGAGGTGCGCAAGCTCGCCGGTGGCAAGCGCGTCGAGAACGTCGAAGACGTGCTCGGCGTCGGTCAGAAGATCCTCGTGAAGATCACCAAGATCGACGACCGCGGAAAGCTGTCGCTCGAGCCGGTGGTCGAAGAGGCCGCCGACCAGGAGGGTCGCGCCGCGGCCAGCGCGGGCCCGGAGGCCC
This sequence comes from Microbacterium lemovicicum, assembly GCF_003991875.1. Classification (NCBI taxonomy): domain Bacteria; kingdom Bacillati; phylum Actinomycetota; class Actinomycetes; order Micrococcales; family Microbacteriaceae; genus Microbacterium; species Microbacterium lemovicicum. Next base: position 1,132,115 of record NZ_CP031423.1, read on the forward strand.
CCGCCGAAGGCTGATCCTTCCTCCTCATCGCGGATGCCCGCCCCTTCCGGGGGCGGGCATCCGTCGTCTCCGGCCGGTGATCGCGCGGCCGGTCGCCTCGTGATGCAAGCGTTATGGAAAATTCACCATTCGTCCGCCGGGGTGAACGGCGTGGAGACGGCAGGGCCCTAACCTGTCAGTACGTGTCGGGGGGCACGGACGCCTGGCCGTCACCTCTCCGACGCGACGCCTGTCGAGGAGGTGACGGATGACGGACTTCGACGTTCGAGCCACGGTCGGGCCGGCCGGTCGCACCGCCGCGTCCGCCGTCGCCGGCGACCCCACCGGAGGCGCCCCGCATCCGTCGGCGCCCATCCCCGTGCAGGGGAGGCCGCTCGGCGAAGGAGTCCGCACCCCGCTGGGCGAGACCGGCTTCCGCATCTTCCCGCTGGTGCTCGGCGCCGCCGAGTTCGGCTGGAACGTCGACGCCGACGCGAGCCAGGGCATCCTCGACACCTACGTCGGGCTCGGCGGCAACGCCCTCCACACCTCCGACAGCTTCTCCGCCGGGCGCAGCGAGCACATCCTCGGCCGGTGGCTGCACTCCCGCGGCCTGCGCGACGACATGGTCCTCGGCGTCCGCGTCGGCGGGCACCCCGACAACCCCGGACTGGGCTCGGTCAATCTGGTGCGAGCGGTCGAGGCATCCCTGACCCGTCTGCGCACCGACCGCATCGACGTGCTGTTCCTCGATGCGCGGACCGACTCGACCACGCCCCTCGAAGACACGCTCGCCACCGCCGAGTGGCTGGTCGAGACCGGGAAGGTGCGGTCTCTGGCCGCTACCGGGTACACCGCCGCCCAGCTCGTGGAGGCGCGCATCCTGGCCTCCGCCGGCTTCCCCCGCATCTCGGTGCTCGACGTGCCCTTCAACATCCTCCGCCGACAGGACTTCGACGCCGACCTCCGCCTCGTCGCGGGGGCGCAGAGCATGGCCGTCACCGCCTCGCACGCCCTCGAGCACGGCTTCCTCTCCGGGCGCCACCGCACGCGCACACGCAGCACCCTGTCGGCGCGCGGCGCGCAGCTCGCGGCGAACCTCAACCGCCGCGGCGGTCGCACCCTGCGGGCCCTCGACGCCATCGGCACCGAGCTCGGCGTGCCCGACGCGGCCGTCGCCGTGGCCTGGCTGCTCGCCCAGCGACTGGTGACAGCGCCGATCGTCAATGCCTTCGCGCCCCAGCAGGTCGAGGAGCTCGTGCAGGGCGTCGGTGTGCGTCTCAGCCGCTCCCAGCTCAGCGAGATCGCGCGCGCCTCCGAATAGGCGCAAATCCGCTGCGCCCGCGCTCGCGCGGAGAGCGAGGAACCGCTGCGCCGGCGCCCGCTCGCGACGGGCCCGCCTCGTGGCAGGCGGCGCGCCCGGCGCACAAGGGTCGGAGGGTCGCCGGGAGGGTGTCGTAGGGTGGAAGTCACCCACAAACGTCCCCGACGAAGTGAGCAGCAGTGACGCACTTTATCTACCTGGTGCGTCACGGCGAGCACCAGAACGCCGAGCACGGACTGGTCGACGGACCGCTGTCCCCCCGCGGTCGCCGCCAGGCCTCTCTGCTCGCCGACCGACTGTCGGGGGTCCCGCTGGACGCCGTCTGGCATTCGCCGCTCGAGCGGGCGAGCGAGACCGCGCGCGCCGTCGCCGACAGGCTGCCGTCCGTCTCGCCGCAGCCGTCCGCCCTGCTGTTCGACTGCGTTCCCACGGGCATGACACCCGAGACCCCGTCCACGTTCGAGCCGTTCTTCGGCAGCGTCACGGAGGCCGAGATCGACGCCGGCGGTGCGCAGATGGCCGATGCGGTCAGCGAGTTCCTCGTGCGCAAGCCGGGCGACGTGCACGAGCTGCTCATCACCCACAACTTCGTCATCGCGTGGTTCGTCCGCGAGGTGCTGCAGGCGCCCGACTGGCGCTGGATGACGCTCAACCAGGCCCACTGCGGACTGACGGTGATCAGTCAGAAGCAGGGGCGCCCGTGGACACTGGTGACGCACAACGACCTCGCGCACCTGCCGGTCGAGCTGCGCACCGGCCTCCCGGAGAACCTCCCGGTCTGACGCGGCGGGGCGTCCGCACGGGCCCGTAGGCTGGGCGACATGACGACACGCGTGGCCCTGGTGGGCGGCACCGGCAAGCTCGGCGGCATCATCCGCGACGTCATCGAGCAGGAGGACGGCTTCGAGGTGTCGGCCGTGCTGTCGTCGCGGTCCGACCTCGACGAGATCGACGGCGCCGACCTCGTCGTCGATGCCAGCATCCCGTCCATCTCCATCGACGTCGTCCGCGCGGCCGTGCAGCGGGGCATCCCCGTGCTCGTGGGCACCTCCGGGTGGTCCGCCGAGCGCATCGCGCTGATCAGGCCGCTGGTGGATGCTGCGGGCAGCGGTGCGCTGTTCATCCCGAACTTCTCGCTGGGGTCGGTGCTGGGCTCCGCGCTGGCCGCCGCCGCGGCGCCTTTCTTCCCCTCGGTGGAGATCGTCGAGGCCCACCGGGAGACGAAGATCGACTCGCCGAGCGGCACCGCCGTGCGCACTGCCGAGCTCATCGCCGCGGCGCGCTCCTCGGTCGGACCCGTCGAGTCGCCCCACGTCGATCAGCGCGCGCGCGGCCAGCAGGTGGCGAGTGTGCCGATCCACTCGCTGCGCCGCCCCGGCGTCATCGCGCGGCAGGAGACCATCCTGTCGGGTGCGGGGGAGGCGCTGTCGATCGTGCACGACACGGTGGACCCTGCCGCGGCCTACGCTCCGGGCATCCGCATCGCACTCGCGGCGGCGGTGGACGTGCGCGGGGTCGTGGTCGGCCTCGACAGCTTCCTCGACATCGGCATCCGCGCACCGCGTCCGGCGACCCCGAAGAGCGCGGCGACCGACGAGGGCGACGTGCCCGGCCAGGTGGCCCGGGTCACCGGCGCATGAGCGCGCGCATCGGCGTCGCCGTGATGGCGGTCGTCCTGGCGCTCTACATCGGCCTGGTCGGCCAGCGGGCCTGGCTGCTGCTCACCGCGCGGGAGCCGATCGCGGTGGCCATGGGCGTGGCGCTCGTCGTGCTGCCGGCCATCGCGACGTGGGCGATCGGACGCGAGCTCTGGTTCGGCGTGCGGGCGGAGCAGGTGGCGCGTCGCCTCGAGGCGGAGGGCGGACTCCCGACCGACGACGTGGCGGTCCGGCCGAGCGGACGCGTCCTGCGCGAGGACGGCGACGCCGTCTTCCCCGTGTACCAGGCGGAGGTCGAGGCCTCGCCCGAGTCGTGGCAGGCCTGGTTCCGGCTCGCGCTCGCCTACGACGCCGCGGGCGACCGCAGACGCGCGCGGGCTGCCGTCCGGAAGTCGATATCGCTCGAGGGCGCCTCCCGCCGCACGCGCTGAGGGCTCGCGCCGAGCGGCGCTCGCGCTGAGCGGCGCTCGCGCGGAGCACCGCACGCGCGGAGGCTCAGGCCGGGTCGGCCAGCGCGGCGGCGACCGCGGACTCGACCGTGGGGTGCCGGAACTCGAAGCCCGACGCCTGCAGCACCTCGGGTGCCACGTCGGCGTCGGTGGTCAGGAGCGCCTCCGTGGCATCCTTCCCCAGACCCAGCTTCAGCGCCCACTCCGGTGCGCGCAGCAGGAACGGGCGGTTCATCTGCGTCGCGAGGGCGAAGCCGAGGTCGTTGGCCGTCGCGCGCGTCGGACCGGTGAGGTTCACCGGACCCTCCAGCTGCGCGTCCACCACGTGGCGGATCGCCCGCACCTCGTCCTCGAGCGAGATCCACGGCCACACCTGCGTGCCCCGGCCGATCGGTCCGGAGACGCCCAGGCGGGTGAGCAGGAGCAGCGGCTTCAGCACGCCCCGGCGGTGCACGACCGGCGCCGTACGGAGCATCGACACGCGCGCGTGCGGACCCGCTGCGGCGGCCGCCGCCTCCCATTCGCCGCACAGGTCGGCCAGGAACGTCTCGCCGCGGGGCGAGGTCTCCGTCAGGCGCACGCCCGGGACGGAGCCGTAGTAGCCGACGGCGGAGGCGGACACGAGGGGCGGAGCATCCGTCTTCAGCTCACGCACGGCGCGCGCCAGAGCTCGGGTCGGAGTGATGCGCGACCACACGAGGGTGCTCTTGTAGCTGCGAGTCCAGGGGAAGCGACCGATGCTGGCGCCGTTCAGGCCGATGACGGCGCGGGCGCCGGCGAGCAGCGACGGGTCGAGCGGGCGGTCGTCGGTGAGCCACTCGTGCTCGTCGGCGGTGCGCGGAGGCCGGCGGACGAGCGTGGTCACGCCGATGCCGTCGGCGCGGAAGCTCTCGATCAGAGCCTCGCCGATCAGACCGGACGCGCCGGCCAGGACGACGCGACCGGACTCAGGCAAGCGTGGCCTCGAGCGTGATCTCGATGCCCGAGAGCGCCTGCGACACCGGACAGTTCGCCTTGGCATCCGCCGCGATCCGGTCGAAGTCCTCCTGCGAGAGTCCGGGGACGACGGCGTTGACGTTGAGGTGGCTGCCGGTGATGCCCGTGCCCGGTGCGAAGGTGACCGAGGCGGTCGTGTCGACCGACTCAGGGGGAGTGCCGTTCTCGGCGAGGGCATGGGAGAAGGCCATGCTGAAGCACGCCGCGTGGGCCGCCGCGATGAGCTCCTCGGGGGTGGTGACAGACGTCGACCCCTCGCTGCGCGCCTTCCAGTTCACGTCGAACGTGCCCGCACCGGACGAGTCGAGGGACACGGTCCCCGAGCCGTCCATCAGAGAACCCTTCCAGTGGGTGGTCGCTTCGCTGGTGACGGTCATGGCAGCCTCCTGACGTGGGTGCGCCGCGCGGATCGGGCGCATCGCGGCCAGCCTAACGAGGCGTCCGCGCGCAGACGACGGCTTGACACCGGCTCACGAGTCGGCCGTTCGGCTCAGGCTGCCGGGCGCCGACGGCCGACGAGGCCGGTGCGCTGGAGGGCGAGGTACATCATGCAGCCGAGGCACACCCCGAACACCGCGTTCAGGAAGGCCGCGACGAACGCCAGGGACGCGGCGATCGGCAGCGCCCAGGGCACGCCGACGAGGTGCAGGATCAGTCCGACGACGCTGACGAAGAGGCCGACGCCCTGCGCGAACCGCGGCGGACGCGGATCCTCGAGCTCGGTCGGAGGGCTCAGCCGCGGGCGGATCAGCCGGCGGAACAGCACGCCCCACGGCGCCGTCCGGGGCGCCACGACGGACCAGGCGAAGAGGAGGGCGATGACGAGCAGCAGCAGGAAGCCGGGGTCGAGCGCCCGCTCACCCGGTGAGGCGGCGCGGACCGCCCAGGTGTCGGGGACGAAGCTCTCCGATGCCAGCGGCTGATAAGCGAACCAGCCGAACGTGCGCGCCGTCGACATCCCCGTCAGCGAGACGAGCACGGTGATCGCGAGGAGGACGGCGGTGATGGATGCCGCGAACCGCGGTCCGCGCGGATCGATGCCGGCCGGGCGCTCAGACATCGCTTCTGCTCCCGTCGAGGCCGGCGAGCTCGAGCTCGATGACGTCGGGGTTGGGCACGCCGCCGAAGCGGGTGCGGATGACGCCGTGGCGATCGAGGATCAGCGTGGTGGGCGTCTGCATCACGTGGAAGTGCCGCGCGAGGTCGGGGCGGTGCGTGAGGTCGACGTCGAGGTGGCGCACGCCCTCGTGCGCGGCCGCGACGGCCGCGAGCTGGCGGTGCACGCCGGGGCAGCGCGAGCAGATCTCGGTGCTGAACTGCAGGAGCGTGGCCGTCTCGCCGAGCCCGTCGGCACCCAGACGCTGCGCGTCGACGACTTCGTGCGGCAGATGGCGCTGCGGGGTCCGCTGACGCCACTGCAGGCAGGCCCCGATCGCGACGGTCACGACCAGCAGCACGGCCAGCACGACGAGCGCGTTGATCAGGGTCACAGCCGACAAGGTTATCTGCTTTCCCCTGAATGGATCCGGAGACGGCGTCCGGTGACGGAGGATGACCGGGCGGCCGCCCGGCTCACCCGCGCGCCGGGCGCGTCCGCCGGTATCGTGGACGTCGTGACGACCCCCACCCCGTACGAGGATCTGCTGCGCGATGTGCTCGAGAACGGCACGCACAAGGACGACCGCACCGGGACGGGCACGACCAGCTCGTTCGGACGCCAGATCCGCTTCGACCTGTCGGAGGGCTTCCCCCTCATCACCACCAAGCGCGTGCACTTCAAGTCGATCGCGTACGAGCTGCTCTGGTTCCTCCGCGGAGAGTCGAACGTGCGGTGGCTGCAGGAGAACGGCATCACGATCTGGGACGAGTGGGCCGACGCCCAGGGCGAGCTCGGCCCCGTCTACGGCGTGCAGTGGCGGTCGTGGCCCGATCGCGACGGCGAAGGCATCGACCAGATCTCGCAGGTGATCGATCGCATCCGCGCCGACCCCGACTCGCGCCGCCTCATCGTGTCGGCGTGGAATCCCGCCGACATCCCCGACATGGCCCTCGCGCCGTGCCACGCGCTGTTCCAGTTCTACGTCGCCGACGGCAGGCTGTCGTGCCAGCTCTACCAGCGCAGCGCCGACCTGTTCCTCGGCGTCCCCTTCAACATCGCCTCCTACGCCCTGCTGACGATGATGATCGCGCAGCAGACCGGCCTCGAGCCCGGCGACTTCGTCTGGACGGGCGGCGACTGCCACATCTACGACAACCACCTCGAGCAGGTGCGCGAGCAGCTCACCCGCGAGCCGTACCCGCTGCCGACCCTGCGCATCACCCGCACGCCGGAATCGATCTTCGACTACCGCTACGAGGACTTCGTCATCGAGGACTATCAGCACCACCCCGCCATCCGCGGAGCGGTCGCGGTATGACGCACATCGGCCTGGTCTGGGCCGAGGCGGCCGGCGGCGTCATCGGCGCCGATGGCGGCATGCCCTGGTACGTGCCCGAGGACCTCGCCCACTTCAAGGACGTCACCGCGCAGCATCCGGTCGTCATGGGACGACGCACGTGGGAGTCGCTGCCCGAGGGATTCCGGCCCCTGCCCGGCCGCGCGAACATCGTGGTGACGCGGTCGGCGGACTGGGAGTCCGACGGCGCGCAGCGCGCCGGGTCGCTCGAGGAGGCGCTGCAGGCCGCGGGGGACCCCGAGCGGGTCTGGGTGATCGGCGGCGCGGGCCTGTTCCGCGAGGCGATCGGCAGCGCCGACCTGCTGGAGGTGACCGAGCTCGACCTGGAGGTCGAGGGCGACACCTTCGCTCCGCCGCGGGACGGCTGGCGAGTCGTCGCCGCCGACCCGGCGGAGGGGTGGCACACGTCGCGCCGCGGCATCCGCTACCGCTTCCTGCGCTGCGAGCGCTGATGCCCGTCGCCCTCATCACCGGCGCGAGCTCCGGACTCGGCGCCGAGTTCGCCCGCCAGCTCGCCGCTCGCGGAGCGGACCTGGTGCTGGTCGCCCGCACGCGCTCGGCGCTCGAGCGCGTCGCCGCCGAGGCGGGGGAGCGCTACGGCGTGCACTGCGACATCATCGTGGCCGACCTGTCGGATCCCGAGCAGATCGCCGCGGTGGTCGAGCGCCTGGCGAGCCCGGAGCGTCCGGTCGACGTGCTCGTCAACAACGCCGGCTACGGCCTGCCCCTCGCCTTCGAGCGCAACGACATCGACGACGAGGTGCGCCACCTGCGCGTGCACGATGAGGCGACGATGCGCCTGATGCACGCCGCCCTCGGCCCGATGCTGGCCCGCGGGAGCGGCCGCATCATCAACGTCGCCTCCGTCGCGGCGTTCATCCCGCGCTCGACCTACGGCGCGGTGAAGGCCTGGATGGTCAGCTTCAGCCGCTGGGCGAACGCCGTCTACGCCCCGCGCGGAGTGACCGTCACGGCCGTCTGCCCGGGATACGTGCACACGGAGTTCCACGAGCGCCTCGGACTCCCGCCCGGCCAGGAGGGCATCGCCTCCTGGATGTGGCTGAACGCCCCCGACGTGGTCGCCGAGGCGCTCCAGGATGCCGCGCGCGGCCGGTCCGTCTCGGTGCCGTCGCTGCGCTGGAAGGCGCTGACCCGCCTCGTGCCGCTCCTCCCCGACCGCCTCGCCGCGCGGATGGGCATGCGCGGGCGCTGATCCCGTCGCGGGCCGGTCGCGGACCGGTCGTCGAGCGTTGGTGTCCCCGTCGATGAGCGTTGATGTCGCTGTCGATGAGCGTTGATGTCGGTGTCGGTGAGCGTTGATGTCCCACTTTCTGCACAACTCGCCGACGCCGTCTGCAGAAAGTGGGACATCGGTCGGGGGTCGCGCACACGTCGACCAGAACTTCGGAGGGCCCAGCCATCCACCCGCACCCCGAAGCGGCGCGCGCGGGCGAACCGATAGCCTGGAGTCATGACGCACTCGGGCAACCCCTTCGGGCAGGTGCTCGTCGCGCTGGTCACTCCGATGACCGCCGACGGCGAGGTCGACTGGTCGGCCACCGAGAAGCACATGGACGACGTCATCTCGGCCGGAGCCGACGGCATCGTCGTCACCGGCACCACCGGCGAGACCAGCACCCTCACCGATCCGGAGAAGATCCGGCTCGTCGAGGTCGGCAAGGACGTCGCGGCGGGGCGCGCCAAGATCATCACGGGCGGCGGCTCGAACGAGACCGCCCACGCCATCGAGCTCTACAAGGCGAGCGAGAAGGCCGGCGCCGACGGCATCATGATCGTGACGCCGTACTACAACAAGCCGACGCAGGCGGGCATCCTCACGCACTTCCGCCTCGTCGCCGACGCGACCGACCTGCCGGTCATCCTCTACGACATCCCCGGACGCACCGGCGTGCCGATCCGGTACGAGACGATACTGCGCCTGGCGAAGCATCCGAACATCCTGGCCATCAAGGACGCGAAGGGCGACTTCAGCGAGGTCAGCCGGGTGCTCAACCAGACCGACCTGCTCTACTTCTCGGGCGACGACGCCAACGTGCTCCCGCACCTGTCGATCGGCGCGTCCGGGCTCATCGGGGTGACGGCCAACATCGCCGCCGCCCCCTACCGCACCATCGTCGACGCGGTCAACGCGGGGGATCTCGCCACCGCCACCGCGGCTCACCGCCGTCTCGAGCCGCTCGTCCGCGCGATCATGACGCACGTCCCGGGGACGGTGGCGGCCAAGTACGTGCTGCACGGCCTCGGCCGCATCGGCAGCCCGCGCGTGCGACTTCCCCTGGTCGGGCCGGAGGAGTGGGAGGCCGCCAAGATCGAGGACGAGCTCGCCCTCGTCACCGACGTGACCGGCGCAGACTTCTCCAACTTCCGCCCCGACCGCAACGCCGCCGCCGGCGGCGCACTGCCCAAGGTCTCGGGCACCACCCGGTGACGAACCGACACTGACAGAACGGATGCCGTGACCCGGCATCGCGAGGAGGCACTTCATGCCCACTGACGTCTACGATCCGCCCGCACTCGCCCCGGGGACGCTGCGCGTCATCCCGCTCGGCGGCCTCGGCGAGATCGGCCGCAACATGACCGTGTTCGAGTACGAGGGCAAGCTCCTCGTCGTCGACTGCGGCGTGCTGTTCCCCGAGGAGCACCAGCCCGGGGTCGACCTGATCCTCCCCGACTTCGAGCCCATCAAGAAGCGCCTCAACGACATCGTCGGCGTCGTGCTCACGCACGGCCACGAGGACCACATCGGCGCCGTGCCCTACCTCCTCAAGCTCAAGGGAGACATCCCCCTCATCGGCTCCGGGCTGACCCTCGCGCTGGTGGAGGCGAAGCTCAAGGAGCACCGCATCAAGCCGTACACGCTGACGGTGAAGGAGGGCGACCACGAGAAGCTCGGGCCGTTCGACCTCGAGTTCATCGCGGTCAACCACTCCATCCCCGATGCGCTCGCCGTCGCGATCCGCACGCCCGCCGGTCTGGTGCTGGCCACCGGCGACTTCAAGATGGACCAGCTGCCCCTCGACGGCCGCCTCACCGACCTCCGCTCCTTCGCGCGGCTGGGCGAGGAGGGTGTCGACCTCTTCCTCGTGGACTCGACCAACGCCGACGTCCCGGGGTTCACGCCTCTCGAGCGCGAGATCGGGCCGGTGCTCGACCAGATCATCGGACGCGCCCCGCGACGGGTCATCATCGCGAGCTTCTCCAGCCACGTGCACCGTGTGCAGCAGGTGCTGGATGCGGCAGCCGCCCATGGCCGCAGGGTCGCGCTCCTCGGCCGCAGCATGGTGCGCAACATGGGCATCGCCGAGGACCTCGGCTACCTCCACGTGCCGCAGGGCATCCTGATCGACTACAAGAAGGCCCGCGACCTGCCCGACGACAAGATCGTCTACATGTCCACCGGGTCGCAGGGCGAGCCGATGGCCGTGCTCAGCCGCATGGCCAACCTCGACCACGAGATCCAGCCGGGTCCCGGCGACACCGTGATCCTGGCTTCCAGCCTCATCCCGGGCAACGAGAACGCGGTGTACCGCGTCATCGACGGCCTGACCAAGCTGGGCGCGAACGTCGTGCACAAGGCCAACGCCAAGGTGCACGTGTCGGGCCACGCCGCGGCGGGGGAGCTGCTCTACTGCTACAACATCCTCACTCCGCGCAACGTGCTGCCGATCCACGGCGAATTCCGTCACCTGATGGCCAACGCCCGGCTCGCCCAGGACAGCGGCGTGCCCGCCGAGCGCACCATCCTCGGTGAGAACGGCACGGTCATCGACCTCGCCGACGGCGTCGCGACCGTCACCGGTCAGCTCGACATCGGCTTCGTCTACGTCGACGGCTCGACGGTCGGCGAGATCACCGACGCCGACCTCAAGGACCGCAGGACGCTCGGCGAGGAGGGGTTCATCTCCGTCATCGTCGTGGTCGACTCGGCCACCGGCAAGATCATCACCGGTCCCGAGATCCACGCCCGCGGGTTCGCGGAGGACGACGCGGTGTTCAACGCCGTGAAGCCCAAGATCGCCGCAGCCCTGGCCGAGGCGGCGAATTCGGGGGTGCGCGACACGCACGCGCTGTCGCAGGTCGTGCGCCGCACGATCGGCCGCTGGGTCAACCAGTCGCTGCGCCGTCGTCCGATGATCGTGCCGCTCGTCATCGAGGCCTGACCGGGGGAATCGATGCCGATTCTGGAGTTCGGGGAGTAGTCGACGTGCCGGTCTCGTTCACCGTGCGTCCCGCCGTCGCCTCCGACGGAGCCTTCCTCGCCGACATGGCCGTGGAGGCCGCCAACTGGCGAGCCGGCGACCCCCGACCGCGCCACGAGATCATCGCCGCGCCGGTCTACAGCCGCTTCATCGGCGGATGGATGCGCCCGGGCGACGCGGGTCACGTGGCCGTCGACGCGCAGGAGACCCCGATCGGCGCGGCCTGGTACCGGATGTTCCCCCGCACCGATCCGGGCTTCGCGTACGTCGGCACGGGCGTGCCGGAGCTCATCATCGGCGTGCGTCCCATCTGGCGTGCGCACGGCGTCGGGCGGGCGCTCCTCCAGCGGCTCGCCGACCAGGCGCGCGCCGACGGCTTCGCCCGTCTGAGCCTGAGCGTCGAGCGCGGCAACTTCGCCACGACGCTCTACCGGAGCGAGGGGTTCGCGGTCACCCAGGCCGGCTCCGGCCGCGACACGATGGTCAAGCTGCTGCGCTGAGCCGCAGCATCCGCTCCGCCGTCGGGGGCCGCGTCGATCCACGCCGTTGGGGGTGGAGGCACGTAGCGTGGGGGCATGGCCAGGAGTCCCAGTCCGACCACGAGTGGTCGCGCGTCCGCGAAGGGCACACCGTCGCGCGCACGCAAGCCCGAACCCGCACCCAAGCGCTACGTCGACGACGTCGATCGGCCGCCCGTCGTGGTGCGCGGCTGGCTGGGACTCGCTCACGCCGTCGGCGGGCTCTTCCGCGCGTTCGGCCCCGAGACGCTCGAGAAGGACCAGCGCCGCGACGGCCTGCCCTTCCTGATCGTCCTCCTCGCGGTCACCGGCGCGATCGTGGAGTGGTTCCTGGTCGGCACCGAGGTCTCGGCCACCGTCAGCGCCTACTCCGTCGGCGGTCTGGTCGGTCGGCTGGCGTTCTTCATGCCCGTCCTCCTGCTGCTGCTCGCCGGCTGGCTGTTCCGGCACCCGCCGTCGGTCAACGACAACGGCCGGATCGGCATCGGCTTCGTCCTGTTCGTCATCCCCATCGCGGGCTTCTGCCACGTGCTGGGTGGTCGTCCGGCTCCCAAGGACGGCCTGCCCGCGCTCAGCGAGGCCGGTGGCCTGTTCGGCTGGATGGTCGGCGAGCCGCTCGCCCTCGGACTCACGGGCGTCGGCGCCTGCATCGTCCTGGGCCTCCTCACGATCCTCAGCATCCTGATCCTCACCAAGACCCCGCCGAACCGCATCGGCCGGCGCCTGGGCGACCTGTACGCGTGGATGTTCGACGCCGAGCGACCGGCGCCGCGTCCCGAGGGCGTCGCCTTCGACGACGGCGAGAAGGATGCTGCAGCCACCGATCCCGCCTTGCCCTGGTGGCGTCGCAACAAGACCGGCCGCGAGCAGGATCCCGACGACGGCATCGGCTCCCAGGACCTGACCGAGCTGCTGACGCCGGGCACGAGCGAAGGGGGCTTCGAGAAGGCCGCCATCGCGACGCCGCCCCCGCCGCCGCCCGTCACCGCCGATGCGCTGACCGAGATCATCGCGCCGCTCGGCGCCTCGGGCCGCAAGACGGCCCCCGACACCTCCCTGCGCGACGACAGCCCCGACACCGGCGAGGTGCTGCCCGGGCTCTCGGGGATCGGCACCGACGCCGAGGGCGTCCCCTCCGCCGTCAACTACCGCCTGCCGGCCGTCACCGCCCTGGCCGCCGGAACGCCGCACAAGTCGCGCTCCGCCGCCAACGACGAGGTCGTCCGCGCCATCACGAGCGTGCTCGACCAGTTCTCCGTCGACGCGCGCGTGACCGGGTTCTCCCGCGGTCCGACCGTCACGCAGTACGAGATCGAGGTCGGCCCGGGCGTCAAGGTCGAGCGCATCACCGCCCTCACCAACAACATCGCCTACGCCGTGGCATCCAACGAGGTCCGCATCCTCGCGCCGATCCCCGGCAAGAGCGCGATCGGCGTCGAGATCCCCAACAGCGACCGCGAGATCGTGACGCTGGGCGACGTGCTGCGCTCCGAGGCGGCGGCGAAGTCCACGCACCCCATGACCATCGGCGTCGGCAAGGACGTCGGCGGCGGCTACGTGGTCGCGAACCTCGCGAAGATGCCCCACCTCCTCGTGGCCGGATCCACGGGCTCGGGCAAGTCGAGCTTCGTGAACTCCATGATCACCAGCCTGCTCATGCGGGCGAAGCCGTCCGACGTGCGCATGGTGCTCATCGACCCGAAGCGGGTCGAGCTCACCTCCTACGCCGGCGTGCCGCACCTCATCACGCCCATCATCACGAACCCCAAGAAGGCCGCCGAGGCGCTGCAGTGGGTCGTGAAGGAGATGGACATGCGCTACGACGACCTCGCGTCGTTCGGCTTCCGTCACATCGACGACTTCAACCGCGCGGTCGTCGCCGGTGAGGTCGAGGTGCCGGTCGGCAGCGAGCGGGTGCTGAAGCCGTATCCGTACCTGCTGGTCGTCGTCGACGAGCTCGCTGACCTCATGATGGTCGCGCCCCGCGACGTCGAGGACTCGATCGTGCGCATCACGCAGCTGGCGCGCGCCAGCGGCATCCATTTGGTGCTCGCCACGCAGCGGCCGTCCGTCGACGTCGTGACCGGCCTCATCAAGGCCAACGTGCCGTCGCGTCTCGCCTTCGCGGTCACGAGCGTCACCGACAGCCGCGTCATCCTCGATCAGCCGGGCGCCGACCGCCTGATCGGCCAGGGCGACGCGCTCTTCCTCCCGATGGGCACGTCGAAGTCGCTGCGCGTCCAGGGCGCCTGGGTCAGCGAGTCCGAGATCGAGAAGGTCGTCAAGCACGTCACCGCGCAGGCGCGACCGGACTACCGCGACGACGTCGCCGCCGAGGTGCAGAAGAAGGAGGTCGACGCCGACATCGGAGACGACCTCGAGCTGCTCCTCGCCGCCGCGGAGCTCGTCGTCTCCACGCAGTTCGGCTCGACCTCGATGCTCCAGCGCAAGCTGCGTGTCGGCTTCGCGAAGGCGGGCCGACTCATGGACCTGCTGGAATCGCGCGAGATCGTCGGACCCTCCGAGGGTTCCAAGGCCCGTGACGTCATGGTGACGGCGGAGCAGCTGCCGGGCGTCATGGCCCGGCTGCGCGGCGGAGACGCTCCGAGCGGGGGAGGCGCGGCATCCGCGGGTCCCTCCGGGGTTCCGCCGCGGCCGCCGGACCCGGTCGACGCCCAGTTCGACGGATACCCGGTCGTCGAGGCGGATGACGACGAAGACGCCTGGGGCCTGACGGGACGCGACTGATGACCGTGCCCCGCCAGCTCCCCAACGCGATCACGATCGTGCGCATCCTGTGCGCACCGGTCTTCCTGTGGATGCTGATCGCGGATGCCGGCACCGACGGCCCGCTGCGCTGGTGGGCCGCCGCGCTGTTCGTGGTTGCGATCGCGACGGACGGCATCGACGGGTGGATCGCCCGGAAGTACGACATCGTCTCCGATCTCGGCAAGCTGCTGGATCCGATCGCCGACAAGGTGCTGACGGGCCTCGCCTTCGTGGGACTGTCGATCCTCGGCGAGCTGCCGTGGTGGATCACGATCGTCGTCCTCATTCGTGAGATCGGCATCACCGTCTACCGCTTCATGGTCGTGAGCGACCACGTGCTGGCGGCGGCCTGGATGGGCAAGCTGAAGACCGTCGCGCAGGCCGTGGCCCTGTCGCTCGCGCTGTTCCCGCTCTGGACGATCGTGGGCGAGTGGATCTGGTGGGTGAACGGCGTCACGATGGCGATTGCGGTCATCCTCACGATCGCCAGCGGTATCGACTACGTCATCACCGAGATGCGGGCGGCCCGCCGGAAGCGCGCGTGAGCGACGCGTCCGCGCTCCTCGACCTGCTGCGCGAGCGCGGGTGGACGGTGGCGGTCGCCGAGTCGCTCACAGGGGGACAGGTCGCCTCCGCCCTCGTGGATGTGCCCGGCGCCTCTGCCGTGATGCGCGGGGGAGTGGTCGCGTACGCCACGGACGTCAAGCGGGACGTGCTGGGGGTGGATGCCGCGCTCCTCGCCGCAGAGGGTGCGGTGCACCCGGAGGTGGCACGGCAGATGGCCGCGGGCGTCGCGGCGCTGCTGGGTGCCGACGTGGGCATCGCCACGACGGGCGTCGCCGGCCCGGATCCGCAGGACGGGAAGGACGTGGGCACGGTGTGCATCGCCGTCCGCACCCCCGTCGGCGAGGTGGTCCAGACGTTCCACATCGACGGCGACCGTGCCGCGATACGGTCCGCGACGACTGCCCGAGCGCTGTCGGAGACGCTGCTCGCACTGTGAATCCGACGGGTCGGGAATGCCTGCGTTTCCATCGCGTTACATCCGGCGATTCCCACCCTTCCCCCAGCGCGCGGGGTTAGATTGGCACCATTCGGTGTTGTACTGTGGTCCACCCGGACAACAGCAGGAATCAGCAGTGAGGAGGGGACCCCATGATTCTGGTACGTCAAGAGATCGGCGACGTTCTCCGCGATTTCCGTCAGCAGAAGGGCCGCACCCTCCGACAGGTCGCCAGCCGCGCAAGCGTCGCGCTGGGCTACCTGAGCGAGGTCGAGCGTGGTCAGAAGGAGGCCTCGAGCGAGATCCTCGCCTCGGTGGCGGAGGCGCTCGACGTCCCCATCTCCACGATCATGCGCGAGGTCGGCGACCGCATCTCGGTCCTCGAGGGCCTGCAGACGTTCCCCGACGTGGTGCCCGACGACCTGGTCGCCTCGGTCGACGCCGAGCTCTCGCTGCGCTGACTCCGTCGTGCACCGGATGACGGCTTCCTTCGTCGTGCCTGAGCGGGTCGTGTCCGACGGTGCTGCTCATGAGGCGCAGTGAGTTCCTGCGCGCCGTCGACGATGAGTTCGGCGGGCGCGCGACATCCCTCCTCCACGATCTCGTGCTGAACGCCGTCGGCGGTCGCACCGCCGCCCAGGCGCTCGACGCCGGGGTGCCGCCGCGCGACATCTGGCTCGCCCTGTGCGTCGACGCCGATGTCCCGGTGGAGCGCCGGCACGGCGTCGGACGTCTCGAGCCGCGCGAGCACTGATCTCCGCATCGCCGCTCCTGAGACGCGGCGTGTCGTCGAAGATGTGTTCGATGCGCGCGTAGGCTCCTGCACAGCTGGTGTCGAGCGCCCGTCCATCCACGATGGCGGGGGGTGCAGGTCCGGATGTCGGAGGCCCCTCCTAGCGTGAGGAACGTCGAACGACACCACATGCCTTGTCGCAGCATCCGCTTCAGCCGAAGCGGAGCGCGGCAGCCTACAGGCGACCGACCCCCGCAGAAGGAGCACGACATGCCATCACCCGCCGACCGCGAGAAGGCCCTCGACTCGGCCCTCGCCCAGATCGACCGGCAGTTCGGAAAGGGCTCGGTCATGCGGCTGGGCAGCGATGACCGTGCTCCCGTGGAGGTCATCCCCACCGGGTCCATCGCGCTGGACGTCGCGCTCGGCGTGGGCGGTCTGCCCCGGGGTCGCATCATCGAGATCTACGGCCCGGAGTCCTCGGGTAAGACCACGCTGACACTGCACGCGATCGCCAACGTGCAGCGCGCCGGCGGCATCGCGGCGTTCATCGACGCGGAGCACGCGCTCGACCCCGACTACGCCCAGAAGCTCGGCGTCGACATCGACCAGCTTCTGGTGTCGCAGCCCGACACGGGTGAGCAGGCGCTCGAGATCGCCGACATGCTGGTGCGCTCCGGCGCGATCGACCTCGTCGTCATCGACTCCGTGGCCGCGCTCGTGCCGAAGGCCGAGATCGAGGGCGAGATGGGCGACACGCACGTGGGTCTCCAGGCGCGCCTCATGTCGCAGGCGCTGCGCAAGCTGACCGGTGGTCTCAACCAGACCAACACCACGATGATCTTCATCAACCAGTTGCGCGAGAAGATCGGCGTGTTCTTCGGCTCGCCCGAGACCACCGCCGGCGGCAAGGCGCTGAAGTTCTACGCGTCGGTCCGCCTCGACATCCGTCGCATCGAGACGCTGAAGGACGGCACGGAGGCGGTCGGAAACCGCACCCGCGTCAAGGTGGTCAAGAACAAGATGGCCCCGCCGTTCAAGCAGGCCGAGTTCGACATCCTCTACGGCGTGGGCATCTCGCGCGAGGGCAGCCTGATCGACTTCGGCGTCGAGCACATGATCGTGAAGAAGTCGGGCGCCTGGTACACGTACGAAGGTGAGCAGCTCGGCCAGGGCAAGGAGAACGCCCGCAACTTCCTGCTCAAGAACCCCGACATCGCGGTGGAGATCGAGACGAAGATCAAGACCAAGCTCGGCGTGGGCGTGCCCAAGGGGACGGCTGAGGTCGCCGACGAGCTGGCTGCCCGTCGCCCGGCCTGATGGTCCATTTCGTCGACAGCGGCGACGAGTCCGCCGACGAGCTCGCACCCGTCATCCCGCTGTTCGGCGGCGCCGCTTCTTCCGCGGGCCGCCGGACGCGGGAAGGCGGAGGTGACGTACGCAGCGGGTCCTCCCGCGGGTTCGGGTCCCGAGAGGGTGTGGAGACCGGCGACGAGGAGGCATCCCCGCCGGCTCGCAAGGGTCGGGTTGCAGAGCCTAATGAGTCCCCGCGCGATCTCGCGGAGAAGGCCCTGCTGCGCAAGCTGCGCACGCGGTCGCTGTCGATCCGCGAGGCGCGCACCGCGCTGACCGGGTTCGACCTGGCCCGCGAAGACGCCGAGGACATCATCGAGCACCTCGAGCGGATGGGCTATCTCGATGACGCCCAGCTGGCCGAGCAGCTCATCCACGCGGGCTCCGACCGCAAGGGGCAGGGGCGCACCGCGATCGCGCAGACGCTGAGCAAGCGCGGTGTCGCCCGGGAGGTCGCCGACGCAGCGCTGTCGGCGCTGCCCGACGACGATGCCGAGCGCGCTCTCGAGTTCGCCCGATCGAAGGCGGGGTCGATGCGGTCGCTCGACCGCGACACCGCCCTTCGACGGCTGACCGGACAGCTGGCGCGTCGCGGCTACGGCGGTTCGATGGCCATGACGGCGGCACGCACCGCTCTCGACGAGACCGGTGTCGGCGGCTCGAGCGTCCGCTTCCGCTGAGGTGCGGGGCGCGGGTTCCGCTGACGGCCCGCGCCCCGCACCCGTGCGCGACGCGCCGACTCCGCTGACGGGCCCGCGCCTCGCGCGTCCGTGCGCGGCGTCCTCTGCGGCACCGGATCGTAGAATGGCCGACATCATGACCTCCCCGCTCAGCTCCCCGACGTTCATCGCGCCTTCGGTCGCCGCACGTTCCGACGACGGCCGGGTCCGCACCTACGAGGTGAGGACCTTCGGCTGCCAGATGAACGTCCACGACTCCGAGCGGCTCTCCGGATCCCTCGAGAGCGCCGGCTACGTGCGGGCCGAGGCTGGCGCCGATGCCGACGTCGTCGTGATCAACACGTGTGCCGTCCGCGACAATGCCGCGGGCAAGCTCTATGGCACCCTCGGCCACCTCAAGTCCGTCAAGGACAAGCGCGACGGCATGCAGATCGCCGTCGGCGGGTGCCTCGCCCAGATGGACAAGGACGCGGTGCAGCAGAAGGCTCCGTGGGTCGACGTGGTGTTCGGCACGCACAACATGGGGTCGCTGCCGAGCCTGCTCGAGCGCGCCCGGCACAACGGGGAGGCGGAGCTGGAGATCCTCGAGGCGCTCGAGATCTTCCCGTCCACCCTGCCCACCCGGCGCGACGCGGTCCACAGCGGCTGGGTGTCGATCTCCGTCGGCTGCAACAACACCTGCACGTTCTGCATCGTGCCGAGCCTGCGCGGCAAGGAGAAGGACCGCCGTCCCGGCGACATCCTCAACGAGATCCGGCTGCTCGTCGACGACGGGGCGATCGAGGTCACCCTGCTCGGGCAGAACGTCAACTCCTACGGCGTCGAGTTCGGCGATCGGCAGGCGTTCGGCAAGCTCCTGCGTGCGGCGGGCGAGATCGAGGGTCTGGAGCGCATCCGCTTCACTAGCCCGCATCCGGCCGCCTTCACCGACGACGTCATCGATGCGATGGCCGAGACGCCCGCCGTCATGCCGCAGCTGCACATGCCGCTCCAGTCGGGAAGCGACCGCATCCTCAAGGCCATGCGTCGCTCCTACCGCAGCGAGCGCTTCCTCGGCATCCTCGACCGCGTCCGCGCGCGGATGCCGCATGCCGCGATCTCGACCGACATCATCGTCGGCTTCCCGGGTGAGACCGAGGAGGACTTCCAGGACACTCTGCGCGTCGTCGAGCAGGCCCGCTTCGCCACGGCCTTCACGTTCCAGTACTCGATCCGTGAGGGCACTCCCGCGGCCACCATGGCCGATCAGGTGCCCAAGGAGGTGGTGCAGGAGCGCTACAACCGTCTGATCGCGCTGCAGGAGCGCATCAGCCTCGAGGAGAACCAGGCCCAAGTGGGTCGCGAGCTCGAGGTTCTGGTCTCCACCGGCGAGGGAAAGAAGGATGCCGCCACCCGGCGTCTGACCGGACGCGCCCAAGACAATCGGCTCGTGCACTTCGACGTGCCCGACGGCTCTGCCACGCCCCGCCCCGGAGACGTCGTGACCGTCGTGGCCACGCACGGTGCGCCGTTCCACCTGCTCGCCGACGCCGTCCCGGGAGCCCCGCTGCGCGTCCGGCGCACCCGTGCCGGCGACGCGTGGGATCGCTCGCAGGCCGAGTCGTGCGCCGTGCCGGCGCCGGGCGACGCGTCGGCTCCCCGCGCCGTGTCGCTGGGGCTGCCGACGCTCCGCGTCGGCGTGTGAGCGCACCCGTCGCGAACAGCGAGCCGGACACGTCGCAGGCGATGGCGGCTCCGGAGGAGGCCGACACTCGCCTGTGGGCCGTCGTCGGCGCCACCGGCACGGGCAAGACCGGTGCCTCGCTCGAACTCGCGGAGGCGCTCGCCCGACGCGGCCGTCCCGCCGAAATCGTCAACGCCGACGCGATGCAGCTGTACCGCGGCATGGACGTCGGCACGGCCAAGCTTCCCCCGGCCGAACGCCGCGGCATCCCGCACCATCTCTGGGATGTGCTCTCTGTGCGCGAAGAGGCCGCCGTCGCCCGCTACCAGCACGAGGCTCGCGCGGCGGTCTCCGCCATCCGCGGTCGCGGTGCCGACGCGATCCTCGTGGGCGGCTCCGGGCTGTACGTCTCGAGCGTCCTGTTCGACTTCGCCTTCCCGCCGCGCGATGCGTCCGTGCGCGCCGAGCTGGAGGCCGAGCTCGCGCAGGTCGGTCCGGGGGAGCTGTTCGCGCGGCTGCGCGCACTCGATCCGGTCACCGCGCAGAAGGTCGATCCGCGCAACGGCCGCCGTGTCGTGCGGGCGCTGGAGATCCTCGCGCTGGGGGAGAGCACCCACGGAGCGGCACTGCCCGAGGAGCCGGTGCCGTGGCATCCGCGCACCCGCATCGTCGGACTCGACGTTCCCCGTGCGGACCTGATCTCGCGTCTCGACGCGCGCGTGGAGGAGATGTGGGCCGCGGGGCTCCTCGATGAGGTGGAGCGCCTCCGCGCGGACGGGCTGGAAGAGGGTGTCACGGCCCGCCGCGCCATCGGCTACGCCCAGGCCCTGGAGCAGCTGTCGGGCGCGCTCACACGCGCCGAGGCGATCGCGCAGACCCAGGCGCTGACGCGCCGCTACGCCCGCCGGCAGGTGTCGTGGTTCCGCCGCTATCGCGACGCGCGCTGGATCGAGGGCGGGCATCCGTGCGCGTTGAACCGGATACTGGAGTCATGACACACATCCGCGCGTTCGCCATCCGCGACACCGAGTCCGTCATCGACCTGTGGCAGGAGACCGGCCTCACGCGGTCCTGGAACAACCCCCACCTCGACATCCAGCGCAAGCTGAGCGTGCAGCCCGAGCTGTTCCTCGTCGCCGAGGACGGCAGCGACATCGTCGGGTCGGTCATGGCCGGCTACGACGGCCACCGCGGCTGGATCTACTACCTCGCCTCCTCCCCGCAGCGCCGCGGCGAGGGCATCGCACGGGATCTGCTCGCCCACGTCGAGGAGCTTCTGCTGGAGATGGGCTGCCCCAAGGTGCAGCTCATGGTGCGACCCGGCAACGAAGACGTGCTGAGCCTCTACGACAAGCTCGGCTACGAGCGGTTCTCCACGACCACGACGGGCAAGCGGCTCATCGCCGACTGAGGCCCGCGCGCCGCCGTCCCTTCCTCCCGGCGGGTCCGACGGCGCCCGTAGACTGAGGGCATGCCCCAGACGATCGCCTTCACGAAGGGGCAGGGGACCGGCAACGACTTCATCCTGCTGCCCGATCCCGACGGCGAGCTCGACCTCTCCGACGCGCAGGTGGCCGCGCTCTGCGACCGCCGCTTCGGCATCGGCGCCGACGGCATCCTCCGCGTCGTGCGGACTCCCGCGATCCTCGACGGCCATCAGGCGGCCGCGGACGGCGCCGAGTGGTTCATGGACTACCGCAACGCCGACGGCTCTCCGGCCGAGATGTGCGGCAACGGCATCCGCGTCTACGTCCGGTACCTGCTCGAGACGGGCCTCGCCGAGCTGCCTGTGGACGGTTCGCTCCTGATCGGCACGCGCGCCGGAGTCAAGCGCGTCTCGCGCCCCGACGAGCACCTCGAGGTCGATCTCGGGGAGTGGCGCACGGAGGAGGACGAGGTGCTCGTCCGGGCGAAGGGTCTCCCCGTTGCGCGCCCGGGACTGAGCGTCGACGTCGGCAATCCCCACGTGGTGGTCGCGCTGTCCGGTCCCGACGAGCTCGACGGCCTCGACCTCGCCGTCCAACCCATCCTCGATCCGGCTCCGCGCGACGGCGCCAACATCGAGTTCGTGGTGCCGAGCGACCCGCTGGTGCACCACGGCGTCGGCTCCATCCGCCTCCGGGTGTTCGAGCGCGGCGTCGGCGAGACCCTGAGCTGCGGAACGGGCGTCGCAGCCGCAGCGCTCGCCGTGCGTCACTGGGCCGGCGCCGCCGCGCCCGACCGGTGGACGGTCGACGTGCCGGGCGGCACGCTGAGCGTGCGCATGGTCGACGGACGCGTGCTCCTGTCGGGACCGGCATCCCTCGTCTTCAGCGGACAGGTCGCGCTGGCCTGACGGTCTCGACGGTCGAGCCGAGCGAGGCCGCGTCGGGCTAGACCGTCTCGGCGCCCGCGTCGGTGACGCCGTGCCTGCGCACCTTGAGCACCCGGAAGCCACGGGCGGTCGATGCCCGCTGCACCGTGTAGCCGTCGGGGAAGGATGCTTCGAGCCACCGTTGCAGCGAATCCGAGCCGAGATTGCGCTGCACGACGAGCCAGGCGTCGCTGCGCTCGTCCAGGCGCGGGATCCAGCGCTCGAGCAGGGCGTGCAGCTCGTTCTTGCCGACGCGGATCGGAGGGTTCGAGCGGATGGTGCGGAACGCGACGCCGTCGGGAACATCCGCCGGCAGCACGGCGTTGACATTGGTGAGGCCGAGTTCGTCGCAGTTGCGCCGCACGAGGTCCAGGGCGCGTTCGTTCACGTCCACCGCCCAGACGGTGGCATGAGGGGACTGGAGCGCCAGCGACATTGCGATCGGACCCCAGCCGCACCCGAGATCCAGGAGATGACCCCCCGGCGGTGGCGGAGGGGTGCTGGACAGCAGCACCTCGGTGCCGGAGTCCACGTGGTCGGGGCTGAAGATCCCGCCCGCCGTCGTCACCTCGAACGGCCGTCCGGCCAGGGTGACGCGGATGCGTCGGAGCTTCTCGGGTCCCGCAGGCGTCGCAGTGAAGTAATGGTCGCTCGCCATCCAGCGAGCGTAGCGGAGAGGCCCCCCAACGGGGGAGGCTAGAGTCTGACGACGTCGCGATGACGTCCTGAAAGGAACCCATGACAGACACCACGACACCCGTGAACACCGACGAGACGATGGTGGACCCGGTGGATCGTGTGCTGTCGCGCGCCGAGGGACGCTCCGGCGTCCGCGTGTTCGGCGCCGCGCAGGCGCTGCAGGACGAGGCGACCACCGTCGGAGCGGACTCGGACGGCGATCAATGGGATCGCGAGGACCGCGCGGCGCTGCGTCGCGTCGTCGGACTGTCCACCGAGCTCGAGGACGTCACCGAGGTCGAGTACCGGCAGCTCCGCCTGGAGAACGTGATCCTCGTCGGCGTGCACCCGCAGGGCGAGCAGACCGACGCGGAGAACTCGCTGCGCGAGCTGGCCGCCCTCGCCGAGACGGCGGGAGCCGTCGTCCTCGATGCCGTGCTGCAGCGCCGGCCGCACCCCGACCCGGCGACGTACCTCGGGCGGGGCAAGGCGGCCGAGCTCCACGATCTCGTGCGCGCCCTCGGCGCCGACACGGTGATCGCCGACACGGAGCTCGCCCCCAGCCAGCGCCGTGCGCTGGAGGACGTGGTCAAGGTGAAGGTCATCGACCGCACGACGGTGATCCTCGACATCTTCAGCCAGCACGCCAAGAGCCGCGAGGGCAAGGCGCAGGTGGAGCTCGCGCAGCTCGAGTACCTGCTTCCCCGCCTCCGCGGCTGGGGTGACTCGATGAGCCGCCAGGCCGGTGGCCAGGTCGGTGCGGGCGGGGCGGGCATGGGCTCGCGCGGACCGGGTGAGACGAAGATCGAACTCGATCGCCGCCGCATCCGCACCCGCATGGCGCAGCTGCGCCGTCAGATCCGCGACTTCGCCCCGGCGCGCGACGCCAAGCGCGCCGAGCGCAAGCGCAACACGATCCCGTCCGTCGCGATCGCCGGCTACACGAACGCCGGCAAGTCGAGCCTGCTGAATCGGCTGACGAGTGCCGGCGTGCTGGTCGAGAACGCGCTGTTCGCGACCCTGGATGCCACGGTCCGGCGTTCCACCGCGTCCGACGGTCGCGTCTACACGCTGACCGACACGGTCGGCTTCGTGAGGAACCTCCCCCACCAGCTCGTCGAGGCGTTCCGCTCGACCCTCGAGGAGGTCGCGGACGCGGACGTCATCCTGCACGTCGTCGACGCCGCGCACCCCGACCCGGCGGCGCAGCTGCAGACGGTCCGCGATGTGATGGGCGACGTCGGCGCGCGCGATGTGCCGGAGCTGGTCGTCTTCAACAAGGCCGACCTGGTCGACGAGGGCACCCGGATGGTGCTGCGTGGTCTGGAGCCCCGTGCGCTGTTCGCCTCCTCCCGATCGGGCGAGGGGATCGACGACCTGCGGGCCGCCATCGAGAAGGCGCTGCCGCTTCCGGCGGTGGAGGTCCGCGCGATGGTGCCCTACGACCGCGGCGACCTCGTCTCGGCCGCGCACCAGTCGGGCCACATCCTCTCGCAGGAGCACGAGGAGGCGGGCACGGCCTTGCATGCCTACGTCTCGGAGCGCCTGGCCGCCGATCTGGAGCCCTTCCGGGTCTGAGACCTGCCGGCGGCGGTCGCGGCAGGGCGTGACGCCTCGCCGCGCCCGCTCACCAGCCGGGACAGCCGGGACGTGCCCTGTCGCCGCGCCCGCTCAGCGGGCGGGGAGTTCGCCCTCCAGCGGGAGGACGGGCACGTCGGCGGGCGTGAAGCCGACCACCTGGCCGAGGAAGCTCAGCTCGGCCTCGAGCGAGGCGACGATCGTCTCCGCCCGCCGGAACCCGTGCGACTCGCCTTCGAAAGCCAGGTAGGCGTGGGCGATGCCGCGCTCGGCCAGGGCGTCGCGCACCGCCTCGGACTGCGCCGGCGGAACGACCGGGTCCTCCGTTCCCTGCTCGATGAGCATGGGCGTCGTGAAGCGGTCGAGATGCGTGAGCGGCGACCGCTCGACGTAGAGCGCCTCCGCCTCGGGGTAGGGGCCGACGAGACCGTCGAGGTAGCGCGCTTCGAAGTCGTGCGTGTCGGCGGCGAGGGCGCGCAGGTCGGCCACGCCGTAGCGGCTGATCCCGGCGGCGAAGACGTCGCCCGCCGTCAGCGCGCAGAGCACCGTCCACCCGCCCGCCGACCCGCCGCGGATCGCCAGGCGGTCGGCATCGGCCACGCCGGCCTCTGCGATGCCCGCGGCGGCGGCGATCATGTCGTCGCGGTCGATCACGCCCCACTGCCCCCGCAGGCGCTCGCGGTAGGCCCGCCCGTAGCCGGTCGAGCCGCCGTAGTTGACGTCGAGCACGCCGATGCCGCGGCTCGTGAAGAACGCGACGTCCATCGCGGCGCCGCCGGAGGCGTGCGCGGTGGGGCCGCCGTGGGCCAGCAGCAGGTAGGGCGGCAGCTCGCCGTCCGGTGCGGCGACGTCGGGGTTCGTCGGCGGGTAGGCGAACGCGTGCACGGGACCGTGGTCGCCGTCGAAGGTCAGCTCCTGCGCGACGGGCAGCCATGCGGCATCCGGAGCCTCGTCCACCGTGCCCCGCACGAGCCGCGGTGCGGGCGCGGCATCGTCGAGATCGACCTCCCACAGGCCACCGAGCGTGCTCGACCCGGAGCCGCTGAACAGCACGCGGGTGCCGTGGACGCCACCGAGGAGAAGACGCGAGGACGCGTCGGCGGGGAGTCCGCGGACGTCGTCGCCGTCGAGCACGGCCAGGACGTCCGCGCCGTCGGTGCGGACGGCGAGCACGCGCCCGTCCGCGAGCGGCGCGAACCAGCGGGCGCCGAGGTTCCACAGCGGGCCGCCGGTGTCGGCATCCGCGGGCGCGACGGCGACGGATCGTCCGTCGAGATCGGTGCGGTCGAGGTTCCACCGCCCCGTGCGGTCGGAGGAGTGCAGGATCTCCCGGTCGGACACCCACTCGGGCTGAAGCACGGACACACCCGCTCCTCCCGCCAGGGTCCGCCACGATCCGACGGTGCCGTCCGCATCGAGATCGCCGACCCGCAGCTCCGAGGCGTCCCAGGGCATGTCGGGATGATCCCACGCGATCCAGGCGAGCCGCCGCCCGTCCGGTGACACCTGCGGCGCGGCGAGGAAGTCGCTGCCCGCGACGACGGAGATGAGAGACGCCGGGTCCGCCGACCCGGAGCCGTCGAGCGGGATCGCGACGATGTCGCGCTGCGGGACGGGTTCGCCGGCGTGCACCTCCCGCACGGCGAGGAGACGACCGGCCGCGAGCACCAGGTCCGCGTACCGCGCGCGAGGATCCTCGGGCGTCAGGGCCACGGGTTCGAGGCCGACGCCGCCCCGCCACACCCGCTGGTCGCCGCCGTGGACGAAGAACAGCGACCCCGTGGCATCCGTCGTCCATGCCCCGCCGCCGTACTCGTGGACGCGGCTGCGCACGTCCCAGGGGGCGGACAGCACCGTCTCGGGTTCGCCTCCGCGCGCCGCCGCCTCGGCGGTCAGGCGTCGGACCGCGGACCGGCCGTTCTCGGCGGGCAGACGCTCGAGCCACCAGATGTCGTCGCCCACGTAGCGGCCGGCGTCGACCGGATGGGAGCCGGCGGCCACGTCACGGGCGGAGAGCGGCGACGGCCAGGATCCGTAGGGGAGTGTCTGAGTCACCCGTCCACCGTACGCGGCGGCGCGGACGCGTCCGCGGGCGACCGGCGCGGCGGCGGCTCAGATGGCGCGAAGGACCGCCACGACCTTGCCGAGCACGGTGGCCTCGTCGCCGAGGATGGGCTCGAAGGCGGAGTTGCGCGGCAGCAGCCAGGTGTGTCCGTCGCGGCGGCGGAAGGTCTTGACCGTCGCCTCCTCGTCGAGCATGGCCGCGACGATGTCGCCGTTGTCCGCGTCGGGCTGAGAGCGGACGACGACCCAGTCGCCGTCGCAGATGGCGGCGTCGATCATCGACTCGCCCGAGACCTTCAGCATGAACAGGTCGCCCTTGCCGACGAGCTGACGCGGCAGCGGGAAGATCTCCTCGACCTGCTGCTCGGCGGTGATCGGTATGCCGGCGGCGATGCGTCCGACGAGCGGCACGAGGGCGGCGTCCCCGACGGCGGGGGCGGTGTCGGCGGGGTTCTCGGTCGAGGTGCCGGGGAGGTCGATGAGGACTTCCATCGCGCGCGTCTTGCCGGGGTCGCGACGCAGGTAGCCGCTCAGCTCGAGCTGGTTGAGCTGGTGGGTGACGCTGGAGAGCGACTTCAGGCCCACGGCGTCGCCGATCTCGCGCATGCTCGGCGGATAGCCGTGGCGGGCGATCGAACGCTGGATGACCTCGAGGATGGCGAGCTGCTTGTCGCTGAGGCTCTTGCGGCGGCGGGTCTGAGGCTTGTCGCGCGCTCCGTCGGCCGGTGCCGGCTCGGTCATCTTCGTCTCCTGTCTGAGGCCCTCCTCCGCATCGGTCTTCGAATGTCGGAGGTCGGTGATGGGCTACTCGTATCGAAACCGTATCCGCAGACCAGGCCCGCGACGCTGAAGGCGTCCGCGTGTCGTGTTCGAAAGATTCGCGGACATCGACGCGCTTGACACCCTACAAGATCGAAGATAACTTCGGAAAAGAGATTCGCATCCGGCACTCCCGGCCGAGTGCCGGATGCGAACCTCTCCCCGCCCAAGGAGCAGCCATGACCACCATCGCTATGACGTCCGTCCGTTCGACCGGCACGACGCGTCTGCGCCTGACCGTCCGCGGCCGCCGGGTCCTGGCTGCCGCGGCGGCCTTCCCCGCCGCCGCCGCCCTGGCCCTCGCCGTCGTGGGCGGCTCAGCCGCCACCGCGACCCCCGACGCGGGAATGCCGGGGGGCTCGTTCGAGACGGTCACCGTCGCCGCCGGCGAGTCGCTGTGGTCCATCGCCCAGCACATCGCACCGTCGGCCGACCCCCGTGACGTCGTGTCGGCCCTCGCGCGCCTCAACGCCCTCGAGGGTGGAACGCTCACGGCCGGCCAGAAGCTTTCGGTGCCCGCCGAGTACGCCGCCGGGGAGTGAGCGCAGGCCCACGGCTCTACGATGGGACGGGTGACCGCTCGTCTCGATGACCTCCCGCTCCGCGATGATCTCCGCGGAATGACGCCCTACGGCGCACCACAGGCTCCGCTGTCGGTGGCCCTCAACGTCAACGAGAACACCCACCCGGTGCCGCAGCACGTCGCAGACGACATCCTCGACGCGATCGCCCTCGCACTGCGCGAGGTCAACCGCTATCCCGACCGCGAGTTCACCGCTCTGCGGGAGGGGTTCGCCGACTACCTCGGGCACGGTCTGGAACGCGATCAGATCTGGGCGGGCAACGGCTCGAACGAGGTGCTCCAGCACATCCTCCAGGCGTTCGGCGGCCCCGGCCGCACCGCCTTCGGCTTCGCGCCCACCTATTCCATGTACCCGCTGCTCACGCGCGGCACCGGCGCCGAGTGGATCGCCGGCACCCGCGGGCACGACTTCGTCGTGACGGCCGACGACGCGGCCCGCCAGGTCGCCGACGCGCGGCCCGACGTGGTGTTCCTCTGCGCGCCGAACAACCCCACCGGCACGCCGATGGGGCTGGACGTCATCGAGGCGGTCTACGACGCGACCGACGGCATCGTCATCGTCGACGAGGCCTACCAGGAGTTCGCCCCCCGCGACGAGCGCTCGGCGGTCACGCTCCTGCCCGACCGCGAGCGTCTCGTGGTCTCCCGCACCATGAGCAAGGCCTTCGCGTTCGCGGGTGCCCGCGTCGGCTACCTCGCGGCGGACCCCGCCTTCATCGATGCGCTGCGTCTCGTGCGGCTGCCCTACCACCTGAGCGCCCTCACCCAGGCGGCCGCCACGGCGGCCCTGCGTCACGCCCCGGTCATGCTGTCGATGGTCGACGAGATCGTCGCGCAGCGCGAGCGGATCTCCGCGACGGTCGCGGCCCTGGGGTACCAGCCCTACGAGTCCTGGGCGAACTTCGTGCTGTTCGGGGGAGTGGACGACCCGGCCGCCACCTGGCGCGCACTCTACGATCGCGGCATCCTGATCCGCGACATCGGGATCCCGGGACACCTCCG
Organism: Microbacterium lemovicicum; assembly: GCF_003991875.1. Taxonomy (NCBI): domain Bacteria; kingdom Bacillati; phylum Actinomycetota; class Actinomycetes; order Micrococcales; family Microbacteriaceae; genus Microbacterium; species Microbacterium lemovicicum. The sequence goes on from NZ_CP031423.1 coordinate 1,160,993, forward strand.
AGTGACGGCCGGCACCGAGGAGGAGACCACCGCGTTCCTCGACGCCCTCGCCTCGGTAGGATCGGCCTCATGACCCGTCCCGACACGCACAGGACGGCCTCGCTGCGTCGTGCCACCAGCGAATCCACCGTCGAGCTGAACCTCGACCTGGACGGCACCGGCGTCGCGCGCATCGACACCACGGTGCCGTTCTTCGACCACCTGCTGACCGCCTTCGCGAAGCACTCGCTGACAGACCTCACCGTGCGCGCCTCCGGCGACACGCAGATCGACGCCCACCACACGGTGGAGGACGTCGCGATCGTCCTCGGCGACGCCCTCCGAGAGGCCCTCGGCGACAAGTCCGGCATCTCGCGCTACGGCGACGCCCTCGTGCCGCTCGACGAGGCGCTCGCGCAGGCGGTCGTCGACCTCAGCGGTCGGCCGTACCTCGTGCACGACGGCGAGCCTGCGGGCTACGAGTTCCACCTCATCGGCGGACATTTCACCGGCTCGCTGGTGCGTCACACGTTCGAGGCCATCGCGTTCCACTCCGCCATGACGCTGCACGTGCGCGTGCTGTCGGGCCGCGACCCCCACCACATCGCCGAGGCGGAGTACAAGGCGTTCGCGCGCGCGTTCCGTCAGGCCAAGGCGCTCGATCCCCTCGTCTCGGGCATACCGAGCACCAAGGGCGCTCTGTGACCCGCAGGCCTCTCGTCGCGGTCCTGGACTACGGATCCGGCAACGTCCACTCCGCCGTCAAGGCGCTCGACGCGGCGGGAGCCGACGCGCGCCTCACGAGCGACCGGGCTCTCGTCATGGACGCCGACGGCCTCCTCGTGCCCGGCGTCGGCGCCTTCGAGGCGGTCATGACGGCGCTGCGCGAGAGCCGCGGCGACGAGCTCATCGATCGGCGGCTCGCCGGAGGACGCCCGGTGCTGGGCATCTGCGTGGGCATGCAGGTGATGTTCGAGCGCGGCGTCGAGCGGGGCACCGACACCGCAGGCCTCGGCGAGTGGCCCGGGACCGTCGACCGGCTCGAGGCGCCCGTCCTGCCGCACATGGGCTGGAACACGGTGTCGGCGGGGGAGGGCTCCCGTCTCTTCCACGGACTGGAGGACGAGCGGTTCTACTTCGTGCACTCGTACGGCGCACGCGAGTGGGGCCTCGACGTGCAGCCGCCCTTCCCGGCCCCGGTGCTGACGTGGGCCACCCACGGCGCGCCGTTCCTGGCCGCCGTCGAGAACGGTCCGCTGGCCGCGACGCAGTTCCACCCCGAGAAGTCCGGTGCCGCCGGCATCCGTCTGCTGTCCAATTGGATCGACGGTCTCGCCGCGGCTACGCTCTGACCTCGTGTCCTCCCGCCGGGGCGCCCCGCCCGGCGTCTCCCCGAGCATCGATTGAGCCATGAACGATTTCGCCTCCATTCCCGAGCTGATCCTCCTCCCGGCCGTCGACGTCGCCGAGGGGAAGGCGGTCCGCCTCACCCAGGGTGAGGCCGGCAGCGAGACGAGCTACGGCGACCCGGTCGACGCCGCCCTCGAGTGGGCGCGCCAGGGTGCGCAGTGGATCCACCTCGTCGACCTCGACGCGGCCTTCGGCCGGGGGAACAACGCCGGTGTGCTGCGCAAGGTCATCAAGCACGTCCGCGGCGTGCACATCGAGCTGTCGGGGGGCATCCGCGACGACGCGTCGCTCGACGCCGCTCTCGAGAGCGGCGCCACCCGCGTGAACCTCGGCACGGCCGCCCTCGAGAACCCCGAGTGGGCCGCCGATGTCATCGCCCGCTACGGCGAGGCCGTCGCCGTCGGACTCGACGTGCGCGGCACCACGCTCGCCGCGCGAGGCTGGACGCGAGAGGGCGGCGACCTCTGGACGGTGCTGGACCGCCTGGAGTCCGCCGGCTGCAGCCGCTACGTCGTCACCGACGTCACGAAGGACGGCACCCTCCAGGGCCCGAACCTCGAGCTGCTGCGCGAGATGACCGGTCGCACGCCGAAGCCCGTGGTCGCCTCGGGCGGCATCTCCAGCCTCGACGACATCGCCGCCCTGCGCGAGCTCGTGCCGCTGGGCGTCGAGGGTGCGATCGTGGGCAAGGCCCTGTACGCCGGAGCCTTCACCCTGGCCGAGGCGCTCGATGTCGCCGGAGGCTGATCACCCGCACGACCACGGCCACCACGCCGGCGACTCCGCCGGCGTGCCGTGGAAGGGCCGCGCATTCGAGTCGAACCCGAATTCGGGCGACGACGGCTCCGCCGACCCCGATCTGCTGGCTGCGCTCCGCGCGTTCCGTGAAGGGAAGGGCTCGCAGACCGACGTCGTGGACGCCTACCGTTCCGCCCGCCTGCTGATCCCGCTCGTCGCGCAGAAGGGCGAGATGGGCGTGGCGCCGTCCGGCCTGGCGGTCGACAAGACCCAGGAGCTCTCGATCGTCACGGTCGCCGCGCCCGACGGCCGGCGCGTGCTGCCGGTGTTCACCTCGGTGGAGACGATGGGCCGCTGGGATGCCGCGGCTCGTCCTGTCCCCGCTCCCGGAGTGCGCACGGCACTGGCCGCCGCGGACGACGACAGCGAGCTCATCGTCATCGACCCCGGCTCGGACACCGAGTTCATCCTGCGGCGTCCGGCCATGTGGGCGATCGCCCAGTCGCAGGCGTGGGACCCGTCCTTCGCCTCGCCGGAGGTCTTCTCGGCCCTGCAGGCGAGCGTGGCGGGCGAGCTCGCGGTGCTCGATCTCACCGTGCAGCCGGGCGACCCCGACGCGCGTCTCCGCGGCCCGGAGCTCGTCGTCCGCCTCGAGCTGATGGAGGGGCTGGATCAGGCTCAGCTCGACGCCGTGCTGTCGAGGCTGGCGCGCCGCTGGGCCACGGACGACCGCATCGCGGTGCTGGTGGACTCGCTCACCGTGAAGCTCGTGCGCTCCAGGGATTCGCCCGCCGGCTGAGGAGTGCGGCCGCCTGCCGGCTGAGGAGCGCGGCCGCCCGCCGACCGACGAGCGCCACCGGCCGCCGACCGACAGGCGGAGCCTCCGTCAGTTGACGGGGCCCGTCCACTTCTCGCCCGGTCCCTTGCCGATCGGATCGGGGATGACGGAGGCCTCGCGGAATGCCAGCTGCAGCGACCGCAGCCCATCGCGCAGCGAGCGGGCGTGCATGTCGCTGATCTCGGGGGCGCCGGCCGTGATGAGGCCCGCGAGCGCGTTGATGAGCTTGCGCGCCTCGTCGAGGTCCATCTCCGCGTCGGGGTCGTGGGCCAGTCCCACCTTGACGGCGGCGGCGCTCATCAGGTGGACGGCCGCCGTCGTGATGACCTCGACGGCGGGCACGTCGGCGATGTCGCGGGTCGCCTCCGAGGCGGCGCGCTCCTGCTCCTCCCACCGGGCCTGACGCGCGTCGGCGGCGCCCTCCGGGGTCTCGAGCGGGCTGTCATTGCCGGGAATCGTGTGCACGTCGTTCTCTCTGCTAAACTTCAGGGGACTCCGGGGCTCTCGCCCCGGATCGCAAGAGGATCACATCCCACCCGCGCTTGCCGTTCCAGGCTACCGGGTCACGCACTCCGCCCCGTCCCACCCGGATGGGGTAGGCCCTCGCGGGTGACGGGTGCAGAGCCGGCGCTCCGCGTCGTGCCGGGTGGAATGCCCTCCTGCGTCCGTGACGCAACCGTGTCGCGGTGGTCATCACCCGCATGAAAGAGGAGTTCCGCATCAGCGATCCCCGCACCAACGACCGCATCCGCGTCCCCGAGGTCCGCCTCGTCGGACCCGCGGGTGAGCAGGTCGGCGTCGTCCGCATCGAGGTGGCACTGCGCCTGGCCCAGGAGGCCGACCTCGATCTCGTCGAGGTGGCCCCGAACTCGAAGCCCCCCGTGGTCAAGATCATGGATTACGGCAAGTTCAAGTACGAGGCTGCGCAGAAGGCCAAGGAAGCGCGTCGCAATCAGGCGAACACCGTCCTCAAGGAGGTCCGGTTCCGTCTGAAGATCGAGGCTCACGACTACATAACCAAGCTCAAGCGCGCCGAGGGCTTCCTCCAGTCCGGCGACAAGGTCAAGGCCATGATCCTGTTCCGCGGACGCGAGCAGTCGCGTCCCGAGCAGGGCGTCCGGCTCCTCCGCAAGTTCGCGGAGGACGTCGCGGAGTTCGGCACGGTGGAGTCCAACCCCACCATCGACGGCCGCAACATGGTGATGGTCGTGGCTCCGCACAAGAACAAGTCCGAGGTCAAGACCGAGCAGAACGCCCAGCGCGCGGCCAACAAGGAAGCCGCACGCTCGGCCCGCACCGGCGGACCCGACGACGAGGACGACGACGAGACGGTGGATGCCGCAACAGCACCCGCCGCGGCCGAATAAGCCCCCACAGACTCCCGCTCCGGCGGGACACCGACTCCCGCCCGCGGGAATCCGAACCGAAAGAAGAAGAGATGCCGAAGCAGAAGACCCATTCGGGTGCCAAGAAGCGCTTCAAGGTCACCGGCAGCGGCAAGCTGATGAAGCAGCAGGCCGGCATGCGCCACAACCTCGAGGGCAAGTCGTCGCGTCGCACGCGTCGTCTCAACCAGGAGCAGGTCCTGGCCCCGGGCGACGCCAAGGTCGCGAAGAAGCTCCTCGGCCGCTGACGCGGACCGACGCACGTTAGGAACAGATAGTCATGGCAAGAGTCAAGCGGGCAGTAAACGCCCACAAGAAGCGTCGGGTCATCCTCGAGCGCGCCAAGGGATACCGCGGACAGCGGTCGCGCCTGTATCGCAAGGCCAAGGAGCAGGTCACCCACTCCCTCGTCTACGCGTACCGCGACCGTCGTAAGCGCAAGGGCGACTTCCGTCGTCTGTGGATCCAGCGCATCAACGCCGCGAGCCGCCAGAACGGCCTCACGTACAACCGTCTGATCCAGGGTCTTGGCCTCGCGGGCGTGCAGGTCGACCGTCGCATGCTCGCCGAGCTCGCGGTCAACGAGCCCGCGACCTTCGCGTCGCTGGTGGCGACCGCCAAGGGCGCGCTGCCGACCGACGTGAACGCCAAGAAGGCGTAAGCACCGGCATCCTGATCGACGGGGCGTCTCTCTGCGGAGAGGCGCCCCGTCGTCATGTCCGGCCGGGTCGCCCGCCCTAGACTGAAGCCGTGCTGGAGAATCCGCGCTCGCCGCGCGTGCGCGCAGTGGCGAAGCTGACCAAGCGCAGTGCGCGCGAGGAGACCGGGCTGTTCCTCCTCGAGGGGCCGCAGGCCGCGCGGGAGCTCCTGGCCCACCGCGCCGAGACGCTGGTGGAGCTGTTCGCGACGCCCACCGCGATGGAGCGGCACACCGATGTGCGGGATGCTGCGGCCGCTGCCGGGGTGGAGATCGAGTTCACCACCGAGGCGGTGCTCGACGCCATGGCCGACACCGTCACCCCGCAGGGCATCGTGGGGGTCGCCCGCCAGGCGCCGACCTCGGCGCGCGACGTCTTCGCCTCGGCGCCCCGACTCGTGGCCGTCTGCGAGGAGGTCCGCGACCCGGGCAATCTCGGGACGATCATCCGCGCCGCCGACGCCGCCGGCGCCGACGCGGTCGTCCTCACCGGGCGCACGGTGGACCCGTACAACCCCAAGGTGGTGCGCGCGACCACCGGCTCCCTCTTCCATCTGCCCGTCGCCGTGGGCGTCGAGCTCGCCGTCGTCGTCGACCTTGCGCGCGGTGCCGGACTCCAGGTGGTGGCCGCGGACGTGGGCGGGAGCGACTTCCTCGCCGCGCGTCCGCTCCTCGGCCGACCGACCGCGTGGGTGTTCGGCAACGAGGCACGCGGACTCGACGACGAGGCCCTCGCTCTGGTCGACCGATCGCTCCGCCTGCCGATCTACGGGAGCGCGGAGTCGCTGAATCTGGCCACCGCGGCCAGTGTCTGCCTGTACGAGACGGCCTTCGCGCAGCGCGCTCCCGTCTGACGATCGCGTTCCAGCCCTGTTACAGATCGGTAAAGGTCGCGGCGTGCGTTTGGCGTCCGGCACAGCCCGTACATAGTTTGGGGTCATGGTGACCTCCGATTCATCGCCGACGGAGGCCTCGGCCCCCGTCGGTGCGCCCCTCGTCGTGATCTCCGGCGTGCAGAAGCACTACGGCGACTTCCAAGCACTGACCGACGTCGATCTGACCGTGCACAAGGGCGAGGTCGTCGTCGTGATCGGCCCGTCGGGCTCGGGCAAGTCGACACTGTGCCGCACCATCAACCGCCTCGAGACGATCACCTCCGGGTCGATCACGATCGACGGCAAGGAGCTGCCCAAGGAGGGCAAGGGTCTCGCGAACCTGCGTGCCGACGTGGGCATGGTGTTCCAGTCCTTCAACCTGTTCGCCCACCTCACGATCCTCGAGAACGTGACGCTCGGCCCGATCAAGGTCCGCAAGATGAAGAAGGCCGACGCCGAGCGCGAGGCGCAGGTGCTCCTCGACCGCGTCGGCGTGGGCCATCAGGCCTCCAAGCTCCCCGCGCAGCTCTCCGGCGGCCAGCAGCAGCGCGTCGCCATCGCCCGTGCGCTGGCCATGAATCCGAAGGTGATGCTCTTCGACGAGCCCACCAGCGCGCTCGACCCCGAGATGATCAACGAGGTCCTCGACGTGATGGTCGGCCTCGCGCAGGACGGCATGACGATGATCGTCGTCACGCACGAGATGGGCTTCGCCCGCAAGGCCGCCGACCGCGTGGTCTTCATGGCCGACGGCCGCATCCTCGAGGACGCCCAGCCCGAGGAGTTCTTCACCCACCCGCGGTCCGACCGCGCCAAGGACTTCCTCTCGAAGCTCATCACCCACTGAGCCCGTACCCGTCCGCCGTCATGCACCGTCGGCGGAGAGCAAGAAAACGCATACGAAACCCAGGAGGACATCACATGCGCACCAACCGCATCATCGCCGGCGTCGGTCTCACCGCCGCCGCGCTGCTCGCGCTCACGGCCTGCAACAGCGGAACGCCCGGGGCCGCCCCGGCGGAGAGCGGCGCAGCCGGCTCCGACGGCGCCCTGTTCGAGGTCGCCACCGACGTCACGATCGCGGACAGCCCGACCTTCGACGCGATCACCGAGCGCGGCAGCGTCAAGATCGGCGTCAAGGAGGACCAGCCCGGTCTCGGCTACCTCGACCCGACCACCAACGAGCGCTCCGGCTTCGACGTCGACATCGCCCGCTGGATCGCGGCATCGCTGGGCTACGACGAGGACAAGATCGAGTTCACCTCGATTCCCTCGGCCAACCGCGAGCAGGCCATCATCAACGGCGACATCGACTACTACGTCGGCACGTACTCGATCACCGACAAGCGCAAGGACCAGATCTCCTTCGCCGGTCCGTACTTCGTCACCGGTCAGGGCCTGCTGGTCGCCGCCGACAGCGACATCACGAGCGTCGACGACCTGTCCGGCAAGAACGTCTGCTCCGCCACCGGCTCCACCTCGATCCAGCGGATCAAGGACGAGCACCCCGAGGCGACCACGACGGAGTTCGACACGTACTCGCAGTGCGTCGAGCAGCTCAAGTCGGGTCAGGTCGACGCGGTGACCACCGACGAGGCCATCCTCATCGGCTACGCCGCCCAGGACCCCGACAACCTGAAGGTCGTCGGCGACGTCTTCAGCGAGGAGCGCTACGGCGTCGGCATCCAGAAGGACGACGCGGCGTTCGTCGAGTTCGTCAACACGATGCTGACCGACGGTGGCGACACCTGGACCGCGATCTTCGACAAGAACCTGGGCGCCTCGGGCGTCGAGGCGACGCAGCCGAAGGTCGACGCGGCCGAGTAAGCCGTGTGGCGGCGTCATCCCGTATCGGGTGACGCCGCCACCCGCCTCCGGCCGGCTCCCGCCGGCCGGAGGCGCACCACACTGATCGACGAGAGCGACAAGGGGCCGCCGTGGGGATCATCACCGACAACCTCGACCTGTGGGGCGAGGCCCTGTGGGGAACCGTCGTCCTGTTCCTGGCGGGCGGGGCGCTGGCGCTCGTGCTCGGGGTCATCGTCGGCGCCATGCGCGTCTCGCCGATCCCGGTCGCCCGCACCGTGGGCGCGCTCTACGTCAACACCGTGCGCAACACCCCGCTCACGCTGATCTTCTTCTTCTTCGCCTTCGGCGCGCCGCTCCTCGTCGACTTCCGCGTGAACTTCCTGATCCTGGGCATCCTCGCGCTCGGTCTGTACACAGCCACCTACGTCGCCGAGACGCTGCGCTCCGGCATCAACACCGTGCCGGTCGGCCAGGCCGAGGCGGCCCGGGCGCTCGGCCTCACCTTCGGCCAGGTCATGACGCTCGTGGTGCTCCCGCAGGCCGGGCGGTCCGTCATCCCCCCGATGATGAGCGTGCTCATCGCCCTGCTGAAGAACACCACGGTCGCCGCCGGCTTCTCGGTGCTCAACCTGGGATCCATCCGCGCCAACTTGAGCGAGCGCGGAGAGAACGCGTTCGGCGTCATCCTCTGGGTGATGCTCGTGTTCGTCGTCCTCGTGCTGCTGCTGGCGGCCGTGCAGAGATACCTCGAGAACAAGTGGAGGGTCGCGCGATGAGTTCCGTCCTGTACGACGTCCCCGGCCCGCGGGCCGTCGTCCGCAACCGCATCCTCGGTGCCATCACCATCGTGGTGGTCCTCGCCCTCCTCGGCTTCGTGGTGTGGCGCTTCGCCATCACCGGCCAGTTCAGCGCCCAGAAGTGGTCGGTCTTCACGTACTCGGCCATCTGGGAGGCCTTCGGACTCGCGACACTCCGGACGCTGGCCGCATTCGCCGCCGCGGCCGTGGGAGCCGTCGTCCTCGGGTTCGTCCTCGCGATCGCCCGACTGTCCGAACACGCGTGGGTGCGCATCCCGGCCACCGCGATCGTCGAGGTGCTGCGCGCCATCCCCGTGCTCGTGCTGATGCTGTTCCTCTACTACGGCCTGCCGGTCATCGACATCAAGCTCGGCTCCTACCTGTCGGTCGTCATCGCGCTCGTCGTCTACAACGGCGCGGTCATCTCCGAGATCCTGCGCGCGGGTATCGAATCGCTGCCGCGCGGCCAGAAGGAGGCGGGCTACGCCATCGGCCTGCGGAAGTCCGGCGTCATGCAGCTGATCCTGCTGCCGCAGGCGATCCGCGCCATGCTCCCGGTCATCATCGCCCAGCTCGTGGTCACGCTGAAGGACACCGCGCTCGGCTTCATCATCACCTACCCCGAGCTGCTGTACTTCGCCAAGACACTCGGATCGAACGCGCTCTACGGCTCACCGCTCATCCCGTCCGCGATCGTCGCCGGCGCCATCTACATCGGCATGTGTCTGCTGCTGTCCTTCGCGGCGCAGACGGTGGAGAAGCGACTGCGCCGCTCTCCGCGAGCGGTCGCGCCCACGGCGGGTGCACCGACGCGCGAGGGGATCACCGACACGTCGCTCATCGTCGCGCAGCGTGACGCGCCCGACCTCAAGGACTGACGCCGGGCTCGGCGGTCGCGCGGCCGTCGGTAGACTCGATTCTCGTGTCCGACGCCCCTGAGAACCCCCCCATCACGCCGGAGGCGGTGGATGCCGCGGTCCAGGCCGCCATCGATGCCGTGGCCGCCGCAGCCGACACCGCGGAGCTGAAGGCGGCCCGCGCCGCGCACAGCGCCGAGGGCTCGCCGCTCGCCCGCCTCAACGCGCAGCTGCGCAACGTCGCTCCGGCGCAGAAGGCCGAGTTCGGCAAGCTCGTCGGCCAGGCCCGCGGACGCGTGAACCAGGCCTTCGCCGCCCGCGAGGCGGAGCTCGCCGAGGCCGAGACGGCCGCCCGGCTCGACGCCGAGCGGGTGGACGTGACCGCTCTGGCGTCTCGCGCACGGGTGGGGGCGCGGCATCCGATGACCCTCCTCCAGGAGCAGATCGCCGACATCTTCGTCGGCATGGGGTGGGAGATCGCCGAGGGGCCCGAGCTCGAGCACGAGTGGTACAACTTCGACGCGCTGAACTTCGACGTCGACCACCCTGCGCGTCAGATGCAGGACACGTTCTTCGTCGATCCGGTCTCGCGCCACCTCGTCATGCGCACGCACACGAGCCCCGTGCAGGTGCGCTCCATGCTCGAGCGCGACCTGCCGATCTACGTGCTGTGCCCCGGCCGCGTCTACCGCACCGACGAATTCGACGCCACGCACCTCCCGGTCTTCACCCAGTTCGAGGGGCTCGTCATCGACAAGGGCATCACCATGGCGCACCTCAAGGGCACCCTCGACCACGCCGCGCGCGTGCTGTTCGGGCCCGAGGCGAAGACGCGCTTCCGCGCGAACTACTTCCCCTTCACCGAGCCCTCCGCCGAGCTCGACCTGTGGCACCCCACCTTCAAGGGCGGCGCCCGCTGGATCGAGTGGGGCGGCTGCGGCATGGTCAACCCGAACGTGCTGCGTGCGGCGGGCATCGACCCGGAGGAGTACTCCGGCTTCGCCTTCGGCATGGGGATCGAGCGGACGCTCATGTTCCGCAGCGACGTGCAGGACATGCGCGACATGGCCGAGGGCGATGTCCGTTTCAGCGAGCAGTTCGGGATGGTGGTCTGATGCGCGTTCCGCTCTCCTGGCTCCGTGAGTTCGTCGACCTTCCGGACGACGTCACGCCCGAGGCCGTGCTCGCCGATCTCGTGCGCGTCGGCTTCGAGGAGGAGGACGTCCACGGCTTCGAGCTGACCGGGCCCATCGTCGTGGGCGAGGTCCTGTCCTTCGACGCCGAGCCCCAGTCCAACGGCAAGACGATCCGCTGGTGCCAGGTCGACGTCGGCGAGGCCGAGGGGGGAGTGCGCGGCATCGTCTGCGGCGCCGGCAACTTTTTCGCCGGCGACAAGGTCGTCGTCACGCTTCCCGGCGCTGTGCTGCCCGGGCCGTTCCCGATCGCCGCGCGCAAGACCTACGGTCATGTGTCCGACGGCATGATCGCGTCGGCCAAGGAGCTCGGACTCGGCGACGAGCACTCCGGCATCCTGCGCCTGGTCGAGCTCGGCATCGACGCGCCCGTCGGCACCGACGCCATCGCCCTCCTGGGATTGGACGACGTGGCCGTGGACATCAATGTCACGCCCGACCGCGGGTACGCCCTGTCCGTCCGCGGTGTGGCCCGCGAGTACTCCCACGCGACCGGTGCGGTCTTCCGCGACCCGGGGCTGCGTCCCTGGGGAGAGGTCAATCTCCGCGACGAGCAGGCGTTCTCCGTCGCCGTCGACGACCGGGCGCCGATCCGCGGCCGCGAGGGGGCGACGGAATTCGTCGCCCGCATCGTGCGCGACGTCGACCCGACCAAACCCACGCCGGCCTGGATGGTCGCCCGACTGACGCTCGCCGGCATCCGCTCGCTCGGCATCCTCATCGACATCACCAACTACGTGATGATCGAGCTCGGTCAGCCGATCCACGGCTACGACCTCGATCGCCTCACGGGCGGCATCACCGTGCGCCGTGCGCAGCAGGGCGAGACGCTCGAGACGCTCGACGGCAAGGTGCGCACCCTCGATCCCGAGGACCTCCTCATCACCGACGAGTCCGGCCCCATCGGCCTGGCCGGCGTCATGGGCGGCGGCACCACCGAGATGACGGATGCCACGCGCAACGTCCTCATCGAGGCGGCGACGTTCGACACCGTGTCGATCGCGCGCACGGCGCGACGCCACAAACTGCCGTCGGAGGCCTCTCGCCGCTTCGAACGCGGTGTCGACCCGGCGATCCCGTTCGTGGCCGCCGCGCGCGTCGCCGAGCTGATGGTCGCCTACGCGGGCGGCACGGACACCCGCGCCGGCGGCGCTCTCCTGCGCCCGTACTCGACGCCGGGCATCGACCTTCCGCAGGACTTCGTGCCGGGACTGATTGGGGTCGCGTACACGCCGGAGGAGATCGTGGCGGCGCTGGAGATGGTCGGATGCCGCGTTACCGCCCGTGCAGGCGATTGGGCCGTGTCACCCCCGACGTGGCGGCCCGACCTCACCGACAAGTGGACGCTCGCCGAGGAGGTCGCCCGCATCGAGGGCTACGACCGCATCCCCTCGATCCTGCCGACGCCGCCCTCGGGCCGCGGTCTCACGATCGCCCAGCAGGGTCGTCGCCGCGCGGCCAACGCCCTCGCCGCGGCCGGCTACGTCGAGACCCCGTCCTTCCCGTTCACCACGGAGGCCGCGAACGACCTGCACGGCTCCGAGTCGGGGGAGCACCTGCCGAGCATCAAGCTCGCCAACCCGCTCGACGGGCAGTCGCCGTTCCTGCGCCGCTCGCTCGTCCCCGGTCTGCTCGAGGTCGCGCACCGCAACGTCTCGCGGGGCTTCACCGACCTCGCGCTGTTCGAGAGCGGCACGGTCTTCCTGCCCGCGCCGGGCGTGACCTACGGCACCGACACGGTTCCACCGCTGGCGGTCCGGCCGGACGCGGCGACCCTCGCCGCACTCGACGACGCGATCCCGCCGCAGCCGCGCCATGTCGCGGTCCTGCTCACGGGCAACGTCTCGCCGAAGCAGCCCGGCCACGCGTCCGTCGCGGCGGACGTCGCCGACGCGCTCGACGCGGTCCGCACGATCGCCGCCGCCGCGGGCGTGACGGTGGATGTCGCGCAGACGCGCCGCGCCGCCCTGCACCCGGGACGCACCGCCGTGCTGTCGGTGCACGGCAGGGAGGTCGGCTACGCGGGCGAGCTGCTGCCCGCCGTGGCGCAGGCGGCCGAGCTCCCGGGACGTGTCATCGTCGCCGAGCTCGACCTCGACCTCGCGCTGTCCCTCGCGGGCGAGCGCGTGGTGGCGGCCTCCCTCTCGGGCTTCCCGGCCGCCACCCAGGACGTCTCGCTGGTGCTGGGTGCCGAGGTGCCCGCGGCCGACGTCAGGGCTGCTCTGCACGACGGTGCGGGCGCCCTGCTGGAGTCGCTGCGCCTGGTGGACGACTATCGCGGCGCCGGCGTGCCGGAGGGTGCGAAAAGCCTCACGTTCGCCCTGCGGTTCCGGGCACCGGATCGCACGCTGACCGCCGCCGAGGCGACCGAGTCGAAGCTGGCGGGCGTCGCGGTCGCGGCCCAGCGTTTCGGCGCGACCCTGCGCGAGTAGCCGGGGCCTCGCGCCGCGGCATCCGCTCTGCTGGGATGGGGACATGACCGACGTCCTCATCCTCGGCGGAACGGGCTGGCTGGGCGGCGAGGCGGCCCGCCGGTGGATGGATGCCGGAGCCCGCGTCACCTGTCTCGCCCGCGGCGGGCGCCCGGCTCCGTACGGTGCCGCGCTCGTCACCGCCGACCGCGACCATCCCGAGGCGTACGCGCACGTGGCCGATCGCGAGTGGGAGGAGGTATTGGACGTCTCGTCCACTCCCCGGCACGTGGAGACGGCCATCGCCGCGCTGGCCGGCCGCACGCGGCACTGGACGTATGTCTCGAGCGTCTCCGTGTACGCCTCGTCCGACGTCGCCGGGCAGGACGAGGGCGCGGAGCTGGCCGACCCCGCCGCGCCGGGGGAGCCGTACGACTACGCGCGCGCGAAGGCGGCGTGCGAAGCGGCCGTCCGGCACGCTCTCGGCGGCCGCACCGCGGTCGTGCGTCCCGGACTGGTGGTCGGTCCCGGCGACCCGAGCGACCGCTTCGGCTACTGGCCGGCCCGCTTCGCCCTCGCCGGGGGAGAGCCCGTCCTCGCCCCGGAGGCTGAGGATCGGACGGCGCAGGTCATCGACGTGCGGGATCTCGCCGACCAGATCGTCGCCCTGGGCCGGGAGCGCTGGGTCGGCACGATGAACGCGGTCGGCGACCCGGTGCCGCTCGCGCGGCTCCTGCAACTGGCCCGCGAGACGGCCGGCCACACCGGCGACCTGATCGTCGCCGACGATGCGTGGCTCGAGCAGCACGAGGTGCAGCACTGGGCAGGTCCCCGGTCGCTGCCCCTCTGGCTGCCGCGCGACATGCCCGGCTTCGCGACGCGCACGAACGCCGTCTACCGGCTGCTCGGCGGAGTGCTCCGCGACCTGCGCGTCACCCTCGCCGACACCCTGGCCGACGAGCGGGCGCGCGGGCTGGACCGGGATCGCGCCGGCGGCCTCACGCGCGCCGAGGAGGAGGTGCTCCTCGCCGAGCATCGGTCGGAGCACGGCGCGGAGCAGCGTGCGGACAGCGGGACGGGAGAATCCGGCTGATTTGGCCGACCGCGTCCACTGCCGCTATCGTCGGCCCATGCCCTCGGCCGCCCCGGACCTGCAGATGCTCCCTGTGAGCACCGCTCCCGCGCGCCGACGCCGGGCCGGACGCCGACTCTAGGCGACGACCCGCTCCTTCCGCCGTGCCGGCGGGTTCGAGTGCGTCGCCGCCCTCGCTCCCACCCGTCATCCCGCGCCGCGCCGCCTCGCGTGCAGGCGCTCGCACCTTAAGGTGGAATCCATGACCTATTCGGTCGCCGTCTCCGGCGCCTCCGGCTACGCCGGCGGTGAGATCCTGCGCATCCTCGCCGCGCACCCCGACATCGAGATCCGCACCGTCACGGCGCACTCCAACGCGGGTCAGCCGCTCGTCGCCCACCAGCCGCACCTGCGGTCGCTGCGTCACCTCGAGCTGCAGGAGACCACCCCCGAGGTGCTCTCCGGCCACGACATCGTCTTCCTCGCCCTCCCGCACGGGCAGTCCGGCCAGTACACCGACGCGCTCACCGACACGGCGCTCGTCATCGACGCGGGCGCCGACCACCGGCTCGAGACCGTGGCGGACTGGGACCGCTTCTACGGCGGCTCCTTCCACGAGCCGTGGGTGTACGGCGTGCCCGAGCTGCCCGTCGGCGGCGGAGTCCAGCGCGAACGGCTGGTCGGGGCATCCCGCATCGCCGCCCCCGGCTGCAACGCCAGCACCGTCAGCCTCAGCCTCGCGCCCGGAGTGGCCGCCGGCGTCATCGACGCCGGCGACATCGTCGCCGTCCTCGCGGTCGGGCCGAGCGGCGCGGGCAAGAGCCTCAAGCCCACCCTGCTGGCGAGCGAGATCCTCGGCTCGGCCAACCCCTACGCCGTCGGCGGCACGCACCGGCACATCCCCGAGATCCGCCAGGCGCTGCGCGCGGCGCGTGCCGCGGGAGTGCCCGACGCGCCGATCCGCATCTCCTTCACGCCCGTCATCGTGCCCATGTCCCGCGGCATCCTGGCCACCTCCAGCGCCCCGCTCGTCGAGGGCGTCTCCGACGCGGACGTCCGCGCCGCATGGGAGTCGGCCTACGGCGACGAGACCTTCGTGCAGCTGCTGCCCGCGGGGGAGTTCCCCCGCACCGCCGACGTCCTCGGCGCGAACACCGCGCTCATGGGCATCGCGATCGACCGCGACGCCGGGCGCGTCGTGGTCGTCACCGCCGTCGACAACCTCGCCAAGGGCACCGCGGGAGCCGCCGTCCAGTCCATGAACATCGCGCTCGGCCTGCCCGAGGACCGCGCCCTCACCGTGAACGGAGTCGCGCCGTGAGCGTCACCGCGCCCCAGGGATTCGAGGCGGCCGGCGTCGTCGCGGGTCTGAAGTCGACCGGCAAGCCGGACCTCGCCGTCGTCGTGAACCGCGGCCCCCTCAAGGTGGGCGCGGCGGTCTTCACGAGCAACCGGGCCAAGGCCAACCCCATCATCTGGTCGCAGCAGGCGATCCAGGACGGGGTGGTCGAGGCGATCGTGCTCAACTCCGGCGGGGCGAACTGCTTCACCGGCAGCTTCGGCTTCCAGACGACGCACCAGACGGCCGAGAAGGCCGCCGAGCTGCTCGGAGTGAGCGCCGGTGACATCCAGGTCTGCTCGACCGGCCTCATCGGCGTGGGCGACGAGACGTTCCGCGCGAACGTGCTCTCCGGCACCGAGAAGGCGATCGCGGCGCTCGGCTCCGACGGCGGCGCCGACGCGTCCCTGGCCATCATGACGACCGACTCGCGGCCGAAGCGGGTGGTGCTCGAGCGCGACGGCTGGGTCATCGGCGGGATGGCGAAGGGCGCCGGGATGCTGGCCCCCGGCCTCGCGACGATGCTCGTGGTCATCACCACCGATGTGGTGCTCACCCCGCAGCAGGCCGACGAGCACCTCCGCCGCGCGACGCGGACGAGCTTCGACCGTCTCGACTCGGACGGCTGCATGTCGACCAACGACCAGGTGACGCTGCTGGCCAGCGGCGCCAGCGGCATCACCCCCGACGCCGACGCCTTCGGCGACGCGCTCGCCGCGGTGTGCCTCGACCTCGCCGAGCAGCTCCAGTCCGACGCCGAGGGGGCGAGCCACGACATCTCCATCCAGGTCGTGCACGCGGCATCCGAGGAGGACGCCGTGGAGGTGGGGCGCTCGGTCGCCCGCAACAACCTCTTCAAGGCGGCGATCTTCGGCAACGACCCCAACTGGGGGCGGGTGCTCGCCGCGATCGGCACGACCGACGCGGCCTTCGACCCCTACGACGTCGACGTCTGGATGAACGGCGTGCGCGTCTGCACTCAGGGCGGCCCCGACCGGCCCCGCGAAGAGGTCGACCTGACGCCTCGCGCCACCGACCTCGTCATCGACCTGCGGGTCGGCGAGGCCGAGGCCACGATCCTCACCAACGACCTCACCCACGACTACGTCCACGAGAACAGCGCGTACGCCTCATGACCGGCATCGACCTCCAGGACACCGACCCGGCCGAGGCCAGCGTCAAGGCCGCCGCGATGATCGAGTCGCTGCCGTGGCTGCGGCAGTTCCGCGACCGTGTCGTCGTCGTCAAGTACGGCGGCAACGCGATGATCAGCGACGAGCTGCAGGAGGCGTTCGCCGCCGACATCGCGTACCTGCGCTACGTCGGCGTGAAGCCCGTCGTCGTGCACGGCGGCGGTCCGCAGATCTCGTCCATGCTCGACCGCCTGGCGATCCCGAGCGAATTCAAGGGCGGCTACCGCGTCACGAGCACCGAGGCGATCTCGGTCGTGCGCATGGTGCTCACGGGGCAGATCAATCCGCAGCTCGTCGCGAAGATCAACGCGCACGGACCGCTCGCGACCGGCCTGTCCGGTGAGGACGCCGGCCTCTTCGGCGGGCGCCGCCGGGGCGTGGTCATCGAGGGCGTCGAGCACGACCTGGGCCGCGTCGGCGACGTCACCGAGGTCGATCCGCAGCCGATCCTCGATCAGCTCGACGCCGGGCGCATCCCGGTGGTCTCCAGCATCGCGCCGGATCTCGATCACCCGGGCAGCTCCCTGAACGTGAACGCGGATGCTGCCGCCGCCGCCCTCGCGGTCGCCCTGGGCGCCGCGAAGCTCGTGGTCCTCACCGACGTCGCGGGCCTCTACGCCGACTGGCCGAACCGCGACTCGCTCGTCTCCCACCTGACCTCCACCGAGCTGCGCGCGATGCTGCCGACGCTCGAGTCGGGCATGATCCCGAAGATGCAGGCCTGTCTGGACGCCGTCGAGGGCGGCGTCGAGACCGCGGCGATCATCGACGGGCGGGTGCCGCACTCGGTGCTCGTGGAGATCTTCACCAGCAAGGGAATCGGAACAGAGGTGGTGCGCGGTGGCTGAACAGGCAGGTCCGACGTGGCAGGACGACGCGGGGCGCGACCTCGTGCGGAGCTTCGGAGACCGCATGGCCATGTTCGTGCGAGGGAAGGGCGCCCGTGTCTGGGACGCCGAGGGACGTGAGTACCTCGATTTCCTGGCGGGGATCGCCGTCAACTCCCTCGGGCACGCCCACCCGGTCTTCGTCGAGGCGCTCGCCGAGCAGGCCGCGACCCTGGCCCACGTGTCGAACTACTTCGCCACGCCGCCCCAGCTCGCGCTGGCCGGCCGGCTGAAGCGCCTGGCGGGCACCGGCGAGAGCGGCCGCGTCTACTTCGGCAACTCCGGCGCCGAGGCCAACGAGGCGGCCTTCAAGCTCGCGCGCCTGCACGGCGCGGCCAGCGGTCGCACCCGCATCCTGTCGCTGAAGGACGCCTTCCACGGCCGCACGATGGGCACGCTCGCCCTCACCGGCAAGCCGGCGATGCAGGAGCCGTTCCTGCCCATGGTGCCGGGCGTCGAGTTCATCGACTCCACGATCGAGGCGCTGGAGGCGGCCATCGACGACCGGGTCGCCGCGCTGTTCGTCGAGCCCATCAAGGGCGAGGCGGGCGTCATGCCCCTGCCCGACGGCTACCTCGAGAGCGCCCGCGCGCTCACCGAGCGCCACGGCGCCCTGCTCATCATCGATGAGATCCAGACGGGCGCCGGGCGCACGGGGGAGTGGTTCGGCTTCCAGCACGTCGGCATCACACCCGACGCGATCACGGTCGCCAAGGGCATCGGCGGCGGTTTCCCGATCGGCGCGCTCATCACCTTCGGCGCGGCGAGCGAGCTGTTCTACCCCGGCACCCACGGCTCGACCTTCGGCGGCAACGCCCTCGGCACCGCGGTGGCCGGCGCCGTCCTCGCCGAGATCGAGCGCGCCGACCTCGTGGCCAACGCCGCGCGACGCGGCGCGCAGCTGCGGGAGGGGATCGCCGCCATCGGGTCGTCGCTGGTGGCCGGATGCCGCGGCCAGGGCCTCCTCATCGGGGTCGCGCTGCAGCATCCCGTCGCCAAGGCCGTCGTGGCGGCGGCCCAGGAGCAGGGGCTCATCATCAACGCGCCGAACGACACGACCATCCGCCTCGTGCCGCCGCTCACGATCGGCGATACCGAGGTCGGGGAGTTCCTCCGTCTCTTCGCCGCATCGCTGGCGTCCGTCGAGGATGCGCTGCTCCTCGACTCGGCCGCGGCACCCGTCTCCGGGGCGGTGCCGGCATGACCCGTCACCTGCTGCGCGACGACGACCTGACCCAGGCCGAGCAGGGCGAGATCCTCGATCTCGCCCTGGAGCTCAAGAAGGACCGCTGGTCCGACCGCTCCCTGGCGGGCCCGCAGACCGTCGCTGTCATCTTCGACAAGTCCTCCACACGCACCCGCGTCTCCTTCGCGGTGGGGATCGCCGACCTGGGCGGCTCGCCGCTCATCATCTCCACCGCCAACAGTCAGCTCGGCGGCAAGGAGACCCCGGCCGACACCGCCCGTGTGCTCGAGCGCCAGGTCGCCGCCATCGTGTGGCGCACCTACGCGCAGGCCGGGCTCGAGGAGATGGCACGGGACACGCGAGTGCCCGTCGTCAACGCTCTGAGCGATGACTTCCACCCCTGCCAGCTGCTGGCCGATCTGCTCACCATCCGCGAGCACAAGGGCGACCTGGCGGGGCTGACCCTCGCGTTCTTCGGCGACGGCCGCAGCAACATGGCGCACTCCTACGTGCTCGCGTGCGTCACGGCCGGGATGCACGTGCGCGTCGCCTCGCCCGAGGACTACGCCCCGCGCGAAGACGTGATCGCCGATGCCGACCGCCGTGCCGCCGAGACCGGCGGTTCGGTCACGCTCCTGACCGACGCGAACGAGGCGGCCGCCGGCGCCGACGTCATCGTGACCGACACCTGGGTGTCGATGGGCAAGGAGGAGGAGAAGCTCGCGCGCCTCCGCGACCTCGGTGGCTACAAGGTCACCCAGGACACGATGGACCTGGCCGACCCGGGGGCGATCTTCATCCACTGCCTCCCCGCCGACCGCGGGTACGAGGTGGACGCGAACGTCATCGACGGACCGCAGAGCGTCGTGTGGGACGAGGCGGAGAACCGCCTCCACGCCCAGAAGGCTCTGCTGGTCTGGCTGCTGAGGCAGCGCTGAGGCTGCGGCACGGGATGTGATGACGGCACTCGATCGCGCCGCCTCGTCGCCACTGCGGCGCGCGCTCTCGGCCAACGTCGAACGCCTCGACGGCTCCGCCCGCGCCGGCGGAGTGGACCTCGCGCGCGGCCTCGCGGTGCTGGGCATGCTGGCCGCGCACCTGTTGAGCATCCCCGAGCTGGAGGCCGGCGACCCGTCGACCTGGGGCGGGATCGTGGACGGCCGCTCGTCGATCCTGTTCGCCACGCTCGCGGGGGTGTCCCTGGGCCTGGCCACCGGCGGCCGGGCGCCGCGCACGGGCCCGGCGCTGCGTGTCGCACGCCTGCGCCTGGCCGTCCGCGCGGGCGCGCTGTGGGTGCTGGGCGTCGCCCTCATCCTCACCGGCGTCCCCGTGTACGTGATCCTGCCCGCCTACGCGATCCTGTTCCTGCTGGCGATCCCCTTCCTGCGGCTGCGAGCACCCGTGCTGCTGACGGTGGCCGCAGCATCCGCGGTTGGTCTGCCGTTCCTGCAGCCGCTCCTGGAGTCCGCGCCGGCGTGGTCGACCCCCGCGGGCGGATGGGTCTCGCTGCTGCTCGGCTGGCACTACCCCTTCACCGTCTGGGCGGCGTTCGTCCTGGCCGGGCTGGGGGTCGCCCGTGCCGGAATCGGCCGTCTGTCCGTCCAGCTCGCGATGCTGGTCGCCGGAGCGGTCCTGGCCGCGGTGGGATACGGGACGGCTGTCGTGCTCGCCGTGCCCGAGCCCGTCTCCGCGGTCGTCCCCGCCCTCGTGCGCACTCCGGGCGAGGAGTACGCGGCAGCGGTGTGGACCGCGGAACCGCACTCGAGCGGCCTACTGGAGGTGATCGGGTCCGGCGGGTTCGCGCTGGCGGTGATCGGCCTGTGCCTGCTGATCTGCCGGACCGGTGTGCGGACGATCCTGCTCCCGCTGCGCGCCGTGGGCGCGATGCCGCTCACGGCCTACACGGCGCAGCTCGTCGTGTGGGCGGTGTGGGCGGGGAACGCGCTCGGAGACACGGGCGACCTCTCTGGATTCCGCCAGCTCGACCCGTTCCCGGTCATCACGCTCGCGACCGTTCTCGGTTGCACCCTGTGGGCCCTGCTCATCGGCCGGGGACCCCTCGAGTGGGTGCTCGACCGGCTCGCTCGGCTCGTTCCGTCCCGCGGCTAGGCTGGTCGATCGTGAGCGAAGAGACCAACGACCGCACGAACGACGGCGCCCTCTGGGGCGCCCGATTCGCCTCCGGACCCTCGCCGGAGCTGGCTGCCCTGTCGCGCTCGACGCACTTCGACTGGGCGCTGGCCTCGTACGACATCGCCGGCTCCCACGCCCATGCGAAGGCCCTCGCGGCGGCGGGCTACCTGACCGCTGATGAGGAGCAGCGCATGCACGCGGGTCTCGACGCGCTCGCGGCAGCGGTCTCGGACGGAACGCTCGTCGCCGGTCCCGACGACGAGGACGTGCACGGCGCCCTCGAGCAGGCGCTCATCGCCGAGGTCGGACCCGAGCTCGGCGGCAAGCTGCGCGCGGGTCGCAGCCGCAACGACCAGATCGCGACGCTGGTGCGGCTCCACCTCCTCGACCACTCTCGCGTGATCGCGCGCGACCTCCTGCGGCTGGTCGACGCGATCGTCGCCCAGGCCGACGCGCATCGGGCGGCCATCATGCCCGGCAGGACGCACCTCCAGCACGCCCAGCCGGTGCTCCTCGCGCACCACCTGCAGGCCCACGCATGGCCGCTCGTGCGCGACCTCGAGCGCCTGCGCGACTGGACCGCACGCGCTGCGGTCTCGCCGTACGGCGGGGGAGCGCTCGCGGGATCCTCACTCGGGCTCGACCCGCAGCTCGTCGCCGACGAGCTCGGCTTCGCCCGTCCGTCGGAGAATTCGATGGACGGCACCGCCGCACGCGACGTGGTGGCGGAGTTCGCGTACATCGGCGCGCAGATCGGCGTCGACCTCTCACGGTTCGCCGAGGACGTGATCATCTGGAACACGCGGGAGTTCGGCTTCGTGCAGCTGCACGACGCGTACTCGACCGGGTCGAGCATCATGCCGCAGAAGAAGAACCCCGACATCGCCGAGCTCGCACGCGGCAAGTCCGGGCGCCTCATCGGCAACCTCACCGGACTCCTCGCGACGCTCAAGGCACTGCCCCTGGCCTACAACCGCGACCTTCAGGAGGACAAAGAGCCGGTCTTCGACTCCATCGTCACCCTCGAGGTGCTGCTCCCGGCCTTCGCCGGCATGATCGCGACGCTCCGCTTCGACACGGAGCGGATGGCGCAGCTCGCCCCTCAGGGATTCTCGCTGGCGACCGACGTCGCCGACTGGCTCGTGCGGAAGGGGCGGCCGTTCCGCGAGGCGCACGAGATCTCCGGCGCGCTGGTCCGCTTCTGCGAGGAGCGGGGCATCGAGCTGCACGAGGCGGACGACGCCGCTCTGGCTGGCATCTCGGCAGACCTGACCCCGGATGTGCGCGATGTGCTCACGATCGAGGGCTCCGTGGCGAGCCGCTCAGGGGTCGGCGGCACCGCCGGCGTGCGCGTCGACGAGCAGCGTGCGGAACTGGTGGCGCGAGCGCAGGCGGTCACCCACGCCCTCGGCCTCTGACGGCGGTCTTCGCAGCGGCGGTCGCGGGCGGCCGGTCGTCGCGGCAGCGGCCGGGCCGAAGCATCCGTATCGGGCCCGATCCTCGGCGGTCACCAGATGGCGAGGCGGATCAGTCCTCCCAGCACCGCTGCCCACAGGAGGCTGGAGAGCGTGCCGATGATGAACCGCTCGCGCGACTGGGCTTCGGCCAGCTCGGAGAACCGGCCGACGCCCTTCACGGCCACGACGACCGCGATGGCCTCGGGGAAGCCGGCGATGATGGCCACGACGACCGCGGTGCGCTCGAGGTAGCCGATCGTCGTGCCGCCGCGCATGACCTCGCGCGTCGAGGCGATCGCCGACGGGTCGTCCTCCGCACCGGGGCGCGGGGGAGTCTGCACGAGGATGCCGCCCGCGATGCCCTCGCGGACCGATCCGCGCGTGGCGATGTCGAGGATGCGTCGGGTGACCGGGTCGCCTCCGACGACGGCGACGGCGGTGCCCAGCATGGCGAGCCCGAGGCCGACCCAGATCGGCACGTTCGCCGGGGCGATGGCCACCACGAGCAGTGCCGCGATGACCAGACCGGCCGCCGTGATCAGGGGGGCGTTCGCAGGCTTGCGCAAGCTCACGGTGACGAGGGCGAGCGCTCCGCTCAGCGCGAGGTAGAGGAAGATCGACAGGATCGCCGTGAGGATCGCGTCGGGAACGAGCACCATTCCGTCAGTCTCGCACGGGGCCCGGACGCCGGTTCAGCGCGTCCAGCACCGCCGCGAGCGCCGGGATCGCGGCCTCTTCGGCACGGAGCCCCGCGGCCTTCGCCCTCAGACTGACCGCCGTCTCGGTGATGCCGAGCCGCGCCGCGATCTCCTTCTGCGTCATCCCCTCCGACAGCAGATCGGCGACCTCCCAGCCCGGGCCGGTGCGGCGCTCCCGCAGTTCGAGGAGGAGGCGGATCAGCGCTTCCGCCCCGTCGGCCTCCGCGGCGTCGGCGTCGGCGGCGGTCAGCGCGAGCCGCCACTGCGACGGCTTCGCACGGTCGACCGCGTCGCGGGCGTGGATGAACGCGGGACCGCGAGCCGCGCGGATGTCGTCGGGAAGCGGGCGCTGCACCTCGCCGACCCCGATCCCGACACTCCAGGCGCCGGTGCGCACGAGGTGGAGGGCGACGTCCAGGGCGGTTCGCCCGTCGTCCGTCGCCGCCTGCACCTCGTCACCGGCGTTGCGGTCCGGAGCGAGCGCGAGCCGGCGTCCCGCGCGGCGCGCGACCTCGGCGACGGCGGACGGGACGAGGTCGTCGTTGGTCCGGCTGTCGCGCTGATCCGCGGTGATGACGAACATGCATGCTCCAGTCCACAGACTTACTTCGAGGGTGATTATGCCACGAAGCATAAGTTCCGTCCAGGGTGAGGCTTCTGAGGTTTCCAGGCTTCATACCCCCGCCCTGAAGCCCTGCGACCTCATCGCGGGACGGCCGTGCCGGCGGAGTCGGTCGGGGCGCCGCTGATAACCTCGACGCGTGTCAGCCGCAGTGATCCCGACCGCGCCCGCCAACGATCCGTCGTTCGACAACGTCTGGGACGAGCTCGTCTGGCGCGGCCTCGTGCAGGTGTCCACCGACGAGCAGGCGCTGCGCACCATGCTCGGCGGCGAGCCGATCTCGTTCTACTGCGGATTCGATCCGACTGCCCCGAGCCTTCACCTGGGAAACCTGGTGCAGCTGCTCACCATGCGCCGTCTGCAGCTCGCCGGTCATCACCCCCTCGGTCTGGTCGGCGGGTCCACGGGTCTGATCGGCGACCCCCGGCCGACCGCCGAGCGCACCCTGAACGAGCGAGAGACGGTCGAGGAGTGGGTGGGCTACCTGCGCGCGCAGGCGAGCGCTTCCTCGACGTCGATGGGCCGAACGCCGCCCGGATGGTCAACAACCTCGACTGGACCGCTCCGCTCAGCGCCATCGACTTCCTGCGCGAGATCGGCAAGCACTACCGCGTGGGCACGATGATCCGCAAGGACGCGGTCGCCGCACGCCTCAACTCCGAGGCGGGCATCAGCTACACGGAGTTCAGCTACCAGATCCTGCAGGGCCTGGACTACCTCGAGCTGCATCGCCAGTACGGATGCATGCTGCAGACCGGCGGCAGCGACCAGTGGGGCAACCTCACGAGCGGAACCGATCTCATCCACCGCGTGGAGGGCGTGTCCGTGCATGCCATCGGCACACCGCTGATCACCAACAGCGACGGCACGAAGTTCGGCAAGAGCGAGGGCAATGCGATCTGGCTGGATGCTGCGATGTGCAGCCCGTACCGGATGTACCAGTTCTGGCTCAACACCGATGACGCCGACGTGATCTCGCGACTCAAGGTCTTCACGTTCCTCCCCAAGGCGGAGATCGAGGAGCTCGGGCAGCTCGTCGCCGCCGAGCCGTTCCGCCGGGAGGCTCAGAAGAGGCTCGCCCGCGAGGTGACGGCGTTCGTCCACGGTCCGGAGGCCGCGGCATCCGTCCTGGCGGCGTCGGAGGCGCTCTTCGGGCAGGGGGATCTGACGGCGCTGGATGCCGCGACCCTCCGCAGCGCGCTGGAGGAGCTCCCGCACACCCGGGTGTCGGAGCCGACGACGGTCGTGCAGGCGCTCGTCGCGACGGGACTGACGGCGAGCCTGTCGGAGGCGCGGCGCGCCGTCGCCCAAGGCGGCGTGAGCGTGGACGGACAGCGGGTCGATGACGAGAACGCCGTCATCGCGGGAGCACTGCCGGGCGGAGTGTCCGTGCTGCGCCGCGGGAAGAAGACGCTCGCCGGCGTGTTCGTGTCGTCGAGCTGACGAGCATGCCCTTCACCGCCAGCCACGCGGTCGTCGCGCTGCCGTTCGTGCGGACGCCGCTCGTGCCGGCGGCCATTGCGATCGGAGCGATGACGCCCGACCTCCCGCTGTTCCTCCGTGGGTGGGGGATCGATTACGGCCGCACGCACAGCCTGTCCTGGCTGCCGGTGACGATGCTGGTGGCGCTGGCGCTGCTGCTGGTCTGGCGCTGCCTGCTGCGCCCGGCCGTCCGTGAGCTGCTGCCGCGCGAGGTGGCCCGTCGGATTCCCGCGGAATGGGATGCGAGCCCGGCCGTGGCACTGCAGCAGACCTTCGGCGGCACCACGGGCCGCCGACTCCCGCAGACCGCCCTGCTCCTCGTCTCGCTCGCCCTCGGGGTGGCGAGCCACATCGCCTGGGACGTGTTCACCCATGAGGGGCGCTGGGGCACGGAGATACTCCCCGTGCTCGACGAGGACTGGGGTCCTCTCACGGGCTACAAGTGGCTGCAGCACGGGTCGAGCGTCTTCGGGCTCGTGGTCCTCGCCATCTGCGCTGTGTCGGTCCTGCACAGGAGATCTCCCGGTGGGGAGCCCGCGCGCCTGCTGCCGACGACCGTGCGCGTCATCTGGTGGCTCTCCCTTCCCGCCGCGCTCCTCCTCGCGTGGGGAGTGGGCCTGGTGGCGTACGGCCCGCTCTCGCCGACCTGGACCGTCGCGCATCTCGCGTACCGGGTGCTGCCGCCGGCGTGTGCGGCGTGGGGCGCCCTGACGCTCCTGCTGTGCGCCGTCATCGTCGTGCGCCGTGCCGCACAGCGACCGAGGGAGCGCCGCGACGCGTCCGACACGCCCGGGACGTCGCCGGATTTGCCGAGTCCCCGAGCCTGACGTAACGTATTACTTGTTCGCCCCACAGGGTTGCGAGAGGCTCAGAGCTTCACCCCCTCACGTCGGCGAACATCCCTCACGTCGGAACGGTTTCAGCCGGGCCACTTGAGGATCGCAGGCCTCCGGGTCTACGATGGAAATCCCCCTCCGAGCAGTGCGAGCAGCAGTTCGCCTCTCGAAGCACATGATCGGTCGCAGAGATCGACGTGTCCAATCGGGGGTAGGTTTGTGAAGTTGCCCTTCCGGCAGACACGCGAGTGTCGACGGGGGGTGCGTCCGTTCCTTGAGAACTCAACAGCGTGCACTTGTCATATGCCAATGAACCTCGCAATCAGCCTTTGGGTTGGTTGGTGAGATTTCTTTGAGATTAATTGAATTGTCAGTGATGGCATTCTTTTGGTCAGGTTGAACTCGTGCGGTCTTTCACCTTTTTCCGGTGGGGATCGTGCATCATTTTTTTATGGAGAGTTTGATCCTGGCTCAGGATGAACGCTGGCGGCGTGCTTAACACATGCAAGTCGAACGGTGAAGCCAAGCTTGCTTGGTGGATCAGTGGCGAACGGGTGAGTAACACGTGAGCAACCTGCCCCGGACTCTGGGATAAGCGCTGGAAACGGCGTCTAATACCGGATATGAACCACAGCCGCATGGTTGGTGGTTGGAAAGATTTTTTGGTTCGGGATGGGCTCGCGGCCTATCAGCTTGTTGGTGAGGTAATGGCTCACCAAGGCGTCGACGGGTAGCCGGCCTGAGAGGGTGACCGGCCACACTGGGACTGAGACACGGCCCAGACTCCTACGGGAGGCAGCAGTGGGGAATATTGCACAATGGGCGGAAGCCTGATGCAGCAACGCCGCGTGAGGGATGACGGCCTTCGGGTTGTAAACCTCTTTTAGCAAGGAAGAAGCGAAAGTGACGGTACTTGCAGAAAAAGCGCCGGCTAACTACGTGCCAGCAGCCGCGGTAATACGTAGGGCGCAAGCGTTATCCGGAATTATTGGGCGTAAAGAGCTCGTAGGCGGTTTGTCGCGTCTGCTGTGAAAACTGGAGGCTCAACCTCCAGCCTGCAGTGGGTACGGGCAGACTAGAGTGCGGTAGGGGAGATTGGAATTCCTGGTGTAGCGGTGGAATGCGCAGATATCAGGAGGAACACCGATGGCGAAGGCAGATCTCTGGGCCGTAACTGACGCTGAGGAGCGAAAGGGTGGGGAGCAAACAGGCTTAGATACCCTGGTAGTCCACCCCGTAAACGTTGGGAACTAGTTGTGGGGGCCATTCCACGGTCTCCGTGACGCAGCTAACGCATTAAGTTCCCCGCCTGGGGAGTACGGCCGCAAGGCTAAAACTCAAAGGAATTGACGGGGACCCGCACAAGCGGCGGAGCATGCGGATTAATTCGATGCAACGCGAAGAACCTTACCAAGGCTTGACATATACGAGAACGGGCCAGAAATGGTCAACTCTTTGGACACTCGTAAACAGGTGGTGCATGGTTGTCGTCAGCTCGTGTCGTGAGATGTTGGGTTAAGTCCCGCAACGAGCGCAACCCTCGTTCTATGTTGCCAGCACGTAATGGTGGGAACTCATGGGATACTGCCGGGGTCAACTCGGAGGAAGGTGGGGATGACGTCAAATCATCATGCCCCTTATGTCTTGGGCTTCACGCATGCTACAATGGCCGGTACAAAGGGCTGCAATACCGTGAGGTGGAGCGAATCCCAAAAAGCCGGTCCCAGTTCGGATTGAGGTCTGCAACTCGACCTCATGAAGTCGGAGTCGCTAGTAATCGCAGATCAGCAACGCTGCGGTGAATACGTTCCCGGGTCTTGTACACACCGCCCGTCAAGTCATGAAAGTCGGTAACACCTGAAGCCGGTGGCCCAACCCTTGTGGAGGGAGCCGTCGAAGGTGGGATCGGTAATTAGGACTAAGTCGTAACAAGGTAGCCGTACCGGAAGGTGCGGCTGGATCACCTCCTTTCTAAGGAGCTTCTGGCAGCCGGCGTCCTCTTCGGGGGTCGTGTGGTTGTCCAGGCGCCAGATCGAGACGAATGTTCTCGCTGGTAGCTCATGGGTGGAACATATGACGAGGTGCTGTTCGGGTTGTTCCGGGCTGAGTACGCCGCTTGCGGTGGGAAAGGTTCGGGGTGGTCGGGGTGGCACATGCACGCTGTTGGGTCCTGAGGGACCGGTCGTGATCGCCCTGTGGGGTGGTTGCTTCTTTCCTCTGGGCCTTGCCTTCTGTCACCGGGTCGGTGGTGGGGGTGGGGTACCGCCCGTACTTTGAGAACTACACAGTGGACGCGAGCATCTTCAAGATGACCTTTCGGGGTTGTCTTGTTTTGATGATCTTAAAGATCATTAGTCAATTTCGAGTCAGGCCTTCGGGTCTGGTCCGATTCTTTGATGAACTCATGTGATTTCAAGTCTTTAAGAGCAAACGGTGAATGCCTTGGCATCTGGAGCCGAAGAAGGACGTAGCAATCTGCGATAAGCCTCGGGGAGTGGATAAGCACACTGTGATCCGAGGGTGTCCGAATGGGGAAACCCCGCTGGGCGGCGTGCCGACCTAGTGACTCCCGCCTGAATATATAGGGCGGGTAGAGGGAACGTGGGGAAGTGAAACATCTCAGTACCCACAGGAAGAGAAAGCAACCGCGATTCCGTTAGTAGTGGCGAGCGAAACCGGAACAGGCTAAACCGAGTACGTGTGATATCCGGCAGGAGTTGCGTATTCGGGGTTGTGGGACTTTTTGGGCTGCTCTGCCGAGCAGCCGGCGTGACAAGAAGGTATAGACGAACAGGATTGAAAGCCTGGTCATAGAGGGTGTGAACCCCGTAGTCGAAATGCCTTGTCTTGGCGTGAAGAGTATCCCAAGTAGCACGGGGCCCGAGAAATCCCGTGTGAATCTGTCAGGACCACCTGATAAGCCTAAATACTCCCAGATGACCGATAGCGGACAAGTACCGTGAGGGAAAGGTGAAAAGTACCCCGGGAGGGGAGTGAAATAGTACCTGAAACCGTTTGCTTACAAACCGTTGGAGCCTCCCTAGTAGGGGTGACAGCGTGCCTTTTGAAGAATGAGCCTGCGAGTTAGCGATATGTGGCGAGGTTAACCCGTGTGGGGTAGCCGTAGCGAAAGCGAGTCTGAATAGGGCGATTCAGTCGCATGTCCTAGACCCGAAGCGAAGTGATCTATCCATGGCCAGGTTGAAGCGACGGTAAGACGTCGTGGAGGACCGAACCCACTTAGGTTGAAAACTGAGGGGATGAGCTGTGGATAGGGGTGAAAGGCCAATCAAACTTCGTGATAGCTGGTTCTCTCCGAAATGCATTTAGGTGCAGCGTTGCGTGTTTCTTGCCGGAGGTAGAGCTACTGGATGGCCGATGGGCCCTAAAAGGTTACTGACGTCAGCCAAACTCCGAATGCCGGTAAGTGAGAGCGCAGCAGTGAGACTGTGGGGGATAAGCTTCATAGTCGAGAGGGAAACAACCCAGACCACCAACTAAGGTCCCTAAGCGCGTGCTAAGTGGGAAAGGATGTGGAGTTGCTTAGACAACCAGGAGGTTGGCTTAGAAGCAGCCACCCTTGAAAGAGTGCGTAATAGCTCACTGGTCAAGTGATTCCGCGCCGACAATGTAACGGGGCTCAAGCACGTCACCGAAGTTGTGGCATTGACATTTTTGGTAGGCCTTCGTGGTCCAGCCGTGTTGATGGGTAGGAGAGCGTCGTGTGGCCAGCGAAGCGGCGGTGTGAACCAGCCGTGGAGGCTACACGAGTGAGAATGCAGGCATGAGTAGCGAATGACGTGTGAGAAACACGTCCTCCGAAAGACCAAGGGTTCCAGGGTCAAGCTAATCTTCCCTGGGTAAGTCGGGACCTAAGGCGAGGCCGACAGGCGTAGTCGATGGACAACGGGTTGATATTCCCGTACCGGCGAAGAACCGCCCAAGCTAATCCAGTGGTGCTAAGTGCCTGAATCCCAGTGTATCGATCCCTTCGGGGTGAGAGCGTTGGGCCTAGCGCACGACCCCATGCTGGTGCGGTTAGCGTATTAACAGGTGTGACGCAGGAAGGTAGCCCATCCCGGGCGATGGTTGTCCCGGGGCAAGTGCGTAGGCCGAGTGATAGGCAAATCCGTCACTCATTGAGGCTGAGACACGATGCGGATAAAAAGTGGGTGATCCTATGCTGCCAAGAAAAGCATCGACGCGAGGTTCAAGCCGCCCGTACCCCAAACCGACTCAGGTGGTCAGGTAGAGAATACTAAGGAGATCGAGAGAATCGTGGTTAAGGAACTCGGCAAAATGCCCCCGTAACTTCGGGAGAAGGGGGGCCATCCACTTATACCAGCTTGCCTGGAAAAGGGTGTGGTGGCCGCAGAGACTAGTGGGTAGCGACTGTTTACTAAAAACACAGGTCCGTGCCAAGTCGCAAGACGATGTATACGGACTGACGCCTGCCCGGTGCTGGAAGGTTAAGAGGACCGGTTAGCCGCAAGGCGAAGCTGAGAATTTAAGCCCCAGTAAACGGCGGTGGTAACTATAACCATCCTAAGGTAGCGAAATTCCTTGTCGGGTAAGTTCCGACCTGCACGAATGGCGTAACGACTTCCCAACTGTCTCAACCGCGAACTCGGCGAAATTGCATTACGAGTAAAGATGCTCGTTACGCGCAGCAGGACGGAAAGACCCCGTGACCTTTACTATAGCTTTGTATTGGTGTTCGGTGTGGCTTGTGTAGGATAGGTGGGAGACTTTGAAGCGTGGACGCCAGTTCATGTGGAGTCATTGTTGAAATACCACTCTGGTCACTCTGGATATCTAACTTCGAACCGTGATCCGGTTCAGGGACAGTGCATGGTGGGTAGTTTAACTGGGGCGGTTGCCTCCCAAAAAGTAACGGAGGCGCCCAAAGGTTCCCTCAACCTGGTTGGTAATCAGGTGGCGAGTGTAAGTGCACAAGGGAGCTTGACTGTGAGACTGACAGGTCGAGCAGGGACGAAAGTCGGGACTAGTGATCCGGCAGTGGCTTGTGGAAGCGCTGTCGCTCAACGGATAAAAGGTACCTCGGGGATAACAGGCTGATCTTGCCCAAGAGTCCATATCGACGGCATGGTTTGGCACCTCGATGTCGGCTCGTCGCATCCTGGGGCTGGAGTAGGTCCCAAGGGTTGGGCTGTTCGCCCATTAAAGCGGTACGCGAGCTGGGTTTAGAACGTCGTGAGACA
The DNA here is from genome assembly GCF_003991875.1 of Microbacterium lemovicicum. NCBI lineage: Bacteria > Bacillati > Actinomycetota > Actinomycetes > Micrococcales > Microbacteriaceae > Microbacterium > Microbacterium lemovicicum. The sequence goes on from NZ_CP031423.1 coordinate 1,192,109, forward strand.
GTTCGGTCCCTATCCGCTGCGCGCGCAGGAAGTTTGAGAGGATCTGACCCTAGTACGAGAGGACCGGGTTGGACGAACCTCTGGTGTGTCAGTTGTTCCGCCAGGAGCACCGCTGATTAGCTACGTTCGGGATGGATAACCGCTGAAAGCATCTAAGCGGGAAGCCGGCCTCAAGATGAGACTTCCATACCATTTATGGTGAGAGGCTCCCAGCCAGACTACTGGGTTGATAGGCCGGATGTGGAAGCGTGGCAACACGTGAAGCTGACCGGTACTAATAAGCCGATGACTTGATAACACACCGTTCATGGTGCTTGCGTCCACTGAGTGGTTCTCGATGTACGGTCGAGAACCGCACCAACATTCTTTGTTGTGTGCACGATTTGAAACATCACAAGTGTTTCGGCGGCCATAGCGAGAGGGAAACGCCCGGTCACATTCCGAACCCGGAAGCTAAGCCTCTCAGCGCCGATGGTACTGCAGGGGGGACCCTGTGGGAGAGTAGGACACCGCCGAACAACCTCTTTGAAAACACGAAATGGCCACCCCGCGGGTGGCCATTTCGCGTTAACAACCTCACAGTGAAAAGGACGGTTCCCCATGGCCCAAGACGAGCAGCGCGACGATCGCGCACGGCGTTCAGGACCCGGGTCTGCAGGTGGCAGACGTCCTTTCACTGCACGCGATGCCTCGAACGGCGCACGTGCCGGCCGCGATGGTGAGCGGAAGTCGTACCCGCCTCGTGATGGCGAGCGGAAGTCGTACCCGCCTCGTGATGGTGAGCGGAAGTCGTACCCGCCTCGTGATGGTGAGCGGAAGTCGTACCCGCCTCGTGATGGTGAGCGGAAGTCGTACCCGCCTCGTGATGGTGAGCGGAAGTCGTACCCGCCTCGTGATGGCGAGCGGAAGTCGTACCCGCCCCGTGATGGTGAGCGCAAGCCTTATGAGAAGCGCGACGGCGACCGCCCCTATGCGGCTCGTGATGGCGAGCGTCGTTCGTACCCGCCGCGCGATGGTGAGCGGAAGTCGTACCCGCCCCGTGACGGTGAGCGGAAGTCGTACCCGCCCCGTGACAGTGAGCGGAAGTCGTACCCGCCCCGTGACGGTGAGCGGAAGTCGTACCCGCCGCGCGATGGTGAGCGGAAGTCGTACCCTCCCCGTGATGGTGAGCGGAAGTCGTACCCTCCCCGTGATGGGAACCGGAAGCCCTACGAGAAGCGTGACGGCGACCGTCCGTACGCAGCTCGTGATGGTGAGCGGAAGTCGTACCCGCCCCGTGATGGTGAGCGGAAGTCGTACCCGCCCCGTGATGGTGAGCGGAAGTCTTACCCGCCGCGGGATGGCGAGCGTCGTTCGTACCCTCCCCGTGATGGTGAGCGGAACTCGTACCCGCCCCGTGATGGTGAGCGGAAGTCTTACCCGCCGCGGGATGGCGAGCGTCGTTCGTACCCTCCCCGTGATGGTGAGCGGAAGTCCTACCCGCCCCGCGACGGTGAGCGGAACTCGTACCCGCCCCGCGATGGCGAGCGTCGGTCGTACCCGCCGCGCGAGGGGGACCGTAAGCCCTACGAGAAGCGTGACGGGAACCGCCCGTACGCAGCTCGCGATGGCGAGCGGAATTCGTACCCGCCGCGGGATGGCGAGCGTCGTTCGTCCCCTCCCCGTGATGGTGAGCGGAAGTCGTACCCGCCCCGTGATGGTGAGCGGAAGTCCTACCCTCTTCGTGACGGTGAGCGGACCTCGTACCCTCCCCGTGACGGACATGCCCGGTCGCACGCTCCCCGAGCCGGTCGTGAACGCGAGTACCGTCCGGAGGACGAGCTTCGTCCGGTGCGGTCTTTCCACGATGACCCGGTGCTCCCCGACGACGTCACTCCCGACTCCTTGGACAAGGGCGCCCGGAACGAGCTGAAGACCCTCACGAAGGAGAACGCCGAGTGGGTGGCGCGCCATCTGGCGATGGCGTCGCGTCTGATCGAGGACGACCCCACGCTTGCCCACGCACACGCGGTCTCGGCGTCGCGTCGGGCCGGTCGGATCGCGATCGTCCGCGAGACGCTCGCGATCACCGCGTACACGATCGGCGACTACGCGCTGGCTCTGCGAGAGCTGCGCACCTACCGTCGCATCTCCGGTAAGGACGACCAGATCGCCCTCATGGTCGACAGCGAGCGTGGGGTCGGCCGCTCGGATCGCGCCCTCGAGCTCGGGCGATCCGTCGACCGCGCGACGCTCCCCACCCAGGTGCGCGTCGAACTCGCCATCGCCATGTCGGGTGCACGTCTCGACCTGGGCGAGCCGGAGCGCGCTCTCACGGAGCTCGACATCCCCGAGCTCGATCCCGACCGTGCCTTCGAGTGGAGCCCGGCGCTGTTCGCGGCGCGCGCTTCTGTGCTCGAGGAGCTCGGTCGCAGCGACGAGGCGGAGCAGTGGCGGGCCCGCGCCGAGGTCGCCGAGGACGCACTCGGATTGAACGAGGACGAAGGCTCGGACGAGGTGGTCGTCGTCGAGGAGGTCTTCGAGGCCGAGGACATCGCGGGTGGCGACGCCGACGACGACGAGGCGTCGGACGAGGACTTCGACGAGGCGTCCGAGGAGGACGCCGACGATGCGTCGGACGAGGACTTCGACGAGGCGTCCGACGAGGACGCCGACGATATGTCGGACGAGGACTCCGAGGCGACGGAGGACAGCTCCGATGACGCGACGAGCGACGGCTCTGATGACGCTCCGTTCGACGCTGAAGAGTATGCGACGGGCGGCGCCTCGCAGCCGCGCCATGACGTCGCCGACGGGGAAGCGGAAGCCGAGACCGAGGCCGACGTCGAGGCCGAGCCGGCCGAGGACGGCGGACGCGACTGATGGCGTTGTTCTCCCGGGGCAGGTCCGCGGCGGAGGGGACTCCGCTCGACGGCATCGATGCGGTGCTCGCGGACCTCGACGGTGTCGTGTACGCCGGGCCCGGCGCGCTGCCCCATGCGGTCGAGAGCCTGAACCTCGCCGGACGCACGCGCCGGCTCGGGTACATCACCAACAACGCGTCGCGCACCGACGCGTCGGTGGCCGCTCACCTGACCGAGCTCGGGCTCGACGTCCGCCCCGTGGATGTCGTGACCAGCCCGCAGGCGGCGATGCGGCTCCTCGCGCCGCGCGTCGCCGCCGGGTCGACCATCCTCGTCGTCGGCGGTGAAGGTCTCGTCGTCGAAGTCGAGAAGGCGGGCTTCACGGTGACCCGCAGCGCCGACGACGCGCCCGCGGCCGTCGTGCAGGGCTTCGCCCCCGAGGTGGGCTGGGGGCAGCTGGCCGAGGCGGCGTACGCGCTCGCGCTGCCGGAGGACGAGGGCGGCATCCCGTGGATCGCGACCAACACCGATTGGACGATCCCGCAGGCCCGGGGCATCGCGCCGGGCAACGGCACGCTGGTGTCGGCGGTCCACACGGCGGTCGGCCGCCTCGCCGTCGTCGCCGGCAAGCCCGAGACGCCCATCTTCGAAGAGGCGGTGGCGCGGTTCGGGGCGCAGCATCCGCTCTTCATCGGCGACCGTCTCGACACCGACATCGTCGGCGCGCGGCGGGCGGGCATTCCGTCCGTCCTCGTCCTGACGGGCATCGACCGGCCCAAGCACGTGCTGGCGGCGGGGCCCGACTCGCGCCCGGACTTCATCGTCGGTGATCTCCGCGAACTCCACGAGCCCTATCCGCGGGCGACCACCGACGGCGATGTGACCACCGTCCGTGGCGCATCCGTGCAGATCGACGGCGCCGACATCCGCATCGTCAGCGAAGGGGATCGCCCGATCGACCTCGTCCGTGCCGGTGCTGCGGCGATCTGGGGGAGTGGACGCGCGATCTACGGCTTCCGGGTTCCGGAGCGCCTGTACCACGACCCGTTCCACCGGCCGTAGCGGCGTACGCTGGGCGCATGAGCGATGCGCCCTCCCCGGACGAAGCCCACGAGCTGGTCAGCCGTCTGCGCGTCATCGAGGAGCAGCCGCTGGCGGCTCGAGCCGACGCGTACGCCGCGCTCCACGACGAGCTCGCCCAGCAGCTCGAGTCCGCGCCGCCACGGTGACCGCCGGATCTCAGCGACTCGACGCCGCCCTCGCGAGCCGCGGGCTGGCACGGTCGCGCACGCATGCGGCCACCCTGATCACCGAAGGCCTGGTGACCGTCGACGGGCGCGGCGTCGTCAAGCCGTCCGCGCCGGTGACGGAGGAGAGCGTGCTCGTGGTCGCCGGTGCGGACCACTACGTCAGCCGTGCCGCGCACAAGCTGATCGCCGGCCTCGATGCCTTCGACGTCGTGGTCGCCGGTCGGACGGCCCTCGATCTCGGAGCGTCGACCGGGGGCTTCACCCAGGTGCTGCGGGAGCGCGGGGCGGAGCCCGTGGTCGCTATGGACGTCGGTCACGGGCAGGTCGCAGCATCGGTCGCCTCCGACCCGGGGGTGATCGTCATCGAGGGGTTCAACGCCCGCGACCTCACGCGCGAAACACTGCGCGCCGCCTCGCGCGTCGACGCGGCGCCCGACGTCGTTACGGCCGACCTGTCATTCATCTCCCTGACCCACGTGCTCGGGCCGATCCGCGACGTGATGGCCGACGGCGCCGACGCCGTGCTGCTGGTCAAGCCGCAGTTCGAGGTCGGCCGCACCGCGGTGCGCGGTGGTCTCGTGACGGATGCCGGACTCCGCGCCGACGCGGTGACCGGCGTGCTCTGGGCTGCCTGGGACGTCGGCCTCCGCACGCTCGGAGTCATCTCCTCCCCACTGGTCGGCACGCACGGCAATGCCGAGTTCGTCGTCCACTTCGCGGCTGACCGGGGGACCAATCCGACAGAATGGTTGAGCACGGTCAGCCGATTGGCAGGAGAGCGATGATCGACGAGCGGTACATCCTCGTCGTCGCGCACGCCCGCCGCGACGACACGGTCGAGGCTGCCCAGCGCGTCCTCGACGCCCTGTCCTCCGCCGGTGCGCGCCCCGTCGTCACCGCCGATGACCGGGCGGAGCTGATCGCCGCGCTCGGCGACCTCCCCGACGTCCTGACGCTCGGCGACGACGTCTCGGTCGCCGACATCGAGCTGGCCATCGTCCTCGGTGGCGACGGCACGATCCTGCGGGCGGCCGAGATCGTCCGCGACGGCACCGCGCCCGTCCTGGGCATCAACATGGGCCACGTCGGGTTCCTCGCCGAGATCGAACGCGACGACATGGACGACGCTGTGCGCCACGTCATCGAGCGCGACTACGGCGTCGAGGAGCGACTCACGCTCCAGGTGCGGGTCAAGGACTCCGAAGACGCCGTGATCTACGAGACGTGGGCGCTCAACGAGGCGACCGTCGAGAAGGCCAGCCGCGAGCGCATGCTCGAGGTGGTCATGGAGGTCGACGGCCGCCCGCTGTCCAGCTTCGGCTGCGACGGCGTCGTGGTGGCGTCGCCGACCGGGTCGACGGCCTACAACTTCTCCGCGGGCGGACCGGTGATCTGGCCGACGGTCGAGGCGATCGCCGTCGTCCCGCTGTCGGCGCACGCGCTGTTCGCCCGTCCGCTGGTCGTGGGCCCGGAGGCCGCGGTCGCGATCGAGGTCCTCGAGCGCACGAACGGGACCGGCATCCTGTGGTGCGACGGTCGGCGCTCGCACGAGCTGCCCCCGGGCGCCCGCGTCGTCGTGCGCAGGTCCGATCGACCGGTGCGTCTCGCTCGGCTGCACCCCGCCGCGTTCACCGACCGCCTCGTGCGGAAGTTCCGTCTGCCCGTCGAGGGGTGGCGCGGCCCGGTCCTCCCGCCGACCGGCGCGATCATCCATCCGGAGCAGCTGTGATCGAGGAGATGCGCCTTCGCGATCTCGGAGTGATCGCGGAGGCGACGCTCCCCATGGGTCCCGGGTTCACGGCGATCACGGGTGAGACGGGCGCCGGCAAGACCATGGTCGTCACCGGCCTCAGCCTCCTGATGGGTCAGCGCGCCGACTCGGGCGCCGTGCGGGCCGGAGCGGCTCAGGCATCCGTCGACGGCGTCTGGATCGTGCCCGACGAGGGCCCCGTCGTCGACCGGGTCCGCGAGGCCGGCGGCGATGTCGAGCAGGTCGGCGCGGGGCGAGCGGAGCTCTTCGTCGGGCGCACCATCTCGAGCGAGGGCCGCAGCCGCGCCACCGTCGGCGGTCGTGCGGCGCCGGCCGGCGTGCTGGCCGACATCGCCGATCAGCTGGTGGTCGTGCATGGGCAGTCCGACCAGTTGCGGCTGAAGTCCGCAGCCGCCCAGCGCGAGGCCCTCGACCGCTTCGGCGGCGAGCCGGTGGCCGCCGCGCTGACGGCGTACCGCGCGGCCTACGAGGCCTGGCGCGCCGTCGAGCGTGACCTGGCGGCGCTCACGGGCGACCGCGACGCACGCGCGGCGGAGGCCGCAGAGCTGCGCACCGCGATCGCCGACATCGAGGCCGCGGAGCCCCAGCCGGGGGAGGACGTCGAGCTCGCCCAGCGTGCCGAGCGCCTCGCCAACGCGGAGGAGCTGCGCCTCGCCGCCGCGACCGCCCACGACGTGCTCTCCGCCGAGGACGACGCGCCCGATGCGATCGGGCTCATCGCCGAGGCCCGCCGCGCTCTGGAGCGCGCCGCGTCCAGCGACACCGCGCTCGAGGATCTGGCCGCGCAGGCGGCCGAACTCGGCTACCGCGCGACCGACCTCGCCGCCTCTCTGGCCGGCTATCTCGCCGACCTCGACGAGTCGGGTCCCCATGAGCTGGCCGCCGTCGAAGAGCGCCGTGCCGTCATCGCCGGACTCGTCCGCGCCCACGGCACGCTCGAGGCCGCGATCGATCTGCTGCGCACCGGGTCGCTGCGTCTGGCCGACCTGGACGACGACGGCGATCGCGTCGAGCGCCTGCGACAGGAGCGGGATGCCGCGGCATCCGTCCTCGACACCGCCGCGGCCGCCCTCACCGACGCGCGCACCCGCGCCGCCGCACGGCTGTCGACCGACGTGACCGAGGAGCTGCACGCCCTCGCGATGCCCGACGCGACGCTGACGGTGGAGGTGTCGCCGGGCGCCGAGTCCACCAGCGGGCGCGACGACGTCGCGATCCTGCTAGCTCCGCACCCCGGTGCGGCGCCCCGTCCCGTCTCGCGCGGGGCGTCGGGCGGCGAGCTGAGCCGGGTGATGCTCGCCATCGAGGTGGTCATCGCCGCGACCGATCCCGTGCCCACGTTCGTCTTCGACGAGGTCGACGCCGGCATCGGCGGGGCGGCCGCGATCGAGGTCGGCCGACGGCTGGCACGGCTGGCGGAGTCGTCGCAGGTCATCGCGGTGACGCACCTCGCCCAGGTCGCGGCATTCGCCGGCAACCACCTCACCGTCGTGAAGGCGAACGACGGCTCGGTGACCGCGTCGAGCGTGACACGGCTCGACGGCGCGGAGCGCGAGCACGAGATGGCGCGCCTGCTGTCGGGCCTGGCGGATTCGGATGCCGCGATCCTCCATGCCCGCGAGCTTCTCCAGACCGCACGCGCCGTATCGTGAACCGTACGGATTCCTCCCACCCTCGACTGATAGGCTCGAAGCCCGTGATGCAGACTTCAGATCCGGGACAATCGAACGACACCACCAGGCACATCTTCGTGACCGGCGGTGTCGTTTCCTCGTTGGGCAAAGGCCTGACTGCGGCAAGCCTCGGCAACCTCCTGACGGCCCGCGGACTGCGTGTGGTCATGCAGAAGCTCGACCCGTATCTCAACGTCGATCCGGGCACGATGAACCCGTTCCAGCACGGCGAGGTGTTCGTCACCGACGACGGGGCCGAGACCGACCTCGACATCGGGCACTACGAGCGGTTCCTCGACATCGAGCTCAGCCAGGCGGCCAACGTCACGACCGGCCAGATCTACTCGCAGGTGAT